>JACRLX010000017.1 GCA_016235165.1 Rhodocyclales bacterium
CCGACGCCCAAGGCGCCCAAACGACATCTGATCAGCGGTACACTTTGGCATCGGCGGAACCTCGTTAATTTCGGCTTAGACACCTGTATTAACGCGCCTCACGGCTGTTCCGCCGACCTCCCCTATGAAATATCCGGGCTAAGCCGAACATGGGTGCAACTTCCAATGGCCGGGTGCGGTTGCTATAATTTGCGCCCTCCGGGGGTGTAGCTCAGTTGGGAGAGCGCGACGTTCGCAACGTCGAGGCCAGCGGTTCGATCCCGCTCACCTCCACCAGATTCCAAAGCCAGCCCTGCGCCGGCTTTTTGTTTTACCGATGGCCCCCGCTCCCGATCGGCCGTTTGCCTTGCGATTCCGCAAAGGAAAAGGGCCTGCAATGCTGCAGGCCCTTTTTGTTCTGGCGCGCCCGGAGAGATTCGAACTCCCTACCCCTTGGTTCGTAGCCAAGTACTCTATCCAGATGAGCTACGGGCGCTTGAGAGGGCGGGATTATACCCAAGAAAGCGGCGAACACAAACCGGATTGAAGCGTGGCGGGATTCGCCGGGGAGCGCTTATTTCTTCGGTGTCGCCTTGATTTTGTCGGCGAGGTCGCGCATCTGCTCCGCCGATAACTCGTCCGCCGTCTTGTCCCGGAACAGGAGCCAGAGCAAGCCGCCATTGACCAGGATCAGCGCCATCTCGATGTAGAGAATCGATGCCACGATCTGCCGCATCGGGTTGTCGCCGAAGATGAAATGGAAGCCTTCGAAGGTGGGCAGGGCGGCCCTGGTGATCGCGGCGAAGTTTTCAAAGGGCGGAAACAGGACAGCCACGATCAGGTTGATCGCCACCAGCCCCAGCACGGCGCGCTGTCGCCGATTCCCGGAGCTGGGGCTTGATGCCGAGGTATCGGGCGTCCGCAGCAGCAGCCAGGCGATTCCGGCATTGGCCAGCAGAACGAACAACTCCAGGGCCAGGAAATTGGCATTGACCACCCGATGCGGCTCGCCGGAAAGGACGAAATAGAAACCGTCGAAGGTCGGCACGTTGCCGAGCAGCATCGAAACGTAGTCGTAGGGCGGGAACAGCAGCACCAATACCAGATTGGCGGCGGCAACCAGCAGTGCGTAGCGTTGTGCGGTGTTCATGGGCCGAATATGCGAGGAGTCCGGTGCGCCAGGCGATCCGATTCAACGCGGGCTTCCAGCCTAGCCCACAATGCGGGGAGTGGCAATGCGCGAAGTCCGCTATGGTTGGGTTATAAACTGCTTCTGTTTCCACGATTGGTGACCCGGGATATGAAATCGATTCTCCTTTGGGCCATGGCTTGCGGCATCTCGCTTCCGGTGCTGGCCCAGAACATAGGCTTGCGGCACGACTTGGAGGGCAGGGCGCTGGATGTCCTGGCGACCCAGGTGCTGCGCTTCAACGACGAGCAGAAAGGCAAGGCCAAGGTGGTTCTGCAAGGCCTGCGCGGCGTCGAAAACAAGCATGTGCTGCCGGAATTGGCCCTGCTGAATCCAGATGACAGCATGGAGTTCTTCGAATCCCGGCCGCGGTTCCGGCCGCTGCACGAGGTCATGCGCGAGGGAGGGCAGCGGCTCGACGCCGCCCAATTTTTCCCGCAGGTGCTTGATGCCGTCGATGATGCCGGCGGGCGCCTGCAGGCCTTGCCGCTGGGACTTTCCCTGCCGGTGTTGTTCGTCGATCGCACCGCCTTGCGCAAGGCCGGGCTGGATCCCGAGCAGCCGATCAAGACTTGGTGGGAGCTGCAAAAAGTCGCCGGCGAAATTTACGACCATGGCGGCAAGTGTCCCTTGACCAGCGACCGCTTTGCCTGGATTCACTCGGAAAACGTGTCTGCGCAGGCTGGCGAAGCCCTCACGCAACGGCTGGGCAGCACCGAGAAGGTACTCATCAATGGCATGGTCAATGTCAAGCATCTGGCCTTGCTGGCGAGTTGGCAGAAGAGCCGCTACTTCCATTATTCCGGGCCGGCGCGGGACGGGTACCGCCGTTTCCTGAGCGGGGAATGCGCGATGCTGACGGGAGAGTCGGCGTTGTATGCGGATGCCCGCCACGCCGGCGTCGACGTAGCGGTGCAGGCCCTGCCGCATTATGACGACGTCTATGCCGCCAAGCCGGCGGACGTGCTTCCCGATGGCGCCGGACTCTGGGTGCTGGCCGGCCACAAGAAGGACGACTACAAGCTGGTCGCCAGATTCGTCGCGTTTCTGATGCGTCCGGAGATCCAGAAGGAGTGGGTCAAGGTGACCGGCTACCTGCCGATGACACCGGGAGCGCTGGCCGCATTGCGCGATTCGGACATTCCGCCGCAACTGCTGGATGCGGCTCAAAAACGCCTCTCGGTGTCGCGCAAGGGCAGCACCCGGCCCAAGCACGGGCCGCTGCGCGACAAGCTGCATGAATTCCTTGGCGAAGAGGTGTCCTTCATCTGGAATTCGGATCGCGCGGCGAAGGAGGCGCTCGACAACACCGTGCGACGCGTCAATGCCTCCCTGGCTCCTGCCCCCAAGGGCAGATCGCCCAGGCCCGTGCCGACGGTCAAGTAGTGCGCTACCCGCGCATCATTGCCCATCGCTGCGGTGGGGCGCTGGCGCCGGAAAATACCCTGGCTGGCCTGCGCATAGCCGCGCGCCTGGGTTGCCGTGGCGTCGAGTTCGATGCGATGCTGAGCCGGGACGGAGTTCCGGTGTTGATCCACGACGAAACCCTGGAGCGGACCACCAGCGGTCGTGGGCCAGTGGCCGACTTGCCCGTGGCGCAACTGCGGCGCTTCGACGCCGGCTCGCATCGGCATCCGGCCTTCGCCGGTGAATGCCTGCCGACGCTCGCCGAGGCGCTGGCGGTCTGCAATCAACTGGGCTTGTGGGCCAACGTCGAGATCAAGCCATCAGTTGGTTGCGACGCGGAAACCGGTGCCGGCGTGGCCTTGGTCGCCAGGGAATTTGCCGATGTCGTGTTGTCCTCGTTTTCCCCGGAAGCCTTGATGAACGCTGCCAGCTTTGCCGGGGAACTGCCGCGCGCCCTGCTGGTCGAGTCGAATTCCGGCGACTGGTTCGAGTCCCTGCGCCGTGTTGATGCGAAGGCTTTGCACGCCGCACACCAGTTGCTTACCGTCGACAGCCTGCGTCCTCTGCTGGAAGCCAACTTTCCAGTGGCGGCTTACACCGTGAATCGTCGCGACGAGGCCGAGCGACTCTTCGCCCTTGGCGTCGCCGGCGTTTTCACCGATCGCCCGGACCACTGGCTGGCCGGCGAAATGTAAGCGTCCTCACGCCTGCTTACATTTCGCCGTCAGCCTTGTGGCGGCAACCGCGTTATTCTGGGCATGGGGTTGTCCCATAGCCAATCGAGGAGCATTGAATGAAGACCAAGTCCAGCCTGCTGCTGTCAATTATCGCCGTGCTCGCCATGCCGGTGCTCGCACAAACCACCCCCGCCAAGGATCCTTCGGCCACGCCGGGAATCGACAAACGCCAGGCCGAACAGCAGAAGCGCATCGATCAAGGCGTCAACTCCGGCCAACTGACTGGCAAGGAAGCGGCAAGGCTGGAAAAGGGCCAGGAGCGCGTGCAGGCCATGGAAGACAAGGCCAAGGCCGATGGCAAGGTGACCAAGAAGGAGCGCGCCCGCATCGAGCATGCGCAGAACGTGCAAAGCAGGCATATCGCCAGGGAAAAGCATGACCGCCAGCATGATCGCAATCATGACGGTCGCAAGGATCGCCCCGCCCGCAATCGTTGATTCGGCCGCGCCCTTGGATAGCCCGCCCCGCGCGGGCTTTCTCATTCCGTCAGGATGCCGGCAGGCGATGGCAGCCTGTGGCCCAAGCCCGGTTCGCGTAAAATCTTCGCTTTCCGTTGCAGGCAGCGTCCCCGCCATGAAAAGCTCCGAAATCCGCCAGAAGTTCCTCGACTTTTTTGCCTCCAAGGGCCATCAGGTCGTCGCCTCCAGTTCCCTGGTGCCGCATGACGATCCGACCCTGCTGTTCACCAATGCGGGCATGAACCAGTTCAAGGATGTGTTTCTCGGTTTCGACAAGCGCGCCTACAGTCGCGCCACGACCTCGCAGAAATGCGTGCGCGCCGGCGGCAAGCACAACGACCTGGAAAACGTCGGCTATACGGCGCGCCACCATACTTTCTTCGAGATGCTGGGCAACTTCAGTTTCGGCGACTACTTCAAGCGCGATGCGATCAAGTACGCCTGGGAACTGCTGGTCGATGTCTACAAGCTGCCGAAGGAAAAACTCTGGGTCACGGTGTATGCCGAGGACGACGAGGCCTTCGACATCTGGACCGGGGAGGTCGGCGTGCCGGTGGAGCGCGTGATCCGCATCGGCGACAACAAGGGTGCACGCTACGCCTCCGACAATTTCTGGATGATGGGCGACACCGGCCCCTGCGGTCCCTGCACCGAAATTTTCTACGACCACGGCGAACACATCTGGGGCGGCCCGCCCGGCAGCGAAGACCAGGACGGCGATCGCTACATCGAAATCTGGAACAACGTCTTCATGCAGTTCAACCGCGACGAGGCCGGCGTCATGCATCCGCTGCCCAAGCCTTCGGTAGACACCGGCATGGGCCTCGAGCGCATATCGGCGGTTCTGCAGCATGTCCATGCCAATTACGAGATCGACCTGTTCCAGACGCTGATCGCCGCCGCAGCGCGCGAGACCTCCGGTGCCGACATGGACAGCCCCAGCCTGCGCGTGCTAGCGGACCATATCCGCGCCTGTTCCTTCCTCATCGCCGATGGCGTGATTCCCGGCAACGAGGGACGCGGCTATGTCCTGCGCCGCATCATCCGCCGCGCCATCCGTCATGGCTGGAAGCTCGGCGCGCGCGCGGCGTTCTTCCATCGAATGGTGCCCGACCTGGTGGCCGAGATGGGGTCTGCCTATCCCGAACTGGTCAGCGGCAAGTCGCGCGTGATGGACGTCCTCAAGCAGGAAGAGGACCGCTTCTTCGCCACCATCGAACATGGCATGGCCATCCTGGAAGCCGAGTTGGAGACGATGGAGAAGGTCGGTACCAGCGTGTTCAATGGCGAGACGGCCTTCAAGCTGCACGACACCTACGGCTTTCCGCTCGACCTTACCGCCGACATCTGTCGCGAGCGGCAGATGAGCGTGGACAGCGCGGCCTTCGACGCAGCGATGACACGGCAGAAGGAGCAGGCGCGCGCCGCCGGAAAATTCAAGATGGCGGCCAATCTCGACTACGAAGGCCCGGCCACGGTGTTCCGCGGCTATGAGGTGCTGGAGCACAAGGGCAACATCCTGGCGCTGTACAAGGACGGTACGGCCGTCAACGAACTGGTCGAAGGCGAACTCGGCATGGTGGTGCTCGACGACACGCCCTTCTATGCCGAATCCGGCGGCCAGGTTGGCGACGTCGGCGAGCTGCGTTCGAGCCACGGCATCTTCGCCGTGGAAGATACGCAGAAGATCCAGGCCAACGTTTTCGGCCACCATGGCGTGGTGCGCACCGGCAGCCTGAAAGTCGGCGGTGGCGTCACGGCGAAAGTCGATACGCTGGCGCGCGCCCGCACCGTTCGCCACCATTCGGCGACGCACCTGATGCACAAGGCCTTGCGCGAAGTGCTCGGCCCGCATGTGCAGCAGAAGGGTTCTCAGGTCGATGCGGACAAGGCCCGTTTCGACTTCGCCCATACCCAACCGGTCACCGCCGCCGAGATCCTGCGCATCGAGCGCATTGTCAATGACGAAATCATCGCCAATGCCGCGACGCGGGCGCGCGTAATGCCGCTCGACGAGGCGCAGAAGACCGGCGCCATGATGCTGTTCGGCGAAAAGTATGGCGATGAGGTGCGGGTACTCGACATCGGCTCGTCCTGCGAGCTGTGCGGGGGCACGCATGTCGCCCGCACCGGCGACATCGGCTTGTTCAAGGTGGTCATGGAGGCAGGTGTTGCCGCCGGCGTGCGACGCATCGAGGCGGTCTGCGGCGACATCGCGGTACTGCGCGTGCAGCAGCAGCAGGCGCTGCTCGATGCCGTCGCCGCCGAAGTCAAGGCGCAGCCGGCGGAAGCCGCGCAGCGCGTGGCCCAGATTCAGGAAAATGCACGGGCCCTGGAAAAGGAACTGGCACGCCTGAAGTCCAAGCTCGCGGCGTCCCAGGGCGATGACCTGGTCAGTCAGGCCGTCGATGTGGGCGGCATCAAACTGCTGGCCGTGGCCATGGAAGGCGCCGATGCGGCGGCACTGCGCGAAACGCTGGACAAGCTCAAGGACAAGCTGAAAAGCGCTGCTATCGTGCTGGCCAGCAGCCGTGACGGCAAGGTCAGCCTGATCGCCGGCGTCACTGCCGACCTGGTCGGCAAGCTGAAGGCCGGCGAACTGGTCAACTTCGTCGCCCGGCAGGTCGGCGGCAAGGGCGGCGGTCGTGCCGACATGGCCCAGGCCGGCGGTACCGATCCCGCCGCGCTTCCCGCTGCACTGGCCTCGGTCAAGGCCTGGGTCGAACAGCGGGTCGCCTGATCGGGAGCCGGACTAGAAATCCACCGCCAGCCCGGGCCAGGCGCGAGTCAGGGCAGTACGGAATTCGGCCTGGATGCGCTTCAGGGCGGCGGCGTTGTCGGCTTCGAAGCGCAGCACCACCACCGGCGTGGTGTTCGAGGCGCGCGCCAGGCCGAAGCCGTCGGCATACTCGGCGCGCACGCCGTCGATCAGCACCAGGCGCTCGGCGCCGGGCAGGAGTTTCTTCCCGCCGTGGCGCAGTTTTGCCACCAGCGCATGCGGCTCCCCTTCCTGCATCTTGAGGTTGAGTTCCGGGGTGGAGATCGCCTTGGGCAGGTGCTTCAACGGCCAGGCGGCATCGGTCCAGCGCGACACGATTTCCAGCAGGCGGGCGCCGGCATACAGCCCGTCATCGAAGCCGTACCAGCGTTCCTTGAAGAACATGTGGCCGCTCATTTCGCCGGCGAAGGGCGCGCCGGTTTCCTTGAGCTTGGTCTTGATCAAGGCGTGGCCGGTGTTCCACATCAGGGGCTTGCCACCCTGGAAACGCACCGACTCGGCAACCCAGCGCGAACATTTGACGTCGTAGATGATCTGCGCGCCGGGATTGCGCGCCAGGATGTCGGCCGCGAACAGCATCAGCTGGCGATCGGGGTAGATGATCTCGCCGTCCCTGGTCACCACGCCGAGGCGGTCGCCGTCGCCATCGAAGGCCAGACCCAGTTCGGCGTCGGTCTCACGCAGCGCGCGGCGCAGGTCTTCGAGGTTCTCCGGCTTGGAGGGATCGGGATGGTGGTTGGGAAAGTTGCCATCGACCTCGCAGAACAAGGTCGTCACCGTGCAACCCATGCGGCGGAACAGCTCCGGCGCTACGCTGCCGGCAACGCCGTTGCCGCAATCGATCACGATTTTCATCGGCCGCGCCAGCTTGACGTCGCCCACGATCCGGTCCAGATAGGCCTGGCGGATGCTGGCATGGCGCACCACGCCGCGTCCGTCGCAAAAGTCGGCGCTGGCGATACGGCGCCTCAGGTCCTGGATCATGTCGCCGTAAAGAGTTTGCCCGCCCAGCACCATCTTCAGGCCGTTGTACTCCGGCGGGTTGTGGCTGCCCGTCACCGACACGCAGCTCCCGGTGCCGAGCTCGTGCGCGGCGAAGTAGCTCATCGGCGTCGGCACGCGTCCGATATCGATCACGTCGGTTCCGGTGTGGGTGATGCCGGAAGCCAGCGCGCCGGCCAGTTCAGGGCCCGAGAGCCGGCCGTCGCGGCCGATGACGATGGCGGCGATGCCGCGCGTCACGGCTTCAGTGCCGAGGGCGAGGCCGATCTGGCGCACCACGTCGGCGGTGAGGGTACTGCGCACAATGCCGCGAATGTCATAGGCCTTGAAGATTTCGGGTGCGGGAACGGACATGGCGTTCGACTCAAATGGAATAGCGGGAATTATCTCACGCGTCCGGCACCGGGCAAAACGCGGTGAAATGCGCCATCAACCGGGCCGGCATCCAATCCACCGCGCCCGGCAGCGGGCCGTGCACGAAGCCGACATGGCCGCCCTCGGCGTGCAGTTCGAGGCGCACGCAGGGCGGCAGGTCGGCGGTGCGCGGCAGCGCGGCAAGCGGCAGGAAGGGATCGTTGGCCGCATGCAGCAGCAGCGTCGGCAGGCGGATATCCTGCAGCAGCGGCCCGGCGCTGCTGCACGCGTAGTAGTCGTCGGCGCCGGCAAAGCCGTGCAGGGGTGCCGTTACCGCATCGTCGAAGTCGCGCAGGCTGCGGGCGGTCAGCGCGCGCCGGATGTCGAAGCGGCCCGGGAAGCGTCGATTTTTTTCCAGCGCGGCGGGTATCAGCGTACGCAGGAAGTGGCGGGCATAGATCAGGTTGAAGCCGCTCGACAGTACCTGGTTGGCCGCCGCCAGGTCGAGCGGGACACTCACCGTGGCGATGGCCGCGACCGGCCGGCCTGGTGCGTCTGCGAGTTCCGCCGCCCATTTCAGCAGCGCGTTGCCGCCCAGGGAAACGCCGGCCGCGAACAGCGCCGGATAGCCGGCGGCATGCAGGCGACGCAGCACCCAGTCGATTTCGGCGGAGTCGCCCGAGTGATAGGCGCGCGGCAGCCGGTTGGCTTCGCCCGAGCAGCCGCGAAAATGCACCACCACGCCGTGCCAGCCGCGCCGACTTGCGGCGTGCATCAGGCGGCGTGCGTAATGGCTGCGGGAACTGCCTTCCAGGCCGTGGAACAAGGTCAGGCAGGGCGCGTCGGGCGCGCCGTCGATGCGGTCGAGGTCGATGAAATCGCCGTCCGGGGTTTCCCAGCGTTCGCGTCGGTAGTCGGGCAGCGGGCCCTTGATCAGCAGGGGCCAGATGGTTTGCGCGTGCGCCCCAGGCAGCCAGCGCGGCGCCTGATAAGGGCCGACTTGGCCGACCGCGGGCATCAATGCAGGATGCGTGTGGCGTCGCCCAGGCTGCCGGGTGGCACCGGCGAGGCATGGTGAGCCACCATGCGCCAGCCGAGGGCGCTGCGCACATAGACGTTGGTCGCCACCACCGGCGCGTTGACGGCCTGGTCGTCGAGCGTGGAAAAATGTTCGAGCACGGTGCTGACCACGGCGAAGGGCGTACTGACCGCGGTGTTCTGCGACAGGCGCAGTTTCAGGCGCATGCCGTTGGCGAAAATCGCGCGCCAGGCCTCGCGGATCGCCGCGAACCCCACCAGGCGCGGTCCGCCGGGATGGATGCAGGTGACTTCCTCGTCTTCGGCCCAGACCGCCATCATGGCGTCGGCATCGCAGCGTTCCAGCGCTTCGTAGAACGCGGCTTCGGCATCCTGTGGCGTGGCGAAGATCTTCTGGCCGGGCACGGTCAAGTATCCAGGGCAGTCGCAACTTGCTGCGGATCGAGCTGCATCAGGCAATCGAAATGCCCCAGAGGACACTCGCGTTTGAAGCAGGGGCTGCAGGCCAGCTTGCGCGACAGGATTTTCGCATGGGGCGACAAGGGCGGTGTGTAGTCCGGCGACGAGGAGCCGTAGAGCGCCACCAGGGGGCGGTCGAGGGCGGCGGCGACATGCATCAGCCCGGAGTCGTTGCTGACCACGGCACGTGCTCCCGCGATCAGGTCGATCACCTGTGCCAGCCCGGTCTTGCCGCAGAGGTTCAGCGCGGCGCCGGAGGACAGGCCGGAAATCTCCTCGCCGACGGCAACATCCTTGGCCGCGCCGACCAGCCAGACCGGCCAGCCTTTGTCGGCGAGGTGGCGCGCCAGCGCGGCGAAATGGGCGGCGGGCCAGCGCTTGGCGGGACCGTACTCGGCGCCCGGGCAGAAGATCACCGGCGCTGCGTCCTGCGGCAAGCCGAGCGCCTGGCGCACCGCCGCCTGCCGTTCCGCCGAGGATGTCAGCCGCGGTTGCGGCAGAACCTCCGGCAAGGGCCCGGCCAGTGCCGCATAGCGTTGCACCAGCCTGGGGTGGCGCACATTGTCCGGCCGCTGGCGGCGGTTCAGCAGCAGGTAACGCGCTTCGCCGTGATAGCCGACGCGCAGTGGAATCCCGGCGAAATACGGCACCAGTGCCGATTTCCAGGAATTTGGCAGGACATAGGCGATATCAAAGTCGGCGCTGGCGAGACGGCGACCAATGTCGCGCCGCGCGCCCAGGGCCAGGCTGCCATGGCCGAAGGGATTGGTGATGACGGCGTCGACCTCGGCCATGCGCCGCAACAGGGGCGCCGACCAGTCGGCGGCAAAAACTTCGATACGCGCCTCCGCATCGCGCTGCTTGATCAGGCTCAGCAGCGGCTGCGCGATGATCGTGTCGCCGATCCAGGAGGGAGCGACGACCAGGGTCTTCACGAGCGGTGACGCATCGAATCGGACCGGCCTAGTGGTGGCCCTTGGGGCGCTCGCCGGTAAAGCGGTATTGCGTACCGCAATAGGGGCAGGCAGCTTCGCCGTCGGCGCCCTTGAGCAGATCGATATAGACCTTGGGATGGCGCGCCCAGAGCGGGGCACCCGGGCGCGGGCAGGCCAGCGGCAGGTCGTGGGCGGTGACGTCGATTACACGCTGGGTTTCGTCGAGAGTGGGCATGGCGTTCTTCCCCGTGGATCAAACAATGCTGAGCCAGTCGGCGTGGGCCGGCACCCGGCCGTTCACCACGTCGAAGAACAGGCTCTGGATCTTGGCCGTGATCGGGCCGCGGCTGCCGCTGCCGATGACACGGTTGTCGAGTTCGCGGATCGGCGTCACTTCGGCGGCGGTGCCGGTGAAGAAGGCCTCGTCGGCGATATAGATGTCGTCGCGCGTCAGGCGCTTGGCGATCACCTTGTAGCCCAGTTCGGCGGCCAGCGTGATCACCGTGGCGCGGGTGATGCCCATCAGCGCCGAGGCGATTTCCGGTTCGTAGATCACGCCGTCCTTGATGACGAAGAGGTTCTCCCCGGCGCCTTCGGCGACGAAGCCATCGACGTCGAGCAGCAGGGCCTCGTCGTAGCCGTCTTCGGTGGCTTCCATGTTGGCGAGGATGGAGTTGGCGTAGGTGCCGGCGAACTTGGCGCGCGCCATGTTCACATTGACGTGGTGGCGCGAATAGCTGGAGGTCTTGACGCGGATGCCTTTCTCCAGGCCTTCCTCGCCCAGGTAGGCACCCCAGGGCCAGGCGGCGATCGAAACGTGGGTCGCCGCGCCGCGCGGGCTGACGCCCATCTTTTCCGAACCGTAGAAGGCGATCGGCCGCAGGTAACAGGATTCGAGCTTGTTGCTGCGCACGACTTCCTTGTGCGCCTCGATCAGCGTCGACTTGTCGAAGGGCATCGGCATGCGGTAGATGTGGGCCGAGGCGAACAGGCGGTCGGTATGTTCCTTGAGGCGGAAGATGGCGGTGCCGGCGTCGGTCTTGTAGGCCCGCACGCCTTCGAATACCGCCAGGCCGTAGTGCAGCGAATGGGTCAACACGTGGGTGGTCGCGTCGCGCCAGGGCACGAGCTTGCCGTCGTACCAGATGAAGCCGTCACGGTCGGCCATGGACATGGGGAATCTCCAGCATTGCGTTGAGTGGAAGGGGGATTTTAGCAGGCGCTAGAATGCCCGGATGGAACAACGTCCGTGGAAACCCAATGTCACGGTCGCCGCGCTGATCGAGCGCGACGGCCGCTTTTTGCTGGTCGAGGAGGAAACCGACGACGGTTTGCGTTTCAACCAGCCCGCCGGGCATCTCGATCAGGGTGAATCGCTGGTTGCGGCCTGCGCGCGCGAAGCGCTCGAAGAAACCGCCTGGAGCTTCCGCCCGACCGCGCTGGTCGGCGTCTATCAGTGGCCGCGCCCGGCGGGCGACATCACCTACCTGCGCTTTGCGTTTTGCGGCGAACTGGGTGAGCACCATCCGGAGCGCCAGCTGGACGCCGGCATCCTGCGCGCGGTGTGGATGACGCCGGAGGAAATCCGCGCCAGCGCCGGGCGCCATCGCAGTCCGCTGGTCTGGCAGTGCGTGGCGGATTGCCTGGCCGGGCGGCGCCATCCGCTGGAATTGATAAGCCACTACGGTTGATCCACATGTCCAAGGGAAAAGTCATCGTTGGTTTGTCGGGCGGGGTCGATTCCTCGGTGGCCGCGCTCCTGCTCAAGCGCGACGGCTACGAGGTGATCGGCCTGTTCATGAAGAACTGGGAGGACGACGATAACGAGGAGTATTGCTCCTCGCGGCAGGATTTGGTGGATGCCGCGGCGGCAGCCGACGTGATCGGCATCGATTTTGAGGCGGTCAATTTCTCGGCGGAATACCGGGAACGGGTGTTCGCCGATTTCCTGCGCGAGTACCAGGCCGGCCGCACGCCGAATCCGGATGTGCTGTGCAATTCGGAGATCAAGTTCAAGGCCTTCCTCGACCATGCGATGACTTTGGGCGCGGAGAAGATCGCCACCGGCCACTATGCCCAGGTGCGCGAATTCCTCGGCGCATGGCAGTTGCTCAAGGCCGAGGACGGCAGCAAGGACCAAAGCTATTTCCTGCACCGGCTCAACCAGGTGCAGTTGTCGAAGACCTTGTTCCCGGTCGGCCACCTGTACAAGCGCGATGTGCGGCGCATCGCCGCCGAGGCCGGCTTGCCCAACCATGCGCGCAAGGATTCGACCGGCATCTGCTTCATCGGCGAGCGGCCTTTCCGCGAGTTTCTGGCGCGCTACCTGCCGCGCGAGCCGGGCCAGATTCGCGTGCTGGGCAGCGATCGCGCGGTCGGCAAACACGAAGGCCTGATGTATTACACCCTGGGCCAGCGCGAAGGTCTGGGCATCGGCGGCGTGCGCGGCGCGCCGGAAGAGCCCTGGTTCGTCGCCGCCAAGGACATGACGGCGAACATACTTTACGTCGTGCAGGGACACGAGCACGAGGCCTTGCTTTCCGCCAGCCTGGTGGCGCGCGACTTGTCCTGGGTTTCCGGTCGGGCGCCGCATACGCATTGGGTGTATGCGGCGAAGACGCGCTACCGCCAGCCGGATGCCGCCTGCCAGGTGGAGCGCGTCGACGATGCCGAATGCGAGGTGATGTTCGCCGCCCCGCAATGGGCGGTGACGCCCGGCCAGTCGCTGGTGCTCTACGAATCGAAGGTCTGCCTGGGGGGCGGCGTCATCGCAACATCGCAGGGCTGGCGTGCATAAATTCCTTGGCGGGCCGTACAGGGCCGGGCCTAAAATATTTCTTACGCGGGGTACCCGCCAATTTCCGGAGGAATATCGAGCATGAACAAAGCAGAACTGATTGAAATCGCCGCCAGGCAGGCCGACATCAGCAAGGCGGCCGCGGGCAAGGCGCTGGATGGAATCATTGCCGCGGTGGTCAAGGCCGTGGCCAAGGGCGATACCGTGACCCTGGTGGGTTTCGGCAGCTTCAAGTCGGCCAAGCGCGCCGCGCGCACCGGCAAGAACCCGAAGACCGGCGCCAGCATCAAGATTCCCGCGACCACCGTGCCGAAGTTCAGCGCCGGCGCCGGTTTCAAGCAGGCCGTGGCGGGCAGGAAGGCCAAGAAGTAACACTTCCGAGGCGACGTTTGCCGCCCCCGAAAGCCCGCCTTGTGCGGGCTTTTTGCTGAAGGCCAGCGGTGCCTGCGGCTGCGCATTGTCTTTTATGCCTGCGCCGATTATTCTCCAAGCAAAGGAGAACCATCATGATCACCACCCAGCATCAGGCTCATCTTGTCGAATTCGCCGTGCTCGGCGAATTTACCTTGGCTGATTTCAAGGAGTTCGAGGAACTCGTGCTGTATGAAATCAAGTTTGCCGGCCCCGTTGATCTGCTCGTCGATCTGCGCGAGATGGCGGACTTCACGCTGGACGTGGCCTGGGAGGAAATCCGCTTCTCGCAAGCGCATTCGGGCGACTTCCGGCGCATTGCCGTGATCACCAACAGCCAATGGGTGGCCTGGAGCGCCTGGCTGTCGCAGTTGTTCGTCAACGCCGACCTGACGGTGTTCGAGGACGAGGCCGAAGCCCGCGCCTGGCTGGCGGAAGTCATGGAGTGAGCACGCCAGGTTGTCAACTGCTGGTCAGCGCCGATGAGCTTGCCGCACACCCGGAATGGCGCATCTTCGATTGCCGTCACGACCTGAAAAATACCGAATACGGTCGCCAGGCCTACGCACGGGGCCATATTCCCGGCGCCGTGTTCCTTCATCTTGACGAGGACTTGTCCGGGACCAGGACAGGCCGCAATGGCCGCCACCCCTTGCCCGGGGCGGCGGATTTTGCCGCCCGGATGTCTGACTGCGGTGTCGATGCCGGGACCCAGGTGGTGGCCTATGACAATGAAGGCGGCATTTTCGCGTCGCGTCTGTGGTGGATGTTGCGCTGGCTCGGGCACGACAAGGTCGCCGTGCTCGATGGCGGCCTCGCCGGCTGGAAGCGCAGCAAGCGCGCGCTTGAGGAAGCGGTGCCGGGCGTGGCGCCGCGTAACTTCGCGGCGCGGCCACGCGAGCTGGCGGTGGATACGGCCCACGTAGCCGCCTGCCTTGGCGCCGAGAATGCGCTGATCCTCGATGCGCGCAGCCCCGAGCGCTTTCACGGCGAGAACGAAACCCTCGATCCGGTCGGCGGACACATCCCCGGCGCCGTCAATCGCTTTTATTTCGAGAACCTCGACGATGCCGGCTGCTTTTTCAAGCCGGCCACCGAATTGCGCGAGGAGTTTGCCGCCCTGCTGGGCGGCAAGGCACCGTCGACGGTGATCCAGCAGTGCGGTTCCGGCGTCACCGCCTGTCATAACCTGCTGGCGATGGAAGTCGCCGGGTTTTCCGGATCGAAGCTCTATCCCGGTTCCTGGAGCGAATGGTGCGCCGACCCGGCGCGCCCAGTGGCGCGTTAACTTTCATGATGCGGGAAACATCACCCCGCTTCATGAAAGTCAGCCCTTTTCGGACACCCGCCCCCCCTTCGCCCCCTCGCGGGGGGTTCCCAATCGGCTCGCTTCGCTCGATATCACAAGCGGCCCACCCTGTCGTTTAACGCTGACTCAACGCTTCGCCGTGACGCGCCAGCGCCCAGGCGACATGGGTGCGCACCAGCAGCGAGGGGTCGTCGGCGCGGCTGCGCAATGCCTGAATCGCGGCATCGTTGCGCGCTGAATTGCCCAGCGCCACGGCGATGTTGCGCAGCCAGCGCTGGTGGCCGATGCGGCGGATCGGCGAGCCGGCAAGGCGTTCATTGAACTCGGCTTCGCTCCAGGCAAACAGCTCGACCAGTCGAGCCTGATCCAGCCCCAGACGCGGCGCGAAATCGGCCTCGCGCGTGAGTGGCGCAAAGCGGTTCCAGGGGCAGGCCAGCTGGCAGTCATCGCAACCGTAGATCCGGTTTCCCAGCAGCGGCCGCAGCGTTTCCGGGATGGCATCTTTGGCCTCGATGGTCAGGTAGGAAATGCACAGCCTCGCGTCGAGCCGATAAGCTTCGGTGATCGCAGCGGTCGGGCAGGCGTCGAGGCAGGCCGTGCAGCTGCCGCAATGGTCGGTGACTGGCGCGTCGGGCGGCAGCGGCAGGTCGGTATAGATTTCGCCGAGGAAGAAATACGAGCCGGCATCACGGTCGAGCAGCAGGGTGTGCTTGCCGCGCCAGCCGAGGCCGCTGTTGCGTGCCAGTTCGACTTCCATCACCGGCGCCGAATCCGTGAATACGCGGCCGGCATAGGGGCCGATCGCCTGCGCGATGTGCTCGGCCAGTTTTTGCAGGCGCTGGCGCAGCAGCTTGTGGTAGTCGCGCCCCAGGGCGTAACGTGAAACAAAGGCGCGCTCGCTGTCGGCGAGCACGGTCCGGGAGTCGGCGCTGGCGACACGGTAATTCAGGCGTGCGGTGATGATGCTCCGCGTGCCTGGCAGCAACTGGCCGGGTTCGGCGCGCTTGTGCCCGGTCTCGCTGTGATGGGCGGCCATATAATCCATCTCGCCGTGGCAGCCCGCCGCCAGCCAGGCGGCAAGCCCGAGGCCGGCGTTGCCGAGATCCGCGCCGGCAAAGCCGATGGCATCGAATCCCAGTTCGCGGCCCCAGCGCCGTATGTCTTCCTTGAGGTGGGCCGCGCGGTTTGCGTCGAGTATGTCCTGACCATGCATGATGATCATCTTACGTTAGCGCTGGCCGACGAAGCCGCCACCGTGGCACTGGGTGCGCAGCTGGCCGCGCATCTGCGGCCGGGCATGGTGGTCTGGCTGGACGGCGACCTCGGCGCCGGCAAGACCACGCTGGTGCGCGGACTGTTGCGCGCCGCCGGCGAAAGCGGCCCGGTGAAAAGCCCGACCTATACTTTGATTGAAATTCACGTCGTTTCTGGATTAAACTTCTATCACTTTGATTTCTATAGATTCAATCACGCGGAAGAGTATCTCGATGCGGGGCTCGACGAGTATTTTTCAGCCGGTGGAATCTGCCTGGTCGAATGGCCGGAAAAAGCCGCGCCCTTTTTGCCTGCGGCGGATATCCAGATTGAATTGCGCGTGCCGCCCGGCGCGGCAAACGAGGGACGCGTGGCGCGGATTTCCGCCGCCAGCGCCAGGGGACGCACATGCCTCGCCGGCGTGAGGTCCTCAAGTACGCCGCCGCCGGCCTGACGCTGCTGGTCACCAGAGTCGGCGCTGGCGCCACGGCGATGGCCAGCGTGCTTGCGGTGCGCGTCTGGCCGGCGCGCGACTACACCCGCGTCACCCTGGAAAACGATCAGGCGATCCGCTACACGCAGATGCTGGTCAAGGACCCGGAGCGGCTGGTGGTCGATCTCGAAGGGGTCGAGTTCAACCAGGTGCTGCAAACCCTGCCGACCAAGATCATCGAGGCCGACCCCCATATCAAGCTGATCCGTGCCGGACGCAACAAGCCGGGCGTGGTGCGTCTGGTGATTGAACTCAAGGGCGAGGTCAAGCCCCAGGTCTTTGCCCTCAAGCCGGTCGGCGAGTATGGTCATCGCCTGGTGCTGGACCTCTACCCGGTCGAGCCCGTCGATCCGCTGATGGCCTTGCTGGACAAGTCGGAGCCCGCGGAACCCAAGGGACTGAAGGCCGAATCGAAGCTCGGTGGCGAGGGCCGCGCCGGTGACAAGCTGCATGCCGCCGAGCCGGAGAAGGCGGACCCCAGGCCCGATGTCACGCGCCTGGTCACCATCGTCCTCGATCCCGGCCATGGCGGCGAAGACCCCGGTGCTGTCGGTCGCGGCGGCAGCCATGAAAAGAACGTCACGCTGTCGGTAGCGCGGCGCCTGAAACAGAAAATCGACGCGACGCCCAACATGCGCTCGGTGCTGACCCGCGACGGCGACTACTTCATTCCGCTGCACCAGCGCGTGGCCAAGGCGCGCCGCGTGCAGGCCGACCTGTTCGTCTCGGTGCATGCCGACGCCTTCATCAAGCCTACCGCGCGCGGTTCCAGCGTCTTCGTGCTGTCCGAGACGGGGGCGTCCAGTTCGGCGGCACGTTGGCTGGCCAACAAGGAGAACGCGGCGGATCTGGTCGGCGGCGTCAATCTCGGCGTCAAGGACCCATACCTCGCGCGCACGCTGCTCGACCTCTCGCAAACCGCCACGATCAACGACAGCCTCAAGCTGGGCAAGGACGTGCTGGGTGAACTCGGGCGCATCAACACCCTGCACAAGGCCCATGTCGAGCAGGCCGGCTTTGCCGTGCTGAAGGCGCCGGACATTCCCTCGATCCTGGTCGAGACCGCCTTCATCTCGAACCCGGAAGAGGAAGCCCGGCTCAACGACGAGGCCTACCAGGAGCGCATGGCCGAGGCTATCCTCAAGGGCATCCGGCGCTATTTCGCGAAGAATCCGCCGCTGGCCAAGTCCAAGCTGGCGCGGCTGGATTGATATAATCCGCGCCTTTCCCCGCTGTCCCCATCCCATGCTGGTTTTTCGCGGTGTCCCCGAGCGGGCGACGACGTCCACGGTGCTGACCATCGGCAATTTCGATGGCGTGCATCTCGGCCATCGCGCGCTGCTCCAGGAATTGAAGGCCAAGGCGCGTGAACTGGCCTCGCCGGCCACCGTGCTCACCTTTGAACCGCATCCGCGCGAGCTGTTCGCTCCCGAGCAGGCGCCGGCGCGCCTGGCCAGCCTGCGCGACAAGATCGAACTGCTGGCCGAGGCCGGCGTCGATCGCGTCCATGTCTGCCGTTTCGACCGCCGGCTGGCATCGCTCACGGCCGACCAGTTCATCGATCGCATCCTGGTGCGCGGCCTTGCGGTGCGGCACCTGATCATCGGCGACGATTTCCGCTTCGGCAAGGCGCGCGGCGGCGATTTCGCCCTGCTGCAACAAGCCGGCGGGGAACATGGCTTCGCCGTCGAAGCCATGCGCACCGTTGATTTTGGCGGCCTCCGTGTCTCCAGTTCCGCGGTGCGCGAGGCGCTGGCGGCGGGCGATATCGAGCGCGCCGAACAACTGCTCGGGCGCCCCTTCGTGATTGCCGGGCGCGTGATGGACGGCAAGAAAATCGGCCGCGGCATCGGTTTTCCCACGGCCAACATCCAGGTACGGCGCAAGCGTCTGCCGCTCGCGGGCGTGTTCGCGGTGACGGTATCGGGCATCGGCGAACGGCCGTTGCCGGGCGCCGCCAACATCGGCGTGCGGCCGACCGTGGCGGAAGGCTTGAAGCCAGTGCTGGAAGTCCATCTGCTCGACTTCGACCGCGACATCTACGGCATGCATGTCGACGTGAATTTCTTGCACAAGCTGCGCAGCGAAGCCAAGTTCGAATCGCTGGATGCGCTCAAGGCGCAGATCGCCCGTGACGTCGCCGACGTGCGCGCCTATTTCCAATCCCGCTCTTCCGATGGCAAGACCCATGGCTGATTATCGCAAAACCCTGAACATGCCCGACACGCCTTTCCCGATGCGGGGCGACCTCGCCAAGCGGGAGCCCGCCTGGGTCCAGGCCTGGCAGGACGGCAAGCTGTATCAGCGCATCCGCAAGGCGGCGGAGGGGCGGCCGCGTTTCGTGCTGCACGACGGCCCGCCTTATGCCAATGGCGACATCCACATCGGCCACGCGGTGAACAAGATCCTCAAGGACATCATCGTTCGCTCCAAGACCCTCGCCGGCTTCGACGCGCCCTATGTGCCGGGCTGGGACTGCCATGGCCTGCCGATCGAGCACCAGATCGAAAAGACCCACGGCAAGCACCTGCCGGGCGACAAGGCGCGCGCGCTATGCCGCAGCTATGCCACCGAACAGGTGGCGCGGCAGAAGAAGGATTTCATCCGCCTCGGCGTGCTCGGCGACTGGGACGATCCCTACCTGACCATGGCCTTCGGCAACGAGGCCGACGAGATTCGCGCCGTCGGCGAGCTGTACCGGCGCGGCTACCTGTTCAAGGGCCTGAAGCCGGTGAACTGGTGCTTCGATTGCGGTTCGGCGCTGGCTGAGGCGGAAGTGGAGTACCAGGACAAGAATTCGCCGGCGATCGATGTCGGGTTCCGCCTCGACGACTCTGAACGCGAGCGCATCGCCCATGCCTTCGGCATTGCGGCGCTGCCGGCCGGCGACTGCTTCACGGTGATCTGGACCACCACGCCGTGGACCATTCCCGGCAACCAGGCGCTCAACATGCATCCGGACTTCACCTACGAACTGGTGCAGACCGAGCGCGGTTGCCTGATCCTCGCCGCCGAGCTGCGCGCGGCAGCACTGGAGCGCTATGGGCTCGCCGGCAGCATCCTCGGTGCCTGCAAGGGTGCCGCGCTGGCCCTGGTGAAGTTTCGCCATCCCTTCTACGAGCGCAGCTCGCCCGTCTATCTGGGCGAGTACGTCACGCTCGATGCCGGCACCGGCATCGTGCACAGCGCGCCGGCCTATGGCCTGGAAGACTACGATTCCTGCAAGAAGCACGGCATGCGCAACGAGGAAATCCTCACCCCGGTGCAGGGCGATGGCGTGTTTGCAGCGAACCTGCCATTCTTTGGCGGCATGTTCGTCTGGAAGGCCAACCCGGTGATCATCGAGAAGATCGCCGAGACTGGCTGCCTGTTCGCCAGCGGCGAGATCAGCCACAGCTACATGCACTGCTGGCGGCACAAGACGCCGATCATCTATCGCGCCACCACGCAATGGTTCGTGGGGATGGAGCGGCGCGAGGCGGCCGACAGGCCCAGCCTGCGCGACGCCGCACTGGCCGCCGTCGAGGCGACGAAGTTCTACCCCGACTGGGGCCAGGCCCGGCTGCATGCGATGATCGCCAATCGCCCGGACTGGTGCGTCTCGCGCCAACGCAACTGGGGTGTGCCGATTCCCTTCTTCCTGCACAAGGAGACCGGCGAGCCGCATCCGCGTACCCTGGAACTGCTGGAAGCGGTCGCCAAACGTGTCGAGCAGCAGGGCATCGAGGGCTGGTTCAGCCTTGACGCGCTGGAGTTGCTGGGTGACGAGGCCGGCCAATACGACAAGATGCGCGATACACTCGACGTCTGGTTCGATTCCGGCACTACCCACCGCACGGTGCTGCGCGGCTCGCACCGATCCGGGTCGAGCTATCCCGCCGACCTTTACCTCGAAGGCTCGGACCAGCATCGCGGCTGGTTCCATTCCAGCCTGCTCACCGGCGCCGCGATCGATGGCCGTGCGCCCTACAAGGGCTTGCTGACCCACGGCTTCGTGGTCGACGGCAAGGGCATGAAGATGTCCAAGTCCAAGGGCAATGTCGTCGCGCCACAGGAAGTATCCGACACGCTGGGCGCCGAGATCCTGCGCCTCTGGGTGGCGGCCACCGACTATTCCGGCGAACTGTCCATTTCGAAGGAAATCCTGGCGCGCGTGGTCGAGGTGTATCGCCGCCTGCGCAACACCCTGCGCTTCCTGCTCGCCAATACCGCCGACTTCGATCAGGCGAAACAGATGTTGCCGGTGGGGCAGTGGCTGGAGGCCGATCGTTACGCACTGGCGCTGACGCGCGAGCTGCAGTCGCAGTGCGCCGCCGACTACGAGCGCTTCGAGTTTCACAAGGTGATCCAGGCGCTGATGAATTTCTGTTCGGAAGACCTGGGCGCCTTCTACCTCGACATCCTCAAGGATCGCCTCTACACCACCGCCGCGGACTCGCCGTCGCGGCGCGCGGCGCAAAGTGCGCTGTGGCACATCCTGCAAACCGTAACGCGCCTGATGGCGCCGGTGCTTTCCTTCACCGCCGAAGAAATCTGGTCGGTGACGCATGGCAAAAATGAGCAGGGCGAGAGCGTAATGCTGTCCACCTGGCACACGCTGCCGGAGTCGGCCGAAGAGTCGGCGCTGGTGACACGGTGGACCCAACTGCGCGAGGTACGCGCCGAAGTTACCAAGGCCATGGAAGCGCAACGCGAGGCCGGGAAGATTGGTTCTTCGCTGCAAGCCGAAGTCGAGATTCGCGCCGCCGGTGGCAAATACGATGTGCTGGCCTCGCTGGGCGACGATCTGCGCTTCGTGCTGATCTGCTCCAAGGCCAGCTTGTTCAGGGTCGAGAGCGTGGAGGCCGAGTCGATTTCCGTGACGCCGACGGCTCATGCCAAGTGCGCCCGCTGCTGGCATTGGCGTGGCGATGTCGGCCACGATGCCGGGCATCCGGAACTTTGCGGCCGTTGTACCTCGAACCTGTTCGGTGACGGGGAGGCGCGTCGCTTTGCCTGAGGCGAAGCGGGCCCTGGGCCTTTGGTTGCTGCTTGTCGCCGCGATCATCGTGGTCGACCAGGCGACCAAGCAATGGATGCTGGGCAATTTCCGCTTGCACGAGTTGCGCCCGGTGTCCGGTTTCTTCAACCTCGTGCTGGTCTATAACTCGGGCGCGGCATTCAGCTTCCTGGCCGGGGCGGGCGGTTGGCAGAAGTGGTTTTTCGTCAGCCTGGCGCTGGGCATCTCGGTCTGGCTGCTGAGCCTGCTGCGCAGGCATGCCGGCGAGCGCCTGCTGCCGCTTGCCGTGTCGTTGATACTGGCGGGCGCGCTGGGCAACATGATCGACCGCCTGCGTTTTGACGCCGTGGTCGATTTTCTCGATTTTCATCTGGCCGGCTATCATTGGCCGGCCTTCAACGTGGCCGATTCGGCCATCACCGTCGGTGTCGCCCTGATGCTCGTGCAGCAGTGGCGGCTGCCCAAGGAAACCCCATGAGCGAAACCGTTCAGGCTGACAGCTACATCGCCCTGCATTACCGCGTCGCCAACAGCGACGATGTCGAACTGGTTAGTACCTTCGGCGGTGGTCCAGCCACCATGCAGCTTGGTACCGGCGAACTGGCACCCATGCTCGAGCAATGCATCATCGGCATCGAGCCCGGCCAGCGGCACGTCTTCCTGCTCGACCCGGACCAGGCCTTCGGCGCCCACAATCCGCAGCTGGTGCAACGCATCGCCGTGACCGATCTGCCGTCAGGGGCCACGCCCGAACTGCACGGCCTGATCGAATTCTCCTCGCCCGCCGGCGACAAATTCGCCGGCTTCGTGCGCGAGCTGGATGCCGAAGCGGTACTGGTTGATTTCAATCATCCGCTGGCGGGCAAGGCCATACGCTTCGAAGTCGAAGTACTGGGAATCATGTGATGCAGATACTCCTCGCCAATCCGCGCGGCTTTTGTGCCGGGGTCGAACGTGCCATCGCCATTGTCGAACGCGCCCTGGAAAAATTCGGCGCCCCGATCTACGTTCGGCACGAGGTGGTGCACAACCGTTACGTGGTCGATGGCCTCAAGGCCAAGGGAGCGGTTTTCGTCGAGGACCTGGTCGAGGTGCCGGACGGCGCCACAGTGATTTTCAGCGCCCACGGCGTGCCGCAGTCGGTGCGCCAGGAAGCCGACGCGCGCGGGTTGCGGGTGTATGACGCGACCTGCCCGCTGGTAACCAAGGTGCATCTGGAAGTCGCGCGCCTGCACAAGCAGGGCTACGAGATCATCATGATCGGACACAAGGGTCACCCGGAAGTCGAAGGCACCATGGGGCAGGCCACCGGGAAGATGTATCTGGTGGAGAACGTCGAGGATGTCGGCCAGCTGGATCTCGGGGGCGACCGGGCGGCGCCACTGGCCTATGTCACGCAGACCACGCTCTCGGTCGACGATGCTCGTGTCATAGTGCATGCGCTGACGGCGCGCTTCCCCAACATCATCGGGCCGCGCAAGGACGACATCTGCTACGCGACGCAGAATCGTCAGGACGCGGTCAAGGCCCTGGCAGGAAAGGTCGATCTGGTGATCGTCGTCGGCTCCAGGAACAGCTCCAACTCCAATCGCCTGCGTGAGGTTGCCGCCAACAGCAGCGTGCCGGCCTATCTGGTGGACGGTGCCGAGCAGATCGATCCCGCATGGCTGGCGGCGAATTCGCGTGCCGGCGTCACGGCGGGCGCCTCGGCTCCCGAAATACTGGTGAATGGCGTCGTCGATCGCTTGCGGGCTCTGGGCGCAACCCAGGTACAAACCCTGGACGGCGTTCCGGAAAACGTCAACTTCCCGATCCCCAGGGAACTCCTCGAATAGCCGCCCAGCGCCGGTCGCGAGGCGGCTTGCGTTGCCATGCGGCGGGGCGCGCGGTTATAATCCTCCTCCGCTCAAAATGCTGTTGTAGCTCAGTTGGTAGAGCAACTGATTCGTAATCAGTAGGTCGCCAGTTCGATTCCGGCCAACAGCACCAATTCCAGGGCCTGTCGCCCCGCCGGGCGACAGGCCCTTTTTCTTTGGCCTCTCCGCTCTGCGGGGGAAGCCGGGCTTGCGAGGTAATTCATGCAGATCAGGGATAGTGTCTTCATCATCACGGGTGGCGCTTCGGGCCTGGGTGCCGGAACCGCGCGCCTGCTGGTTGCCGATGGCGCCAAGGTGGTGCTGGCCGACCTCAACGAAGCCGCCGGAAACGCACTGGCCGCCGAGCTGGGCGCCAACGCACGGTTCGTGGCCACCAATGTTGCGGACGAGAGCAGTGCGCGCGCCTGCGTCGATGCCTCGCTGGCTGCGTTCGGCGGTTTGCACGGCCTGGTCAATTGCGCCGGCATTGCTCCGGCCGAAAAGGTGCTGGGACGCAACGGTCCGCACTCGCTGGAGGTCTTTTCGCGTACCGTCAGCGTCAATCTGATCGGCAGCTTCAACATGATCCGGCTGGCGGCCGAGGCGATGAGCAAGGCAGAGTCGAATGCGGCCGGCGAACGCGGTGTGATTGTCAGCACCGCATCGGTCGCTGCCTACGACGGGCAGATCGGACAGGCGGCCTATGCCGCGTCGAAGGGCGGTGTGGTGGGGATGACCCTGCCGATTGCGCGCGAGCTGGCGCGTTTCGGCATTCGCGTCATGACCATCGCCCCCGGCATTTTCGAAACCCCGATGCTGTTGGGCATGCCGCAGGAGGTTCAGGACGCCCTGGGCAAGATGGTTCCCTTCCCCTCGCGCTTGGGCAAGCCGGCCGAATACGCGGCGCTGGTGAAGCATATCGTCGAAAACGAAATGCTCAATGGTGAGGTGATCCGTCTCGACGGCGCCATCCGCATGGCCCCGAAGTAGTCGCCGGGCGAAACGGCCGACACACGGAATGGCCGCTCACGAGGCCTGCTACCACTGCGGTCTGCCGCTACCGGCGGACGCGGAGTTCAGCGTTGATATCGGCGGCGAGCAGCGCGCGATGTGCTGCGCCGGCTGCCGGGCCGTTGCCCAGGCCATTGTGGGCAATGGCCTGGCGGACTACTATCGGCATCGTGACGCGCTTCCGGAGTCGCCTCGCGAAGCGCTGCCGCCGGCCATCGCGGAACTCGGCTTGTTCGACCATCCGGATGTACAAAAGAGTTTTGTCCGCCGCGCGGCGGGCGCTGGCGAGCATGTGCGGGAAGCCGCGCTGATTCTGGAAGGCATTACCTGCGCCGCCTGTGTCTGGCTCAACGAATCGCACTTGCGACGACAGCCCGGTGTCGTTTCGGTGGACATCAATTACACGACGCGACGCGCGCGCGTGAGTTGGGATGACGGGGAAACCCGCCTCTCGGCAATCCTGGAAGCGATTGCCGCCATCGGCTATCGCGCCCATCCTTATGATGTCAGCCGCTCCGAGGAGCTTGCGCGCAAGGAGCGCAAGGCCGCGCTATGGCGCTTGTTCGTTGCCGGTTTCGGCATGATGCAGGTGATGATGTACGCCGTCCCGGTTTATCTCGCGGATGGCGACATGACGGCCGACATCGAACAGCTGATGCGCTGGGCCAGCCTGATCCTGACCACGCCGGTGATGCTGTACTCTGCGGCGCCGTTCTTCGTCAGTGCATGGCGCGATCTGTGGCTGCGCCGGGTTGGCATGGATGTTCCCGTCGCGCTGGGCATAGGCACCGCCTTTGCCGCCAGTCTCTGGGCCACCCTGTCCGCCTCCGGCGAGGTGTACTTCGACTCGGTGACCATGTTCGTTTTCTTCCTGCTTTCGGGGCGTTATCTGGAAATGATGGCGCGGCAGAAGGCGGCACGTAGCGTCGAAGCGCTGGCACGGGCCATTCCCGCATTCGCGACGCGGTTGCCGGAGTGGCCGCAACAGGGCGACGCGGGAGCCCTTCGTGTCGCCGTCGCCGATTTGCGCGCGGGCGACACCGTGTTGATCAAACCTGGCGAAACGGTGCCGGCGGACGGTGTGGTGCTCGATGGCGACAGTGCCGCGGATGAATCCTTGCTGACGGGTGAAAGCCGACCCGTGTCCAAGTCCATCGGCGATCTGATGATCGGCGGCAGCGTCAATACTGCCAGCCCGGTGGTGATGCGGGTCGATCGTGTCGGCGACGAGACCCGCCTGGCGGCAATCCAGCGCCTGATGGAGCGGGCAGCAGCGGAAAAGCCCCGGTTGGTGGAACTGGCGGATCGAGTCGCGGGACGATTCATCGTCGCCCTGATCGTGCTTGCCGTGATAACGGCCGGGGCCTGGTGGTGGATCGATTCCTCGCGCGCACTCTGGGTCTTTGTCGCAGTGCTGGTGGTCAGTTGTCCCTGTGCCCTTTCGCTGGCGACTCCGGCGGCCATGACGGTCGCCACCGGCGCGCTGGCCGCACATGGCGTTCTCGTTACGCGCGGTCATGCCATCGAGGCACTGGCGCGCGCCGACCGCTTCGTCTTCGACAAGACCGGCACGCTGACATTCGGTCGCATGACGCTGGTTTCAACGCTGCCGATACGCGGCGATGAAGAAGAGGCGCAGCGGATCGCCGCTGCGTTGGAGCGTGGCTCCGAGCATCCGATTGCGCGTGCCCTCGCGGCCGGGGATTTGGGCAAGGATCTGCGCGTGGACGCCATGCGCGCCGTTACCGGCGCCGGGGTGGAGGGGGTGATCGATGACAGAAGCTGGCGGTTGGGCCGCCCCGGCTTTGTCGCCGAACTGCATGCGGAAGCGGTGCCCGAAAGCGTCCAGTCCAGAATCGCCGAAGGTGATACGGTGATCGCGCTGGGCAATGCCGCCGGATGGCAGGCATTTTTCCGCCTGAGCGACGGCTTGCGACCGGAAGCGCCGGCCATGGCCAGACAGTTGGCGGACATGGATGTCGGGCTGTCGATATTCAGCGGCGATGCACCATCGGCAGCGCAGGGTGTCGGTGCGGCGTTGGGTATCGGGGATATTCGTGCCGGATTGCGCCCCGAGGACAAGCATGCCGGGGTTCTGGAACTCCAGGCCGGTGGTGCCACCGTGGCAATGGTTGGGGATGGTGTCAACGACGCACCAGTGCTGGCCCAAGCCCAGGTGTCGGTGGCGATGGGGGGAGGCGCTGACCTGGCGCGGGCCAACGCCGATGTCGTGCTGCTCGGCAACGATCTGCTGTCGCTACCCCGGGGTGTGGCCTTGGCCCGGCGCACGCTTCGTATCGTGCGGCAAAATCTGGCCTGGGCCTTTGCCTACAATTTTCTGGCGATACCCTTGGCCATGCTGGGTTGGGTAACACCCTGGATGGCGGGAATCGGGATGTCGCTGAGCTCCTTGCTCGTGGTTCTCAACGCGCTGCGCTTGCAAAGCAAATAAATGGACATCCTGTATCTGCTGATCCCTCTGTCGCTGGTACTTGTGTTCGTGATCGCCATTTTTTTCTGGTGGTCATTGCGCAGCAATCAGTACGACGATCTGGATGGCCCGGGTTACCGCATCCTGATGGACGACGACCGGAATCCGCCGAATGGAGAAGCTACCGACAACTCAAATGGATCGCCCGCTTCCCCGAACCGCTGCGGCGCAAAACTGAAGTAGATTTGACACAGATCAATGCCGGGTTCCCAGCGATTAACCATAATTGCTCTGGGTTTTATGGCAAAGGTTTCGGCCTTTGCCCGAAGGCTCTCTGTTGGGGTTGGGGGTGCGCGCTGCGCACCCTTTTTTTTCGCCTGAATTCAACGAGTTGTGCCGCGCACCCCAAGCCTGGCAAAAAGCCATGGCGATATAAACCATACTTATAAAGTAGTTATTTCACTTGAAGTCGGATATATTTTGATCTGTATCAAAGGGCGAGGGGGTTACAGGAGTAATCTGCCGAAAATTTTCGATACTGCACCGCATCATTGCGGGCGGTGAACCGGTTTTTTTTGTCAATGTGAGGTGAATCCATCATGCAATCGCAAGCGACTTACAACTACAAAGTCGTGCGCCAGTTCGCCGTGATGACCGTTATCTGGGGCATCGTCGGCATGCTGGTCGGCGTCATCATTGCCGCCCAGTTGGTCTGGCCGGAACTGAACGTACACGAGTTCCTGAGCTATGGGCGTCTGCGCCCCTTGCACACCAATGCGGTGATTTTTGCGTTTGGTGGCTGCGCGCTGTTTTCAACGTCCTACTACTGTGTCCAGCGTACCAGCCATACGCCCCTGTTTGCCCCTAGCCTGGCGGCATTCACCTTCTGGGGTTGGCAACTGATCATTGTTCTCGCTGCGCTGTCGTTGCCGCTTGGATTCACCTCCGGCAAAGAGTATGCGGAGCTCGAGTGGCCGATCGACATCCTCATCACCGTGGTATGGGTTTCATATGCCATTGTGTTCTTCGGTACCCTGGTCAAGCGCAAGGTCAGCCACATCTACGTGGCCAATTGGTTCTTCGGTGGTTTCATCCTGACCGTGGCGCTGTTGCACCTGGTCAATAGTGCCGAAATCCCGGTCTTCGCCGCCGGAGTGCTGACTCCCAAATCCTACTCGGCCTATGCCGGAGTCCAGGACGCGATGATTCAGTGGTGGTACGGCCACAATGCCGTGGGCTTCTTCCTGACCGCCGGCTTCCTCGGCATGATGTACTACTTCGTGCCGAAGCAGGCTGGTCGTCCGGTGTATTCCTACCGCCTGTCGGTGGTGCACTTCTGGGCCCTGGTCTTCACCTACATGTGGGCCGGTCCGCACCACCTGCACTATACCGCCCTGCCCGACTGGACCCAGTCGATCGGCATGCTGTTCTCGCTGATCCTGCTGGCACCCTCCTGGGGCGGCATGATCAATGGCATCATGACCCTGTCGGGCGCCTGGCACAAGCTGCGCGACGACCCGATCCTGAAGTTCATGATCACCTCGCTGTCGTTCTACGGCATGTCGACCTTCGAAGGTCCGATGATGTCGATCAAGACGGTGAATGCGCTTTCGCACTACACCGACTGGACGGTCGGCCACGTGCATAGCGGCGCGCTGGGCTGGGTGGCGATGATCGCCATCGGCTGCACCTATTACATCCTGCCGCGCGTATTCGGCAAGACCGAAATGGCCTCGAAGAAACTGATCGAGACCCATTTCTGGGTCGCCACAATCGGCGTCGTGCTGTACATCGCGTCGATGTGGATTGCCGGAGTGATGCAGGGCTTGATGTGGCGTGCCACCAATGCCGACGGTACCCTGACGTATTCCTTCGTCGAGTCGGTCAAGGCCACCTATCCGTTCTGGACCATCCGCCTGCTTGGCGGCCTGCTCTTCCTGACGGGCATGGTCATCATGGCCTACAACATGTTCCTCACCATGGCGGCGGGCAAGGCGACTGACGCCCCGGTGCTGGAACCGGCTGGCGCCCATTAAGCCGAACGCAACGATTAAGGAGCTATGAATCATGTTGAACCATGACAAGATCGAACGCAGCGTACCGCTGCTGATCATCCTCACCATCGTTACCGTGGCCTTTGGCGGCCTGGTCGAGATCGTGCCTCTGTTCTTCCAGAAGTCGACCACGACCCCGGTGAATGAACTGGTGAAACCCTATGAACCGCTGCGTCTGGCCGGACGCGACATCTACATTCGCGAGGGCTGCTACAACTGCCATTCGCAAATGATCCGTCCGTTCCGTGCCGAGACCGAGCGCTATGGACACTATTCCGTGGCCGGCGAGTTCATTTATGACCATCCCTTCCAATGGGGTTCCAAGCGCACCGGCCCGGACCTGCATCGTGTCGGCGGCCGCTACTCCGACCAGTGGCATTACGCGCACCTGATGAATCCGCGTGACGTGGTGCCCGAGTCGAACATGCCTGCCTATGCGTGGCTTGATCGGCCCCTGAAGGAGCCGAACATCGGCGCCAAGATGGCGGCTCTGCGTGCCGTCGGCGTTCCCTACACCGACAAGGAGATAGCGGATGCGCCCAAGGCAGTGGCGGGCAAGACCGAGATCGAAGCGCTGATCGCCTACCTGCAGGGCATGGGACTCGCTCTCAAGCAGACGCGCTAACAATGGACATCAATGACCTGCGCTCCATCGTAACGGTGCTCGCGTTCCTCGCGTTCATGGGCATCGTTTGGTGGGCCTACTCGGATCGCCGCAAGCAGACTTACGACGAGGCTGCGCGGCTGCCACTCGACGACGATTCGCCGTTGGTTCCGGGCAAGGGTGCGGGACAAGCCGATAACTGAAAGGAAACTGACATGGATCTCAAAAATACCAGCGATTTTGTCAGCGGCTTCTGGAACATGTACGTCATCGTGATCACGCTGGTCAGCGTGATTGGATGCGGCGTATTCCTGTTGCTGCAGGACAAGGCCAAGACCAACGCCGGGAACACCACCGGGCACGTTTGGGATGAAACCCTCGAGGAGTACAACAATCCCCTGCCGAACTGGTGGCGCTGGATGTTTTACATCACCGTGATTTTCGCCCTGGTCTATCTGGCTTTGTATCCCGGACTGGGCAACATGGCCGGCAGCTTCGGCTGGACCATGCGCGGCCAGTACGAGACGGAAATGAAAAAGGCCGATGAGCAGTACGGCCCGATCTTCAAGAAGTTCCAGTCCCAGGATGTCCGTGCCGTCGCAGCCAACGCGGAAGCCAAGGAAATGGGGCAACGCCTGTTCCTGACATACTGTGCTCAATGCCACGGATCCGATGCCAAGGGAGCCAAGGGCTTCCCCAATCTGGTCGATCAGGATTGGCTGTTCGGCGGCACGCCCAGTCAGATCAAGGAATCGATCAACAAGGGACGCGATGCGGCAATGCCGGCCAAGGGCGTCAAGCCTGACCTGAACGGCGACCAGATCAAGGATCTTGCCAACTACGTGCGCTCGCTTTCCGGGCTGTCGGCGGATTCGATCCGCGTGCAGCGCGGCAAGGATCTCTTTGCCCAGGCCTGCGGTGCTTGCCATGGCCCCGAAGGCAAGGGCATGCTTGGTGTGGCGCCCAACCTCGCCGACAAGGTCTGGCTGTACGGCAGTTCCGAGTCCGACATTGTCGAAACCATCACCAAGGGGCGTGTAAACCGCATGCCGGCCTTCGGTGACTTCCTTGGCGATGCCAAGGTGCACCTCCTCACCGCCTACGTCTATGGGCTTGGTGGTGGTGCCAAGGAAGATGCACCAGCGGCGGCACCTGCTCCCGCGCCAGCGGACGCGGCTGCACCGGCGGAAAAGAAGTAGACTGACGCAGGGTCCCCGGCACGGGAGTTATAGTCGTGCCGGGGAGTTTTTGCCGAGGTATATAAGAATATCGTAATACGATAATCATGACGTCATCGTCCCGAATTCCAACGCCTATTGTCGAGATCAAGCCGCAGTTCGACGAGGAAAGTCTCTACGAGGTTCACAAGAAGGTCCACCCGCGAGCGGTCAGCGGGATATTCGCCACCTGGCGCTGGGCTCTGGTGTGGATCACCCAGTTGGTTTTCTATGGCGTGTGCTGGTTGCCATGGAATGGACGGCAGGCGGTCCTGTTCGATCTGGTTGAGCGCAAGTTTTACATCTTCGGCTTGATTTTCTGGCCGCAGGATGTTTTTTTCCTGGCCATCCTGCTGATCATATCGGCCTATTCGCTGTTCCTGTTTACGGCGGTCGGCGGTCGCTTGTGGTGCGGCTACGCCTGTCCGCAAACCGTCTATACGGAAATATTCACCTGGATCGAACAGAGGATCGAGGGCGAACGCAACGCCCGCATCAAGCTTGATGCGGCGCCCATGAGTCCGCGCAAGTTCTGGTTGCGAAGCACCAAGTATGGCGCCTGGACGTTGCTGTCCTTATGGACCGGCTTCACCTTCGTCGGCTATTTCACGCCGGTCAAGACCCTGTGGGTTTCGACCTGGAGTTTCTCGCTGGGACCCTGGGAAACTTTCTGGATGTTTTTCTATGGTGCCTTTACCTATCTGTTTGCCGGTCACATGCGCGAGCAGGTTTGCAAGCACATGTGTCCCTACGCCCGCTTCCAGGGCGTCATGTTCGACCCCGATACGCTGACCATCACCTACGATACCGAGCGCGGCGAACCCCGCGGCGCAAGGAAGAAAGGCGTCGACCCGAAGGCGATCGCCAGGGGAGATTGCGTGGATTGCGGGATCTGTGTGCAGGTTTGTCCCACCGGCATCGACATCCGGGAGGGCCTGCAGTACGAATGCATCGGTTGTGCAGCATGCATCGATGCCTGCGATCAGGTGATGGAGAAGATGAACTATCCCAAGGGCCTGATCCGCTATTCGACGGAACATGCGATCGAGCAGCACTGGGGGTGGAAAGATATTCTTGGCCATATCGTCCGGCCCCGGGTAGTGATCTATTCGCTGATTCTCGGTGCCATCTGCGTCGCGTTCGTATGGGGCATAGCCACCAAACCGGTGCTGCGGGTCGATGTCATCCGCGACCGTGCCACGTTGGCACGGGAAGTGGAAGACGGACTGATCGAAAATGTCTATCGACTGCACGTGATCAACGTATCCGAGACACCGCATCGTTATGCGATCAGTGTCACCGGCCTGCAAGGCATCGACCTGGCGGGCGAGCGGATCATCGAAGTTCCGGCGGCGGGCACCAAGTCGATTTCGGTACAGGTGCGGGCACCGTCGGAATCGGGCAACAAGGGCTCCAACCAGGTCTATTTCGATGTCAAGGCGCTCGCCGATGAAAAAATTTCGGTGCACGAGAAAGCCAGTTTCCTGCGTCCATGAAAAGCGAATCCATCAAAACCTTGGCACCTCGACCCTGGTATCGGGAACCCTGGCCCTGGATTCTTGCCGCCGGTCCGTTCCTTGTCATCATTGCAGGTGTTTATACCGCGTGGCTGGCGATAAAAAGCAATGACGGTCTGGTCACCGAGGATTACTATAAGAAGGGGCTGGCGGCCAATCAGACCATTGCGCGAAATGAACTGGCAACCAGCCTGGGCCTAGTAGCCGGGGTGCGAATTGTTGGCGAGACGATGCACGTGCGCTTGCAGGCCGCAAAGCCTGATTTCACCATGCCACCGGCACTGACCGTGACAATTTCGCATCCCACTCGTGCCGGACTTGATCAGTCTCGGGTTTTGCCGCGAGTCGCCAGCGGATACGCGGGGGAAGTCCGCCTGCCGGCGTCCGGACATTGGCTGGTGCTGGTGGAGGACGAGTCGAAATTGTGGCGGCTGATGGGCAACGTGATTCTCCCAGCCAATGGCGAAGCCATGATCGGGGCGCAGCCGCCCGAGGCAAAGCCGGAGCCGGCGGATATTCGAAACTGAATTCATCAACCTGAAGGAGGCAATATCATGGAAGCCATCAAGCTTTTGATCGGTAGCGACATCGGCCTGCTTAGCCTGTTCACGATCGGTTTTGTGATCGTGATGGCGATTTACCTGGTCGGCTTCATCAAGAAGAGTGCCGAAGAAGACGCGCGCAAGGCGCAATAGTCGCGTCCGCAATTCAGTTTCGGTTAGCCGGGGAGACGCAAATGCTGAAGGTTCTGTTGGTGTTATGGCCATCCTTCGTCGTGGCTGGTATCGCCGAAGGCGTGTTCTTTACCGTCATCGATCCGCAGGAACTTTACCTCTTCGGCCAACCGGTCCATTTTTCCAGGCTGGCCACTTACTCGATCGGATTTCTGGGGTTCTGGGTGGTTTGTGCAGCGTCCAGCCTGATGACCTGGTTCCTGCAACTCGGACCTGACGATCTGAACCGCCGCCGCAACGACGCGGGCTAGGAAGTTCCAGCGCTGCCGGACCCGCCCGGGGCCGCCAGGTCGAAGATTCGACGGAAGAGATCGGCAAATTCCGAGTTGGCATTCGCGGTGAATCGCGGATCGCCGTTGGCGCCGAATGCAACCCCGATCTCCACCCAGTCCTCGCCGCTCAGATGCCGACAGGCGAGGGGCAGTAGGCTGGCTTCTTCCAGGGCCATGTGCGGCAATATGCCTTCGGAGTAATCCGCGACTGCCTTGCCAAATTCGGCGAGACCGCCGTCCTGCCCGGATTCGAATCGCTCAAGCGCCAGGCGCAGGGCCGCGACCAGCGACGCGTCATGGACATGCTGCCGCTTCAGTTCCGCGATGATTGCATCCGCAGTCCGGGTGCGCAATTGCAGCCTTTCGAACAGGAAGGCCTCTTCCTTGGGGTGATGCAGCCTCTGCGGGAACTCGTCGAGGTAGGCAACGATGGCACGCAACAAGCCGAAGTCGGGGGCAAGCCGCCGACGTGAATATTCCCCGACGAGATACCGCAGTCCCTGCACCACCGCGGCAAGGGATCGATGCTCGTCGTAGATGATGCTCAGCGCGGAATTGAGCATGGACCCCTTGGACCCCTTGCGGGCCGGGCAGTGTCAGCGATAAACCAGCACCGGGATCTTCGAGTGCGTAAGCACCTTTTGTGTCTCGGAACCCAGCAGCAGGCCGCTGATGCCACGCCGGCCATGAGACGCCATGAAAATCAGGTCCGCGCCGACCTGCTCGGCCGCTGCAATTATGGCTTCATAAGGAATGTCGCTTACCGCGCTGACGGATGCGCAATCGACGCCATCGGCCTTGGCCAGCGCCTCATTCGCGTCGAGGATTTCCTTGGCCTGTTGCTGCGCCATCTCGGCGAATTTGTCGGGCGTGGTCGGGTCGATCAGCGCGCCTTCGCCATAGAACGCAACCGGGTAATCGGGTTTGGCAAAGAAAAAGCTGATCTTGGCCCCCGCTTCCTTGGCAAAGGCGATGGCCCTTTTTACCGTGTCGGTCGAAAGTTGCGAGCCGTCGGTGGGTACGAGAATATGTTTGAACATGGGATGGTCCTTTGGTCGGGGGATTTAGCCTAGCCTACTAAAGAACGGGGAGATTGATCAAGGTCAACGGCGACGTGGGCGCCTGGTGATCGTCATGGAGCAAAATATCTTTAGACGCGGGATTGCGGGATTTTGCCGCGACAGCAGGAAAGGATGCATCATGGCCTCGAGCAAGCAAAACAAGACCCCAGCCACGCCCCAGGCGGCATGGCGGGCGGTGAATCAGGCCGTGGAGGCCAGGATTGATCCGATTGGCATGGCGACGCCGCTGCTCCACGCGCAGTTGGCTTGGTTGTCCCATCCACAGGAAATGTCCGAGGCCCTGGCCGGATTTTCCGCCAGGATGTGGGATCTGCAGGTGCATTCCTGGCACCGCGCTCTCGGCATGGCGAGCAAGGATGTCGTCTCGCCGAATCCGGACGACACCCGCTTTTCCGATTCGATCTGGAACGATTCCGCGACTTGGGACATCGTCAAGGAGTGGTACCTGATGCTCACGCGCCAGGTGCAGGACATGCTTTATGACACGCCGGGCCTGTCGAATCGCGACCGTCGTCGCGCCGCGTTCTGGTGGCGGAAATGGCTGAATGCCGTGGCGCCGACCAACTTCCTGCTCACCAATCCCTCGGCCATGCAAAAGGCTATGGAAACGCATGGTGAAAGCCTGCTCAAGGGCTTCAACAACTTTGTTACCGACTTCCAGGCGGGTGACGTACAGATGGCGCGTCCGACCGATTTCGTGGTGGGCAGGGATTTGGCCACGACCCCGGGCAAGGTGGTTTTCCGCAACCGCTTGCTGGAGGTGATCCATTACACGCCGACCAGGGAAAAGCTTCATTCGACACCGATCGTGATCGTTACGCCCTGGATCAACAAGTTCTACGTGCTCGACCTGAATCCGAAAAAGAGCATGGTGAGGTTTCTGGTGGACCAGGGCTTCGACGTCTACATCACCAGTTGGAAGAACCCGACCGCCGAGATGCGCGACGTGACTTTCGACGACTACCTGATGGAAGGCGTCGGGCAGATCATCGAAACCGCGCGTGGCATTTCCGGTTCGGCGAAGGTGCATGCGGTGGGCTACTGCATCGGCGGCGCTGCGGTGGCCGCCTGGATGGCCTGGGCGAATGCACGTTGCGCGGCAAAAGAGATTCCGGTGGTCACCATCACGCTTCTTACCACCTTGGTCGACTATCACAAGCCGGGCGATATCGAGGTGTTTCTCGATGAAAACAGCATCAAATGGCTGGAAAAGTCGATGGCCGAGAAGGGCTATCTCGATGGCAAGGAAATGGCATCGGCTTTCCGCCTGCTGCGCTCGAACAGCCTGGTCTGGCACTATGTCGTGCGTGGCTATCTGTTTGGCGAGGCGCCGCCCGCCTTCGACGTGCTGTTCTGGAACATGGATTCCACGCGCATGCCTGCGGCCATGCACAGCTGGTACTTGCGCAATTTCTACCTCGAAAACCTCCTGATCAAGAAGGATGCGTTGACGCTCGCCGGCGAAAAGATAGACCTTGGGCGAATTTCGCAACCCCTGTATGCCGTGTCGGCGGAAGACGACCATATCGCCCCCTGGCGGCAGACTTTCCGCATCAACAACTTTGTTGCCGGACCGCGGCGCTACGTGCTTTCGAGTTCCGGCCACATTCTTGGCATCGTGAATCCCGTGGTCAATCCGCCGAAGCGTGAATACCACGTCGGCAAGGTGGAAAGGCACGATACGTCCGACGAGTGGCGCGAACAGGCGGAGCACCGTCCGGGTAGCTGGTGGGAGGACTGGATGGCCTGGCTCAAGCCGCAATCCGGCCCCTTGGTCGCGGCGGTTCCGGTGGCGACCGAGAAGTTCCCCGCGCTTGCGGATGCGCCGGGAACCTATGTTCTGGAGGCGTGATTGCAGCGCGGCATGCCGACCCTGCCTGTTCCGGCGGGCGGCGCAATTCAAATCCCCCCGTTCCGCCGGTGGCTACTGATCGCCAGGATGCTTGACCGCTGTCAATGCTCTGGTCTAATCCGCTCTACACAATCAGCACATGTCCATCCGGAGCCATGCGTCAATGTCTACCACCCAGCCACTGTTTCAGCATCACAAACACTGCGACGAAATCTTTGCCGATGCCGAAGAGGCATGTGGCAAGGGTGATTGGTCAGCAGGGGAAAAGGCCTTTGCCGGATTTGCCAGCCAGCTTGAGACCCATTTTCTGAGCGAAGAGGAGGTGTTGTTTCCGGCCTTTGAGTCGGCGACGGGAATGACTTCCGGGCCGACCGAAGTCATGCGTGGCGAGCACCGTCAGATGCGCGACCTGCTGGCGCAAATGAAAGCGTCCCTCGACAACCGCGACGACGACGGCTTCAGCGGCTACGCGGAAACGCTGTTGATCATGATGCAGCAGCACAACATGAAAGAGGAGAACATCCTCTACCCGATGTGCGACAACGCGCTTGGCGGGACGGAAATCGGCGCCTCGATCGCTGCCAGGCTGGCCGCGCCATGACCATCGTGATCGACGGGCGGGAACTGCAACCTCCCGAACCCATGGAGCGCACCCTGGAAGCCCTGGAGAAGCTCGGCGAGGGCGAGGACATCCTGTTGCAGCTTTATTGCCAGCCGCATCCGCTGTTCAACATCTTGCGTAACAGCGGCTACGCCTGGACAGACAATCTGCTTGCGGACGGAACGCGCGAGATTCGCATACGTAAATCGCCGGGTTGAGCCTCGGGAACTCAGATGCATCCGAATCTCTCCTTCGAGCAGGCGCCACCGATATCCGTTCCCTACCGTTTCTTGCTGGCCGCTCCCTGGTTCGGGGTGCTCGCCGGGTTTCTTCTGGCCTGGGTCGGTGGCGATGTGCTCGAATCGCGCTGGACACCGGAAGTCCTGGCCCTGGTCCATCTGATCGCGGTCGGTTTCATGTTGCAGGCGATGAGTGGCGCGATGTTCCAGTTCATTCCGGTGGCGGTCGGCGGCAATGTCTGGCGACCGCTGCTGGTGGCGAACGTGGTGCAACCGACGTTGCTGGTGGCAGCCGTGCTGCTGGTGGCCGGGCTCCTGTTCTCCGCTCCGGCCTTGTTGTCGGCTGCCGTGCCGCTGTTCCTGTGCGGAGTCGGTGTGTTCGCGGTCGTGGTCATGCTGGCGCTGTGGCGCACGCCGGCTACCGGCATGACGCTATGGACCATGCGCCTTGCCTTGGCCGGGCTGGTGCTAACGGTGTTGCTGGGCGCCCTGCTCGCCGAGACCCTGGCGCGCGGTCTGGCCTTGCCCCTGATTCCGCTGACCAACGTACATCTGGCGTGGGGGCTCGGCGCCTGGGCGCTGATGCTGGTGGGCGCCGTGTCCTACTTCGTGGTACCGATGTTCCAGCTGACCCATCCCTACCCATCATGGTTTGCGCGTGGCTTCGGTCCGCTGCTGCTGCTTGCCGTGTTGATCTGGTCAGGGTTCTGGCTGCTCGATGACAAAAGCCTGGCGCAGGCCGCCGGCTTGCCGCTGGCCGTGGTTTGCGCGGCCTTTGGCGGCACGACCCTGTGGCTGCAATACACGCGACGGCGCAAGATCGACGATGCGACCTCGCTTAATTTTCGCGTGGCGATGATCGCCTTGCTGGCCTTTGCCCTGTCAGCCGCGTCGATGGCGGTTTGGCCGCAACTGGCCGACGATCCGCGTGCGGTGGTATGGCTGGGCATGCTGGTGTTCCCGGGAGTGTTCGTGTCCACCATATCGGGGATGACGTACAAGATCACTCCCTTCCTCAACTGGCTGCATCTGCAGCGTCTGGGGGCGCCGATCTCGGCGGTGCCCAACATGAAGAAGATGATTCCCGGCGACGCGATGACCGGCCAGTTCCGCCTGCACCTGCTGGCGCTGACGCTATTGCTCGCAGCGGTGTGGCTGCCCGCCCTGGCGCGCCCGGCGGGTCTGGCGTTCGCCGCATCTTGCGCCTGGCTGGGCGCGAATGTGATCCAGGCCCTGAAAAACTATCACCGCTTCAGAGATCAAATTCGCGCAAGCGTTTTGCATCATTGATGGTGATCTGCTTGCCGCTCACCGCGATCAAGCCATTGGCCGTCAGATCGTGAAAGATCCGCGACAGGGTTTCCGGCGTCAGGTTCAGGCGCGACGCGATCACCTGCTTGGAAGTCGGCAGGGAAATGTCGAACGAGCCATCGCAGGCTGCGTCGCTTTGCGGACAGTGTTGCAGCAAATAGCCCACCACGCGCTGGGCCGACGAGCGCAGCGAATAGGTTTCGACGTCCTGCACCAGCGAATGCAAACGCATCGAGAGTCCGGCCAGCATGCGTCTGGCGAACAAGGGGTCCGTCTCCAGCAGGTCGAATACCGGTCCGCTGCCGATGTGCAGCAGCAAGCTGTCGAGCAGCGCCTCGGCAAACACGGGGCAGGGCAGGTCGAGGAACATCACGGCCTCGCCAAAGCTTTGTCGCGGGCCGACGATCTGCACCACTTTTTCGTTGCCCTGGGCGGAAGGGAAGGCGAGCTTGATCTGACCAAACACCACGACGAAGAAGCCCTTGGCCGGGTCGCCCTTCTGGAACAGCATGGCTCCCTTGGAAAGTCGGCGCTCGCGGCACGCCGGTTCGAGCCTGGCCAACTGGGTCGTCGACAGCTCCTGGAACAGCGGCAGGCGCGAAAGGATCTGCGGAATGTCGAGGCGGGTCTCTTGCATTGTCGAACTCGTAAGTGGTCGGCGGTGGCCGCCAGCGGATGCGCATGGGTGCGGCGGCCTTGAATTTCCGGGCCAGCTTCTTCGCCGCGCCGCACCGCGTGATGTTCCTTGGCGGCGCAGTCCAGGCGCTTTTGGCGATGGCCTTCTGGTCCTTGCAAATCGGTGGCCATTATGCCGGACTCTGGTCTCTGCCGGTGTGGCCTTTGCTCACGCAGATTCCGATGACGACCTGGCATGCCTTGCTGATGGGCTCGGGAGTTTTTCCCTGGTTCGTGTTTGGCTTCATCCTGACCGCCGGTCCGCGCTGGCAGGGAGCCGGCGACCTCAGGCAGACCGAGTTTCTGCCCCCTTTCCTGTTTCTGGCGGGTGGCTGGATGCTGGTCTGGCTGGCCTTGGCGCTGCCCGTGTTGCTCGGTTTCGGCTTGACCCTGGCCGCCATTGGCTGGGCCCTGGTGGCGCGCATCCTGACCCGGATCGCCCTGATCCCGGCCCTGGGGCGCGAGCATATCCGCTATGTCGCGCTGGCCGCGTGGCTGGGCGTGGTCGCCCTGGCGTGCTACGGGTTGCTGGCCATCAATGGAGATGCGCTCTGGGGGCGGCTGGGAACGACGCTGACCCTCTGGGGTTTCCTGCTGCCGGTATTTGCAACGGTGGCCCACCGCATGCTGCCATTTTTTACTTCGGCCGCGATCCGCGGTTATGAAGTCCATCGACCGGCGTGGGCGCTGCGCGTATTGGTTGCGGCAGGCCTGGGCCATGGCCTGCTGTCCTTATTTGATTTTGCGCGCTGGCTCTGGCCGGCGGATCTGGCGGCCCTGGTGGCAAGCGGACATCTGAGCCGGATCTGGTGGCATCGTGCCATCGGCGCCAATCGCATGGTACTGGTACTGCATCTGGCCTTTGCCTGGGTGCCGGTCGCCTTCGCCTTGTTTGCCTTGCAGGGCTTGCTTGAACCCGGCGCCCTGGGTCAGGCGCCGCTGCATGCGCTGGCGATCGGATTCTTTTCCTCGATGCTGATCGGCATGGTGTCGCGGGTTACCCTGGGGCATTCCGGGCGGCCGGTGGCGGCGGACGCTTCGATCTGGGCATCGTTCTGCATGATGCAGTTGGCCGCCGTGCTGCGGGTGCTTGGCGAATTGCCTTTGCCCGGCCCCGGCGCGATACTTTTGTGGTTGTCGGCGATGGCCTGGCTGCTCGGCTTTGGCGTCTGGGCCCTGGCCTACGCTCCGGCGCTTTGGCGCGCACGCGCGGATGGCAAGCCGGGGTAAGCATGTACATCGCCATCAAGTACGTGCATGTCATCAGCGTGGTGCTCAGCGTCGGCGGGTTCTTTCTGCGTGGCCTGCTGATGATGCGCGATTCGCCCTTGCTTGGCGAGCGCTGGATCAGGGTGCTGCCCCACATCAACGATACCGTGCTGCTGGTCGCGGCACTGACGCTGGCGGCGATGTCGGGCCAATACCCCTTTGTCGCCGACTGGGTAACAGCCAAGGTATTCGGTGTCATTGCCTACATCATTCTCGGTGCCCTGGCCTTGCGCGAAGCGAATACCCGCTCCATGCGAATAGCATGCTGGTTTGCCTCGCTGGCGGTTTTCGGCTGGATTGTTTCGGTGGCGCTGACGCGCCAGCCGTGGGGCTTCCTGGCGGCGCTGATCTAGGCGATGCGCCCGTCGGGTGGTGCCAGCAGGCTCTTCAGCTTGGGCAGGTCGAGGATGCGGACATGCTTCTGCTGCACCGAAATCAGCCCTTCCTCCTGGAAGCGCGAGAAGGCGCGGCTGACGGTTTCGAGCTTCAGGCCGAGGTAGGAGCCGATTTCCTCGCGCGTCATGCGCAGGTGGAACTCGGAATGGGAATAGCCGCGCGCGGCAAAGCGCTGCGACAGGTTCAACAGGAAAGCGGCCAGGCGTTCCTCGGCGCGCATGGTCCCGAGCAGCATCATCACGCCATGGTCGCGCACGATCTCGCGGCTCATCACCTTGTGCAGGTGATGCTGGAGGGAATGGATTTCGCTCGACAGCAGCTCCAGTTCGGTGAAAGGAATCAGGCAGACTTCGCTGTCTTCCAGCGCGACCGCATTGCAGGTGTGGTGTTCGGTGCTGATGCCGTCCATGCCGAGGATCTCGCCGGCCATCTGGAAGCCGGTGACCTGGTCACGGCCGTCCTCGGTCAGCACATCGGTCTTGAAGAAGCCGGAGCGGACCGCGAAAATCGATTCGAAGGCATCGCCGGCGCGGTACAGGTGATGGCCGCGCTTGACCTTGCGCCCGCCGCCGATCAGGTTGTCGAGCCGCGCCATGTCGTGGTCGTCGAGGCCGAAGGGCAGGCACAGCTCGCGCAGGTTGCATTGCGAGCACGCCACCTTCAATCCGGGCGTGATCAGCGGCACCACGTTCTGCTTGACATTGGCATGCATGCTGTCTGTCGGCCGCGTTAAGCGGCACCCCTTTGATCTGCGTCAATGCCACACATTCTCATTTGCGGCATTGTATAGGCTTGAAGGAATTGTGCCATCATCCAGCCGGCCCTGCCGCTTCGATTTGCCGCTGCATCTGCCGCGTATCCGTCCTAAGGCAATGAAATATCAGGAAATAATTTTCGACCCGCAGGTCATCCGCAAGTTCGACGTCAACGGCCCGCGCTATACCTCGTATCCCACCGCGGATCGTTTCGTTGAGGCGTTCGGGCCGGACGACTACATTCGCTGGCTGGGGCGCCGCACGGTGGGAGGCATAGGACGACCCTTATCATTATACGTCCACATACCCTTCTGCAATACCATCTGCTACTACTGCGCCTGCAACAAGATCATCACCAAGGATCACGGGCGTTCGGCCAAATACATCAAGTACTTGGGCAAGGAAATCGCAATGCAGGAAGCGGCCCTCGAAGGCGGCCGCGACGTGGTCCAGCTGCACTTCGGCGGCGGCACGCCGACCTTCCTCAGCGAAGAGGAAATGCAGCGCCTGATGGACATCATCAACAAGCATTTCCGCCTGCTTCCCGGTGGCGAATATTCGATCGAGGTCGATCCGCGCAAGGTCGGCCGCGACAACGTAAAGCAGCTGGCGGCGCTTGGCTTCAACCGCATGAGCGTTGGCGTGCAGGATTTTTCGCCCGAGGTTCAGGTCGCCGTGAATCGGGTGCAGAGCCTCGAAGAAACCAGGCTGGTGATCGACTCGGCGCGCGAGTTCGGCTTCAAGGGCATTTCCGTCGACCTGATCTACGGCCTGCCCAAGCAGAACGTAATCAGTTTCAACCATACCCTGGACGAGGTCATCAAGCTCGACCCGGACCGCCTCTCGATCTACAACTACGCGCACCTGCCGAGCCTGGCCAAGCCGCAGCGGCGCATCAGCGAAGCCGACCTGCCGACGCCCGACCAGCGCCTGCAGATCCTGCAGCTCGCGATCCGCCGCCTGACCGACGCCGGTTACGTGTTCATCGGCATGGACCACTTCGCCAAGCCGAATGACGAACTCGCCGTGGCGCAACGCCAGGGCCGTCTGCATCGTAACTTCCAGGGCTACTCGACCCACGCCGAGGCTGACCTGATGGCCTTCGGTGTCTCCGCCATCGGCAAGGTCGGCCCGAGTTATTGCCAGAACGTGCGCACCCTCGACGAGTACTACGACAGCCTCGACCAGGGCGTGCTGCCGATCTTCCGCGGCATCGAGCTGAATGCCGACGATCTGCTCCGGCGCAGCATCATCCAGGCGTTGATGTGCCATTTCGAGCTCTCGATCGAATCGATCGAGATTGCCCACCTGATCGATTTCAAGTCCTACTTCGCTTCCGAACTGGCGGATTTGAGCGAGATGGAAAAGGGCGGCCTGCTGACCATCGACGACCAGTGGATCACCGTCGAGCCGCGCGGCCGCCTGCTGGTGCGCGGCATTGCCATGGCCTTCGACAAATATCTGCGCACCGACCGCGAACGCGTTCGCTACTCCAAGGTCATTTGAGCTTCCCGGCGCCGTATTACCAGCGCCGACTTTCGCTTATCACCTGATGCCGGACAGCGGATTCCTTGCCGTGTTCCTCGTCGGCCTGCTCGGCGGCGTACATTGCGCCGGCATGTGCGGCGGCGTGGTGTCGGCGCTGAGCCTGCAAGCCCCGCATGACAAACGCGGGCCGGCCTGGCCGGTACACCTCGCCTACAACCTTGGCCGCATCAGCAGTTACGCCACGGCCGGCGCCCTGATGGGCGCGCTGGGCAGCCTGGGTCTCCTGCTCAACAACGCGCTGCCGGTGCAGATGACGCTGTATGTGCTTGCCAACCTGATGATGATCGCGCTCGGCGTGTATCTCATCGGCATCACCGGGGCGCTGGCCTTCACCGAGCGCATCGGCCACCGCCTGTGGCAGCGCGTGCAACCGCTGACGCGCCGCTTCCTGCCGGTGCGCGGTCCGGCGCAGGCCTTCCCGCTGGGCATGCTCTGGGGCTGGCTGCCCTGCGGCATGGTCTATAGCGTGCTGGCCATGGCCTTGCTGACCGGCAGCGCGACGCGCGGCGCGGCGACGCTGCTGGCCTTCGGGCTCGGTACCCTGCCCAACCTGATGCTGGCCGGCCTGTTGCTGGCGCGCTTTCGCAACATCGCCCAGGCGCCGGCCTTGCGCGTTGCCTCAGGCCTTGTGGTGCTCGCCTTTGGTGCCTATGGACTGTTCAACGCCGCCAGCCTGGGTGGCCGCCTGTGGCAGGGCATCGTCTGTACGGTTTGAGGGTAGGCGCTGGTGCTACGGCGTCAGCGCCATGCGGATGATGGGGCAGGGCATGTCCTGGCCGCCGCATTCGCAACGATGTACCAACTGGCGCAGGGCTTCGGCCACCTTGCCCAACTGCTCGATGCGCGTCTCGATGTTGCGGATTTTCTCGGTGGCCAGTTGCCGCGCCAGGTGGTGGTCGCGCGTATCGTTGAGCGCCATCAGTTCGCCGATTTCCTCCAGCGTGAAGCCTACACCCTGGGCGCGCTTGATAAAGTTCAGGCGCTCCAGGTGGGCGGTGTCGTAACGCCGGTAACCGCCAGTCGCCGGCGGTTCGGCGAGCAGTCCTCGGCGCTGGTAGTAACGAACGGTTTCCACCCCGACCCCGGCGCATTGCGCCAGTTTGCCGATGGTGAGCGTCGGTTCCGAAATTTTCATGGCGAACCCCTTGACTCTGTACCAAGGTACGGAGTTTAGACTGCGGTCTACGGGAATACCACGTAGCGGTACCACGACATGAACGCACCGGAACAAGCGCAGGAAACGCTGGACCTCGCCATCGGCGGCATGACCTGCGCCGCCTGCGCAACACGCATCGAGAAGCAGCTGAACAAGCTGGAGGGCGTCGAGGCGGCGGTGAATCTCGCCGCCGAGCGCGCCCATATCCGCTACGTGCCGGGACTGGCCGACCCCGAGTGGCTGGTCGCCACGGTGGTCAAGACCGGCTTTACCGCCACGGTTTCCGGCGACGACACGCGCGCCGAGGAAAAGGCGCGCAAGCTCGCCGTGTATCGGGAAGAGCTGCGCCGCTTCTGGATTGCCGCCGCGCTGACCCTGCCGCTGGTGGCGCAGATGGTCTTCATGTTCGGCCAGGACGCACATGCCGATGTCCTGCCGCGCTGGTTGCAATTGCTGCTGGCGACCCCGGTGCAATTCTGGATCGGCTGGCGCTTCTATGTCGGCGGCGCCAACGCGATCCGCGGCGGCGCCGGCAATATGGACGTGCTGGTGGCGCTGGGTACCAGCATGGCCTGGGCCTACAGCTTCATCGTCACGGTGGCCGACCTGCACCACCATCACGTCTATTACGAGGCCTCGGCGACGGTGATCACGCTGGTGTTGCTGGGCAAGATCCTCGAAGCGCGCGCCAAGGCCAGGACCTCCGAAGCCATCGAGGCTCTGGCCCGCCTGCAGCCGCAGACGGCGCGCATCGAACGCAACGGCCAACTCGTCGATGTCGCCGTGGCGACGCTGATTCCGGGGGACGTGTTCGTCGTGCGTGCTGGCGAGGCCGTGCCGGTCGACGGCGAGGTCATCGATGGCGCGTCGTCGGCCAACGAGGCCATGCTCACCGGCGAAAGTCTGCCGGTAACCAAGGCCGCCGGCGACACGGTCTTCGCCGCGACCATCAACGGCGAAGGATTGCTGCGCTGCCGCGCCACCGGCGTCGGCAGCCATACCCTGCTGGCCGGCATCATCCGACTGGTGGAAGAGGCGCAGGGCTCGAAGGCGCCGGTGCAGCGCCTCGCCGACCAGGTGTCGGCGATCTTCGTGCCGGTGGTGGTGGCCATCGCGCTGCTGACCTTCGTCGGCTGGTGGGCGCTGGCGGGAGACTTCACCCAGGCGCTGGTGAATGCCGTGGCGGTGCTGGTGATCGCCTGTCCCTGCGCGCTGGGCCTGGCGACGCCGACCGCGATCATGGTCGGCACCGGGCAGGGGGCGAAGGCCGGCGTGTTGATCCGCAATGCCGAGGCGCTGGAGCGCGCGGAGAAACTCGACGTGCTGGTGGTGGACAAGACCGGTACGTTGACCGAGGGGCGGCCCGTGGTTACCGACCTGATCGTTGCAAAAGTCGGCGCTGGTAATACGGCGTCCGCAAGGGATACCGTCCCCGGCACAGCCGGGGACATAACATTGCTGCGATTTGCCGCCAGCCTGGAACAAGGCTCGACCCATCCGCTCGCCGCCGCGATTGTTGCGCGTGCCAAGGCCGAGAGCCTGGCCCTGGCAACACCGCAGGACGCGACCACCCTCGCCGGGCGTGGCATCGAAGGCGTGGTCGACAACCAGCGTGTAGCGGTTGGTGCGGTGGCCTGGATTGCCGAGCGTGCGGGGCCGCTGGCGGCCGCGCAGTCGCTCGCCGAATCCGGGTGCAGCGTGGTGGGCGTTGCCCTCGACGGCGCATGGCTGGGTGCGATCGCGATCGCCGATCCGCTGCGTGCGAGTTCCGCCGCCGCCCTGCGTCGCCTGCAGGGGCTGGGCATCGAGGTGGTGATGCTGACCGGCGACAACGCTGCCACCGCGCGCGCCGTGGCGCGGCAGGCCGGCATTGCGCGCTTCGAGGCCGAGGTATTGCCCGGCGACAAGGCCGCCACGGTAAACAAGCTCAAGGCCGGCGGCCGCCGGGTCGGCATGGTCGGCGACGGCATCAACGATGCGCCGGCGCTGGCCGCGGCGGATGTCAGCTTCGCCATGGCGGCAGGGTCCGACGTGGCGATGCAGGCCGCCGACGTGACGCTGATGCGCGATGACCTCGGCAGCGTGGCCGACGCGATTTCACTGTCGCGGGCGACGCTGGCGAAGATCCGGCAGAATCTCTTCTTCGCCTTCATCTACAATGTGCTTGGCATACCGCTGGCGGCGCTGGGCATGTTGAACCCGGTCATCGCCGGCGCGGCGATGGCGGCAAGTTCGGTGTCGGTGGTGAGCAACTCCCTGCTGCTGCGGCGGTGGCAATCCAACAAGGACTGATATGGAAACGACGACAATCAAGGTAGGCGGCATGTCCTGCGGCGGCTGCGTGAAAAGCGTGACCGGCGTGCTGACGGCGCTGGACGGCGTGGCGAAGGCGGAAGTCTCGCTGGAGCAGAAGCAGGCCGTGGTCGAATTCGACGCGGCGAAGCTCAGCCGCGACCAGCTCAAGGCCGTGATCGAAGACGCCGGCTTCGAGGCCGCATAGCGCGCCGACCTTCCGCCGCGCTTTGCGGCGGCGCGCGGAGCGATTAAGCTTGGCGGCGACATAGCCCGCGAGCCGTTCCCGCCATGAACCTGCGTTTCGTCGAAGCCTTTCTCTGGGTTGCACGCCTGCGCAGCGTCACGCAGGCCGCCGACAAGCTGTGCCTGACGCAGTCGGCGGTGTCCAGCCGCATTTCCAGCCTGGAGGAAGAACTCGGCGTGCCGCTGGTGGACAGGCGCGAGCGGCATTTTCGCCTGACCCATGCCGGCAACCGTTTTCTGGTCTATGCCGAACGCCTGCTCGAAGTGCAGCGCCAGTTGAAGGGCGAAATCGGCACGCCGGAACCGAGCGCGATGACCTTGCGCATCGGCGGCATCGAATCCGTACTGCATACCTGGCTGATTCCGCTGATCGGGCGGCTTCGCGAATCGATGCCGCAGATCGAGTTCGAGCTGACCGTGGAAATGAGCCCGGTGATCACCGAGCAAGTGCGGCGCGGCAGCCTCGACCTTGGCTTCTCGACCCTGCCGGCACTGGGCGAGGGGATCCGCGTCGAAACCATACCGCCGCTGGAGATGGTCTTCGTCGGCCGCCGCGCCGATGCCGGCGGCAAGCCATGGACCCTGGAGCGCATCCTCGAACGCGACGTGCTGACCTTCCAGCGCGGCTCTCAGCCGCATGTCGCGCTGCTCGACCTGATCCGCGACGCCGGGCTGGCAAGCAGCAAGATCCACACGGTATCTTCCATTTCGGCGCTGGTGCGGCTGATCGAGAACGGCTTCGGCATTGCCACGCTGCCGCGCGCTGCGGCGCTCAACATGGCCGCCCATGCCGACATCGCGATCCTCGACGCCACTGTCGCGCTGACGCCGCTCCCATTGCATGCGTCATACTGGGGCTATCCCGGCGCGCCGCATCTGGACGCCGCGGTGCAGGCGGCGATCGCCTTTGCCCGCGAGTATGCCGGGCCGCCGGCGGTGGGCCGAAAGTCGGCGGTGGCGACACGGCGCGCCGCGAGCCATCGGAAAAATCGATGAGCAGCCAGCAAAATTTTGCGTTTGCCCGGGCCGGCGGGTCTGCCCATACTCCGCAGCGTCGTTCGATTGGCGACGCGGAATACGGAGCAGGGCATGCAGGCAGGCGACAACAGCATCGCGAAGGCGCAGCAGGCGGCAGCGGCGCAACTCGGCGCCCGGGCGCGCCGCGACATCCGCAGCGGCGCGTGGACCGCACACACCAGCGGTCTCGCGCCCGGTAACGTCCAGGGCAACCTGGCGATCCTGCCCGCCGCCGTGGCGGGCGACTTCCTGCGCTTCTGCCAGCGCAATCCCAAGCCCTGTCCGCTGCTCGCCGTTTCCGAGCCCGGTGAATTCGCGCTGCCCGAGCTGGGCGCCGACATCGACATCCGCTCTGACGTGCCGCGCTACCGCGTCTGGCACGGCGGCCAACTGGTGGCCGAGCCGACCGACATCCGCGAACTCTGGCGCGACGACCTCGTCACCTTCGTCCTCGGCTGCTCGTTCTCCTTCGAGCAGGCGCTGATCGAGGCCGGCATCCCGCTGCGCCACGTCGAATGCGGCAGCAACGTGGCGATGTACCGTACCAACATCCCGACCCGGCCGGCCGGCCGCTTCAGCGGCCCGCTGGTGGTGTCGATGCGGCCCATGGTCGCCGCCGACGCGATCCGCGCCGTGCAGGTCACCTCGCGCCTGCCGCAGGTGCATGGCGCGCCGGTGCACATCGGCGACCCGGCGCTGATCGGCGTCAATGACATCGCGCGACCCGATTTCGGCGACCCGGTCGAGATCAGGCCCGGCGAACTGCCCGTGTTCTGGGCCTGCGGCGTCACGCCCCAGGCCGTTGTCATGGAAGCGAAAGTCGATTTCTGCATCACCCATGCGCCAGGGGCGATGCTGGTGACTGACCTGCTCAACCACCAACTGGCGAACAACTGAGGAGGACGCATGAACAAACTATTCAAACTCGCCGCCGCTGTCGGCCTCGCCGCCGCCTTCGGCGCCGGTGCCGCCCATGCCGCCGAGGCCCTGCCCAAGACCCACCTGCGCATCGTCGGCAGCCTGTCCAATCTCGGTCCCTACAAGGACTTCGAGCAGCCCTTCTGGAGCAAGCACATTCCCGACAAGTCGGCCGGAGCGGTCACCGCCGAGATCCGCGGCTTCGACCAGATGGGCATGAAGGGCCCCGAGGTACTGCGCCTGCTCGGCCAGGGCGTGATGGAATTCGCCGGCGTGCCGATGTATTACCTCGCCGCCGACGACGCGGCGATCGAGATGATCGACGTCGCCGGCCTGCTGCCCGATGCCGAGACCGCGCGCAAGGTCACCGAGGCGACGCGGCCGTTCTACGAGAAGCTGTTGCGCGAGAAGTTCAAGGTCGAGCTGATCGGCATCGGCTCCTTCCCGGCGCAAGTGCTCTATTGCAACGGCGAGATCAAGAGCCTGGCCGACGTCAAGGGCAAGAAGGTGCGCGTCGGCGGCCGTTCGCAGTCCGAGCTGGTCGCCGCGCTGGGCGGCACGCCGGTGACCATGGCCTTCGGCGAAGTGGTGCCGGCCCTGCAAACCAAGACGGTCGATTGCGGCATCACCGGGTCGATGTCGGGCAACCTGGCCAAATGGCACGAGGTCACCACCCATCTGCTGGCCTTGCCGCTGGGCTGGGCGCAGATCGCCTACGCGGTGAACAACAAGACCTGGAACGGCCTCGATCCCAAGGTGCGCGGCTTCATCGACAAGGAAATGAAGACGCTGGAACACGGCCTGTGGTCGGCGGCCGCCTCGGTCACCGAGATGGGTTACACCTGCAACGCCGGCAAGCCGGGCTGCCAGGGCGGATTGCCCGGCAAGCTGGTCATCGTCCAGGCCTCGAAGGCGGACCATGAACTGCTGCGTCGCATCGAGAGCGAGGTCATGCTGCCGAAATGGTCCGAGCGTTGTGATGCCAACTGCGTCGCCGAGTTCAACGCCACGGCCGGCAAGATCGTCGGCCTGACGGCGAAGAAGAAGTAAGCATGGCGCGCGCCGCCCCCGCCCCGGCCGTGTTCCTTGCCAGCCAGCGCCTGTCGCTATGGACCATCCGCGGCGGCGGCGCGCTGATGTTCCTCGCCGCGCTGCTGATCTCGGCCGATGTGCTGCTGCGCAAGCTGGCCTCGGTCACCCTGGGCGGCGCCGACGAGCTCGCCGGCTATGCCATGGCCATTGCCTGCGCCTGGTCCTTCTCCTACGTGCTGCTGAACCGCGGCAACGTCCGCGTCGATGCGCTCTACCAGCACCTGCCGCGACCGGCGACGATCGCCCTCGACCTGCTGGCGGTGCTGGCGCTGGGCGTGCTGGCGGCGGTGTTCGCCTGGTATGGCCACGAAGTCGTCAATACCTCGTGGTCGCTGGCGTCGCGCTCGAACTCGGCGCTCAAGGTGCCGCTGTGGATTCCGCAGGGCTTGTGGTGGCTGGGCCTGCTGCAATTCCTGCTCACCGCCGCGATCCTGCTGTGGCGGGCGCTGGCACTGCTGGCCGGTGGCCATGGCAATGAACTCAAGGCCCTGCTCGGCGCCCGCTCGATCGAGGAAGATGCCGCCGCCGAGGCCGACCATGCGCGGCGCCACGAAGGCGAACTGCTCAAGGAGGAAGGCGCATGATCGCCACCACCCTGCTGATCCTGCTGGCGCTGATGGCGCTGGCGGTTCCCGTCGCCGCGACGCTCGGCGTACTCGGCATCGCGCTCGACAAGATCTACGGTTTCCTGCCGCTGACCCGCGCCGCCGGCGAAGTGGCCTGGACCGCCGGCAACGAATTCCTGCTGGTCTGCCTGCCGCTGTTCATCATGCTCGGCGAAATCCTGCTGCGCTCCGGCATCGCCGAGAAGATGTACGAGGCGATGGTGAAGTGGCTGTCCTGGCTGCCCGGCGGCCTGATGCACGCCAACATCGGCGCCTGCGCGCTGTTCGCCGCCACCTCGGGCTCCAGCGTGGCGACCGCGGCCACGGTCGGCACCGTGGCCCTGCCGCAGGCCAAGCGCCACGGCTACAACGAGCGGCTGTTCCTCGGCACCCTGGCGGCCGGCGGCACCCTGGGCATCCTGATTCCGCCCTCGCTCAACATGATCGTGTACTGCGTGCTGACCAACACCTCGGTGCCCAAGCTCTACCTGGCCGGCATCATCCCGGGCCTGATTCTCGTGGCGCTGTTCGTCGGCGCCGTGCTGGTGGCCTGCCGCGTCGCGCCGCGCTGGGGCGGCAAGCGCCTGCAGGTGACCTGGGCCGAGCGCATCGCCTGCCTGCCCGACCTGCTGCCGCCGCTGGGCATCTTCCTGGTGGTGGTCGGTTCGATTTACGCCGGCGTCGCCACGGCCACCGAGGCTTCGGCGCTGGGCGTGGTGGCGGCGCTGATGCTCGCCGCCTGGACCCGGCACCTCAACTGGGCGATGCTGCTCGACGCCCTCGAAGGCACCATGAAGTCCACCGCCATGGTGATGCTGATCATCATCGCCGCGATGTTCCTCAACTTCGTCATCACCTCGATCGGCCTGACCGACAAGCTCACCGGCGTGCTCAAGGGCCTCGATCTGGCGCCCGGCACCATGCTGCTGGCGGTGATCGTGTTCTACCTGGTGCTCGGCTGCTTCATGGAGACCATGTCGATGATGATCACCACGATCCCGATCGTGGCGCCGGTGATGTTCGCGTTGGGCTTCGACCCGATCTGGTTCGGCATCGTCGTCATCGTCCTGGTCGAGGCAGCGCTGATCACGCCGCCGGTGGGACTCAACCTGTTCGTGGTGCAGAACCTGCGCAAGTCCGGCTCGCTCAACGACGTCATTGCCGGCGTCACGCCCTTCCTGGTCGGCATGGGCATGCTGCTGTTCCTGCTCGCCGAGTTCCCCGAACTGGCGCTGTGGCTGCCGGCGCAGCTCGACGCCCGGCCATGACGACGGAGTTTCCCGAGCTCCGTGCGCTGGGCGACACGGCGGTCACGCTGCGCTTCGGCGCCGGCATCGACCCGGCCATCCACGCCCGCGTGCTGGGCTTTGCCCGGGCGCTGGAGGCGCACCGCGCCGAGCTGCCCGAGGTCGTCGAATGGCTGCCGACCTTCGATTCGGTCAGCGTGTATTTCGATCCGGCGGTCGCCGATCCGCAGGCGACGATGGATGCGCTGCAGGACATCGCGCGCCGCGCCGGCGCCGAGGCGCGCCCCGGCCGTCGCTGGCGCATCCCGGTCTGCTTCGAGGCCGACTACGCGCCGGATTTGGCGGAACTCGCCGCGGCCGGCGGCATCGGGGTCGGCGAAGCCGTGCGCCAGCTCACCACGGCGCGCTTGCGCGTCTACATGCTCGGCTTCCTGCCCGGCTTTCCCTACATGGGCGGCTTGCCGCCGGGCTGCGACCAGCCGCGCCGGGCGACGCCGCGCACGGCCGTGCCGGCGCGTTCGCTGGCCGCGGCGGCCGGCATGTGCGCGATCTATCCCTGGGAAAGCCCCGGCGGCTGGCACCTGATCGGGCGCACTCCGGTGCGCCCCTTCGCGATTGTCGACGGCGAGGCCCCGGCGCTGTTCGCGGCCGGCGACGAAGTGCGGCTGCAGGCCATTTCGGGCGCCGAGTACGAAGTGCTCGATCGGGAAGCGGAGTCGACAGGCCTGGCGCGCGAACGCTTTCTGGAACGGGACGGGAATTGAGCATCGAGGGCACGCTGGAAGTCGTCGACGGCGGCCTCGGCAACCAGGTGCAGGATGCCGGGCGAAGCGGTCACCGGGCCATCGGCGTGCCCGTCGGCGGCGCCGCCGACCGCATGCTGCTGGCCTGCGCCAACCACCTGGTCGGCAATGCCCCGGATGCCGCGGCGATCGAGATGGCGCTGGCCGGGCCGCGCCTGCGCGCCGTGTCCGGCACACTGCGGTTGGCGCTGGTGGGCCGCGTCAAGGCCAGCCTGCTGCGACCCGGCGCGGCGCCCCTGGAAGTCGGCGCCTGGCGCACGGCGACGCTGTTTCCCGGCGACGAAATCAAGCTCGGCGGCGTCGAGGGCGTGGCCTACCTTGCCGTTTCCGGCGGCCTGCGCCTGCCGCCCTGCCTGGGCAGCCGCTCGACCTACCTGCGCGCCCGCCTGGGCGGCGTGGCCGGGCGCGCCCTGGCGGCCGGCGACCGGCTGCCCTGCGGGCCGGTGGCGGGCGATCCGCTGCTGGAATGGCGCGCCGAGGCGGCCTTTACCCATCCCGCCGGCCCGCTGCGCGTACTGCTCGGGCCGCAGCAGGACCACTTCACGGCCGCCGCCATCGGCAGCTTCCTCGGCGCCGCCTACCGCGTCACGCGCGATGCTGACCGCATGGGCCTGCGCCTTGACGGACCGCCGCTGCAACACGATGCCGCGCGCGGCGCCGACATCGTTTCCGACGGCATCGTGCCCGGCGCCATCCAGGTGCCGGGCAACGGCCAGCCCATCGTGCTGCGTGCCGACGCCCAGACCAGCGGCGGTTACGCCAAGATCGCCACGGTGATCGCCGCCGACCTGCCGCGCCTCGGCCAGTTGCTGCCGGGGCAGGAAGTTCGCTTCGCCGCCGTCGACCTCGCCGTCGCGCGGCGCGCCTGGCGCGAGCAACAGCAGGCGCTGGCCGAATGGCGCGCGCGCATCGTCTCCTTCCGCCCAGCCGGCGTGGTGGATGAGGCGGCGCTATACCAGGCGAATCTCGTCAGCGGCGTGCTGCTGGCGTCGCACGCGGAGGGCGATCGCAGCCTGCTGCCCTGGGAAGACGGCATTTGAGCCGAGCCATCCACCCGCATGCCGCATCAACACCACCCCGAGGAGTCATGAATGAATTCGCAATTGCCATCCTATCTGCATGACGAGCAGGTCGGCCCCTGGGCCATGTATCTGGAACAGATCGAGCGCGTGAGGCCCCACCTGGGCCGGCTGGCGACCTGGATCGATACCCTGCGCCATCCCAAGCGCTGCCTGATCGTCGATGTGCCGGTGCGCATGGACGACGGCAGCTTGCGTCACTTCGAGGGCTACCGGGTGCAGCACAATGCCTCGCGCGGGCCGGGCAAGGGCGGCGTGCGCTACCACCCGCAGGTGACCCTGCCCGAAGTCATGGCGCTGGCCGGCTGGATGACGGTGAAGAACGCCGCCATCAACCTGCCCTACGGCGGCGCCAAGGGGGGCATTCGCATCGATCCGGGCCAGCTTTCGCTCGCCGAACTCGAACGTCTGACGCGGCGCTACACCAGCGAGATCGGCATCGTCATCGGCCCCGACCGCGACATCCCGGCGCCCGACGTCAACACCAACGAGCAGGTGATGGCCTGGATGATGGATACCTATTCGATCAACGTCGGCGCCACCAGCCCCGGCGTGGTCACCGGCAAGCCGGTCAGCATGGGCGGCAGCCTCGGTCGGCGCGACGCCACCGGGCGCGGCTGCTTCATCATCGCGCGCTGCGCGATGGAAAAGCTCGGCCTGCAAATGGAAGGCGCGCGCGTGGCGATCCAGGGCTTCGGCAACGTCGGCAACGCGGCGGCGCGGATCTTCCATGCCCATGGCGCGCAGATCGTCGCCGTGCAGGATGTCGCCGGCACGCTCTACAACCCGCGCGGCATCGACCCCGTGGCGCTGGGCGAGTTCCTTGCCACGGGCGCATCGCTGCTCGACTATCCCTATGCCGAACGCGTGGCGAACGACGAGTTCTGGGGCCTCGACTGCGATGTCATGCTGCCGGCGGCGCTGGAAAACCAGATCACCACCGCCAATGCCGGCGCGATTCGCGCCAGGCTGATCGTCGAGGGTGCCAACGGCCCGACCACGCCGCAGGCCGAAGACATCCTGCTGGCCAACGGCGCCACGGTGCTGCCCGACGTGCTGGCCAATGCCGGCGGCGTGACCGTCAGCTACTTCGAATGGGTGCAGAACGCCTCGTCCTATTTCTGGACCGAGCAGGACATCAACGAGCGCCTCGACCGCGCGCTGGCCGATGCCTTCCGCGGCATCTGGCAGGTCTCGGTCGATCGCAAGCTGCCGCTGCGTACCGCGGCCTTCGTCGTCGCCTGCTCGCGCGTGCTGGAAGCCCGTGCGCTGCGCGGCGTCTATCCCTGAGAGCTTATGAATAAATCTACTGCGCGTGCCGGATCGGGGCTTGGGCGGTGCTCTTCCACGGCCGGCTTTGCACAGCCGGCCGGCTGCGGCGGCGCGAAGCATGCTTCGCGAAACCCCGCCTCGCCCTCATGTACAACGACGTACATTCCGGTAGCCGCGCTCCGGCCGCACCCCGCTGCGGCCCGTGGCTACGCCCGAAGGAAGTCCCCTTGGGGGACGATTTCTTCACACGCTCTGAGCGACACCCGCCGATGCTGGCGCTGAAGCTGCTGCTGGTGCCGGCGATGCTGGGCCTGGTCTCGCTCGCCGCGCGCTGGTGGGGCCCGGCAATCGCCGGCTGGCTGGCCGGTCTGCCGCTGGTGGCGGGGCCAATCCTGTTCGTCATCGCGCTGGAACAGGGCCCGGCCTTCGCCGCACGGGCCGCCACTGCCGCGGCGGCGGCGATCAGCGCTTCGATCCTGTTTGGCGCCGCCTATTCGCATTGCGCCTGGCGCAGCCGCTGGCCCCTGGCGCTGGCGGGCGGCCTGTGCGCCTGGTTCGCCGCAGCGGCGCTGTTGGCACGCTTGCCGCCCAGCCTGCCGCTGGCCTGCACCCTTGCGGCACTGATCTGCGTGCCGCGGCTGTTTCCCCAGCCGGGCCAACTGGCGCTGACGCGCGCCATGGGACGGCTGGAGCTGGGCCTGCGCATGCTGGCCGGTGCCGTGCTGACGCTCGCCGTCACCGGCGCGGCCGCGGCCGTGGGCCCGGCCTGGAGTGGCCTGCTCGCGGTGTTCCCGGTGCTCGGCACGGTGCTGGCAGTGTTTTCCCATCGCGGCCACGGTGCCGGCCACGCCACGCTGGTGTTGCGCTCGATGGCGACCGGGCAGTATTCTTTTGTCTTCTTTTGCGCTGTGCTTGCCGTGATGCTGACGCGCACCAGCCTGCTTGCGGCGTTTGCCGCTGCGATCGCCGTGGCACTGGCGGCCCTGGCGGCTTCGCGCCGGCTGCTGCGCTGAATTTATGTCTCCGGCAGAGCCGGAGACGGTATCCCTTGCGGACAGTGCCGGCGGGACGGTGATTCTGTATCCGGCCGCCGTGGCGCCAGCGCCGACTTTCGTTTGCTGCCGATTACTCTTCGAGCAGGCTGCGCAGCATCCACGCCGTCATTTGACGGAGCCCGCTATCCGGCGGAACTTTGCCCGCTGGCCTTATCAAATATTCGGGCTAGACTGGAAAAAAACAGAACAAGGAGCTTGCCATGGCCGTCGTCGCTCGCTTCGAGGTGGAGTACACGCGCTTTCTCGATGCCGAGGGCAAGGCAACCCAGCCCTTGCCGCCTTTCGCGCTCGACCCGGCGGCGCTGATTCCGCTCTACCGCGCGATGACCCAGGCGCGCCTGTTCGACGCCAAGGCGATTGCTCTGCAACGCACCGGGAAGATCGGCACCTTTGCCTCGGCCTTGGGCCAGGAGGCGATCGGCATCGGTGTCGCCAGCGCGATGCGCGTCGAGGACGTGCTGGTGCCATCCTACCGCGACCACGCGGCGCAGTTGCAGCGCGGCGTGACGATGGCGGAAAGCCTGCTGTACTGGGGCGGCGACGAGCGCGGCAGCAATTTCGCGGTGCCGCGCATGGATTTTCCGATTGCCGTGCCGATCGCCACCCAGGTCTGCCATGCCGCCGGTTGCGCCTATGCCTTCAAGCTGCGCAATGAGCCGCGCGTGGCGGTCTGCATCCTCGGCGACGGCGGCACCTCGAAGGGTGATTTTTACGAGGCCTTGAACCTTGCCGCGGTGTGGCAGGCGCCGCTGGTGGTGGTGGTGAATAACAACCAGTGGGCGATTTCGGTGCCGCGCAGCCAGCAGTCGGCCGCGCCGACGCTGGCGCAAAAGGCCATCGCCGCCGGCATCGAGGGCTGCCAGGCGGATGGCAACGACATCGTCGCCGTGCGCCATCTGGCGCAACAGGCGATAGCGAAGGCGCGCGCCGGCGGCGGCCCCAGCCTGATCGAGGCCATCAGCTACCGCCTTGGCGACCATACCACGGCCGACGATGCGACGCGTTACCGCGACCCGGCCGAGGTCGAGCCGCAGTGGGCGTTCGAGCCGATCCGGCGCTTGCGCAATCACCTGCTGCGGCTGAACGCCTGGAGCGCGGAACAGGAAGAGGCACTGGTCAGGGAATGCAGCGAGGCGGTGAATGCCGCGGTCGAGGCCTATCTGGCGACGCCGCCGCCGACCGCCGCCGACATGTTCGATCAGCTCTACGCCGCGCTGCCGGCCGCCTTGCGGGAGCAGCGCGCGGCGGCGCTGCACTTCGCTCCGCACGATGGAGGCGACCATGGCTGAGCTCAACCTGGTCGAAGCCGTCAATCGCGCGCTGGCCTGGGAAATGGAACACGACCCGGCCGTGGTTTTGCTGGGCGAGGACATCGGCGTGAACGGCGGCGTGTTCCGCGCCACGGTCGGCTTGCAGCAGCGCTTCGGCGCGGCGCGGGTGATCGACACCGCGCTGGCCGAAACCGCGATTGCCGGCACCGCCGTAGGCATGGCGGCGATGGGCTTGAAGCCGGTCGCCGAGATCCAGTTCTCCGGCTTCATCTACCCGACGCTCGACCACATCATCAACCATGCCTCGCGCCTGCGCCACCGCACGCGCGGCCGGCTGGCCTGCCCGCTGGTGCTGCGCTCGCCCTGCGGCGCCGGCATCCACGCCCCCGAGCACCATTCGGAAAGCCCCGAGGCGCTGTTCGCCCATGTGCCCGGCCTGCGCGTGGTGATGCCGTCCTCGCCGGGGCGCGCCTACGGCCTGCTGCTGGCGGCAATCCGCGACCCCGACCCGGTGATCTTCCTCGAACCGACGCGGCTCTACCGCCTGTTCAAGCAGGAGGTCGCCGACGATGGCGCGGCGCTGCCGCTCGACGTCTGCTTCACGCTGCGTGCCGGCAACGACCTGACGCTGGTGAGCTGGGGCGCGATGCTGCAGGAAACCCAGGCCGCCGCCGAGGTGCTGGCGGCGGAAGGCATCGGCGCCGAAGTCGTCGACCTGGCGACGCTGAAACCGCTCGACATGGCGACCATCCTCGATTCGGTGGCGCGCACCGGGCGCTGCGTGATCGTGCATGAAGCGGCCAGGAGCGGCGGCCTCGGTGCCGAGATCGCCGCCAACCTGGCCGAGCGCGGCATCTATTCGCTGCAAGCGCCGGTGCAGCGCGTCACCGGCTACGACGTGGTGGTTCCGCTGGCGCGCCTCGAATACCAGTACCTGCCAAGCGTCGAACGCATCGTCGCGGCGGCCAGGCAAACCCTGGAGGTAACATGACGAACCTCCCCCTGGCCCCCTCCTCACAGGAGGGGGTAACGTCGGTTCGCGGGCGATGCCCGCTCCATGTTTCTGACTCGTTGCCGCCTTGGGGCGGCCCTGCGGAGGCAACATGAAAATCTTCAAGCTGCCCGATCTGGGCGAAGGCCTGCAGGACGCCGAAATCGTCGCATGGCATGTCAAGGCTGGCGACGAGGTCGCGGTTGACCAGGCGCTCCTGTCGGTGGAGACCGCCAAGGCCATCGTCGACATCCCCTCGCCCCATGCCGGCCGCATCGAGAAGCTGTTTGTCGCGGCAGGTGGGATCGCGCATGTCGGTGCGCCGCTGGTCGGCTTCGAGGGCACCGGCGACGATGCCGGCGCGGTGGTGGGTGAAGTGCAGGTCGGCCACCAGTTGCGGCCGGAAGCGCCGACCAAGGCAAGAGTCGGCGCTGGCGCCGCGGCGATCAAGGCCACGCCGGCGGTGCGCGCGCTGGCGCGCCAGCTGAACGTCGAGCTGGCGATGGTGACGCCTTCCGGGCCCGACGGCGTGATCACCGCCGGCGACGTCCAGCGCGTGGCCAAAATCCTGGCCGAACTCGGACCGGCGGAAGTCCTGCGCGGGGTGCGCCGCGCGATGGCGCAGAACATGACGCTGGCGCAAAGCGAAGTGGCCGCGGCCACCGTCATCGACGACGCCGACATCGATGCCTGGCCGCCGCACAGCGACATCACGATGCGCCTGATTCGGGCGCTGGTGGTGGGATGCCGGGCGGAACCTGGGCTCAATGCCTGGTATGAAAGCCATACCATGGCGCGGCGCGTGCTCGACAAGATCGACGTCGGCATCGCCGTCGACCTGCCCGAGGGCCTGTTCGTGCCGGTCTTGCGCGACGTCGCTCGGCGCGATGCCGCCGACCTGCGCCGCGGCCTCGACCGCATGCGTGCCGATGTGGCGGCACGCAAGATTCCGGCCGAGGAACTGCGCGGCAACACCATCACCCTGTCGAATTTCGGCATGCTCGGCGGCAAGTACGCGGCGCCGATCGTGGTTCCGCCCACGGTGGCGATCCTTGGCGCCGGGCGCATCCACGAGCAGGTGCTGGCCGTCGCCGGCCAGCCCGCGGTGCATCGCGTGCTGCCCTTGAGCCTGACCTTCGACCATCGCGTCGTCACCGGCGGCGAAGCGGCGCGCTTTCTGGCCGCGGTGATCGCGGATCTGAGCCTGACGGATTAGCTGCGGCCGCCGCTGCGTGGCTTGACCTGCAAACGGCGCAGGTCAGCCTGCGCTGAACGACTGCGGCTTTCGCCGCGTGCTGCCCTATTCTTCCAACAGGCTGCGCAACATCCACGCCTTTTTCTCGTGGACTTCAATCCGCTGCGTCAGTAGATCGGCCGTCGGCTGGTCGTTGGCCTGGTCCACCAGCGGGAAGAGCTTGCGCGCGGTGCGCGCAGTCGCTTCCTGCGCGGCAACGAGGTGGCGCACCATGTCCAGCGCCTTGGGTTGGCCCTCGACTTCCTTGATGGTCGCCAGCTTGACGAACTCCCTGTAGGTGCCGGGCGCCGGATGGCCCAGCGCGCGGATGCGTTCGGCGATCAGGTCGAGTGCGTTCCACTGCTCGGTGTATTGGCCCATGAACATCAGGTGCAGGGTGTTGAACATCGGCCCGGTAACGTTCCAGTGGAAGTTGTGCGTCATCAGGTAGAGCGTGTAGCTGTCGGCCAGCAGGCCGGAGAGGCCCTTGGCGATGGCGGCGCGGTCCTTGTCGCTGATGCCGATGTCGAGCTTGGTGGCGGCATTCTTTTTCATGGCTTCTCTCCTTCGTGGTTGATGTCAGACAGTTGCGGTTTCAGTCACGGCGACAGGCGCCGGGCTGCGGATCAGGTGGTCGAAGGCCGCGAGGCTTGCCTTGGCACCTTCACCCATGGCGATGATGATCTGTTTGTAGGGTGTGGTCGTCGCGTCGCCGGCGGCAAAGATGCCGGGTACCGAGGTTTCACCGCGCACGTCGACTTCGATCTCGCCGCGCGGCGAAAGCGCCAGCGTGCCCTTGAGCCAGTCGGTGCTGGGCAAGAGGCCGATCTGGACGAAGATGCCGTCGAGCGCGACGTGGCGGTTCTCGCCGCTGACGCGGTCCTGGTAGTCGATGCCGGTGAGCTTTTCGCCGTCGCCGCGCACTTCCGTGGTCAGCGCGCTGGTGATGATGCTGACATTGGGCAGGCTGCCGAGCTTGGCCTGCAACACCGCGTCGGCGCGCAGCTTCGAGTCGAACTCGAGCAGCGTGACATGGCTGACGATGCCGGCCAGATCGATCGCCGCTTCGACGCCCGAGTTGCCGCCGCCGATCACCGCCACGCGCTTGCCGCGGAACAAGGGCCCGTCGCAGTGCGGGCAGAAGCACACGCCCTTGCCCATGTAGTCCTTTTCGCCCGGCACGTTCATCTCGCGCCAACGCGCGCCGGTGGCGAGGATCACCGTCTTCGCCTGCAAGGCGGCGCCGTTCGCCAGTTCCACGCGGTGCATGGCATCGCCCGGAATCAGCGCGGCGGCGCGTTGCAGATTCATGATGTCGACGCCGTATTCCTTGACGTGCTCTTCCAGCGCACGGGCGAGCTTGGGGCCTTCGGTGTGCGGCACCGAAATGAAGTTCTCGATGCCCAGGGTATCCATCACCTGGCCGCCGAAGCGCTCGGCCACCACGCCGGTGCGGATGCCCTTCCTCGCGGCGTAGATCGCCGCCGCCGCACCGGCCGGGCCGCCGCCGATCACCAGCACGTCGTAGGCGTCCTTCGCGTCCAGCTTCTCGGCATCGCGGGCGGAGGCGCCGGTGTCGACCTTGGCCAATATCTCCTCGATCGTCATGCGGCCCTGGCCGACGGGCTGGCCATTGAGGAAAACGCTCGGCACGGCCATGATCTGGCGTGCACTCACTTCGTCCTGGTACAAGGCGCCGTCGATCATCACGCTCTCGACGCCGGAGTTCAGCATAGCCATCAGGTTGAGCGCCTGCACCACGTCCGGGCAGTTGTGGCAGGAGAGCGAAATGTAGGTCTCGAAGCGCATCGTGCCGCCCAGGCCTCTGATCTGCTCGATCACCGCCGCATCGACCTTGGGCGGATGGCCGCCGGTCTGCAGCAGCGCCAGCACCAGCGAAGTGAACTCGTGGCCCATCGGGATGCCAGCGAAACGGATGCGCGCGGGCTCGCCGGGGCGGCCGACGGAGAACGAGGGCTTGCGCGCGTCGCTGCCGTCCTCCCGCACGCTGACTTTGGGCGAAAGCGCGGCGATGTCGGCCAGCAGTTCGCGCATCTGGCGCGCGGTGGGGCTTTCGTCAAGCGAGGCGACGAGTTCGATCGGGGTCTGGAGCTTTTCGAGGTAGGCGGAAAGCTGGGTCTTGATGGCGCTGTCGAGCATGATTTTCTCCTTGGTCGGGATTGCACCAACTCACGTTTCGTCATTCCGGCGAACGCCGGAATCCAGCGGAGTACTTCTGGATTCCGGGTCAAGCCCGGAATGACGAGCCTTGTGGTTCAGATCTTGCCGACCAGATCCAAAGACGGCGCCAGGGTGGCTTCGCCTTCCTTCCACTTGGCCGGGCAGACCTCGCCCGGGTGCTTGGCGACGTACTGCGCGGCGGTCACCTTGCGCAGCAACTCGCTGGCGTCGCGGCCGATGCCGCCGGCATTGATCTCGATGATCTGGATCCTGCCCTGCGGGTCGATGACGAAGGTGCCGCGCTCGGCCAGGCCCTCCGACTCGATCATCACGCCGAAATTGCGGGTCAGCGTGCCGGTTGGGTCGCCGATCATCGGGTACTTGATCTTGGCGATGGTTTCCGACGAGTCGTGCCAGGCCTTGTGCGTGAAGTGGGTGTCGGTCGACACGGCGTAAATCTCGACGCCGAGCGACTTGAAGGTGGCGTAGTGGTCGGCCAGGTCGCCCAGCTCGGTCGGGCAGACGAAGGTGAAGTCGGCGGGGTAGAAGAACACGACCGACCACTTGCCCTTGAAGTCGTCCTGGCTGACCGGGACGAACTTGCCGGCGTGGTAGGCGGTGGCGCTGAAGGGAAGGACTTCGGTGTTGATCAGGCTGGCGTTCATGGTGTGCTCCTTGGGGTGGTTGAAATGATGTGCTGCGATGGAGACGATATTAATGATGGCAATCGCCACCGTCTAATTGATTGTTGAAATCGATTAAATAGGCGAGGGCTATCGCATCTGGTTCATGCGGTGGATCGGGCTATTTGCGGCGTGGTGAGCGCCGTTCCGCCAGCGCCGACTTTCGGGCCGGGCAGGCGGTGTTCGGTACTCGCGGAGACTGGCGCGGGCTACTCGGGCTGCAGAGTGGCCCTTCGGCCTTCAGGCAGTGGCGAAGGCCCTGATCTGTTCTTCCTGCGCCGCCGCGATGACTTCAACGTCGTGATGGCGAAGCTGTCGATCTGGTCGTTGTGCCGTGGCGCGACGCGGTAAGGCGCGGCCGCTTCCTCGACGCGCGGGCCGTCGGCGGTCAGTCCGTCCATAGCTTCTCGAAGTTGAACGATAGTTGGCGCTGGTGGCGTATGGCCAGCAGGTGGATCGTGTTGCCCATCGCCGCATACAGCAGCAGGTAGTGCTTGAGCACGTATTCCCGCAGCGCATCCCGGTCGGCGGTCAGCGCGGCCAGTGGGGCCGCCAGGGCGTCGACCGCGTTCGCGGCTTCGACGGAATGCGTCGGCCGGCGCAGGAACGGCCGTCCCATGCCGGGAAAACGTTCCAGATTGGGAATCACCGTGTCCATCAGTTCGTCCAGCAGCGCATCGAAGGCCTGCGGCGCTTCGGCTTCGGCGAGGAAGCGCTCGATGTCCGCGAGGTTGCGCTCGAAGTTGGCGGTGAGTTTGACGACTGGCGGTTTCGCCCGGCGCGGCATGCGGAGCCTCAGGCGCCGCGGCGGCGCTTGAGGGCGGCGATTACGCCGCGGGCATTCCTGACCCGGCCGGCCGCCACGTCTTCGAGGCCCCTGGCGGCTTCGTCGATCAGCAGCAGGTGAATGCGCTCGCGCTCCAGCCGATGGTAGTAGTCCAGGCGCTGCGCATCGATCAGGGCGATATAGCTTTCGCCGTTCTTGGTGATGATCTTCTCCGCGCCGGCCTTGACCTCGTCGGCCAGTTCGGAAATGTTGGCGCGGGCGTAGGACAGCGGAACGACGTCGCTTGCGCTAATAGCCATGGCAGCCTCCTGAGTAATGTTTAACGTGCAGAATATTGTACATTATTCGCGGTGCAGCGCGCCGGCCAGGGCAAGCGTCTTGAGCAATTCACCATAGGCCCAGGTTTCGAGCGAGGCGCCGAATCTGGCGCGATCCAGCGCCGCGCGCTCGGGCGTCAGGCGCACCAGGCTCGCCTGCAGGCCGGCGTCGAGGAAGTGGATGCAGGTGGCGACGGACGAGGGGGGCGAATTCATGGTGATCCCGATTGGCGGCGTGTCGTCCATACTGAATCGGAAGAGCGTCCAAACCGGAACGCCTGTCCGTCGATCACGGAATTATCGGCCGCCCACTTGGGGTGCTCTGCTCGCCGCTGTGAATGGCGGAACGGCGGTCCGCCGGAATTCAGCCGCGTTCCCGTTCCCCGCGCATCCGCTCGAACAGCCCCGCCAGCGGCAGCGCCGCGATGCGCTCGTCCATCTGCCAGGCGTCCTTGCCGGCATGCACGACGTAGAGCCGGTCCAGCCGGAGCACGTCGCGTGCCGAGCGCATCGAGGGCGTGACGCGCGGCGCGTCGGTGCGCTTGATCTCAAAGCCGAGGCGGCGTTTGCCGCGCGTTACCAGCAGGTCGAGTTCGGCGCCGGTGTGCAGGCGCCAGTGGTGGCAGTCGCGCCAGTCGGCGTTCAGCGCGCGCACGATCTGGTGCAGCGCGAAGCCTTCCCAGGAGGCGCCGACGCGCGGGTGGCCGAGCAGGGCTTCGCGGTTCGGGCCGATGTCGAGCAGGGCGTGCAGCAGGCCGCTGTCGGCGAGGTAGATCTTGGGCGCCTTGACCTGGCGCTTGCCGACGTTCTCGAACCAGGGCGGCAGCACGCGCACCATGCAGGTGGCGGCGAGGATGTCGAGGTAGTGGCGCACCGTGGGTTCGGAGACGCCGAAGGCGCGCGCCAGTTCGGCGCCGCTCCACAACTGGCCGGAATAGTGGGCGACCATGCCCCAGAAGCGGCGCAGCGTGGCGGGGGCGAGGCGAAAGCCAAGGGCCGGGATGTCGCGTTCCAGGTAGGCGCGGATGTACTCGCGGCGCCAGCGCAGGCTGGCGGTATCGCTGGCGGCCAGCAGGGAGCGCGGCAGGCCGCCGCGCTGCCAGAGCGTGTCGAGTTGTTCCGTACCGGCCTCGGCGAGGTCGAGCCCCGGCAGTTCGTGGAAGGCGATGCGCCCGGCCAGGCTCTCGCCGCCGCCTTGCACCAGCTCCGGCGCGGCGGAGCCGAGGATCAGGTAGCGCACCCGCGTGCCGGCGCGGTCGGCCAGTACGCGCAGCACCGGGAACAGGTCGGGCCGCCGCTGCACTTCGTCGATGATCACCAGGCCGGCCAGGGCTTCGAGCGCCAGCATGGGGGAGGCCAGGCGGGCGTCGTCGCGCGGGTCTTCGAGGTCGAAGCGATGCACGGCACCGCCGAAGCGGTCGCCGATGGCCTGGGCGAGCGTGGTCTTGCCGGTCTGCCGGGCGCCGATGATGGCGACTACGGGGAACTCGCGCAGCAGGGCGCCAATCTCGTCGGCATGGGTGGGGCGTTCGATCATGGGTTGCACAATACCATGAAAAGCTAAAGACTATCTTTAGAAATTCATGGTCAAGACAGCCTTGCCTGGCCTGCCGCAAGAGTCGGCGCCGGCGGGACGGCGCGCGCGCGTCTGCCGCCGAGTTTGCCTCAGCTGGTGCCGCCGGGCGCGGCGCCCATCTGGGATTGCAGGTAGTTCTCCAGTCCCACCATGCGAATCAGGCCAAGCTGCTGTTCGAGCCAGTGGGTATGGTCTTCCTCGGTGTCGTCGAGAAGCTGTTCGAGCATTTCCCGCGTCACGAAATCGTGCAGCTTTTCGCACTCGGCGATGACCTTGCGCAGGGCCCCGACCACGCTCAATTCCACCGTCAGGTCGTTGTGCAGAATATCCGGCACGTTCTTGCCCACCGTAAGCGGCGCACGGGTCGCCAAATCGGGCACCCCTTCCAGGAACAGGATGCGGGCGATCAGCGCGCGGGCGTGGCCGCGCTCGTCTTCCACTTCGTGGCGCAGGCGTTCTGCGAGGCGATGCAGGCCCCAGTTGGCGAGCATTTCGGAGTGGATGAAGTACTGGTCGATGGCGGTGAGCTCGCCAGCCAGCAGTGAATTGAGCGACGCAATTATCTTGGTTTCACCTTTCATGGTGATCTCCCTTGATGTGATGGATGGGTGTGCTGACCATTACGTATTGTGTTCCCGGAACGTGCCAATCGGCAAGCAGAAACACCATTGCCGCGGTCGGTGCCGCTCCGCCACATCCGGTAGCCCTGCTCGGATCAATCGCCTGCCGGACTGTTGCGCGCCAATTCCGACGGGTCCAGCAAACCCTCGCAGCCGACTCCGCCGTCCGCGCCGGGCCAGGCGACGCCGGCGCGCAGCAGGGCGGCGACGACGATCGGCGCCGGAGGGACGGCGATACCGACAGCCGGCGGGCTACGGGCATCAGCTGTGCCGCCAACTCCGGGCTCGGGGAGTGGGGCTACATTACCACTTGCCCTCGAGCGACAGCAGCCAGGTGCGCTGGCCGGCATCGCGGGTAGCGAGCCGCCAGGCATTGGCGCCATTCCAGGCGGAAGCCTGGCGGCGGAGGTCGGCGCCGAGGATGTTCTGCAAGGCGAGGCGCAGATTGAGCGCGGCGTCGAGCCGGCGCACCAGGTGCATGTCGAGCAGGTCGCGGCGGCGCGTGGCGACGGCGATTTCGCCCGGCACATCGGTCTCCACGGCGCCGTTGCGTTGCCACTGAAATCCCCAACTGGCCCGCCACGCCGGCAGGGCACCCTCGTAGCCAAGCGAAAAGCCGTAACGCGGCAACTCGCGCGGGGGACGCCTCGCTCGCGCCTGCGCATCCATGACCTCACCGCGCGGCAGGGTGAAATGCGCGCGCAGGCTGCCATCCTCGGGCAAGAACACCGCTTGATTCAGCTTGGCCGAGAGTTCCAGCCCCCAGTGGCGCGCATCGCCCGCGTTGTCGGGACGGTCGACCCAGCGCGCGCCTTCGAGGCGGGTGCGCCGTTCGACGAAATCCTCGGTATGCCGCCGATAGAGGTTCGCGCCCAGCATGCCGCCAGTGAAGTGGCGCTCCACGCCCGCTTCGAGATTGGCGGCACGCTCGGACTTCAGGGCCGGGTTACCGCCGCGGTCGGGCTCCAGCGGCGTGTTTGTCGATGTTGCGCGCGTGGCGACCGCCGTCAATTCCTCCAGCTTGGGAAAGCGGATGGCGCCCGAGAGCGAGGTACGCGCAATCCAGCCGGCCGCCGGCTCCCAGCGCAGCGCCAGCGCCGGGTCGACGGCGCCGTGGCGGCGGCTGTTGCCCGACGCCGCGATGGTCATGTGCTCGCCGCGCAGGCCGACGGTCGCGGTCAAGTCTGGACGCCAGGACCATTCGTCCTGCGTCCACAGTGTCCATTGCCGCTCGCTGCCGGCAAAGGCGCTGTTGCCGGTCACCGCGCCGCTGAAGTCCTGACGGTCGTCGCGACGATGGCGGCCGAAGTCGACGCCGGCCGAGAGAAAATGCGCGCCGACGGGACGGTCGAGGCGCAAGGCGGCGGAAATCTCGCGATCCTCGCGGCGCTCGGCCTCGTTCCAGGCGGTGACGACGCCCAGGGCATCGCGGCCGACGCGGTCCCGATCGACATGCCGTTGCCCCTGCATAAGGGCGGCGCGCCCGGAGAGTTTGTTGTCGCCCACGCGCATTTCGCCCTCGGCCCGCAGCCGCGCGATGCGGGTGCCGCTCGTCTCGCGGTCGGTGCGACTGTCACCGGTGTCACGTGCCATGTTCGTCGCGCGCTTGCCATCGTTGCGGTAATAGCTCGGCCACAGGCTCAGCATGTCGGCGCCGCGTTTCCAGGCCAGGCGCGGCGAAAGGATGAACTCGTCGATGGTGTAGGCGCCACGCTCGGTTTCCCGGTTGGCGGCGGACAGGGTGGAAAGTCGCTCCAGCGTCTGGTCGACCGGCATGCCGTGACGATTGATCGTGAGTGGCAGGAGCCAGGAAAACCCGCCCTCGCCGCCGCCCCGGCTCAGGGTGGCCTGGCCGTTCTCCTCGCTGCCGCGCATACCGGCGGCGAGCTTGAGGGAGGTCGAGACGTGCGCGACCGGTTTGCGCACGATCAGATTGACCGTCACCGGCGCCGCGCCACCGAATTCGGCCGAACCGCCGCGCAGGATTTCGATGCGCTCCAGTTCGTCGGCGGGCAGGCGGCTGACGTGGGTCAGGGCGAAGCGCGCGTTGGCCGTCGGGCGTTCGCCATTGACGAGGAACTGCACCGCGTCACGACTCATGCCGCGCGCACGGGCGCTCATGCCGCCGTCGGCGCCTTGCCCGCCGGCTTCGATGCCGGGCAGCTTGCGGATCACCTCGCCGACTGTGAGGCCGCCGAGTGCCTGAATCTCCTTGCGGTCGATCACCGTCTTTTGCGTGACCGCCTCGCGCTGCTCGGCGAGCGCATCGGCGTCTGCCGTGACGGCGATCTCCTGCAGTAGCGTCGGCGCCGGGTCGGCCGCCCATGCCGGGGCGAGGAAGGTACCCAGGGCGATTGCACGCAAGGCGACTCGTGGCTTCATGACGTCATTTCGGCGGAGGCATGGCGTGGCGTTTGGTCGGGCCACTCGCGGCGGCCGACCCGGGAAATCGGTCAGCCGGCGGTTTCCGGGACATACACGATCGAGCCGTCCTTCATCCGGTAGGCGGTACCCGCCTTGGCGCCCTCGCCCTGGCCGATGGCGCCGCTGGACTTGTAACGTTCGATCTTCTCGCCCTTTTTGATCATCATTTCCATGTTTGGCTTGCCGGCGTCGGTGATGACCGTGATGTCCTGCCTGCTAAAGGCATTGAGCATCGGGTTCTGCGCCACGGTGATCAGCAGCGCGGCGATGATGACGAGGAAGATGTCGATGATGTTGACCACCGAGAGAATGGGGTCGTCGTTCTCCGGTTCGTGCAGCAGCTTCAGGTTCATGCCACGGCTCCGTTCTGGATTTCCAGAAGCTCCTCGGCCAGCCAGCGGCGGCGCACGTTGGAAATCCAGTAAGTGATGCTGGCGGCGATCAGGGCGATGATGACGACGGAAAAGGCGATGGTGAGGTTGCCCGACACCTGGGCCAGGTTGCCGTCGGCCAGGGATTTGAGCGCCGGACCCATGGGGATCATGGTGCCGACCAGGCCCAGCATGGGCGCGATGCGGCTGGCCAGGCGCGCGGGTTCCAGCAGCTTGTGGGCATGGAGGTCGAGTTCGTCGAAGGAGGCGGACGGCTTGGCGCGACGGTAGGCCAGCAGCGGGAAGCCGGCGAGACCGGCGCCGCGCTGGCGCCTTTGCGCCGCCTGCACCGCAAACATGCCGAGAATATAGAGGGCGTAGGCGAACATCAGGGCAACCAGCGCCAGCACGGGCAGCAGGAAAAGCTGCCCGATCTGGTACATGATCAATTCGATGGCGGAAGATTCGTTCATGGTCTTTCCTTGTCGTGGTCGGGAGTGGTGGGAGGGGCGGTGAGCGGCGGGGCTGTCATGGCGCAGTCCTTCTCCATTGGCGCCAGGCGCCGGCGAGCGGAAACAGCAGCAGCAGGCTGACCGCGGCGATGAGCAGGGCTCCTAGGGTCTTGACCACTTCCGCCGCGGCCTTTTCCAGTTGCATGCCTGTGATCCGTGGCGGTGTCGCGGGGGCCGGGGCCGCCGCGGCGCGCGCGGCGGCGGCAGTCGGCGCCGGCAGGACGGAGCCTGCCGGCGTGGCAAGACCGAAGCCGCCCATGCCGACGAAGTCCCGCAGCATGGCGTTGTCGCTGTGCACGTCGTAGCGCTGGGCAAGGGCGCGGTAGGTCCGCTTGAGCTCCTCCAGGGTTGCCGCGTCGGGTTTCCAGTAGTCGTGGCGGGCGGCTTCCAGCATGCGCTCGATGGTCTGCGCCAGGGCATGCGGATTCTCGCGTTCGAACCAGTCCCTGAGGCCGAGCCGGTGCTTGTCGCGTACATAAACGTCGGCGAATTCCTGCCATTGGTCATCGCGCACGATCTCGCGCGCGACCATGGTCCAGCCGGAGAAGTTGTTCATGCTGTCGAGCACCTGCAGGGTGCCGGCATAGCCCTCAGCCATCAGGCCCTTGATGTAACCGGGATGGAAGTTGCGCGTGGCCAGCTCCTTGGCGAGGAACTGCGCGGCACCCTCGACACGGCCAGAGCCCGATCCGCGCAGGTTGGAGATGTAAAGCTCGGGCGCCTTGCCGTCGAGATGGCGCACCGCCAGCCCGATGCCACCCAGATACTGGAAGGGGTCGTCGGTGGTCAGCATGCCGTAGAGGTTGGACGTGCGCGAGAGCACGGCGCCTTCGGTGCCCTTCAGATGCGCGGCGTAGAGATTACCTGCGCCGGCCTTGCCGCCGGACAGCTGCTGGGCGTTCTTGCCCCAGTCGGCCTCGTCCGGGCCGTAGGCGAACTGCATTTTGGCGAGATACAGCCGGGCCAGCTTCTGGTCGCCCTCGGCCTTGCTGCTCCAGGTGTCGGTGGCCAGGGTGGCGTCATCGAGCCCGGTGCCGTACTTGCCCGATTCGGAGGAGAAGATGCGGGTCTGGCCGGCTTTCATCGCCGCATCCGCGTTCCAGCCCTGTTTGGCCAGGCCGGCGGCGATCTCGCGGGCGTTGGCGGCGACGGGGTTGTCGCCCTCCCTGGCCTCGGCGGCGAGCCTTACCGCCTTGGCCAGCTGTTTCATAACGTTGGGGAAGTGGTCGCGGTAGAGGCCGGTGGCCGAGAGCACGATGTCCACGCGCGGCCGCTTGAGTTCCGCGCGCGACACCCGCTTGACGTCGATCACGCGGCCGCCGGCGTCCCACACCGGCTCGACGCCGAGGCCCCACAGCGCCTGGGCTTCGAGCAGGCCCTGGTGGCGCATGGTCTCCACCGACCAGAGCGAGAAGGTGAGCTTCCGCGGCGTGCGTCCGGTCTGCTGGCGGTGGGCCGCGATGAGTTTCTCCATCGCCTCCTTGCCGGCGGCCCAGGCGGCCTTGGTCGGAATCCGCGAGGGATCGAAGCCGTAGAGGTTGCGCCCGGTCGGCAGCGAGTCCGGATTCTTGAGCGGATCGCCGCCATAGGACGTCGGGATATAGCGGCCGTCGAGCGCGGCGAGCAGGGCCGTCATTTCGCTGCCGGCGGCGAGGTCGCCATACCAGCGCCGGGCCTGCTCCACCGCCTCCCGGAGCTTGGGCGCGAGGCCGGTGGCGGCTTCGCCGTCGATCACATGACGCTTGAGCAGCCGGTAGGGGGGGGAGTCGACCAGTTTCGCGTAGTCGTCGACCAGGGTTTCGTCGGCCTCCTCGCCGGCGGCGATGGCGCTTTCCCAGAAGTCTTGGCCCAGCATCATCAGCACCGTGGCCAGGCGCCATTTCTCGTCGGCGCCGCGGCCGAAGGTGTGCAGGCCCATGGGCTGGGCCGTGCGCGCCAGTTCGTGCAGATGGTCGTGCACGGCGTCGATGTAGCCGCGGAAGTCGCGCTCGATGCGGGCCTCGTCCCAGGCCAGATCCTTTTCGATGTGCTGTTGCCTCGTCAGGCGGATGAACTCGGCCTTCTGCTGTTCCTTGACCGCGCCCTCGTCCTGCGCCAGCCAGGCGTGCAGCAGGTCGTGGATCTCGGTCAGCGCCTGGTGCAGGCCGGCGGGGGCGAAGGGCGGCGTCTGGTGGCTGATGATCGTGGCGCGGCCGCGGCGCTTGGCCTGGGTCGCTTCGCCGATGTTGTCCACGATGTAGGGATAGATCACCGGCAGGTCGCCCAGCGCGAGCAGCGGGTAGTCGTAGACCGAGAGGCCGCGCTCCTTGCCCGGCAGCCATTCCAGGGTGCCGTGGGTGCCGTAGTGGATCAGCGCGTCGGCGCCGAACTGCTGGCGCATCCACAGGTAGCTGGCGAGGTAGAAGTGCGGCGGCGCCGCGGTGCTGGAATGGTAGAGCGCCTTTTCCTTGTCCTGACCCCGCTCGCCGCGCGCCGCCTGCGGCATGACGATCAGATTGCCGAGCTTGAGCCGCGGCACGGCGAACCAGGCCTCGCCGTTGCGCCGTACCACCATCGCCGACTTCTCGGGTTCGCCCCAGTCCTTGATCAGCGCCGCCTTCACCGCCGGCGGCAGGCCGTCGAGCCAGGCCCGGTAGGCGCTCAGCGGAAACAGCTCGGCCAGGCCGTCGTGCAGCAGCGCGTCGAGTTCGCGGTTGTCCGTCGGCGGCCGGTACACCGGCGCCAGCAGGCGTTGCAAGAGCCGCGTCAGCTCCGTCTCGCCGGCCGTGCCGACGGCATAGCCGGCGTCCTTCAGCGCCGCCAGCGTGGCCTCCAGGCTGCGCGGGATGTTCATGTAGGAGGCGCCCAGGTTCTTCTCGCCGGGCGGGTAGTTCCAGAACAGCACGGCGATCTTCTTCTCGGCCGCGGGCTTGGACTGGAGCCGGGCCAGGTTCAGCGCCTTGGCGGCGACCGCGGCGGACTGGGCGACGATCGGCACCATCTGGTCGCTGGCCTTGTCGGTCGCGGCGGCGACCAGGATGTCGGTGACGCCGGCATATTCGGCCTGGGCCAGGTAGAAGGGCACGTCCATCAGGGCCACGCCCTGCGGATCGGCGGCCCAGGCCGCGGCGTCGCCCTTGCGGTAGGGCATGGCCTGGATCACCGGCACGCCCATGGCCTCGAATTCCTTCCTGCGGCCTTCCGGGTTCAACATGATCTGGGTGTTGATCAGCACGTTGGCGCGCCGGCCGCCGGCCGGGGCCATGATCGCGCGCATCGCGTCGGCCTCCATGACCGGGCTGTAGAAGGCCAGCGGCACCGCCCCGGCGGCCTCGATGCGGGCGATCAGGTCGTCGATGAAGGCGGTCTGGCCGGCGGCGATGTACTGCTGGTGCATGGCGATCGCGATCAGCGGCGCGGGCTTGCCCGCGCGGGCCGGATCGATCTTTTTCCAGGCCAGGTAGCCCGCCGTGTCGGCGAACACCAGGCCTGGCGCGGCGGGGTGATACACCGCCGTCTTGGGAAATACCACGGGCGGCGCGATCTCGCGCCAGGAGCGGCCGGCGTGGTGGGCGGCCAGGGTCTGGAAGAAGCCCTTGAAGTTGACCGCGCTGCCGTTCATGTAATAGGCATGAAGGCGCCTGGCCAGCGCGTCGGGCAGCCCGCTCCAGCCCGGCTTGGCCTCGTGCAGCCAGAGCGCGGGCGCCTTCAGCGCCGGCAGCGCGGGTGCCAGGCGGGCCTGGACCAGTTCGCGTAGATGATCGCGCGGGGTGTCGAAGAAGACGTAGTCGTGGCCGCGGAACAGCCCGGCGTCGACCTCCGGCGGCAGCTTCTCGATCTGGCGCGACTCGACCTTGATGCCCTGCGCCGCCGCCTGCTCGGCCAGCAGACGGAACTTGCCGGGCGGGATCGGACTGCTGCTGATGAACAGCGCCGTGGCGGCCTGGGCGCCGGCGGCGGCCAGTAGCAGCAGGCAGGTCGCGCCGCGGCGCAGGAGCGAGCCGGCGTTCATGCCAGCGGCTCGATGCGTAGGCGTCGCCCCCGCAGTTGGCCGGCGAGTGCGGCGAACAGCGTGCGTCCGGTCCAGGCGGCGAAGTTGGCGGCCGAGGACCAGCGGCTTTCGACGCGGAAGTGGGCCAGCTCCGGCGTGCCCGCGGCGCGCCGGCTGGCGCAGCCGAGACAGCCCGGGCTGCGGCGCATGGCGTGGAGCAGGTCGGCGATGTCGCGTTCCAATTCCGCGGCCGGTGCCGGTGGAAACAGCAGTTCTTCTTGCACCAGGATCGGTGCCGCGGGCTCGCTGCGGCGCGGTGCGCGCAGGCGACGGATGGCGGCGACGGTATCCTGGCGCGAGGGGATGGGATCGTATGTGGGGTGCATGGCAGGGTCTCAGTGCAGGGTGCGCGAGGCCGGGGCTGCCGGGGCGCCGCACGGCGCGCGGCCGGCGAGCAGCAGCTCCCAGGCGCCGTGCAGGCGGCGCACGGTGGCCTTGAAGGGCGGCGGCACCAGGTGGTCGGGATAGCTTTGCAGGACATCGAGCTGGCGGCGCACCAGCGCCCCCTGGCGCGGGCAGCCGGTCTGGATGAAGTGGGTCATCACCGCCAGCGCCGAGGTCAGCAGCGCGATCGGATCGGGCAGTTCGTCGGGTCTCATGGCCGGCCTCAGAAGTCGGCCTGCAGCGCAAGGCTCAGGCTGCGCCCCGGCTGGGTATAGAAGTCGACGCCGACGGGATTGCGCGCGTCCGCCTGGCGGATGTCGCTCCAGAGCCAGTACTTCTTGTCGAGCAGGTTATTGACGGCCAGCGAGAGTCGGACCCGGCGCTCGATAGTCCAGGTGGCCGCAAGATCGGTGACGAGATAGCCCGGCGTGTGGTACCAAACACCATCCGTATCGTCGACACGGGTCTTGCGTGCCGCGCCGCGCAGGCGGCCTTCGACGCCCCAGGCGCCGAAATCGCGCGCCAGGCTGGCCGCGAGGCGGGTGGGTTCGATGCTGTTGAGCGGCCGACCGGTGGCTTGGTCCGAGCCGCGGCTCAAGGCCAGCGTGCCGCCGGCGCTCCAGCCGGGGGCGAAGTCCCAGATGGCGCGGGCTTCGGCGCCATGGATGCGGACGCGGCTCAAGTTGACCGACATGAAGGTCGTGCCCAGGCCGACTATGCAGCGCGGATCGGCCGGACAGCTCAGCCTGATGCTCTCGATGAAGTCCTGGTAGCGGTTGTCGAAGGCCGCGATCTGGCCGCGCAGTTTGCCGCGATTGAGACGCAGGCCGAGCTCGGCGCCGATGCTGGTTTCGGGCTTCAGATCGGCGTTGGGCGATATGCCATAACTTTGCGTGGTGTTGCGGAAGGTGCCATTGACCTCGTTGTAGTTGGGCGCGCGGAAACCGCGCGATAGCTGGCCATAGGCGGCAAGCACCGGATCGAAACGCCAGATCGCGCCGAGCTTCGGCGACAGCGAGCCGTACTCCTGCTTGACCGCCTGGCGACCGATCAGCGTCAGTACCTGCTGGGCGATCGGATCCACCTCGGGTTTCAGGCGGGTCCGGTCGTAGCGCAGGCCCGGTGTCAGCGAAAGGCGGCCGGCGGCCAGTCCGCTCATTTCATCCTGGACGAAAAGTCCGGCGGTGTCGGTGACGCCGATGGCGAAGTCGCGCAAGGGGTAGGTCTCACCCGCGAGCGCCTTGGAAAAGGTGCCGGTGGTCAGGTTCCATACCCGGCCGTCGCGCAGTTCCTCGACGCGCACGCGGCCGAGGTCGGCGCCATAGGCCAGGAGGTGGGTCAAGTCACCACTCTTGAGCTGCTTCTCAGCCTGGACGCTGGCGCCGGTGTTTTGCTGTTCGAAGAAGAAGTCGCTTTCGATGTAGCAGTTGTTGGCGCCCGCCGTGACCGCCGAGCAGCCGGCCGAGGTGGCGCTGCGGCGCTGGAAGTTGTAGTTCTTGGTGTCCGCCTGCTGGTGGTGGATGCGCGCCGTGAGCCGGTCGTAGAAGGTGGCGGCGGCGGGGACGTGTTCCCATTCCAGGCTGCCGCGCACGCGGCGGCTGTTGTCGTCGCCGCGCATCGAACTCACGCGCGGCAGCGAGGCCGACAGGCGCAGGATGTCGGTTTCGCTGCCCTGGTCGCGTGCTTCGACCATCGCGGTCAGCTTGTGGCCGGTGGCGGGGCGCATCACCAGCTTGGCCAGCACGCCGCTGTCTTCCGTCTTGTTTCGGTTGGGTTCGGTACGGCTGGGCGAAGTCGTGCCGACGTCGCCCTGGTTCTCGGTCTCCTTGCTGCTGGCGTGGCTGTAGCCGAGCAGGAGTTCGGTCGCTTCACCGCGCCGGGCACCGAGGATGGTTTGGCTCAGGCCGCGGTTGGCGCCGTAGTAGCCGGCGCGCAGACGGAAGCCGGTCTGGGCGCCTTCCCGCAATAGGTCCGCCGGATCGAGGGTGACGTAGCCGACCACGCCGCCGATCGCATCCGAGCCATAGAGGCTGGACGCCGCACCACGCACTATCTCGACCCGCTTGAGGAAATCCGGCATCGCGGATGGCGAGGCGCTCATGGTGAAATTGGTCGGCCCGCCGCCGTTGTAGTAATCCGGCAGGCGCACGCCGTCAACCATCTGAACCACGCGGTTGTCTTCGATGCCGCGGATATTGACGCGAGTGGCACCGTGACGACGCAGGTCGCGCGCCATCGCGACGTCGGCTTCGTCGTTGAACAGATCGGCGTCGTCGGCCGGAAGCCGTCTGTCCAGCGCCGCGCGATCGATGCTGGTGACGGTGGCCGGAATGCTGGTGATCTCGGCCTCGCTGCGGGTTGCGGTGACCACCACGTCCTTCAGCGCCACCTGGCTCAACTGGGCGTGGCCGCTGCCGTGAGGCAGCAGGCTCAGGGAAAGGGCGGCGATGACGACGGCGAGCGGTCGTCGACGCGGGCTGGCATGCATGAAAGTCTCCTATCGGATGGGCAGTGTTGGCAAAGGCTGGCTGCCGTTCGGGAAATCCGATGGGTGGCTGGCATGGATGCGGATGGGAAGTTCGACAAGGCGAAGCGTTCAGGCGGGCGCGTCGCTGGCGACGCCGGGCAGGCTCGTCTGGCCGGCGGTCACGCGGGCGAGTGCGAGGGCAACGCTGGACACGCCGGCGCCCTTGAACAGCAGGCAGGGCTTGCCGCTGCGGCGGCACTGGTTTTTCAGCTGGTAATAGGCCGAGTGGCTGACGCAATCGGTGGGGCAGATCACCGCGTCGGCGCCGGCGATCATGTCGGGCAGGCGCGAGAGGGCTTCTTCCTGGCCGCCGTCGTGATGCACCAGGCGAATGCCGAGGCGCTGGGCGAGATTGCGGTATTGTGCGACGAGCGCCGTGCGGCCGCCGACGCAGAGCACGCTGCGCCGTTCGTTGGCGGCCGGCGGCGGCAGCGGGCAGTCATCCTGATCCAGCGCGCATTCACCCGCGCAAGCCTCATCGGTCATCAGCACGCGCTCAAGGGCGTCGGCCTCGGCGGCGAACTGGTTGCGTTCCGTGGCGAAGCGGGTGGCTTCGGCGCGACAGGCGGCGAGGGTCTTTTCCAACACCCAGACGCGATTCGATTCGGCCAGCAGGCGCTGGTTGGCGATTTCCAGAATGGCCAGGCGGCGGCCCATGTCGACCACCACGCTGCCGTCCTCGAAGCGGGCGAGGCGGGCGCGCAGGGCCTCGGCATCCTGCTCCGCCCGGGTGCTGCGCGCCAGCCTGGCTTGCAGTTCTTCGACCTGGCGCGCCAGCGTGGCATTGCGGCGTTCCGCCTCGCGGCGTTCGGCGACAAGACCACGGCGCTGTTCGGCGTTTTCCTTTTCGAGGAAGGCTAGGCGGCGGGCATCGGCGGCCTGGCCGGCGCCGACCTGGTGCGACAGCATGTGGATGTCGGCATAGACCGTATGGCGCGTGTCGTCGCTGGCGTGCTTGTGGGTCAGGGTTGCCCACATCGGCGCCGCGACTTCGCCGCGGCCCAGGGATTCACGCCACATCGCGCGCACTTCGTGATCGCCGTGGGCGACATTGAACTGGCGCACGGTCATCGCGTATTTGCGCTCGAGGTATTTTTGCAGCGCTTCGGCAAAACCGTTGCGGTGGAGGGAGAGCGCCACTGCTTCGGCGTGCAGGGCGAACTCGTCGCCGGGGTCCGCGGCGAAGCGGAAACGTCGGGCGAAACGAACCAGTTCATCCATCGGCACGCAGGTGCCGATCACCGGGCAATGGTATTTCTCGTCGAGATCCCACAGCTTGAGGCGGCGCGCCGGCGCGGCTGCAAGAGTCGGCGCCGTTGACACGGCGTTCCCGCCCTGCTCGGTGGCGAAGGCACTGGGGATGGCCTCGGCCTTCATGCGGTGGGCCCCACATGATCCAGCAGCCGCTTGCACATCTCTTCGCACAGGGCGCGGGTGTCGCCGTCAACCGTCGGTGAAGCGGCGAGCCGCTCCAGCAGATCGACGGCCTGGTGGGCGGACCGGGCGCAGCCGGTCAGGTCATGGCGCAATACCAGAGTCAGGGCCCCGGCATACAGATCGTGGGATTGCATGATGCAGCCTCCAGAAGAACAGAAGGTGTTCCTGGCTGGCTGCCTTGGACCGCCGCTACGGCACGGATTCTTTGGGTGGCTGGCGACTCGGACTACGAGTTAAATGATAATCATTCTCAACTGTAATGTAAAGCAATTTTTGCGGAAACTCTTTGATTCTTGCTTTTCGCAAGAGGAGTCGGCGCTGGCGGGACGCCGACGATTCGGATTTGCCGCGATGGGAGCTACCGGTTTGCGGCTTCCAGCCGCAGGTCGCCCGCCGCGGCGCAGATGCAGGGCAGGATCTCGTCGGGGGCGAGGGCGAGGTCGGAGGTCAGCAATCGGTGGACCTCGCCGCCGACCAGGCGCATGCGGCACAGGCCGCAGGTGCCGGCGCGGCATTCGGATTCCGGCGCCAGGCGGTTCTCTTCGAGCGTGGCCAACAGCGTCGGCTCGCCGGCGGTGACGCAAACGGCATCGCCGACGCGGATTTCCAGGCCGGTCGGCGTGGCCGTAGCGCTGGCGCCGAAGGCTTCGTGATGCACGTGCTCGCCATGCACGCCCCGCGCGACGAGGCCGGCGCGCAACTCATCCATCATCGCGTTGGCGGCGCACAGGTGGAACTCGGCGTGTCGCGGATTGGCGCAGGCCGCCAGGATGCGATCTGCATCGAGCCGCCCTCTGCCACCCTGCCAGTCCGGGCCCGGCCGGGTCAAGGTCGGCAGGTAGCGGAAACGCGGCTGGCTGGCCGCCAGGGCTTCGAACTCGGCGCGGTAAAGCAGCTCGCCTTCGTGGCGCGCGCAGTGATGGAGGACCACCGGCCGCGCCTGTTCCAGCAGCGCGTGCAGCATCGCGCGCAGCGGCGTGATGCCGATGCCGCCGCCGACCAGTACCACGGCGTGGCGGCCCAGGCCAATGGTGAACTCGCCGCGCGGCGGCAACAGGCTGACCTGCGCGCCGGGCCGCAGGTGGTCCCAGAGCCAGCGCGACAGCCTGCCGTGTTCCTCGCGCTTGATGCCGAGTTCGTAGCGCAGCGGGCGCGGGCTCCAGGCGGCCAGCGAATAGGCGCGCCGGATCGTGCGCCCGTCCTTGCCGGCCGGGCCTTGCAGCAGCACGTGCTGTCCGGCGACGAAGGGCGGCAGGCGCCCGCCCTCGGGCGCCGCGAGATGCAGGCAGAGCAACTGGCCGGCGTGTTCCTCGCGGGCCACCACCTCGAGTTCCAGCGGCGTTTCCAGCGCGCGCTGGCGGAGCGAGTCTCGCCGCCGCCGCCAGATCGCGCGCAGGCCGTCGGCCAGCAGCCAGGCGGCGAACAGCACCGCGATGCCGGCGAGCAGGAACAGGCCCTTGGCGATCATCCAAGCGCCGCCTTGCGCTTCTCGGCGCGCCACCACATCCACAGCCCGGTGAGGCCGAGCAGGCTCATGGCCAGCCCCACCAGGTCGATCCAGATCCATTCGCCTTCCTTGCCGAAGATTGCCTTGCCGGTGTGCAGGTCCATCACCAGCTTGCCCAGGCTCAGTGGCTCCTGCGCGGCTTCCGCCGGCAGCGCAGCGAGCGCGGCCATCAGGGTTGCATCGGGCTGCCACTTGACGCCGTCCGTGCTTGCCAAGAGGCCCTTGTCCTTGACCGCGACGATGACGCGGCCGTCGGGTTGCAGCGCGGCATTCCAGGCGTCGGCCTTGTGCGCGCGCAGCCACTCGCCTTTGCGCTCGACCCAGATGCCCTGCTTGGTCGCCGCGACCAGGCCCCAGGGCGCCTCGGCTATGGCGCGCACCTGCGCCGTGCCCAGCGCCGCGACGTGTTCCAGCTTGCCGTCGCGCAGCTCGAACAAGCCGGCCAGGGTACCGACCAGGCCGCGGCCGTCTGCCGTGGTGAAGGCGGCGCGCGCCTCGACCATGGGCGCCTTTTTTGCCTCCGCGGCGTATCCGGGCAGCCACTCGGCGGCGACCCGAATTTCATCGGTGCCGAGCGCCTTCTTGTGGGCGATGAAAATGGCGGTCAGGGCGACGACGAGGATGGGCAGCGAGAGGATGACGCTGACCCAGGTGTGCCAACTGCGGCTCTTGAAGTTTATTTTCATGGCGATTCTCCTTGGGGATTTACCATTTGCCTTCGAGGGCGAGGAAAACCAGCGTGGCGCTGGATTCGGTTTCGTGTTCCAGCCGCGCCGGGCGGCCGGCGGAGTCGACTTCGAGCAGTTCGTGCAGGCGGTCGGGCTGCGTCAGGTTGGTGATCGACAGGCGCAGGGCCAGTTGGCGGTCGAGTTTCTTTCGCGCGTAGAGGTCGATCTGGCGGCGCGCGCCCTGGGTCTGGCGCAGCGTCGTCGAGTTCTCGCGATCGATGGCCGAGCTGCCGCTCAAGTGGCCGCCCAGGCTCAGGCGTTGTTCGCTCCAGTCGTATTCGGCGCCGAGGTTCCAGCTCGTGCGCGGGCCTTCGCCGGCGCCGAGGCCACTGCTGTCGGTCAGCCGGGTATGGGTCACGGCGTGGTTGCCGCGCAGCGTCAGCGCCGCCATGCCGAGCGCATCGAGGCGGGCCTTGAAGTCGAGCATGCCGCCGGCTAGCCAGGCGGTGCCGACGTTGTAGGGCCGCTCGACCCAGCGCGCGCCTTCGAGTCGGGTCAGCTTCTGCACCTGGCCTTCGATGCGGCGCCGGAACAGGCTGAAGCCGATGCTGCCGGCGCGGCCGTCGAGGAAATGCTCGACGCCGGCCTCGACGCCCAGCGTGCGCGCCGGGCCGAGCTGCGGGTTGCCGGCCTTGTCCGGGTTGGCCGAGGAATTCGTGCCGCTCGCCGTGCGCAGCACCGAGGACAGTTCCTTGAGGCCCGGCCCCTTGTCGTGGCGGGCCAGGCTGGCGCGCAGGTTCCACGCCGCCGTTGGCTGCCACAGGTAATGCAGCGAAGGGTCGGCGGAGCGCGTGCGCCGTCCGCTCACGGCGCCCAGCCCGTCGGCGACCGTGGCCGACTGCGCCTGCAAGCGCAGGCCGGGGGTGAGCAGGTGGGCGTCCGCCATCTGCCATTCGTCCTGCACCCAGAGCACGGCACGGCGCTCGCGCTGGCGTGCGCCGGCGTCGCCGCCCAGCGCCTGCGCCGCGCCGTTGGCCAGCACGGCGCGCGCATCGTCGGCGGTTTTCCATTTGAGCTCGGCGCCCAGGCCAATGACATGGGTATCGCCCAGCAGGCGCTTGCCCTTGAAGACGAGGCCGGCTTCGCGCTCGTCGCGCTGCTCGTTTTCGTCGCGGCTGGCGGTTTGCGCCCCGGCGGCGTTGAACTCGCGGCGGCGCAGACCTTTGCTTTCCTGCTCGCCGGCGAGCAAGAGGCGCAGCGAGAGTTCCGCCCAGGGCGCGGCGGCGGCGCCCAGCGCGCGCCATTCGCCGATCAGGCGCAGGCTGTCGCGGCGGACGGATTCGCGCTCGGTGTCCTCGCCGGTGGGCGCCAGGCCGGTGCCGGCGGCGGGCGCGGCATAGGCCTGCTTCTGCGTCAGCGTGTCGCGCTGCTGGCGATTCAGCGCGAGGAAGGGGCTGAGGATGAACTGCGCCCCGCCCCGGTTCCAGCTCAGGCGCGGGCTCAGGCTGGCGCTCTGCTCGCGGCCGCTTTCCACCGCATGTTCCAGGGTCCAGCCGCTGCGCGCGCCGGCGGTGAAGGTCTGGATGTCTTCGCTCCGCGTCGCGGTCAGCGGCCGGCTGTTGGCCGCGCCGGCCATCAGCCAGCCGTAGCCCGTCGCACGCTCGCCGTACTGGCCGTCGGCGCGCGCCACGAGCCCGCCGTCCTGCGCGCCGAGGCCGCCGCGCAGGCTGCCGGATGGACGCGGCGGCACATCGCGCAGCACCAGGTTGATGATGCCGCCGGGGCCAGCAGCCGGGTATTCGGCGCCGCCGTTCCGGATCACCTCGATGCGCTCGATCAGCTCCGGTGCCAGGCGCAGCGCGGTGGCCGGGTTGCGCTCGCCGCCGGGCAGCGGCTCGCCGTCGACCAGGATCAGCGGCATCAATTTGTCCGCCGATTTGCCGCGCCCGCGCTTGCCTTCCGTGTCGGGAATCTGGCCGGTGCCGGGCAACTTCCTCAACAGCTCGCCGACGCTGGCGGCGTCCATGGCCTCGATGTCCTCGCGGCCGAAGACGATCTTGGCCGCTGTGGCATTGCGCCGCAAATCGAGAGTGTCGGTCTCGGCCACCACGCCGACTTCAGGCAGCAGCGCTTCGCCGCCCTGCGCGAAAGTCGGCGCTGGCGACACGGCGATTACCAGGCCGGCGGGCGCGATAAACCTCAAAAACGGCTCTCGAAGGTCAGGTAGATCGTCGGCTCGGAACGCTCGATCTTCCATTCGCCGTCCTTGACCGTGCCGCTGGCGTTGTACTTGGTCTTGTCCTCGATCTTGTTCACCTTGAGCATGTTCTTCATCACCAGGCGCAGTTCGGCCAGCGGGCTGAATACCTTGGTGACGTAGAGGTCGAGCATGGTCTGGCTGTTGATGCGCTTGACCTCGCGCTCGCCGGCATCGTTGTCGGTGTCGCTGACGAAGGCCGGCACGTGGTTGGCGTTGAAGCCGGCGGCCCAGCCGCTGGGCTTGTGCTTCCAGTCGAGGCCGAGGTTGGCTACGCGGCGCGGCATGTCCTTGACATCCTGGTAGGCGCGGGTCGTGGATTTCAGGGTGCGGCCGCGCATTTCGCTGTGGCTGCCGAGCAGGTTCAGCAGATGATCGCCCTTGTGCAGCAGCGGCACGCGCCAGTCGAGTTCGAGCCCGTAAAAACTCGCGTCGCCGACGTTCTGCGGGCGCTTGACCTCGCGCCCGGCCTCGCTGCGCGTGACTTTCTCGATGAAATCCTTGACCTCGCGGCGATAGAGATTGACACCGAGCACGGCGCGGTTGCCGGCGAAATATTTCTCCAGGCCGAGTTCGAGGCCTGTCGCGCGCTCCGGCTTCAGATCGGCATTGCCGGCGGTGTCCGGATCGGCGGCGGTGCCGGTCTTCAGCGTCACCAGCGGATTGACGTCGTCGAATTTCGGCAGGCGCAGCGTTTGCGCCAGGCTGGCGCGCAGGTTGAGCTTGTCGTCGACGGCCCAGCGGTAGTGCAGCGAGGGATTGGAGGCCGTGGTGGTGCTTGCGCGGGAAATGCCGAGCCGGTCGCGTGCGTCACGCTCGGTGCGCTCGTAACGCAGGCCCGGTGTCAGCCAGTGCGCCTCGCTCAAGTGCCATTCATCCTGGAGGTACACTGCGAGTTTGTCTTCGCGGATCGCGTACCGGTCGTTGGCGCCCGGCGCGGCAGCCACCAGCGGGGCGACGGCGCTGGCCGCAGTGAGGCTGGTCTTGCGCTTGTCGTAGTCGGTGCGGCGCGTCTCGACGCCGCTCTTGAGGCGATGCTGCCTGCCCAGCGGCAGCGTGACGCCGCCGCCGAGATAGGCCTGTTCCTCGTCTATGGTTTCGTCATCCTTCTTGCGCGAGGTGACGACGTTGGCGGCGTTGCGCTTGGTCTCGAAGACGTCCTTGTCCTCTTTGCCGAACTGCACGCCACCCTTGATTCCCCACTCGCCCCAGCCGGCCTTGCCCTCGTAGCGCGCGCCGAGCCGGCTGATGCTGTCGGTCTTGTCCTCGGTCTTGTCGGTGGTGTCGATCAGCGCGCCGGCCAGGGTGCGTCCGACCGGCTTTTCGGTCTTGTCCTCGGTGCCGGCCGAGATGAAGGGTTCGAGGATCAGCTTGTCGTCGCCGAGGTTCCAGGTGAAGCGCGGCGCGAGCAGGGTCTCGGTCTTCTTTACCGGCTTGGGCTTGACTTCGCGGCGGGTGATGGCGCCGGCGGCGTTCTTCGTGTCCTTCTCCTCGATCACGTCCTCGGCGCCGACGGTGTGCGAGGCGGCGAGTACCACGTCGAGGCCGTCGAAGCGGCGGCTCCACTGTGCCACCGCGTCGCCGACCGGCAGGCTGCCGTTTTTGCCCCAGGCGGCGCGCAGCCGCGTCAGGTCGTCGGCGCGGTTCTTCAGCACGATGTTGATGGTGCCGCCGATGCCCATGGCATCGTATTCGGCGCTCGGGTTGCGGATGATTTCGATGCGCTCGATCATGTCCGCCGGCAGGCGGTCGATCTGGATCTGGCGTTCCTGCTTGGCCGAGGGCACCGGCTCGCCGTTGATCAGGAACTGGGTGTAGCCCTTGTCCAGTCCGCGCATGCGGATGTCCTTGGTGACGCCGGCCGGGCCGGTGAAGCTGGTGCCGGGCAGGCGGCGCAGCACGTCGCCGACCGTGGCATCGCCGAAGCGTTCGACTTCCTCCTCGGCGATGACGATCTTCTGGATCGCGGAGTCCCTGCGCTCGACCTGGGCGCTGCGCTGGTCGATCACTTCAACCGTGGCGAGCGCCTTGTCATCGGCGAAAGTCGGCGCCGGCGACACGGCGAGCAGGGCCAGCAGGACGGCGGGAAGGCTGGGGCGAGGCGACTTCATGAGTGGTTTCCATCGAGTCAGGGTTGAAACTGGCTGGCTGGCGGGAAACCGCGGGCTGGCTTGGTGTGGCCGGGCCCCGTGTCGCCACGGGGCCGGATGACGCATCAGAACGTGTAACGCAGGCCGGCCTGGACCAGGCGCGGGCTGCCGAACTGGATGCCGCGCGTACGATCGACCATGTAGGTCTTGTCGCCCAGGTTCTTCACGGTCAGGAACAGGCTGCTCTTTTTCGGCGTCAGCGTGTAGTTGAGGCTGGCGTTCCACACCGTGTAGGCGGCCAGCTTGCCGATCTGGCCGTTGCCGCCGGCGACCGGGGCTTCGGTGTTGGCGAAGTCGGTGAACTGCTCGCCGACGTGCTGGGCTTCGAGCTGGCCGCGCCAGGCGCCGCTGCCGTAGCCGGCGGCCAGCGTCAGCGTGTTCTTCGGCGCATAGGGCTGGCGATTGCCGGCGGCGCTGCCGGCGACCAGGGCGCCGCTGACCACCTGGGTGTAGGCCGTGCTCTGCTTCGCGGTGGGCAGCCAGGTCCAGGCGGCGCGGCCGAAGAAGCCGTTGGCCAGCTCGGTGTCGGCGGAGAACTCCAGACCCTGGAACAGGGCCTTGCCCTCGGCCAGCGGCGTGCTGCCGCCGGCGATCGAGCCGACCGCAATCAGGCGCTTGAAGTCGTTGCGGAACAGGCTGGCCTGTAGCCGGCTGGCGCGGGCGAATTCCCAGCGCGTGCCGACTTCCATGTTGGTCGAATCCTCGGGGCCGACCTCGGTGCTGGTGCCGGTGCCGCCGATCAGGTCTTCGACGCGCGGCGGGGCAAAGCCGCGGTGGATGCTGCCGAACACGGTGAGCACTTTGGACGGATTCCAGGTGACGCCGAAGGCCGGCAGCACGCGGGAAAGATCGTCGCTGCCGGTAACGCCGGTGAGGCGGTTGCTGCGCGAGGCGTTGATGCGCTCGTAGCGCAGCGAGGGCGTGATATCCCATTGGCCGAGGGCGAAGCGGTTGGCGACGAAGGCCGAGTACGCCCGGGTCTTGCGCAGGTTGTCCTCGGCCAGCGCGCCGCTGCGGGCGGTGGCGGTGACGCCGTTGATCTGCTTGCGCTTCTGTTCCTCGAAGTGCGCCTTGACGCCGGCCTGCAATTCGCCCATGCCGTGGGCCAGTGTCAGGCGCGGCTCGACGCCCCAGGTCACGTAGTTGCGCAAACGGCCCTGCACCGAGGCGCAGGCATCCGGGTTCACCGCCGTGCCGGCGTTGCGTGCGGCGACGAAGCCGGCGCATTGCGTGTCGCTGGTGGTGCTGGCCTGGCGCCACCAGTCGCGCTGGAAATCGGAGTAGTAGAGGTTGGTGGTCAGCAGTGCGCCGCCGCCGAAGTCATAGTCGTGGGTGGCCGAGAGGCCGTAGCGCTCGACGTCCATGAAGTCGTTCTTGAAGGGGTTGTAGCGCGCGCCGAAGCGGGCGAACTCGGCGTCGGTGATGCCGCTGTAGGTGACCTGGGAGTCCTCCTTCATGTAGTTGGCGCGCAGGGTCAGCGCGTGCCGGCCACCGATGGCGGCGACGTACTTGAAGTTGAGGTCGTCGATGTCGCTATGCACGTTGTCCTTGGCGCCGTCGCCCTGCTTGCGCGTGTAGTCGAGCAGCAGGCCCTTGCCGCCGACCTGGGCGCGGGCGCGGGCGAAATCGCGGTTGCCGGCGCTGCCTTCGACGAAGGCGGCGAACTCGCGCGGCGGCGTCGGCGTGATATAGTTGATGGTGCCGCCGATGGTCTGCGGGCCGAACACGTTCTGCCCGGAACCCTTGAGCACTTCGACGCGCTCGAAGCGGTCGATCTGCGGGTGGTAGTAGCTGGCGTTGTCGCCATAGGGCGCGTAGGACAAGGGCACGCCGTCTTCGAGCAGGGTCATCTTGGTCGAGCGCGTCGGGTTGAGGCCGCGCACGCCGACGTTGGGGCGCAGGCCGAGGCCTTCCTCGTCGCGCGCGTTGAGCCCGGGCACCTTGCGCAGGGCTTCGTTGACGGTGAACACGCGGCTTTCTTCGAGGGTCCGGGTATCGATTACATCGGCGGTGCCGGCGATACGCTTCTGATCCTCCGCACCGCCGACGATGTCGACGCGCGGCATCACGGCTTCCTTCTCGGCGGCGATGGAAAGGCTGGCGATCGCCGCAAGGATGGCGAGGCTAAGGGGTTTGATGGCGAATTTCATGGCTTGCGTGGGCTCCAGGTTGGGTCGCTGGCTTGGCGCGTTGCCTGGCTTGCGGATGGGTGGTGTATCAATGGCGGACCGGTTCGGTAACGAAACCGATGCGGGTCAGTCCGGCACGGGCCGAGGCGGACATGACTGCGGCGACTTTTTCGTAGGCGGTGCTGCGCTCGGCGCGCAAGTGCAGTTCGGGCTGCGGCGAGAGCTGGGCGGCGGCGCGCAGCCTCTGTTCCAGCACCGCCGTGGCGACAACTTCGCCGTTCCAGTACACCTGGCCGGCGCCGTCGATGGCCACCTGCACGTTGTCGGGCCTGGTCAGGTTGGGCTGCGAACTGGCCTTGGGCAGGTCGACCTTGACCGCGTGGGTGAGCAGCGGTGCGGTGACGATGAAAATCACCAGCAGCACCAGCATCACGTCGATCAGGGGAATCATGTTGATCTCGGCCAGTGCTTCGTTGCCGTCATCGTCGTTCATGGAAGCGAAAGCCATGATCCTTGCCTCAGGCCGTGGCGCGGGCCTGGACCCTGGCGATGATGCGTTCCGAGGTGGCGGCGACCTCGGCCACCTGCGCGGCCTGCTGCGGCGCGCTCTTCAGGCCCGTGGCGAGGAAGTTGAACAGGTCGTGGGCGAAGGAATTCAACTCCGCCAGGGTGTTGCGGTTGGCGCGGGCGAAGGCGTTGTAGGCCACGGCGGCCGGGATGGCGACGGCCAGGCCGATGGCGGTCATGATCAGCGCTTCGCCGACCGGGCCGGCCACCTTGTCCAGCGTGCCCTGGCCGCTCATGCCGATCGCCATCAGCGCGTGGTAGATGCCCCAGACGGTGCCGAACAGGCCGACGAAGGGGGCGCTGGATGCCACCGTGGCGAGGAAGGTCTGGCCGTATTCGAGGCGCGACTTGTCCTGGGCGATGGCGCGCTTGAGTGCGCGGCTGAGGAATTCGTCTGGCGTGCCGGCATCGACCAGGCCGCGCCCCTTGTGTCCGTCGCGCCCGGCCTTGTGCTGCTCGATGGCGGTGAAGCCGTGGTGCACCAGGTGCGAGAAGGCCTCGGTGACCCCGCTCTGGCGCAGGTGGCGCGCCACGTCGTCCAGGCTGGGCGCGGCCCAGAAGGCGGCGAGGAACTCGGCGCCCTTCTTCTGCGCGCGCAGGGCCTGCAGGCCCTTGGTGGCGATCAGGTACCAGGTGCCGACCGACATGACCAGCATCAGCGCGAGGATGAAGCGCGCAATGCCATCGGTATGGGCGAGGAAGTGGCCGAAGCCGAGCGAGGTTTCCATGGTCAGTCCTTCAAGGTGAATGCGATTGGTACCAGTACCCAGGCGGCCACCGGCTGCTGGCCGAGCCGCGCGGCGACGAATTTCCAGCGCCGCACGGTGTCCAGCGCCACCTGGTCGAGGCGCGGCGAGCCGCTGGGCGCATGCAGTTGCACCTCGGTCGGGCGGCCGTCGGCGTCGACATGCACGCGCAACATGACTCGCCCCTGCTCGCCGAGGCGGCGCGAGATGGCGGGGTAGGCCGGGCGCGGGTTGTCGAGGTAGTCGGCGTCGAAGCGCGGCGGCGTCGGCGCGGCCGGCGCCGGGGGCGCGGCGATCGGCGCCGGCGCGACAAGAGTCGGCGCTGGCGCCACGGCGACCGGGCTGGGCGCGGGCGCATCGGCGGGCGCGGCGAGCTGGGTGGGCACCGGCGGCGGCACGGGCGTTGGCCGGCGTTCGATGGGCCTGGGCTTGGGCGGCACGATTTCGGGCTGGGGTATTGCCTCGGGTGCCGGCGGCAGCAGGCTGACGCTGAGCACGGCCAGCGGCGCCGGCAGGGGGATCATGTTGAACTGCACCAGGGCCGCCAGCAGTGCCACGTGGATGGCCGCCACCACTCCGAGGCCGGCCTTTGAAAGGCGCGGCCGGTAGGCGTGGTCGAAGGTTGGTGCGGCGGCGTGCATGGCTCAGTCGGCGAGACGGATGACCTGGCCGGCGGGCGCCTCGGCGAGCGCCGCCAGGCCGCGTGCGAAGCTGCCGACGCCGGGCGACTGGATGAAGACGCAGGGCTTGCCGAGCTTCTTGCAGGCTTCCTTCATGCGCCAATAGGCGGCATGGGAAACGCAGCCGGTCTGGCAGACCACGGCATCGGCATTGGCGATCGCGGCATCGATGCGATGCAGGTGTTCCTGCTGGCCGCCGTCGTGGTGCAGGAAGCGCCCGCCGCGCTGCTCCACCGCCTTGCGGTAGCCCTCGACCAGGCCGCTGCGGCCACCGACGCAGAGCACGCAGCGCCCTTCCAGGGCCGGGCCGGGCGGGCAGTCGCGACCGCATTCCGGGGCGGTTCCGCCTGCCGCCTGCGCGGCGGCCAGTGCCTCGCGGGCTTCCCTGAGCTCGATCTCAAGTCGTGCCGCGCGCCGGGCGTTGGCCTGGTTCCACTCGTCGAGCGCTTCGGCCCGGGCGGCGAATACGGCGGCACGCTGCTGAAGCTCGGCGTGTTCCTTGCGCTCGCGCGCGGCGGCGGCCAGTTCGCGCTCCAGCGCCGCCGCCTGGGCGGCGCGCTCGCGGCTGGTTTCAAGTTCGCGGCGCAGGGCGCCGATTTCGGCGCCGTGGGTACGACGCTCGTCCTCGACGGCGCGGCGCAGGGCATCGAGTTCCTGGCGCAGCGACAACGCTTCGTTCCTGTGGCGTTCGAGCTGGCGCAGGTCGGCGCGCACTCCGGCGCCGACCTGGTGCGAGAGCATGTGGATGTCGCCATGGATCTGGCGGCCGAGCTCGTCGTCGGTGCAGGGGTGGGTCCACGCCGCCCACAGCGCGCCGGGGATGTCTTCGCCGGCGGCCAGCGCTTCGCGCCAGGTGCAGGCGACATCGGCGGCGGCTTTCGCCGGCGTAAACCGGGCTATGGCCTGGGCGTGGCGTTTGTCGAGGAAGCGCTGGATCGCCTCGGAGAGCGCGCTGCGTTCCTCGCAATAGCCGACCACGACAGTGTGCAGGCTGTAGTCCGTCATCTTGCTGACGTCATAACCGGAGTGCGGCGCCAGGCGGCGCATCTCCGGTACCGGCAGGCAGGTGCCGATCAGTGCGCAATGGAAGGCGTGGGGCAGTTCCCAGAGCTTGCGGCGGCGTCCCAAACGCGCCACGGGAACTTCGTCGGGCGAGCACAGGCAGCCGGGCCCGCCGGGAAAGGCGTTGCTGATCATCTGCGCCAGCGTGCTCATGGCGAAACCCCGCCGGTCGCCAGATCGCGCTCGAGGATATCGACCAGCTCGCGGGCATGGGCGCGCAGGTGGTCGTCGGCTTCGTTGTCGCTGGCAATCTTGTCCAGCAGCAGGGCGGCGAGGCGGCCGGCGCGCGGGCAGCCGGTTTCCATGTGGCGGGCGAGGTGCGCCAGGGCGCCGGCCACCATGTGCGCCGGGGCTTGTTCGCTGAGCATTTCGTTTGTCATCGGGCTTTCCTACAGGCTGAAGAAGGTCATTACCCAGGTGCTGCCGATGGCGGCCAGCGGCAGCAGCCAGATCAGGGCGGCGAGGCACTTTGCCGCCGTTGCCTGCCCGCGAAGCGGAATTCCAGGCACGCAGAGCGAACCGGCACCGACTTTTATCAAGCGCACGCCGAGCGTCAGCGACCACAGCAGGCCGACCGCCAGCAGCCCCGCGCGCAGGCCGGGCAGCCAGCCCAGCGCCAGGCCCTCGGCACGCAGATGGGTGGCGCTCATCATCGACAGGCCGAGGAAGAGGCCGATGCCGGCCAGCGGCACCAGGCCCAGCGCCAGCCGGCGCCAGTCGAGGCCGGCCAGTTTCGCCGCGCCCTTCACCGCCAGCAGCGTGCTGCCGCCCAGCGCCAGCGCAACGCCGGCGATCCAGGCCAGGATCGCTGCGCCGTCGAGCCAGGTGAAGATGTCGTTCACGTCGGGATAGCGCGTCAGCAGCCACCAGGCCGGGCTTTCTTCGAGCATCCAGAACGCGTCGCGATTCACCAGCCAGTCGGCGGCGAACTGCTTCAGTTTGACGAACCAGGGGTTTACCGTCCATTGGAAGGCGCCGATGGCGACGCCGAGCATGCCGAACATCAGCAGCAGCGCATGGGCGGTGTCGGGCGGGTTTGCGTAGGGTGGGCCGCCTAAAATTTCCGCATTGGGCGAGCGCGCCGTCAGCGTCACCGCGTCGCGGTGTCCGCTGCAACGACCGCAGGCATGGCACTGGCTCATGCCCGACAGATGGCTGACGGACAGCAGTGGTGCGCAGTCTACGGCGGCAGTGCGCTGCGGATGGCGGTTCCAGACGGCGCGGTCGACCTTGAAATGGATCGGCGCCAGGCGCGCCAGCAGCGCAAAGACGCCCGACACCGGGCACAGGTAGCGGCACCAGACGCGCTTGCCCTTGCCGTACAGCCAGCCGATGGCGACAGCGGCGACGGTGGAGCCGCCGAGGATCAAGAGCGCCGCCTGCGGGTATTCATAGACGCTGATCAACTGGCCATAGACCGTGGTCAGCACGAAGGCGACCAGCGGCCAGCCGCTCCAGCGCAGCCAGCGCGGAATCCTGCCGCCGCGCCCGTGGCGGCTGGCGAACTCGGTCAGCGCGCCTTCGGGGCAGAGCACGCCGCACCAGACGCGGCCCATGAGCATGATGGAAAGGATGACGAAGGGCCACCAGACGCCCCAGAACAGATATTGCGCGAGCAGTACCAGGCGGTCCTGCCAGCAGGCGAGATAGGCGGCCTTGTCAGTCGGGGCCGGTATGCCGGTGGTGCAGATGCTGCGGTCGATGGCGGACGTGGCGCCAAAATCGGAGGAGAACAGCCGCGCCTCCGGATGCGGGTGCGGCAGGAAGGCAGGCAGGGCCACCAGCACCAGGTAAAAGGCCACGATCAGCCATTGCACGGCGAGAATGGCGCGCCGGTGTCGCGCCATCCAGTCGCCGAGCCGTGCCAGCCGCGTGCGGCGAGTTGGCCGCCGCGGGTAGAGCGTGATCGATGCGGTTTGCATGAGGATTAACCTGAAACACCGGGATGAGTCGCTGGTGACATCGAGCGTAGCGAGCCGTTCAGGAACCCCCCGCGAGGGGGCGAGGCGGGAATTCGCGACGCATGCGTCGCGCCGCCGCAGCCGGCTGGCTGTGCAAAGCCAGCCGTGGGCCGCGCAGCGGGAAGGGGGGCGGGCCGAGCTTGCCAGCTCATGGCAAGGCAAAGGTGCGAGCGTTTCATGATTCGTGGGTGGCGGTCGAAGCCATGAGCTTTACCTGGCGATGACCAGCAGTTCGCCGGTGGCGATGTTGAACTCGTCGACGAACAGGTGTTCGCCGGGTGGTAGCTTGAAGACGACGAAGGATTCGGCTCCGGCGGCAACGATCTTCTCGACATGCAGGTCGGCGTTTTCGAATTCCAGCGGTCCGGGGCCCTCGTTCCTGAGGATGAACTTGATGCGTTGCCCGGCCGGCACGTCAACACGTTTGGGCGCGAACACGCCGTCCCTGACGGTGATGGTCCAGGTTGGCAGCGCCGCCGCAACCGCCTGGGCGCGGCCCTCGGTCGCCCAGCCGAGGCCCGTCCATAGCGCGAGAACGAACAGCAGATGGGCGAACGCGGCCGGCATGGTCAGAAGCCGACCTTGGCACGCAGACCGAACACCTTCACCGTCGGTGCCGCAGCGTTGCCACCCGGCTGGCGGATCAACTGAAAGTCCGGCGTCAACTCGACGCGGCTGTTGAGCTTGTAGCGGTAGTAGAGCTCCAGCTGCTTCTCCGAACCGCTCGCCTGATAGCCGAAGTCGGCATTGCCGTCGGCGTCGGCGTCGATGGCCAGCGAGTCGCGGCGGAAATCGGCACTGGTGCGCAGCGCGCCGAGCGCCAGGCCGAGGCTGTCGGCGGCGCGTCCCCACGGGCTGCCGGCCAGCTCGGCGCCGACGGTGAGCGCGCGGTCGAAGCGCACCTTGCCCTTGATTTGGTGGCCGTAGCGGCCGAACAGCGTCAGCTCGTCGCTGATCTTCTGGTCGGCGGAGAAGCCGATGCCGGCGTGCTTGCGTTCGATCCGGTCGTAGGTCGCGCCGCGGCCGCGACCGTTACGCCACAGGTAGGCGCGGTAGGTGCCCGGCAGATAATTGAGGTGTACGTTGGTCTCGGCCTGGGATATGACGAAGGGATGGGCCAGCGAGCCGGAGAAGTTGGCGCCGGGTCCGCTGCCGAATGCGCCGAGCGAAAGCGCCCATTCCGAGCCCTTCTGCCGCAAGTTTTCGTACTTGACGATGGCGCCGGGGGCGAAGCCGTAGGCGTCGGCACGGATGTCGCCGCCGGAGTCGAGCAGCGGGTTGTGCACAAAGGCGTTGTTCATGAACTTTGCCGATTCGTCGTCCGCTGCGCCGTTCTGGTCGAAGAAGACGAAGGGGTCGATCTTGCCCGCGGTCAGGTGCAGGTGTTCGCGGGCATTCGCCTTTATTCCGTCGTCCATCAGCGGAAGCTTTAGCTGGTACCAGGCCTGGGCCAGGATGCCGAAGGAATCGTCGCTGCCGGCGCTGGTCTGGAAGGCGGTGGTGTTGGCACCGCTGGTATAGGTGGGACGCAGGCCGAGGCCGGTGCCCTGGCCGAAGCGGAAGTGGGCGAAGATTTTGCCTTCGGCATTGCCCATTTCGCCGCCCGGCAGGGTTACCGAGATATCGCCGCGATAGTTGGCGCGCGCTTCCTCGGCGCCGCTCGCCGTGTGGCCGGCGCCGACTTTCTGCGCCACGCCGGTCAGGCTGGCGCCGACCGTGATGCCTTCCAGCGATTCGATCTGGCGGGCCTGCTTCTGCATCGCGAGGGTCTGGAATTCGACCGCTTTAAGACGCGTGACGAGTTCCGGTTCCTTCTCGCTGATGCGCTGGCTGTCGAGGGACTTTTCCAGTTCCCGGTTGTGCTTTTCGAGGGCCTCGACGCGCTCGGCCAGGCGCTTCATCTCGGCCAGCACGGCCGCCATGTCGTTGGCCGCGGCGGGCGCGGCAAACCCCGCCGCCAGCAGGGCGGCGATCAGTCTGATGCGCATGATCAGTACCCGCCCTTCTTGCCGATGCCGGCGTAGGTGAACTCCCATTCGGTTTCGACCGTCTTGAACCAGGGGCGCACGCCGGTGGCGCGATCGGTATGGCGGCCGAAGTGGGCACCGGCGGCGTTTTCCTTGGCGTTGGGCGGGTAGATGATGAATTTGACCTTGTACTTGCCCGGGCCCTTGAGCTTGACGTTGTCGCCGTAATGCGGGCCGTCGCTGGCGACCATCGGCATCATGTCGCCCTTGATGACTTCGCCGGAGGGCAGCTTGGTCAGTTCGTACTTCACCAGCAGGTGGGGAATCCACATGCCCTCGGCAAAACCGTTGGCATTGTTGGCCAGGGCGTGGATGTCGGCTTCGAGATGGATGTCGGACTCGGCGGCCTTGCGCATGTGGCCCTCGGGCTCCATCTCGACGGCCTGCAGATAGACGGCGGCGACTTCCATGCCGGCGAGATTTTGCGGCACGCCGATCGGGTATTCGAGGGCGACGGCGGCGCTGGCCCACAAGGCGGCGCAGGAAACGAGCAAGGAACGGGAAAAACGCATGGCAAACCTCCAAAGGTCACAAAAAAACGGTCTTTGGCTGGCTTGCCGTGCGTGCGTGGCACACCGGCTGGCTGGCTGGGGCGGCCGCGTCGGCCGCCGCTACGGTGCTGCTAGGAGCCGGACGACGCTCCCGTCGCCGACTGCAGATAGTTCTGGATGCCGATCTTCTCGATCAGTTCGAGCTGGGTTTCGAGATAGTCGATGTGTTCCTCGGTGTCTTCGAGGATGTCTTCGAGGATTTCGCGCGAGACGTAGTCGCCTGTGCTTTCACAGTGGGCGATCGCGGCCTTGGTGTCGGCATGCGCACCGTGTTCCAGCTTGAGGTCGCCGGCCAGGCATTCGGCCACGTTCTCGCCGATCAGCAGCTTGTTCAGCGCCTGCAGGTTGGGCAGTCCTTCGAGGAAGAGCACGCGCTCGATCAGGTGGTCGGCATGGTGCATCTCCTCGATCGATTCCTCGTATTCGTGCTTGCCCAGGGCGGCGAAGCCCCAGTTCTTGTACATGCGGGCGTGGAGGAAATACTGGTTGATGGCGGTCAGCTCGTTGACCAGGCACTTGTTGAGCAACTGGATGACCTTCTTGTCGCCTTTCATGGCTCGCTCCTTTTCAGGCCGCCGCCGGCGTGAGGCCGACAACGGTAAGGCTATGGGGCGCGCGGGCATGCAGGGATTGGTGGAGTACGTCGCGCGCACAACCGGTGCAGCGGCCGCAACGGTTGCCGACGCCCAGTTGATCGCGCAATTCTCGCAGGGAACAGCAGCCTTCGGCGACGGCACTGCCGATGTCGCGGTCGGTTACCGCATTGCAGACGCAGACGTACATGGTCGAGGCCTCCGGATTACTTGGTGAGGATCAGCTTGCCCTGCCGGGTGCGGCGCAGGCGATAGGTTTCGTTGCCGTGCACGATCAGGATCTCCTCACGGCCATTGAACAGCTGGGCACTGTCCAGCGGACGCGGACCTTGCGCGGGGCGAGGTGCTTCCAGGGGCCGGAGGGGCGGTTCGGGTTTCATGGCGGTGCAGAATGTCTTTACGAATGCGAATGATTCTCAATGACTCGAACCATTTTGTCAAGAGGGCGTCACAAAAATCCTCAGGTTCGTTGCTGTTCGCCCTGTCAGGAAGCCGAAACCTTGGCGACGGTATAATTCAGGCTTTAGCTAAAGGGAGTTGGCCGTGGGTCTCGATCGCGTTCCGTCGGGGAAGGATTTACCCAATGATTTCAATGTGGTTATCGAGATCTCGATGCACTCGGAGCCAATCAAGTACGAGGTCGACAAGGAATCCGGCGCCATCTTCGTCGACCGCTTCATGTCGACTTCGATGCACTACCCCTGCAACTACGGCTACATCCCGCACACCATCGCCGGCGACGGCGATCCGGTCGATGTGCTGGTGCTCTCGCAATTCGCCCTGCCGCCCGGCGTGGTGGTGCGCTGCCGCCCGATCGGCATGCTGAAAATGACCGACGAAGCCGGCGCCGACGCCAAGCTGCTGGCCGTGCCGGTGGACAAGCTGACGCCGATGTACCACGACGTGTCGAGTCCGCGCGACCTGCCGAAACTGGTGCTCGACCAGATCTCGCACTTCTTTGAACATTACAAGGACCTGGAACCGGGCAAGTTCGTCAAGATCAACGGCTGGGTCAATGTCGAGGAAGCCAAGAAGGAAATCATGGACGGCGTCGCCGCCTACGAGGCGGCCAAGGAAAAGCCGGCCTACTGAAGCAGTGGCCTCCTGCATAGCCGAGCCCGCCCTCCGGCGGGCTTTTTTCTTGCTGCCTTCCGCTATAGTTCCGTCATGAGCCGCCTGCGTATCGCCATCGCCCAATTCAATGCCACCGTCGGCGACCTTGCCGGCAATGCGGCGCGCATTCTCGATCTTGCCCGACGGGCACGCGACGCGGGCGCGCAGGTGCTGCTGACGCCGGAGCTGGCGCTGTGCGGCTATCCGCCGGAAGACCTGCTGATGCGGCCCGACTTTTACCGCGCCTGCGCCGCGCAGGTCGCGGAATTGGCGCGCCAGCTTCCCCTGCCCGTGGTACTGGGTTACCCGGAAGAGGACCAGGGCAAGCGCTACAACGCCGCCGCCGTGTTAGACGGCGGAGCGATCCGCGCCAGCTACCGCAAGCACCGCCTGCCGAATTACGAGGTTTTCGACGAGGAGCGTTACTTCGCGCCGGGCAGTCAGCCCTGCGTGGTGGAGATCGCAGGCGTGCGCTGCGGGCTGGCGATCTGCGCCGATGTCTGGGAATACGGGGCGACCGAAGCCGCGGCCGTGGCCGGCGCGGAACTGATCCTGACGCTCAATGCCTCGCCCTTCCACATGAACAAGCAGGTCCGGCGCTACGAGGTCTTGCGCGATCGCATTGCGGCTACGGCGACGCCGGTGATCTATGCCAATCTCGTCGGCGGCCAGGATGAACTGGTTTTTGACGGCGCCTCGTTCGCGCTTGACGGGCAGGGACGGTTGACCCATCAGTTTCCCGCCTTCACGGAACACCTGGCCTGCGTCGACTATGCCGATGGTCATCTGCTCCCCGGCGCCATCGCTGGGCCGGCCGAGCGCGAGGCCGAGGTCTATGCCGCGCTGAAGCTGGGGGTCGCCGACTACTTGGGCAAGAACGGTTTTCCCGGCGCCATACTCGGCCTGTCGGGCGGCATCGATTCGGCGCTGACGCTGGCGATTGCGGTCGATGCCCTGGGCGCCGAAAAAGTGCGTTGCGTGATGATGCCCTCGCCCTGGACCGCGCAAATGAGCCTCGACGATTCGCGCGAGATGGTGCGCCGCCTCGGCGTGCAATACGACGAGATTCTGATTGCCGCCGCGATGGAGCAATTCGCCGTGTCGCTGGCGCCGACTTTTGCGCGCATCGAGGAAACCGCGGGGCCGAAGCCCGACTGGGACACCACCGACGAAAACCTCCAGGCCCGCATCCGCGGCATGCTGCTGATGGCGCTGTCCAATCGCACCGGGCGCATCGTGCTGACCACCGGCAACAAGAGCGAAATGGCGGTCGGCTATGCCACGCTCTACGGCGACATGGCCGGTGGTTTCGCGGTGATCAAGGACGTGTTCAAGACCTTCGTCTATCGCCTCGCCGAATACCGCAACTCGCTGTCCGACGTGATCCCGCGCAACATCATCACACGGGCGCCGTCGGCCGAACTCAAACCGGGGCAGACCGACCAGGACAGCCTGCCGCCCTACGAAGTGCTCGACGCCATTATCGAGGCCTACATGGAACGCGACCAGAGCCCACGCGAAATCATCGCCCGCGGCTATCCCGAGGCCGACGTGCGCAAGGTGGTCGGCATGCTCAAGCGCAACGAATACAAGCGGCGCCAGGCGCCGGTCGGCATCCGCGTCACGCAGCGGGGTTTCGGCAAGGATTGGCGCTATCCGATAACATCGCGGTATCCGGACGAATACTGAATCAGGGGAGGTTGCAAATGAAGAAGATCGAAGCCGTCATCAAGCCGTTCAAGCTCGACGAAGTGCGCGAAGCGCTCTCGGACGTCGGTGTGACCGGACTGACGGTGACCGAAGTCAAAGGTTTCGGCCGCCAGAAGGGACATACCGAGCTGTATCGCGGCGCGGAATACGTGGTCGATTTCCTGCCCAAGATCAAGATCGAAATCGTCGTTGCCGACGAGACCGTGGAACTCGCGATCGAGGCCATCATCAAGGCGGCGCGCACCGGCAAGATCGGTGACGGCAAGATTTTCGTGTCGCCGGTGGAACAGGTCGTCCGCATCCGGACGGGCGAGGCGAACGAAGCGGCTATCTAGCCGCCAGCAACACGATAACGGCGCCGGCGCCACCTTCTGCGGCGCGCGCCTGGCAGTAGGCCAGCACCTCGCGGTGCTGTGCCAGCCAGCCCAGCACCAGCTTCTTCAGCACCGGCTCGCGGCCCGGCGAGCGCAGTCCCTTGCCGTGTACGATGCGCAGGCAGCGCAGATCGCGCAGGCGGCATGCGGCCAGGAAGCGGGTCACCGCGACGCGGGCTTCGTCGCGCGTCATGCCGTGCAGGTCAAGCTTGGCCTGGACCACCCAGCGCCCGCGCCGCAGGTCGCGCAGGACGGCGGTCGATAGGCCGGGGCGATGCCAGGCGGCTTCGTCGCCGCCTTCCAGTTGCAGATCGAGGATGTCCGGGCTGGCGAGCGTTTCCGCCAGCGCAAGCGTCTGGTCGCGTCGTGTGAAGCGGGGAATCGGCGGTGGACGTGGCGGATCGTGGACCACCCGATCCGAGCGCAGCGGCTTGGCGTCGGCGACCGCCGCGCGGAAGGCGGCGCGGTCGTCCTCGTCCGGCGCCGCGGGCATACTCGTCGGTTCAGCCGGTCGGGCCGAGGCTGTCGAGGTAACGCTCGGCGTCGAGCGCCGCCATGCAGCCGGTGCCGGCGCTGGTCACCGCCTGACGGTAGATATGGTCCTGCACATCGCCGGCAGCGAACACGCCGGGTACGCTGGTGGCCGTGGCATTGCCGTCGCGCCCGCCCTGGGTGACGATGTAGCCGCCTTCCATTTCCAACTGGCCGGCGAAGATGTCGGTATTCGGCTTGTGGCCGATGGCGATGAACACGCCCATCAGCGGCAGGTCTTCGGTGGTGCCGTGTTGGGCGTGCCTGATGCGCATGCCGGTGACCCCGGTCTTGTCGCCCAGCACTTCATCCAGCGTGTGGTTCCACTTGATGGTGACCTTGCCGGCTTTCTCCTTCTCGAACAGCTTGTCCTGCATGATCTTTTCAGCGCGGAACTTGTCGCGGCGATGCACCACCGTGACATGGCTGGCGATGTTGGCCAGGTAAAGCGCTTCCTCGACCGCCGTGTTGCCGCCGCCGACTACCGCCACGGCCTGGTTCTTGTAGAAGAAGCCGTCGCAGGTGGCGCAGGCCGAGACGCCCTTGCCCGAAAACGCTTCCTCTGACGGCAGGCCGAGGTATTGGGCCGAGGCGCCGGTGGCGATGACCAGGGCGTCACAGGTGTACTCGCCGGAATCGCCGATCAGCCGCATCGGCCTTTCGGTGAGCTTCGCCGTGTGGATGTGGTCGAAGACCATCTCGGTGTTGAAGCGCGCGGCGTGCTTCTCGAAGCGCGCCATCAGGTCCGGACCCTGCACGCCGTCGGCATCGGCTGGCCAGTTATCGACTTCCGTGGTGGTCATCAGTTGGCCGCCCTGGGCCATGCCGGTGATCAGCACCGGATTGAGGTTGGCGCGCGCGGCATACACGGCGGCGGAATAGCCGGCGGGGCCGGAGCCAAGAATCAGCAGGCGTACGTGGCGGGTACTCATGGGTGTCTTCCGGGACAAAGGGATGGAAAGATTATATCGATCGGTATCGACGCGGGCCGTTCAAGAGCAGTGGATTCGAGCACGCGCCAATTCCCGCCAAGTATGGGTAAGATTGGCTGCGTTTCATCCAATACAAGGCAGTCCTGGGTCGACCGGGACCGAGATACCCGATGCTCCGACCGAAATGGATGTCTGCCGAGCGGTTTCGCAAGACTTGGCAATTTCTCGCCGTGACCGTCCTGGGTCTGGTCGTCGCGTTGGGCAGCGAACGCATGGGGTGGCTGCAGGACTACGAGAATATCTACTACGACTACTGGCATCAGATCGCCGGCAAGCGCAGGGATGCCCATCATGCCGCGGTGATCGCGGTGGACGACGATACGCTGCTGCAATACAAGGATGATCCGCTGGCGTTCTGGCAGCCGATCTTTGCCCAGGCCATGCAGACCCTGACGGCGGCGGGGGTCAAATCGATCGGTCTGGACTTCATTTACGCCGTGAGCGCCGAGGCCTGGCTGCGCAAGCTGAACCTGCCCGACAGCGAAGTGTCGCGCAATTACGATGCCCCGTTTCGTGGCCAACTGGCGCAAGGCAACAAGATCCTGATTGCGCAACTGGTCGAGACCTCCGGCGGCGAGCTTGAGCTGATGGGCCCGCCGCAAGACCATCTGCTGATGATGCCTGGCGGAATTTTCGATACCGGGGTCGCCAACCATTATCCCGACGGCGACCGGCTGGTGCGTACATTCTATCCTGTAGTCATACCGGAGAAGGAGTTTCCCGGTGTCGGCTTTGCGATGCAGCTGGTGCTGCGCGCGACTGGCGGCGACACCGGCGCGCCATCGTGGAGTTACGGCGGGGAAACCTATCCGCGCGTGCGCGAGCGGAGACGGATCGGATTCGTCGGGCCGCCCGGAAGCATGTTGACAGTCTCGATGAGCCGACTGCTGAAGCCCGATGCATTGAACGATCCCGAGGTGAAGAAGCTAAAGGGTCGCGCCGTCATCATTTCGCCCAGCGACATCGGCACCCCGGATCGGCACTTTACCCCCTACTCGCGCATGGTGTTCGGCAACAGCAATGAAATGATGATCGGTGGCGAGGTCCATGCCAATGCCATTGAGACCATCATCTCCGGCATTTATCCGCGCAGCCTTTCGCTCTGGATCGCCTGGCCGTCGCTGGTGCTGGTGTTGATTGCCGTGGTGACGCTTTATCTGCGCATGCATCCCGCCGCCGGATTGGGGGTGGGCCTGGCGTGTTCGGCCGCCGTGTTGATTCCCGCATTCTCGCTGTTCCAGAAGGATCTCCTGCTGTCCGTCGCCCCCTTCCACGTGGCGCTGGCAACGGCGTATCTGGCGACCCTGGCCCTGCGGCTTACGGGCGAAGAGCGGCAGCGGGCCCAGCTCAAATCGATGTTCGGCCAGTACGTTTCCGACGTGGTGGTGGACAAGTTGATCGCGGAGGGCCAGCGGCCGAACCTCAGCGGCGAGAAACTTCAGGTCACTGTGCTGTTTTCCGATATCCGCAACTTCACCACGATTTCCGAGAAACTCGATGCCGAGGAAGTCGTGGAAATGCTGAACGCCTACTTCGGGCGCACCTGCGAGCCCATCCTGGAACAGGGCGGAATGGTGAACAAGTTCATCGGCGACGCGGTGATGGCGGTTTTCGGATCGCCGGTCCACTATGATGATCACGCCCGCCGTGCTCTGCTGGCGGCCCAGGGCATGGCGCGCGAGGCGGCCGGATTCAAGGACTGGATGAAGCAGCGCTTCCCCGATCGGGGCCTGCCGGAATTCGGTATCGGCATCGGCGTACACACCGGGCCGGCCGTCATGGGTGATATCGGTTCGGTAAAGCGCCGGGAGTTCACGGCGATCGGGGACACGGTGAATGCGGCGTCGCGGCTGGAGGGCGTAACCAAGGATATCGGTTGCGTGGTGGCTGCCAGTGCCGCGGCGATTGCCGCCGCCGGTGGAGGGATACGTACCGGTCGCCAGCAGGTGGTGCATGTCAAGGGCAAGGCGGAGCCGATCGAGGTGTTCGAGGTAATGATCGACCCATGACCGAGAACTTCGCATTCCCCGAGTTGTCGAAACGCTTCAAATGTTGAATTTTGCGGTTTGGGTGGGATAATTGATAGTTGGTAATCGAACCAAGGTATTTTGGGCGTGATCCACTGATGATGCTAGCGAGCGCCGATATCACGCTGTGGTCCGACTCGCCCTGGGCGAGCTGGGAGCGCGCCTTCTTGTTCTCACTGGCCATGCTGCTGTTTGCCGTCGGCGGTGACACGCTGGCGCAAGACCGTGGCGAAGCAAAGGCCAAGCCGCAGGAGGCCCGTGTTGCGCTGGTGATCGGCAATTCGGACTACCGCTCAGCGCCGCTGGACAATCCGGCCAACGACGCCAGCGATCTCGCCGCGGCACTGGAAAAGCAGGGCTTCAACGTTCTGGTGCGTGAAAACGTTGGTGAACGGGGGCTCAAGGAGGCGGTCGATGTCTTTGCCAAGCATCTTAAAAAGGGCGGCATCGGTCTCTTTTTCTTTGCCGGCCATGGTATCCAGCTCAAGGATCAAAACTTCCTGCTGCCGGTCGATGTGGGGTTCGAGAGCGAGGCTGACGTCAGCTTCAAGTCGGTGAGCGCGGAGTATGTGTTGTCGCGCATGGCGGAAGCCGGCAATCGCATCAACATCGTCATTCTGGACGCCTGTCGCAACAATCCGCTCCAGCAGTCGCGCAAGACCATCAGCAAGGGCTTGGGCGTGATGAATGTGGGGCGCGCCGAGAAAGGAACCTTCATCGCGTATGCAACATCTCCTGGTTCCACGGCCGCCGATGGTGCCGGGCGCAATGGCCTTTACACCAAGCATCTCCTGCGTTCGCTGGAGACACAGGATTCCGATATCGACAAGGTATTCGGTCGGGTCCGTACCGGCGTGGTGCAGGATACCAACGGCGAACAGGTTCCCTGGACTTCCAGTTCCGTGATCGGCAATTTCTATTTCGACGTCAAGGAAGACGTCGCAGCCTTGGCGCGCCCTGCGGTTGCCGCAGTTGCCACCCATGAAGCGGCAGCCGAGGCCGTGTCTGCCCCCTACGACCCGGTTCAGGAAAGGGATCTTTGGGAGCGCATCAAGGAAAGTCGCAACCCCGCCGACTATGTTGCCTACCTGGAAAGGTTTTCGGGCGCGAAGCGGGCCGCCTATGCGCGTTGGATGGTGCAGAAGCTTGGCGGCACGGTGCCTGCAAGCTCACGACCTGCTACGGGGCGACAAGGCGTCGAGCCGCCGACCCAACTGAGCATGGCAGCATCGTCTCCCGTTCTGCCGGCCTTGCCTTCTTCACCTGCCGCTGCGTTGGCCTCCAACGGGGCGATACCCACGCCGGGCACGGTCATCCAGGATTGCGCCGATTGTCCGGAACTCGTGGCGATTCCGGCCGGGGAGTTCACCATGGGAAGCGGTCCCAAGGAAAAGATGCGCGAGCTCGACGAAGAGCCGGCGCACCGGGTCAAGGTTGCCGCTTCGTTCGCGGTGGGGAAGTTCGAAATCACGCGCGGCCAGTATGCAGCCTTCGTCAAGGAAACGGGTCGAGAGTCGAAACCCGGCTGCCACTCGACCCGGGGCGGGTTTTTTCACAAGAATCCAAAAGCAACCTGGCAAAGCCCCGGCTTCGAACAGAAAAACGACGAGCCGGTCGTATGCGTCAGCTGGCATGACGCCCAGGCGTATGTTGCCTGGCTGAGCAAGAAGTCCCTGAAGCCATATCGCCTGCTCAACGAATCGGAATGGGAGTATGCGGCAAGGGCCGGCAGTACCGGACGGCGCCATTGGGCCGATGCCGAGGAATCGGCGACCTGCCGTTATGCAAGTGTCGCCGACGCTACCTACAAAGCGGTCTCGCCAGGTGCTCCGCTCTTCCCTTGCTCGGATGGATTTGCCTACACGGCGCAGGTGGGGCGCTTTCCGGCAAACGCTTTCGGTTTGCACGACATGCTCGGCAATGTATGGGAATGGGTCGAGGATTGCTGGAACGAGGGCTATACCGGTGCTCCGGAGATCGCCGTTCCGCGGGTAACCGGGGCATGCAACGAGCGGGTTTTTCGTGGCGGGGCCTGGAACAGCACGCCGACTACATTGCGCAGTGCCTATCGGGATCGCGAATCGCGGGATGAGCGTCACGACAATCTGGGCTTCCGGGTCGCTCGCTCCCTGCCGTGAATTCCGGCGGCAGACCTGAGGCTGCCATGACAAAAGCCGCTCCCAATTCAGCCCGACGTGGATTGGTCTTTGCCGGTGGAGCCGCGGCAGCACTTGGAATCTTGCCGACCGTGCCTGAATGCCTGGCGCAGTCCGCGAGCGCGGAGCCGATCCAGGACATCTACGCGCCGCGAACCAAGTTTGCCTTGCTCATCGGCAATCGCGATTATCCGAATCGCAAGGATATCGCCCCCGCGCACAAGAATGTGCGGGATATCAAGGAAGTCCTCGAGTACTACGAATTCAAGGTGCGGGACTACCGCGATCTTGATGCGCTTGGCATGGCGCGCGTGCTCGCGGAATTTGGCGCCGAACTGCGAGCCGCTGGCGATTCCGCCTTACCGGGGTCGGTAGCGGTGGTATTCTATTTTTGTGGTCACGGTTTTCAGTCGTCCGGGCGAAATTATCTCGTGCCCGCGGGCGTCGATCCATCCTCCGAAAAAGCCTTGTCTTCATCCTTGCGCCTGAACGAGGATATTCTTGTTGCACTACCTCAACGCTATCCCGGAATCAGCATCGCATTGATCGATGCCTGCCGTACCGATCCGACGATTCGGCGGGGAGTGGACGATTTCAACCAGATTACGGCGCCCGAGGGCATGCTGGTGTTCTTTGCAACACGAGCCGGACGCCCCGCCTTGGCACCGATCAGCCCCGACCGCAACACATTTTTTGCAGGCGCGTTAATCGACGTGTTGCGAGATGCGAACGGGGTTACGCCAATCGACGACTTGTTCCGCATCGCTGCGATTGAATGTCAGACCCGGGTCAAGTCCGAGTTCGACAAGGTCAAGCTGACCATTCCGCCCCAGTTTCCCGAGAGTACGGGGAATTTAAGGGGTCGCTTCGTGATCCGCAATCGTCAGCTCGAGCTGCGACGCGGACGTCCCGGCAAGGGGGCCGCGGTTTTTGGGGGTGACTCCAGTCTGCTTGAGCAGCGCTGGCAGGTGATTCAGGCCTCCCTGCGGCCGACCAGGCTTATCAGGCTGTGCGAACAATTCGAAAAGGACTTCCCGGGGAGTGAGTATGAGCAACAGATTCGGGTGACTATCGCGGGTGCGCGCCAAGCGCTGGACAGCCAGCGCTCGGCCGACCTTTCGGGTGATCTGTTCGAGGAGCGAACCGGCGACAGGGATTACCGTGATGACTTGATCAAGGCGTTGCGTGGTGACAAGGACGCGGCGCATCGAATCGCCTTGGCATATCGTGAGGGCAAGGCCGGCGTCGCGCAGAATACCCGGCGAACCGAGCAATGGCTTCGATTCGCTGCTGAATTGGGTAACGGTATTGCCAGTTGGGAACTGTCCGAGATATACAACCAGAGCGGTCAGGTTGGCGATGCTGCCCGATTCGAAAAGAAGGCCCTGGACCTTGGATATCGTCCGCCGCCCAGGCTAGCGACGCGTGGGTACTGATTCCTTCTTGACCGTTCGTGGACGAGCCCTGCGCGTTGGCCTGCATTTGGCGCTGCTTGCGGATATTGGGTCGGCGGGGGTGCTTGCCGCGTCCGATGCAGGAAAAATGCACCGATCGATGGAAAACAACGCCTCGCAGAGCGAAAGCTCCACGAACAAGGAGTCGATGAACAGCCGACGCCTCGACTCCGGTCGTGCCGAAGCCCGCTCGTCGAAACCCAAAATGAGCCGTTTATCCAGGCCAAAAGCGGCCATGGCAAAGCGTCAATCCACGCCGCGGCGTCCGGTAACGGGGCGGGTTAGCGCCGATCCCGGAAATTCGGACCAGGCCCGTATCGAAATGTGTCGGCAACAGATAGACCGCGAGATGCAGCCGGCTCGCTTGGCCAAGCTTGCTGAAGCCTGCGCGAGGGATCTGCCGGCCGGTCCATTTTCAGACGAGTTACGCCGTGTGGCGATCGGTGCCAAAAACGCAATGGAAGGTCAGAGGCTGGCGGGTCTGTCGGCTGAAGTATTCGAGGATCAATCCGGTGACGGATTTTTCCGCGAGTCGATCGGGAAGGCGGTTCGTGGTGACAAGGATGCTGCCTACTTTCTTGCCCAATCGTTTCGACATGGGCGAGCGGGCATCGAGCCGAATCCCAGACGGATGGAGCAGTGGCTCCGGTTTTCTGCCGAACTCGGCGATGGACGTGCCAGCTGGGAACTGGCGGAACACTACAACTATGTCGGCTTGGTTGCGGATGCGGCGCGTTTCGAAAAACGTGCCCTTGAGCAAGGATACCGGCCCGCCGTACGCCTTCCGTCACGCGGCTATTGACAGCTTCGCCCGGATTCGCCGGCGATGTTCGAATTTCCGTCCTGGTGTTGGGGTGCTAGGATAGAATTAGAAGGCTTTTCCTGCCTTAATTCGCGAGATCGAAGTTCGCCATGACGTTGGTTTTATGGGAGTCCATTCCACAGGTTGGCAGTTCCGCCGATTGGCCGCACTCCGATTCGCCCGAAGCTCTATTTGAACCGATAGCGATCGAATTGAGAGTCCAGTCCCGCCAACGTTCGAAAGTGTGCGGCGCAAAAGTTGCGGGGTACGTGGTCGCGCTTGCAGCCTTGTTTGCCATGTCGCCGAACGTTTTCGGACAGACTCCCCCTGGTGCGGGCAGTGTGTTTCAGACGGTACCACCCGCCACGGTGCGTCCGGAAAGTGGTCCGAGCATTGAAGACAAGGTTACCCGACCCCGAGCGATCGCAGACGTGGAAGGCCTGCGTCTGGATATCAAAGGCTTCCGGATTGCAGGTCTTACCGTCGCATCCGCGGACGACTTTGCCGAGGAGTTGTCGGCTTTTATTGGCAAGGACAAGCGATTTCAGGATTTGCTCGATGCCGCGGCGGCCGTCAAGCGACATTTGGCGGGCTTGGGCTACTTCCTGGCCGATGTGGTGGTTCCGGAACAAAAAATCAGCAACGGGATTGTTGAGCTTCAGGTTCTTGAAGGGCGCCTGGGAAAGGTTCGACTTAACGTCGATCCAGCAGCACGGGTCGATCGCGATTTATTGCTGTCTTATATCAGCGGGCTGCAAGAGGGAGGGCAAATCGAGGCCTCCGAGGTCGAAAGGGCGCTATTCCAGATCCACGATTTGCGCGGCATTGTTGCCACCAGCAGTTTCGCACCGGGTGTTACCACCGGTACCGCCGATTTGACCATCCATGTCGCACCGGCCAAGAAATTCGATGCCAATTTTGATTTTGACGCCAATGGATCCATCTACACGGGCCTCCATCGCGCTGGCGCCGGCATCGATGTCAACGGCATGTTCGGGCGGGGCGAAATGGTCAGCGTTCGGGCCAGTAACGCGATTGATGGGAATTTACGCTTTGCGCGTGCCTCGGTCCTGATCCCGGTTGGTCGATGGGGAACCAAGATCGGTGCCGCGTACTCGGACCTGAACTACCGGCTGGGAACCTCGCTGTTTGCCGCTCTAAAGGTAAACGGCGCGGCGGCGGTAAGTTCCTTGACGGCGATCCACCCGTTCATTCGCTCGCGGAATACCAACCTGCTGCTGATCGCGCAAAGCGACAAACGCGAGTTCTATGATATTCAGCTGGCATCCGGAAACGTCAACCTGAAGAAAACCGATGTTTACTCCCTGAGCTTGTCGGGCGATTTCCGTGATCGCCTGGGTGGAGGTGGTATCAACGTATTCAACGTCGCCTATACCCTGGGTGAGTTGAAGTTTGGCAATGCGGCACTCGAGGCGGCCGATGCATCCGGACGTCGGACCAAGGGCCTCTATGGAAAGACCAATGTCACCGTGTCGCGGTTGCAGGCAATCGCCGACCGATTGGCGTTCTATGGTTCCTACAGCCAGCAGTTCACGAACAAGAACCTGGATCCAAGTGAAAAGATCAGTCTCGGTGGTCCCAATGCAGTAAGGGCCTATCCGCAAGGCGAGGGTGCTGGAGACAATGGGTACTTTGCGACACTTGAGTTGCGCTATCGCCTGCCGCTTGAGGAAAGCCTTCCCGGCAGCATGGTCCTCGCAGGCTATTACGATTTTGGTCGTGCACTGCTGATCAAGCAGCCCAGCGCTGCCGATATTGCCGGGAATGCCGAGCGTTTGCGCCGCATCGCGGGACCCGGCGTTGGACTCAACTGGGAGGTGCCGAGCAATTGGTATCTTCGGGCCACACTTGCATTTCGCGATACGACCAAGGCGACCGCCGATCATCTTCTGCGGTACCCAAGGTTTTTTCTGCAGTTCAGCAAGTTTTTTTGAACGAGGACGTCGGTGGGTCTGTGCTTTGATTCCACCAGCGCTGTGCCCCGGAGATCGATTTCCAGGAGCGCGGCGTCTCGATCGTAAAGGAACATCTTCATGTTCAATCACGCCACGATGAATCGAGCCTATCGCCTGGTTTGGTCCAATGTTCGCGATACCTGGATCGCCGTTCCCGAATTTGCGCGAGCCATGGGCAAGAGTGCATCGATGGTGGCTGCTGGCGCATTGCTCGTGACGGGAATGACTGGTCATGCCATGGCGCAAGCGGTGGGGCTGAACGCCTTGCCGACAGGCGGTCAAGTGGTGTCCGGGCAAGTGGCGATTGCGGTCGCTTCCGCCCGCATGGATGTTAATCAGGCGACCCGCAGCGCCATCGTAAACTGGAATTCGTTCAACATCGGTAGTCAGGCCCAGGTCAGCTTCAATCAGCCGGATCCCTCGTCCGTGATTCTGAACAGGGTTCTTGGTGGAAACGGATCGACCATCCTCGGCCAGATGACCGCGAATGGAAACGTATTCCTGGTCGACCCGGCAGGGATTATTTTCGCACCCGGAGCGAGGGTGGACGTGGGGGGGCTGGTCGCGTCATCGCTAGGAATTTCCGATTCCAATTTCCTTGCGGGGAAGTATCAGTTCGAGAAAGCCGGAACCGCAGGTGCAGTGACGAATCAAGGCGCCATTACCACCGCCAATGGTGGATACGTCGCCCTGATTGCTCCCCAGGTCGCGAATCAGGGGACGATTCTGGCCAGCGCAGGCAGCGTCGGTCTTGCGGCGGGAGACTCCGTCAATCTGGATTTCGATCACGATGGCCTGCTCAGTTTCCAGGTCAACCTTCCCGCTGCGGCTGCACGAGCCGATAACAAGGGCACGATCATCGCCGATGGCGGACGTGTAGTGATGAACGTCCAGGCGAAAGATGCGTTGCTTTCCACCGTCCTGAACAACGAAGGGATTGTTCGTGCCCGCAGCGTCGAAGCGCGCAATGGGGAGATCTGGCTTGGTGGCGGCGCATCGGGAGTGGTTCGGGTCAGTGGAACACTTGATGCCTCCGGAGTTGAGCGCCAAACAAGTGGTGGCGTAGTCAAGGTGCTCGGCGAGAACGTCGGATTGTTCGATCACGCCAAGATAGATGTTTCAGGAGTCGGCGCTGGCGGTACGGCGCTGATAGGCGGCAACTGGCAGGGCAAGGGCCCGGAACAGAACGCGACCGCCACCTATGTCGGCAAGGACGCCACGATCAACGCGAACGCCGTGGGGGTCGGGGATGGCGGCAAGGTTGTGGTTTGGGCGGACAAGCTTACGTCCTTCCTGGGCAGCATTTTTGCAAAGGGAGGAGCGAGCGGTGGCAATGGCGGAACCGTGGAGGTTTCGGGCAAGCAACATTTGTCCTTTAACGGCTCGGTGGATACCACGGCAGCGAATGGCACGCGAGGTACGCTGCTGCTCGATCCGACCGACGTCAACATCGTCACGGGCGGCACCGAGAACCTGATCGGTACGACGAACGACGACGCCGATCCAAATACCTATGCCTTCAACGAAAGCGACGGAGTCAGTCCCAGCAACATAAGTCCGACCACGATCGTCACTCTTCTCGATTCGTCCGATGTCACGATTCAGGCCACCAACGACATCACTGTTAGCAATGACATAGATGCAAGCGCAAACACGGCCAGCAAGGGACTTACGCTTACAGCGAACAATGCCATTTTTCTGAATGCCAATATCACCCTCAAACAGGGTGCGACGTCATTTCTGACTCTGACGAGCGATGCCGATACCAGCGGTGCGGGAACCATCACTGTTTCGGGTGACAGGACGGTCACGGTTCTCGATGGTGCGATCAATTTCTCTGGAATCACCCATGCGCCTACGGGTGGCGGCGCGGAGAGTCTGACGCTGAACGCCGGCACCGGAACCCTTACCATGGGAGCCATTTATGGATCCGGGGCAGTTGCCGACGCCACGGGTCTGACGACCTTGACGATAAGCAACTCCGGGGCCGCCAATTTCAATGGTGCGATAAACATCACCGGCGCCCTGACGCAGACCAATGCCGCGACCGGGACCACCACCTTCGCCAACACCGTGAGCGTCGGCAGCGCCGACCTGAAGGGCGTGGCCTACGCCCTCAACAACAGCTTCGCCTCGCATCCTCATCAGCGGCAGCACCGACGGCACCGCCGGCACCGGCACCGAGAGCCTGACACTGCTGGCCGGCACCGGCAGCCTCGGCTTCACCGGCGCGCTGGGCACGGGGGCGGCCAACAGCCTGCACAACGTCACGGTGACCAATGCCGCGGCGACCAGCTTCAACAACACGGTGAACATCACCGGCGCCCTGACGCAGACCAATGCCGCGACCGGGACCACCACCTTCGCCAACACCGTGAGCGTCGGCAGCGCCGACCTGAAGGGCGTGGCCTACGCCCTCAACAACAGCTTCGCCTCGGGCGGCACCACGACCATCGCCAACACGGGCACGCTGAGCAAGAACGCCACCGGCAACATCAGCTCGACGGGGGCCTTCAACGCCACCGGCGGCAACCTGGTGATCGCCGACGGCGCCAGCCCGACCTTGTCCACCGGCGCCGGCGCCGGCAACATCCTCATCAGCGGCAGCACCGACGGCACCGCCGGCGGAGCGGTGGAGAGCCTGACGGCGAATGCAGGGACGGGGTCGGTGACGTTTACGGGCAACCTGGGCGGCGGCAGTTCATTGTCGAACTTTACTCTCAGCGGTGGATCAATCTCGCTTGGAACGATTGGTGCCGCTAGTGCCGGTGTAACTGGTAATGTGTTAGTGAATTCGACAGGGGTGGTGTCAGTTGGCGCGGCAACAATTGGCGGATATCTTGATATGTTGGCCGGCGGTGCGGTTTCTCAGTCAGGGGCTTGGAATATTGGCGGCAATTTGTGGGTAAAGACCTCATCTGGCGACATTACGCTGAACAATTTCCAAAACACACTCGGCGGAACAGTTTCCCTGATAGCCCCGTTATCGAACGGAACAGGCGGCGGAGGTAATGCCGTATTGCTATGGGCGAATTTGATCAAGGTCGGTAAGGTACGACCCTCAGATGCGACGACCACGGATGTTGGTATTACAGCCGCGCGCGTGACGATCAAGGCACCGAGCGGATCGGCGATTCAGGCCGACGGAAACCAGGGGCTCATTACCGCTGACGAACCCCAAGGAACCACGCCAGCATTGACGATTATTGCCGATGGCGTAATTGGCAATCCAGCGACCGCAAGCCCAACATCGGAAGGCCTTTGGGTGAAGACCAAGGGCTTGGTAAAAGTTGTGACCGATGCCCTGAGCGGGGGCACGATAATGTTGTTCGGCGAAAATGCCTTCCAGCCGAAGTACGAGTTTTCCGGAGACCCAACCAAGCGTTCCGTCAAATATAACGGTGTCGAGGCGACAAACGCCCAATTGACCGGTGCATTGGACGCGGCCTATCTCGACATCCGTAACCAGACGACTGAAATTCGTGAGTCAGGTTTTGCCAAGGAAAATGCCAGCAAAGTCCTGCGCAATGGGGTTGTTACTTCCGCTGGGCCTGGACAGCCCGCTATTGACGACAGTACCGGACAGACGCGTATGGAGGATTGCGAAGGCGGGCTTTCGGGTGATAGTCTTTCTTGCTTGTGAGTCAATGATGTACTAGGTTTGGTGTCATGAGCGGCAGAGTTTGCTCGTCCGAATTCGCCACCTGAATGTGACATTTGTCGTTGACCGAGCCGGATCTGGGCGGTATGTTTCGATCTGAAATGCTTTGAGGTCGTGTTTCGACGGAGGTTTACAATGATCGAGAAAAAATTTGTAGTCGTGGCCATGGTCATGGCGTCTGTCTGGGGTGTTGGGTTTGCTTCCGATGATCAGGCGCGTCAAACGACATCAATCAACAGTCCCAATCCGAAGGTCGAGGATGTCGAGAATGCCTTGTTCCCGAAGGAAGTCGTTGCGCTGAAGGACGAATGCGCACAGATGGAAAAGATCGGTCTGCGTTGCCAGAGCGTGATTCCCAAGTCTTCGCTGGATACGATTCAGGTGACGTTTGCCCGGGGTTCGGCTGTGCTGACCGACGAGGGCAAGGGTTTCCTTCGCTCGGTTGGGGCCGCGCTTCAGCGCAAGGCAGGGGTCTGGAAGTCGCTGATCATCGAGGGCCATACTGACGCCACGGGGTCGGATGGGGCGAATCGGCGCTTGTCGCAACAACGCGCTGATTCGGTCAAGAGCTTTTTGCAGGCCGAATTTGGTTTGAGCAATATTGAAACCATGGGACGTTCCAGCGACAAGTTGCGCGATACGGAGAATCCGTCCAGTGGCCTGAATCGCCGTGTTGAATTTGTTCCGAACTGGTGATCATCATGAAAATCAATAGCATACGAATTGGCTTCGCATTCTTGATCGCAATGCTGGGTGGGGCTGCATATGCCCAGGATGCAGGTGGCGATGTCGGTTTGGTCAATTCCCTGCAAGGCGATGTCAGCTATCAGGGGAAAGAGGGTCCGGCACGCAAGGCGCAGCCGTATATGCGTCTTCGCCATGGCGACAAGGTTACGTTGGCCGCCGGCGCGGCAATCAAGATCAGCTATACCACGGCCAGCCGTCAGGAATCCTGGACCGGGCCAAGCAGCTTTGTGGCTACTTCCAGTGGCGGCGAACTTCTCAAGGGCAGCAAGCCTGAGGTTTCTCAGTTGCCGGCGGCGGTCCCGCAAAAGCTGGCCCGCGTCTCCGAGTTGATGAACACTTCCCGTGTGGGCGGTTTGGTGGTTCGTTCGGTCAAGGCGCCTTCAGCATCGAGCAAGGAAGAAGTTGCCGAAGCCGTGGCGGCCTACGAGTCGATGCGCGCTTCCGCAGCCCCTAGCGACGTCACACCGGAGCTCTTCCTCTACTCGGTTTTCCAGGAGCACGGCATGGTCGATGACCTCAAGATCGTTGCCAAGCAGATGATGCAGCGTCAGCCCGAGAACCCTGAGATTCGCCAACTGGCCCAGGCGGCGTTGAACGCACGCTGATCACGCCTTGAGCCACCCATGTTCGGCCGCAGCGGGAAACCGCTGCGGCCGATGTTGTTTCAAGGAGGGAACAACGCGGAAACAGGCCGGCTGTTCGCCGCATGGTCGATGAGGCCGGCGGCCATAATCGACCAGTATCCCTCATTGTGAGCCCCGTTTCGTCGGGCCAGATCGTGACCATGAGTGTAGCCAGCGTTACGCCGTCCATTACCGCCCCCCTTCCTGAAAAAATTGCTTCCTTGGTGCACGAGGCTCGATGGCTGCTGATCGGGCTTGTCGGAATCTATCTTGCAATGGTTTTGTGGGGCTATGATCGTGCCGATCCCGGCTGGTCCCATGCGGCTAGCCTCGACCGGGTCACGAATCCCGGTGGGCGTTTCGGCGCCTGGCTGGCTGATCTGTTGCTGTACCTGGTCGGTCTTTCGTCCTGGTGGTTGGCTGTACTTCCCTTCTTTCTTCTGGTATGGCGTTATCATCGCCTGAGCCACATTCTCGGTGGCGATCGCCGCTCGCTGCTGATTGCCCTGGGTGGATTCGCCGTCCTCCTGTTGGCTTGCGCCGGCGTCGAATCAATGCGCTTCTGGAGTCTGAAAGCGGCCTTGCCGCTGGCACCCGGCGGCATGCTGGGTTACGAAGTCGGCCGCTTGACCACCCAGTTCCTTGGCTATACGGGCGGAACGCTGATTCTGCTGGTATTGGCCATGATCGGATTCAGCTTGTTTACCGGTGCGTCGTGGATCGTGGTTGCGGAAAAGGCTGGCGTCCTGGTCGAAGGTGCCTATGTTGGCCTGCGCAGCCTTTGGGAAGCCTGGCAGGACCGTCGCTACGGGCGTGTCGTGGCCGAGCAGCGTGAGGAAGCGGTCGAAACCGAGCGACGCAAGGTCGAGGAAAGCCCTCTGCCGCCCCTGCGCATCGAGCCGGTAGAGATCGTTATCCCGGTTGCGCCGAAGGCCGTGGCGCGGGCCGAAAAAGAGCGTCAGCAGGCGCTCTTTTTCGATGCTCCCGGGGGCGCTTTGCCGCCCTTGCACTTGCTGGCCGAGGCCGCACACAACCCGGAAGACTTGCCTTCGGCCCAGACCCTGGAATTCACTTCGCGCCTGATCGAGCGCAAGCTGGCGGACTTCAACGTCGATGCCAAGGTGCTCACGGCGCATCCCGGCCCCGTGGTGACGCGCTACGAAATCGAGCCCGCCGTTGGCGTCAAGGGTAGCCAGATCGTCGGTCTGGCCAAGGATCTGGCGCGCGCGCTATCGCTGGTGTCGATTCGCGTGGTCGAGACCGTTCCTGGCAAATCCTGCATGGCGCTGGAACTGCCCAATCCCAAGCGCCAGATCGTGCGCCTGTCGGAAATCATCGGCTCGCAAGCCTACCATGGCATGCATTCGCCATTGTCGGTGGCGCTGGGCAAGGACATTGGCGGGCAACCGATCGTGGCGGATCTGGCAAAGATGCCGCACCTGCTGGTGGCCGGTACCACCGGCTCGGGCAAGTCGGTCGGGGTCAACGCGATGATTTTGTCATTGGTATACAAGTCAGAGCCGAAGGATGTGCGCCTGATCATGGTCGACCCCAAGATGCTGGAGCTGTCGATCTACGAAGGCATCCCGCATCTGCTGGCTCCGGTGGTCACCGACATGAGCAAGGCTGCCAACGCGCTGCACTGGTGCGTGGGCGAGATGGAGCGGCGTTACAAGCTGATGTCGGCGCTCGGGGTGCGCAATATCTCCGGTCTCAACGGCAAGATCAACGATGCGAAGAAGGCCGGCGAGCCGCTGACCAATCCCTTCACCCTGACACCCGAGAACCCCGAGGTGCTGGAGCACATGCCATACGTGGTGGTGGTGATCGACGAACTGGCCGACCTGATGATGGTGGTCGGCAAGAAGGTCGAGGAGCTCATTGCGCGCCTGGCGCAGAAGGCGCGCGCCTCGGGTATCCACCTGATCCTGGCGACGCAGCGGCCGAGCGTGGATGTCATCACCGGCCTGATCAAGGCCAACATCCCGACCCGCATCGCCTTCCAAGTTTCGTCCAAGATCGATTCGCGCACCATCCTCGACCAGATGGGCGCCGAGGCCCTGCTGGGACAGGGCGACATGCTCTACCTGGCGCCGGGTACCGGCCTGCCGGTGCGTGTGCATGGCGCTTTTGTCGCCGACGAGGAAGTCCACCATGTCGTCGATCACCTGAAGAAGGTCGGTCCGCCGGATTACATCGAGGGCCTGCTCGACGGTCCTGTCGGCGAGGACTCGGAAGTCGGCGCTGGTGATACGGCGAGCGGCGATGCTGAGGCCGACCCAATGTACGACCAGGCCGTCGAAGTGGTGCTGAAGACGCGCCGGCCCTCGATTTCCCTGGTACAGCGTCACCTGCGCATCGGCTACAACCGCGCCGCGCGACTGATCGAAGCCATGGAAAGGGCCGGGCTGGTGACGCCGATGAACGGCGCCGGCGGACGTGAGGTGATCGGTCCGGGCAAACAGGACTGAGCGTACCTTTGGCGGGGCTGCGATAATCCCTGCATGAAACCCAAGTTCCTCGCCTTTGCCCTGGGCTGCTGCGGCCTTTCGTTTGCCATATACGCGGCAGGCCTCGATCAGCTCAAATCCTTCCTAGAATCCAACCGCAGCGCGCGCGGCGTATTCACCCAGACGGTGATCGCCAAGTCGGGGCGCAAGCCGCAACAGTCTGCCGGCATCTTCGCCATGCAGCGGCCGGGCAAGTTTCGCTGGTCCTACGAGTCGCCTTACAAGCAATTGCTGGTCAGCGACGGCGGCAAACTCTGGAGCTATGACCCCGACCTCAACCAGGTGGCGGTAAAGAAGCTCGGCGCGGCATTCGGTGCCAGCCCGGCGGCCCTGCTTGCAGGACAGGACCTGGACAGGCATTTCGAACTCAAGGATGGCGCCAGCACAGATGGCGTTGAGTACGTCGAGGCCCGGCCCAAGGGGGGGGATGCCAGCTTCGAGCGGGTGCGCATCGGCTTTGCCGGCAATCGCCCCCTGAGCATGGAAATCCACGACAGCTTCGGCCAGATCACGCACCTGCGCTTCACGCAGTTCGAGTCGAATCCGGTGCTGCCGGCAAGCCTGTTTCGCTTCACGGCGCCGGCCGGAGCCGATGTTGTCGGAGACTGACCTGTTTTCTGGGGCGCCCAGGCATGCGCCCTTGGCCGAGCAGATGCGGCCGCGCACGCTGGACGAGGTGATCGGGCAAAAGCACTTGCTCGGCGAAGGCAAGCCGCTGCGCCTGGCTTTCGCCTCAGGCACGCCGCACTCGATGATCCTCTGGGGTCCTCCTGGCGTCGGCAAGACCACGCTGGCGCGCCTGATGGCCGATGCCTTCGATGCCGAGTTCGTCGCCCTGTCGGCGGTGTTTTCCGGGGTGAAGGACATCCGCGAAGCGATGCAACAGGCGGAGGTCATAGCGCAGCAGGGGCGGCGCACCATCCTTTTCGTCGACGAGGTGCATCGCTTCAACAAGGCGCAGCAGGATGCCTTCCTGCCCTATGTTGAAAACGGCACGGTGACCTTCATTGGCGCCACTACCGAGAACCCGTCCTTCGAGGTGAATTCCGCGCTGCTCTCGCGTGCCGCCGTGTACGTGTTGAAGAGCTTGACCGAAGCCGAACTTGGCGAATTGTTCAATCGCGCCTGCGCGCGCTCCCTGGCCGAACTGGAGTTCGACGCCGATGCGCGCGAGCGCCTGGTCGGCCATGCCGACGGCGATGCGCGGCGCTTGCTCAACGTGCTGGAGCAGTTGCGTACCGCCGCCGCTACCGCAAATCGCCGTGTCGTCAGCGCCGACTTCCTGGAACAGGCCCTGGCGACCGACCTGCGTCGTTTCGACAAGGGCGGCGATGCCTTCTACGACCAGATTTCCGCCTTGCACAAGTCCGTGCGCGGCTCGAATCCGGATGCCGCGCTGTACTGGCTGGTGCGCATGCTCGACGGCGGTGCCGATCCGCTGTATTGCGGACGGCGCATCGTGCGCATGGCGATCGAGGATGTCGGTCTGGCCGATCCGCGCGCCTGGGAAGTTGCCCTGAATGCCTGCGCCACCTACGAGCGCCTGGGCAGCCCGGAAGGCGAACTGGCGCTGGCCAATGCGGTGCTCTACCTGGCCGTGGCGGCCAAGTCGAACGCTGCCTACGTCGCCTATAATTCGGCCCGCGCATTCGTGGCGAAGGACAAGAGCCGTGGCGTGCCGGAGCACCTGCGCAACGCGCCGACCAAGCTGATGAAGGACCTTGGCTACGGCGCCGATTACCGTTATGCGCATGACGAAGCTGAGGCCTATGCCGCCGGGGAAAACTACTTCCCGGATGGCATGCCCGTGGTGCATTGGTATCAGCCGGTGGCGCGCGGACTGGAACAGAAGATCGCCGAGAAACTCGCCCACCTGCGCACGCTCGATGCGCAGGCCGCGAAGAAAAAATAGGGAAGCACCATGCTGGACATCCAACTTCTGCGCAGCAACCTAGCATCGGTCGCCGAGCGCCTCGCCACGCGCGGCGTGACGCTGGACACGGCCGGCTTCGAGACCCTGGAGTCGGAACGCAAGCGCCTCCAGGTGCACACCCAGGACCTGCAGGCGAAACGCAATACGCTGTCCAAGCAGATCGGTCAGCTCCGCGGCAAGGGCGAGGATGCTTCCGCCGTGATGGCCGAAGTCGCCGGGCTGGGCGACGCGTTGAAAGCCGGCGAGGCCGCGCTGGCCGAACTGATGCCGCGCTTCGATACCTTCCTCGAACTGATCCCCAACCTGCCGCACGAAAGCGTGCCGGTCGGCAAGGATGAAACCGGCAACTTCGAAATCCTGCGCTGGGGCACGCCGCGCGCCATCGCCACGCCACGCGACCATGTCGATCTGGGTACCGCCCTGGGTGGGCTGGATTTCGCGGCTGGTGTAAAGATCTCCGGGGCCCGTTTTACCGTGATGAAGGGGCAGATCGCGCGCCTGCACAGGGCACTGACCCAGTTCATGCTCGACCTGCATACGACCGAGCATGGCTACACCGAGGTTTACACACCGTATCTGGTCAGTCCCGACAGCATGTTCGGTACCGGCCAACTGCCGAAGTTCGAGGAAGACCTGTTCGCCGTGCCGCGAGGCGACGGCAGCAAGCTCTACCTGATCCCCACCGCCGAAGTGCCGGTGACCAACCTCGTTCGCGGCGAGATCCTCGCCGCCGATGCCTTGCCGCTCAAGTTCGTCGCCCATACGCCCTGCTTCAGGTCGGAAGCCGGCAGCTACGGCAAGGACACGCGCGGCATGATCCGCCAGCACCAGTTCGACAAGGTGGAACTGGTGCAGATGGTGCGCCCCGACCAATCCTGGGACGCGCTGGAACAGCTCACCGGCCACGCCGAGGCCGTGCTGCAAAAGCTTGATCTGCCCTACCGCAAGGTGGCGCTATGCAGCGGCGACATGGGCTTCTCGGCGGCCAAGACCTATGACCTCGAAGTCTGGCTACCGGCGCAGAACACCTATCGCGAAATCTCCTCCTGCTCGAATTTCGAGGCCTTCCAGGCGCGGCGCATGCAGGCCCGCTTCAGGAACGAGAAGAACAAGACCGAGCTACTGCACACGCTCAATGGCTCCGGCCTCGCCGTCGGCCGCACGCTGGTCGCGGTGCTGGAGAATTACCAGAACGAGGACGGCAGCATTACCGTGCCGGCGGCCCTGCGCCGCTGGATGGGCGGCACGGAGAAGATCAGCGCGGCCTGATGCTCGCCGGGTAAGCCGATGCGTGCGGCGCCTCGAAGCGGCACAGCACGTCGTAGTAGTTGCGGATGTTTTCGACCATGATCACCGCCTCGCCGCCACGCGCCGGACCGCTCTTCAGCCGCGCGTAAACCTCTGGCCGCGCCAGTTGCGGCAGCACCTGCTTCATGTCGTACCAGACGTCCGGATCGCGCTTGAACTTCGCGGCCATCGCACGCGCACCGCGAAAGTGGCCCATGCCGAGGTTGTAGGCCGAGAGGGCCAGCCACAGGCGATCGGGATAGCCGGCGCTGGCGGGCACCTGTTCCACGAGGTCGGCGAGGTAGCGCGCCCCGGCACGTATGCTCTCGGCGCCGTCGAGTCGGTTCTTCACGCGCAGGTAGTCGGCGGTGTCTTCGGTCAGCATCATCATGCCGCGCACATTGGTGTAGGACGTCGCCAGCGGATCCCATTTCGATTCCTGGTAGGCCAGCGCGGCGATCAGGCGCCAGTCGATGCCGGTCAGGTCCTGCGCCGCCTGGAAGTGACGCCGCCAAGGCGGCAGCCGCGTGCGCGCGGCGTCGATGAAGCTGGCGATGCCGTCGGCATTGATGCGCTTGATGTGGCCGAAATAGCGATCCTGCAGGCGCGCCAGCGTACCGTTGGCGCGGGCCTCGGCAATGAAGGCGTCAGCCTTGGCGCGCAGGGTGTTGGCGTCCTTGCCGCCGAAAGCCCAACCGAGATCCAGCGTTCCCGGCAATGCCAGCAAGGGCTCGACCTCGGGAAAGAAATTGATCCCGACATCGAGGTGGATGTCGTGCACCGCAACCAGTTCGGCCTTGTGGCTGGCGACCCGCTCCAGCAAGTCCATCTCATTCACGCCTGGCACTTCGACCACTGTCGGACGCAATGCTGCGCCCAGCCCGCGCAGCTTGTCGGCGATGGGTGAGCCGGCAAGGACTTCGACGGTCTTGCCGGCGAGATCGCGCAACTCCTCCGGTCCCAGCACGTCGCTATGGCCGACGATCCACTGACGTACGGTGCGGATCGGTGCCGAATACTCCAGCTGGCTGTTGCCGATCGGCATCGATGCCGCCAGATGGACGCGGCCGGCCAGCGCCAGGTCGTTGAGTTCATAAGGGTCGGCCGCCTTGAGAAAGCCGACCTTGAGCCCGAGGCTGTCGGCAAATGAGGCGACCAGGTCGTGGTCGAAGCCGCTGCTGCCGCTGCCCTGGTCCTGGAAGAAGGCCGGCGCTTCGCGAATCGCCACCACCAGCTTGCCATCGGCTTCCGGCGGATCAATGCGGCCGCAGCCGGCAAGAACCAGCAGGGGGAGGCAGCAGATCAGGCGAAGCAGCTGCGGCAAGTCTTTCCCTCCGTACGTGCCGTGACCGACGGACGCTTCGCGGTTATAATCCGCGCCTCGCGGAGAGGTGGCAGAGTGGTCGAATGTACCTGACTCGAAATCAGGCGATGTCGCAAGGCATCCGTGGGTTCGAATCCCACCCTCTCCGCCACCCCAATTCGCCGTCTTTCCGTTTGCCACACCGATCCGCGACGGATCGCATCGCGTGACGCGGAACGGAATCCCGGACCACGCACCGGCGCAATACTACCGCAGCAGGATTGACCGCGGCCGTCGATGCGCGATACATTTCCCGTTTGCCAATGGGATTGCCGCGCCGCTGCGTTCCGCCGGGGCGGCCCCGGTCTGGCTTTTCGCGATCGGTTCGGTGCGCGGGAAGCGGACCGGCAGCGGAGATCGAAATCATGGATGCCTTTGTTTGGGATGACCGCTTTGTAACCGGAATTGCGGTCGTCGATCAGCAGCACCGGCACCTGGTCGACGTGGTCAATCAAGTTGGCGATATGCTGCTCGGTGGCGATCGGATAGCCGAAAGCACCCTGCAAAGCCTGTTCAAGTCCCTCGCCGACTACGCGGTCAAGCATTTCGCCGACGAAGAACGGCTGATGAAGGAGGTCGGTCTCGATCCGCGCCATGCCGAGATGCACACCCGGCATCACCGGGAGTTCGTTCATCAGGTGGTCTCGATGTGGAATTCGCGGGCGACCATGAAGAATCCTGCCGAAGTGTTGCACGGCTTTCTGGCCGCCTGGCTGAGCTTCCACATCCTGTCCGAGGACCAGGACATGGCGCGCCAGATCGCGCTGGTGCATGACGGCAAGTCGCCCGAGCTTGCCTTCGACCTCGAACACCGGGAGCTTGATCGCAGCACGTCTGCCTTGCTCGGCGCCTTGAGCAAGCTGTACCACGTCCTCTCGATCACCAACCAGGAACTGGCTGAAACCAATGTTCATCTCGAGGAAAAGGTGGCCAGCCGGACTCAGCTGCTGGTCGAGGCCAACGCCAATCTGGCCGCCGAACAGGAACAATTGAAGCTGATGCTGAAGAAGGTGGAAGACGCCCAGGGCCAGTTGCTGCAATCGGAAAAGATGGCCGCCATCGGCCAGCTCGCGGCCGGCGTGGCGCACGAGATAAACAATCCGATTGGCTTCGTCACTTCGAACCTTGGCACGCTCGATGAATACGTCGAGAAACTCCTCGCCGTGATCGGGGCCTACGAGCGTTGCGCAGCGGCAGCCGATGCACCAAAGGACGAGTTGGACGCCGCCAGGGCCGATGCCGACCTCGACTTCCTGCGCCAGGATGTGCGCGATCTGCTCAAGGAATCCCGCAATGGCCTGGCGCGGGTGAAAAAGATCGTCCAGGATCTCAAGGAGTTCTCCCACGTCGATGAGGCGGAGTGGCAGGATGCCGACCTCAACCAGGGACTCGAAAGCACCCTGAACGTGGTCTGGGCCGAACTGAAATACAAGGCGGACGTGATCCGCGAGCTTGGCCGCTTGCCGCCGGTGCGCTGCATTCCGGCCCAGGTCAATCAGGTCATCATGAACCTGCTGGTCAATGCGGCGCAAGCCATCGAAAAGCGCGGCACCATCACGGTCCGTTCCGGAGCGAACGGCGAGCAGGCCTGGATCGAAGTCGAAGACACCGGCAAGGGCATGCCGCCGGAAGTTGCCAAACGCATCTTCGAGCCCTTCTTCACCACCAAGCCGGTAGGCAAGGGCACCGGGCTCGGTCTGTCCCTATCCTATGACATCATCGTCAAGCGCCACGGCGGCCGCTTCGAGGTCAGCAGCACGCTTGGCAAGGGTACCGCCATCCGGGTGTGGCTTTCGATCGCCGGGCCGCCGCAGTAAGCCTGGCCGGGTGAGCTGCCCCGCGTTGATGCAAGCGCGGATTTCAACCGCCCTTGCGGCGCGACAGGGGGTGGCGCGGTACGTCCGGATGGCGGCGTGCGGGAGGACTCTTGGCCGGTTTGGCGGCCGCGGCGGTTGTTGATCGCCGTGTTGCCGGCGCCGACTTTTGCGGGCGCTTGTCCGCATGGGCCGTTTGGCGCTGCGGCGGTGACGACGTTCCCGTGCCGGCCGGTTGCCAGGCCGGAATCAGGTGGCGCTTGCCCGGCCCGATCAGGTCGACGCGGCCCATGGCCTTCAGGGTTTCGCGCAGCAAGGGCCAGTTGTCCGGGTCGTGGTAACGCAGGAAGGCCTTGTGCAGTTTGCGCTGCCTGCCGCCGCGTACCACGGCAACTTTCTCCGATTCCGTCGTGACCTTGCGCAGCGGGTTCTTCTCCGTGTGCCACATCGCGGTCGCCAGTGCCAGCGGCGTGGGCAGGAAGGTCTGCACCTGGTCGAGGCGGAAGCCGTTCTTCTTCAGCCACAGCGCCAGTTGCAGCATGTCTTCGTCGGTGGTGCCGGGGTGGGCGGCGATGAAGTAGGGGATCAGGTACTGCTCCTTGCCGGCTTCCTTCGAGTACTTGTCGAACATCTGCCTGAAGCGCTCGTAGGCACCCATGCCCGGCTTCATCATCTTCGACAGCGGACCTTCCTGGGTGTGTTCCGGCGCGATCTTCAGGTAGCCGCCGACGTGGTGCGTCACCAGTTCCTTGACATACTCGGGCGAGCGCACCGCGAGGTCGTAGCGCAGGCCGGAGCCGACCAGGATCTTCTTGATGCCGGGCAGGGCGCGGGCCTTGCGATAGAGCGAGATCAGCGGCGCGTGGTCGGTGTCGAGGTTTTCGCAGATGCCCGGATAGACGCAGGAGAGGCGGCGGCAGGAGTTCTCGATTTCCGGATCCTTGCAGGCCATCCGGTACATGTTGGCGGTCGGCCCGCCGAGGTCGGAAATGACCCCGGTGAAGCCGGGCGTCTTGTCGCGGATCTGCTCGATCTCGTGCAGGATCGAATTTTCGGATCGGCTCTGGATGATGCGGCCTTCATGCTCGGTGATCGAGCAGAAGGTGCAGCCGCCGAAGCAGCCGCGCATGATGTTGATGGAGAAGCGGATCATCTCCCAGGCCGGAATCCTCGCCGCGCCGTAGGACGGATGCGGCGCGCGGGCATAGGGCAGGCCGAAGACGTGGTCCATTTCCTCGGTGGTCAGCGGAACCGGCGGCGGGTTCAACCAGACATCGCGGGCGCCGTGGCCCTGCACCAGGGCGCGCGCGTTGCCGGGATTGGATTCGAGGTGGAACACGCGCGAGGCGTGGGCATACAGCACCGGGTCGTCCTTCACCTGCTCGAAGGACGGCAGGCGGATCGCGGTGTGCGCGCGTGCATTCTTGTGTTGCGCCAGGCGCTCGGCACGGCTGATGACGCGCACGATCGCCGTATCGCCAGCGCCGACTTTTGCGGCTGCCGGCGTCGTCGTTTCCATTGCGTAGGGATCGGGATGGGCCTGCACGGCACCCGGCATATCGAGCATCGTCGAGTCGACTTCCGCCCACTCGGCCGTCGGCTTCCATCCGCGCGGTGCCATGAAGCCCGTGCCGCGCAGGTCGCGGATCGATTCGATGGCTTCGCCCTTCGCCAGCCGGTGCGAAAGCTCGACCAGCGCGCGTTCGGCGTTGCCGAAAATCAGCAGGTCGGCCTTGCTGTCGGGCAGCACCGAGTGCCGCACCTTGTCGCTCCAGTAGTCGTAGTGCGCGATGCGGCGCAAGCTGGCCTCGATGCTGCCGATCACGATGTTGGCGGCGGGAAAGGCCTCGCGCGCGCGCTGCGCATAGACCACCACGGCGCGATCCGGGCGCCTGTTCGGCTCGGCGTTCGGCGTGTAGGCGTCGTCGGAGCGGATCTTGCGATCGGCCGTGTAGCGGTTGACCATCGAATCCATGTTGCCGGCGGTAATGCCGAAGAACAGTTTCGGCATCCCCAGGCGCTTGAAGTCGGTCGATGAATGCCAGTCCGGCTGGCTGATGATGCCGACGCGAAAGCCCTGTGCTTCGAGCAGGCGTCCGACCAGCGCCATGCCGAAGCTCGGGTGGTCGATGTAGGCGTCGCCGGTGACGAGGATGATGTCGCACTCGTCCCAGCCCAGCGCGTCCATTTCGGCACGCGACATGGGCAGGAAGGGGGCGATGCCGAAGCGCTGCGCCCAGTGCTTGCGATAGGAAGTCAGCGGCTTGGCCGCCGTTGTGGTCATGACGGCAATGAATTTATGCCGCGCGGACGCGGCTTTGGGACGGAACGTGGCGCGCCAGGAAGTCCATCTGGTCCGCCAGGATGTTGCGGTTGCTGAGGATCAGGTACTCCGCCTTGTTCGGCACATAGGGCGCGTATACCAATTGCATTCGTGCCTGCTCCGGCGTACGCCCGCTCTTGGTCTGGTTGCAATGGCGGCAGGCGGTCACCACGTTCATCCAGCTGTCCTTGCCGCCCTGCGACACCGGCATCACGTGGTCGCGGGTCAGGCGCTGGCCGGAAAATTCCTTGGCGCAGTAGGCGCAAATGTGGCGGTCGCGATTGAACAGCTCGCGATTCGACAACGGCGGTACCTGGAGCATGGAGCGCCCGGAGAGCGCCTTGCCGCGAATCGCGATAATGCTGTTGGTGGCGAGTTCCGAGCGCAGCCCGGTGACGCGATTGGTGCCGCCGTAAAAGATGAACTGGTTGTCGCCGGCATCCCAGGCGACCAGATCCCGCGCGACATACACGCAGGCATGCTGCCAACTCACCCAACGGTGCGGCACACCATGCTGGTCAAGGGTAAGGATCAACGGATGGCGACTCATCTCTATAAAATCCTCTATCGCCGGCAATCTAGCAGAGCATTGTGACATTTCATAGCGCGGATATGGGGGTATTTGAGTCGCGACGGATGCGCTATGCGATCCTCGCTTCGCTGTTGCTTCACCTGCTGCTGCTGTGGCCGGCCCCCCTGCGCCCACCGGCAAGCGAAGCGCGCGCCTTGCTGCAAGCCACGGTGCGCGTGTCCCGGCCGCCGCCGGTACCTGCACCGCCCGGGCCGGCACCCGCGCGCGCCGTGTCACCAGCGCCGACTCCTGCCCGGCTACCGATCACCCCCGCCGTACCCTCCCCGGAGTCACCGCGCCCGCTTCCGGTTGCCAAGCCGCCGGTTGCCTCCGCCGCCTTGCCGACGGCCGCATCGTCGGTCCCCACGGCTGCGGCGCCGTCGGCAATCACCGGCAACGCCGGCACCGGAGCCGCGCTGAGCGCGAACCCGACGTCCGCCGAGGCGCTCGACGGGCTGCGCGGCTATCGCCTCGCCATCGCCAGCCAGGCGCGGCGTTTCAAGCGCTATCCGGCGGAGGCGAGGGCTTCCGGCTGGACCGGAAGCACCGAGGTGCGCCTGGAGGTCGGCGCCGAGGGCCAGCCGCGTCCGGCGACGGTGTCGCGCTCCAGCGGCCATGAAGTGCTGGATCGCGCGGCCCTGGCCATGATCGATGCCGGGGCCGCGCGCGCGCGCTTGCCGGACAGCCTGCGCGGCCGCGAGTTCGCCGTGTCGCTGCCGGTCGAGTTCAGGCTCGACGAGCCCTAAGCCGGCCTCAGGTGCGGTGCGCCGGGGCGATCAGGTCTTCGCTGTGGAAGCTATAGCTGCCGCGGCGGCGATCCGCGAAGAAATGCCGCAAGGTGATGGCAATGGTGCGAAAGGCGATCTCGTCCCAGGGGATCTCGTCCTCGCTGAACAGGCGCAGCTCCAGGGTTTCGGTGCCCGGCGCGAAATCGAGGTCGAGCAGGCGCGAGCGGTAGATCACATGCACCTGATGGATGTGCGGCACGCTGATCATGCTGTACAGCTCGCCCAGTTCGACGCGGGCGCAGGCTTCTTCCAGGGTTTCGCGAATCGCCGCGTCGGCTACGGATTCGCCGTTCTCCATGAATCCGGCGGGCAAGGTCCATTTGCCGTGACGCGGTTCGATGGCGCGGCGGCAGAGCAGGACGCGGTCTTCCCATTCCGGCAGGGCGCCGACGACGAGGCGCGGATTGCGGTAATGGATCACGCCGCAGGCATCGCAGACATGGCGCGGCAGCGAGTCGCCGGGCGGCACGCGCAGGCTGACCGTGGCGCCGCAGGCGCTGCAAAAATTCATCGCCGGATCCATGTCCGGATTGTAGCGCGGCAACTGCGATTGCCGATCCGCATGAAATGGTGATATAAGCCTTTCCACCAAAAAATCACAGGTTCTCCGCATCCATCATGTCGATCAACAGGGTCGCCAGGCGCATCGACGAAATCAAGGGCATGAACGAATTCCCGCTGCCCAAGGGGCCGGCGCTGGCGCTGATCCGCCTGACGCAGCGCGAGTTCGTCTCGCTGGCGGTGGTGGCCCACGCCATCAAGGCCGACCCGACCTTCGCCGTGCGCGCGATTCGCGTCGCCAACGGCGTGGCCGGCGCCGACCACGGGCCGGTGGTATCGCTGCGCGATGCCGTCGATGTCCTCGGCGTGCCGCCGGTGCGCTCGCTGGCGATGGGGTTCTCCTTGCTCGAGAACTACCGCGCCACCGAATGTCCCGGCTTTGACGGCGCCCGCTTCTGGGCGAGGTCGCTGGCCCGTGCGGTGGCCCTGCAATTGCTGATGGCCAGCCGTGGCGAAGCACCGCGTTCCGATGCGTTCAGCATCGGCCTGCTGGCGCGTGTCGGCGAGCTGGTACTGGCGACGATGTTTCCGCAGGCTTACGGTACCTTGCTGCAACGGCGCGGTGGCGGGCGCGAAGCGAACTCCGACCTCGCCGAGCAGGAGCTGACGGGCGCCGGCGCGGCCGCGCTGTCGGCGTCGATCCTGCTGGATTACAACCTGCCCGAGGTCTATGTCGAGGCGGTCGAGGCGCAGGGCGGTGCCAGTGTCCTCGAACTGCCGGCCGGCGCCGCCAATCCATCGGTGCGCAAGCTCCTGCAACTGGCCGACCACATCGGCGACATTTGCGTCGCACCCGAGACCGCCTGGCACGGCATGATGCCGGCGCTGTTCGACATGGGCGAGGCGTTGGCGCTGGACGCCACCACGCTGATCGCCTTGTGCCATCGTGCCGCCCACGAATGGCGCGAATGGGGCAGCAATCTGGAACTGGAAACCGGGCCGATGCCGCGTTTCGAGCAAGCCGATCTGAACCCCCTGCCGGTTGCGGAAAGCAAGCCTGCCGCCGTCTCTGTCGCAACAGCCGCGTCGGCCCCTTCCGCCAAGGTCGTGTCCGCTGCCACGCCAGGCCCGGCGATGCCGATTGTTCCGGCTCCCGCGGCGGCGCGCAGCACGGTGTTGAACATGTTGCTGGTGGGCGACGCGGTACGCGCGCGGCGAGCGCTGGCTGGTCAATTGAGCGCCGCCGGCTATCGACTGGTGGAGGCGGACAACGGCCGCCAGGGCCTGGCCATGGCCATCGAATCGCAGCCGCAGGTGGTGCTGGTCGATGCCCATGCCGCTGAACTCGACGGCATCGAGCTGATCCGCACCCTGCGCCAGTTCAAGACCGGGCGCGGCATCTACGCCCTGTTGCTGGGCGATCCGGCCGATGAGGAGCAGATGGTGCGCGGCTTCGAGGCCGGCGCCGACGGCTTCCTGCCCCTGGCGCCGTCGGCGCGCGCGCTGACCGCGCATCTCCTGGCTGCGCAGCGCGTGGCCGGCCTGCAGGAAGATTTGCGCCACGATCAGGAAGAGCTGCGGCGCATTTCCGCCGAGCTGTCGGCCAGCAACCAGAAGCTGCAGGAGGCCGGCATGACCGACATGCTTACCGGCTGCCCGAATCGGCGCTATGCCATGGACCGCATCCACCAGGAATGGGCGATGGCGGTGCGCACCGAAAGGCCGCTGGCCTGCATGGTGGTCGACCTCGACAACCTCAAGCAGATCAACGACGCCCACGGCCACGAGGCCGGCGATCGCGCCCTGAAGCTGATCGCCAGTGCCTTCAAGGGCGAGATGCGCGCGCAGGAAGTGCTGGCCAGGAGTGGCGGCGACGAGTTCATCGTCATCTGCCCCGACACCGGGCTGGAGGCCGCGCTGGCCTGCGCCGAACGCATGCGCGCGGCCGCCGCGGCGCAGCCGATTGTCGGCGGCGCGCAGCCGATACATGGCACGGTCAGCATCGGCGTCGCGGTGAGGGACGCCAGCGTGACTGATCCGGCGACCCTGATCCGTCTTGCCGACCAGAGCGCCTACCTGGCCAAACGCAACCGCGATTCGGTGGCGACGATGCAGACGGTGGCCATCCGCGCTTAGCGGCGCAAGGCTTGCGGGGCGATTCCCGGCGCTTTCGGGGTAGCTCCCGGTGTAGTAAAACGTCGATTTCCTGCTTTGAAATCATACTGATAAGTTGATTTTGTAATGTTTTTTCTTACAAAATCCCCGTATCTAATTCTTACAATAGATTGGTTTTTCCGTTGATTTCTTTCTTGTCATCACCCGTGTGATCATGCATCTGCCGGGATTCGGGCTCCAGTCCGACATCTTGCGGCGATCTCAAGGAGTGAATGATGAAATCGACCGACACCTACAACGACATAAAGGAAGTCAATCTCTCTTACCTGATGCTGGCTCAGAACATGGTGCGCTCGGATCGCGAAGCCGCCATTTTCCGCCTCGGGATCAGCGAAGAGATTGCCGACGTGCTGGCCCGCCTGACCCCGGGGCAAGTCCTCAAGATGGCCAGTTCCGACATGCTCTTGTGCAACTTCCGCTTCGACGACACCCTGCTGCTCGACCTGCTCGCCAACCACGAGCGCGATCGCGGCGTCGGCCACCTGCATGCGGCGATTCTCGCCGCCGGCCGGCCGGTCGCCACGCTGGCCTGATTTCCGGGCCATCCACAGCATACGCAACGTCTGTCGACGGGGGTAATCATGCGCAATAAATCCGTAATCATCGAAGCCAAGGACATCGGCCTCGCGATCGAACTCATCGAACTTGGCGCCCGCCTGCAACTGCTGGAGGCCGAGACCAACCTCTCGCGCGAGCGCCTGCTCAAGCTGTACAAGGAGGTGCGCCACGAGTCGCCGCCCAAGGGCATGCTGCCCTTCTCGACCGACTGGTTCATGACTTGGCAGCCGAACATCCACGCCTCGCTGTTCATGGCCTATTTCCGCTTTCTCAAGACGCATACGCAACTGACCGGGCTGGAACTGATCATCAAGGCCTATCGCATGTATCTCGACCAGATCAAGCGCGGCGGCATGGACACCGTGCTCTCGCTGACGCGGGCCTGGACCATGGTGCGCTTCTTCGACGCCAACATGCTGCAAATGGCGGCCTGCCGCGAATGCGGCGGCGAATTCGTTACCCACGCCTACGATCCGGTCAAGGGCTATGTCTGCGGCCTTTGCCACATGCCGGCCCGCGCCGGCAAGACGCGGCGTGCGGCCGAGGCCGCTGCCAGCGCCGCACTCGCCGAAGCCTGATCGCGCACGCCTGAATCACGGGGCGCCTGCGGCCTTCGGGGCGCGGGCGCCCCGTTTTTTCGCCGTGTCGCCAGCGCCGACTTTCGGCCCCGGCGCGGGCGATTAGAATCCGGCTTCGATCTTTCCGGATTCTTCCCATGTGGTTTCGCAATCTTCAAATCTTCCGTCTTGGCGCGGATTGGGACTACGTTACCGAGGCGCTGGCGGCGGCCCTGCGGAACGGCCAGTTCCAGGGCTGTGGCACCTCCGATCGCAGCGCGCGCGGCTGGGTGCCGCCACGCGGCGAGGATGGCGAGCTGGTGTTCAGCGTCGCCCGCCAGCAGCTGATCGCGCTGGGCGTCGAACAGAAGCTGCTGCCGGCCTCGGTGGTGCGCCAGTATGCCCAGGCCAAGCTCGACCAGATCGAGGCGGCGCAGGGCTACAAGCCGGGCCGCAAGCAGAAGCGCGAGATCACCGACCAGGTCGAGTCCGAATTGCTGCCGCGCGCCTTCGTCAAGCGCGGCCTGACCTACGTCTGGATCGACCCCGTCAATCGCTGGCTGCTGGTCGATGCCTCGTCGAGCACGCGCGCCGACGAGGTCATGGAGCAGCTGAAGCTGTCGCTCGGCGAACTGCCGCTGACGCTGGTGAAGACCACGCTGGCGCCGGCCACGGCAATGACCCAATGGCTGGCCGCCGGGGAGGCGCCGGGCAGCTTCAGCATCGACCGCGACTGCGAGTTGCAGGCAGCCGCCGACGAGCGGCCGGCGGTGCGTTATGTGCGCCACAACCTCGACAGCGACGAGGTGCGCAACCACATCGCCAACGGCAAATCGGCGACGCGCCTGGCGCTGACCTGGCAGAGCCGCGTTTCCTTCGTCCTTACCGAGCAGATGCAGGTCAAGAAATTGAGCTTCCTCGACCTGGTCAAGGAAAACGCCGAGCGCCAGGCCGAGAACGCCGACGACCTGTTCGCCGCGAACTTCACGCTGATGTGCGGCGAACTGGCGCAACTGCTGGCGCACCTGGTCGAGGTGCTGGGCGGCGAGGGCGAATGAGTTGCGCACGCTGATCGCCTGCCTGCTGCTGGTGTTGGCCATGCCGGTGTCGGCGATGGATGGCGTCGACGTCGGCAAGCCTTCCGCGGTGCGCAACCTGGTGCCGGCCGGCGCGCTGGAAAAGCAGGCCGCCCAGGAATACGAGCAGCTCAAGCGCCAAGCCGCCGCGAAGCAGGCGCTGGGGCCGGACGACCATCCGCAGGTCCGGCGCCTGCGCGCCATTGCCAAGCGCATGATTCCCTTCGTCGGCCGCTTCAACCCGCGCGCCGCGCAGTGGCAGTGGGAAGTGAACCTGATCGGCTCCAAGCAGATCAATGCCTTTTGCATGCCTGGCGGCAAGATCGCCTTTTACACCGGCATCCTCGATACGCTGCAGCTGACCGACGACGAGGTAGCGATGGTGATGGGCCACGAGATCGCCCACGCCCTGCGCGAGCATGCGCGCGAGCGCTTGGCGAAAAGCCAGCTGACCCAGCTCGGCGCCAACATCCTCGGCGAACTGGTCGGCGGCGGCCGCTATGCGGGGGCCTTTCAGCTGGGCGGTAACCTGCTCTCATTGAAGTTTTCGCGCGATGATGAATCCGAGGCCGACGTGGTCGGCCTCGACCTTGCCGCGCGCGCCGGATTCGATCCGCGTGCCGGCATCACGCTGTGGCAGAAGATGGCGGCAGCCAATTCAAAGGCGCCGCTGGAATTCCTCTCCACCCATCCGGCGGGAAACAACCGCATTAAGGAAATCGAGAAGCACCTGCCCGAGGTGATGCCGCTCTACGAGTCGGCGCGGCGCAGCCGCTGAGGTTTCAGGCAGCTGTGGGGTCGCCGGAAGCGGCAGCGTAGGCGCGTTGCAGCTCTCGCAAGCGCTTGTTGTCGCCCAGCAGGTGGCGCACGTGTTCCATCCAGGGCTCGGTATGGCGGCGGATCTCGGCGTCGTCGTCGAGGATGCGCTCGATCAGCTGGCGCTTTTGCAGCAGGTCGGCGCGGGCGATGTTGGCATCCTCCGGCATCGACATCAGCGAATCGCGCAGGCGGGCAACCCCTTGCTCCAGCTCGATCAGTGTTTCCCAGTCGCCCTCGTGCGCGGCGGCAACCATGGCGGCCGAAATCCGGCTCATTTCCCGATAGAGATCGATCTGACGCGACATGGGGCTATGCTAGCCGCCCGTCCCGACGGCATTTCCGCAAGCTGGACGGGGTTCCGAGGCTTATTTCCGGCCGCATTCGCGGCAAGGCCGGCGGCCGTCGATCAGGGGCGGAAACCCCCGTCAAATCGGCGTTTGAAGCCTGTCGCGGGTGTTCAGGCCGGGGCCAGACCGCGCGCTTGCAGGTTGCGCTCGTCGATCGGGAAGTGGCAGGCCGCCGCCACCACGCCGAGCAGGATGCAGATGCCCCAGATCGTGTTGTAGGAGCCGGTGGCGTCGAACAGCTTGCCGCCCAGCCAGACACCGAGGAAGCTGCCGACCTGGTGGCTGAAGAACACCAGCCCGGAGAGCATGCCGAGGAAGCGCACGCCGAACACCTGGGCGACGATGGCATTGGTCAGCGGTACCGTGGATAGCCAGAGCAGGCCCATGGTGGCGGCGAAGATGTAGGCCGTGAGCGGCGTCAGCGGCAGCCAGAGGAAAAGCGAAATCGCCACGCTGCGCGCGAAATAGATAGCCGCCAGCAGGTGGCGCTTGGGGTAGCGGTTGCCGAGCTGGCCGGCGCTGTAGCTGCCGAAGACGTTGAACAGGCCGATCAGCGCCAGCGAAGTCATGCCCACCTCGGGGCCGAGGCCCTTGTCGAGCAGGTAGGTGGGGAAATGCACGCCGATGAACACCACCTGGAAGCCGCAGACGAAATAACCGACATTGAGCAGCAGGTAGCCTTTCTCGCGCATCGCTTCCTTGAGCGCCTCGCCCCCGGTCTGGCCGCGGCTGGCCGCGGTGGCGGCAAGGCCCCGGGTCAGCGCGCTGCCCAGCGGCATGATCAGGAGTGTCGCCGCGGAGAACACCAGCAGGGTGCCGAACCAGCCCATGCCGCCGATCAGCTGCGATGCCACCGGGATCATCAGGAACTGGCCGAAGGAACCGGCGGCAGCAACCACGCCCATGGACCAGGCGCGGCGCGCTTCGGGTACCAGCGCGCCGAGCGCGGCGAAGACCACGCTATAGGTGCAGCCGCTTTGCGCCGCGCCGATCAGCAGCCCGGCGCTGGCGGCGAGCCCGCTGCCGGTGCTGGCGTAGGCCATGCCCAATAGGCCCAGGGCATACATGGCGCTGGCGCCCCACAGCACGCGGCGCGCGCCGAAGCGGTCGGCGAGGAAGCCGGCGAAGGGCTGCGTCGCGCCCCACATCAGGTTCTGTAGCGCCAGGGCGAAGGAGAACACCTCGCGGTTCCATTGATGTTCCATGCTCATCGGCGTCAGGAACAGGCCGAAGGTGTGGCGAATGCCCATCGCCACGCAGACGATCAGCGCGGCATAGAGCAGGACAATGGCGATCGGGCGCCGGGCAGCGGGAGTATTCATCCGGCGATGCTAACATTCCGCGGCCATGGGAATTACCGCGAAATGAACAAGGCCTTTGTCAAGGAATCCGAGGACGCCGAGGACGACGAAGCGCCTGAGGCGGCGCAGCTGCCGGCCGGCACCCGCAACTACATGACGCGGCGCGGCCACGCCGCCCTGCGCGCCGAGTTCGAGCAACTGGTCAAGGTCGAGCGTCCCGCCATCGTGCAGGTGGTGTCCTGGGCCGCCGGCAACGGCGACCGCTCGGAAAACGGCGATTACATCTACGGCAAGAAGCGCCTGCGCGAAATCGACCGCCGCATCCGCTTCCTCACCAAGCGCCTGGAAACCGCCGTGGTAGTCGACCCGGCGGCACAGCAGAATCGCGACCAGGTGTTCTTTGCCGCCACGGTGACGGTTTGCGATGCCGAGGGCGACGAGGTGACCTACCAGATCGTCGGCATCGACGAAGCCAATGCCAGCGAGGGCCGCATCAGCTGGATCTCGCCGCTGGCGCGCGCCCTGCTCAAGGCGCGCGAAGGTGACACGGTGCGCTTCGACAGCCCGGGCGGGCTGCGCGAGCTGGATATCGTCGAGGTGCGTTACGAGTAGCCGTACCGCCAGCGCCGACTTTCAGGAAGCGCCTAGGCCCGGCGGTGGGCATGCACCGCCCACAGCAGCAAGCCGAACAGCACCATCGCCCCGGCCTGGTGGGCGGCCCCGAGCGCCACGGGGACTTGCAGCAGCAGCGTGGCGATGCCCAGCGTGACCTGTACCGCCAGCCACAGCACCAGCAGCAAGGCCTGGGTGCGCGCGGCGGGGACTTCGCTCCAGATGCGCCAGGCCAGCCAGGGGACCAGGCCCATCAAGGCCCAGGCGATCAGGCGGTGGTCGAACTGCACCAGCGCCATGTTGGTGAAGAAGTTCAGCCACCATGGCTCGACCATGAAGCTCTCGGGCGGCAGGAAGTGGCCGTTCATCAGCGGGAAAGTGTTGTAGGCGAGGCCGGCGCGAATGCCAGCGACCAGCGCGCCGCTCAGTATCATGATGAAGACGAGCACCACCAGCGCGTTGCCAAGCTTGCGCGTGGCCGGGTTGCCGGCCGTCGTCGAACGTGACTGCAGCATGCCGAGCCCGGTCCAGCACATCAGGCCGAAAAGCAGGAAGGCGAGTCCGAGGTGGGCGGCCAGCCGGTATTGCGATACGCGCGGGTCATCCACCAGTCCGCTCTTGACCATGTACCAGCCCATCGCTCCTTGCAGGCCGCCGAGGATGAAGAAGCCGAACACCTTGCCGGCCAAGGCGCCCTTGAGGTAACCGCGGAACAGGAAGTACAGGTAGGGCAACAGGAACACCACGCCGATGAAGCGGCCGGAAAGGCGGTGCGCCCATTCCCACCAGAAGATGAACTTGAAGCCGTCCAGCGTCATGTCGTGATTGACCTTCTGGAACTCGGGCGTCTGCTGGTACTTGGCAAAGAGTTCCAGCCAGTGGGCTTCTGAAAGCGGCGGCAGGGCGCCGACCAGCGGCTTCCACTCGACGATGGAAAGTCCCGAATGCGTCAGGCGCGTGACACCGCCGACCACCATGGTGATGAAGACCATGGCACAGCAGGCGAACAGCCACCAGGCCACGGCGCGTTGTTGATTACTTGTCGTCATGTTTCCAGTGTCCTGACTTGCCGCCGGCCTTTTCCAGCAGCTTGATTTCCTCGATCACCATGCCGCGGTCCACTGCCTTGCACATGTCGTAAATGGTGAGCAGGCCGGCGGCGGCGGCGGTCAAGGCCTCCATTTCGACGCCGGTGCGGCCCAGGGTTTCCGCCGTGACTTCGATGGTCACGCGGTGCTTTTTCGCATCGAGCGAAAATTCGGCGGCGACGCGGGTCAGGGCCAGCGGGTGGCACAGCGGGATCAAGTCGGCGGTACGCTTGGCGGCCTGGATTGCGGCGATGCGGGCGATGCCGATCACGTCGCCCTTTTTGGCGTTGCCGCCGCGGATCAGTTCGAAGGTGGCCGGCGCCATGCGGATGCTGCCGCGCGTGCGCGCCACGCGTGCGGTTTCGGCCTTGGCGCCGACATCGACCATGTGCGCCTGGCCGGCGGTATCGAAATGGGTAAGGGTAGGCGCCACAGGCTTGGCGGCGGTTTTGCGGGGGGATTTCATGAAATACGCTGTCACAACCGGATTTTCGGCAGCCGCTATCATAGCGATATGAATCCCCGTCTGCTTGCCGGCGCCCTGCTGCTTGCCATTGGCATGGTCGCCGCGCCCCCGCTTTCCGTCGCCGAAGGCCTGCCCGACCTGGGCGAGGCGGCGCAGTCGGAATTTTCGCCGGCCATGGAAAGGCGCATCGGCGAATCGATCATGCAGGACATCCGGCGCGATCCGGCCTGGCTGGACGACGCCGAAATCAACGCCTACCTCAACCGCCTGGGCAACCGCCTGGCGGCGCAAAGCACCGATTCGCGCCAGGAGTTCGAGTTCTTCGCGCTCAAGGATTCCACGCTCAATGCCTTCGCCATGCCCGGCGGCTACATCGGCGTACATACCGGCCTGCTGCTGGCCGCCGCCTCGGAATCCGAGCTGGCCTCGGTGCTGGCCCACGAAATTTCCCATGTCACCCAACGCCATCTGGCGCGGCTGGTGAACAAGTCCGGCCAGGGCCAGGCCACCAGCCTGCTGGCGATGGCGGTGGCCATACTCGCCGCGCGCAGCAGTCCCGATCTGGCAGTCGGCGCCATGATGGCGGGGCAGGGCGCCTCGATCCAGAACCAGTTGAATTACTCGCGCGATTTCGAGCGCGAGGCCGATCGCCTCGGCCTGGTCCTGCTGGAACGCTCCGGCTTCGACATTCGCGGCATGAGCGGCTTTTTCGAGCGCCTGCAAAAGTTCGGCCGCATCTACGAGAACAACGCGCCCGGATATTTGCGCACCCACCCGCTGACCACCGAGCGCCTGGCCGACATGGGCAACCGCATCCAGTCGCGGCCCTATCGGCAGGCCGCCGACTCGCTGGAATTCCAACTGGTGCGGGCCAAGCTGCGCGCCCAGGAAGGCAGCCCGCGCGACGCGGTGACCGAATTCGAAACCCGCTTGCGTGAACGCAGTTTTGCCGGTGCCGAATCCGCCGTGCGCTATGGCCTGGCCCAGGCCTTGCTGCGCGACGGCAAGCCGGCCGTGGCGGAGAAGGAAATCGCCGAACTGCGCCGCCTGAAGGTGCAGTCGCCGATGGTCGAGACCCTCGCCGCGCTATTGCGCCTGAAGCAGGGCGATCCGGTGAATGCGGTGAAGCTGCTGCGCGAAGTCCAGCCGCGCTATCCGCAGGATCGCGCCATCATGTATGGCCTGGTCGAATCCCTGCAGGAGGCACGCCAGTACCCGGATGCGCTCAAGCTCAGTGTCGACGATCTGCTCAGTTACCCGTCCGATGCCCGGATGCACGCCCTGCAGGCCAAGACCTACGCCATGCTCGGCCAGCGCCTGCAACAGCACCGCGCCCAGGCCGAGTCCTACCTGCTGCAGGGGCAACTGGCGCTGGCCGTGGAGCAGATGGAGCTGGCGCAGAAGTCCGGCGACGGCAACTTTTACGAACAGTCGCAGGTCGATGCCCGCCTGCGCGAACTGAAAAAGCGCCTGGCCGACGAAGCCAAGGAAGCCAAGCAGAAATAAACCCCCCGATGAAACCCACCCAAGCCGCCCGTTCCACCGTTTCCGCCCTGGCCACGCCGCTCACGCAGCCCGCGGCAGAGCCCTATTACCATGCCGTCGGCGACGAGGTCGAGGTCTTTGCCGCCGCCGCGCAAAGCCAGTTGCCGGTGATGCTGAAAGGCCCCACCGGCTGCGGCAAGACGCGCTTCGTCGAGCACATGGCCTGGAGGCTGGGGCGGCCGCTGGTTACCGTCGCCTGCCACGACGACCTGACCACCGCCGACCTGGTCGGCCGCTACCTGATCGTCGGCGACGAAACCGTCTGGCTCGACGGCCCGCTCACCGCCGCGGTGCGCGCCGGCGCCATCTGCTACCTCGACGAAATCGTCGAGGCACGCAAGGACACCACCGTGGTGATCCATCCGCTGACCGATACACGGCGCGCCCTGCCGGTGGAAAAGCGCGGCGAATACCTGACGGCACCGCCCGATTTCATGCTGGTGATTTCCTGGAACCCCGGCTACCAGAGCGTGCTCAAGGAAATGAAGCCGAGTACCCGCCAGCGCTTCGTCGCCGTCGATTTTGATTACCCGCAAGCCGAAGTCGAGGCGCGCATCGTCGCCCATGAGGGCGGCGTCGATGCCGCCACCGCCGGCCGCCTGGTCAAGCTCGGCGGCCTGACGCGCAAGCTCAAGGGCGCCGGGCTCGACGAAGGCGCCGGCACCCGCCTGCTGGTGCATGCGGCGCAACTGATCGCGCGCGGCATGCACCCGCTGGCTGCCTGTACTGCCGCCATCGCCCGGCCGCTGGCCGACGAACCCGATACGCGCAACGCGCTGGACGACCTGATCCGCGCCGTGTTCTAGGCGATGAGCGAGCGCAAGCTCTTCGCCCACGAAATCGAGGCGCGGCTCGACGAACTCCTGCTGTTGAAACTGCGCCAGCGCTCGGCGGAGCGCACTGCGCGCCAACTCGAAGCCCTGCCGCGGATACGGCAGGAACGGGTGCTGCATTGGGTCGGAGTTGCCGCGCAGGGCGCCAACGAACTGGGTTGGTTGCTGGCGTCGCAGGGCGCCGAGTACGCGGTGGAATTGGGCGACGGTTTCGATGCCTGGGCGCGTGCCGGGCTTGCCGCGCACGACGGCGGCGGGCTCGACGCCGCGCGCGCGGCCTGGCGGCTGGCGATCGAGGAACTGCGGGCCTCGGCCGCGCGGCCCTCGGGCAGCGTCGCGCTGGCCGAGGTCGAGGGCCGCCTCAAGCGCTTCCTGCAGGCCTTGCACGGCCGCCCCCTGCGCCTGGCCGGCGCCAGCCGGGCCTGGACCGACGGCGAAACCCTGTGGTTGCCGGAACGCCTGGCGCGCGCTGCCGATGCCAATGGCAACCGGCGGCTGTACACCGTGCTGGCGGTACAGCTGTGGGCCCAGGGGCGCTTCGGCAGCTTCAATGTCGACCCCGAGCCCGAGCTCGCGCAGTGGGCCGACCGAGAGATGGCCTTGGCCTGGTTTGCACTGTTCGAGGCGATGCGCCTGGAAGCCAGGCTGGAGACCGAACTGCCGGGCATTGTGCGCGACATCCGCGACTTGCGCGGCCCCTGGCCGGCGGCCTTGCAGCCTGCCGCAGAAAGCCTGGCGCGGCCGGAAGCGACGACGGCCGACAGCCTGGCCTGGCTGGCCGAGCAGCGCAAAGTCGGCGCTGGCGAGACGCCGATTTTTCCGCACCTGACCGGTTTCGATCCGCTGGCGGCGCGGCGTTTGCGCGCGGTGCGCATCGCTCGCGACAGCAAGACGCTGCGTCGGGCGCTGAACATCATGCGCGCGGTCGACCCGCATTCGCGCGGTGGCGCCGGCGATCGCGAGCAGGCGCCGCTGGCGGCGGAGGGCGATGCCCTGCCGCCCGACCTGCAGGCCGAGGAATTGCAGGGCCTGCCACCGGACGCGCAGGCCGCCGCGCAGTCCCTGCAGCAGGATCTCGACGGCATGCCGCCGGAAATCCTCAGCCCCGCCGGCCCCGGCGCCTGGCAGCCGGAGGAACGCGAGGAAAGCGAGGCGCCGGTCGCCGAGCCGGATGGTCGCCCCGATGCCGTCTATGACGAGTGGGACTACCGGCGCGAGGCCTGGCGCCGCGACTGGTGCCACCTGTATGAAAGCGAAGGCCCGGCCGGAGAGGATGCCTGGGTCGAGGGCGTGCGCAGCCGCCATGCCCACTTGATCCGCAGCATCCGCCGCCGCTTCGAATCCTTGCGCGGCGAGGACAAGGCCGAGCGGCGCCAGCTCGACGGCGAGGAAATCGACCTCGACGCCCAGGTCGAGGCCCGTGCCGATCGGCGCAGCGGTTCCGAACCATCGCCGCGATTGTTCATCCATCGGCGCCAGATCGAGCGCTCGCTGGCGGTGATGTTCATGGTGGACATGAGCGGCTCGACCAAGGGCTGGGTCAACGACGCCGAGCGCGAATCCCTGGTGCTGTTGTGCGAGGCGATCGAGGCGCTGGGCGACCGCTACGCGATCTACGGCTTTTCCGGCTGGGCGCGCACGCGTTGCGACATCTACCGCATCAAGTCCTTCACCGATCGCTACGATGCCGCGACGCGGCGGCGCATCGCCGGCATCGAGGCGCGCGACTACACGCGCATGGGCGTTGCCGTGCGCCACCTGTCCGGCCTGCTGCAAGGCCAGGCCACGCGCCACAAGCTGCTGGTGACACTGTCCGACGGCCGGCCCGACGACCATGGCGACGAGTACCGCGGCCGCTACGGCATCGAGGACACCCGTCGCGCCCTGCTCGAAGCGCGCGAGAAGGGCATCCGCGGCTATTGCGTGACCATCGACCGCCATGGCGCCGACTACTTGCCGCAGCTCTACGGCCCGGCGCATTATTCGGTGATCGACGACGCGAAGAAGCTGCCGCGGAAGCTGGCGGAAATCTACCGCAAGCTGACGGCATGACGACGAGGAGGTGGTGATGGGCGAGTTTTCCAATCGCGTGGCCCTGGTGACGGGCGCCACCAGCGGCATCGGCGAAGCCATCGCGCGGCGGCTGTCGGCGCTGGGTGCTTCGGTGGTGATCAATTCGGCGCGCTCGGCCGAGGCTGGCGAACGCATCGCCGCCGAGCTGGGCGACAACGCGCTTTACGTGCAGGCCGACATCGCCGACCCGGCAGCGCCGCAGCGCCTGCTCGACGCCACGCTGGCGCGCTTCGGCCGGCTCGACATCCTGGTGAACAACGCCGGCTGGACCACCGTGGTGCCGCATGCCGACCTCGATGGGCTCTCCGACGAGATCTTCGCCAGGACCTTCGATGTCAATGTCACCGGCACCTGGCGCCTGAGCAAGGCGGCAATGCCGCATTTGATGAAAAGCGAGGACGGCAACCTGCTCACCATCACTTCGATCGCCGGTGTGCGCCCGGTCGGCAGCTCGATCGCCTATTCGATGGCCAAGGCGGCGCTGAACCAGATGACGCGTCTGCTGGCCAAGTCCTGCGGCCCGGTGCGGGTCAATGCCGTCGCGCCGGGACTGGTCGAAACCCCGTGGACCGCGGACTGGGCGGCGCAGCACGAGGCGGTCAAGGCACGTGCGCCGCTGAAGCGTTCCGCCACCACCGACGACTGCGTCGAGGCTGCGCTGGGCCTGCTGCGCACCCGCTATGCTACGGGCCACGTCTTCGTCGTCGATGGCGGCCTGACGCTGGCGATGTAGGGCGCGATGGAGCGGAAAATCGCCGTGTCGTGGGCGCCGACTCTTGATGCTTCAGCGCCGGGCACGCGCCGCCGTTTAGTGCTGGCCTTGCCGTTGGTGTTCCTGCTGCCGCCGGCGCGTGCCGCCAGCCCGCTGGCCGCAACCCCGGCGCAGATGCTCGGCCCCTTCTATCCGCTGCGACCCGATCCGGACGCCGGCAATGATCTGGCGCGCGGCGAACACGGACGGGCGCAGGGCGTGCCGTTGCGCATCGTCGGCGCGGTGCGCGACACGGCGGGCAAGCCGCTGGCGGGCGTGCTGGTCGAGATCTGGCAGACCAATGCCCATGGCCGCTACCATCATCCGCATGACGACAGCCCGCCGCCGCTGGACCCCAATTTTCGGGGTTATGGCCGCGCCACCACCGATCCCGATGGCGCCTACCGCTTCGCCACCATCGAGCCGGTGGCCTACCCGGGGCGCACGCCGCATGTGCATTTCCGCCTCAGCCGCGGCGGCAGGGAACTGCTGGTGACGCAGATGTATCTGCCCTCGGCGACGGCCGCCAACGAACGCGACGGGCTTTACCGATCCGTGGGCGATGCGGCCGCGCGGCGGCGGCTGCTCGGCGTGGCGGAGCCCGGCGCCGGCGGAACCTTGCGCTTCGACATCGTGCTCGCCGCAGCGCGCGATTGAGCGCCGCGCAGCACCACCGGGCGGTATCGCCCGGCTACCAGTACTTCTCGAAGGCCATCTGGCCCGGCGCGCCGCGCCGGCTGGTGGCGAAGCCGCGGCCGCTCAGGAATTCACGCAACTCGCGCGTCATTTCGGGATTGCCACACACCATCAGGCGCGAGTCGGCGAGGCTGAGCTGGCAGGCCGCGGCCTGTTCCAGGCGGCCGTCGGCCAGCAAGCGCGGGATGCGGTCGGCCAGCGCGGTGGCGCCGGGTTCGCGGGTGACGATGGGCAGGTAGCAGAGGTTGGCGGTCGATTCCGGCAGCAGTTCGCGTTGCTGCAGGGTGGCGATTTCCTCGCGCCATGCCAGTTCGGCGGCTTGCCGCACGCTATGCACCAGGATCAGGCGGCGGAAGTCGCGCCAGACCTCGGTGCCGCGCAGGATGGAAATGAAGGGGCCGAGCCCGGTGCCGCTGGCCAGCATCCACAGATCCTTGCCGGGCGCGAGCTGGTCCACGGTAAGGAAGCCGTAGGCGGCCTTGTCCACGCCGATATCGTCGCCCACCCGCAACCCGGCCAACTTCTGCGAGAGATCGCCACCGGGAACCAGCACCGCGATGAATTCGAGGAACTCGTCCTCGGCGGCGGAGGCCATCGAGTAGGGTCGCCATACCATGGCGCCGGCTTCGCCCAGGCCAAGCCGGGTGTAATGCCCGGGCCGGAAGCGAAAGGCGGCGGCGCGGCTGGTGCGAAACGAGATCAGCGTCGGCGTCCAGTGCTGGATCGCGAGCACGCGCTCGACGCTGGCTTTCAGCCCCGGGTCCATCACGCCTCCCCGCTGCCGCCGCGCCGGCCGCGCAGCACGCTGGAGAGCATCACCAGGATAAACACCAGCAGCGCGATGGCATTGGCCATGCCGCCATCGCCGACCATGCCGTAGCGTTCGCCGAGGCCGCCGATCACGCGCCAGGCCAGCGAGGCATGGAGCAGGGCCAGCGGCAGGAAGGCCAGCGGATGCCAGGGAATCTTCACCCGCAGCACCGCCGGGAAGATGATCGGCGCATGGCCGAAGATCATGGCGAAGACAAAGCCCAGGGTTACCGCGTGCAAGGTGGCGTCGTGCCAGAGGTGGCCGGGCTGAAAGCCGCCGAGCAGGCCGAGCAGGCCGGCGGCGGCGAGCCAGGCGTAACCCGAGAGCAGGCACAGCGCGATGTAGCCGGTCAGGCCCGGGCGCCGCCAGTTGCGTTGCGCGATGTCGAAGCGCCACAGCCAGATCGCCAGCGCCAGCAGGCCGGCCGAGAACAGCGCGAGGCCGGCTTCCTCGTCGCGCAGCGTGGCGGTGGCGCCGGTCAGCACCAGGCCGACGATGAGGAAGAAAAAGCGCTGGGCATCTTTCGATGTCGGCAGGAAGCGGTTGAGTTCCAGGCGCTCGCCGGCGATGGTCAGCACCAGGAAGGCCAGCCACCAGGGCACGGCGAGGTGGACTTCGGCGCCATGGAACCAGAGCGCATTGCCGATCAGCCAGCACAGTGCGGCGATCGCCAGCAGCAGCGTGAAGGGCGCCACCAGGCGTTGCAGCACCATGCCGCTGGCGGCGAGCAGGACGAAGGCGGCAGCCACCCCCAGCCCTTGCGCCAGCGCCAGCGGTGCGCCGGCCAAGAGCGCAATGCCGCCGAGGCCGGCGCAGGCCGGTGCCAGGTAGGCCCAGAGGCGGCCGATCGCCACCGCGCGTTCGAGGCTGATCACGGTGCCGAGGAAGGCCGAGATCATCAGCGCGCCATGCCAGCCGGCGGCGGCGCTGGCGATCGCCGGCATGGACCAGTCCAGGCGCGCCAGCCCGGCCAGCACGCCGCCCAGCAGCGAGAGCATGCCCAGCACCAGCAATGGCAGGCGCGCCAGCGGCGGCAGGTCAGCCATGGCCGTCGTCCTCCCAGCCGAAATGCTTCTTGCCGGCTGCGCTCATCATCGATTGCTCCCAGGGCGGCTCCCACACCAGCGTTACCTCGGCCGCGCAGCCGGCGGGCAGGGCGCCGCCCAGCACCTCCTTGACCTCGTCGGTGATCATCTCGCCCAGCGGGCAGGCGGGCGAGGTCATGGTCATTTCGACCCGCACCTGCGAAGACGTGACGTCGATGCGATACACCAAGCCGAGGTCGACGATGTTGAGTCCGGCTTCGGGGTCGATCACCCGGCGCAGGCGTTCGCGGAGGGTGGATTCGGTGGGCAGGTCGGGGGCGGTCATGGCGGGTTCCTGGCGGCTGCGCTAAGCTGGTGCGGTGAGAATGAACGGAATTCGGGGAAGGACGAGATCATGGGCGGAGCATGGGGTTGCCCCCACGAGGAAGATGATCGCTGCGGCAAGGTGAATGGTATTCCCTGCGATCCGGGCATGAAGGGCTGTGTCTTGCATGGACGCTTTGTCTTCGCCAACGACGACAAGAATGAACGGCTCAGGCGGAAGCAGGCCGGCCGCGAGGACGATGCGGCGACGCCGGAGGCGGACCCGGCAGCGGATTGAGGTCGAGCAGGCGCTGCGCACCGCATGCGCCGACGCCGAAGTCCCGGCATCCGCTTCAGTTGCCATGGAGGCTGCGCAGGTCCGGCACCAGGGCGCTGATCTCGGGGCTCAGCAACTCGTCGCGGTGCAGGCGCACCATCTTTTCGGCAATGCGTTCGCCTTCGGAAGTGAGGTGCACTTCCACGGCGCGACGGTCGACCTGGCCCTGGCGGCGCTCGACCCAGCCCAGGCTTTCGCAGCGCGAGATCAGCGCCACGGTGCCGTGGTGCTGCGCCTGCAGGCGCTCGGCCAGTTCCCCCACGGTGGCCCAGGAACGGCCCGGGAAACCCTTGATGTGCAGCAGCAGCAGGTATTGCAGCGGCGTGATGCCGTTCTTGCGCGTGACCTGTTCGGAAAAGCGCAGGAAGCGGCGCAGGCGGTAGCGAAACTCGGACAGGGTTTCGAAGTCTTTCTTGCCGAGGGCTTTGGCGGGCATGGGCGGCTTCCAGGGCGGGCAGACGGCTTTATATCATGTTGTGCTTCTATCATGGCATGATGTATTATCGCAACCGTTGTCGTTTCCCGCAATGCATGGAGGAAAGGGATGGAAGCCATGACCCGTACGCCGGCCTTCGACGACCAGGGTTACCTGTTCGAGCCGGCCGACTGGACCGAGGATCTGGCGCGCGATCTGGCGCGCCAGGAGAACATCGAGCTGACCGAGCGCCACTGGGACGCGATCCGCTACATACGCGATTTCTTCGCCGAGCACCAGGTGATCCCCGACGTGCGCTTCGTCATGCGCCACCTGGGTGCCCGCCATGGCGGCTCGCGTAACCTGGTGTTCGAGCTGTTTCCCTACGGCTATGTCAGGCAGGCCTGCCGCATCGCCGGGATGAGGAAGCCCAGGAGCTGGTCTACCGGGTGACGTATTTCATGCCTTGAGCGGGCTCGCGCCTGTCGATTGCGATGAAGTCCGGTGTGCGGGAAAGGCAGGTGTCGGCAACGTTTTGATTTGGCAACGCCGCTTGCCATCATGCGGGATTCAGCGCAAAGTGGCCGCATGGAGAAGGGGGCTCTCGATCGGCGGCTTGTCGCCGAGGGTCGGCGGGGCGGAATCGGTGCGTACGCTTCGGGTTCACGTGCGGCGACGCCTTGGCTGGTGCACGCGCATTTCCGCATGCGCGCGGGTTCATTCGCATTGGTATTCCTGGTCGCCACCTTGCACATGCGCGGTGGCGATTATGGGCTTCCTGTCTGGGTATTCCTCGCCGGCCTGTTGCTGTGTTATCCGCACCTGCTGTACTGGCTGGCAGTGCATGCGGCAAACCCGGTGGGAGCGGCCCTCCGGCACCTGCTGGTCGATGCGTGGATGCTCGGAATGTTCACGGCGGCGATGCAGTTTGCAGTCTGGCCCAGCTTTGCCGTGATTTTGGCGACCCTGACCAACAGTGCGGTCAACAGCGGCATGCGGGGAATCGGCGCTTCCATCGCGGCGCTTCTGGCTGGAATGCTGGCCGGTGTGATCGCGTTCGGGTTCCGCTTTTCAGCCGAGACCTCCCCGCTGACGACGGCGATTTGTGCCCTCGGACTGATTGCCTATGTGCTTCTCGTCGGCAAGCTGGCATTCACCCGCAACACGCAGCTGCGCCACATCAGGCAGCGCCTCAACGCCGTGCTCGACGGCGTGGAGAGCGGCGTGGTCACGGTTTCGGAGCAGGGCAAAGTTGAAACCTTCAATCGTTCCGCCCGCGAAATATTCGGCCACGCCGAAGCGGACATTCTCGGCAGGAGTTTCTCGGTGCTGCTGGATGAAGGCGAACTCGAGGCGTTTGATGCCGACCTCCGGGCCGTGCTTTTGCCCGGGGAGGGCGATGTACGCACCGGCCTGGAAAGGGAGATCGTCGGCCGTCGCCGCGACGGCGCGCCATTCCAGATGGCCATCGGCTACGCCACGACGCAAAGCGAGGGCCGAACCCTGGTGATCATCACCGTGCGCGACATCAGTGCGCGCAAGGCGGCGGAGATCGAGATGCGAATCGCCGCAACCGCTTTTGACAGCAATGAAGGCATGGTGGTCACTGATGCTAATGGAATCATCCTGCGCGTCAATCGCGCATTTTCGGAAATTACCGGCTATGCGGCGGATGAGGTCGTGGGGCGAAATCCGAGCCTGCTCAAATCCGGTCGCCACGACCAGGCCTTCTATCGCGAAATGTGGCATCGGCTGCTGACCACGGGTGCCTGGGAGGGCGAAATCTGGGACCGGCGCAAGTCCGGCGAGATCTATCCCAAATGGCTGACTATCGCCGCCGTGCGGGACCAGGCTGGCCAGATCACGCATTTCGTCGGCGCCCATCAGGACATAACCGAGCGCAAGCGTTCGGAAGACCGGATAGTGGAGCTGGCGTATTTCGACCAATTGACCGGGCTACCCAACCGCACCCTGCTCCTCGACCGTCTGCGGCAGGCGACGGCGACATCGGCGCGCAGCGGCAACTACTGCGCCTTGCTGTTCATTGACCTGGACAATTTCAAGTCGCTGAACGACACCCTTGGTCACGACCAAGGTGACCTGCTGCTCAAGCTGGTGGCGCGCCGACTGCGCCAGTGCGTTCGTGCAGGAGATACCGTGGCGCGCCTGGGTGGCGATGAGTTCGTGGCCGTCCTGCTGGACATGGGGAGTGATCTGGTCACCGCGGGCAATCACACGGAGACGGTCGGCGAAAAGATCCTGGCCGAACTGAACGACGCCTATCCGCTGGGCGGGCATGCGCACCACATCACGCCGAGCATCGGTGTGACATTGTTTCGCGGCGAGCAGGACGCCATCGACGACCTGTTGAAGCAGGCCGATCTGGCGATGTACAAGGCCAAGGAGGCTGGGCGCAATGCCATGCGTTTCTTCGACCCCAGGATGGAAACGGCCGCGCACGAGCGCGCGGGGATGGAACGCGATCTGCGGCTGGCCCTGCGTGCAGGGGAGTTTGTGTTGCACTACCAGGCCCTGGTCGACGCCGACGGTCGCGTTACGGGAGCGGAGGCTCTGGTTCGCTGGTCCCATTTCCGGCGGGGACTGGTATCGCCCGCACGGTTCATTGGCCTGGCGGAAGAAACGGGCCTGATCCTTCCCTTGGGTGACTGGATAGTCAGGACGGCATGCCAGCAACTGGCCAGCTGGTCCGGCGTGCGCGGAATGGAGAACCTGACCCTGTCCGTCAATGTCAGCGCAAAGCAGTTTCGCAGCCAGGGCTTCGTGGCGACGGTACTGGATGCCCTTGGTCGCTCGGGTGCCCGGCCCGGCCGCCTCAAGCTGGAAATCACGGAAAGCGCTCTCGCCGAAAACGTGGAAGACATGATCGCAAAGATGAATGCCCTCAAGTCCGCCGGGATAGGATTCGCCCTCGACGACTTCGGCACCGGCTATTCCTCGCTGTCCTACCTCAAGCGGCTGCCGCTCGATCAACTGAAGATCGACCAGTCCTTTGTGCGTGACATCCTGGTTGACCCGAACGATGCCGCGATCGCACGGACGGTGGTTGCCTTGGCCGCCAGCCTGGGCCTGGGAGTCGTTGCCGAGGGGGTGGAAACCGCGGAGCAGCGTGACATCCTTGCCCGCATGGGCTGCCGCGCCTACCAGGGAAATTTCTTCGCCAGACCCCTGCCGATCGAGGAGTTCGAGCGCCACGCAGGGCAAGCCGGGGTCACCCTCGGTTGAGTTGGCCAGGCGGCGGTCCTGCCCCTTGAAACGGGCTTTGGCGGCCCCATATCGCGTCGGTACGTCTTGTCTTTCAGGGGAACCCAATGAGCACCGCCACCGCCACCAAGGAAACCCTCGGCTTCCAGACCGAGGTCAAGCAGCTGCTGCAACTGATGATCCACTCGCTGTACTCGAACCGCGAGATTTTCCTGCGCGAGCTGATTTCCAACGCCTCCGACGCCTGCGACAAGCTGCGCTTCGAGGCCCTGCACAATGCCGCCCTGTTCGAGGGCGATTCCGACTTCAGGATACGCATCGCCTGCGACCCCGAGGCCAAGACCCTGACCATTGCCGATAACGGCGTGGGAATGTCGCGCGAGGAAGTGATCGCTAACCTCGGCACCATCGCCAAATCGGGCACGCGCGAATTTTTCTCCAAGCTCTCCGGCGACCAGCAGAAGGATGCCACGCTGATCGGCCAGTTCGGCGTTGGCTTCTACTCCAGCTTCATCGTCGCCGACCGCGTCACCGTGCTGACCCGCCGCGCCGGCGTCGAGGCTGCCCAAGGCGTGCGCTGGGAATCCGAGGGTACGGGCGAATTCAGTATCGAGATGGTCGAACGCGCGGTGCGCGGCACCGAGATCATCCTGCACCTCAAGGAAGGCCAGGACGACCTGCTCTCGGCCTGGAAGCTGAAATCCATCATCCGCAAGTACTCCGACCACATCGTCCAGCCCATCGTGATGAAGGGCGAGAAATGGGACGAGGAAGCCAAGAAGCAGGTGCCGACCGACGAGGACGAAACCGTCAACCAGGCCTCGGCCCTGTGGGCGCGGCCGAAGAACGACATCACGGAAGAGCAGTACAAGGAGTTCTACAAGCACGTCGGCCACGATTTCGAAGACCCGCTGGCCTGGACCCATGCCCGCGTCGAGGGCAAGACCGAGTACACGCAACTGCTTTACATTCCAGGCCGCGCACCCTTCGACATGTGGGACCGCAACGCCAAGCACGGCATCAAGCTCTACGTGCGCCGCGTCTTCATCATGGACGACGCCGAGCAACTGATGCCGACTTACCTGCGCTTTGTGCGCGGCATCGTCGATTCCGCCGACCTGCCGCTCAATGTCTCGCGCGAGATCCTGCAGGAATCCAAGGACATCGAGGCCATCCGCAAGGGCTGCACGGCCAAGGTGCTGGGCTTGCTCGACGGCATGGCCGGCAGCGATGACGCCGCCGAGAAGGAAAAGTACGCCAAATTCTGGGGCGAGTTCGGCAAGGTGCTCAAGGAAGGCATAGGCGAGGACTTCGCCAACAAGGACAGGATCGCCGGCCTGCTGCGCTTCGCCTCCACGCAAGCCGACACCGCCGACGAAACCGTCTCGCTCAAGGACTACATCGGGCGCATGAAGCCCGAGCAGGAGAAGATCTACTACGTCACCGCCGAAACCTTCAACGCCGCGAAGAACAGCCCGCACCTGGAAGTCTTCCGCAAGAAGGGCATCGAGGTGATCCTGCTTTCCGACCGCGTCGACGAGTGGGTGGTCTCGCACCTGACCGAGTTCGAGGGCAAGCAACTGGTCTCGGTGGCCAAGGGCGGCCTGGATCTGGGCAAGCTGGAAGACGAAGCCGAGAAGCAGGAAGCCGAAAAGGAAGCTGGCGACTTCAAGGAGCTGACCGAAAAGATCGGCAAGTCGCTGGGCGACAAGGTCAAGGAAGTGCGCGTCACGCACCGCCTGACCGACAGCCCGGCCTGCCTGGTGGCCGACGAGCACGATGTCTCGGGCAATCTGGCGCGCATCCTCAAGGCGGCCGGGCAGAAGGCGCCGAACGCGCAGCCCATCCTCGAAATCAACCCCAAGCATCCGGTGGTGCTGCGCCTCAAGTACGAAGAGAAGAAGTTCGACGACTGGGCGGCGGTGCTGTTCGACCAGGCCCTGCTCGCCGAGGGCGGCCAGCTCGACGACCCGGCCACCTTCGTCAAGCGCATGAACCAGCTGATGCTCGAAATGAGTGGCGCGTGAAGCGGAGTGCCTGACGGGCCTTGCGCCCGTCATCGATACGCGAGCCCGGGTGCTGATCCTGGGCTCGTTTCCCTCTGCCGCCTCGCTTGCCGCCGGCCAGTACTACGCCCATCCGCAAAACCAGTTCTGGCGTGTGCTGGGCGCGGTGACAGGGCAGCCGCTGAAGGAGATGCACTACCCGGCGCGGCTTGAGGCGGTCAAGGCCGCTGGCATTGGCATTTGGGATATCTACGCGGCGTGTGAGCGTGAAGGCAGCCTCGATTCGGCGATTCGCGAGGCCACGGAGAACGATTTCGTAGGGCTACAAAAGTCGGCGCCCGCGCTACGGCGAATCTGTTTCAACGGCCGCACCGCGGCACGCCGCCTGCGCGAAATGGAGGCGCTGGGTTATGAAGCCGTGGTGCTGCCGTCCACCAGCCCGGCCCATGCCGGCATGAGTTTCGAAGAAAAGCTGGCGCGCTGGCGCGCGGCGCTGCATACCTAGCGCGGCGCCGCGGGTATCATGGCCCTGTTGCCCAAAACGGGAGCCCGCAATGCAAAAACCCGCCGCCCTGCCCGAGCTCGACCATCCGGCGCTCGACGCCGAGTCGATCCGGCGTTCGCTCTACAACCGCCTGATCTACACCATCGGCAAGGATCCGATCACCGCCACCGACCGCGACTGGTTCTACGCCGCCGCCGCCGTGGTGCGCGAACGCATGATCGAGCGCTGGATGGAAACCATGCGCAGCTATTACGTCGAGGATCGCAAGCGGGTGTATTACCTCTCGATGGAATTTCTCATGGGCCGCAGCATGACCAACGCCATGCTCAACATGTGCGCCGAGAACGAATTCCGCGACGCGCTGACGGCGCTGGGCGAGATGGGCCTGCGCCCGGAGAAGATCGCCGACGTCGAGCCCGACGCGGCGCTCGGCAACGGCGGCCTCGGGCGGCTGGCCGCCTGCTTCCTCGATTCGATGGCGACCATGGGCGTGGCCGGTTATGGTTATGGCATCCGTTACGAATACGGCATGTTCCACCAGGGCATCGAGGAGGGCCAGCAGGTCGAACACCCGGACAACTGGCTGCGCTACGGCAACCCCTGGGAATTCCCGCGCCCCGAGGTGCTCTACCAGGTCAAGTTCCATGGCCGCGTGGTGGAGTTCGCCGAGGACCACGGCAGGAAGAGCCACCAGTGGGTGGATACCGACGACGTCATGGCCATGGCCTACGACTACCCCATCCCCGGCTACGACACCGGCACAGTGAACAACATGCGGCTGTGGGCGGCCAAGGCCAGCCGCGACTTCGACCTCAAGTACTTCAACGAGGGCAACTACATCCGCGCCGTCGAGGACAAGAACGATTCCGAGAACCTCTCCAAGGTGCTCTACCCCGACGACACCACCGAGATGGGGCGCGAACTGCGCCTCAAGCAGCAGTACTTCTTCGTCAGTGCTTCGCTGCAGGACATGCTCTACCGCTTTGCCAAGACCGAGCTGCCCTTCGAGGAATTGCCCAACAAAGTGGCGATCCAGCTCAACGATACCCATCCCTCGATCGCGGTGGCGGAGCTGATGCGCATCCTGGTCGACCAGCACCATCTCGACTGGGCGCAGGCCTGGCCGATCGTGACACGGGTCTTCTCCTACACCAACCATACGCTGATGCCCGAGGCGCTGGAAACCTGGCCGGTCGGCCTGTTCGAACGCGTGCTGCCGCGCCACCTGCAGATCATCTACGAGATCAACCACCGCTTCCTCAGGGACGTGATGCACGCCTACCCGGCCAACCCCGAGGTCTGGCAGCGCATGTCGCTGATCGATGAGGCGCAGGGCCGCCGCATCCGCATGGCCCACCTGGCCATCGTCGGCAGCCATCACGTGAATGGCGTGGCGGCCCTGCACACCCAGCTGATGAAGGACACCATCTTCGGCGATTTCCATCACCTGTGGCCGCACAAGATCGTGAACATGACCAATGGCGTAACGCCGCGCCGCTGGCTCAACCAGGCCAACCCGGCGCTGGCCCACCTGATCACGCGCCACATCGGCAATGACTGGCTCAAGGACCTCGACCAGTTGCGCAGGCTGACCCCGCTGGCGGAAGACGCCGCGTTCCGCGAGCACTTCGCCCGCGTCAAGCGCGACAACAAGACGCGCCTGGCGCAGGTGGTCAAGCAGCGGCTGGGCATCGTCGTCGACCCGGATTCGATCTTCGACGTGCAGATCAAGCGCATCCACGAATACAAGCGCCAGCTGCTCAACGTGCTGCACGTGATCACGCTCTACAACCGGCTGCGCGGCGGTGCCGACGCCACGCCGCGCACCGTGGTCTTCGGCGGCAAGGCCGCACCCGGCTACCGCATGGCCAAGCTGATCATCCGCCTGATCAACGATGTCGCCGACGTGGTGAACAACGACCCCTCGATGCGCGACCGGCTGAAGCTGGCCTTCATCCCCAACTACGACGTCTCGAACGCGGAGCTGATCATCCCCGCCGCCGACCTCTCGGAGCAGATCTCCACCGCCGGCACCGAGGCCTCGGGCACTGGCAACATGAAGCTGGCCCTGAACGGCGCGCTGACCATGGGCACGCTGGATGGCGCCAACGTCGAGATCCTCGAAGAGGTGGGGCGTGAGAACATCTTCATCTTCGGCCTGAATACCGACGAAGTGGCCGCGCTGCGCGTCACGGGCTACAAGCCCTGGCAGTACTACGACGCCAACCCCGAGCTGAAGCAGGCGCTGGACATGATCCGCGACGGCTACTTCTGTCCCGAGGAGCGCGGGCGTTACAAGCCGGTATTCGACAACCTGACTTCAGGCGGCGACCACTACCTGCTGCTCGCCGACTATGCCGCTTACATCGAGGCGCAGGACCGGGCCGGAGCCCTTTACCGCGACCGGGAGGCCTGGCTGCGCAAGGCGGTCCTGAACGTGGCGGGGATGGGCAAGTTCTCGTCCGACCGCACGATAGGCGAATACGCGAAGACGATCTGGAATGTCGAGGCGCGGCCGCGGGCCTTGTAATAGTCGGCGCTGGCGGGACGGCGAATGTTAACCATATTGGGAAGCAATCCAGGTTGCCGCCGCAGCGAATCCGGCCGCTCGAATGAGGAGAGATCATGAACAAGGTGCTTGATGTTCGACCGAAGTGTGCCGGTATTTTGGAAGTTGAACTCGCCGATGGGCGCCGTGGCGAGTTCGACGTGCGTCCATTCATGGTCAGCGATTTTTTTCGCGAGCTACAGGATGAAGCCTACTTCAACCAGGTGCGCATCTTTTTCGGCGGCGTCGGCTGGCCCAACGGTCAGGATCTTGGACCGGATACGATTTCTCAGACGCGCCAGGAGCGCGCTATTGGCATTGCTGGCTTTCCGCCTCCAATCCGGGCCTTGATGTAGGCGTGTACTTCGTCGGCGTCGTAGCCCTTGCCGGTCTTGCGCATCGCTTCGCGGGCGGCCAGTGCTGCGTCGACGAAGGCGGCGCGTTGTTCGATGGCCAGTGCTGCCTGTTCGATGGCACCAGCCGTGAAGGTGTTGCGTTTGGTGCTTGATATTTTGCTCACGGCGCGGCGTCTGGCGTGATCAGGGATACGCGCGGGAAGTAGCTGCGGTAGCGCTTTGGGTCACGGGTGAGCAGGGGATAGCCTGTGACCGCGGCGTGGGCGCCGACGAAGAAGTCGGCCAGGACATTGCCGCGCGTACCCCCCTGGTGGCGATAGCGGACAAAGGCCTTGCCGGCGAGAAACAGCGCCGGGCGCGGGATTTCCAGCAAATCGAGGTCGAGTCCGTCGATTGCGGCATCCAGGGCCTCGGCGTTCGAAAAGGTCAGCGACAGCTCGGCGTAGATCACCGGGTTGATGGCAAGGCGGTGGACTCTGGACTGGGCGCGCAGTTGCGCGATCGACCAGTCGGCCCATTGCGGATCATTTTCGAGTACGTCCACCAGAACATTGGTGTCGACCAGAAGCATCAGGGCTCGCCACGCAGCAACTGCATCAGTTCATCGGTCTGCCATTTGACATCGGCCTTGCCGCGCGCGGCCTCGAAGCGGTCCGGCTTGCGTGTTGCCTTGCGACGGGCTTTCTGCACGACCACTTCGCCATCCGCGTTCACGGCGAAGTCGACGGCGCTGCCGGGTGTCAGGCCGAGCGCATCGCGGATGTGCTTGGGTATCGTGACCTGCCCTTTGACGGTGAGGGTGGTTTGCATTTCGTGCCTCCGGGTATTACCTTGGACGATAGTGTAATACCAACGGCGCCCGGCGCCTAGCCGTGCCGCGCCGGGTAGCCGGTGATCTCGCGGATCTCCCGGTAGAGCGGCCGCAGCCGTTCGTACATGCGGCAATACACGCGGCGGTAGAGGCGGTCGTAGGTGGCGGCGTGGGTCGGGTCCGGCTGGAAGGTCTGGCCGACGCGGGTCATCTCGCGCACGGCGCTGGCGTAATCCGGATGCAGGCCGAGGCCGACGGCGGCGATGATGGCGGCGCCGAGGCCGCTGGTTTCGTAGAGGTGGGGGCGCTCGGTGGGCAGCTTGAAGATGTCGGCGGTGATCTGCAGCGCGGCGTCGCTTTGCGAGCCGCCGCCGGAAACGCGCAGGCGTTCGATGCGGGCGCCGCCGCGCCGCTCGATGCGCTCGCGGCCTTCGCGCAGGGCGTAGGCCAGGCCTTCGAGGATGGCGCGGTAGAGATGGGCGCGGGTATGTGCCTCGCCGAAGCCGATGATGGCACCCTTGGCCTCGGGGCCGGGCAGCTTGATGCCGGGGTTCCAGTAGGGTTGCAGCATCAGGCCCAGGGCGCCGGGCGGCACGGCGTTCACCAGTTCGTCGAACAGGCTTTCCGGGGCGACGCCGCGGGCCTCGGCTTCCTGCCGTTCGTGCAGGCCGAACTGTTCCTTGAACCAGTTCACCATCCAGAAGCCGCGCGTGATCTGGATCTCGGTGTTGTAGTGGCCGGGCAGGGCGGCGGGGTAGGGCGGGATGAAGCGCGTGGCTTCCAGGTAGCGCGGGGTGCAGGTGTTGATGGTGGCGGCGGTGCCGTAGGAAAGGCAGGCGGTTTCGGGCGTCAGGCAGCCGGCGCCGAGCACTTCGCAGGCCTTGTCGGCGGCGCCGGCGATTACTGCCAGGCCTTCCGGAATGCCGCTGTCACGGGCGGCGGCGGCGCCGACGCGGCCGAGGATGGTGCCGGCCGGCAGCAGCTCGGGCAGCATCTCGCGGCGCAGCGGCAGCACCTGCCACTTCCAGCTCCAGCGATGGGCCCAGCGCCCGCGCTTGTAGTCGAAGGGAATGTAGCCGACCTGGCTGGCCACCGAGTCGGCAAAGCGGCCCGTGAAGCGCCAGTTGAGGTAGCCCGAGAGCAGCAGGAATTTTCCGGTGCGCGCCCACAGCGCCGGCTGGTGTTGGGCGATCCAGTTGGCCTCGGCTTCGCCGGCGAAGTAGCGGATGGTGTCGCGCATGCGCACCGCGCGCAAGGCGATTTCCCACCACCAGGCCAGGCGCGGGTTGGCGTCGCTGCGGCGCTGGTCGAGCCAGACGATGGCCGGGCGCAGCGGCTGGCCATGGGCGTCGAGGTTGATCACGGTGGCGCGCTGGGTGGTGATGACCAGGCCGCGAATGGCGGCTTTGGGCACGGCGGTATTGGCCCACAGGTGTTGGCAGGCCTGGCACAGCGCGCGCCAGAAATCCTCGGGATCGTTTTCCACCCAGCCCGGTTCGGGCGACTGGTAGCTGGCGAGTTCGACCTGGGCTTTGTCGACCAGGTGACCTTGCAGGTCGAAGATCAGGGCACGCACGCTTTGCGTGCCGTTGTCGATCGCCAGCAGGTAGTGGTTGCTCATCGCGGCGCGGAAGGCGATTCGATGCGCATAATCGCCGTGTCGCCAGCGCCGACTCTTGAGCTAACGTGATACACCACGATGGGACGCTGCCGATTTCGAGCGCAGCGAGCCGTTCAGGAACCCCCCGCGAGGGGGGCGAAGGGGGGCGGGCCGAGCTTGCCAGCTCGGGGCAAGGCAAAGGCACAGGCGTGTCATGGTCCGTGGGTGGCGGTCGAAGCCATGAGCGTTAGACTCAGCCGGCCGCGACGACGGTCTGGTGTTGTTCGCCGAGGCCTTCGACGGCCAGGCGCAGGCGGTCGCCAGGCTTCAGGAACTGGCCGCGCCCCATGCCTACACCCTGCGGCGTGCCGGTGCAGATCACGTCGCCGGGCAGCAGGGTCATGAAGCGCGAGACGTAGCTGACGATCTGCGCGCAGCCGAAGATCATGTCGGAGGTATTCGAATCCTGCACGCGCGCGCCGTTGAGTTCCAGCCACAGGGGCAGGGCCTGCGGGTCGGGCACTTCGTCGCGCGTCACCAGCCAGGGGCCGAGCGGGCCGAAGCTGTCACAGCCCTTGCCCTTGTCCCATTGGCCGCCGCGCTCGATCTGGAAGGCGCGCTCGGAGACGTCGTTGAACGTGCAGTAGCCGGCGACGTGCTTCAGCGCATCGCCTTCGACGACATGGCGCGTTTCGCGGCCAATGACGATGGCGAGTTCGACTTCGTAGTCGAGCTTGCTGCTGCCGATCGGCTGGATGATTCCGTCATCGGGGCCAGTGAGGCATGTGGTGGCCTTCATGAACATCACCGGCTCGGCGGGGATGGCCATGCCGGCCTCGATGGCGTGGGCGCGGTAATTGAGGCCGATGCCGATGATCTTGGAAATGCCGGTGAAGGGCACGCCCAGGCGCGGCTTGCCCTTGACCTTGGGCAGGGTTTCCGGATCGATGGCGCGCAGGCGCTTTTGCCCGGCGTCGGAGAGTTCGGCCCAGCCGATGTCGGCGACATGGGCGGAGAGGTCGCGCAGGCTGCCGTCGGCGGTGATGATGCCGGGTTTCTCGCGCCCCCTGGCGCCGTAGCGGACGAGCTTCATGGCGTGTGGTCAGGCTTTCTTGCCGAGGCCGCCGAGCAGGGCGGCCACCGGGCGCTGCGGGCGGCTGGGCGTGGGCTGCTTGGCGGCCGGGGCCTCGCCGCCGGCAGTCGGCTTGTTGACGTAGGGCTTGTTGGGGTCGAAGTCGAGCTTGGGCAGGCGCGGGTCGAGCCGCGGCACATGGGCCGCCGGGCTGGGCAGTTCGCGCCCGGCGGGCTTGCTGCCGTCCAGGGTCAGCGCGCGGTCGCGTTCGCGGGCTTTCTCGCGCGCGCGTTCGAGGTGTTCGCGACGATGGCCGCGATTGCTCGGTGCGCGCTCCACCGGCGCCGAGACCAACTCGGCGAAGCCGCTGATCTCGACGCGCTCGATCTTGCGCTTGATCAGCTTTTCGATGTCGGCCAGGCGCTGGGTTTCCTCGGGCGCGAACAGCGAGGTGGCATCGCCGTGCTTGCCGGCGCGGCCGGTGCGGCCGATGCGATGCACGTAGTCCTCGGCGGTGTGCGGCAGCTCGTAGTTGATGACATGCGGCAGGTCGTCGATGTCCAGCCCGCGCGCGGCGACGTCGGTGGCGACCAGCACGCGCACCTTGCCCGACTTGAAGCCCTCCAGCGCCTCAGTGCGCTGCTGCTGGTTCTTGTCGCCATGGATGGCGTCGGCGGCAATGCCCTGGCGTTCCAGGTAATGCGCCAGGCGGCTGGTGCCGAACTTGGTGCCGACGAAGACCAGCACCTGCTTGTTGGCATCGTCGTGGGTCAGGAGGTGCACCAGCAGGCTGCGCTTGAGGTCGCTGGCCACCGGATAGACGCGGTGGGTGATGGTTTCCGACACGGCATTGCGGCGCGCCACCTCGATCAGCTGCGGCGCCTTCAGCATGCTGTCGGCAAGGTTCTTGATCTCGTTGGAGAAGGTGGCCGAGAACAGCAGGCTCTGGCGTTCCTTGGGCAGCATGCCCAGGATGCGCTTGATGTCGGGGATGAAGCCCATGTCGAGCATGCGGTCGGCTTCGTCGAGCACCAGCACCTCGACCTGGGCGAAGGAGACACTCTTCTGCTCGACATGGTCGAGCAGGCGGCCCGGCGTGGCGACGACGATCTCGCGGCCCTCGCGCAGCTGGGCGATCTGCGGCTTGATGTCCACGCCGCCGTAGATGCAGACCGAGCGCAGCGGCACGTACTTGCTGTAGGTGACGACGTTTTCATGCACCTGCATCGCCAGCTCGCGCGTTGGCGCCAGGATCAGGGCGCGCACCGGATGGCGCGCCGGCGAGGGCGAGCTGCTGGCATATTTGGCCAGGCGCTGCAAGAGCGGCAGGGTGAAGCCGGCGGTCTTGCCGGTGCCGGTCTGCGCGCCGCCCATGACGTCCTTGCCGGCCAGCACCGTGGGAATGGCCTGGGCCTGGATCGGCGTCGGGTGGGTGTAGCCGGCGTCCTTGACCGCGCGCAGCAGCTCGGGCAGCAGGCCGAGGTCGTCGAAGCTGATCTTGGCCGGCTGGGCCGGTTCGGAAGTCGGCGCTGGGGCTACGGCGATTCTGCCGTCGTTGGAAATGGCAGATGCACTGCCGGTGTCGTTGGCGTCCAATGGAACTCCTGAATCGGCCCGCCCCTTGCGGGGAACCGGTTCAGGCGGCGATGCGCTTGAGGGATTTGCGGCGGAATGCCGAAGCGGGCGCCAACCGGCAGGGCGCACCGGGGCCGTATTGTATTACAGGCGCGCCGGGCGGCCGGCTGTCTATTGCAGCAAGCCCTTGATCGCGCTGCCGGCCTTGTCGAGCGCTTCGCCGGTGGATTTTTTCAGGCGGTCGAAATTGGCCGAGACGCTGAGCCTGGCCTTCAATGCATTGGTGATTTCCTGGCCGAGTTCGCCGGGAGTGACTCCCCCCTTTGCCTTGCCCACATTCTTGAGCGAAATGTCGGGCAGCGGTATGCTGATGGTCTTGCCGCCCATGAAGCCGGCGCTGGCCTGGGCCCGGGCATTGCAGATGGTCAGTTCCTCGACGATCAGGCGGGTACCGCCCCGCGCCTGTTTCTGCGGCCCCAGATAGGCGGCGATGTTCTTCTGCAGCGCATCGAAATTGGTCGTCACCTCGCCTTTCTCGTAGATCACGTCGGGCTGGTCGATGAACAACAGGCGCACCACGGTGATATCGCTGGCCACGGTGGCCAGGTCCAGCTCGAGTTCTATGCGCTCGACCCGCAAGGCGTGCGGAGTCTTGAAGCCCTTCGGATTGCCGACGAAGACGCCGCTGATCACGCCCTTGCCGCTTTTGGGGTGGATTTCCACATGCTCGACACCTACCCTGGCCTGGGTCATGGCGCTGCCCTGTTGGGTAATTGCCGCCGCGACCAGTTCGTCGAGGTTGTCGGCCAGCCAATAGAGGGTACCGGTCCCGAGCAGGGCAAAAATCAGCAGCGGATAAAGGTACTTCCTCACTTCCGACTCACTCGTTTCTTGTTCACAGCATAGCTTGAAAGAACAAAAAAAGCGCGCCGACGGCGCTCCTATGACGAAGGTTATAGCGTGAAGCGACGAAATGGGTCGCTGGTGATGTCGAGCGCAGCGAGCCGATCAATAACCCCCCGCGAGGGGGGCGAAGGGGGGCGGGTGTCCGAAAGGGGTTGATTTTCATGAAGCGGGGTGATGTTTCCCGCATCATGAAGATTAGCCAGGAAGCGTCAGCGTTTGGCGGCCGCCTTGGCGGCGCTGGTCTTGAGCGCGGCAAGCAGGTCGTACAGCTCGTCGCGCTGGGTTTCGTCCATGCCGGAAAAGAGGCCGACCATCCATTCTTCATGCGCTTCGGCCATGCGGCGGAAGCTTTTGCGGCCCTCGGCGGTCAGCTTGACGATGTAGGCGCGGCGATCCTTGGGGCTGTCCTCGCGCACCACCAGGCCTTCGCGCACCAGCTGGTCGGTAATGCCGGTGACGTTGCCGCCGGTGACCATCATGCGCTTTGAAAGCTCGCCCATCTTGAGGCCCTGCGGCGAACGTTCGAGCTGCGACATCAGGTCGAAGCGCGGCAGCGTGATGTCGAAATCGCTGCGCAGCCGGGCGCGGACATGGTTCTCGATCAGGTTGGTGCATGCCAGCATGCGCAGCCAGAGGCGCAAGTCCTTGGCATGTTCGGCGGTGGCGCGGGTTTCGCTGTCCGGTACGATATTTTTCGACATGTTTGCATGACGCTCGGGAAGCGCCGGTGTATGGATATTTGCATCCTTAAAATATCAAAAGCAGGGCATTTTCGCAACGTGCCGGGTCAATTTCGGCGGGAATTATTTCCGTCGGCATCGCAAGCGATGTCGCGACGGCTTCGGCTCCGGGCGGGTCAGGGCAGGTCGGGGTCGATCACGCTGCGCAGGATGGCCTCGTTGCGGCCGCCGCGCCGGCGGCCGGAAAACCACCAGACAGCGCCTTTGCGTACCGACAGCCCGAGCTCCTCGCCCGCCAGCAACAGGCCGGCGGCTTCGCCAAGTGAGGGCTGGTGGCCGACCAGCAGTACCGTGCCATGGCGCGCGGGCCAGTCGGCAGCGGTAAGCAATTCGCGGGCGCTGGCGCCGGGCGCGATCAGCGGTTCGATTTCATAGGCGGCGTCAAGGGCATTGGCGGTTTCGCGCGTGCGCCGCGCCGGGCTGACCAGGATGCGGCGCTGCGCGGGCAGCCGCTCCAGCAGCCAGCGCGCCTGCTTCTTCGCCTGTTTATGGCCGCGTTTGGTGAGCGGCCGGTCGAGGTCGGGCAGGCTGCCGTCGGCATCGACGGCTTCGGCGTGACGCCAGAGAATCAGATCCATGTGGGTTTTCCTGGGCTGGGGTGGGTCAGGGGCGCGAGGGCAGGCGCAGGCGGGTCAGGCGCGGCAGCATCGCGGCGACCTCGGCCAGCAGTGCGGCGTGGCGTGTGCCATGCCAGCCGCCGACCAGGGCCACGGCCTCGCGCAGTTCGGGGTCGTGGCCGGCGCAACGCGAGAGCAGCACGCCGGCATTGGCCAGGTCGTTGAGCCGGCCGAGGCAGTCCTGGGCCTGCGCCAGGCGGCCGTGCAGCCGTTGCGGTTTGCCGCGCGTGGCTGGTGCGGCGAGAAATTCGATGGCGTAGCGCAGGCGCTTGATGCCTATGCGCAAGGCATGCAATGTGGCCGGGTTGTCGCTGCGCGCGGCGACGGCGAGGCGGCGCACGCGCCGGGCCAGATGGCCGAGGCGACGGGCGGCGAATGCGGCCAGGCTTTCTTCGGTGACCGTGGGGGGCTCCAGTGGATGCAGGGCTTGCAGTGCCGCGAGCAGCATCCTTCCATAGGCTGGCGCCGCCAGTGCTGCCAAGGTCGCGCCGCGCACGCCATAGCGCTGGTCGGTGATCTGGCCGGCCAGCGCGGCGAGGCGCGGCTCGCCGGGCAGCGCCGCCTGCACCGGGGCGACGATTTCGCCCAGCAGCACGTCGAGGTCGCGCGCCGCGCCCAGCTGCCGCGTCAGGCCGGCCATCGGCTGACGCAGTGCCTCGCGCAGTTGCGACGGCAGTACCGGGCCGAACAGGCGCAGCGCCGCCCGCAGGCGCCGCGTTGCCACGCGCATCTGGTGGATGTATTCGACATCCTCGCTGTGCAGCGCGCCGTGGTGGTTTTGTTGCAGGTGTTCGAGGCAGGCCAGCGCAATGCGGCAGAACGCGGCGAAGGGCGTCAATTCGGTGTCGAGGCCGATCGCATTTGCCTTGACCGGTGCCGGCGCGACACCGCTGTGCAGGCGGTAGCCGCGCTCGGCCTTGGACAGCACCGCCGGCCTCAGGGCGATGCGTTCTGCCAGCTCGCCGGCGAGGTCGAACAGGGCCTGCACCGGCGCGCCCGCCAGTTCCAGTTCGAGTTCGGAAATCGGTTCGCGGCGGCCATCGGCGATCACCCAGCCGCGGTCCAGGGTCAGCAGCACGGTGCCGCGTGACGCCGGCAGTTGCCAGGTGTTGCGCCGAAAGCGCGTTTCGCATATCGGCACGATGCGTGCCAGCAGCCGGGGCCGCTCCAGCCAGGCGCGCAGTTCGGTGTGCTCGATGGCCGAGAACTCGAAACGTCCGCTGTAGCGAGTTTCCCATTCCGGTCGGCTGGAGAGGCCGGCGGCGGCGCTGCCGGCGAGCTTCACCGTCTGCAACCAAAGCTTGCCCTGGCGCCGCAGCCGCAGGGCGATGCCGTGCCGGCGCAGCGACAGGTCGCCGGTATCGTAGTAGATGTTGTCCAGCGTTTCGCTGTGGCGTGCCGTGGCGCGTTTGAGCAGGGGATGGTGCAGGAAGCGGGCCTGGTGCGCTTCGTCGAGCGCGAGCTTGAGTTCGACCTCGTTTCCCATTTTTCGCCCGACTACTCGTAGCGCAGCGCTTCGATCGGCAACAGCCGCGAGGCCTTGCGCGCCGGGTAATAGCCGAAGAACACGCCCACCGCGCCGGCAAAGCCGGCGGCCAGCACGACCGAGGCGGTGGAAAGCTCGGTACGCCAGCCGGCGAGTTCGGCTACCGCCATGGCGCCGCTGATGCCCAGCAGGATGCCGATGGCACCGCCGATCAGGGACAGGGTTACGGCTTCGACCAGGAACTGGGTCAGGATGTCTCTGCCGCGCGCACCGACGGCCATGCGCAGGCCGATCTCGCGCGTGCGCTCGGTGACCGAGACCAGCATGATGTTCATGATGCCGATGCCGCCCACCAGCAGGCTGACCGAGGCCACGGCGGCGAGCAGCAGCGTCATCACCTTCGAGGAGGCTTCCTGCGCCTGGAGTATTTCCGAAAGATTGCGGACGAAGAAATCGTCGTCCTGACCTTGTTGCAGACGGTGGCGCTGGCGCAACAGTTCGCGCATGCGCTGGTCGGCGATGCCCATGTCGGCGCCTTCGCGGACCTTGACCATGATCGAGGAAACGCTGCGCGACTTGGCCTGCGCCGCGCCGAGGATGCGCTTGCGCGCGGTGCTGATCGGCATCAGTACGATGTCGTCCTGGTCCTGGCCGGTCATGCTCTGGCCCTTGCGCTCCAGCACGCCGATCACGGTGAGCGGCACCTTGCGCACGCGTATGACCTGGTCGAGCGGGCTGGCATCGCCAAAAATGTTCTTCGCCACGGTCTGGCCGATCAGCACGACCTTGCCGGCGCCGTTCAATTCCGCCGGCTCGAAGCCGCGCCCTTCGGCAATGGCCCATTCGCGCACTTCGAGATAGTCGGGCGTGACGCCGTAGAACACCGTGGACCAGTTGCTGTTGCCATACACCACCTGGCCGCTGCCACGCAGGGTGGGCGCGGCGGCCTGGATTTCCTCGATTTCGCGGCCGATGGCATAGGCATCGTCCTCGAAGATGGTCGGCTGCGAACCGATGCCGCCGCGCGCGCCGCCCGAGGTCATGGAGCCGGACAGCACCATGATGATATTGGAGCCGAGGCTGCGGATCTGTTCCTCGACGCGCGCCTGGGCGCCGCCGCCAACGGCAATCATGACGATCACCGCGGCGACACCGATAATGATGCCGAGCATGGTCAGCGCCGAGCGCATCTTGTTTACGCGCAGGGCGAGCAGGGCGATGCGCAGGGTGGCGGCGAAGTTCATGCGTTCAGGATTGATGCCGCATCCGCCGGCGAGTTGGCGTGATCCTGCACCACCCGGCCGTCGCGGAAATTGATGATGCGCCCGGCGAAGGCGGCGACATCGTGCTCGTGGGTCACCAGCACGATGGTGATGCCCTCGTGATTGAGCTGTTGCAACAGGGCCATGATCTCGACGCTGGTGCGCGAGTCGAGCGCCCCGGTCGGCTCGTCGGCCAGCACCAGCTGCGGGTCGTTGACCAGGGCGCGGGCGATCGCCACGCGCTGCTGCTGGCCACCCGAGAGTTGCGCCGGATGGTGGTCCAGGCGATCGGCGAGCCCCACCTGCTGCAGGCGGCGCCTGGCACGCTCGTCGCGCTCGGCGTGCGGCAGGTCGCTATAGAGCAGCGGCAGGCCGACATTGTCCAGTGCCGAGGTGCGCGCCAGCAGGTTGAAGTGCTGGAAGACGAAGCCCAGCTTGCGGTTGCGCACGGCGGCCAGTTCGTCGCCGGTGAGCCTGGAGACTTCTTCGCCATCCAGCCAGTAGTTGCCGTCGCTGGGGTGGTCGAGGCAGCCGAGCAGGTTCATGAAGGTGGATTTTCCCGAACCCGACGGCCCCATCACGGCAACGAACTCGCCAGCGCCGATTTCCAGGCTGACACCTTGCAGGGCGGGTACCACGTTGCTGCCCATGCGGTATTCCTTGGCCAGTTGCTCGACCCGGATCAGCGCCTTCGCCACGGTGGCGGGCTTCAGAATAGACGCGGGCCCGGCATGCCGCCGGTCTTGGTCGCCGGAGCCGCGGATTGCATGCCGACAATGACCTCGCTGCCCTCCTTGAGGTCGCCGGACACGACTTCGGTCATGCTGCCGTCGGTGAGGCCCAGGCGCAGGCTCACCGCCTGCGGTTTGCCGTCCGCGCCGACTGTCCAGGCGCGGCCACTGCTGCCGGCGCCGCCAGCGCGCGCGGCCTGGGCTTCGGCCGCCATTTCAGCATAACGCTTTTGCTGCTCCGGGCTCAGGATTGCCGCCACCTTCTCGCGGATTTCGGCGCGGTTGCGTTCGAAGGCTTTACTGCGTTCGGCCTCGGGCAGGTCGCGCGCGGCGCGGAACTTGTCGCGCATGCCGTCGATGATGGCGTCGAGCTTGGGCTGCTGTTGGGCGTCGAGCTTGAGCTCGGTGACCAGGCGCTCGCGCAGGTTGGCAAGGCCGCCGGGGCCGCCACCGCCACTGGTTCCGGCCGTGGAAGTCGGCGCTGGCGCTACGGCGGCCGAGGCCTTTTTGTCGTCGGTTGTTCCGGCGGGACGGAAGCGCAGCGCGGCATTCGGCAGCTTTAGGGTCTTGTCCTTCTGTGCCGTGACGATGCGCACGTTGGCCGTCATGCCCGGCAACAGGTTCAGATCGGGATTGCTGGCAGAGACGACCACCGTGTAGGTGACGACGTTGGAGACCACGGTGGCGGCCTTGCGCACCTGCCTGACCTCGCCGCTGAAGCTGCGGCCGGGAAAGGCGTCGACCGTGAAGCTGGCCTTCTGCCCGGTCTGGATGCGGCCGACATCAGCCTCGTCGATCGAGGTTTCGACCTGCATGTCGGTCAGGTTGCGGGCGATGACGAAGAGTTCCGGCGCCTGCAGGCTGGCGGCCACGGTTTGCCCCGGCTCGATGCTGCGCTTGACGACGACGCCGTCGACCGGCGCCTTGATCGCGGTGCGTTCGAGATCGACGCGGGCCTGGGCCAACTGCGCTTCGCGCTGGCGGACCTGGGCTTCGCCGTTCCTGGCCTGCGACTCGGCCACCTGCAAGGCCGCGCGCCCGGCGTCGAAGAGGCTTTGCGCCTTGTCGCGCTCGGCGGAGGAAATGAAGTTCTTGTCCACCAGCAGCTTCTTGCGTTCGTAATCGCGCTGGAGCTCGGCCAGGTTGGCCTGGGCGCGCAGCACTTCGGCGCGTTGCACGCCGAGCGCGGCGCGCGCCGCCTCGACATCGGCCTCGGCTTGGCGCTGGCGGTACTGGAAGGTTTCCGGATCGATGCGTGCGATGAGCTGGTTTTCCTTTACCGGCGAATTGAAGTCGACCAGGATTTCCTTGACCTGCCCCGAGACCTGCGAGCCGACCTGAACCGAGACCACCGGGTTGAGCGTGCCGGTGGCCGAAACCACGGCGGTGAGCGGCCCGGTTTCCGTTTTCGCGAGTTTGAATTTGGGGCCGTCACCACCGTTGCCGGTGGCACGCCATGCCGCGTAGCCGCCGCCGACGGCCACTACGAGGGCCAGTGCAGCCAGGCCGAGGCGGGATGAGGTATTCATGCCGCCGATTCTAGACGATCGCTGCGGCGCACCTTGTAACCCGGTGTTACGCGATGCCGGCGTTGCCCTTCATGCCGACCAGTTTTGGCTGGTTCAGCTTGCGCGGGGCGATGGTTTTTTTGTCGCGCAAGTAGCGCGCCACCACATCCCAGACCGGTTCGCCCCTGGCGCCTTCGGCCACCGGAGCCCAGCCAGCCACCTTGTAGGTCTTGCCGGCTTCGAGCGGTTTGCCCCGGCCACCAAGGCGCATGTCCTGGATGCGCTTGCCGATCTTCTGGTTCGGATCACAGGTGTACTCGAGTCCGCCGACGCGCACCATGTCGCCGCCCTGCTGGTAATAGGGGTCGGGGTTGAACAGGTTGTCGCCGACGTCTTCGAGGATCATCTTGATCTGCTCGCCGCTCATCTCGGTCAGCGTCGCCTGCGGGTAGGTGATCGCGGTCTGGTCCATCAGGTGCTCGAAGCTGATGGCCTGGCCGGGCAGGATCGTGGTGCCCCAGCGGAAGCCCGGCGAGAAGCCGATCTCGGCGCCCTGGACTTCCATGATGGCGTCGAGGATCAACTGGTCCCAGCTGCCGTTGAAGTTGCCGCGGCGGTAGAGCAGGCCCTCGGAGACGGCAAGTTTTTCATCGAGCTTGGTCTGGTGCGGGGCGCGAATCTTCTCGATCAGCGCAGCCATCTCGGCATCGGCCGGCAGCAGCTTGGAGAACACCGGCAGCAGCTTGTAGCGGAAGTCGGAGATCTTGCCGCCCTTGACGTCGAAATCGAGCACGCCGAGGAACTTGCCGTTGGAGCCGGCATTGGTCACCAGGGTCTTGCCATTGGCATTGGCAACGACCACCGGCTGCGGCACGCCGTCGTGGGTATGCCCGCCCAGTATCGCGTCGATGCCGGTGACGCGCGACGCCATCTTGAGGTCGACGTCCATGCCGTTATGCGAGAGCACGACGACGACCTGCGCCCCCTTGGCGCGCGCTTCGTCGACCGTTTTCTGCATGTTCTCGTCCTGGATGCCGAAGGTCCATTCCGGGATCATCCAGCGCGGATTGGCGATCGGCGTGTAGGGGAAGGCCTGGCCGATCACGGCGACCTTGACGCCGTTCATCTCGCGTAACGAATAGGGTTCGAAGACCTTGTCGCCGAAGTCGCTGGTCTTGATGTTCTGGGCGAGGAACTCGATCTTGCCCTTGAAGTCCTTCTCGACGATTTCCAGCACGCGCTTGTCGCCCAGCGTGAATTCCCAGTGCCCGGCCATGATGTCGACACCCAGCAGCTTGCACGCGTCGACCATGTCCTGGCCCTTGGTTTGCAAGGCGGTGTAGGAACCTTGCCAGGTGTCGCCGCCGTCGAGCAGCAGGGCATTGGGGCGGCCGGCACGCAGGCGCTTGATCAGGGTGGCGAGATGGGCGAAACCGCCGACCTTGCCGTAGGTTCGGGCAGCCTTTTCGAAGTCGAGGTAGGTGAAAGCATGAGCCTCGATGCCGCCCGGCTTGATGCCGAAGGCCTTGAGCAGCTTCTCGCCGACCAGGTGCGGCGCGCGGCCGTCGGCACCACCGATGCCGAGATTGACGCTCGGCTCGCGAAAATATACGGGTAGCAGTTGGGCGTGGCAGTCGGTGAAGTGCAATAGATGCACATTGCCGAAGCGTGGCAGATCGTAAAAGCTGTCGCCCTTGCCCGCTGCCCAGGCCAGGCGCGAATCGAGGACAAAGCCGGCGGCGGAAGCGGCGGCGAGGATTTGCAGGAATTCGCGGCGGTTCATCGAGGACATTGAAATCTCCAAACAAAAACGGGCCTGGCGGCAAGGCCAGGCCCGTCCTCCGGCGGGGACTACTTGTTGACCGGCGAGGCCGGATCGAGCAGCAGGGCGACCAGGTCCTTGATCTGCTTTTCATTCAGCGCGCCAGCATGGCCAAAGCGCGGCATCTCGGAGCAGAGGTTGAACGCCTTCGCATTAAATATCTTGGAGTAGGTGTACTTCTGCATCTCCGGCGAGTTGCCGCGCGTCTTGCCATAGCCGAGCAGGCTGGGGCCGACGGTGCCGAACGAGCTTTCGTTGGGGCCGATCTGGTGGCAGTTGTAGCAGTTGCCACCTGCGGGATTTTCCGCCTTGTCGGACCAGGTGAAACCGCGGCCGCTCTGGGCAATTTTCTCGCCGGATTTCCAGTCGCCCAGGTATTTGTCGTCTGCCGGCAGCTTGACTGTCGCCAACTGGGCGCCGGCGAGCTTCGCCGCCAGCTCGGGGGGCGGGTTGTTGGCGTGGGCATTGCAGGCCTGCTGCAATTCGTCGGCGGTCAGCCGCTCGTACTTGGCCTGACCCTTGGCCTGAAAGTCGCGCTTGATGGTGTCGAGCGCCAACTGACGGTACTCGGCTTCGCTGCGGCTGGGCCCGCCGGCGCAACCGGCAAGCAGAGCGGTAACGGCAACGGCGGCGGGAATCGTGACAATGTAATTTTTCATCGCGTGCTCCTCAGCGCTTGATGCCCGGGCCCTTGTACATCTGGCCATTGGCATTGCCGGTCATGTAGGCGATAAGGTTGGTCACCGCCTGCGAGGCGTATTTGGGTTCCGGGAAGCGCTGCTGGCGGAAGCAGTCGTTCATGCGCCACTGCGAGGTAAGCATCACGCCGCCGGTCATGCGATAGCCGGGCCAGCCCTGAACACCCCGCAGCGCACCCTCCGGCGATGACAGATTGGGCAGGTTCTGCATGCGGATGCGTTTGCCGTCGGCGCCGTGGCAGGTGTTGCAGGAGAAGTCGTAGGGGCCGGCGCGATAGGCGGCCATGGCCTTGCCGGTTTCATAGGCGTCGCGTACCTTGTCGTCGTGCAGCGGCATGTCGAACTTCATGTTCTTCGAAGCGCTGGCAACGTAGGTAACCAGGTTGGTGATGTCGGGCGCGTTGTTGTCGTTGGCACCCTGGAAGGGCTTCTTGGCGATGTCCGCGAATTTGAAGCCCTGCTTTTCCGTCATGCACCAGACAATGCGCCGCTCGCCATCCATCACGGCATCTGCGTCGGCAAAGTAGCGTGGCATCTTTACCCAGGCGCCCTCGACCTTGCCGATGCCCTGACCGAGGTCGCAGCTCTCGGCCAGCGACACATTTTTGGGGCCCCGCTTGGCCTTCCACAATTCCTCGCCCTTGAGTTCGAACAGTTCGGCGGGATTGCTTTCTTCCATTTCAGCGCGGAACTTCTCGAACTCCGCGTTGGCGTCCTTGGTCTGTGCCGCGGCGGGCAGGGACCAAGTAACGGTCAGGGCCGTTGCCATCACGATGCTTCGCTTCATCGTCTCTCCTCCAGGGTTGGTGTTACCGGTCTTTGCGCCGGTTTGGTGAGTGTAGCGCGAATGATTAATCAGGCAACGGTCGCTTCGTCGGTACGCTTGTCGCCCTTGTTGTCCACCCAGTTCACCACGACCTTGTCGCCGGCCTTGGCGCCTTTCATCTTGAAGCCGAACACCGGGTTGCGCGAGATCGCGGTGCCGGTCTGGCCGTCGACCACGCGCTTGCCGCCGACATCGATGGTGATGGATTGAATGAAATGCGCCGGGACGGTATTGCCGGCGGCGTCCTTGCGCTGCCCGGTCTCCATCGCGTGGCTCATTAGAATGCGGATTTCCGCGACATCGCCCTTCATCTGGGCGCGAATCTTCATCGGATCTGCCATGATTTTTCCTTGTCCGTTTGGGGGATCAGCCGCCGCAGCCGCCGACGGTAACCTTGCATTCCTTCTGCGCGATATAGAACTTGTCGCCGGCCTTGGCCACGGCCTTGACCAGCGAGGTCTGGCCCATCTTGATGCGCGCGGAAACCTCGGGCAGGGCGCCGTTGGCGAAGCTGAACTGGGCGCTGAGCGCGGTCGGGTTCTTGTCGACCAGGATCGCGATCGAGGTGGTGTTGGGGATGTTGCTGATGACATCGACCGGGACCACGGCGCCGTTTTCAGCAATGTCGGGTACCTTGAGCACCAGGTCCTTGCTTTCGGCGGCGCTTGCCGCACCCAGGCCCTTGAGGGCGGCGGGCGTGTCCTTGGCTTCGAAAGCGGCCTTGTTCCAGTCGGCAGCGTAAGCCGCGGTGGGCTTGAGCACGCCGGCCATGATCAGTGCCGACAGCGCACCTATGCTTCCGGCGCCGCGCAGCACGATGCGTCGTGTCTGGTTCATTTCCATCGTTGGATACTCCTCCGTGATCTGGGTCGGTGAAACGCTATTCGGAGAGCCCGGGGCCAGGGCACACCGGACCATGCCGTCATGGCTCTACGAACGGCGAAGTTTTACATGAGATTGCAAAAGGGTAAATCGAAATTATTTGATTCCGAGAACAATGGAACCAATGGAATAAATGCAAATGGATTCCGTCCTTGGATATTGCGTCGCAGCAATTCTTGGCGCGCTCACAGCTCGATCTGGGTGCCCAGCTCGACAACACGATTGGTCGGCAGCTTGAAGTAGTCGGTGGCGGTGTCCGCGTTACGAAACATCCACATGAACAGCACCTGGCGCCACAGCGTCATGGCTGGCACGCGGTTGGGCACGATGGTCTCGCGGCCGAGGAAAAACGAGGTTTCCATCATTTCCACCGGCGCCATGCCCTGGTAGGCGCACATCTCCAGGGCGACGGGAATGTTCGGATCATCCTTGAAGCCGTAATTGAGCTGGATGCGGTAGAAGCCGTCATCCAGCGCTTCGATCCGCAGGCGTTCCTCCTCGGCAACATGGGGGATGTCCTGGGTGTTGACGTTGAGCAGGATCACCCGTTCGTGCAGCACCTTGTTGTGCAACAGGTTGTGCAGCATGGCGCGCGGCACGCCGTCCGGGCGGGTGGTCATGAAAATGCCGGTGCCGGGCACCCGCTGCGGTCCGCCGTACTTGAGGCTGGCAAGGAAGGCGTCGAGCGGCATCGAGTCCTGTTCGAGCTTGCGGTAGAGCAGGGCGCGGCCGCGCTTCCAGGTCGCAAACAGGGTGAAAATCCCAAGCCCCAGCAAGAGCGGAAACCAGCCGCCATCGAGCACCTTGACCAGATTGGCGGAAAAGAAGGCGAAATCGACGACCAGGAACAGGGTCAGGAACACCGCGGCCTGCAGCCAGTTCCAGTTCCACAGCGCGCGCACCACGACGAAGGCCAGCAGGGTGTCGATCATCATGGTCAGGGTGACCGCGATGCCGTAGGCCGAGGCCAGGTTCGACGAGGACTTGAAGCCTAGCACCAGCATGACCACGGCAAGCAGCAGCAGCCAGTTGATGTTGGGCAGGTAGATCTGGCCTTTCTCGCGCTCCGAAGTGAAGCGGACCTGGATGCGTGGGCAGTAGCCAAGCTGCATGGCCTGGCTGGTAAGCGAGAAGGCGCCGGAGATCACCGCCTGCGAGGCGATTACCGTGGCCGCCGTGGCCAGGGCCACCATCGGATACAGCAGCAGTTCGGGAACCAGGCGGAAGAAGGGATTCCTTACCGCCGAGGGGTCGTCGAGGATCAGCGCGCCCTGGCCGAGGTAATTGAGGTAAAGGCAGGGGAAGACATAGGCCAGCCAGGCCCACTTGATGGGGCGGCGGCCGAAGTGCCCCATGTCGGCATACAAGGCTTCGCCGCCGGTGATGGCCAGCACCACGGCACCGAGCGCCAGATAGGCGTGGCCGCGATTTTCGAGGAAGAAATGGGCGGCGTACCAGGGATTGATTGCCGCGATCACGTCGGGGTGGCGCAGGATGTTCCAGACGCCGAGCACGCCCAAGGTGCCGAACCAGAACATCATGATCGGCCCGAACAGCGCACCGACGCTGGCCGTGCCGCGCGGCTGGATGAGGAACAGGGCACAGAGCACGCCGATGGTGATCGGCACCACGTAGGGTTTGAACATCGGCGTGGCGACTTCGAGGCCTTCCACCGCCGACAGCACCGACATGGCCGGCGTGATCACGGCGTCGCCGTAAAACAGGCCGGCGCCGAAAATGCCGAGGATGGACATCAGCCACATCAGGCGCGGCCCGGCGCCGCGGGTGCGCAGGGCGAGCGAGGTCAGGGCCATGATGCCGCCTTCGCCGCGGTTGTCGGCGCGGGTGATGAACAGTACATATTTGAGCGAGACGGTAATGGTCAGCGCCCAGAAGATCAGCGAGAGGATGCCGAGCAGGTTGTCCGGATTGACCGCCACCGCGTGCGGTCCGTTGAACACTTCCTTCATCGTGTACAGGGGGCTGGTACCGATATCGCCATAGACGACGCCCATGGCCGCAATGGAGAGCGCCATCAGGGGGGGGGTGGTGTCGGCAGATGTATTGCTGCTATGCAACATCCGCCGATTATAGGCCGATGCGCTCCTCGCTTCCTTGTCGCCGGCAGGTTGTTGGCCTTGTTGTCGCCTTCGGGTCCGGGCCGGGTCGAATGGAAGAACGTGCTGCCATTGTCGGATCGTCGCCTTTGTCGGATAATGCGCGCCGCACGCACGCGGCATCCTTGGGTGTTGGCGTTTCGTGCCGGGGTGACGGAATCGGTAGACGTAGCGGTCTCAAACACCGCCGCCGCAAGGCATGGGGATTCGACTTCCCCCCCCGGCACCAAAATCAGGCCACGCGCTTCCGGAATAAGCAGGTATCCTGCGCGCTACGTGCCAGCCGGTTGCCAGCCGGTAAATCAGACGGAGGGAAGCGATGTCGCCGAAGCCTGGAGTTGCAATGACCGTATTGCGGGCGTTGCCGATCTTCGAAACGCTGGACGACGAATGCCTCAAGCCGCTGATGCGCGTGGCCATGTTGCGCGCCATTCCGCGCCATACCGTGGTGTTGAACGCGGGCGATTCCACCGACAACATTTATTTCGTGCTTTCCGGGTCGCTCAAGGTTCAGGTCAGCGACGAGGATGGCCGCGAAGTCATCCTGTCCAAACTGGGTCCGGGCGAACTCTTCGGCGAAATGGGCGTGCTCGACGAGAACCCGCGTTCGGCCACCGTGCTGGCGGTCGAGCCGAGCCAACTGGTGGTGATGGGCAAGGCTGACTTCAAGCAGTGCCTGATCGACAATCCGGACGTGTCGCTGTTCATCATGCGCAACCTGACCAAACGCCTGCGCATGGCCGATCGCAACATCGAAAGCCTGGCCCTGCTCGATGTCTATGGCCGCGTTGCGCGGTTGCTGCTGGAATCGGCCGAAACCGTCGATGGGCGCAAGGTGGTGACGCACAAGCTGACCAAGCAGGACATCGGCAAGATGATCGGCGCATCGCGCGAGATGGTCAGCCGGGTGATGCGCGACCTGACGGCACAAGGCCTGATCGAAGAGCGCGATGGTCAACTGATCCTTCCCGATCCGGCGGCGTTCAAGCGCCATGGCGAGATGGATGCAGCCGGCTGAACCACGCAGTGCCTTGACGCTGGCGGATTTCGATTACCTTCTGCCGCCCGAACTGATAGCCCAGACTCCGCTGCCGCAACGTTCCGCCAGCCGCTTGCTGGAAATGGACGGGGAGCGGCTGGCCGATCGACACTTCACCGACCTGCCCCGGTTGTTGCGCCGCGGTGATCTGCTGGTGCTGAACGACAGCCGAGTGTTGCATGCGCGTCTGCTCGGCCGCAAGGACAGTGGCGGCCAGGTCGAGGTACTGGTCGAAAGACTGGAAGGCGATGTCGATGCGATCGCCCAGGTTCGCGCCAGCAAATCACCCAGGTCGGGTAGTCGACTGTGCCTCGAAGATGCGTTCGAGGTCGAGGTACTCGGTCGCGAAGGTGAGTTTTATCGGCTGCGTTTTCCGGGCGATGCCGTCGAACTGGTCGAGCGCCATGGCCGCCTGCCGTTGCCGCCCTATATCGAGCGGATGGCGGAAGCGGGCGACGAAACCCGTTACCAGACGGTGTTCGCGCGCGAAAAGGGATCGGTGGCCGCGCCTACCGCCGGACTGCACTTCGACCACGAACTCCTCGCCGTACTGCGAGAAGCTGGCGTCTCGATAGCCCATGTCACGCTCCACGTCGGTGCTGGCACCTTTCAGCCGGTGCGGACCGAGAACCTGGCTGAGCATCGAATGCATACCGAGCGTTACACCGTGCCGGCCGCCACCGTCGAGGCGATCGCCGACACGCGGGCGGCGGGTGGGCGCGTGATCGCGGTAGGGACGACGACCCTGCGCACGCTGGAAGGCGCGGCGGCGGATGGCAAATTGAAAGTCGGCGCTGGCGAGACGGCGATATTCATCACGCCGGGCTTTCGCTTTCGTGTGGTCGACAGCCTGATCACCAATTTCCACCTGCCGAAGTCCACCCTCCTGATGCTGGTGTCGGCTTTCGGTGGCCTTGAGCCGGTGCGTGCCGCTTATAGCCGCGCGATCGCCGGGCGCTATCGCTTCTTCAGTTATGGCGATGCCATGCTGCTGCACAGGACGGACAGCCGATGAATTTCGATTTGCTTGCCACCGATCGCGGTGCCCGACGCGGCAGCTTGCGCCTGGCCCATGGCGTGGTATCGACACCCGCCTTCATGCCGGTCGGCACCTATGGCACGGTCAAGACCATGTCCCCGGCCGAGTTGGCGGAGATCGGTGCCAGCATGGTGCTGGGCAACACCTTCCATCTCTGGCTGCGGCCCGGCCTCGCCGTCATCGCCGCACATGGCGGCCTGCATCGCTTCATGGGTTGGGATGGACCGATCCTGACCGACTCCGGTGGTTTCCAGGTGTTTTCGCTGGGCGAACTGCGCAAGATCAGCGAAGAGGGCGTGCGCTTCGCCTCGCCGATCAACGGTGACCGCCTGTTCCTTACGCCGGAGGAATCGATGCGCATCCAGCATGTCCTGAACTCGGACGTGGCGATGATTTTCGACGAATGTACGCCCTATCCGGCGGACCTGCCGACGACGGCGGCGTCGATGCGCCTCAGCCTGCGCTGGGCGCGGCGTTCGCGTGACGAGCACGACCGGCTGGAGAATGCCAATGCCTTGTTTGGCATCGTCCAGGGCGGCATGCACGAAACCCTGCGCGACGAATCGCTGGCCGCGCTGGTCGACATCGGTTTCGACGGCTACGCCATCGGCGGGCTGTCGGTGGGCGAGCCCAAGGAGGATTTTGCCCGCATCCTGGCGCACACCGCGCCGCGCCTGCCGCGGGATCGCGCGCGCTACCTGATGGGGGTCGGCACGCCCGAGGACCTGGTCTACGCGGTGGGACAGGGCGTCGATATGTTCGATTGCGTGATGCCGACCCGCAATGCGCGCAACGGCTGGCTGTTTACCCGCCATGGCGACGTCAAGATCAAGAATGCGCGCTACAAGGCGGATACCGGGCCGCTGGATGACAGCTGCGCCTGTTACACCTGCCGCCATTTCAGTCGCGCCTATCTGCATCATTTGCACCGCAGCGGCGAGATCCTCGGCGCGCGCCTGAATACCCTGCACAACCTCTTTTACTATCAGGCCCTGATGGCGGAAATGCGGAGTGCGATCGAGTCCGGCAGGTTCGCCGAGTTCGTGGCGAGCTTCCGCGCCGGCCGCGCCGCGAATCGGGAGGGCGTGCCGGTCGAACAGGTATAATTCGACCCTTTCCACGCTTTGCAACGGGAGTATCCAGTGCTGATTTCCAATGCTTACGCCCAGGCCGCCGGCGCCGCCGGAGACCCGACGGGTGGCCTGATGGGCATGCTGCCCATCATCCTGATGTTCGTCGTGCTCTGGTTCATCATGATCCGCCCGCAGATGAAGAAGGCCAAGGAGCATCAGAAAATGGTCGGCGAACTGGCCAAGGGCGACGAAATCGTCACCCAGGGTGGCATGACCGGCCGCATTGCCAAGGTCGGCGAGAACTACCTCAGCGTCGAAGTGGCCGAAGGCAAGGACGGCCCGATCGTCATCACCCTGCAAAAGAATGCCGTTGGTGCCCTGCTGCCCAAAGGCACGCTGAAGTCCCTCTGACCCGGTTGGGCAGGGCGCAGCATGGCTGCCGCCTGCCCGCCTTGATTTTCGTCCCCGCCAGATGAACCGCTATCCGCTCTGGAAGAATGCCACCGTACTGATTGCCCTGTTGCTGGGCCTGCTGTACACCCTGCCCAATTTCTTCGGCGAGGTGCCGGCGGTTCAGGTGGCCAGCGTCAAGGCGACGCACAAGGTCGACCTCAAGCTGATGAATCAGGTCGAGGCCATCCTCAAGTCGGCCGGTATCGCGCCACAGGGGATCCACCTCGATCTGAATAGCGTACGCGCACGCTTTGCCGATACCGATACCCAGCTCAAGGCCAAGGATGCGATCGAGAAGGCGCTCAATCCGGTGCCGGCCGATGCGGCCTACAGCGTGGCGCTGAATCTGGTGTCGAACTCGCCGAACTGGCTGACCGGCATGCACGCGCTGCCGATGTACCTCGGCCTCGACCTGCGCGGTGGTGTACATTTCCTGCTCCAGGTCGACATGAAGGGGGCGCTGGTCAAGCGCCTCGATTCCGTCGCCACCGACCTGCGTACCCTGATGCGCGACAAGAACCTGCGCCATGCCGGTATCGCGCGTAACGGCGACGAGGTAACAGTATTGTTCCGCGATACCGATACCCGAGAAAAGGCGCGCCAGGCGATGGTCTCCAGTCAGCCTGACCTTGCCTTGCTCGAAGGCCAGAGCGGCGCAGACTATTCCTTGAAGGTGACGCTCAAGCCGCAGTCGATCAAGACCTTCCAGGACGATGCGCTGAAGCAGAACATCGCGACCCTGAACAAGCGCATCAACGAACTCGCGGTGGCGGAACCCGTGATCCAGCAGCAGGGGGCCGACCGCATCGTGGTGCAGTTGCCGGGCGTGCAGGATGTTGCGCGTGCCAAGGACTTGATCGGGCGTACCGCGACACTGGAAGTGCGCATGGTGGAACAGGCGGCGGTTCTCGGCAACGAGGCGCCGGTGGGCACGGACCTGGTGCCCGAGCGTCGGCGTGATGGTTCCGTGACCATGGTGGCGGTCAAAAAGTTGGTGGTGCTGACCGGCGATCGCTTCAATGGTGCCCAGGCCACCTTCGACGAAAATCAGCGCCCGGCGGTGGCGGTGCAGCTCGACGCGGCCGGTGGCCGCATCATGCGCGACGTGACGCGCGAGAACCTGAAAAAGATGATGGCCATCATCCTGATCGAAAAAGGCCGCCCCGAGGCGATCTCGGTGGCCACTATCCAGGGTGAGTTCGGCAATCGCTTCCAGATCACCGGCATGTTCACGCCGGAGGAAACCAACACGCTGGCAATCCTGATCCGCTCGGGCGCCGTCGCCGCGCCGATGGAAATCATCGAGGAACGCGTGATCGGGCCCTCGCTTGGCGCCGACAACATCGCCAAGGGATTCAATTCGACCATGTGGGGCTTTGTCGCCATTTCGGTATTCATGGTGGCCTACTACCTGCTGTTCGGGTTTGTCTCGGTCTTCGCGCTGTCGGCCAACCTCCTGTTCCTGGTCGCGCTGCTTTCGCTGTTGCAGGCGACCTTGACTTTGCCCGGTATCGCCGCCATTGCGCTGACCCTGGGCATGGCTATCGATGCCAACGTCCTGATCAATGAACGGGTGCGCGAGGAACTGCGCAACGGCAGCTCGCCGCAGGCGGCGATTACCGCCGGTTACGAACGCGCCTGGGCGACGATTCTCGACTCCAACATCACCACGTTGATTGCCGGCATTGCGCTGCTTATCTTCGGTTCCGGCCCCGTGCGAGGTTTTGCCGTGGTGCATTGCCTGGGCATCCTGACCTCGATTTTCAGCTCGGTGGTGGTGTCGCGCGCCGCGATCAACCTGATCTACGGCAGCCGACGCAAGCTCGAATCGGTATCGATCGGCCAGATCTGGAAGCCGGGGGTATAAGGCATGGAATTTTTCCGCATCCGCAAAGATATTCCCTTCATGCGCCATGCGCTGGTGTTCAACATCGTTTCGTTGATCACCTTTTTGCTGGCGGTGTTCTTTCTGGCAACCAAGGGCCTGCATTTCTCGATCGAATTCACCGGCGGCACGCTGATGGAAGTCGGCTATGCCCAGGCGCCCGATCTACAGCAGATCCGCAAGCAGCTCGAAGGCGACGGATTTGCCGACCCCCAGGTGCAGAACTTCGGTTCATCGCGCGATGTGCTGATTCGCGTGCCGCTGACCAAGGACACCGAAACATCCAAGATCGGCGAGCGCGTCATGGCGTCGCTGGCCAAAGCTTCCGGCGGAACGCAAGGCGCGGGCGCGGCGCCCGAGCTCAAGCGCGTCGAGTTCGTCGGTCCGCAAGTCGGCAAGGAACTCGCCGAGGACGGGGCGCTGGCCCTGCTGCTGGTGATCGTCGGCATCATGCTTTATCTGGCGATGCGCTTCGAGTGGCGCTTTGCCGTTTCGGCCATCATCGCGAACATGCACGACGTGGTGATCATCCTTGGCTTCTTTTCCTTCTTTCAGTGGGAGTTTTCCTTGCCGGTGCTGGCGGCGGTGCTGGCGGTGCTGGGCTATTCGGTGAATGAGTCGGTGGTGGTGTTCGACCGGGTGCGCGAAACCTTCAAGAAAAAACGCGGCCTGACCACTCCGCAGGTACTCGACCACGCGATTACCAGCACCATTTCGCGCACCATCATTACCCATGGTTCGACACAAATGATGGTGACCTCGATGCTGATCTTTGGCGGAGCGGCCTTGCATTATTTCGCCCTGGCACTGACCATCGGCATCTGTTTCGGCATTTACTCCTCGGTATTGGTCGCGAGTCCGCTGGTCATGTGGCTTGGCGTTTCCCGCGAGCAGTTCGTCAAGGCCAAGGTGGAGAAGCAGGAGGCCGTGGTCTGATGCGGATCCGCGTCTGGGATCTACCGACGCGACTGTTTCACTGGCTTCTCGCCGCGTGTGTATTGGGCTCCTTCATCAGCGCCAAGATCGGTGGAAACGCGATGGTCTGGCACGGACGATTCGGATTGACGATAGTTGGCCTGCTGGCGTTTCGCGTGGTCTGGGGGGTCGCCGGCTCCACCTACTCCCGCTTTACGCAGTTCGTGCGCGGACCGGCCGCGATCCAGGCCTATCTCAGGGGTGAGTGGCACGGCGAAGGCCACAATCCGTTGGGGGCGCTCTCGGTTCTGGCCATGCTCGCGACCTTGCTGGCCCTGGCTTCGACCGGGCTGTTCGCCAACGACGACATCGCCTTCGAAGGCCCCTTGTATGCGCTGGTGAGCAAGGAGCTTTCCGACCGTTTTGTCGGCGTACACCGACTGATCGAGCCATTGCTCATTCTGCTCGTGCTGGCGCATTTGGCGGCGATAGCGTATTACGTGCGCTTCAGGAAGGAATCGCTGATTATGCCCATGGTCACCGGCTGGAAAGAGTCCGGTGAGGAGGATGCCCGCGGCGGCGGCGTGGCCGCGCTCTGCGTGGCCCTGCTGATCGCCCTGGCGGCGGTGTATGGTGCCAGTGGCGCGTGGCTTCCCGCAGCGGCGCCAATGTCGGCCGGAGCGCCCGCTACCCCGGCCTGGTAGACGGCCACCCGCAGGTAGCCGCCGGCATCCGCCGGATTCCGGGCCGGGAAGCTGTTACTTCTTTTCTTCCTTGCGGAATTCGTCGTGGCAGCCCTTGCAACTCTTGCCCAGATTGCCGAATTGGGCCTTGACTGCGGCGGAATCGCCGGTCGCCGCGACTTTGGCCATTTCGTTGGCTTCCTTGTTGTAGGCCATGCCCACTTCCTTCAGCTTGGCCGAATTCGTAAATAGTTCGGGTTTGACATTGGTGTCACGCCAGCCCTTGCCAGTGTCGGTTCCCGGTGTGAACAGAGCCCCCGATCCTGAATTGGCAAGCGCCTGAATCGTGTTTGCAGCCTGGATCACCTGGTCTTTGTTGTAAGTGCCATCGATATTGGCCTTGATTCGGCCCATGCTCCAGCCGAGCGTCTGCATGACAGACTGGCGCCAGCGGATCTGGTCCTCCGGTTTGCCGATGGTTTGCGCCAGCGTGGCGCTGGAGAGGCCAATAGCCAGGGATGCAACGACGATTCGTTTGTGGTTCATGAAAGCTCCTTGTCGGTCGAGGGGGCGCCACAGCTTGGCGGCATGGGATATACGGGCTGCCGCCGATGATTATTCCATACCCCCGGCATTGCGCCCGCGGCCTTTCAGGTGTCCTGGCCGCTGGGCTATTCGTTGCCCGTAGCGAAGACATGCTTCAAGCGCAGCATCGCTTTGCCGGCACTGGCCAACTCGATCAGACGGTCGATATTGGGGTGCTTGCCGGGGTTCTGCCGTGCATCCTCGGTATGTTCGGCATAGAGGTCGAGTCCCTTGCGCGCCGCCTCGGCGGTGATTGCGCCATGGGTCTGGCCGAGATGGTTGTACACCGCCAGCGAACCCACCTGTCCGGGCTTGTTTTCTATCGTGGCAACGACCGCTCCCGCATCGTCAATCAGCTGGATCGCCACAAGGTGGGAAACGCGCGGCAGCTGTTTCAGGTTTTCCGCAAAGCCCATTTCAGATCCGTTTCGCCAGTTCCGCGGCCTTGCCGATGTAGCTTGCCGGAGTCATCGCCAGCAGGCGCTCACGATCGGTTTCCGGAATCGGCAGCGAGGCGATGAAGCGCCGCAGGTCGTCGCGGCCGACGGCCTTACCCCGGGTCAGTTCCTTGAGCTGTTCATAGGGATTGGGAACGCCGAAGCGGCGCATTACCGTCTGTACCGGCTCGGCGAGGACTTCCCATGCGTTGTCGAGGTCTTCGGCAAGCCGTTCCGCATTGGCTTCGAGTTTGTTCAGCCCACGCAAGGAGGAGTCGTAAGCGAGCAGGCTGTAGCCGAAAGCGACGCCTATGTTGCGTAGAACCGTCGAATCCGTGAGATCGCGTTGCAGGCGCGAGACGGGCAACTTCTCGGAGAGGTGGCGCAAGACTGAGTTGGCCAGCCCGAGGTTGCCCTCGGAATTCTCGAAGTCGATCGGGTTGACCTTGTGTGGCATGGTCGAGGAACCGATTTCGCCGGCTTTCAATTTTTGCTTGAAATAACCCAGCGAGATGTACTGCCAGATATCGCGGTCGGCATCGAGCAGGACGGTATTGGTGCGCGCGATGGCGTCGAACAACTCGGCCATGGCGTCATGCGGTTCGATCTGGATGGTGTAGGGATTGAATTCAAGTCCGAGCGACTCGATAAAACGGCGGTTGAATGCCTCCCAGTCCAATGCCGGGTATGCCGACAAATGGGCGTTGTAGTTTCCCACCGCGCCATTGAACTTGGCGGTAAGCGAAACCGCCGCCACCCTTGCCCGGGCACGCCCCAGACGTGCTGTGATGTTGGCCATCTCCTTACCCAGCGTGGTCGGCGTGGCGGGCTGGCCATGGGTGCGGGCCAGCATCGGCAGATCTGCCAATTGATGGGCCAGTTCGCGCAGGCGACCGATGACCTGATCGAGCGCGGGAAGGTAGCTGCCGGCGATGGCGTCCGTCAGCATCAGGGCATGCGAGACATTGTTGATGTCCTCGGAGGTGCAGCCGAAATGGATGAACTCGCTGACCCGCATCACCTCGGCATTGGCCGCCAGTCGCTGCTTCAGCCAGTACTCCATGGCCTTGACGTCATGGTTGGTGCGCGCCTCGATATCCTTGATTGCCTGGGCATCGGCAAGCGAGAAGTTGTCCACCACGGCTTTCAGTTCGTCCAGGGTGGCAGCGGAAAAGGCCGGACACTCCGCGATGCCGGCGGACGCGGCCAGCGCCGCCAGCCATTCGATCTCGACCTTGACCCGGTTGCGGATCAACCCGAACTCGGAAAAGTGTCGCCGCAGGCTCTCGACTTTGGCGGAATATCGTCCATCGAGTGGGGAGAGTGCGGTGAGGGCGTCGAGTGTCATGGCAGACCTGGAAAACTGCGGTTGCGAGGTGTTTCGGCGAACCGTGATTTTAACATGTGCCCCAGAGGCCTTCTGCCATGGGATAAGGCACGTGCTATAGTTTTCAGCCACTGGAAGCCTTCTCTCGCGCCATGAAATTGATCGGTTCACTCACCAGCCCTTACGTCCGCAAAATACGTGTCGTACTTGCGGAAAAAAAGATCGATTGCGAGTTCGTGGTGGATTCACCCTGGGTCGAGGGCAATCAGATTTCGCGCCACAACCCGCTCGGCAAGGTGCCCGTGCTTTTGCTCGACGACGATAGTTCCATCTACGATTCACGCGTGATCGCCGAATATCTGGATGCCGTCGCACCCAACAATCGCCTGATCCCGGCCTCCGGGCGGGAGCGGATCGGCGTCAAGCGCTGGGAGGCCTTGGCTGACGGAGTGCTCGATGCGGCCGTGGCTGCTTTCCTGGAGGCGAGGCGGCCCGACGGTGAACGCAGCCCGGCCTGGTTGGCACGGCAACGCGGCAAGGTTGATGCCGGCCTGGGCGCCATGGCTCAGGAACTTGGCGACCAGGCCTGGTGTCACGGCAGCGGGATATCGCTGGCCGATATCGCCGTCGGCTGTGCGCTGGCTTATGTGAGTTTCCGCCTGGGAGAGATACCTTGGGCAGAACAGTATCCGAATCTCGGCACGCTACATGCCAAGCTGATGCAGCGTCCGTCGTTTGCCGAAACGGTGCCGGTCGAGTAAGTCAGTCCGGCTTGCGTCCGGTGCCGTCGAGCCGGGCGATCAAGCGTGGCAGCAGGTTCTTCTCGGCTTGGTGGGTAAGTTCTCCCATCAACTGGTCGGCCAGGCCGTCGGTAACCTTGAGCACGGCATCGGGCAATTCCCGCTCCAGCCAAAGCGCCAGCTCTTCGCGCAGGGCATCCAGATGTTCCTGCATGTGCGGTGGTGCCGTGGCCAATGCCGCTTCGCTATCGGTCACTTTTTCCGTCAAGACCGGGACATCGTCGTCGACTGCCGCGTCGATGGCGGTTTCCGCTGGCAGGTGCGCTGTTGCGGTTGCTGTTTCCGCAGGCGGGGTCGAGGGAGGTCGGCTGGCGACGTAGCTTCGCGTTCGACGCATCAAGGCGTCTGCCTTGAGCAGAAGGTCGGTGGTGCTGTCTTCCATTTAGGCGGCCTCCCCGGAAATGTCGCGGGCTTCCAGCGGATATCCGCGTTCGCGATAAAAGCGGAATCGTTCGCGGCCGGGAAGCTTGTCTTCGTTCGCGGTACTGACGATCTCGACCAGATGTTCAAAGCGGCCGAATCCGGGAGGAACGTCGTTCGACAAATTGAGCAGCCATTCGTCGTGAGGAGTCTGATCCAGTCCGCTTGCAAGAACCACAGGTGTTTCCTCCTCAAGCCCGGAGCCTGCCTGACAGTGCGGCACGAAGCCGGTGGCCGGGTTTATCCAGAGCAGGCGGTCAAGCCGATTCCTGTCCTCGACGCTTGGCACATAAACGACAATGCGCTGACCTTCGCGGCTGGCCTGCAGCAGCCAGCTTGCCGTGGCTTGCAGGCGGTCGCTGGCGCCATGGAGAAAGCTGATGCGGGTCATCCGGCCTTGCGCCGTGCCGGTTTTCTGCCAGCGCGTTGGGCGCGCTCGATCAGGAAGTGGCTGAGCAGGGGCACGGGGCGACCGGTTGCACCCTTGTCCTTGCCCGAACGCCAGGCGGTGCCTGCGATGTCGAGGTGAGCCCAGGCGAATTTTTCGGCAAAGCGCGAGAGAAAACAAGCGGCCGTAATGGTTCCCGCCGGTCGGCCGCCGATGTTGGCCATGTCCGCGAAATTGCTTTTCAGCTGCTCCTGGTAGTCGTCGAAAAGCGGTAATTGCCAGGCGCGATCATGGGCTTCGTTGCCGGCATCGAGCAGATCCCGCGCCACGGCGTCGTTATTGGCCAGCAAGCCGGTTGTTATATGTCCCAAGGCTATTACGCAGGCTCCCGTCAGCGTGGCGATGTCGACGACGCAATCAGGATCGAAGCGTTCGACATAGGTCAGGGCGTCGCACAAGATCAGGCGCCCTTCGGCATCGGTGTTGAGAATTTCGACGGTTTGCCCGGACATCGACGTGATTACGTCGCCGGGCTTGGTCGCGCCGCCGCCAGGCATGTTTTCGGTGGCTGGAATGACGCCGATGATATTCAGAGGCAGTTTCATCAAGGCCACTGCCTTGAGCGTGCCGAGCACGCTAGCGGCGCCGCACATGTCGAACTTCATTTCATCCATTTCCGGTCCGGGCTTCAGCGATATCCCCCCCGAGTCGAAGGTGATGCCCTTGCCGACCAGTACGATGGGTTTAGCGTCTGTCGTGCCACCGACATGGCGAAGCACGATGAACTTTGGCGGTTCATGGGAGCCGCGTGCCACTGACAGCAGGGTATTCATGCCCAGTTTTTCCATGTCCGCCCTGTCAAGGACGTCGACTGTCATGCCATGCGCTTTGGCGAGCTCCCCGGCTTGGCTTGCCAAGTAACTCGGCGTACAAAAATTGCCCGGCAGATTCCCCAGGTCCTTGGCCAGTTCGACGCCTGCCGCCATCGCCAGGCCTTGGGCCAGCGCCAGTTCGGCAGGGGCCAGTTCATTGCGACGGCTTACGCAGAAGGTGAGTTTGCGCAAGGGCCGTCGTACTTCATCTTTCTTGGATTTGAGTCGATCGAAACGGTATAGCGAGTCCTGCGCGATCATGGCTGCCTGTCGTACCCGCCACGCCACGTCGCGCTTTTTTACGGGCAGTTCCGTGAGATAGATGGTTCCGTCGAAGCCACCCGTCTCATTGAGTTGACGCACCGCCGTGCCGAGCGCCGTGCGGTATTCCTTTTCCCGGAATTCGCGCTCCCTGCCCAAGCCAACCAGGAGGACGCGATCTGCTTCAACCCCGGGCACGGCATGCAGGAGCAGGCAGGTTCCCGCTTTGCCCTCCATGTCGCCGCGACGAAGAATATCGCTGAGATGCTGATTTGCCGCTCGGTCCACCACTTCCGCAGCGCCTGAAAGCTTTCTTGGTTCGAACACGCCAAGCACCACACAAGCCGTGCGCTGCTTTTCCGGGCTGCCGCTTTTTATGCTAAATTCCAAATTGCTCTCCTTCAAGGGCGCGGGGAATCAAAAGATATTGTGCTGTTTTAGCCGATTTCTCTTCTTTTCGTCATTATTCCCCAAGTTTTTGCCAAAAGTCAAAGCCGTCCCGCCTCCCCATGATTCATCAGCGCGCCGCCATCAGGGAATTTACCCATACCGCCGCCGGCGTGTTCGTCGCCCTGTTCGCGATTTTGATGACTACGCAGCTGATCCGTCTGCTCGGCGACGCGGCGGGCGGCCGGTTGGCCTCCGAGGCAGTGGTGGCTCTGCTTGGATTCCGCGCCATCAGCTACCTTCCGGTGCTTCTGTCATTGACCGTGTTCGTGGCGATACTGATGACGCTTTCGCGCTGGTATCGCGATTCCGAGATGGTGGTTTGGCTTTCCTCCGGGATACCGCTGACAGCGTGGATAAAACCGGTACTCAGATTTGCGCTTCCCCCTGTTGGCGTGATCGCGATGCTTTCATTGTTGCTGGCGCCGTGGGCAACCCAGCAAAGCGAAACCTATCGCCAGACCATGGATCAACGGGACGACGTGGCGCGCGTTTCCCCTGGCTCGTTCAACGAATCCAGCAGTGCGGATCGGGTTTTCTTCGTTGAGAGCATTGCCGGCCAGGACGGCAAGGTGAAGAATGTTTTCATCAGTTCCATTCAGCATGGCAGGCTGGGGGTGATGGCAACCGCCGAGGGGCATACGGAGACGCGTTCAAACGGCGATCGCTTTCTGGTGCTCGATCGCGGCCGACGCTACGAGGGTACGGCCGGGACCGCCGAATATCGCGTGATGGAGTTCGAGCGCTATTCGGTTCGGATCGAAACCAAGGAGGCGCGCGGGTTGGAGGATTCGCCACGGACCAAAGCCGTCTGGGATCTGTTGCGCGACCCGCAGCCGGTGAATCTGGCCGAACTGCTGTGGCGCCTGGGGTTGCCGCTGGCAGCACTGAATCTGGCGGTGCTGGCGATTCCCCTGGCCTTCGTTAACCCGCGCGCCGGCCGTACCAATAACCTGATATTTGCGTTGCTGACCTACATGATCTATAGCAACCTCCTGAGCGTCAGTCAGGCGTGGGTGGCGCAAGGCAAACTGCGCTTCGAAATCGGGGTGTGGGCGGTGCATGTGGGCATGTTCCTGCTGTTGCTGATCCTGTTTTACCGTCGGCAGAATCCGCTCGCCTGGGGCAGGTTGAGATGGCGCTGAAGATTTACGAACGCCATCTGGCCAGGGAGATCTACTCGACAACGGCCTTGGTGCTGCTTGCGTTCCTGATGCTGTTCGCCTTTTTCGATCTGATCTACCAGCTCGAAAGCATAGGCAAGGGCGGGTACCAGATTCAGCACGCCCTGGCTTACGTGACCTTGACCTTACCGGGGCGGCTCTACGAACTGTTTCCGATTGGTGTGTTGATCGGGAGTCTTTATGCGCTGACTGTGCTGGCGCGCCATTCCGAAATTACCGTTTTGCGCGCAGCAGGACTTTCGACGCGAGATCTGCTGGTCAGTCTCGCCAAGATTGGTTTGGTGTTTGCTGCGATTACGCTCCTCGTTGGCGAATTTGTCGCTCCGCCAGCGGAAAGGGCGGCGCAGCAGTTGCGGCTTAAGGCCATGGGGTCATTGGTGGCCCAGGAATTTCGGTCCGGCCTGTGGGTACGCGACGATCTTTCCTTCGTCAACGTGCGTGAGGTTTTGCCGGACGCAAGTTTGCGCAGTGTACGGGTCTTTGAGTTCGATGAACGCTTTCAGTTGCTATCCATCAACGAGGCGGAAAGCGGTCGCTATGTCAAGGATGAGGCCTGGATGCTGGATGGGGTGGTGCGCACCATGTTCATGGGTGATGTGGCCAAGGTGGAACAATTCGATACCTTGACCTGGAAATCTGCCTTGAATCCGGATTTGCTGGCCGTGTTGTTGGTAGTGCCGGAGCGCATGTCACTGATCAATCTTTATCTGTTCATCCGCCATCTCAGTGGCAACCAGCAAAAGACCGATCGTTACGACATTGCAATGTGGAAGAAGCTGGTGTATCCGCTTGCGGCAGTGGTCATGCTTGCTCTGGCGCTGCCTTTTGCTTACATGCAGGACCGCATGGGGGCCGTCAGTATCCGGGTCTTTGCCGGAATCATGCTGGGAATCGGCTTCCACATGTTGAACGGCCTGTTTTCCAGCCTTGGCGTCATCAACAGCTGGGCCCCCTTCTTTTCAGCCATTACTCCGAGCGTGATTTTCCTCTTTGCCGCCGCCGGCATGCTTTGGTGGGTAGAGCGGCGTTAGTCAGGCCGATTTGAATACCAGCCGGGTGCCCGCCAGACGGTCGTGCAGAAATTGATGGTCCCGGTCAAACAAAGCCCAGAGCAGGCCTACACCAAACCACAGCAGGCTAGGCCACGCCAATGCATAACGGAATAGCAATCGATTCATATTCGGTGCCTTGCCATCGCTGGTCGAAAGCTGAAGTCTCCAGGTCTGCATCGCCAAGGTTTGCCCGCCATGGCTCCAATACCAAACAAAATAGCAACCCAGCACCAAGGCGACATGAGCCAGCAGAAACCAACCGGGAAGGCCGATTCCAAAAATCATCCCGAGCAACAGATGCGGCAGCATGAAGGTAAGGGCCAAAACTCCGAGCAGAAGCAGGCTTTCATAGAGCATGCAGGCGAGGCGACGGAATACACTGGGCAGCAGTGCGGTGGCAACCACGATATATCGCTAACGGACGACCGCCGGCGTAGTCGTCTGGGAGGAAGTGGCAGGGCTGGTTGAAGGCTTGGAATTTGGGGCCGCTGTCTTCGCAGCAGTTTCTTTTTTTAACTGGGGCTTGCCTGGCGGCGGGCGTGGTGTCGATTTGCGTGCAGCCTCGGCTTTCAGGCGGGCTTTTTCCGCGTCCGGAAGCTCCTTGTATGCTTCCCACTTCTGCTTTACCTCCTCTTTCTTTTCCGGGGATGCCTTTTTCAAGGCAAGGTATTGGTCCCGCGCACGTTTGCGTTCCTCGGGGGTCAGTTTGGCCCACGCAGTCATGCGACGTTGCATCCGGGACTGTTCGTCGGGCGAAAGCGTCTGATAGCGTTGGGCGATGCCCAACCATTTTTTGCGCCGAAACCCTTCCATCTTGTCCCACTCACCGGACAGCGGTGCCAGTATGCGCTGCTGATCGGCAGTAAGCTCTTTCCAGGACGGCTGCGGCAGGGGGGGGACTATCGCCGCAAGGCAGGCTTGCGCGACCAGCCAGAGGATTATTCCGAAGACGAGTCCGAGCCGTGTTCCAGCCATGCGTGAAAACCTTTGTCGAGGTAGGCAGACGGTGGCAGCTCGTCGGCAAGAAGGGCGCTGTCGATCTCTTCATATTCCTGCGCCTGGGAATAGGCATTCCAATAATAGGTGCCAGTGGCGCCGATCATAAGGGCAGAAACGGCGAGCATAGTCCGGAGATGCCTCCCCAATCCGAAATCAATTCCATGTTCGAAGCCAGCAAGGCGCAGAACGCTGGCTGGCTGGCGCTGAACTCTCAGGGCGGCTTGCCTTGCTTCATGCAAGCTGCGGGTCGCTTTGCCATCAATACGTTCCAAACCTTCATTGAGGATTTGTCGAGTCTTGTAGCCGAATTCGGAATCCTGTTTCATAGTTCGATGCCCTTGGCCTTCAGTGCGGTAGCCAGCGTGTGCGTTGCGCGCGAACAATGTGTCTTGACGCTGCCTTCGGTACATCCCATCGCCGCTGCGGTCTCCGCGATATCCATATCCTCCCAGTAACGCATCAGGAAGGCTTCCCGTTGACGCGGAGGTAGTTTGGATATTTCTTTTTCAATGATTCCAATAAGTTGCGTTCGCTCGGCAAGGCGATGTGGAGTCTTGTGGTCTTCAGACTCGATTTCCGTCGCCAAAGTTTCAAGCGGATCCGCATTTTCGTCGTCATCAGTGGATAGCGATGAGAACAATATCGTCCACAGCGATCTTACCTTCGAGCGCCGGTAGTGATCACGGATGGCGTTTTGCAGGATGCGCTGAAACAGCATTGGCCACTCGTCGGTGGTTCGATCTCCGTACTTCTCCGAGAGGCGCATCATCGCCTCCTGAACGATGTCCAATGCGGATTCCTCGTTTCGCACAGCGAACAAGGCCTGCTTGAAGGCACGCCGCTCGATCCCGGCGAGAAAGTTCGAAAGGTCTAAGCGGGAAGCCAGAGAATTCTCCCGAAATCCAAGGCTTGAATCTGCTTGTCAGACCGAGACATAAATCTTGACCATTCGTGGATCAGGCAGTAAGGTTATGCGTTTCACTAAAAAATTGTAACAGGTGCAATCAATGCAGCTTACCGGTGCGGAAATTGTAATCAGGTGCTTGCAGGAAGAGAAAGTCGAATACGTATTCGGCTATCCTGGCGGCTCGGTTTTATTCATTTACGACGAACTGTTCAAGCAGGACAAGTTCAAGCATGTCCTGGTCAGGCATGAGCAGGCGGCCGTGCATGCCGCCGATGCTTATTCCCGGTCCTCGAACAAGATCGGGGTATGCATGGTCACCTCTGGCCCCGGCGTTACGAATGCCGTGACCGGAATAGCCACCGCCTATATGGACTCGGTGCCAATGGTGATCATCAGCGGGCAGGTTCCGACCGCCTATATTGGCCAGGATGCCTTTCAGGAGTGCGATACGGTTGGGATCACGCGGCCGTGCGTCAAGCACAACTTCCTGGTGAAGGATGTCCGCGATCTGGCGGTTACGATCAAAAAGGCCTTTTTCATCGCTAAAACTGGTCGTCCAGGGCCGGTGCTGGTGGATATTCCAAAGGACATCACGAACCAGAAGTGCGATTTCGAATACCCGAAAACCCTCGTAATGCGGTCATACAACCCGGTTACCAAGGGGCATGGCGGGCAAATCAAGAAGGCAGTGCAGATGCTGCTGGATGCCAAGCGCCCGATGATCTACTCGGGAGGGGGGGTCATTCTCTCCGATGCCGCGGATCGACTGGTCAAGTTGGCGCGCGCTTTGGGCTATCCGGTGACCAATACCTTGATGGGCTTGGGTGGCTACCCTGCCACAGACAAGCAGTCGCTGGGCATGCTGGGCATGCATGGCACTTACGAAGCCAACATGGCGATGCAAAACTGCGATGTCTTGATTGCGGTTGGCGCCCGCTTCGACGATCGCGTAATCGGCAATCCCACTCACTTTGGCAGTGTCGCGCGCAAGATCATCCACATCGATATTGACCCGTCGTCAATTTCGAAGCGCGTCAAGGTCGATGTGCCCATCGTCGGCAATCTTCCTGAGGTACTCGATGAGTTGCAGAAGCAGCTCGAGGCTTCGTCCGGTGTACCTGATCCGAAGGCCTTGGCTTCATGGTGGAAGCAGATCGACGAGTGGCGTGGCAAGAAATCCCTCAAGTACAAGCAGGGCAAGGAAGTAATCATGCCCCAGTACGTGGTCGAGAAGCTCTACGAAGTGACTGACGGCGATGCCTTTGTCACCTCGGATGTCGGCCAGCACCAGATGTGGGCGGCGCAGTACTACAAGTTCGACAAGCCGCGGCGCTGGATCAATTCCGGTGGATTGGGAACCATGGGTGTCGGCCTGCCCTATGCCATGGGCGTGCGTTTCGCCAATCCCAAGGCCACTGTCGCTTGCGTTACCGGCGAGGCCTCGATCCAGATGAACATCCAGGAACTTTCGACCGCCAAGCAGTTTCGCATTCCGGTCAAGATCATCAATCTCAACAACCGCTACCTCGGCATGGTGCGGCAGTGGCAGCAGATGTTCCACGGCAACCGCTATGCCGAGTCCTATGTCGATGCGCTGCCGGATTTCGTCAAACTGGCGGAATCCTACGGCCATGTGGGCATGCGCATCGAACGGCCAGCGGATGTCGAGCCGGCGTTGCGCGAGGCATTCACCAGGCACAAGAACGATCTGGTCTTCATGGATTTCCTGACCGATCAGACAGCCAACGTCTATCCGATGGTGGCAGCCGGCAAGGGCTTGTCGGAAATGATTCTGGCCGAGGAACTTTAAGCATGCGACACATCATTTCCATACTTATCGAAAATGAGGCGGGTGCCCTGTCGCGCGTGTCCGGTCTGTTCTCGGCGCGCGCGTTCAACATCGAGTCGCTCACCGTGGCACCCACCGAGGATGCCTCCCTGTCGCGCATGACTATCGTCAGTACCGGCTCCGACGATGTCATTGAACAGATCACCAAGCAGCTCAACAAGCTGATCGACGTGGTCAAGGTGGTCGATCTTTCCGAGGCGGCGCACATCGAGCGCGAACTGATGCTGGTAAAGGTGCGCTCCGCCGGGAAGGATCGCGAGGAGATGAAGCGCATCGCCGACATCTTCCGCGGCCGCATCATCGACGTGACTGAATCGACCTATGTGATCGAGCTTACCGGGAACGGTTCCAAGCTAGACGCATTTCTTGAGGCCATCGACCGTGCCTTGATACTCGAAACCGTGCGCACCGGCGTTTCCGGCATTGGCCGTGGCGATCGCATTCTTAAAGTCTGACTCTGAAACCAAGGAAAACGAATGAAAGTTTATTACGACAAGGACGCCGACCTCTCGCTGATCAAGGGCAAAAAGGTGACCATCGTTGGTTACGGCTCGCAAGGGCATGCCCATGCCCAGAACCTCAAGGATTCCGGCGTCAAGGTGACTGTAGGCCTGCGCAAGGGGGGGGGCTCGTGGGACAAGGCCAAGAAAGCCGGTCTCAAGGTCGAGGAAGTGGCAAAGGCGGTGAAGGATGCCGACGTGGTCATGATGCTGTTGCCGGACGAGAACATTCCTGCCGTGTATTACGGCGAAGTCGAACCGAACATCAAGAAGGGCGCCGCGCTGGCCTTTGCCCACGGCTTCAACGTGCATTACAACCAGGTGGTGCCGCGTGCCGACGTTGATGTCATCATGGTTGCACCCAAGGGCCCAGGCCATACGGTTCGGTCCGAATATCTGCGGGGTGGTGGCGTGCCTTCGCTGATCGCCGTGCACCAGGACAAGTCGGGGAAGGCCAAGGACATCGCCCTCTCGTATGCGGCCGCCAACGGCGGCACCAAGGGCGGTGTGATCGAAACGAATTTCCGCGAAGAGACCGAAACCGACCTGTTCGGCGAACAGGCCGTGCTCTGCGGCGGCCTGGTCGAACTGATCAAGGCTGGCTACGAGACTCTTACCGACGCTGGGTACGCTCCGGAAATGGCCTATTTCGAGTGCCTGCATGAAGTGAAGCTGATCGTCGACCTGATCTTCGAGGGTGGCATTGCCAACATGAACTACTCGATTTCCAACAATGCCGAATTCGGCGAGTATGTGACCGGTCCGAGGGTGATCGGGGACGAGTCCCGTGCTGCCATGAAGCAGGCGCTGCTCGACATCCAGAACGGCGAGTATGCCAAGAAGTTTATCCTCGAAGGGCGTACCAACTACCCGTCGATGACCGCCCGCCGTCGCTTGACTGCCGCTCATCCGATCGAGCAGGTCGGCGAGCAGTTGCGGGCGATGATGCCCTGGATCAAGAAGAACAAGCTGGTCGATCAGTCGAAGAATTGACTGCGATAAACCGGTACCGGGCGCGACATGGTTCGCGCCCTTTGTTTTTCTGGCGGGGCCACCGTTGTGTGTGGCTTAGAATACCGGCAATCAAGGAGTCGGACCACCCATGCCGGACATTCCACCGCGAAAGTCGCTGATGAATCCCGAGCTCAGGAGGAGGGGGATCTATGTATTGCCCAATCTGCTGACCACAGCCGCACTTTTTGCCGGCTTCTACGCCATCGTCCAGGCAATGACCGGGCGTTTTGAGCATGCGGCCATGGCAATTTTTGTCGCTATGGTGTTCGATGGACTGGATGGCCGGGTGGCACGCCTGACGCGGACCCAGAGCGCATTTGGTGCCGAGTACGATTCACTGTCGGACATGGTCTCGTTTGGTGCCGCGCCGGCCCTGATCGCCTTCGAATGGGCGATGAAAGGCATGGGCAAATGGGGTTGGATTGCCGCGTTCGTATATTGTGCCGGCGCTGCCTTGCGGTTGGCTCGTTTCAATACGAATATAGGGATTGTCGACAAGCGATACTTTCAAGGTTTGCCCAGCCCTGCCGCCGCCGCCTTGGTCGCCGGCTTCGTCTGGATCATCAATGACCTGAGCATTCCGGGGGTGGATGTACGCTGGTACGCGTTCGCGCTGACACTGTTTTGCGGAATTACCATGGTCAGCACCTTGCCTTACTGGAGCGGCAAGGACATCAATCTTCGCCGCAGCGTGCCATTCATGGTTCTTCCCGCCATAGTGCTGGGCTATGTACTGGTTTCGTCCTACCCGCCCGGTGTTCTGTTTGCCTTGTTCCTCGGGTATGCCTTGTCCGGCTATGTCATGGTTGCGTTGAGGTGGCGCGATAGACGAAAAACTGTTGCACGCACCGAGTAATCGATTTATAGTCGAACCATGTCTGCGATGTTTTTCTTCTCTGCCCTGTTTCTCGCTTCGACTGGCGCGCTGCTGGCGCGCCGGCAGCTGCGCGCCAGCCTGCGCCCGCTGCTGCGCCGCGCGCGCTAAAACATACCCCCCCACAATCCGGTTGTCGATAGTTCCCGCTTCCCAAAGGGAGGCGGATGGCCTTTATTCGATTTTCCCCAGGAGACAAGCATGTCCAAGGAACAGTTGATCATATTTGATACCACCTTGCGCGACGGCGAGCAGAGCCCCGGCGCTTCGATGACCAAGGAAGAAAAGCTGCGCATCGCGCGCCAACTTGAGCGCATGCGCGTGGATGTGATCGAGGCTGGCTTCCCCGCCGCCTCGAACGGTGACTTCGATGCTGTACGCGCCGTTGCCGAAGCCATCAAGGATTCAACTGTCGCTGGACTGTGCCGCGCCTTCGACAAGGACATTGCGAGAGCGCTGGATGCGGTAAGGCCGGCCAAATCGGGACGTATCCATACCTTTATCGCCACCAGTCCGATACACATGGAAAAGAAGCTGCGCATGACGCCCGACGAGGTCATCGTGGCCGCGACCAAGGCCGTGCGCTTTGCCCGTAATGGAATTGCCGACGTCGAGTTTTCCTGCGAAGACGCCGGACGATCAGACATCGACTTTCTTTGCCGCATCATCGAGGCGGTGATCAAGGAGGGGGCAACGACGATCAACATCCCGGATACTGTCGGTTACAACGTGCCCGGGCAGTATGCCGATAGAATATTGCAGCTGCGCCAGCGAATTCCAAACTCGGACCAGGTAATCTGGTCCGTGCATTGTCATAACGACCTCGGTCTTGCGGTTGCCAACAGCCTGGCCGCGGTCATGGCCGGTGCGCGCCAGGTGGAGTGCACCATCAATGGTCTTGGGGAGCGCGCAGGCAACGCCGCGCTGGAAGAGATCGTGATGGCGGTGCATACCCGACAGGATGTATTCCCCTGCTCCACTCGCATCGATACGACCCAGATCGTTGCGGCGTCCAAGATGGTTTCCGGCATTACCGGTTTCCCGGTGCAGCCGAACAAGGCCATTGTCGGTGCCAACGCGTTTGCCCATGAATCAGGCATCCATCAGGATGGCGTGCTAAAGCACCGCGAAACCTACGAGATCATGCGTGCGGAGGATGTCGGCTGGAACACCAACAAGCTGGTGTTGGGAAAGCACTCCGGGCGTACCGCGTTCAAGGCGCGGCTCAAGGAGCTTGGCATCGAGGTCGATAGCGAGCAGGTCCTGAACTCCGCCTTTACCCGCTTCAAGGAACTCGCCGACAAGAAGCACGAAATCTTTGACGAGGACTTGCATGCACTGATGAGCGACGAGGTCGTGACGCCGGATGACGAGTACTACAAGTTGCTGTCGTCGATGTTCCACTCGGAGACCGGGGAGGCTCCCCAGGCGAAACTGACGCTCTCCGCGGGGGGTGCCGAACACCTGTCCGAGTCCACCGGCAGCGGCCCGGTAGATGCCACCTTCAAGGCAATCGAGGGCGTTGCCGCCAGCGGCTCACAGTTGCTGCTGTATTCGGTGAACGCGATAACAACCGGCACCGACGCGCAGGGCGAGGTAACAGTTCGTCTGGAGCGGGATGGCCGTATCGTCAATGGCCAGGGTGCCGATACCGATATCGTCGTGGCATCGGCCAAAGCCTATATCAACGCCCTGAACAAGCTCCGTTCGGGTTCAGAAAAGCTCAATCCCCAGCTTTGATCGCGCGTGATGGCGCGGTTGCGCGGGCATGGCCGAGGCAGGCGACGAACAGCACCGTTGCCGACAATGCCTCGGTCATGGCCAGCCATTGGCCGATACCCTGATCCGTGATGCTGCGCACCAGGCCTTCGGCGAGGTAGATCAAGACCAGCAGCGAAGTCCATTGATAGGTGTATCGGCGCCCATGCAGGATGCCGCGCAGGGGCAGCAACAGCGGCAGCACTTTCAGCGCAAGCATCGAACCGCCAGGACGTAGCGGTGCAAGCCACATCTCCCAGGCAAGGCAAAGCAGAATCATCGCGAGCAGGCTGGTTGAAGCCATGCGCGTAAATGCGGTACTCATCGCGCGAGTTTCAGTGCAACTTCCGCGAGGCGCCGACCCAACGCGATGGCCAACTGCTTTTCATCCTTGCCGAGGGCAACGATGCCTTCGCTCCCCGCAACATGGCTTGCGCCGTAGGGCGAGCCTCCTTCGCGCGTGTCTGCCAAGGCTGGCTCGGTGAATGGGATGCCGACTATCAGCATGCCGTGGTGGAGCAGGGGAAGCATCATCGACAGCAGCGTTGATTCCTGCCCGCCGTGCATCGACGATGTCGATGTAAATACTGCGCCGGGTTTGCCGGCAAGCGCGCCTTTCAGCCACAGCGCGCTGGTGGAGTCGAGAAAATACTTGAGCGGTGCCGCCATGTTGCCGAATCGGGTCGGGCTACCGAGCGCCATGCCAATGCATTCCTCGAGGTCGCGAGGCTCGACGTAGGGAGCACCATAATCCGGTATCGCCGCAGCGGTGGCTTCGCATAAGGGCGAAACCTTGGGCACGGTACGCAAACGTGCCGTTGCTCCGGGTACCTGCGCGATGCCACGGGCGATATGGTTGGCGATTTCCTTTACCGAGCCGTGGTGGCTATAGTAGAGGACGAGTATCTCTCTTCCTGGCACTGCATTCTGCATATCCTGCCTCCGGTAAAATCAAATTATATGTGGCTCCTGGCACCCTTCCGGCTGGTCCTGCGCAGTGCGCGTCGATTCCAGGGAGAGCAGTGCGCGCAGACGGCGGCGGCACTGTCTTTTGCCACCTTGCTTGGCCTGGTGCCCATGATCGCCGCCGCGTTTGCGCTGATATCCAACCTGCCGCTGGGCGCGGGCATGGGCAGTGCCCTGGAGAAGTTCCTGCTGGCCAATCTGCTTCCGGATAAGGCTGGCGTCATAATCGCCAAGTACATCGGGCAATTTGCCGTGAGGGCCGAGCGGGTGACCTTCATCGGTCTGCTGGTGCTGGTGGCAACCGCGTTGATTCAGATGCTGACCATCGAGCGGGCCTTCAATCAGATCTGGCGCGTCAAGGCGAGCCGCCCCTTGCTCAGACGCCTGGCGATGCATGCATTGGCCATGCTGCTCGGTCCTGTTGCCTTTGGCGCCAGCCTGGCCGGGATCTCTTTTGTCACCGGTATCTCGCTCGGTTTTTTCGACGAGCCACGCTGGGTTAATGCCTTCGTCGTGCGCGGCGCATTGCCGTTTGCCTTCATGACGACATTGTTCGGCCTCCTCTACTGGGCGGTGCCCAACAGGCCGATCAGCGGCTGGCACGCCGCCTTTGGTGGCGCGATGGCAGCATTCGGGTTCATTGGTTTGCAGAAACTGTTTACGCTCTACATCGCCGCCGGATTCAATCTGAGTGCGGTCGTGTACGGCGCTTTTTCCGCCATTCCGGTGTTTCTAGCCTGGCTGTATGCCTCGTGGAGCGTGATTCTGGTGGGCGCACTGCTGGTCGCCGAACTGCCGAATTCAATCAAGCCTTAGGCGGCCTGATTACGTATGAACTCGAAAACTTCGACGCTTGAGGTTTCGATCAGGCTGCGATGCGGCATGCATTCGGCGACCCGCAGGTGTTCCTCGCACTCATGCAATAGAGTGAAGGGGCGAACGTTGTAATCACCCCGTCCGGTCAGGATCGACTCGCCGCGATTTATGTTCGGCAAGGGCGGAAGAAGCAGGGCGGGCACCGGCGCTTCCGCGCCGCGATTGCCGAGCGCCTGAATGCGTACCGGTCGCGCGGAGGGCGAAAGTACTTCCAGGCCCATTTCCACATGCAGGCTGTTCCTGCTTTTCGCCCAGCGTACGAGGCAGATTTGCCATGCGGCGCCAGGTCCGGTGCGCAGGCCGACGGCGCAACCGGGAACGATGCCGGTTACGGCGCCAACGACATGGACCACCGCATAGCCCGACGGACCTTCGTTGAGCATGGTCCAATCGCTGTAGGTCATCTCGCAGGAAGTTGCCTCGGGGCCGGAAGACATGTTCCCGGCCAGCGCGTTCCACAGCGAACTGAGCTGGGCACATACCTCGACCGCCAGGGATTGGGGACGTCGATTGAAGCTGCGCCGGCGCGGAGTGGTCCAGCAGCGCCTGGCACGTTCAAGTGCATTGCGGTAGTCGGCCCCGGCGGCCTGGAGCGGCAGGTCGATGGCGTGGGGTGGCACGCCGTCATTTAGCTGATCGAGGTCACGGGCCGCCTGGAGTGCCAAGTCCGCAAACCGGATATAGATCGCTTGTCCGTTGAGCGGGGGCATTCGCTCGATCGGTATCGGTGGTTGATCGATATTGCGATCCAGCCAGAACCAGTCGCCGGCAGTTTCCGGCGCAACGGGGTCGATATGAACCTGTGCCGCATGGATCTTGAGGTAATCGGCCAGAAAAATGATTTCGCGTGGCGTAAGCCCTTCTGGTTGCGCCGCGGTCAACGCCAGCATGGCCTTGAAAAGCGAATCGATGGCAGCAATTTCGGCGGGCAGGGTTGCCGTCGGATCGACGGCGTCGTGGGCCTGGTGGTAAAGGGCTTGGGCATTGCGCCAGAATCCGCTGGGAGTCGGGATGGCGGCCAGTTCGACAACCAGATATTGGCGTGAAAGGTTATTCATGCCCCGCAGGCAATTCTGTGCCTGACTGCGATTGACCTTGGCCAGGGCCTCCGGGTCGGCCTCATGCGCCAAGGCCAGCCAGGTCTCGCCGAGTTCGGCCCGCAGGCCGATCAGGCCCTGGGCAACGGTACCGACCGACAAGGGCAGGGGCAGTTTGACGTCGAGCAGCATGGGCACCAGGGCGTCGTCGATGCGCTCCGCGCGCTCCTGCAAGAGTTCATCGATCTTGAGGCGATGCAGAACAGGCAGGTGAAGCTTACCGATGGCCGCGATATGCTGGCGCAAGGGAACCAGATCGAGCAGCGGATCCTCGGGTTTGGATTCCGATAACCAGTCCAGCGCGTTCTGCAACTGGGGCGCTGGCTGTGGATTCGTCAGGCTGCGGCGCATTGGGGGTTGGGGCTGGCCGGGAATGATGAGTCATTCTAGAGGAATCCTGCGCCAAAATCGGCGGCCCAAGCCGTGGTTGCGGGCATTGTCGGTAAACGCCGGGAGCCTTGTTTTATCCTGGGTTTTCAAATAAAATCGCCGGCTTTCCCGCTTTCCAAGAGAACTCCCATGGTCGTTATCCGTCTCGCGCGCAGCGGCGCCAAGAAGCGCCCCTTTTTCAACATGGTGGTTGCCGATTCGCGCAATCGCCGCGATGGCCGCTTTATCGAGCGCATCGGTTTCTACAATCCCGTGGCCGCCGCCAACGAGGCCGGACTGGTGATCAACTCCGAGCGCCTTGCCTATTGGCAAGGCAACGGCGCGCAACTGTCGCCGACGGCGGCCCGCCTGGTCAAGCAGGCTGCCGCAAGCAAGGCTGCCTGATCGCATGATCGTTCTGGGGCGCGTGGTCGCCCCGTTCGGAGTTCATGGCTGGCTTCGCGTTCATGCCTTCGGTGATGACCCCGAGGCGTGGCGAAAGATGCAGCGGTTGTGGCTCTCGGTCGATGCCGAAGCACCTACGGAACACTGGATTGCCCACGAACTGGCGGGTCTGCGGCGTCATGGCGACGGGATTGTCGCCAAGCTGGCAGGGGTCGATGATCGCAATGCCTCGGAGGCACTGGGCAGCTGTTACATAGGGGCGCCGCGCGAAGAATTGCCGGTACCCGCAGCGGATGAGTATTACTGGGCCGATCTGGTCGGCCTCGATGTGCTGAATGAGCAGGATCAGGTGCTGGGACGGGTCGATTCACTGATCGACACCGGCGCCAATCAGGTACTGGTGGTGAGGGATGGCGAGCGGGAAAGGTTGTTGCCCTTCATCGCGCAAGTGGTAAAGGAAGTGGATCTCGCCGCGAGGCGGATCCGGGTTGACTGGGGCAGCAACTGGTGAGCTTGCGTTTCGACGTCATCACGCTGTTTCCCGAGATGTTTGCGGCACTGACCGCATCGGGGATCACGCGGCGGGCGCTGGAACGTGGATTGTGGCAGTTGGAATGCTGGAATCCACGACGCTGGACCGAAGACGTCCACCGTACGGTGGACGACCGGCCCTACGGTGGCGGGCCCGGCATGGTAATGATGGCGCCTCCTTTGGAGCAGGCCATCCTGGCGGCAAAAGCGGCGGCGAAAGTCGGCGCTGGCAGTACGGCGAAAGTGATTTACCTTTCGCCACAAGGTGCGCGTATCGACCAGCAGCGGGTCGCGCAACTCGCGGCTAGTGACGGAGCGATCCTGTTGTGCGGTCGTTATGAAGGAATCGACGAGCGAGTGATCGCGCGTTGCGTGGATGAAGAGTTGTCGCTGGGCGATTTTGTTTTGTCTGGTGGCGAGTTGGCGGCAATGGCATTGATGGATGCCTGCATCCGCCAATTGCCTGGGGCGCTGAATGACGGAGCTTCGGCGGTGGAGGAATCCTTCGTCGATGGTTTGCTGGACTGTCCGCATTACACGCGGCCAGAGTTGTACGAAGGAATGCAGGTGCCGGATGTGCTGTTATCCGGCAACCATGAGGCAATCCGCCGCTGGCGCCTGAAGCAGGCGCTCGGGCGGACGTGGCAAAGGCGCCCGGATTTGATTGCGGCGCGGGTTTTGAGCGGCGAAGAGGCCAAGTTGCTGGCGGAATACCAGCGCGAGGCGATTTAGAAACGTCGCGCATCAGGTTGCTACCTGCTCTGCGCGCAAGGCTGGCGGAGTTTTCGCAGCCATACAAAGGAGTCATTGATGGACCTGATCAAGCAACTTGAAAAAGAAGAAATCGAGCGCCTGGGCAAGAACGTGCCCGAATTCGCTCCCGGCGATACTGTGATCGTCAATGTGAACGTGGTTGAAGGCGACCGCAAGCGGGTGCAGGCCTTCGAGGGCGTGGTGATTGCCAAGCGCAATCGCGGCCTCAACTCCAATTTCATCGTGCGCAAGATTTCCTCGGGCGAGGGCGTCGAGCGTACCTTTCAGACCTACTCGCCGCTGATCGCCAGCATCGAGCTCAAGCGTCGCGGCGACGTGCGTCGCGCCAAGCTCTATTACCTGCGCGACCGCTCCGGCAAGTCGGCCCGGATCAAGGAAAAGCTTACGCGCAAGGCCTGATCGCAAGCACCGGAACACAAGGGGCCGTCCGGCATGCCGGACGGCCCCTTGGTTTTTCAGGATCAGGGAATCAGTAGCGCTTCTTGTTGCACTCGATCAGCGCATAGGCTGAGTGATTGTGGATGGACTCGAAGTTTTCGCTTTCCACTACATAGGCATCGATGCGCGGATCGGCATTCAGTGCGCCGGCCACGTCGCGCACCAAGTCTTCGACAAATTTTGGATTGTCGTAGGCGCGTTCGGTGACATATTTCTCGTCCGGGCGCTTGAGCAGGCCATAGAGCTCGCATGAGGCCTGGGTTTCCGCGATGCGCACGATATCCTCGATCCACACCAACTGGTTGGTGGTGGCGCTGATGGTCACGTGTGAACGCTGGTTGTGCGCGCCGCGCTCCGAAATCTTCTTCGAACAGGGGCAAAGGCTGGTGACCGGCACTACGACCTTGATGGTCTGCCGATAGCGTCCGCCGGAAACGATTTCACCAATGAAGGTCACCTCGTAGTCCATCAGGCTCTTGACGCTGGATACCGGGGCGACCTTGTTGATGAAATAAGGGAAGCTCATTTCAAGATGGCCGGTTTCCGCTTCCAGCCGGGTCACCATTTCGCGCAGCATGGTCTCGAAACTCTCGACCGATATCTCGTCCTCGTGCGAGTTGAGGATCTCGACGAAGCGCGACATGTGCGTGCCTTTGAAGTTATGGGGCAGGCCGACATACATGTTGAACGTGGCGATGGTGTGGCGCACGCCACCGCTCTTGTCCAGGACCTTGAAGGGATGGCGGATGTCCTTGATGCCTACCTTGTTGATCGGCAGCTGACGCGAATCTTCGCTGGCCTGGACATCGGCGATGGATGTTTGTTTGGAGGGTGCCATGGAGATACTGTATTGGGGCGTTGGGTGGCTTTTCAATGCCGGACTATAGCATTATCCGACAGAAATAGTCGGCTATTGGCCGGTCAAATGAGCCGTGATGCTGCGCTCGATTCCGCCTGCATCGAGCCCGAGCTCGGCCAGCAGCAGGGCAGCGTCGCCGTGGTCGACGAAGTGATCCGGCAGGCCCAGCCGCAGCAAGGGTGTTTTGGCTGTCGCGGCCTCCAGTGCCCGCGCCACCTCGGCACCGGCGCCGCCGATCAGGGCATTCTCCTCGATCGTCACCAGCAGTTCATGGTCGGACGCCAGGCGTTGCACCAGCGCCGTATCCAGCGGCTTGACGAAGCGCATGTTGGCGACCGTGGCGTCGAGTGACTCGGCGGCCTTTAGCGCTGGTGCCAGCATGGCGCCGAAGGCCAGCAGCGCCACGCGCTTGCCCTGACGGCGAATCTCCCCTTTGCCGACCGGCAGCGTGGACAGGTCGGACGGCACGGCGACCCCGGGGCCGCTGCCGCGTGGATAGCGTACCGCCGTCGGACAGTCGAGCGTGAAGGCCGTCGACAGCATCTGTCGGCACTCGCGTTCGTCGGCCGGCGTCATCACCACCATGTTGGGGATGCAGCTCAAATAGGAAAGATCGAAGGCGCCGTTGTGCGTCGCGCCGTCGGCGCCCACCAGGCCGCCACGGTCGATGGCGAAGACCACCGGCAGGTTCTGCAGGGCGATGTCATGGATCAACTGGTCGTAGGCGCGTTGCAAAAAAGTGGAATAGATCGCCACCACCGGCTTCATGCCTTCGCAGGCGAGGCCGCCGGCGAAGGTTACGGCGTGCTGCTCGGCGATGCCGACGTCGAAATAGCGTTGCGGGAACTCGCTGGCATAGCGCACCATGCCCGAGCCCTCGCGCATCGCGGGGGTGACGCCGACCAGGCGTGAATCGGCCTTGGCCTGGTCGCATAGCCAGTCGCCGAAGACCTGGGTGTAGGTGGGCTTGCCGCCGCCCTTACCCTGTTCGATGCCGTTGGCGGCGTCGAACTTGCTGACACCGTGATAGAGGATGGGGTCGGCCTCGGCCAGCTTGTAACCCTGTCCCTTTTTGGTGATCACGTGCAGGAATTGCGGGCCGTTCAGCTTGCGCAGGTTTTGCAGGGTCGGGATCAGGGCGTCGAGATCGTGGCCGTCGATCGGGCCGATGTAGTTGAAGCCGAACTCCTCGAACAGCGTGCCGGGGGAAATCATGCCTTTGACATGCTCTTCGACGCGGTTGGCGAACTCCAGCGCGTTGGGTATCGCCGACAGCATTTTCTCGCCGGCGCGACGCGCGGCGTTGAAGGTGCCGCCCGAAAGCAGGCGCGCCAGGTATTTGTTCAACGCGCCGACCGGCGGCGAAATCGACATGTCATTGTCGTTGAGGATCACCAGCAGGTTGGCGTCGATCACGCCGGCGTTGTTGAGCGCCTCGAAGGCCTGGCCGGCGGACATCGCGCCATCGCCGATGATGGCGACCACCCGCCGCTCCTCGCCCTTGTTGCGCGCCGCCACCGCCATGCCCAGCGCGGCCGAGATCGAGGTCGAGGAATGGCCGACGCCGAAGGTATCGTATTGGCTTTCGCAGCGCCGCGGGAAGCCCGAAACGCCGTCCTTCATGCGCAGGCGCTCCATGCCCGCGCGGCGGCCGGTCAGCGCCTTGTGCGGATAGGTCTGATGGCCGACATCCCATACCAGGCGGTCGGCCGGGGTGTCGAACACATAGTGCAGTGCCACCGTCAGTTCCACCGTACCGAGGTTGGACGACAGGTGGCCGCCCGTCTTGGATACGGATTCGAGGAGGAAGGCGCGCAGTTCTTCGGCGAGTTGCGGCAGGCGCTCCCGTTCCAGTCGGCGCAGGTCGACCGGCGAATCGATGGTGTCAAGCAGGGGATGATTCATCAAAAGGTCCGGTCGACAATGAAGTCGGCGAGTTCGTGCAGGCGAATGGCGGCGGGGCCGAAAGTGGAAAGTGCCTGGTGTGCGTCCGCGCGCAATTCACCGGCAAGCGTCTTCGCCTCCCTGACGCCGAGGATATTGACGTAAGTCGGCTTGTTCTGCGCGGCATCCTTGCCGGCCGTCTTGCCGAGGACTTCGCTGCTGGCCTCGGCATCGAGGATGTCGTCGACCACCTGGAACAGCAGGCCAATCCGGTTGGCGTAATGACCAACGCGTTCCAGGGCATCGGGCGCCGCCTCGCCGCAATGCGCCCCGAGCAATACCGCGGCACGGATCAGGGCGCCGGTCTTGTGGATGTGCATCAGCTCGAGCGCACCGATGTTCAGTTGAAGGCCGACCGAGGCGAGGTCGATCGCCTGCCCTCCAGCCATGCCGCGCGATCCGCTGGCGGTGGCGAGCAACTGGACCATTTCCAGTTGGCGCGCAGGGGCGATTCCCGGCAGCCGCGTGGCCAGCCCCTGAAAGGCCAGTGTCTGCAAGGCATCGCCGACCAGCAAGGCCGTGGCATCGTCATAGGCCTTGTGGCAACTGGGTTTGCCGCGGCGCAGGTCGTCGTCGTCCATGCAGGGCATGTCGTCGTGCACCAGGGAGTAGGCGTGAATCAGTTCCACCGAGCTGGCCGGCGCATCCAGCAGTGTGGCGTCGGCGCCGAAGATCGCCCCCGCCGCATGGCAGAGCAGCGGCCGAACCCGTTTGCCGCCACCCAGCACGGAATAGCGCATCGCCTGGTGCAGGCGCGACGGAACCAGTTCGGCGGCCGGCAGAACGGCTTCCAGTGCCGATTCCGTGCGTTGCTGGATGCTGGCCATCCAGGTCGGGAAATCCATGGTCGCTCAGCCTTCCTGGCTGCCCTGGCCGGCTTGCCCGTCGCGCGGATCGAAGTCGCGCAACGCGTCCCCTTCAAGGATCCGGATCTGGCGTTCGGCGGCATCCAGCGTGCCACGGCACTGCCTTAGCAGTTCCATGCCGCGCCGATAGGCATCGAGCGATTCCTGGAGCGGCATCTTCCCCGTTTCCATGGCATCGACAATGGCTTCCAGTTCGGCCACGGCCTGTTCGAAGGTGGGTGTCGGCGGGGCGGCCTCGGCGGAGGGGGAAGCGGTGTTAGGGATCTTGGCCATGAATGCAGCCTTGGCCCAACAAGGTGACCAGCGGCGCGAAAAAACGTAAAAATAGCCTAAGGTGGCGTCCCGGGTCAAATTGGATAAAATGATCGCCCCGAAACATGCTGTGTTTTCGGGGCTTTCGCACCTATCCGTTCGTTTCCGGTTTCCGGGTAAAACTTCTTGGAGGTTGGGAATCATGTCCGATGTCGGCGCCCGCGCACTGCTCCAGCCGGGCAAGTCGCAGTTTCCGGTTGAGTGGTATTTCGACGAAAAGCTTTTCGAACTGGAGAAAAAGCTGATCTTCGATGCCGGACCGGGATACGTCGGGCACGAGTTGATGATGCCCGAGCTGCATGATTACCGTTCGCAGGAATGGAACGATCACGGTCGCCTGCTGACGCGCCAGCCGGATGGTTTCTACGAGATGTCCAACGTCTGCCGCCATCGCCAGGCCATCATGCTGCAGGGCTCCGGGAATGCGAAGAACATCGTCTGCCCGATCCACCGCTGGACTTACGATGCGGGCGGCGAGCTGATCGGCGCGCCGCACTTTCCGGCCAATCCCTGCCTTAACCTCGCCAAGCAGAAGCTGGAAAACTGGCAGGGCCTGCTGTTCAAGGGGCCGCGCTCCGCCAATGCCGATCTTGCCGGCATGAAGGTCGCCAGCGAGCTCAAGTTTGACGGCTACAAGCTCGACCACGTCGAGCTGCACCAGTGCAACTACAACTGGAAGACCTTCATCGAGGTCTATCTCGAGGACTATCACGTCGTGCCCTACCACCCCGGCCTCGGCAGCTTCGTCACCTGCGACGACCTGACCTGGCAGTTCGGCGACTGGTACTCGGTGCAGCGCGTCGGCATCACGTCCCTGGCGCGGCCGGGATCGGCCACCTACCAGCAGTGGCACCAGGCGGTGCTCGACTATTACAGCGGCGAACTGCCGCCGCACGGCGCGATCTGGCTGACCTACTACCCGAACATCATGGTCGAGTGGTACCCGCATGTGCTGGTGGTGTCCACGCTGATTCCGCAGGACATCGACCGCACCATGAACGTGGTCGAGTTCTACTATCCCGAGGACATCGCCCTGTTCGAGCCGGATTTCGTCAAGGCCGAGCAGGCCGCCTACATGGAGACGGCGATCGAGGACGACGACATCGGCGAGCGCATGGACCGCGGCCGGCGTGCCCTGATGAAGCAGGGGCGCAGCGAAGTCGGCCCCTACCAGTCGCCGATGGAGGATGGCATGCAGCACTTCCATGAGTTCTATCGCCGCGTGATGGCTGAGCACCTCTGAGAGCAAGGAGACACGGAGCGGGCGCCGGTTCAGGCTGGCGCCCGTTTCATTTTATGCAATCCCTCTGGATGGTCGCGGCAAGCCTGCTGTTCGCCTGCATGGGTGTTTGCGTCAAGCTAGGCGCGGCACAATTCTCGGCGGCCGAACTGGTGTTCTGGCGCGGCTTCGTCGCCACGCTGCTGATCGGCGGCTATGTCATGGTACGGCGGCTGCCGCTGGCGACGCCGCATGCGCGCACCCATGTCGTGCGCGGACTTTCCGGCTTCGTCTCGCTGCTGATGTATTTCTACGCCATCGCCATGATTCCGCTGGCCGCAGCGGTGACGCTCAACTACACCTCGCCGCTGTTCCTCGCCCTGCTGCTTGTGTTGTGGGCTGGCGAGCCGGTGCGGCGCGGCTTCCATGCCGTGCTGGCGGCGGGCTTCGTCGGCGTGGTCCTGCTGTTGCAGCCGACCCTGGCGCGCGACCAGTGGCTGGGCGCGGCCTTCGGCCTTGGCTCGGGAATCATTTCCAGCGTTGCCTACTTCAACGTGCGTCGCCTGGGCGAACTGGGCGAGCCGGAGTGGCGCACCGTGTTCTACTTTTCAGCGCTGTCGGCGGTTGGCGGCTTGCCCTGGTTGCTTGCGGCCGGACCGTTCCATGCCATCGACCTGCGCGGCTGCTTGCTGTTGCTGGGTGTCGGCGGCTTCGGCGTGCTGGCCCAGCTTTGCATGACGGCCGCCTACAAGCGCGGCAAGACCCTGACCTCGGCCAGCCTGGCCTACAGTACCGTAGCGTTCTCCAGCGTGTTCGCCATGCTGCTGTGGAAGGAAACGCTGTCCTGGCTGAGCTGGAGCGGCGTTGCACTGATCGTCGGCAGCGGCGTGGCGGCCACCGCCATGTCGCGGCGCACCGACACCGAATCGGTCACCGACTGAAAAGCACAAGGCCGCGACTCTCGCGGGTGGCGGCCTTGGTCGGCAAAACCGGAGGGTTCAGTCGATGGCGAGCGGCGTCGCGGTGCATCATCGGCTCACGCCTGGGCGGCCGCCTGGCCAGCCAGGCGCCCGCTGAGGATGCAGCCGCCGAGGAAGCTGCCTTCGAGGGCACGCAGCCCATGCATGCCGCCGCCGCCGAAGCCCGCGGCTTCGCCTGCCGCGTAAAGCCCAGTGATCGGCTGGCCGCCGGCGTCGAGCACGCGGCATTGCAGGTCGGTTTGTATCCCGCCCAGGCTCTTGCGGCTGATGATGAATTCGCGGATCGCCAGCAGCGGCCCGGCCTTCGGGTCGAGGATCTTCTGGAACTTGCAGGTGCGCAGGCGGTCGCCCTTCCAGTGGCGCACATAGGCGATGCGGCGCAACTGCTCGTCATTGTGGAAGGTCTGGCCGCGATCGATCTGCGCGTCGTAGGCGTCCGCCGCGGCACGCACGGCGTCGATGCTCACCGAGTCGTCGCCCTGCAGCGCGTTCATTTTCGCCACCAGCTCGGGCAGATCGCGGCCGGTGATGACATCCTGGTAGCCATGTGTCAATTCTTCGTACAGCCACTTGTTGCCGAACAACAGGTCGCGCAGGAAGGCGAGCTTCTTCTTCTCGCGGATCGAGGGATTGTGCTCGGCGCCCGAGACGGCAAGCTCCTTGATGGCGATGGCCTTGTTCATCAATTGCCAGGAGTACTGGCGCTCGGTGGCGCAGACCTGGGCCACCAGGTCGCGCGTGTCGAAGCCGGTGACCAGCGGCATCGGCCCGATGCGCCGGCCGCGCCAGTCCAGCCACAGCGCCGAGCGCGGCGGTACGATGGATAGGCCGTGGTCCGGCTTGCGCGGTCGCGGATGGCGGATGCCGGCGGCATAGTTCCACATCTTGTCGAGGTGGGTGAGCGTGCCACCGGCGGTGCTGACGGCATCATGCAGTCGGCCGTCGGCATAACGGTGCGAACCATTGAGGATCACCGGCGGCGGTGAGCGCCAGTCGCGGTGCCAGTGCTGGCGCACACGCTCGATGTTGCCATTGAAGCCGCCGGCGGCAACGATCACGCTTCCCGCGCTCAGCTCGAAGGGCTTGCCGTCCGTTTCGCCGACGCCGCGGCAGCCGCTGACCCGGCCGTTGGCGCTGACCAGTTCCTCGACGCGCCGGCCGAAGCGGATCTCCAGGTTCGCGCGGCGCGGATGCCTCTCCAGCGCGGCGATCAGGCGCAGCGCCAGTTCGCGCCCGGTACCCCAGATGATGTGGAAGCGCGGCACCGAGTTGCCGGGGGTGAATAAGCCGCGCTCGACCCAGTGCGGCGCCGGCAGGAAGCCGACGCCGCGCGCGCGCAGCCAGAGGCCGACGTCGTCATGGCAGCGGTGGGTGTAGGCCTCGGCCCAGGCGTTGGGCCAGCGATCGACCGGGTCGAGCTCGCCAAACGCGCGCCAGTCGGCCAGCGCCAGTTCGGGTGTGTCGCGGATGCCGGCACGACACTGCTCCGGAGTGCCGACGAGGAAGATGCCGCCGAAGCTTTCCTTGGCCAGGCCGCCGAAGTTTTCCGCCGTGTCGCGATCGAGCAGCAGGACGCGGCGATTGGCGTCGAGCAATTCCAGTGTGGCGCAAATGCCGGCAATGCCGCCGCCGATGACGATGACCTCGCTCACGTGGTCTCCTCCGTTTCGAGGGAGTTTAGCCGGAATCCCGACATCGTTTGGGCGGTCCCGGAATCTGCTGCCTTGCCTCGCTCAGGGACAACCTGCATGCCCCTAGGTAATCGTCCGGATTGTTCCCCGATGTCGTGCCGAATATCTTTGGCTATGTGACGTGTTTGCGAGCCGTCGTCGTAGTTCAAACAGCCAAGGAGAGTGCAAATCATGGGCAATTCCGTAGCAATCCATCCAGCGATCGACGCCGGGGTACTGCCGGCGCTGCCGGCCTTTTCGGGAGGCGTTCTGCATTGCAAATGCCCATCTGATCGCGTCGAGGTAACGATCAGCGCGCAGACAGCGCACAACCATGCCTGCGGTTGCAGCAAGTGCTGGAAGCCGGAGGGAGCCTTGTTCTCCCAGGTTGCCGTGGTTTCGCGCGACAAGCTCAAGGTGACCGCCCATGAGGAGAAGCTGAAGGTCGTCGATCCCGGTGCGGCGATTCAGCGCCACGCCTGCACGGGATGCGGTGTGCATATGTACGGCCGTATCGAGAACAAGGCCCATCCTTTCTTCGGCCTCGATTTCGTGCATACCGAGCTTTCCGGCGTGCGTGGCTGGTCGCCACCGGAATTCGCCGCGTTCGTGTCCTCCATCATCGAAACCGGAACCGATCCGGCGCGGATGCCGGCGATCCGGGCGCGCCTGAAGGAGCTGGGTCTGGAACCTTATGATTGCCTGTCGCCGCCCCTGATGGACGCGATCTCGACCCACGTTGCACGAAGCAGGCAGTAGCGAGCATCGCCGTCGCCCCGTGAGGCGGCGGTGTCGGGCCCGGCGTCTCTCCCTCGGCGCCGGGTCTTTTTTTCAATCGTGCGTCGCGGCTTCCCCGATAGTGGTCAGGCTTCCGCTACTGGCCAGGTGGCGCGCATGGAAGCGCAGGTGCTCCTCGATGAAGCTGGCGACGAAGAAGTAACTGTGGTCGTAGCCCTCACGCAGGCGCAGGTCCAGCGGCACGCCGGCGCGCCGGCAGGCCTCGCGCAATAGATCCGGCTTGAGCTGGGTATCGAGAAACGGGTCGGCCGCGCCCTGGTCGACCAGCAGCGGTGGGCCTTTCCAGCCGCGCGAGGCGATCAGCTCGGTGGCGTCGTAGTCGAGCCAGGCCGCGCGATCGGGTCCGAGATAGCCGGCGAACGCTTTCTCGCCCCACGGACAGTGCATCGGCGAGGTGATGGGCGCGAAGGCCGAGACCGACTTGTAGGCCTGGGGATTACGCAGGGCGATGGTCAGCGCCCCGTGGCCACCCATCGAGTGGCCGCAAATGCCCGAACGCGTCGGATCGATCGGGAAATGGCATGCGACCAGCCAGCGCAGTTCTTCCGTGACATAGGAATACATGCGGTAATGTGCGGACCAGGGGGCTTGCGTGGCATCGACGTAAAAGCCCGCGCCGCGGCCGAAATCCCAACTGGCTGTTTCGCCCGGCAGATCGAGGCCGCGCGGACTGGTGTCGGGGGCGACGATGGCCAAGCCCAGTTCGGCGGCGACGCGCTGGGCGCCGGCCTTGACGATGAAGTTTTCCTCCGTGCAGCTCAGTCCCGAAAGCCAGTAGAGCACCGGCACCGGCGTTCGCGCGCTGGCCTGTGGCGGCAGGTAGACGCCAAAACGCATCGGCGTGCCGGTTTCCGGCGAGTCGTGGCTGTAGACGGCCTGCACGCCGCCGAAGCACAGATTGCGGGAGATCGTGGCGAGGGGCATGGCGTCCATCATGTGTGGGGCTGCCCGCCCGCTCAGAAGGTGACCACGGAGCGGATCGACTTGCCTTCGTGCATCAGGTCGAAGGCCTCGTTGATGCGTTCCAGCGGCATGACGTGGGTGATCAGGTCGTCGATGTTGATCTTGCCGTCCATGTACCAGTCGACGATGCGCGGCACGTCGGTGCGCCCTCGCGCGCCGCCGAAGGCCGAGCCCTTCCAGACCCGGCCGGTGACCAGTTGGAAAGGCCGCGTCGCGATCTCCTGGCCGGCACCGGCGACGCCGATGATGGTGGAAACGCCCCAGCCCTTGTGGCAGCACTCCAGCGCCTGGCGCATCAGCTTGACGTTGCCGACGCACTCGAAGCTGTAGTCGGCGCCGCCCTTGGTGAGATTGACCAGATAGGCGACCAGGTCGCCCTCGACCTCCTTCGGGTTGACGAAATGGGTCATGCCGAACTTTTCCGCCAGCGCGCGGCGTCCCGGATTGAGGTCGACTCCGACGATCATCTCGGCACCGGCCAGGCGTGCGCCCTGCACCACGTTGAGGCCGATGCCGCCGAGGCCGAAGACGACGACGCGCGCGCCCGGCGTCACCTTGGCCGTATAGATCACGGCGCCGATGCCGGTGGTGACCCCGCAGCCGATGTAGCAGACCTTCTCGAAGGGCGCGTCCTCGCGGATCTTCGCCACGGAAATTTCGGGCATCACGGAATAGTTGGCGAAGGTGGACGTCCCCATATAGTGATATAGGGTTTCGCCGCCGAGGCTGAAGCGACTCGTACCGTCGGGCATCAGGCCGCGGCCCTGCGTCGAGCGAATCGCCTGGCAAAGGTTGGTCTTCTGCGACAGGCAGTATTCGCACTGGCGACATTCCGGGGTGTACAGCGGAATCACGTGATCGCCGGGCTTGACGCTGGTGACGCCGGCGCCTACCTCGACCACGATGCCGGCGCCTTCGTGCCCGAGGATGGCCGGAAATATGCCTTCGGGATCGTCGCCGGAGAGCGTGAAGGCGTCGGTATGGCAGACGCCGGTGGCCTTGATTTCCACCAGCACCTCGCCGGCACGTGGCCCGTCGAGGTCCACGGTTTCAATCGACAAGGGTGCTCCGGCCTTGTGGGCGACGGCGGCTTTGACTTTCATGTTTTCTCCTGGTTTGGGTGTTGGTTCTAATGGGCTCGGGAATCGCGGAGGCGAGCCGATGAGCCGGCGGCCGGGATCAGCACGGCCTCGACGCGACGCTGCACTTCTTCCAGCGGGGTGCCGAAGGGGATCACGCCGGCAAGGCGGCCGCGCGGATCGAGCAGGAATATGCTGATTGTATGGTCGACGGTATAGGTGGCGGTATCGCGTTCGCGGCCGACGTAGCGAAAACTGGCGCCGTAGGCGCGCGCTACCCGCAGAAGCCTCTGTTCGCTGCCCGTCAGCGCAAGGATGTCCGGACTGAAGTGGCGGACGTAGTCGGCAAGCTGGCGCGGCGTGTCACGGGCCGGGTCGACCGAGATGAACAACGGCAAAACCCCGTCCTTGCGGGGGCCCAGGCGGGCCAGCAGCTCGCGGTACAGCAGCAGGTCGGCGGGACAGGCATCCGGACAGCCCGTGTAGCCAAAGTACAGCAGAATCACCTTGCCGCGATGATCGGCAAGGCGAAAGGGTTTTCCTTGCACGTCGGTCAGTTCGAAGTCGCCGCCGAGCGCCATTGACCGTGGGTGATCGGTTGGCAACCCCGCGGCGGCAACAAGGCCGGAAACCCAGAGCATGCCGGCCAGGAAAGCGAGAACGGGGCTGCGTGTCATGGCAATTCGTTGGTGAAAAGTCGGGCCCGCCGGCCGTGGCGTTGACCAAGGGCAGCGGCGGGCGGTGAGGCGCAATTTACCGAGTCGCCGGGGGCGCGGAAATCGGGATGAATCCCGTCCATGCTAGGGGTAATCCCTGAGAGGCTGTGAAAAATCTACTGCGCGTACCGGAGCGGGGATTGGGCGGTGCTCGAAATCCTCATGTACTCAAGTACATTCCGGTTTCTGCGCTCCGGCCGCACCCCGCTGCGGCCCGCTCGCTACTATTTTTCGCAGCCTCGGCGTCGCGTCGGCGGTCGATTCACGCCGGCCGATGCGGGTTCGCCACATGGAGACCAGCTGCCTTCGCCGTCTCGCCAGCGCCGACTTCTGCGCCGCGCAGCAGTGCGCGCGTCGAGTTCGCCACCACCAGCAGGCTGCTGGCCGACATCGCCACTGCCGCCACCAGGGGGCTGAGCAGGCCGGCCATGGCCAGCGGAATCGCGATTGCGTTGTAGCTCAAGGCCCAGGCCAGGTTCTGCCGGACGCGTCGCTGCGCCGCGCCGACCAGGGCGAAGGCATCGAGCACGCGTTCCAGGCGGTCGCCGGGGATGACCATGTCGGCCGCCTCGGCGGCGAGTTGCGTGGGTGCGCCGAAGGCAATGCCGAGATCGGCTTCCGCCAGCGCCGGCGCATCGTTGCTGCCGTCACCTATCATCGCCACCCGGCCTTGCGTCTTGAGGTGCCGGATCACCGCCGCTTTTGCCTCGGGCGGTACCCCCGCATGGGTTTCATCGACGTGCTCGGCATAGCCGTTGGAATGCTCGGCACCAGTCAGCAATACCACGCGGCAGTGCCGACGCAAGGTGCTTACGACATCGATCCACTCGGGACGCGGCTGGTCGCGCGTGACTATGGCACCTTCTGCAAACCCGTCGCGGCCAACCCAGGAGACCACGCTGTCGCCGTCACGGTGGTTGGCGATCCGTGCCGCGAGGTCGGCCGGTATCGCCCAGCCGAGAGTTGCGAACAGGGCACGACTGCCGACAGCGACACGCTGTCCGCCAACCATGGCGACAGCGCCACGGCCCGGATGGAGTTCGATTTCGCTGGCGGTGCGCGTCGCATCCAGGCCGGCAATGGCCTTTCCCACCGGGTGCGCCGAATGGCGTTCGACCGCCGCCGCGCGTGCAGCAATACCGGGCGGCCCGATCACATCCACCACCGCCATTTCACCGGAGGACAAGGTGCCCGTCTTGTCCAGCACGACGATGTCGATGCGCGGCGATTTCTCGAACAGGTCGGCGCTGCCGACGATGATGCCGCGGCGCAGCGCGGTGCCCACGGCCGTCGCTGCCGTGAGCGGAATCGCCAGGCCGAAGGTGCAGGGACAGGAGACGATCAGGGTCGCCAGACTGGCGAGCAGCGCCTGTTCCGGTGCCGCGCCGGCGAGCAGGAGGCCGCCTCCGACCAGCGCCGCCAGCCCCATCACCAGGGGCACGAAGGCGCGCGCCAGCCGATCGACGCGTCCCTGCATGCCGCCGCCGGTGCTCTGCATGTTCCACAGCAGCCGGGAGAGGTTGGCCATGCGGCTTTCCACCTTGTCGCCGACTTCGATTTCGAGGTTGCCTTCGAGCAGGAGGCTACCGCCCATTGCGCGTTCGCCAATGCCGCGCGACGCCGGAAAGGCCTCGCCGGTCATCAGCGATTCGTCGATCGCGCCCTGCCCGGCGACGATCTCGCCGTCCACCGGGATCGCCTCGCCAGGGCGGACGAAGACCCGGTCGCCGGGCACCAGTTGGTTCAGCCCGCACACCAGGTAGCGGCCGTTGCGCAGCACACAGGCCCGGTCGGACCAGGCGCGCAGCATGCCGCTGAGCTCCTGGCTTGCCTTCAGGCGTGCGCCGCGTTCGAGGAAGCGGCCGATGGTCACCACGGCGACGAGCGTGCCGGCGACCTCGAAATACAGGTCCAGCGGGTCGCGAAACAACTGCACCGTGCTGTAGGCGTAGGCGGCGAGGATGGCCAGCGCCAGCAGCAGGTCCATGTTGGGCACGCCGACGCGCAGTGCGGTCCATGCCCCGCGCAGGATCGGCCAGCCGACATAGAACGCCAGCAGTGTAGTGAATACGAACAGGGCCAGCGGCGTTGCCGTGAACGCCAGCCAGCCGATCGCCTCGTAGTCCCCGGGCTGGACGAAGCCGCCGTGCACCGGGTATACGAACAGCAGCGTCAGCATCATCACCGGCGAGGCCAGGCAAACCGCGGTCAGCAGGCGCAGCAGTTCGGGACGCTCGTCATGTTCCGGCGCGGCCTCGTCACGCAGGCGTGCGCGGTAGCCGGCGCGGCCGATCGCCGCCGGCAGTTGCGCTTCATCGATCAATGCCGGGTCGTAGGCGATCTTCACGGTGCCGCTGGCGTAGCTTGACGTCGCGGCGAGGATGCCCGGGGTTCGCGGTGCGAGGCGCTCGATCAGGTATTCGCATGAGGCACAGTGCATGCCATCGACCCAGAGGAAGGCTTCGCGGGCTTGCGGCGGCGTAGTGGTCGTTGCGGGGCGTTCCGCCGCGGCGGCCGTCTCCCCGAAACAGCGATAGACCTCACGGCAACCATGGCAGCAGAACTCATGACCGGCGTCGCGCAGGGGCGACGTGGGATTGGGCAGGCCGCAGAGCTTGCAGTGCATGACGCTCCCCTGCTGTTCACGTGAAGGACGGCGGGGCTTGCGCCGCCGCCGTCACCGGGGGTCTCGGGCGTGCGGCGGTGCCCGTCAGGTGGCGCCGACCCGCTGCCCCAGCGCGTCGCCGAGCTCGCGCGACTGCAACAGATTGTACGCATAGACCACGAAGGAGGCGCCGAGGATCAGGCCGAAGATCATGATCATGTTGCCGTAGAACATCCACCCTTCCTGGTTCCAGTCGGCGAAGCGGCGCGGCATGCCGGCCGCCCCGCCGGCGAGCATCGCGATTGCGGCACCGAAGCCGCCGACGGTGAACAGGCGCACGAACCAGGTGCCGAGCACGGGATCGAGCTTGCGCCCGGTGATCACCGGATAGTGGTGGTAGAGCACGCCCATCCACATCAGCGACATCGCCAGGATCACGGTCATCGTATGCCCGCTTTGCCACATCGTGCCGTGCAGCACATAGGCCCAGGCGACGTTGGAGGTGACGATGGCGCTGGCGCCGTCGAGGATGTAGAGCGCCCAGCCCAGCAGCACCGCGATGATGCCCGGCTCGGCGCGCAGGCCGTGCTGCCAGATCGTCGCCAGCACCGTGAAGATGCTGATCGCGGCGCCGATGCCGGTGCCCCAGCTCATGATGTTGCCCCAGTAGGATAGCGACGCGGGCTGGTTGGGGTAGAAGGTGATGAAGTGGTGGAGGAAGGAGGTAACCGAAGTCAGCAACAGGATCCACAGCGCGGTGTTGGCCAGCTTGTCGCTGAACAGCTTGCGCGTGCCGTCGGCGAGATACAGCGGCAGGGTCGCGTACATCGCGCTCGACACCATCAAGGCCATGGCTTCCATCAGGTTGTGGGCAAAGATGTAGAAGCAGTACTGGAACACCACGGGATCTGCGGCCCAGGCCGCCAACGACATCGGGATCACGCCGTACAGCGCGAGCAGCAGCGTGGTACCGACGACCACCAGCGGCAGGCCGGCGATCAGCAGCGTCAGGGCGGAAAGCGTCATGCCAAGCATGCCAGGATCATTGAGCGAGCGCTCCGAGAGCACCAGGTCCTGCCGCTTCTTGCCGAAGAACAGCATCGACAGTCCGAGCAGCGGATAGAACAGGATCATGCAGGCCAGCACCAGGTAGATGCCGGTGAAGCCTAGGATCACCGTGTTCATGCTCCAGATGCCCATCTGCGCGCCGACCAGCGGCAGCGGGAACATTACCACCAGGCTGACCTTGAAGCCCATCAGCACGGCCACGGTGAGCAGGGCGGCGCCGAGGTTCATGGTGATGAAACACATCGCCGGCAGCCAGCCGGTGATCGGCTTGCCGACGCAACCGCCGGAGCGGTGCAGGCCGACCCCGACCATGAGCTGGAAGGAGAACGGAAAAGCCAGCGCCGCGCCGTGCAGGGTCAGCGTGGTGTAGAAATGGCCGGAATCGAGGTCGAACATCTGGGTGGCCGGCATCACCAGGCCGAGCAGGCCGGCGACCGCCAGCCAGATGAAGGAGGCCATGATCATCAACGCCGGCCAGGCGTTGATTTCCTCCAGGCCGGTACTCTTGTCGACGCTGAACATCCGGCCGAAGACCGGGGTGCCTCTCACGATGGCGGTAGCGATGGTCATCTTGGATTCTCCTCGGGTCAGGTGGCGCTCTTGCTCTTGACGACAGTCAGTTCGTCCTTCATGCCATGGTGGGCGATGCCGCAGTATTCAAGGCAGCGTACCTTGTAGGTGCCGGGGTCGGTGAAGGTGTGCACGACGCTGGTCGGCTTGGCCACACCCGGCATCATCAGCATGGTGAACAGCATGCGACCGTCGGGGTGATAGACGGCAAAACCATGCTGGGTGTCCTTGGCCCGGCCGGCGAAGCGCACCGGCTTGCCGGCCTCGACCTCACGGGTGGACATTTCATAGCTCCATGAGGTAGCCGTCAGCTGAACTTCCTGCACCGGCAGGCCGCCGGTCGCCGCGCGCGCGGTGGCGATGATGGGCATGAACTTGAGGCTCGCCAGATTGATGGTCACGAAGATGACGAAAACTGCAGTGAGCCAATAGCCTTCCAGACGCGACAGGGTCGCAGGCGGCGTGGTGCCCGGCCCGGAATCGACCACCGACTTGCGGTGGATCACGTACCAGAACATCCCGGCGAAGGGCAGCAGCATGCCCATCGTCACCCAGAACGCGCCCCAGCCTGAAAACAGAAAATCCAGCATGTGATGGCCTCCTCCCGATCCGTCTCTCGGTCGCCGCGTCGCCCGGATCGTGGCGTGTGGCGTGGTGGCGGTCAACCGCGACCGCCACGCTTTCGCAACGATAGGCCCTCGGGCAGGGGCCGGCAATTGGGATGTTTACCTAGCCATGGCAAGGTTATTCCCGATTGTCAGCATTCAGCTCCGGTTCCAGACTTGCGCCAGCCATCCATGTCGACCGGGGAGGAGCCATGACCGAATTCGTTCTTGCCGGACCACGAACCGGCGCCAGGCTGCGTCGCTACCTGCGCCTGACCAAACCCAGGGTCGTGTCGCTGATCGTGTTCTGCGCCGTGATCGGCATGCTGCTGGCGACGCCCGATGGCGTACCGATGCCGACCCTGCTGGCGGCGACGCTGGGCATCGCCCTGGTGGCCGGGTCCGCGGCGGCGGTCAACTGCCTGATCGAGCGGCGCATCGACGCCATCATGGCACGTACCCGCGGCCGGCCGCTGCCGCAGGGCGAACTCGATGTGATCGAAACCTTCGTGTTCTCGGCCGCGATTGGCGGCAGCGGCCTGCTGCTGTTGCATACCTTCGTCAATCCCCTGACGATGTGGCTGACGCTGGCGACTTTCATCGGCTATGCGCTGATCTATACGGTGATCCTGAAGCCGCTGACGCCGCAAAACATAGTCATCGGCGGCGCCGCCGGGGCGATGCCGCCGGTGCTGGGCTGGGCGGCGGCGACAGGGCAGACGCCGGAGCAGGCCTGGCTGCTGTTCCTGATCATCTTCCTGTGGACACCGCCGCACTTCTGGTCCCTCGCCCTCTATCGCGCCAGGGAATACGCCGATGCCAGCATGCCCATGCTGCCCGTGGTCCATGGCCGGGAATACACCCAGCGCAGCATCGTCGCCTATACGCTGGTGCTGGGGGCGGTGACACTGCTGCCATTTGCCGTCGGCATGAGCGGCGCGATTTACCTCGGCGCGGCACTGGTGCTGAACGCGGGCTTCATTTTCCGTGCCTGGCGTCTCTGGCGCGACTACAGCGATGCCAGGGCGCAGGCTGCGTTCCGCTACTCGATCGTCTACCTGTCCCTGCTGTTCGCCGCGTTGCTGGTGGACCACTACCTGCCGCTCTGAGAGGTGGCTGCGCTTGGGGAAAGCCCCTATCCGTTCGGGGATCGTCCGGATATCAATCGGCGAGAAATTGTTCCAGAGTGGTTCCGGGCAGCAGGCGACATTGCGCCGGCTCCCGCCGTCAGTCGGCCCGCATATGACATGGCCGACGACGGCCATCCCAACCCGAACGGAGGATCAGCCATGTCGCAGCAAGCCTTGAAGGAAGCGTTGAGCAAGACGGTGCAGGGAATCCAGCAGAATCCGGTGATGTCCAAAGTGGTGTTCGAGGCGCAGACCGCTCTGGTCGAAAATGTGCGCTGCACCGGCCAGGTGCGCGGCTTCGCGCCCATCGTGGTCGACGAGCCGCCGGAGCTGGGCGGCGGCGACCAGGGTGCCAACCCGGTCGAGCTGTTGCTGGTGTCGCTGGGCTCCTGCCAGGAGATCATGTACGCGGCGATGGCCTCGATGATGGGCATCAAGCTCGACGAGGTCAAAGTGAACCTCAAGGGCTCGCTCGACCTCAAGGGCCTGTTCGGCATGGATCCTTCGGTACCGCCCGGCTACCAGAAGATCAGCTACGAGACCATCCTCAGGAGCACGGCGCCCGAGGCCGAATTGCGCAAGCTGATCGAAGCGGTAGAGAGCCACTGCCCGGTGCTGGATACCCTGGCGCGTCCGATCGAGGTCACCGGCAAGGTAACCATCAACGGCGCCGCGGTGGTGGCCTGATGTCCACGGCGGATCGGCAGCATGACATCCGGGTGCCGGATGTCGGCGACAAGGGGGACCTGTCGGTAGCCGAGATCCTGGTCCGGGCGGGCGACCGCGTGTTCGCCGACGATCCGCTGCTGGTCGTCGAGTCCGGCAAGGCGACGCTGGATGTGCTGGCGCCGGTCGACGGAACCATCGTCGAGATCCGCGTCGCCGCCGGCGACGCGGTGGCATCCGGGCAGGCGGTCGCGGTGCTGGTAGAAAGCCTCGAACAGCGACCGAAGAGTCGGCGCCCGGAGTACGGCGGCGAGGCGCCGGCGGCCCGCTTTTCGCTGTTCGCCGCGTTCAGCGCGACACGGTCGGCGGCGCAAGCCGCGCCCGAAATCCGCTGCGAACTGCTGGTGATCGGTGGCGGGCCGGGCGGCTACTCGGCGGCCTTTCGCGCCGCCGACCTGGGGCTGGATACCGTACTCGTCGAACAGCATGCAGCGCTCGGCGGGGTTTGCCTCAACGTCGGATGCATACCCTCGAAGACCCTGCTGCACCTCGTCGCCGGCATGGAAGAAGCCACTGGCATGGCGGATTGCGGCATTCGTTTCGCCGCCCCGGAAGTTGATCTCGACCGCTTGCGTGCCTACAAGGCAGGCACCGTTGCGCGCCTTACGGGTGGCCTGGCCGGCATGGCGCGTGCGCGCGGCGTGCGCGTGTTGCACGGTCGCGGCCGCTTCGAGGATGCGCACCGGGTGGTGGTCGATCTCGCCGGCGATGCCGGCCAGCAGACCGTTCGCTTCGCCAAGTGCATCATCGCGGCGGGCTCCCATCCGCTGCGCCTGCCTTTGCTGCCGAGGGACGAACGCATCGTCGATTCCACCGGCGCGCTTGAGCTACCCGCGGTTCCGCGCCGCATGCTGGTGGTCGGCGGCGGCATCATTGGCCTGGAAATGGCCACGGTGTATTCGGCGCTCGGAACGCGGATCGACGTCGTCGAACTGCAGGATGCCCTGATGCCGGGGCCCGACCGCGACCTGGTGCGCATCTGGGAGGAGCAGAACCGCCACCGCTTCGACCACGTCATGCCGGGTACCCGCATCGCCGCCGTGGTGACACGGGCCGACGGCGTCTGGGTTGCCTTCGAGGGGCCGGCCGTCCCCGCGGGCCTGGTGCGCTACGACATGATCCTGCAATCCGTCGGGCGCAAGGCCAACGGACTGAAGCTCGATGCGCACAAGGCGGGCGTCGCCGTCGGCAAGGACGGGGTCATCGGCGTCGACCAGCACATGAGGACCAATGTACGACACATCCATGCGATCGGCGATATCGTCGGCCCACCCATGCTGGCGCACAAGGCGCTGCATCAGGCCCATGTCGCCGCCGAATGCGCGGCCGGCCTGGAGGCGAGCCATGACGGATCGCTGATCCCTGGCGTGGCCTATACCCACCCGGAGATCGCCTGGGTGGGTCTGTCCGAGGATGCCGCAAAACGCCAGGGAATCGCGGTTGACGTGGCAAAGTTTCCCTGGGCGGCGTCGGGAAGGGCCATTGCCAACCGAGCCGAGCACGGAATGACCAAACTGCTGTTCGGCCGTGACGACGGTCGCCTGATGGGCGGGTCGATTGTCGGCAGCGGGGCCGGCGACATGATAGGCGAGATCGCGCTGGCGATCAGCGAGAACTGCCGCGCCGACGATATCGCTCGCAAGATTCATCATCCGCATCCGACCTTGGGCGAAACCATAGGCATGGCGGCGCACCTGGCGCAGGGTAGCTGCACCGATCTGCCGGCCATGGCGCGCCGCGCTAGTCCCAGGCCTGCCTCTGCATGGCCATCTTGACCAGGTCCGAGACCGAGCGCGCGTGCATCTTTTCCATGACCTTGGCGCGATGCACCTCGACGGTCTTGGCACTGAGCCCGAGCGCGTTGGCCACAGCCTTGTTGGAAAGTCCGTCCACGACGAGTTCCAGTACTTCGCGTTCGCGCGGTGTCAGGCTGGCAAACAGGGTTCGCAGGCGCGCCTGGTGCAGGTCGCGATCGCGACACTCGCCGTCGCGGGCGATGGCCCGTTGAATGCGGTCGAGCAGGTCCTGGTCGTTGAAGGGCTTTTCGACGAAGTCGAAGGCGCCCGCCTGTACCGCGCGTACCGCCATCTGCACGTCGCCATGGCCGGTGATGAAAATGATCGGGATGCGGATGCGCTGCGCGGCCAGGCGTTCCTGCAACTCTATTCCGCTCATGCCCGGCATGCGCACGTCGAGTACCAGGCAACCGGGGCGTGCGGCGTCGTAGCCGTCGATGAAGGCCTGCGCCGATGCGTAAGTCTCCACCCGCAGCCGCACCGATTCGATCAGCCAGCGCAGGCTGCGCGCCACGGCCTGGTCGTCGTCAACTATGAATACTGTCGGCTCGTTCACGGCGATTCGATTGCTGTGGGCTGATCTTGAGGGTAAAGCGCAGGATGGCGCCGCCGTCGCGGCTCGACTCGGCCCGCACCGTGCCGCCGTGCGATTCGATGATCGAGCGACTGATTGCGAGGCCCATGCCCACTCCCTCGGGCTTGGTGGTGAAGAACTGGTCGAACACCTGGTCAATCAGGTTGCCATCGATGCCGGGCCCGCTATCGACGATCTCGATTTCCACTGAATCGGCTCCGAACAGCCGGCTGTGAATTGCGATTTCGCGCCGCGCGGAGTTGGCCTCGCTCATGGCTTCGATCGCGTTGCGCACCAGGTTGACCATCACCTGTTCGATCATGATCGCGTCCGCCGCCACCTTGGGCAGTTGGGGATCGAGATGCAGGCGTACCAGCGTGCGCTGCTGGCGCGCTTCGTGTTCGGTGAACTTGACCACGGCGCGAACGATCTGGTTGACGTCCATGGGCTTCAGCCGCGGTTCGCTCTTGCGCACGAAATCGCGCACGTGGCGCAGGATGTCGCCGGCGCGCTCGGCCTGTTCGCAGACTTCTTCCAGCGGCTCGATCAACTCCACCGGACTCATGCCGCCCCCACGCAGGCGGCGAATGCAGCCGCGCGAGAAATTGGCGATTGCGGAAAGCGGCTGGTTCAATTCGTGGGCAATGCCGGTGGCCATTTCGCCCATGGTGGACAGGCGCGCGACGCGAGCCAGTTCGGTCTGGTGGCGCCGCGCCTGTTCCTCGGCCTGTTTGTGTTCGGTGATGTCGCGGGTGATGCCCAGCAGGGCGTAGATGTTGCCGCGCGCGTCGCGCAAGGGCGCGGCGTGGGTTTCCATCCACGCCACCCGGTTCTTCAGGGTGATCGCGCGGAATTCGTAGACCATCGCTTCGCCGGCGAAAACGCGCCGCATGTTCTCGCGGTAGATGTCGATGTATTCCGGAGCCACCACTGAAAATATCTTGCGCCCGATGATATCGGCCGGCTGGTTTGCATCCACCAGGCGCAAGCCGGCCGGATTGATTTCAAGCACCGTGCCATCCTCCGCCTGCAGCTTCACGCACTCGGGTTCCGACTCGATGATGGTGCGCAGGCGGTATTCGTTTTCCTGCAGGCGGTCGAGCACGGATTCGTGTCGCGACTCCTTTTCGTCCAACCTTCGCTCGGTATCGCGGAGTCGTGCGAGGACGACGCCGAGGACTATCAGGACGGCCGCCAAACTCCCGCCGAGGACCACCAGGGCGAGCCAAAGCATGTCACTGGCAGGAAGCATATCGGCGGCGCTCATCGATTTCGCCAGTCCACTCTAGCTGCGGAGTCTCCGGGGTCAATAGGGAAGATCCACGGGGCGACTAGGTAAACACCCCAATTGTCCGCCGCGCCCGTTCAAGTAAATTGCTTGAAGAATAACAAGTTGAAACCGAAAGTGCGGCATTTCGCCGCGCCTGGACTGTCGGCGGGACGCTAGGCGTCGGCCGGCGCAGAGTACAACCCTGATAGGAGGAAATCAACATCATGAAGCCCAGCCAGCTTGCCCGGCGCTCCCGTTTCTGCCGGATGGTCCTCGCCGCCGTCGCCATCGCGGCCGGTGCGCCGGCGATCGCCGACGAAACCAGCTGTTCGCCATTTACGCCCCTGATCAAGGGCCAGGAAGACCTCGTGTATGTCTGGACGCTCGGCGTCAAGGGGGTCGGCGACGGATCCGACAAGCTGGTTACGGTGGACGTGAATCCCAAGTCCAAGAGCTATGGCAAGGTGATCCACAAGCTGTCCGTCGGTGGTCGCGGCGAAATCCACCACGTCGGACTGTCGGACGACCGGCGCTTCCTCTGGGGCGGTGCGCTCGACTCGAACAAGATCTTCATTTTCGACATCGGCAGCAACCCGGCCAAGCCCAAGCTGGTCAAGACCATCACCGACTTCGTCGAGAAGACCGGCTTCGTCGGTCCGCACTCCTTCATCGCCATGCCCGGTCGCATGCTGATCACTCCCCTGTCGAACAAGAAGGACCACGGCGGCGAGACCGGCATCGCCGTCTACAACAACAAGGGCGAGTACGTGGCTCACCACGCCATGCCCAAGGAGGGTGGCGACGGCTACGGTTACGACGCCGGGATCAACCCGCAGAAGAACGTCTTCCTCACCTCGTCCTTCACCGGCTGGAACAACTACATGATGGACCTCGGCAAGCTGGTCAAGGATGGCGAGGCAATGAAGCGCTTCGGCAACACCTCGGTGATGTGGGACATGAAGACCATGAAACCGATCAAGGTGTTCCAGACCCCCGGCGCACCGCTGGAAGTGCGCTGGTCCTGGAAGTCGGGCGAGAACTGGGCTGTCACCACCACGGCGCTGACCTCGAAAATCTGGGTGTACAAGCAGGATGCCAAGGGTGAGTGGCAGGTCAAGGACGTCGGCACCATCGGCGACCCGGCCAAGATCCCGCTGCCGGTCGACATCAGCATCACCGCGGATGCCAAAGGCATGTGGATCAATACCTTCATGGACGGCACGGCCCGTTATTGGGATATGTCGGACCCGATGAGGCCGAAGGAAACCTACAGCAAGCACATCGGCTCGCAGGTGAACATGGTGTCGCAAAGCTTCGACGGCAAGCGCGTCTATTTCACCAGTTCCCTGCTCGGCAACTGGGACAAGAAGGGCAAGGACGACGAGCAGTTCCTCAAGGTCTTCAACTGGGACGGCAAGGACCTCAAGCTGGCCTTCGAGATCGACTTCTACAAGGAAAAGCTCGGTCGCGCCCACCACATGAAGTTCCAGGCTCGCGATCTTTCGACCCTCAAGCCCCTCGAATCCGCGCAAGCCGTGCTCCCGCTGCTGGCGCAATCCCGCTAGACGCATCGCGGGGAATTCCTGGTGGCTTTGAGTCCGGCCCGCCCCGTCGCTTGGGGCGGGCTTCTTTTCTTGTTGTTCCTGACGCTTGAAGTAGCTGCGGCGCCGGTCATGGATTTCACGCCGCCACCCGCGGGCAGCTACCGGCTGGAGCGGATCCAGGCGGCCGGCGACGGCGCGGTACTGGATTCGGCGGGGAAGCGGCGACGACTGCAGGAATTCACCCGCGGTCGGGTCACGCTGCTGGCCTTCATGTACGCTTCCTGCGCCGATCCCAACGGTTGCCCCTATGCGCTGTCCGTGATGCACATGCTGAAAGGTGAACTCGACAAGTTGCCGCCGGTTCGCGGGCGCATCGGCTTCGTCAGCCTTTCCTTCGACCCCGAGCGCGACACGCCGGCGATGCTGGCGCTTTACGGCGCCCAGCATGCCGCGCCCGGCAATGTCGCATGGGACTTCCTCACCACGCGCTCGCGGCGCGAGCTGCTGCCCATCCTCAAGGGCTGGGGCCAGGACGTCGGCATCGAAGTGGACCGTGCCACGGGCAAGGCCATGGGCACCTACAGCCACGTGCTCAAGGTATTCCTGATCGACCGGCGCGGCGAGGTTCGCGAGATCTACACCACCGAATACCTGTTGCCGGCGATGGTGCTCAACGACATCAAGACCCTGCTGATCGAGGACGGGGTGGTGCCGCGATGAAGTTTTTCCGCGTCGCGATCCTTGCCGGGCTGTTCGCACTGGCGGCCTGCGATCGTGCCGCGCCGGTGGCTGTACCGGCACCGCTGGGACTGCCGGCCATACCGGCGCCGCCCGACGCCCCGCTGCTCAAGGCCCGCATCGAGCTTGGCCGCAGCCTGTTCATGGACCGTCGCCTGTCGCACAACAACACCTTGTCCTGCGGCATGTGCCACGTCCCCGAACAGGGTTTCACCTCCAATGAACTGGGCACCGCGATCGGCCTTGAAGGCCAGACCATCCGCCGCAATTCGCCGACCATCTACAACGTCGCCTACGTCGAGCAGTTGTTCCATGACGGCCGCGAGTTCAGCCTGGAGAACCAGGCCTGGGGGCCGCTGCTGGCGGGCAATGAAATGGCCAATCCCTCGATCGGCTATGTGGTCGAGAAGATCAAGGCCCTGCCCGAATACGCCGGCCGCTTCGAGGCCGCCTTCGACGGTCGCGGTCCCGACATGATGACAATCGGGCTGGCGCTCGCGGCCTACCAGCGCACCCTGGTGTCGGCCGGATCGCGCTTCGACGCCTGGCGCTATGGTGGCACGGCCGGGGCGCTGAATGCGGAGGAGCAGGCGGGGTTCGCGCTGTTCACCGGCAAGGCCGGCTGTGTCGCCTGCCATCACGTCGGCGAAAAGACCGCACTGTTTGCCGACAACCGCTTCCACAACACCGGCATCGGCTACGCCAACAGCATGGATCTGCCGCGTCGCCATCGGGTGCAACTGGCCCCCGGCAAGTTCGTCGAGATCGAGGACAAGGCGCTCGACGCCTTCGAGAAACGGCAGCCGGATGTCGGGCGCTACGAGGTCACGCTCGATCCCGCCGACTCCTGGGCCTATCGCACCCCGAGCCTGCGCAACGTGGCCTTGACCGCTCCCTACATGCACGACGGCTCGCTCGCTACCCTCGGCGACGTGATCGAGTTCTACGACCGCGGCGGCATCGACAATCCGCACAAGGATCCCCTGCTCAAGCCCCTTGGACTCAGCGTCGCCGGGAAGAAGTCGCTCGTCGCCTTTCTCGGCACGCTGACCGGCGACAACGTGCCGCGACTGGTGGCGGAGGCCCGCGCCGCGCAGCCCGGCGAGGCGCTGCCGGCGAAGGATCCCGCCAGCACGTACAAACGAGCCTACTAGGAGTTGTCGTGACGCCGATGATCGAGAAGCCCGACGCACCATCCTGCGCGCGCAATCGGGAGCCCATTCTCGCCGTCCTGCGCAGCCACTTCGCTGACCGTGCCCGGGTGCTCGAAATCGGCAGCGGCACCGGCCAGCATGCCGTGTATTTCGCCGCCGCGCTGCCGCAGCTGAGCTGGCAGGCCTCGGACCGCGCCGAAAACCTGGCGGGCATTGGCGCCTGGCTGGAGGAGGCAGGGCTGCCCAACCTGTTGCCGCCACTGGAACTCGATGTTGCCGGTGCCTGGCCCATGAATCGGTTCGACGCGATATTCAGCGCAAATACCCTGCATATCATGCCTTGGTCCGAGGTCGAGCTCATGTTCCGGCAACTGCCGGGAATCATGACCGGGAACGCGAAGCTGGCGATCTACGGCGCCTTCAAGTACCGGGGAAGCTTCACCAGCGAAAGCAACCAAGCCTTCGACGCCCAGCTCAAGGCCCGCGCCGCCCACCAGGGAATCCGGGACTTTGAGGCCGTTGACGCGCTGGCCGCGAAAGCCGGCCTGCGCCTGCTTGAGGACATCGACATGCCGTCGAACAACCGCTGCCTGATCTGGCAAATGGCCCGCTGAGCCAGTTTCGGGCGCGGTGCAGGATCCGTGTCCGGAGGCGCTGCCGTCCCGCCTTGGCAAAAACATGGCGAAACGACTAAGCTGCGTCCTCTCATGGCTTTCCGAATCCATCGTTTGCTGGGCTACCTGTTCTGGCTGCTGTTTGCCGCCGGCACGACGGCTCAGGAAAACCCACCCACCGGCATTACGGCAGACAACGCGCCGGCGGCGCGCGCCCGCGCCAAGGAAATTCGCGCTGCGGCGGAACGCCGTTTCCAGTCGGACAAGGCCGATTGCAGCACGCGGATGATTGCCCTCGGCTGCCTGACCGCGGCCCAGGACAGACGCGCGGCCTCGACGCGTGAAGCGGAAGCGTTGCAGAAGGAAGCGGCGCGCGTCGAGCGCGAGGACAGGCAAGCGAAGCTCGCCGCCAGGGAGGCCAAGCGGGCGGCCAAGGATGGCGAGGAAGCGGTCGGACGCCCGCAGGCCGAGGCAAATCATCGCGAAAAGGAAGCACAGCGCGCCGCCGAGCGCGAAAAACGCGAGGCCAACGCGCAGGCGCGACTGGAAAGCCAGCGTGGCAAGATTGCCGCCGAGCGCGAGGCGAAGCTGCGCAAGATCGAGGAGCGCCGGCAGGAGGACGCGCGGCGGGCCAAGGCGGCTCCGGAGAATGCCAGAAAGCGCGCCGAGCGCGAACGCAAGTATGCCGAGAAGGCGGCCCGCATCGACCAGCGCAAGAAGGACTACGAATACAAGCTTCAGGCCCGCGAGGCGGAGAAGGCGGCCGAGGAGGCGCGACGCAAGGCGGTTGAGGCGAAGAAGTGATCTCGCGCAAATACCTCTACCTGATCGCCCTGGCGCGCGAAAAGCATTTCGGCCGCGCCGCGGCCGCCTGCCATGTTTCGCCCTCGACGCTGTCGGCGGCGATCCGCGACCTGGAGACCGAACTCGGCGTCGCCGTGGTCGAGCGCGGCAAGCAGTTCGCCGGCCTGACGCCGGAAGGGCGCAGCGTGGTCGAGTATGCGCAGCGCATGGCAGCGAGCGCCGAGGGCCTGAAGCAGGAGCTGGCCAGCCTGCGCGACGGCCTTACCGGCCGCCTGCGCCTGGGCGTGATCCCGACGGCGCTGACCGTGGTGGCGGCGCTCACGTCCTCCTTCGCCCGCCGCCATGCCCATGTCACGACCGAGGTGCTGTCGCTGGCGACCGACGAGATCATTGCCCGCCTGCGCCGCTTCGAGCTCGATGCCGGCATCGTCTATGTCGAATCGGCGCAAGCGGCCGGGCTGGACATCGTGCCGATCTGGCATGAGCGCCATGTGCTGCTGACTGGCGCCGCGGGTCGCTTCGCCGGGCGCGAGAGCGTGAGCTGGGCCGAAGCGGCGACCGCACCGCTGGCCCTGCTGACGCCGGACATGCAGAACCGCAAGACCATCGATGCGGTATTTGCGGGCGTCGGTGCCGGCATTGCGCCGATGCTCGAAACCAACTCCATCGTCAGCATCCTCGCCCATGTCGGCTCGGGCCACTGGTCGTCCATCGTGCCGCGCGCTGTGCTGGAGCAGGTGGGCACGCCGCCCGGGGTGATCGCCATCGAACTGGTCGAGCCGGCGGTCGACTGGGCCACGGGGCTTGTCACCCTGGCGCGCGAGCCGCAGCCGCCGATGGTTGCCGCCCTGATCGCCGAGGCCCAGGCGCTGGCCTAGGGCGTGCTCTCATTCAGTCGGCGAGCTGCGTTGCGTCAGGAAGGCGATGGATGCAAGGCGCGGCGCGCCGCCCACAGTCATCTGTGGGCAAGCGCCGCAACGCCGCAGACGCGCCTTCCTGCGCAACCCTTCGGGAAGGGCTTGCCTGGCCGCATGGCGGCGTTGGTCGTCGCTTGTTGGGAACAACCCAACGGCGCTCCTCCCGTCTTGCCCTGCACCCAGGCAAGCTCCTTCGCAGCCGTCGCCTGAATGAGAGCACGCCCTACGTTCGAGAAACCTGCATAGGTCTTCGCTATTTCCCGCTTTCGCTTGCCTCGTTGGCGGGGTACAAAGCGGGATGGACATTGCCGCCACCCTTGCCCGCATCCTCGACGCGCATCGCGACCGGCCCGGCGCGCTGCTGCCCGTGTTGCATGAAGTCCAGAACGCGGTCGGCTTCATTCCGCCGGAAACCGTGCCGGCGATCGCGACGGCCCTGAACCTGTCGCGCGCCGAAGTCCATGGCGTGATCAGCTACTACCACCACTTCCGCCAGGAGCCGACGGGTCGCCACGTGGTCCGCGTTTGTTGCGCCGAGGCCTGCCAGGCGGTGGGCGGCGAGGTGCTGGCCGAGCATGCGCGGACACGCCTGGCCGGCAGCGATGTGACGCTGGAGCCGGTGTATTGCCTGGGCCTGTGCGCCTGCGGTCCGGCCGTGCAGGTCGACGAGACGCAACTGCACGCGGCGATGACGCCAGCGAAGTTCGATGCCTTGGTGGCCCGGCTGGAGGCGGAGCGATGAGGACCACCGTCTATGTTCCGGGTGATGCGGCCGCCCTGGCCTTGGGCGCCGATGCCGTGGCCGACGCGATCGCCGCCACCGCCGCCGCGCGCGGCATCGAGCTGCGCCTGGTGCGCAACGGCTCGCGCGGCATGGTCTGGCTGGAGCCGCTGGTCGAGGTGGTGACGGCGCAGGGGCGAATCGCCTATGGCCCGGTGACGGTCGACGTGGTCGACAGCCTGTTCGCCGCAAATTTTCCCTCCGGCGGAGAACACCCGCTGCGCCTCGGTCCGACAGAGTCGATCCCCTGGCTGGCGCGCCAGACGCGGCTGGTGACGCGCCGCCTCGGCGTCGTCGATCCGCGCTCGCTGGCCGACTACATCGCGCGCGGCGGTGGCGAAGGCTTGCGCCGCGCGCGGGCCATGGCTCCGGCCGCGATCGTCCAGGCCGTCACCGACTCGGGCCTGCGCGGGCGCGGCGGCGCGGCCTTTCCGGCCGGCATCAAGTGGCGCACCGTGCTCGAAGCAGCTGCCACGCAGAAGTACGTGGTCTGCAATGCCGACGAGGGTGATTCCGGCACTTATTCGGATCGCATGCTGATGGAGGGCGACCCCTTCTGCCTGCTCGAAGGCATGGCCATCGCCGGCCGCGCCGTGGGCGCGGATCGCGGCTACATCTACGTGCGTTCCGAATACCCGCATGCCATCGCCGCGCTGCAAGCGGCGCTGGCGGCGGCGGGCGATTTCCTCGGCGACGGGTTTGGCAAATTCCATGTCGAAGTGCGCAAGGGTGCCGGCTCCTATGTCTGCGGCGAAGAGACGGCGCTGCTGGAAAGCCTCGAAGGCAGGCGCGGCATCGTCCGTTCCAAGCCGCCGCTACCGGCGGTCGAAGGCCTGTTCGGCCGGCCGACGCTGATCCACAACGTCATCACCCTGGCCAGCGTACCGGACATACTGGCGCAGGGCGCGGCAGCCTATCGCGAGCATGGCAGCGGTCGTTCGCACGGTACGCTGCCCTTCCAGCTTGCCGGCAACATCCGCCACGGCGGCCTGGTCGAAGTGCCTTTCGGCCTGACATTGCGTGAGCTGATTTACGACTTCGGCGGCGGCTCGCGTTCCGGCCGGCCGCTGCGCGCGGTGCAGGTCGGCGGGCCGCTGGGCGCTTACCTGCCCGAAGCGCAATTCGATACGCCACTGGATTACGAGGCCTTTGCCGCGATCGGTGCCGGCCTCGGCCACGGCGGCATCGTCGCCTTCGACGACAAGGTGGACATGGCGAAGCAGGCGCGCTACGCGATGAAGTTCTGCGCCATCGAATCCTGCGGCAAATGCACGCCCTGCCGCATCGGCTCGACGCGCGGGGTGGAAGTCATCGACCGCATTCGCGCCGGTGATCGTGCGCAGATTGAACTGCTGGAAGATCTCTGCGAGACCATGGTGCAAGGCTCGGCCTGCGCCATGGGCAGCATGACGCCGATTCCGGTGCTGTCGGCGCTGCATCACTTTCCGGAGGATTTCGCATGAACGCTCCGCAAGAACTCCAGCTCGGCGCCGCAAGAGTCGGCGCTGGCGATACGGTGACTCTGGAGATCGACGGCATCGCCGTCAGCGTTCCGGCCGGCACGCCGCTGCTGCGCGCCGCCGTTGCCGCCGGGGTGATGATCCCCAAGCTGTGCGACAGCCGGGAACTCAAGCCCTTCGGCTCCTGCCGCCTGTGCCTGGTGGAAGTCGAAGGCCGCAAGGGTTACCCGTCCTCATGCACCACGCCGGCCGAAGCCGGCATGAAGGTGCGCACGCAGTCGCCGCAGTTGGCCAAACTGCGGCGCAACGTGATGGAGCTTTACATCTCCGACCATCCGCTGGACTGCCTGACCTGCGCCGCCAACGGCGATTGCGAGTTGCAGGACATGGCCGGCGTGGTCGGCCTGCGCGAGGTGCGCTATGGCATGTCAGGTGAGAATCATTTCACCGGGGCGGCGAAGGACGAATCCAACCCCTACTTCAGCTACGACCCCGGCAAGTGCATCGTCTGCAACCGTTGCGTGCGCGCCTGCGAGGAAACCCAGGGCACGTTCGCGCTGACCATCGCCGGGCGCGGTTTCGGCTCGCGTGTCACGGCGGGGCAGGGCGGGTCCTTCATGGATTCGGACTGCGTCTCCTGCGGCGCCTGCGTCAAGGCCTGCCCGACGGCGACGCTGGTCGAGAAGACGGTGATCGACTTGGGCCAGGCCGAGCGCAGCGTGAATACCACCTGCGCCTACTGTGGCGTCGGCTGCGGCTTTCGCGCCGAGGTGAAGGGCACACAGGTGCTGCGCATGGTACCGGCCGACGCGGGCCGCGCCAACGAGGGCCACGCCTGCGTCAAGGGCCGCTTCGCCTGGGGCTACGCGACCCATCCCGACCGCATCACCAAGCCCATGATCCGGGCGAAGATCAGCGATCCCTGGCGCGAGGTGTCGTGGGAGGAAGCGCTGAGCCACACCGCGGGCGAGTTCCGCCGCATCCAGGCGAAGCACGGCACCAATTCCATCGGCGCCATCGTCTCCAGCCGCTGCACCAACGAAGAGGACTACCTGGTGCAGAAGCTGGTGCGTACCGCCTTCGGCAACAACAACGTCGACACCTGCGCCCGCGTCTGCCATTCGCCCACCGGCTACGGCCTCAAGCAGACCCTGGGCGAATCGGCCGGGACGCAGACCTTCAAATCCATCGAGCAGGCCGATGTCATCGTCGTGATCGGCGCCAATCCGAGCGATGCGCATCCGGTGTTCGCCTCGCGCCTCAAGCGCCGCGTGCGCGAAGGCGCGCAGCTGATCGTCATCGACCCGCGCGCCATCGACCTGGTGAGTTCCCCGCACGTGCGCGCCGCCCACCACCTGCAACTGCGGCCCGGCACCAATGTCGCGGTGCTCTCGGCCATGGCCCATGTCATCGTCAGCGAGAACCTGGTCGATGCGGCTTTCGTCGCCGAACGCTGCGAAGCCCGGGCCTATGCCGATTGGCGCGAGTTCGCCGCGCGTGCCGAAAATTCCCCCGAGGCGCTGGAAGCCGCCAGCGGCGTGCCGGCCGCCGCAGTTCGCGCGGCCGCGCGGCTCTACGCCACGGGCGGCAACGCGGCGATCTACTATGGCCTCGGGGTCACTGAGCATGCGCAGGGCTCGACGGCGGTGATCGCCATCGCCAACCTCGCCATGGCCACCGGCAACGTCGGCCGCGAGGGCGTCGGCGTCAATCCGCTGCGCGGCCAGAACAACGTGCAGGGCTCCTGCGACATGGGCAGCTTCCCGCACGAGTTGCCGGGCTACCGCCACGTTTCCGACACGGCGACGCGCGAACTGTTCGAGCGCGACTGGGGCGTACCAATCCAGGCCGAGCCCGGCCTGCGCATCCCCAACATGCTCGACGCCGCGCTCGACGGCTCGTTCATGGGCCTGTATTGCCAGGGCGAGGACCCGGCGCAATCGGACCCCGACACCCGTCACGTCACGGCCGCGCTGTCGGCCATGGAATGCGTGGTGGTGCAGGACCTGTTCGTGAACGAAACGGCGAAGTATGCCCATGTCTTTTTGCCCGGCGCCTCCTTCCTCGAAAAGGACGGTACCTTCACCAATGCCGAGCGCCGCATTTCGCGCGTGCGCCGCGTCATGCCGCCGCTGGCCGGCAAGGCGGACTGGGAAACCACGCTGGCGCTGGCGAAAGTCCTGGGCTACGAGATGCACTACGAGCACCCGTCCGAGATCATGGACGAGATCGCGCGCCTGACGCCCACGTTCGCCGGTGTCAGCTACGACAAGCTCGACCGCCTGGGCTCGATCCAGTGGCCGTGCAACGAGGCGGCGCCGGAGGGCACGCCGACCATGCACGTTGACGCCTTCGTCCGCGGCAAGGGCCGCTTCCTGATCACCCAGTACGTGCCGACCGACGAAAAGGTCACGCGGCGCTTCCCGCTGCTGCTGACCACCGGCCGCGTGCTCTCGCAGTACAACGTCGGGGCGCAGACGCGCCGTACCGCCAACACCGACTTCTACGCCGCCGACCTGCTGGAGATCCATCCGCACGACGCCGAGGAGCGCGGCATCGGCGAGGGCGACCGCGTCGCCATCGAGTCGCGCGTCGGCCGCACCCTGCTGCCTGCGACGCTGACCGAGCGCGTGGCGCCGGGCGTGGTCTACACCACCTTCCACTTTCCCGAATCCGGCGCCAACGTCATCACCACCGAGAACTCCGACTGGGCTACCAACTGCCCCGAGTACAAGGTCACGGCGGTGCAGGTCTCGCGGTCCGGCGGCACATGAAGGCGATCGAGCAGCGCCGCGTCTGGCGCGAGGGCGTGGCCCAGGCCGACCAATTGGCGGTCGAGGCGCCGGTCGCCTTCGAGTACAACGGCATCAGCCACGCGGTGATGCTGGCCACGCCCGCCGACCTCGAGGATTTCGCCGTCGGTTTCAGCCTGTCGGAGGGCATCGTGGCGCGGCGCGGCGACATCTTCGGCATCGAGACCGGGGAAGCGGCGGCCGGCATCACACTGAAGATCGACATCGCCGCGGGCGATTTCATGCGCCTCAAGGAACGGCGCCGCAGCCTTGCCGGGCGTACCGGCTGCGGCCTCTGCGGCACCGAGAGCCTGGACCAGGTGCTGCGCGAACTGGCGCCGCTGCCGGCCGGCGAGCCCTTCCCGTTGGAGGCCCTCTACGCCGGCATGCGCGCGCTGCCGGCGCAACAGCGCGTGCAGCAGGCCACCGGTGCCACCCACGCCGCCTGCCGCGTCCGGCGCGACGGCAGCATCAGCCACGTGCGCGAAGACGTCGGCCGCCACAATGCGCTGGACAAAACCCTGGGCGCGCTGGCGCGCGAAGGCAGCGATGTCGCGACGGATGCGCTGATCATCACCAGCCGCGCCAGCGTGGAGATGGTGCAGAAGGCCGTCGCGCTGCGCATCGGCACGCTGGCGGCGGTGTCGGCGCCGACCGCGACGGCGGTGGCTCTCGCCGGCAAGCTCGGCCTCGTGCTGTTCGGCTTCCTGCGCGACGACCGCTGCGTCGGCTACACGGCGCCGCAGATTAGCCGGGAGGTGCTCGCATGAAGCTGGAAAAGCTGATCGCCATGGCCAACCAGATCGGCAGCTTCTTCGAGGCCATGCCCGATCGCGAGCAGGCCATCGCCGACATTGCCGGCCATCTCAGCCGCAGCTGGGAGCCGCGCATGCGCCAACAGATCCTCGCGTGCCTCGGCACGATCGACGAGGAACAACTCAAGCCGCTGGTGCGCGAGGCCTTGCGCCGCTTTTAAGAGTTATGCGAAGCGGTATCCCGCGGGACGGCTCTGGCGACACGGCGATCAGGGCGGCGGCGGCCCCGCCAGGCAGGCGCGGTGTTCGGCGGCCGTGCCGGCGACATGCCCGGCCCACCAGAGGCAGAGGAAGCTTTGCAGTTCCTGCCGGTCGAAATTCGCCGTGGTGACGATGTCGGCGGCCAGGTAATCGAATTCCTCGACTTCGTTGCGCAGATCCTCCAGCCCGGCGTAGGCCCTGGCCGCAAGCAGGGCCTCTTCGGCGGCGAAGTGGGCGCGGGCGAGTGCCATCAATTCCTCGAAGGCCTGATCGAAGCGGCAGTCGGCCTCGGGGTCGGTGTCCGGAGTGGCGAGGCAATCCCCCAGCGCAGTGCAGCGTGCCAGGAGTTCCTGGTGCTGCGCATCCAGCGTGGCGTTACCGATGCTGTGGCGCGGATCCCAGTCGACGCGATTGGGCATGGTCAGAAACCCAGCGACTCGACCACGGCGACGAGGTCGACAAAGCTCGCCGCTTCCAGCTTCTTCGCCAGCGCCGCCTTGTCCAGGCCCTCGCACTCGAAGCGACTCAGGCCGACCTCGAAGGGCAGTTCGCGAATCTCCAGCGGTGACATGAAGCCGATGTTGCAGATGTGGGCGATGCAGCGGCGTTCCGGCTCGGAAAGGTCCAGGCCGTGGTGGCGCATCAGTTCCATGTAGCGCTCGGCGGTGCGGTTGAGGCGGCCGCTGAGCTCCATGGTGTTCTTCAGGCCGTCGGTGTGGATGGCCAGCGGCGGCCCGAAGAACACCGGCGTCTTGCCGACATGGCGCGTCTTCTCGTCGCGCGTCAGCGCCGGGGCGATCCAGCTGGGGTCGCCCCGGACGGGCTTTTCCGGTGAGTCGGACATCGGTTCCGGATCAGTGCCCAACGGCGTGCAGCTTTTCGTGGTCGGCGTTGGCCATGCCACGCGGCAACTGCGGCGAGGGCTCGGGCTGCAACTGCACGAAGCCGCGATTGCGCGCGCCGTCCTGGACGTTGTGCGGGTTGTGGCACTCGGTGCAGGTAAACCAGCGCTTCTTGCCGGTGCTGACGAATTCGCCGATGCGCTTGCCGTGGATGCCGTCACGCCAGTCGCGCAGCTTGTCGCCATGGCACTTGCCGCACAAGAGCTGCGGTTGGTCGAAGCTGACCGGGTCGCCGTAGTGGTCGACCAGCTTGTTGCGCTGGGTCGTGTGGTGGCAGTCGAGGCACCAGATGCGGCCACGGCCGTGCTGGAGGTTCGCCAGGTCGGGCACCATCGCCGCCATGGTCGGGACCGGTGCCGGCTTCTTGCCCTTGGGCAGGGTGGGCGGGGTGAACGTGGGACCGACGCCATTGTGGCAGGCGGTGCCGCACATCGGCATCAGCGCCAGCTTCTCGGAGCGTGGCTTGATCACCGCCTGGCCTTCGGGGATGTCGAGTTGCGGCATCTTGCCCATCGGTACCGTGCCGTCGAAGGGGTCGCCATACCAGAGCGCGGCGCCGGTGGTCGGCGAGCACTTGACGTTGGGCCAGCCGGGCTTGATTTCGCGCTGGGTGACTTCGGAGGCGCCTTTGCGGCTTTCAAAGCATTCGACGGGCGCCTTGGGCGCGGCTTCCTTGGGCGCTGCGGCAGGATCGGCCGCCTTCTCGGCGGCGGAGACGGCGTAGAACGCGCCGCCGCAGAGGGCCAGGATCAGGGATACGGTTGCGAGCTTTTTCATGATGGCAGCCTCACTTGGCGACGGCCGCCGGGCCGCCGTACTTGATCTCGCCCAGCAGGATGCCGATGGCGCCCTTGAGCAGGATGGTCAGGATGAAGAAGCCGAAGGCCCAGATGCCCAGCGTCATCAGCACTTCGACGAAGCTCGGGTAGTACTCGGCGACTTCGCCGATCGGGGTCGGAACGAAGCCGGGCACGATCAGGCCCATGCCTTTTTCGATCCAGATGCCGGCGAAGGCCATCGCGCAGGGAATCGGCAGCAGCTTGAAATCGTTGCGGAAGCGCGGGATCAGGAAGAGGACGAAGGCGCCAATCATGAGGATCACGGCGCTCCAGAACCAGGGCACCAGGCGGGTCAGGCCGTGCAGGCCGAACATCAGGTAGTAGAGGCCATTGGCGTGCTCGGTGCGGGCATACAGTTCGACCACCACTTCCGACAGGGTCAGGAAGATGGCCAGTCCCAGGCACCAGGTGACGATGGTGGTCAGCAGCTTGATCGCGCTGTCATCGACCCAGAACTTCGTGTTCTTGCGCACGATCATGAAGATCAGGATGATCAGCGCCGGGCCGGCGGCAAAGGCCGTGGTGATGAAGCGGATCGGCATCATGCTGTGGAACCACATCGGACGCGAGGGCATGGTCGAGATCAGGAAGGCCGTCACGGTATGGATCGACAGCGCCCAGACGATCGCCACATACACCACCGGCAGGAACCATTTGTTGTTGATCGGCTTGCCGGTGTACTTGCACCACAGGTAGTAAAAGCCGCAAACGATGTTGAGGATCAGGTAGCCGTTGAGCACCATCACGTCCCAGCCCAGCATCGAGGAGAAGCTGTAGATGCCCCAGGGCGGAATCATGTGCCAGAGGCGGTCGGGACGGCCCATGTGGGCAAAGACGAACATCATCACCATGATCACGGCGGTGATCGCCAGCATCTCGCCCAGCACGGCCACCTTGTGCATGCCCTCGTGGTGATAGGCGTAGGCCGGGAAGACGATGGTCACCGCCCCGGCGGCGACGCCGACCAGAAACACCAGGTTGGCGAAGTAGAGGCCGTCGTGGATCTGGCTGGTCATGCCGGTGACGATCAGGCCGTCGGTGTTCTGCAGGAAGAACACGTAAAGCATGCCGAGGATGAACAGCGCCAGCACGGCCATCCAGGCGTAGAACTTGCTGCCGCCCTTGAGGACGTAGCCCACATAGTCGACAGCGAATCGGGTCAGTTGTTGCACGGTTCGCTCCTCAATCGTAGAAGTAGAAGAATTTCGGGAAGGTATTGAGCTCGGCCTTGAGGCGGAACACGTTCTTGCGCTCGAGGATCTTGCTCACTTCGCTTTGCGGGTCGAGCAGGTTGCCGAACTTGCGCGCGCCGACCGGGCAGACCTCGACGCAGGCCGGGTAGCGGCCGTGGCGGCTGCGCTGCAGGCACCAGTGGCACTTCTCGACCACGCCGCGCATGCGCGGCCGGTTGCCGAGGTAGTGCGTCACCGGGTTCATCTCCTCCTTCGGCAACACCGGCGTGGTGACGTTGATGCGGCGCGCCCAGTAGGGGCAGGCGCCCATGCACATGCGGCAGCCGATGCACCAGTTGTAGTCGATCACCACCGGGCCGTCGGCCTCGCGGTAGGTGGTACGCACCGGGCAGACCTTGACGCAGGGCGGCTTTTCGCACTGCATGCAGGCGATCGGCATGTAGGTGGCATCCGCCTCCGGTACCTTCTCGGGGTTGTAGCGGTACTGGCCTTCGAGCACCTGGCCGGCCGGCGTGTAGGCGTTGCCGCCGACCTGGATGCCGAGGCCCTCCGGGTAGCCGTGGTTCATCTTTTCCTGCTCGAACTTGCCGCGCTCCATGCGCAGCACCTGGATCCACTCGATCTTTTCGCCCGGCCGCGTGCCGCGCGACTGGTTGTTCTCGGCGACGCAGGCATGGACGCAGCGGCGGCAGCCGATGCACTTGCGGATGTTCAGCGCGTAGCCCATCAGCATGCCGGGCTGGGCCTCCGTGGTATCCACGGCGACCTTCTTGCCGTATTCGTCCGAGTAGCGCCGTTCCAGCCGCAGGCGCGCCTCGTTCTTCTCCTCGGGCGTCATCAGGCGATAGTTCTTCTGGAAGTGCTCGGCCCATTCGGTCGCCGCATTGGCGTTGTCCGATTGGGTCATCAGCGCCGCCGTGCCCATCAGCGAGGACATGCTGAGCATGCCGCCGGCGCGGAGGAAGTCGCGGCGCGTGGTTTTCAGGGGATTCGCCGCGGGGTCGGCGGATGCCGGCTGCACCGGGCAGTCGGAAGCTAGGTCCTGGGCCGGGCCGGCGCAGGGCGGTTGTTTGTTGGCCACGTTTTGCTCTCCAATGGGGTTCGAATCGCGAGGCGGCTGGCTTCGCGGCAAATTCGGCCCGGCATGGTGCACTGGAATCGCCCGCGGGGTTTTGATCGCGATCAACAGAATTCGCTAATGTTGCCTCCGGCGAGGGGGCAGGGCGGTGGTTTTTACCCTCCGCCCGAAAGTCGGCGCTGACGCTACGGCGATCCGGCCTCGATCGCGGCCATCCGCGCCCGCAGCCAGGCGCCGATGTCGATGATTTCCTCGATACAGACCGAATGCGGCATCGGGTACTCGCGCCAATCGATGTCGTGGCCGCGCCCGGCAAGAAAGTCGCGGGCATGGGTGCCGAGGCCAAGCCCGACCACGTCGTCTTCCGTGCCATGGGCGGCGAAGACCGGCAGTCCGGCGTTGGCCGGCATACCTTCGGCGGCCACCAGCTCCGGCGTCGGCAAATAGGTCGATAACGCGATTACCCCGGCCAGTCGCTCGGCGTGGGTCAAGGCCGTGGCGTAGGCGATCGCGCCACCCTGCGAAAAGCCGGCGAGGAAGATGCGCCCGCATGGCACGTCGCGCCCGTTTTCGCGCGCGATCAGGCGGCGGATCGCGGCGCGGCTGCTTACCACACCGCCAACGTCGACTTCGCGGGTGTCGGGGGCGAGGCTGATGATGTCGTACCAGGCGGGCATGACGTAGCCGCCATTGCAGGTCACCGGGATTTCGGGTGCATTGGGAAAGACGAAGCGTAGCGCCGGCGCACCATCCAGGCCCAGGTGCGGCACTACGGGAACGAAGTCAGATCCGTCGGCGCCTAGGCCATGCATCCAGATCACCGCGTAGCGCGGTTCGGCGCCGGTTTGCAGTTCGATGGCTTCGAGCAGCTCGTCCATGGCCCGATAATACCCGGCCATGAACTTCCTCGCCCACGCCCTGCTGGCCGGCGACGACCCGGCGCTGGTGGTCGGCGGCGTGGTCGGCGACTGGATCAAGGGCCCGCTGCCGGCGGGCCTGCCCGATGATCTCGCGCGCGGCGTTGCCCTGCATCGCGCCATCGACAGCCATGCTGAGGCAAACCCGGCCTTCCGCCGCAGCCGTGCCCGTGTCTCGCCGGCGCGGCGGCGCTATGCCGGCGTGCTGGTGGACATTTTCTACGACCACCTGTTGGCGGGTGATTGGGGGCGTATTTACCACCAAACTTTCGCTGCCTTTCGCGCTGACGTATACGCCATGGTGGCAAGCCGCATTGCGGAACTGCCGGTTGATTCCCATTTCGGCCTGCGCTTGATGGCAAGCGAAGACTGGTTCCACGGCTATGAGCGGATCGACGGCATTGCCGATGTCCTGCTCCGCATGTCGCGCCGCGCCAGGCGCCCGAATCCGCTGGCCGGCGGCGAGGCCGAGTTCCTTGCCGATGCCGATGGCTTTTGTGCCGATTTCCACGAGTGGCTTGCCGATGCAAGGTGCTTCGCCGCGGCGTGGCGCCAGGGATGAAAGTGCGAAAGCCCGCTCGTGGCGGGCTTTCGGTTTCGATTCGTCGCTTTGGCGACGCGCCGATTGACTGGCTGGCGGGCCAGAAGGTATGCCAACACAAACGTCTACATCATATCTATATGATTACATGGCATATCTTATCAGGCCACAATCCTAAATTCGGTTGCTTTGGCGACAGGACGAACGTGGTTTCGCTCGCGTTTCATCTCGACGATGCCGTAGTTCGACATGGTCTTCAGGGTGCGCGATAAGTTACCAGGCTTACGTCCGGTCGTTTCGGCCAAGGACGTGATGGACTGCGGATTCGTCTCCTTGATCACCTGAAGCAAAGCACGATTCTCATCGCTCAACACCTCGGCGAGAGAGCGCATTGAGGTGAACCAGATTTTCGGTTCACCTGACTTTGGCTTGTGCTCTCCGCGAGCAATCGACAAGACCCGCTCCCGAATCTTGTCCTGCGGCATGATACCGATCACGATGGCTTTCATTTTTGTCTCGCCTCCTTCAGAACCCGGTCGACTTCGTTGAAAAAGTCGATCAGGAGTTGCTGTGCATCCTGAAACTCGTAGGGCACGCCTTTGTCGCTCACATGCCGGTGCTTGTGATCGTAAGTCAGTCGCCGCCCGGCATACTTGAACTTCTTCGGCGGCTTTACCGCATGCGCGTTGTCGTATCCCAGAATCCGTTTTCCGTAAGGCTCGTGCAGCGTCAGGGAATAACGGACTCCGTGTGGGACGTCTGCTGTTACCTCGACACGCCAAGCCTCGATCTTCACCCAGTAGCCGCCGTCCTGATCAATGATCTGATCGTGGAGGTCTAGCAGGTTGGCTATTCCGGGGTCTTTACGCACGTCCAATTGTATCAGCTGGTGATAACAAGTGTCAGATTCTGTCAGACCAAGCGAGAGGCGCCCAGAACGGTCGGAGCAAGAAGGCCGCAAGGCGTCGTCGCCGTCTTGGCCGAATATATCCACATGAGCATCAGCAGCGGAACGCCGAATCTGGAACCTGGTGGATGGCTTCCGCTCTCGGCAATGACGGACGCCGAGCGCCAGGCGATGGTCGAGCAGTTTGACGCCGAGCATGCGGCCGACGAAGCGACGATTGAATCCGCGCGCAAGGTCGTATCGATTGCCGATCGGCTGGCCACGAATGACCACCATCACGCGCCGCCCAGGTACTGACGTTCGCACCCTGGCGGAGAGACAGGAGGCCGTACTGGTGGCGGTTTTCCGCAAGCTGACGCCACGGGAGAGGGTCAGGCTATTGCGATCTGCACGCAGCCCGGCGATAGCCGGAAAGTGACCAACCGCCCCGGCTCCGGCCGGGGTTTTTCTTTAGATTCCTGCCTTGCTAAATCAACGTAACTTGCGTATAGTTAGCCCATGAAAGCGCTGTTCGTCGAATTGCCCGCCTTCATTCGGCATCGGTCCGATTACCTTGACGATGAAGGGCTTCGCGCCTTGCAGAACACCTTGATGGAGAATCCGGAAGCGGGTGATGTCATCGAGGGTACGGGTGGACTACGGAAGGTGCGGCATGCCGATCCACGGCGCGGAAAGGGCAAGCGCGGCGGGCTACGGGTGATCTATTACTGGTGGGACAGCCGGCGGCAGTTTTGGCTTTTCACCTTGTACGACAAGGACGAAATGGACGACCTGAGCGCGAAGGAAAAGAAGGCGCTCAAGGACATGTTGAAACGCGAACTGGAGGCACGACAATGAAGAAGCGGAACTTGTTTGCCGAGATTGCCGAGGGCTTCGATGCCTTGGCCGAAGAGCGCGCCGGCAAGCGCACGCTGCGCACTTACGAGGTTGAATCGAAGCCGGCGCCAGAGGTCAGTGCGGGGGAACTTCTTGCCCTGCGCGAGCGCTTGCATCTGTCGCGACCGGTCTTTGCCAGCTATTTGCGCACGAATCCCAGAACTCTGGAAAATTGGGAGCAGGGCCGGGCGCGGCCAAACGCCCAGGCCGCTTTGCTGATTCGATTGGTTGAGCGATTCCCGGACACCGTTGAACGCCTGGCGGTAGTCTGACGCCATGAAGCGCGCTCACGCCATCCCCATGACCAGCGGCGACGAGTTCGACGCCCTGACGCGCTGGCGGCACGTCTACCACTGGAAGCCGGGCACGCGGAAAGCCATAAAGCGCGGATACCGCAGGCGACAGCGAGCGGTGGAGCGCGGACAGTTGAAGCGCGACGAGGGACTGGCGGCGGCCTGATCATGAAATACCTTGTCACGCTTGATTTTCAGACAGCCGAAAATGCAGACGACGACCGCAAGGTTGATCTGATCGTCGAGGCAGAAAGCCAGGATGCAGCAGTCGCCAAGGCAAAATCACAAGCGATTCATGACAGCCCTGAGCTTGCCGGGATTCCCTTATATGCATGGCATTCGCAACAGGTCATTGACTAGGCGCCTCGCTTCCTCGCTTCCTTGGCCTGCGCGAACATTTCCTCATCCGTCTCGCCGAACCACCGCTGTAGTTGCGGAATCCCATCGTGCCCGGATGCAATTAACGCAATTGCCAAGCGCAGCATCGCCTGCTGCGGCGAGCGCCCAAGCGTTCCGGTACCACCCTCACCATCCTTCCGGTCTTGTTACTTGGCGGAGACGCAGTCCGCTCCCCAGTAGTCCGACGCAATCCAATACGGTTCAAAAGTAATAAATATAACAATAAGATACGTAGAATCGTCGTCCAAGCCCGTCCTGGACAATCCGACCAAATCCGACTATCATTTGATAGTCATTTTGATAGTCAATTTATTTGGCGGAGCATATTCCATGGTACGTCGACAACAGCGCCTTTCGGCACTCCGGGTCGCCAAGCTCAGCAAACCGGGGCTCTACGGCGACGGTGGCGGCTTGACGCTCCAGATCACCCCCGGGGGTGCAAAGTCCTGGCTGCTTCGCTATATGGTGGCCGGCAAGCCGTTCGGCATGGGCCTGGGGCCGACGCATACCGTGAGCCTGGCCGAGGCGCGCCAGAAGGCACTGGACGCGCGGAAGTTGATTATCGAGGGCATCAACCCTTTGGTGGTCAAGAGGCAGAACCGTATCGCCGGCGCACTGGCCAGTGCCAAGATGATGACGTTCGACCAGTGTGCCGAGGCGTACATCCTGGCGCACAAGGCGGGCTGGAAAAACGCCAAGCATGCCGACCAATGGACAAACACACTCAACACTTACGCCAGTCCCGTGTTTGGCCATTTGCCCGTGGCCGAGATCGATACCGGCCTGGTCGTGAAATGCCTTTCACCTATATGGGAGAGCAAGACCGAAACAGCCAGTCGCCTGCGCGGTCGTATCGAGTCAGTGCTGGGTTGGGCTACCACCAGCGGTTATCGCACCGGCGAGAATCCTGCGCGCTGGAAAGGCCACCTGGACAACCTGCTGGCGACCATCAGCAAGTCCAGCAGGACAAAGCACCATCCATCGCTACCGTGGCAGCGCATTGGCGCGTTCATGTCGGCCCTGAGAGCGCGTGAGGGTGTATCCGCTCGCGCAGTCGAGTTCGCTATCCTGACAGCCTGCAGGTCAGGCGAGGTGCGCGGCGCCAAATGGACTGAGTTCGATACGCTCGGAAAGGTCTGGACAATACCCGCCGAGCGTATGAAGGCCAAACGTGAACATGAGGTTCCACTGAGCGATGCGGCGTTGGCTCTGCTGGAGTCCATGCCGAAGGAATGTGATGTTGTGTTCGCCGGTACCAAAAGCCAGCCATTGTCGGATATGTCGTTGACAGCAGTGATCCGGCGCATGAATGGCGACGACAAGCCGGTCTGGGCAGATGCCAACGGTGAGGGAGTCACGGTTCATGGTTTCCGCAGTAGCTTCCGTATGTGGGCGGCTGAGACTACCAATTACCCGCGTGAGGTTGCCGAACACGCGCTGGCGCTCCAGTTGCCGGATGCCGTCGAGCGTGCCTACCAGCGCGGTTCGCAGTTTGCCAAACGAGCCGCATTGATGGCGGAGTGGTCCGCGTATTGCGCCACGGTGCAAGTCGATGCGGTGGTCAAGCCGATTCGTGGTGCAACCCCCCACTGAGGAAGTTGTTGCCTAGCTACGTAGCATGCATGACATCACCGCCGAGACTCAAGGAGAGTCAATCAACGAATGAATTGATTCCTCGTCGGTAGTCTTCGCCGGGCCCGACGACTCAAACCAGGGCGACCGCTTTTCGGCAGCGAACTTGACTTGGTCACTGGGCGCAAAGTGCCCACTGCAGTGATTCATCTCCATCAAGGTTCAACGGCAGGAATCCGAGTGGAGGAGTCTCTCAGCATGGCTACTCACCGACAGACGGTCGGCTGGAGCGGACCCGGATCGCTCCTCGGAATGGCGGCACCCGGCCATCGGAGCTGGCGCTCGGGACAAGAAATGTGCCACCAAAGCGGGCCGGCACCTACCATAGCGACGTGAAGTTATCGACGCGCAGTCACTTCTTCGGCGATGCGAAGTACTTTCTCCGCTTCGACTTGTAGCTGGTCGAATCAAAGTGGGGCTTCAGCCACTTTGCCGTTTCCTCCTTGAGGTACCCAGCCTCCTGATCTGAGCGTCCCTCATCGCGCAGCAACCGAACGATGTACCTTGCGTAGTGGTGATCAAACACGCGCATGAATTCGCCGAAATAGATATCTGCCACGCGCTTTTCGCCGCGGATGACGAGCATATTCTCATCGTTGATTCTCTGAGACGGTTTGCTGAAGTTCGCCGAGCCCGTGATGATCAGCGGGTCGTCGCTCAGCGGATCAACAAGCATGAACTTGTTATGGATATAGCGGTTGCGGTTGAGAGGATTGGAGCGTTCCTGCAGGAAATTGTCCAGCGCATCTTTTCCCAGATAGCCACCGGAGGCGAATATCACATCGCGATCATGGCCGATAGACTCCTCCTCGCCCAGCGGGTCATCCTTTAGGACGTACCTAAGAACGTTATTTTCCTGGTTGAGGACGTTCTGGAACACTTCATCTATGTTGAAGGCAAAGGTCATGCAGGAGACTTCCTTGGCTTCGTCGAATCTGGCGGCATACCAATCCAAGGTCTCGCTGCTGTCCTTATCGTCCCGCGCCGAGAAAAGCGGGAAGACTGAGTTCTTCGGCGGCTTTCCCGAGGGAGTGGGCGTAGCAGCCCTGTTTGGAACGCGCAGCTTGGTCGGCGTCAGGTTGTCGGCGAGCCGTTGCCAATAGTCCATGTATTTGGCCGCAACTTCTTCATCCCAGACGACGTGGCCGACATTGGAATGGCCGAAGATACCTCCCGCAGAGATGTTGGTTGATCCTGTCCATACCGCGACGGGCGTATCGCCCTTGAGCAGGACGATGAACTTGTTGTGCCGTATGCCCTCGCTGACCGTCCGGGGAATGGCCGCGTTGTAGTCATCCAGGCCAGCGGCAGCAATCGTCGCCTCATTCTCTGTCTTGTAGCTGCTTTCCGCGTCATAGACGATCTTCACGTCCGCGCCGGTCTCGATGGCCTTGGCGAATGCATTCGCTACCGGTTGATAGTGGAACTCATAAAGCGCGGCGCGAAGCCCCATGCCGTCCCCCGCAAGTCCGATGAAGCGCACCAGCGCTTCAAACAAACCGCGCGACAGCCATTTCATTTCCTTCGATCGGGGATTCTCGCCATCCGGGTCGCGGTTGCCGAACTCACGGGCGTAGGCTTGTGATCCGATCACGCCCCGGTTGAAGAAGACATCGTGCCGTGGGCCATCGATGTTGGGCTCCGGCCTGTCTCCCTCGATTTCGGTAATAACGTCGAGTGTCACCCCCGCCGAATCGTCTAGGCTGGGCTGCTTGACCTTTCCGAACAAGGGCACAATCCGATATTGGTATTTTGTCCCTGACTTGGCGGTGTAGTCGGCCCAGAGAAAGCTCTGTATCGGGTGCTCAGCGGTCGAAACCGGGGTTCCGGGCGGAAGGCCCTTATCCTTGTCCTTGAAGCGCTTGATGCCGCGCATCCAATAGCGCTCAACTTCGTTGCCAGCCGTGTCGAGTTCAGCGCGCTCGATGGCATAACCCAGTAAATCCTTGCGAGTCGGCATCTTGCCGTTCAAGGTGTCCCACGCAAGGACGACGACGTAAGTACCGGCGTAGGCGGCGGCTTTCAGTTCCGTACCTTTTTCCTTAACACGCATTGCGCACCTCCATGCTCAGCATGAGGCTGTATTATTAATTCCGTATGACATATTATGTCAACCCCACCGAATAGTTGATTTTTGCATCCGCACTAATGATAGGTTCGGCCGGCGTCATGCCTTAGCCCACAGACGAGCAGGTGGCGGGTTCAAGATCAGTTACCTGCCGTTGCGCACACGGCGGTTCAAATTTCTCAGCCGCTATTTCCGTTGCTGGCCGGGTTCGGCGGTGCGCCGATAGCCAGTTTGGGGGAGCGAAATTTCAGTGACGGCTTTCCGGCGCCGAACTTGGCGGCGCAATGAGTGCTGCGTGCCTGTTGCTTCCTGATGACATTCGGAAGTGCTATGGCAGATTTATCATCCTTAAGCTGCCTGTCGGGCTTTCGGCCCGGCAGTCTCTTGCTCGGCTTCAGCGGTCATTGGACGCTTGCTGCTTGAACGGCAGCAACAAGTGCGTATTGCTGCCGTTCACAAATTCAACAGAAAAAAATCCGGGGTGATGAATCCGAGCGGCTTATCGAAAATCGCTACTCACCCTTTGTGCCCTTTGCGATCAGAGAGCATTCTCCAGAGCGGCCGGTCAGCCAGACACGCCAACACCTGCCGTTCACGCTCTTCTCTCGTATGCGGGCACAGCGGGAATTTTCCGGCACTCGGCTAGGCGCGGACAATCCCTGTAAATTGCAAGCGACGTAGTCACCGACCCACGCATACCGATTGCAGCGGTTATGGCGCTCGGGTATGCTCATGCGGACAACATTGCCCTTTTACGCAGATTGGAGCCTATGTTGGTTTTAGGGACTAGCTCGGATATTTCACCAGCCCCCGTGATTTGGCTGCACAGAAATGCTGGACGGATCGATGGTGATGCGAGCGGGGGTGATTGATCAAGTTTTGTTCAATTGAGCGAATTTCAGACGGACTTCCCCCAACCCCCGAAGATCAACATGTCGGGGACGCACTCGTTTTGTTGCTATGGAGACGCCAGGGCGTTGGCGGCGATGAAGTAGACATCGCGCAGCGGATGGTGGGAGGCGAGCAAGATGCAGATGCGCCGCGTATTGCGAATTACCGCCGCGCCGATCTTGAGCAAGCGGACGCGAATCGTGGCCGCCGTTGCCTTGGCCAGTTCCGTTGTGGCCAGGGCCAGTTCCCGCAGGCGCTGCATCAAGGTATAGGCCAGCGCCGAGAACAGGATGCGCAGCCAATTTGCCAGGAATTTGTGGCAACTGGCACGTGTGCCAAACAGGTCCAGTTGGGTTTCCTTGATCCGGTTCTCGGCCTCGCCGCGCTGGCAGTAAAGCTCGTCGTAGAGTTCCTCGGCAGGACGGTCGAGGTTGGTCACGATGAAGCGGGGATTGGTGCCTTGCGCGCCAAACTCCAGGCGGGTGATCAGGCGCCGCTCGCGATCCCAACTCTTGGCCGCGTAGGAGAACTGCCGAATCAGCCGCTGCTTGGTCTGAGTTTCCTCGTAAGCCTGTTCCATGAAACGTTCCCAGTCCGCCACGTGGCGCTGCAGGCGGGCATTCCTCGCCATCCCGATAACGTAGCCGACGCCGTGGCGTTCGCACCAGCGGATCAGGCGCTGGCGGCAGAAGCCGGAATCACCACGGACGATGATCCGCAGCGCGGGCCATGTCTGGCGCAGCCGGTTCACGATCAGCTTGATCACGGCGGCGGCATGCTTGGCGCCGTCGATCCGGCTGCGGCGCAGGACGCAGGCGAGCATGGCACGGCCAGCAAAGACGTATAGCGGCAGGTAGCAGTAGTGATCGTAGTAGGCATGGAACTCGGTCTGTTCCTGATCCCCGTGCAAGGGAATGTCCGAGGCGTCAATGTCCAAGACCAGTTCCCCTGGGCAACTTCCTTGGCTGGCGATGAACTGGTCGATGAGTACCCGGTTCAAGGCCACGATGTCGCCCCGGGTGGCCCGCTGTTCCAGCCGGCACAAGGTCGGGCTGCTGCCCAGTTCATCACGCGTGCCCACCGCCGTTTGCATCAGCGGGTCGTTGCGCAAGGCGGCGTGATCGTTCAGGTCTTCGTAGCCGCAACACAGGGCATACAGGCGCTGTGCGACCAGGTCGCGCATTTCATGCGTGATGCGATCCTGATTCCGTGGGTCGTGCAGCGCTTCCGCGACCGCCCGTGACAATCCAATGCGCCGGTCGGCTTGCCGCAGCAGCATCAGGCCGCCATCGGAACTGAGTGCACCACCCTCGAAATTCGCCTCGATATTGCAACGACCCAGGCGCCCAAATTCCATTTCCCCACGCGTACAATTTGGCATCGGCGGAATACTCCGTTAATCCTGTCTAGACACCAGTATTAACGCGCCTCACGGCGATTCCGCCGACCTACTCTCGTGAAATATCCGGGCTAGGGCGCTCCACCAAGGCAGCTTATGTCTGGATGGGCGCCACGTTTGTGCGCGGTATCGGCCATGTTTGATTCGCTTGGAAAGACTGCAATAGCCATCGGCAGGTAAATTCAGGGTGAAGACCTGCGGTAACTCACAGGGGGGGGCAATGGATCGTATCGGCCTGAATATGTCAGTAGTGGGCGCTCCTCCCGAGAAACTTTGGCAGCTTTTCAGTGCCTCGCAACGTCCCGGCAACGGGCCGTCGAGGCGGCGTTTCCTGCAAGGACTGAGTGCGGCGACGGCGCTATTGTTGTTCGGCAATGCCAAGGGTCTCCATGCGTTCGGGGTCAAGGCTTCCGGTGCGGCAGCCACGCTCACCGTAGACGGTGCCAGCATCTGGTCGCTGGATGCGTCATGGCTCGCCGGGTTGCCCCGGATTGAGGCAACGAGGCGGCGCGAGACGATTGAATTGGTGCTATCCGGCGCCCGGTATCCTGGGACAGCCTTGCCCGCGGACTTTCGCGCCACTCTCTTCGGTGGCCTCCATTCGCCGGTACTGAGGATGGAGCACTCCCTATCCCGCACCCCGGTGGAGATAGCGCTGACGGATTGGCTCAATGGAGACCTCGTCCTCGACTTTCAGGGGGCCGATGCATCCTTGACGCTGGCCGTGGGCGAATTTTTGCATGTCAGGCAGACCCGCCCAGTACGGCTGGCTCTTTTGCCCAATCTCTCGATCGATGCGTCCAGCCACGATGGCTGGGCCATTGGCGGGAGCGAGTTTTCCGGAACGGCCAATCGGCTGACGCTTGCCCGCCCAGGTGATGAGACCCTAATCGACTCGCGTGACGGCCTGCTGCGCTCGAACCTGATGCTCGTCGCCTCGGACGCGGGAATCAACTTGGCCCCTGTTTTCCCTGAGTTGAGCGCGAACGTCAGTAAGTCCCGGGTGTCGTCATTGATCCTGGAGGCCGCGGAAGATTCGAAGGGTACGCGGCACTTCGCGTTCCTGTCTCAGGGAACCGGTGTCAGTACCGTATCGGGCCTCGCGTCCGAGAGCGGCCAGTCGCATCCTGGCAAGGTGCTGGTTCGGGATCCCCAGTACGCCCGCGTGGTCGTTGCCGCCGGGCAGTCCCAGAACCTGTTGATCGGCGGCCAAGGGCAGGGGATGGTGGGATTCGGGCCTCATGTGTTGGTGACAGGCCCGTCCGCTGCGGACGGGCGTTTGAAGATCGAAGGAGCCAATGGCAGTTGTAACATTGATTGCGACTCAGCCCCGAAAACACTGGCGCTGGCAGGGGACGACGATATCAGCATCACCTTGAAATTCCCGGCAACCGTTCCCGAGCCCGCAAACGCGAAGGACGGTGTGCTCACCATTTGTCCGTTCACCTTCCGCCATAAAGAACTGAACCTTGACGACGCCGAGATCACCTTCAAGCGTCCGGCCAACGCGCTGCTGCTCAGATTCCGCTTTCACGGTTTCAAGCTGGTTCGAACCTGGCGAGGGCTGAAGCTGGTTGTCACGGACAAGGAAAAGTGCCGCCTGCACTTGCGGGTTGGGGCGCAGGCCGTGGTCGAGCAGGCTTTCTTCGAGCCGCCGGATTTCCCGCCCCTGACGCAGGCACAGATCAACGACAGGCTGATGCGCTACAGGACCTGGCTCGAAACGCAATATGCGGCCGGCAATGCGCCAGCCGACAAGCGCGATCAATTCATCAAGGCCGCTTTGGCGAGATATGAACTGGAACTCAGGGACGCGGCAGTCCCCGAGTGGAATGCTGGCTTGTTCCCTTCGAAGGCGCGCATCTCGCGGGAGTCGCAACTTGTCTACAGGCTTTCTGCCAAAGTCGCGCCGTCAGATCTGGAACACCTCGCACTCGACCTCAAGTCGTTGATGGACGAGAACATCTGGAAGCTGGTGGTCGTCTCCGACGCGGCCAGCTCCGAAGCCGTTCACGACTCGAGCGTCCGCGAAAAATGGCCCGCCCAGGCGGACAAAGGGATTTCCCCGAAAGACGCGACCGTGCTGGAAATACCGAGTTCGCTGTACATATCGCCCAATGAGAAGGCGCGTTTCAAACCCGTGGGGCTCGGAAAGCCTTCTCCATCCGGATTCAATGACATCTTTCGCATCGCGGGTGTTGCTGCGGGCGACTTGGGAATGCCCTTGCGAGCGATCGGGGCGAGGGAATTTACGGAGGGTAAGCCACCGCTCCATTTCAATCCAGGCAATCCGACGGAACCAGATCGCATCGGCTTCAGGACGCCGATCGATATGCGGGACCGTGCGGAGTTCGTGTGGCTGTCTTCCCAATGGAACCGCGCAGCCCTTATGGGCACGAAAGACGTTCGTGAGCGCAACAAGGGCGACTTACCCGGATTTGGGGGCATCTATGTGCCACAGCCATTATTTGCGACAAAGCTGCTGCTCTCCTCCATGGGTGGTTCCATGGCCTCGGTTGCCCACTGGGATCCGCCGGCACTCAGCGAATTCGCGCTCAGCGTTGAGAGATGGGAGCACGGATCGAGCTTCGCTAAGTCGGACTGGGATGTCGTGGTCTACAAGGGCTTTCTCCTGCCACTAGGCATCAGGTGTTCGCTGGTGAAGGTCACCCGCCGCCAAGAACGCTGGTTAGTGGAAATGGGTGTTGTTTCGCCACCCATCCAAAAACTCTTTATCGAGCTGAGTTCGCCAAGGATTGAATACACGGGGGCGCTGGCCCCTTTCGGTGGCCGGACGTGGCCGTTCCGCAGCCTTGAACTGCTGTTGCGCGGCCGCCAGCAGATCGACGACCCAACAAAGAGTGACTTTTGCGACCTGGGGCAGCTCGCATTCAAGGTTTGCGTGGGACGGGTCGGCTTCGACTTCGGGTTCGAGATCGATGGAGATTCCAAGCGACGCGGCGTTGCCAACATGGCGTTCGTGGATAACGCGATCGTGCATGACCCCGCCGACATGCAGCGCGTGACTGCGGCGTTCAACGAATCCAGCCCGAACGCGTGGCATCTCAAGTCTGCGTGCACGGCCGCGGCCCCAGTGGACAAGCCGTCGATCTATTTCATGAACATCCGCGACTCCAAGGTGCAGTACGCGCCATCGAAGAAGGCGGATGACACGACCTACGTCACCGGAAGGATGATGGTACGGCTGACGCTGAACAGGGACTTGGTGAACTCCGCCATCATCGAGGCCGCGGGAAAACCGCCCACGTTCCCTGAAATGGATTCGGCCCGCATCGTGATCCCCGCGCTCAACCGTATCACGGGCCGCGATGACCGCACCGCTACAGGAGTATTTTTCTCCCCACTTTATGTGGCAGTGGGGTTTGGCAACGATGTAAACGCCACCAATGAGAGCGAAGTTTTTCTCGATCTCGAGACGCCGGTGACCGCTTCGTTCTCGGGCAAGGGTGACCGATCCGGCGCCGTAGGCTCGCCGAACATGGATGCCTACTCCTTGTGCCGGCCGCTCGGAATCATGGGTAAGACGGCCCAGCCATTGACGCTTTCATCCGCGCACGCGCGCGTTGCCGCACGCGCGGGGTCGAGCAACTCCCGCGTCAGCTTCAGCGGGGCGGACCTGTTCAAGAAGGACGCCATGATTCTGGGCGTCTTGTCGATGTCTGAACTTTTCGAGGCCATGAACCTGAAGGAAGTGCCTCAGTTCATCGAGTCGGCACGGCACAAGATCGATGACGCCACGGGTGAGCTCAACGCAAAAATATGCGAGTTCGCGAAAGACGGCGTCCAGGCAGTCGCTGACCTGATGCCCGGACTAGACCAGGAGACGAGCTACACGCCGCTCGCAGTATTGAAGGGTCACCTGACTGAGGTCAAGCAAGCTCTGAGCGCCATCAATAGTAGCGGTTGCACACTCGAAGCCGCCGAGCAGATCGGCGTGGCCGGGCAGGCGCTGGACAATGCACGGCGATGTGTCGAAGACATGCGGCAGAACCCTGCGATGCTGCTTCCCGCACAGCTCGGCGATCTGGTGGCCGAATGGTCCCAGCTGATCGTTGAGATCAACAATCAATACCTTTCGATTAAGGCGCAAATCGATGGCGTCAAGAATTCGCTCGTGGTGCAAGTTGGGCTGCTTCAGGACAAAGTAACTACCGAGGCGAACGCGCTCATTGCCAGGGAACTGAATATCGCCTACTCGTGCTTTGCGCACGTTATCGAAAACATCGCCACGGCGACGGTTTCCGCGGATCGCCTGATCCAACAAGTCCTCGCCGTCTATAGCAGCTACGAAGCCATCTATAGAGGGGTTGCGGGCTGGTATCGGGAAATAGCGGCACATCCGGATGACTATCGGAAGCTCCTGGCGCAGATGGCCGATGGGGCCATTCTCGAAGTCACCAAGACTGCGGGAAACTATGTAACGACCTTGATCGCGTCCATTGAGGCGCCGATCATTAAGGTTGAAAACGGGCTGCGCGCATGGCCGGAGGCGGCACACGAGCAGGGGCGAGCTTTCTTCCGGCGATACGAGCCCTCTGTGACGCAATTGACGACGGCTGTGCTTAACCTGCGCAGCAGGGTTGAAAAGTTCCGATACGAGCTTCCGCAAATCGTCAACACGATTTCGGGCGCACTCGACGATTTGCAGCTTGCACTCGAACAGGACCTCCTTATCGAGGCAGCGGGAACCTCATTTGCACGCTACCTTGCCGACAACATAGGCCTGATCGAGAAGGCACGGATCGCCTTGGCGAACGCCGCGATGGAACTTCCTGCCCTCAAGGACGCGACCGGCAAGACCGTAAAAGATGCGCTGGTGGAAGTGCAGCAGAAGCTGGGCGTGAACGCGGCGGTCGTGCTGCCCGCGGTCATTTCTCAGGCGCAATCGGCTTGGCAAACAGGTGTTTCGACCCGGAAGCAGATCGATGAGGTCATCAAGACGACCAATGCCATCGTGCAACTTTGCGTGGTCGCCGGTTCGGGCCTTGACGCCGCCAAAACATCCGTCGACAAAGTCGATCAGCTGATCTCACTGCTTTTAAGAGAAATTCATAAAGCGCTTACTGCGCTGGTGCGCGCGATTGCGCCCGACACCGAGCCTCAATGGGTCAAGCTTTGCAAGCACTACCATTACCTTCTGGCTCCGGAGTTCGTGGGAGCGCTGGGCACGCTGTTTTCCGTCCTGCAACAAGCCGGCCGACAACTAGCACAGGCGTCCATCGACGATCCTCTCGCCTCCAAATTCCAGGATACGCTCCAAGAGATACGGCGCGCAGATGCGAGCTGGTCCAAGCTGGCCCTGCAGCTTCAGGCGCTAGGGCAGGCTCCAGACAAAGAACTGATCGAACTTGCGAAGCGGCGGATTGCCGATTTGCTCGCACGCCTCGTCCCTGCCGAAGTGCGCCTTGATTTCAACTTGGATTCCGAGGTCAGGAAGCCAATTGGAAATATCTTCAAACCGGGCTTGGTGAATGGCGAAGCAGCTTCGATCAAACTGAAATCGCAGATCGCCCAGAACCTGATCACGGGCGAGTCCAGCGCCACGTTTGAAGGCGAATTCAGTAAATTCAGATTGATCGTGGAAAATTTCCTGGAAATCCATTTTGATGAGATCAAATTCAAAGCTCTCGCCGGATCGTCACCAAAACTCTACCCCCCCAGCATCAAAGATATTAAGTTCACAGGCTGCCTCGCGTTTGTCGACGGCTTGAGGGATTTCTTCAAGGGCAAGAGCGGACCGTACGTCAAGCTGTTGCCCAGCGGAGCCAAAGCGGGCTACGCCTTGAATCCAGGCGTCATTGCGCTGCCCCCGATGATCGTGCAGAACCTGGTCCTGGACGGTGGCATCGAGATTCCTTTCGACAACAGGGCCGCAGTAACTAGCTTCCTGGTGTCGACCAGGCAAGACCCGGCACTGCTTTTCATTGCGCCTTACGGCGGGGCAATGTTCTTCGGCCTACAGATGGCAGGGGATCGGCTGGTCGGCATTGAGGCCTCTTTCGAGGCTGGGCTGGTGTCCGCATTCAACCTCGGGGCGGTGGAGGGCACGGGCCGGGTGACGATCGGGTTTTACTACCGGCAAGTTGGCTCTGAAATATTGCTGGATGGATTTTTCTTTGCCGGAGGGCAAGGCACCGTCCTGGGGTTGGTGTCGATCACTGTCAGTCTTCGCATCGGTGTTTCCTACCAGGGGTCGGGCGTCAAGGGGCATGGCGAGTTCTCGGTGGCCATGGGCTGCTCTCCTTTCACTTGGACTCTTAACTACAGCGTCGAACGGAATATCAGCATGGGAGTGGCGATGCCCGCTGCGGCCGCCTACCCTGTGTCCAACCTAGAGACCCAGACGGCAAGCCAGCTGTTTCTGAATGAATCGGCCTGGCGGGAATTCAGTTCCCAGTTCGCAAAAATTTGAGTCCGGAGGGATGATGGAGATTCAGTGGCTGTGCATACCGAAAGGTGCTGTTGGAGACAGGCTGCGTTTGACCGTCATGCCTGTCTTCGACCAGAAGACGTTTGAAGCCAGGGGGCCATTCAACAAGGCCAAAACATATGACAATTGGGCGAAGTGGGTACAAGAGTGCCTCGAGACCCTCACGGTGACGATCGCTGGCACGCCACTGAAACCCGTGTCCATGCACGAGATCACCAGGGGCACGATCGATCACGAGTTGTGGGGAGAATTCTTCCACAAAGCGCCCTCACGCAAGGCCGTGAAACCGCACATTAGTGCCTCTGGTACGAGTTTGCAGATCAAGGATGCTACGAGCGCTTACGCCAAGGCAAGCCAATCCATGATCCGTCATCTCATTGCCTTACACGTAGGTGAACGGACAGCAGACAGCCGGCGTAGCGTGGCGCTCCATGGTTCGGTGCCGATTGACAAGCTGTTTGCGACGCCTGATGAAGTCAAAAGCATCACACCAGATACGACGAATTGGAAGAGCTATTTCCGCAACGGCTACTCACAACTGTCCAAGATCTTCCTGCCAGTTAAACCGACGCTGGAGCAGCGTCGGGAAGCGACGAGAAAACGTGAAGCCATCAATGTGTCTGGCAATGATTGCATTTCCGCCTTTCACAAACGCCTGCGCGAGGCGTATCAGAGTGAACAGCAGGACACAAAGCATGACGACAAAAAGCAGGACGCCAGGGGGACCGACCATCCAATCCTTTCGGCAGGAGCTTCCGCCGCTTTCAACTACTCAGTGGGGCAAAAACTACGCATTAGGAGCGGACCTGAGGTGTATGCCGACGCCGTGAGCGCGGGACGCTTGGACCATCCATGGGCGGAGCTGGCTGTGGACCATCTCATAAGCACTGTCCCCTTTCTACCAGGGAAAACAAGCCTGAGCGATTCCGGCTCGGACAAAAGCGAAGACAACAGGCTGGCGATGCTCTTGGCAGAGCCTGGTCTGCTCAGCAAATTCGGTCTGCTATTCGATCTTGAAATTGCGATGCCCAGACTGGCCGGTGTTTCTAGCGTATCCGTCAGCGCTCAATGGCGTGAACCTCCGGCTTTCGTGCCAGTAGAGTCGAAGACCGCCATTTCGCCTCAGGGCTCACCGGTACCGCGCACCGCGGACACCTTTGGCATGGACGGGCTGTTAAGGCTCGGGGCGAAAGGTCAATTTGCGTTGACAGACTTCAGGTTCGATGAGTGTTTCAGGCAACTCCAGAACATGGCCCAGGCCGACAAAAACAACCTGCCGGAACATTCGCCGGGTGCCAACCGCCAATTGCTACCCGGCCTGCAGTTCCCCCAGATTTTCTCGCACGACCTGATGCTCCATTGGACCAAACGTCCGCATGCGGCGGTAGCACAGATGGAGGAGGTCAAAAAGGATCTATACCTTGAAGACCTCGCGATTGGCATTCGTCCCATGCTGGGCCACATCGCCGGCGCGCGCGACAATGAGGCCGTGACCTGGTATGACTTGACAGCCAAGACCGTGACATACGGCGTCCTGAAGAACGCCACCCGTTCAAAGGACGATGTGGCGCGTGATGCCAGCTACGCCCCATTGTTCACTCATGACAAACGGGACGCAGATGCGAGTAGCGTGTCAGAGATCCTGTGTTCGTGGAATGGGTGGACATTGGGGCTAGGGATGCCTGGGGTGCCCGCAAAGCCATCCCTGTTGGAGAAAGTCGAGAAGCCTTTGGACAAAAAGCATCGGCAGCTTCCGCTTCGATACGGCGCGTCCGTTTGCATGGCAGCGAGGCTGGTCCTGCGGGATGGTTCGTGCCTGAATTCATTCGAGGACACGGGGAAACTGCTCGGCATCCAATGGGGCGGGGTCGCCAGTAGCGGCAACGTCGTTGCCGCACACGACAAAGATGGCTCCGTCGTTCCGTTTTGCCTGTACAGATGGGAGCGGCTGACAGCGCCTGTCGTACTTCACGACGCACGCATTCCCACGGCGCACTGGTGGCCGGCGGAAAGCGTAACGCGCATCGTAGTCGCCAGTTCGCACGACACTCGCACGGACTGCCGCGAAAGGTCCAGCCGCTACGTCGTTCCGGAAAAATCCCCGGACATGTTTGCCACCTGGAAGCATGGGGTGTTCGACACGGTGAAGCCGTCCGAGAGTGGCCTGGAATCTGTGGAACTGGATGCGAATGCGGGTTTCCCGGTAGCCCATCCGGTGCCTGGCGCCAAGGAGTCCGAGGGGGTTTATCTCCCCCGCCAATTCGCCTCGGATCGTCCTTTTCCCTACCATCCCGACCCGCTCGTGAGCAGGATCAGGGTGACGGCCATTCGCCGATTCCATGAAAAATCGACCGACGGCCTCTTTGTCAGCGACACCGCTGGCGGCCGCCCGGTGAGTGAAGTCGTCGAGCTCTACGACGCTTCCAGATGGCCGCACGCACGCTCGCTAAAGCTCGAAGTTGTCGGCGTCAAGCGTGCCAACAAAGAGGACAAAGGGCCACCGCTGCTGAAACTCGACAGGTCCGGGGACCTGCTGAAAGTACATGTACCCGAAGGGGAGCGCCTGACGCTGGTCATGATTCCAGAAGGCGATGAAAAAGAGCTTGCGAGCATGCATGCCTTCAGCCAAAAGCGCGTGCAAAACCTCATGCAGGAATTTGCCGATGTCGCGGCCAGTCCTCTGTTGAAGCTGGATTCGTCATCCGCCGTGCCCGCATACCTTCCGTATCTGGCCAATGTGACGATGGTGGAGGTACAGCACGCCTTGGATCGGCCGGCCCTGCAGCCCAAAATCCGCGTAAAGAAAAAATCGGCTGGCGGCGCCGACGGGAACAGGAGCGAGGATCAATCGGCGCAGCGTTTCTCCGCATCAATCGAATTCGACCCCGGGAGTACCGGTTCCATCGAGATCCACGCATCTTTCTTGGAGCCACAGGGCGTCCTCAAGAAGTTGCTTGCCGACAAAAACGCGACCGCGCTTCATCCCGAGTCGATGCCGACCGAGGCTTTCGTGGAGTCATTTGCGCATCAGCACATGGAGCCCGTGCTGCTCGACCTCAATCAGCCGACAACACCGGTTTTGCGCTGGCCGGTCACGCTGGATTGCACGTTCAATCATGAGTTCCATGACACAAAGCATCGCAAAGTCATGTACTGGGCGCGCGCGCTGCGGCATGAGGCTCCTCAAGAGCAAGCCAAAGCTGACGGTGATTCGAATGCGAACCCGGCTCTGCTTGCGGGTCATAGGGCGGCGCTTGCGCAACTCACCGGTTCGCCTTCGGCCGGCGCCGTCCACATCCTTGCTTCGCGAAAGCCGCGTCCGCCGCTGCTGAAATATATCGTCCCCTCCTTTTCCTTTCATACAGAGAAGTCCGAAAACAAGGTCAGACGAACGCGCCATGGCAGGCTCGTGCTTCACATGGATGGAGACTGGTACGACTCCGGTGCCGACGAGAAAGTGGCCCTTGTCCTTCTCGATGCCGGCACCTCGGGTCAGTTGTCCTACAATGCGACGCGCGAGAAATACGAGCGGGTAGCGTCTTTCTGGGGAGCAGATCCCACACGGCAGAGCGCGCAGAGTACTTCGAAAATGCCGGATCACATACGCGAGTCGCACTTCCCGGGTTGCAGCGTCGAGAAGTACACGCTCAACGAAAAAGGCGCGAAGCTGGCGGATTTGTCGCTGATCCTTTTCGAGCCCGAGCTCTGCCGAGAAGCCGAGAGTTGGCGGGTCGAGATCCCGATCGTCAATCCGAGTGCCATATCTCGCCCGTACGTTCGCTTTGCTTTTGCACGCTATCAGCCTTACGCGCTACCCGGCCTTAAACTGTCCAACATCGTTACGGCGGAGTACGCTCAGATTTCCGATAGCCGGGAGGCGATGGTCATGACCGACCACGCGGACGACCGTCTGATCCACGTGACTGTTTATGGTAACAGCTTCGAAGGGCATCCCGACTCGGTGGTCGCAGAGATGACGTGCAGCCTCGAGGTGTATTGCGCGCCCCAGGTGAAGGGCGCAGCCACTTGGGTGGCAGAGGGAGAGCCGGTCCAGTGGGTTCGCACTGTCCGCGAAGGCAAGTCATGTTGGTACGGCCAACTCCGCGCAGCCGAGTCGGCGCACTGCAATAAATACCGCGTTTCCATCCTCGAAGTGGAGCGCTACAAACTCGATGGGGACGATTCGAAGACGGGAACGCTGCCTGTTTATTTCGATCTGGTTCCCGTTCGGGAAATTGACTAACGAAAGGGGCCATGATGGCAACGAGAAAAAAATTGACCTCCGAGGCAGTGCCGCTTGCGAGTGAAGAGGATCTGTGGAAACCGCTTCAACCGCTTGCTTTAGCAGCCATTTTGTTCTGGCAGTCATTCATGCAGCTAAAAAGGGCAGGAAAGCAGCCCCTCACGGCGACGGATATCGACCATCTCACGCGCATTCTTCGGGCTATGTCCTGGGTTGAAAGCAAACACGGAAGCGGGACGGGAAACCAGCCTGCTCGTGACCCGATCCAATGCGGCAATCCTGATGACGCGTGGTGGCCGCAACTCGCAGGTTTGGGAACGGTCTTCGACAGGTATGTGGGAGGGCCAGGCGCCGGCAACTATGACGCAAATCAGCTGCCTGCGGCAGCCGCCGATGCGGGCCTGCCCGTGCTTGCCCGGCTTGTCTCGCTTGCAGATCCAAAGAAAGGGCATCGCGATACCTCATTCAATCCCACCATGAGTTTCTATTGGGGTTTGCCGCATCTCATCTGGAAAACGAACAAAACGGCTGGGCGGCAGTTCTATCTGTTTGATACTGTCGGCCGCTTGGAACTGCTGAATGGTGCTGATGCGTACAACGGGAATGGCGATCCGGCCTATCGCGACAAAATCGACAAGGCGCTTGGCGACGCGGGATGGCCGACCACGCGTTTCGAATTGGATTTCGAGCAGGCATCGCTGGTACCCGGCGTTCTGCGGCAGGCCCTGGATGCAGTGCAGGAGCACAGTGGTCCAGGAAAACTTTTCCCTCGCGGTATATCCCGCTTCCACCTCGCCATGTCGCCTGGTCAAGAGGGTTTCTCGGTCGAGATCGACGCAGTGCCGCCGCAAGACTTGCGCAGCACCAAGGATGACGTCACGGTCGATGTGCCGTTCGAGCTTGTCCTTCAACCGCTGTCCATCCTCACGCCTGCTTCGCCTACCGAGGGAAGCAAGCAGGATCAGGCCAGGCTGGCGGCCGGAAAGACCATCGAGGGTGCGGCAAAACTGTTCGAGAAGGCTTGTTTGGGCAAAGTAAGCAGCTACGCAAACAATTGCGCTCACTACCTCTCCAACGCATTCATCAACTCCGCCTTCGCCGATCTGTCTAACGCAAACACCTGCATCACGCATCGGTGCGGATCGCCCGAGTGCTCATCGGGCGGCAAGCGGCCGACTCGCGCGAAGGACATGAAGTGCTGGTTTGCCACCAAGGATTCGACTCCCCAATCTTCCGTCAGCAAAGGCACCGGGTTTTATGCCGTCTATCAGGAGCGGCCATCCGACGGCCAGGGCCATGTGGTCATCCTGGACTCCAATACCTGGAAGTTCTACGGGACAGGCTGGTATGAAGCAGGCCAAGCGTCAGAGCTTTGGACTCATAAGTACTACCAATGGTGATCGTTCTGCATTACAGAATTTCGCTGGCGAAAGGGCGGACTCGTGGTTGCGATGGTCGTATTCCTACTCGGTTGAAGCGCATTTGATGCAAGAGGATCCCGCGCCGCAGATATTCTCGATGCCAACGCATCGCGGACGGTGCATCTTTGGTTACCTTCTCCTCCAAGGATAATCGGGACTACTCGTCAGATTCAGCCCCAGATTCTCCCGTCACGTTGCAGCGCTGGATCAAGTCGCGAATGTCCTCAACTCGCCATGCCGTAATGCGCACTCCAAGCGTCCTCACTGGTTGCGGGTAGCGCCCTGATTTCACGCCAGCCCACCACGTCGACTTGCCGACAGGAATCAGTGCCGGCATCGGTGGAACTGCCTTGGGATTGCCAATGATCTGCGGCAGGCGCAAGTAGCCGGTCTCAGGTAGTTGGTGCACTCGAGTCCCTCCAATCAGCAAGCCCACTCCGCCGTGTCCTGCGTTTCGAGATAGGCGACTTCCACGTTTCCATCCCGTTTACGTCACCGCAGCAGCAACTGCGCGCGTACTTGTGAATTTCAGTGCGTTGGCTCGGCGCCTGAATGCCAGGCGACGGGCAAAGACGATGGCCGTTGCTCCCGACCTTTGGCAACGCAAATAGAGCTACTCCTGGCAGGCAATAGTGCTTTCGGGATACGCGTTCGGATCGTTTCCTGTTCAGCATTTGCTGAGTTCCTTTCCTTCTGAGGTGGAGGCGGCTGGTTACAAATTTGGTGCGAGCCATCCCTGTACAGGAAGCTTTCGTTCCCCGCCCTTCATGAATACGGAATTGCCTTCAGAACTGTCGGCGACTATGCCTTGAGTCGTATAGATATATTTATTTCGATGCCATTTAGCTAAATAGCAACGTCATTGGTCACATTGCCGCCCTTTCATCTGACGAAAGGGGGGCGCCATGGCGCTCAAACAGGGCAATGGTCTACAGGGCTGGGAAATCGCGGTCACCAAGAAACTCATCGGAGAATTCCGCCGACGGTCACGAAGTCTGTATCGGGAGGAATTCGACGACCTCCTGCAGGAATGCCTTCTGCACTGGCTTGAAGTGCGGCGGCAGGTAGTCCCCGATCCGGGCGGTCCGCCCATCGCCTACATGGCGCGGGTTGTGCGCAACAAGCTGATCGATCTGGCGCGTGAGCGGGAGACCGACAAGCGACGGGGCGACCAGGAAACCGTTTCCCTGGACGATACGGTGGGTGACTCCGAGGACGCACCCACCTACGCCGATCTGGTCGATGCCGAACAGGGTCGGAATCCGGGTGGGCAAGAGTCGTTCGATCCGGCTGACATTCGTATCGACGTTACGGAGGTCATGAACCGGCTCACGCCCGAGCAGCGGCGTCTGTGCGAACTGCTCGGTGCACAGGGCCTGTCCATCAAAGAGGCCTCAGAGAAGCTCCGAATCCCGCGCGCAACGCTCTATGAGGAAATCAAACGCATCCGCAAAATCTTCGCCATGCATGGCCTTGACGACTATCTGCAGCCCTAAACCAAACATTGCCGACACTTTGCTGAGGAATTTCGTATGACTGAACCATGACCTGAAACCGCGCCGATTCGATGATCAAATTTACTGTGACCAGCACCAAGGGGGGTGTCGGCAAGACCACGCTCACCGCCAATCTGGGGGCGCTCCTTGCCGACATGGGACTGCGCGTGCTCCTGATCGACGCCGACGTGCAACCCTCGTTGTCGAAATATTTTCCGCTTGCGGTGGCGAAGCCGGCTGCCGGCCTGACCGAGGTAATCGTGCGCGGTGCGGTCAGCGCGTCGTGCATCACGGCGACTCTGTATCAGAACCTCGACATCGTGATCTCCGACGACCCCGAGGGCAATCTTCCGCATTGGCTGCTGAATCGCATCGACCGCGGCTTTCGGCTGCGTTTCGCGCTCCAGTCGCCGGCGGTGGTCGAGGCCTATGACTGCGTACTGATCGATACCCAGGGCGCCATCGGACCCTTGCAGGATGCGGCGGTTCTCGCCGCCGACATCCTGGTATCGCCGATCACCCCGGAGATCCTCTCCGCCCGCGAATTCCGCGACGGCACCATGGAGCTGCTCGAGCGCCTGGAGCCGGGCGGCGCACTGGGCGCCAGCCTGGGGCCGATGAAAGCGGTGATCTACCGGCAGGATCGCAGTGCGGATGCCCGGATCATCGCCAGCGGCATCCGCGAGGACTTCATCAAGCTCAAGGGCCGGGTAGCCGTTCTGGAAACCGTGGTGCTCAGGGTGAGTGACGAAGCGCAGCTGCCTGGCGCTGCGACAGAGGGTGATCACGCCGCCGCCGCAAAGGCCTCGGTGCGTCCCACGTCGATCGAACAGAGACGACGGCTGGTCGCCGAGTCCTTGCAGGTTGGCAATCTGGGCAACAACGCCCGTGACCTGCCGGTCCAGGCCGATCCGACCCATGACTGCCAGATCGAGCTCTCGGTAGAGGATATCCATCCCTATGAGCACAACCCGCGGCGGGCCAACAACACCAAGTTCAACGAGATCAAGGCCTCGATCCGCGCCAGCGGCCTGCGCAATCCCTTCACCGTAACCCGCCGGCCGGGTGAGTCGCACTTCGTCGTCGAGGCCGGCGGCAACACGCGCCTGCTGGCCATCCGGCAACTCTGGGCCGAGACGCGGGAGCCGCGTTTCCACAAGCTTGGCGTTCTGTTTCGGCCGTGGCGCTCGGAAAGTCACGTGCTCACCGCCCACCTCATCGAGAACGAGCAGCGCGGCGACATGAGCTTCTGGGACAAGGCCAGCGGTGCCGTCGCTCTCAAGGCCCAACTTGAAGCGGAGAAGGAAACCATACTCTCTCTGCGACAACTCGAAGAAGAAATGAAGGCGCTGGGTTTGTCCATCAATACCGCGACGCTCGCCCACTATCTGTTCGCCACCGAGCGGCTGGGCATCCTGGGCGAAGCCGTTATCGATCTGTCGGGCCTGGACGTCAAGACCCTCCAGCCGCGGCTCAATGCCATGAAGCGTTATGCGCAGACGCGCACATCGCTGGCCGAGAACGAACTCTACGCGATGGCCTTCGAACCGGTCTTTCGCCAAACTGCCGACGAGTATCGGCGCACGTCTAGCTTCAGCATTGCGGCGGTATGCCGTGCATGCGAGGAGGATCTGGCTGATGTACTTGGCGAGCCTGTTGCCGAACTGCGCATGGCGCTCGAACCGGTGGCACGGTCGCCACAAGTCTCGTTAGGGGGCTCGCCGGCGGAGCCGACTGTTAGCACCGCTAACACCGGGACGGCCGTTCCCCGGCGCCATACGCAGGCAGAAGGTGCGATTCCGGCCAAGACCGAAGGCGCTGCCGTTCATTCTCGGGTTATCGAACAGGTGCGCTTGTGCGCTGGCTTTGTCGGAATCAGCGATTGTCTGCGCAGCGACGAAGCGGCGCCCCTTGGGTACTGCATGGACGCGTTGCCGATTCCGCTTCATGGCGATTCGCTGCATCCAAGCCGGCAATGGGCCTGGCAACTCTTGACGCTGGTGTCCGCAACGGCGGCCCCGCCGGAATGTTTTGCGGCCGGCGATCCATGCGCCGCTGATAGCACGTCCCAGGTGCCCGATCTACCGGTGGATGCCTTCCAGTTCGATGCCGCGTTCTTCGGTTGGTTGGTCGATGCCAATGACCAGACGGCCAGCGCATGCTGGGATCTCCTCGGTCTGGTCAGGGAATTTCGCTCATCCGCTTCCACGCCCGGACTGCCGGGCAGTGAAATTGCTGCGGAGGATGCCTGATGCTGCCGCTGCTCGACACACAGGTGCGTCTGGTACTGCTCAATCACGTCGCCGTGCGACTGGCCGAGGCGCAGCCGGATGAACTCCACGCCGCCGGCATCGAGAACGAGCAACTCGCGCGCCTGCGGCAACTGTCGGCCCTCGATCTGAACCGCCTGGCCACGATGCGCGATCTGACCATCGGCGTGACCTTTGATGCCGCCGAACTCAATGCGGGGCTGCGCACGGTCTCGCTGGTGAATGAGGCCAAGGCGCTGGAGGCGTATTTCATCTGTCATGGCGCGTCCTGGCAGATGATGAGCGCACTCTTCAAAATCCGCCGCAAGGTGACGCTCAGGCGCCGCCGCGACTGCGGTGCCTGGAGACGGTCAGGCCGCTTCGCGCTTCCCGATACCGCCCTGCGCGAGCGTATTTATCGGACATGGATGGCGATCGAGGACCCGGAACCGCGGGTGCGCTACTACCGCCTGCATCAGGTGTTCCCGAAGCTCTCCTTCGCCGTTCTGGAGGCAGTGGCGCGCGGTTTCGAGGACGAGCCATGAACGGTCGCACCTCGATTCCGCCGGGCATCACCGCCGAACTCCTGCTGGACATCTTCGACCTGCCGGTGAGTTTCCACCGTTGCCTGGTCCCGATCACGGGTGGCGTGACGGCGGCGCTGATGCTCTCGCAGGCCATCTGGACCAGCCAGGAACTCGACCCCGAGGTCGGCGGCTGGTTCTGCAGGTCGCAGGAAGAGTGGACCGAAGAGACCGGGCTTTCGCGCTGGGAGCAGGAAACGGCACGGCGAGCCTTGCGCACCGGGGGCTTTCTCGACGAGCGACGCGCCGGCATGCCGGCGAAGCTCTGGTTTCGGGTACGACCCGAAGCCGTAGGGCGCGCATTGCAGGCGCATGCCAACCCGGTTCGCCGGTGACGGTGCACAGGCCCACGCATGAGAGACCGAGAAGCGAGAATCGTAACCAGTGCCGATGACGACCCATGGCAATCCGCCCAACAGGAGCGAGCGCTGGCGACCCTCTGGCCGCTACTGGGGCGGCATATCGCGTTTCACCGTCGGCTCGTGGACCTGACGGCGAACGTGAAGGCGGCGCTATTACTCTCCCAATCGATCTACTGGACGCGCCACGGGCGGGACATCGCCCAGACCGGCGGCTGGTTCCTCAAGACCACTGAGCAGTGGCAGATGGAAACCGGACTTTCTGCGAGGGAACAATCCGCGGCACGCGAGGTGCTACGCGAGCTGGCGATCCTCAATGAGCAGCGCGTCGGCATCCCGGCCAGACTGCATTTCCGGCTGTGCGTCGATCAGCTCGGCGCCTTGCTCAGCGATCACATCGGCAGGGTGTCGGGTCCGCTGGACTGGGCTGATGGCGCCGCAGTCGCGGAACTGCTGGGGCCGTCGCTCGCCTATCACCGCCGGCTCGCCGGCATCGGCGGCGGGGTCCATGCGGGACTGCTGCTGTCACGCGCGCTGCACCTGACACGACTGCGAGTGCGCCGGCAGTTGCGGGAGTGGATAGGCAATTCGGCCGACGTGTGGACCGAGCAGATCGGCCTCACGCACTATGAGCAGGAGATTGCGCGTCGGAACTTGGCGGACGCCGGAGTCTGGGAAGAGACACGGGTCGGAACTCCGCGCCGGCTCTTCGCCAGGATCCGGCTGGATTGCTTGCTCGCGCGGCTGGCGGGGGATGAATCCGGCGATGCCAATCGCATCGTTTTGCCGTATTCGCCAGAGTGCGGTGTTGCCACAATCAATACGCGACAAAAAGGCGAAACAAGTATGCGGGATTCCCACATTCATGTTTCGACAAAAATGCCCATACAGTTTCGACAATATCGCCCATACAGTTTCGACAAAACTGCCAATCTACATATACAAGGAAGTACACGTCGGTCGCAACGTCGTGGTGGTGACCTGATCCTGCCTGAAAGCCTGCTCCCTGAAGAACGTGCGGCGGCGCTCCTCCTGCTCAAGCCCTGCGCGCAGCAAGCCCAGGCCTTGCTCGATGAGCTGAGCGCCCGGATGCAGGCTAAAGCAGTGCATACCAGCCCGCTCGCCTACCTGCGTGGCCTGGTCAGACGTGCCCTGGCCGGCGAGTTTGTGCCGGAACTGGGGCAGCGCGTGGCGGCTGCCAGGCGCAGGCAAGCGGAGGAACTGATTCTGCGTCAGCAGCGCGAGGCCGAGGAGCAGCGTCTTGCCGCCGAGTGCACGACTCCGGAGCACCAGGCCAGGCTCGCATCCCGCCGCGCCGAGATGCGGCAGATCGCGGACGCGATGCAGGCCGGGCGCCCGCCGGAGAAACGCTCGTGAGCCACCTGCCAGTCCGAATTCCCGGCAGCGACAAATCCTGCTCGCCAGCGCTGCCAACACGGCGCTGCAACCACCACGCCGTTCGCGGCAGCCACAACCACCTCAATCGAAACGGAGTCCGCAATGGCAGCCCCTGACGCAATCCTGCAGCAAGAGCGCGATGAGCCCAATGGGCCCAATGCGCCCGATGCCACACCCGCCGGCAACGCCCAACTCGGGCAACTGGCGGACGCCACCCCCGACACCATGAGTTTGCACACCAAGGACGCCT
>JACRLX010000018.1 GCA_016235165.1 Rhodocyclales bacterium
GCGTTCGTCGCCGACACTTCGGTATGAAGACGACGTGGTATTTGCACTCCCATGCGGTGTGATTTAGGCTTTCGTACTTGTCCATCGTGACTCTCCCTCTCGTGTGCTTGGCGGCTCACGTTTGGAAGTGTCCTCCGATGGACTCCCCTATTCGTCAAACTTCTACTGCCTCCCCGGCAGAGCCGGGGGGCCTCCCCTTGTAGGCTAGCTGTCCATGCGTCCTGAATACCTGAACGGTCGGGATCGCTCGCATCCGCGAGTAGCCATATGGTCATTAGCGAGTTTCCGAAAAGCGCCCACGGCAACTTGGCCTAATGTTCTTTCACTTCAGTCCACCCGTGAGGCATAGCAAATGACCTTTCGCCAAAATTCGACAGAATCATCCGAGATGGTCTTTGGCATTATTGGGCCAATCGGATGTAATCGGGAATTAGTAATTAGCACGTTCGAAAAATTATCAAAACACTACAAATACAAAGTTATTCAAATCAAGCTTAGTGAAATTATTCGCGCCCAATGCGATGTTGATAATGTCTCCGACGACCAGTATGTTCGAGTGAACACTCTCATGACCGCCGGCTCCAAACTTAGAGGGGCTACCAAAGACAACGCCATATTGGCAAAGTTAGCAGCAGCGAAAATTGCGGAAATGAGAAAGGAGAATAGCAACAAGCGGCTAATCTATGTTTTAGATTCAATCAAGCATCCAGAAGAAGTCGAGGAACTGCGAAATATCTATGGCATAGGTTTTTACCTATTTGCAGTGCATTCGTCAGAGAAGAGCCGAGAGCACTTCCTTCGAGATCATTGCCTAATTGGCGATCAGGCCAAGCGAGATCGACTTATCGACAGAGACAAAGACGAGAAGATCGGGCATGGTCAGAACACAAGGGACGCGTTTCATCTAGCTGACTTCTTTCTCACCGAAAGTGGCAATAACAAGAAGGTTTGGAATGTCTGCGAACGCTTCTTTGATATTATTTTTGGAAATCCATTTAAAACGCCGACTTTCAATGAATACGCCATGTACCTTGCTTACGCTGCATCAATCAAGAGCGCGGATCTATCAAGACAAGTCGGAGCCGTAATTACCAAGGGCACAGACATTCTTTCCACGGGTGCCAATGAATGTCCAAGTCCAGGTGGGGGAACATACTGGCCAAACTTCGACCCGGAAACCAACCGAATTGAAGATACCCCGGGAGGACGGGACTATATGAACCACGTAGATCGAAATGCGAAGGAGCGACAAGCAATCGTTGATGCCCTAAAGAAGGGACTGCCTCCGAAAGCCTTGAAGACTTTACTCGCCAATATCGATTCTTCTGGGTTAAATGACATCACTGAATATGGACGCGTTGTTCACGCGGAAATGGACGCAATCCTAGGATGCGCAAGACGGGGCATTAGCACCAAAGAAACGGTGCTTTTCTGTTCTACTTATCCCTGCCACAACTGCGCCAAACACATAATCGCGTCCGGTATCAAACGGGTCGTTTACGTTGAACCCTATCCAAAAAGCAAAGCTCTGGACATGCACGGCGACGCAATATGCGTTCCAGATGACGGCGACTCGGACAAGAAGGTGCTTTTCTCGCCGTTCATCGGGGTTGGCCCAAGAATTTTTGCGAACCTTTTCTCACTTACCTTAAGTGCAGGAGAGAAGATCCGTCGCAAGAAGAGCCAGTCTTTCGAAAAGGCCGATTGGGATAGGCTTAAGGCGCGACCAAGGATGAAGTTGTTCGATAGCTCATATATCAATAACGAGAAGATTGTCGGGAAGGAGGCACAGCTGAAAATTGAAGCTATTCCAAGAATCCTCGTTCCCCGGCACACCGACGAGCTTTGCGCGACAGAAAATACACACTCACGGGAAAGAAAAGTCTCGCGTAATGCCGCCGGCAAACCTAATTTACATAAGACGGTGCGACGAAAGGCAATCGCATAATATCTCTAATGGCAATCCATAAAGCGAAATACGGTCATCGGGGTCAGAGACATTTGTTTTTCTGAAAGCCATCCAACTTTGGGCTCAAGATTATTCGCGAAAACCTTGGGCTAAGTAATTTCTGTTTGCCCAGCAAGAATGGGGAGATGGACTTCGCGGTCGGACGATTGCCCTACTCCCCCTCCCAATACCCGCAGCCCTCCTCCGTCTTCCCGAACCAGAACAGCGTCCGCTCGCCCTTCGCCCCGCCCGGCGCGGCGCCGGCGATCGCGCCCAGCTTGCCGGAATCCGGGTAAGCACCACCTCGGGCTCGATCATGGTGCTGACGCACAGGTAGGTCAGCGGCTGGTCGCTGTCGTTGATGATCTGGTGCGCGGTTTCCACGCCGCCGGCGGGCGCGGCGATGAAGTCGCCGGCGCGGATGGGGTGCTCGCCGTCGGCCAGGCGCAGCCGGCCCCTGCCTTCCAGCACGAAGATCATCTCCTCGTTGGCGTGGTGGCTGTGGAAGGGCCAGGCGCGCTTGCCGGGCGGCACCTGGGTAACGCGGTAGCCGAGCTTGGCCGCGCCGATGCGGCCGGCTACCGGCGCCATGCGCGCCTCGAAGCGCTCGCCGCGGGTCTGGGTTTCGAAAGCCGGCTCGTCGAGGTTGACGATGGGATGGGTCATCGCGGTTCTCCTGCGCGGGGTGGGTGGGTTGCTTCGAGCAAATGTACATTACAATGTACATTACTTTAAGGAGCCGCCGCCATGCAGGAAACCACGTTCACCGAACTGCGCAATCACGCCAAGGATTATTTCGACGCCGTCGAGGGCGGCGAGACGGTTCGCGTTTTCCGCAACGGAAAGCCGATCGCCGAAATCGTGCCCGTCCGCTCCGGCTTGCCGTCGTGGAAGCGGCAGGCCACGCCGGTGGCCGTCAAGGGCTTGTCGCTAAGCCGGGAGATCCTCGGCGACCGGGACGATGCCGCGTGAATCTGTTCCTCGATACCTCGGCCTTCGCCAAGCGCTATGTGGCCGAGCCGGGGTCGGAGCGGGTGCTGGCGCTTTGCCAGGAGGCCGACGCGCTTTTCGTCAGCGTGATCTGCCTGCCGGAGCTGGTTTCTACGCTGTGTCGCCTGGTGCGCGAAAAGTCGCTTGGGCGGGCCGCCTATCGCAAGCTGAAGGCCGAGGCGGTGGGCGACCTGGCCGATGCCGACATCGCCCAGATCACGCCCGAGGTGCTGGCCACGGTGGTTGCGCTGCTGGAGTCGCACCCGCTGCGGGCAATGGATGCGCTGCATGTTGCCTGCGCGCTGGCCTGCGAGGCGGATGCCTTCGTCTCCGCCGACCATCGCCAGCTTGCCGCCGCCCGCAAGTCGGGCCTGAAGGTGGTTGATGTTTCGTAGCGGGAAAATGCATTCACGCCGCCGCCGAACATCTCGGCGGCCTGTTGCTGGTCCAGGCGCTTTTCTTCCTCACGCTGGCGATGAATGCCGGATCGACGATGGCGGCATTCACCTGCTTGTTGAACTCCAGCACGGCCTCGCCGCAGGCCGGGCAATAATCGCCGCTCACGTCCGGAACGAAACCTCAGGGTCAGAGTGATTTGACCTCGGGAAATCACCCCATTGGCTTGTTCTTTGGCGATGTTCGGAATCAGAGGACCTTGCGGCCTTCGGCGGTATTCAGCAATTCTGGAAAAGCGAGGATGGCCGGGCGACGGCCGGAGCCTTCGCGCAGTTGCTTGAGCAGCCCGGCGTCCTGCAATTGGCGCAGCAGCGGGTGCGCGGTCGGCTTGGGAATGCCGGCGCGGGTGGCGAAGTCGCCGATGCGGAAGATGGGGCGGTCGAAAAGCGCGTCGACAATCCGGGCGCTGTGCTGGGAACGGGTGATTTCCCGCACGCGCGTTTTCATTGTTTCATAGAGGGTCAGGATGGCCTGGACGCGGGTGATGTTGGTCTTGGCCTGCTCGGCAATCGCGCGCAGGAAGAAGGCCGTCCACCCTGTCCAGTCATTCTCGCGGGTAATGGCGGCGAGCCGCGTGTAGTACTCGGCGCGGTTGGCTTCGAGATAGGCGGACAGGTAGAACATCGGCGTCGACAAGCGACCCTTGCTGTACAGGAACAGCGGGATCAGCAGCCGGCCGATCCGCCCGTTGCCGTCCTTGAAGGGATGCAGGATTTCGAACTGGGCATGGACGATGGCGGTTTGCAGCAAGGGGTCGGTGTCATCGCTTTCGAGGTAGCGCTCCCAGGCTTGCAGGTGGTCCATGAGCTGCAAGGGGTTGGGTGGGATGAAGGTGGCCGTCTCGATGGTGCAACCGTAGGGGCCAATCCAGTTCTGCGTCTTGCGGAATTCGCCGGGTTCCTTGTCCTGGCCGCGCACGCTGTTCATCAGTTCCTTGTGCAGGGCCTTGACGAGGCCGAGCCGCAAGGGGCGATCGGTCAGCGTTTCGGCTGCCAGCGTGAGCGCCTTGCGGTAATTCAGGATCTCCTGGATGTCGGCTTCCTTGTTGAGGTCGTATTCCCGGCCGGCTTCGTGTTCCAGCACTTCCTCGACGGTGGCCTGCGTGCCCTCGATGCGCGACGAAAGCACCGCTTCCTGGTTGGTCAGTGGCGAGAGCATCACCGCCGGGTTCACCATGCCTTGCAGCAGTCCGTCGTAACGCGCCAACGCGGCGTTGGCCTCGCCGACCAGCGTGACCAGTCGGGCGATTTCGATGCCGGAGGGCGGTAGAGCGGTGGGTTCGTAAGCTTGCATGGCGCCTCTTGTATTGGCTGTCAGAGCCAAATCTGTTTGTGTATTGAAAGCGGGCCTGACCGATACATGAAACGAGTTGTGTATCACTTACCCAGCACAAGCGCTGTTGTGTATTGCAAGTAGCGAACTGCAATACGCTATTGTGCCCTATCTTCCCGCTGCATGCAGAATCCTTCGCTTCAATCGAGCGGCCAGGCGATGGTGTTGGGGCTGGTTTGAGCGTTGGCTTGGAGAATTGCTTGATCGGGCAGCGTTCAGCCGGCCACCGTGTCAATTTCTACTAATCTCTACAGTATTTAGTAGACTTCCAGCATCTCCCGCCGCTATACTAATTTCTACTAATCTTGTAGAGCTTTAGTAGATAATGCGTCTCCCGGAAAAAGCCCCCTCGCTGGAATCCAGCTTCGCCAAGCTGGCGCCGGCCCGCATCGAGGCGCTGATGCGCCACGCCAACCCGCTGCCGGCCGGGAAGTATCTGCACTGGGATGAACTGCGGCGGCGCGCGGCGCCCGAGGGGCTGACGCACGACGAATGGTGGGCGGCCGTCAATGTGGGCCGCATGGCATTGCTCCAGCCACTGCCCTTGCTGGACAAGCAGGGCAAACCCTTCGTCTTCGCCACGCCCAGTCCGGTGGCGATCGACCTGCACCACATTGACCGCGACGCGGCGGGCCAGATCCGCGCCGCGGCCGGGGCGCCGCTCAGGGAGGACTCCCATCGCTACCTGATCAGTTCGCTGATCGAGGAAGCCATCACCTCGAGCCAGCTCGAAGGCGCATCCACCACGCGCAACGTCGCGGCCGCCATGCTGCGCAGCGGCCGCAAGCCGCGCGACCTGAGCGAGCGGATGATCTTCAACAACTACCTGGCCATGGAGCATCTGCGCTCGCTGCGCGACGTAAAGCTGACGCCCGCGCATGTGCTGGAACTGCACCGCATCCTGACCGAAGACACACTCGAAGATACACACGACGCCGGCCGCTACCGGCGCGACGACGCGGTGCATGTCGTCGATGTGCGCGACAACGCCGCCCTGCATATCCCGCCACCGCACACCGAGCTGCCCGGGCGCATGCAACGGCTATGCGATTTCGCCAATGCGGACGAAAGCACGCTGCCCTTCGTGCATCCCGCGCTGCGCGCGATCCTGCTGCACTTCATGCTCGGCTACGACCATCCCTTTGCCGACGGCAATGGCCGCACGGCGCGCGCCCTCTTCTACTGGGCTATGGCAAAGAGCGGCTACTGGCTGATGGAATACACCTCGATCAGTCACATCCTGCGCAAGGCGCCGGCCAAGTACATGCGCGCCTACCTGCACACGGAGACCGACAAGAACGACACCACCTATTTCCTGCTGCATCAGTTGCAGACCATCCGCCAGGCCATCGCCGCCCTGCACGAGTACGTGGCGAGGAAGTCCAGCGAGCAAAAGGAAACCGAACAACTGCTGGCCCGATCGGCCGCGCTGCGCGGGCGCTTCAACCACCGCCAGACGGCGCTGCTGAACCACGCCCTGCGCAACCCCGGCGAGGCCTACCGGGTGGATGCCCACCAACGCTCCCACGCCGTGGTGTACCAGACGGCGCGCAACGACCTGCTGCAACTGGAAGCACTCGGCCTGCTGGAAAAGACCAAACAGGGCAATGCCTACGTGTTCTATGCGCCGACGGACTTGCGGGAGCGATTGAACGCTATCGCGAAAGTCGGCGCTGGCGCGACGTCGCCTGGGGCATGAGCTTGATTGAGGCCAGGACCTGTGTGCGCTACAACATCCCCGAAACCGCCGTCGTCTTCCACAACCGCCAGTGGGGCGCGGAGAAGAAGAACCAGGTCGACTTCTACAACCGCCGCTTCGTCGCCGGCGAACTCGACAACCAGTCCTTCGCCGGCATCGCCCGCGCCATGGGCGCCGAGGGCATCTGGACAAGCTGGAAGACGTCGGCCCCGCGCTGAAGAAGGCCATCGACCTGCAGATGAACCACGGCAAGACCTGCATTGTCGAGATCATGTGCACCCGCGAGCTGGGTGATCCGTTCAGAAGGGATGCGCTGTCGAAGCCGGTGAGGTTTTTGGAGAAGTACAAGGATTACGTTTGAGGACGTGACCCTAGTTCAGATAAACAAGAGCCCGCGCAATGCGGGCTTTTGCTTTGCGGGTATTGAGAAAGTCGGCGCTGGCGGTACGGCGGTTGTTCGGCAATTGCCGCCGCTGGTGCCGACTCAGCAGATTGGCCGGCGTTACCCAGGCTGCTGACGTTATAGCGGTATGCCAACTGCGCTCGTGTAGATTGTCAACATGGAAAAGCATGAGGTTGATGTCTTCGCAAATCACGCAAGTATCTAATCGAAGGGGGAGGAAGATGTTGCGTTCGACTTTGAGGGCTAGTTTGCTTGTTGTCGCTTTGTTGATAGGGACATCGCCGGCAGTTGCGCAGACGCTTGACCAGATCATGGATAGCGTCCAGCCGCGGCCAGCGGGTACCAGTTATTCCGTGGCTATCGTGCGAGACGGCAAGGTGTATTTCGCCAACAGAGGCGGCGTGTCGCCCGATGCAAAGTACATGCTGGCTTCAGTCACCAAGCAATTCACGGCAGCGGCCATTCTCGCTCTCGAGGACGAGGGCAAACTAAAACTCTCCGACACCGTGCCGAAGTTCTTGCCGGGCCTAGCATCGTGGAATCAGCTCACGATCAAATCATTGCTGAATCACCAGACGACATTGCCTGACTATGTGTCCGGTGTGCCTTACATTAACGGCGCGGCGTTCAATTCGGGTATCTCACTGCCCAGCCTGCTGGCGATGATTGCCAGATCTACGGGCACTCCGACGCGGCGAGCATGTCTCCAGTACAGCAACAGCAACTATGCGGCCTTGGCGGCGATCGTCGAAGCTGCGTCGGGCAAGTCGTTCGGCGCCTATCTTAGCGAAAGGGTCTTTGGTCCGGCCGGCATGACGAGTACGTCCTACTCGGGAGACGTGCTGGTGGGTGTCCAGCAAGGCCACTTCCAGAACGGTGCGGCGACGCCGAACTACAACTCTTCCTGGGCAAACGGAGCCGGCGGCGTCGTAACGACGGCGCGCGACATGGCGAAGTGGAACATTAAGCTCATGGAGGGATTCTTGAACATCGTCGACCGAGCGCACGACGACGTGGTCGCCGGGAGTTGCATGCCGGGCGGTATGCCGTCGCGCTACGCCTACGGCTGGTTCGTCAGGCCGGACGGTGCGCTGGAGCATTCTGGAGCAGTCGAAGGCTATTCCAATTTCAACTCTGTCGATCAGAACAATGGCGTCGCCGTTACGGTGCTAACCAACTATGCCGGCTACTCAGGCGGCGTCGCGGCGTTCGCAAGAGCCTTGAGCAATGTGGCCGTGGGCGGCCCGGGCGGCGGTGCTAGCTTCTGCTGCACTCCTTGGGGTAAGTTTGGACCCGGTCCGAATCCGAGCGGACTAGCCGGCCAGCAATGCTTTTGGGGCACGCCCTACGGAATGGCGGTGGGCCAGACTTGCAATTGAGGAGTCAAAGGGGAGTCAAAGGGGTGGGGAGTCAAAGGGGTCGGAGTGATTTGGCCTTCTGAAATCTCCAACCCCTCCGGGTACCGGAGTTTTTGAAAAGTCGGCGCCGGCGGTACGGCGGTTCATTGCACCAGCGAGGCGCCGGCTTTGAAGCCATGCGCGCGACTTGAAGTCGCTTGCGGTCAATGGTATAAACCGTGGTATATACCACTTCCCAGGGAGTCCAGCCATGCACACCGCCAAGCTATTCAAGAACGGCCGCAGCCAGGCCGTGCGCCTGCCGGCCGAGTTCCGCTTCGAGGGCGACGAGGTCTCGATCCGGCGTGACCCGGACACCGGCGACGTGATCCTGAGTCCGCGCAACCGCAAGTTCGCGGACTGGCTGAAGCTGCGTGACAAGCTGATTGCCGAAGCCCCCGAGGAATTCGAAAACTTCGATATCCCGCGCGACCCGGAACCGCCCGTCGAACGCGAATGGCCATGAGCGGCACGCCCCGCTACCTGCTTGACACCAATGCGGCGTCGGTCCTGATACGTGGGCCGGGCAGCCGGGCATTGCAGGATCTGGTCATCGACTATGGCGCCTGCATCTCGGTCATCACCGAAGCCGAATTGCGCTTCGGTATCGCGCGCCGGCCTGATGCCACCCGCCTGGCCAAAGCCGTCGAGAATTTCCTGCAAGACATTCCCGTCTTGCCCTGGACGTCTGCAACCGCCAAGGCCTATGCCGACCTGCGTGCCCGCATGGAAATCCGTGGCCTGAGCCTGTCCGCGATGGACATGCTGATCGCCGCACACGCCCTGACGGAAGACTGCGCGCTGGTGAGTGCCGACAAAGCGTTTAGCCAGGTGCCCGGCCTGACTGTGTTCGACTGGTCGCTTACCGCCACGACAAGGAAACCGACGAAGGCGCCCAAGGCAAGCTGAGCGCCTCTGAAAAGTCGGCGCCGGCGGTACGGCGCTACTTGGCTTCCAGAAGAAGCGCACGAGCCGAGTCTGAGCAATGTAAACAGCCGCTGTCCGCAAGAATACTGGGTTGAAACCTTGCCCCATCCTGCACTGGCCCCATCACCGCAGTAAACTTGATCAGTACTATACTTGGTACCGTTTCACTTAAAACAGGTACTGACATGAACACCCTCACCGTCTCGGAACTGAAGCGCAGGGGCATGGCGGCCATCGAGGATGGGCTGCGCAGTGGCCCGGTACATATCGTCAAGCGCAACAAGCCTGCGGCGGTGGTGCTGACCGAAGCCGAGTATCAGCGCCTCGCGCATGGCCGGGTGGCCACCCCCAACGGCGTAACCGCCGTGCAGTGGCTGCTGAACCAGGGCACCGCCGGTAAGCGCAGCAAGGCGCAGATCGACGCGGCGCTCAAGGCCGAGCGCGACTGGTGATCGCCTTCTTCGACGCCAGTGCCCTGATCTACCTGATCGAAGGCGCCGAGCCATTCGCTGCCAAGCTGCGCAAGGAACTGGCAGGGGTAGCCAGGAAGCATCCTGACCTGGGCGCCGCCATGAGCCGTCTGTCGTGGCTGAAATGTCGGGTGGGGCCAATGAAGGGCAACGACAGCGCCACGCTGGCGGCGTTCGACGCCTTCTTCGCCCGGACTGATCTGGTCTGGGTGGAACTGACCAGGGATGTTGTCGAACTGGCGGCAGCTATCCGAGTCCAGACTGGCTTGAAGACGCCTGACGCGCTACAAGCGGCGTCGTGCCTCCAGCTTGGCGGTGAACACCTGTTTTTGACCGGGGATAGCGCGTTCAGGCGGGTCGCCGGCCTGAATGTGAAGGTGCTGACATGACCAGTTGACCTGCTCATTGCTTGTGCTTCAACGCCGCACACTGCTTTCGCATCCCCGCGAAAATCGCTTCCGCCAGATCCGCCGGAAAGTCATCCGGCAGCCGCCGACTTGCTTTTTCGATCACGCCTTCCGTGGCCTCGATGACTTCCGCCATCAATTGCTCCGCCGCGCGGGCACCCAGGCCGACTTGCTGTGCTTGGGCGATCCAGTGGCGGCGCTGGATTTTCGCTATCAGGTAGTGATTGGTCGTTCCGCGCACCGCCATGGCGAGCCGGGCCTTGCGCGGCGAGATTTGATTCCTGCCTGTGCCGATCACCGGATGGGCGGATAGCACGTCGTAAATCGGCGTGGCACGGTAACGGCCGCCGGGCAAGTGGGCGATGCTGAAGTTCTTGCCGTGGCCATCGGTGGCGGCCAACACCCAGAAAATGATCTGGGTCTTGAAGAAGTTCTTCCGATCGCTATCGGCATGGTCCGATCCGAGTAACAGCGCCATGATCCAGGCGATGCCGGGGCCGCCGTCGGACTGGTATTTCCGCAGCGGCGAGGTCCCCGTGGCCTGGCACATGTCCTCCTGGGGCAGGCGGATGATCCAGCTTCTGTCGGTGGATCGCGTGCGGTCGAAGCGTTCGACGACGAGGGCCTTCTGGTCCTCGAACTGCGCGATCTCACAGGCGGCGACGGGGATTCCATAGGCCTCCATGATCCTGGCGCACAGCCATTCGTTTTCGACCGAGGTGCGCATGTCGGCCTGCATATGGCCGACCAGGCCCAGGGGCAGCTTGAAGATGTGCGTGGTCGGGGTACTGCCCCGGGGCAGGAGCCAGCGGCCCCGATGGCGCAACAGGGCGGTCTTTTCCTGGGCGCCGGCAATGGAAAGCCGCAGGTCTTCGCGCAGTTCATCGTCGTGGTCGAGTTGCCCCGGGGAGCGCGGCGAGGTGATGCCGCGCAGCCGCTGTGCGATCTGCGCCGTGTTCAAGGCCTTGCCATTGATTTCATGGACGTCGGCTGGTACGTCGCCGTCGGGCAGCAGTTGAATCGCGCCGACGCAATCCCGGCCCAGCGTGGCCAGCAGGTTGAAGGCATCGGTGCCGGCGGCCTGATGACGCTGGGCCAGGCGTCGGCGGATGGCGTCGTTGTCGGGCAAGAGGTTGTCGAAATAGTCGGTGACGACTGGCCCCTGGTAGGGCGCATTGCCGGGCAGGAAGGGCAGCGAAAGCGAGATGGGGCGGGCCTGCTCATCCACCAGCCAGTCATCGAAATAGCCGAAGCGCTCGCCTTGTCGTGTGCTTTCCCAGTAGCCGACCGGGATGCCGTTCATCCAGACGTTCAGGCGTTGGGTATGTGAGCGACGGCCCATGATTACCAGGCGTCCTTCTTGTGTGCCTTGGCAAGGACGCGCGCAGGCTTCCCGGGGCCTGCCTCGGCGGCGGCCTGGTCCAGCGAGATTTCGACATCCAGCAGGCGCAACACGGTGAACAGCCTTTCCAGCGTGGCTGTCGCCGGATTGGCCTCGAACCAGGCATAGCTTTGCTGGGTGATGCCCAGTCGTTCGGCCATGGCGGCCTGGGTGAGCCCCCGTAGCTTGCGAAAACCCTTGAGCACCAGCGGAAGCTGGTCAAGCGTCTTGATGGGGTAGTCCATTGCTGCCTCCGTTCCCGATCCCGCGGCGATACAAAGCGCAGGCTGTAAAACAATTTAACAGCCCTTATTTTGTATATTACATTAACAGAGTGCAGCCTGTAAATATGATGTAGTTGATGATCTGGTGCGCGGCCTCCACGCCGCCGGCAGGCGCGGCGATGATTCGCCGGCGCGGATCGGGTGCTCGCCGTCGGCCAGGCGCGCTTGCCGGGCGGCACCTGGGTGACGCGGTAGCTGAGCTTCGCCGCGCCGATGCGGGCGGCCACGAGCGCCATGCGCGCCTCGAAGCGCTCGCCGTGGGTCTGGGTTTCCAAGACCAGCTCGTCGAGCTTGAGGATCAAGGCAGCAGACCTGCCGGATTTCGACGCCGCGCCCTACTTCGATAGCGAAGAGGCGATCGCCGCCTATCTGACCGACATCCTGGAAGCGAACGATCCCGCCTTGCTTGCGGCCGCCCTCGGCGACATTGCCCGGGCGCGCGGCATGAGCGACATCGCCAAGGCATCGGGTATCACCCGCGAGGCGCTTTACAAGGCCTTGAGTGCCGACGCACAGCCGCGCTTCGATACCATCAGCCGCGTTTGCGCCGCACTGGGCGTCAAGCTGGTGGCACAGGCGGTTCATGCCTGACCGGCCGGGATTTCAAACGCGGTGCCGGTCAGCGCTATGTCGCCAGTGCTTCGGCAAAGCCAAATGTCGTTTCGAAGCGACGGATTTCTTCTCCGGGCACGCCTTCGGCCGACATCATCTTGCGCCACTGGTCGGCAATGATCGCGGCTATCGCGTGAAGAGCCTCTTGCGCTTCTTCCGGCGCATAGCCGTAGTGATCGGCAGCGGCGGCGACCAGATCCCCGGCGTCGACGGTCGTGACCAGCCGTGGCGGCAAGGGCTGTCGGCCGCGCCGGGTGCCCGGCACGTAGCGGTAGCCCATGGACAAGGCGGGGTTCTGCGGCAGGGCAGTTGCCGGCACCAGATCGAAGGCCGGAGCGAGTCGCCAGCGTTGCTGGACCATATCTTCGCAAAGCAGGCCGTGGTTCTTCGAATGGTCGTCGAGGTTGCGGATCAGGGCATTGAAGACTATCCGTCGCCACAATTCGCGGCGTTCCCCCCGGTGGGCGGCTTGTCCCCCGCACCAGCGCGCCATGCCCTCGGCCAGGGATACGTAGCTCTTGCGCAGGCCCTGGGAGGTGAAGCCGACCGTTCCGTAGTGGAGCGTTTCTGCCGGGGCCGGCGTCGCCAGATCAAGGCGCAGCAGCGCATGGGCGCTGACATAGCCCTTGCGCAGGACGCCCGCCGGCGTGGTCGTCCGATCGAAGCGGCGTAGCAGCAGTACGGCACGGCCAGCGGAAAGATGCCATACCTCCGGATCCTTGCAGGTACCGATACCGCAGGCTTCGGCCAGCTTCAGCATTGCGCATTCGATATGCGGCAGCCAGCGGGAATCGCCCTGCTGCGGAAATTTTGCGAGGTAGTGCACGCCGTCGCGGGAGACGGTCAGCTTGGGCTTTGTGCCGCCCAGGCTGGTACCGTACTGGGCGGCGTCCAGCACTTGCTCTTCCTGGTCGGTCTGCGCCTGGCCGCCTGCCTCGAGGCCTGACAGGATGGTAAGGAATTCGTCGACCGACAGCACGCGCTGGCGCTCTGGCATGATTTCCCCCATGGCGATGTTGCCCACGCCATCCGTCGGGCACAGCATGAGCGCTTCGACCTCGGAGACATCGCGCTCCAGGCGGCGCGCGAGCAGATGCCGCCCCCACGCATCCGGGCCGGCATCCATGAACAAGGGGAAAATGCCATGACCGCCCGCCACCGCAAAAGGACGGCTGCGCAGTGGCAGATCAGGCGCCAGGGGCGGGTGCCTGGCGGCCAGGTAGCTCGCGTCGTAGCGGAAGCGACCTACCGGACCCGCGGAATCATGCGTGAATTCTCCGGCAAGGACCGGAGCGGGGCTGTCCGCGAGCCAGACGTGGACGGGGGCCGCATGGGTCATCGAACGGCCCCTCGGCTATCGGCATCCAGCGACGGCGTACTGAACTCACCCAGCGCAGCGTCCCGCATCTCCAGCATCCAGATGGCTCGGGCATAGTGGCCGATCTGTACCGTTGGCGCCCCATGCTCTATCGATACCAAGGTCTGCGTACTGACCCCCAGCATGTCGGCAAATTCCCGCATCGAGTGCCCTCGCTCCTTGCGTGCGAGTGCGATGCGGTGACCGAGCGCCTCCAGGGATGCGGTAACGTCCAAGGGAAGTGGGGCGATCTCGAAGGCACGGACTTTTGGCATACGTTCCAACTAATCAATACAAAATATGATATTCATAATGATAAGTTAGAACAAATATTGAATCAAGGCTTTACCCCGCCCGGCACGACCCGCGTGGCGCTCCGGCGTGCCCGACGCTAGCGCCGCTTCGCCAGCAGCCGGTCGAGCTGGTTGGCGAAGGCCTGGCGGTCGGCGGCGGAAAACGCCGCCGGGCCGCCGGTTTCGACGCCGCTGCTGCGCAGGCCTTCCATGAAGTTCCTCATGCCCAGGCGTTCCTGGATGTTGGCAGCGGTAAGCAGTTCGCCGCGCGGGTCGATGACGGCCGCCCCCTTGGCGATGACCTGCGCGGCGAGCGGTACGTCGGCGGTGACGACGAGGTCGCCGGGCCCGGCCTCCTGCACGATGCGCTGGTCGGCGACGTCGAAGCCGCCGGGCACCTGCACGGCCCTGATCCACGGCGAGGGCGGGACGCGCAGCATCTGGTTGGCGACCAAGGTCAACATGAGCTCGCTGCGCCTGGCGGCGCGGTAGAGGATTTCCTTGATCGCGACGGGGCAGGCGTCGGCGTCGACCCAGATCTTCATCGCGGTGGCGTGGCGAAGGCCGCCACCGCTACCGCCGACGGGGAGGTCTTCTGCGGTAGGCTGTGAGGCCGGATAGCGGGAGGGCGGATGGATGCAGCCATGAGCACAAATGATACCGGCGGCCGCAAGGTCGCGGCCCTGCTGGGCGCCAGCGGCGCCACCGGGCAGCACCTGCTGCCACTGCTGCTGGCCGATGCGCGCTACGGCAAGGTGATCACCGTCAGCCGCCGCCCGCTGGGCCTGGAACACCCGCGGCTCGAACAGCGTTGCCTGGATTTTGCGCAGCTGGCGGACTGCCTGGCCGGCGCGCGGGTCGACGACGCCTACTGCACTTTCGGCACCACCTTGCGCAAGGCAGGGTCGCAAGCGGCGATGACGCGCATCGACCACGACTGCGTGATCGAGTTTGCCCGCGCCGCGGCGGCGGCCGGGGCGCGGCGCTTTGCCTACCTGTCGGCGGCCAACGCCAACCCCCGCTCGCCGGTGTATTACGCCCGTCTCAAGGGCGGCACGGAGCAGGCCTTGCAGGCCATGGGCTTCTCCGACCTGGCGATCTACCGCCCAAGCATGATCGTCGCCGAGCGCAGCGACCGGCGGCTGGCCGAGTCGATGTTGTTCCCGCTGCTGCCGCTGACCGACCGCCTGTTGTTCGGCGCGGCGACCAGGTACCGCTCGGTACCGGTGGCGACACTGGCGCGCGCCATCGCCGGCTTCGGCGCGATGGAGGGCTGCGGCCACAGGATTTTGCACTGGCAGGATTTCGCCGCCATTGCCGCTCCGGCGCGATAAGTCGGCGGTGGACAGACGGCGGCGCCGGCTCAAGCCGGCGCCGGGCTCAGGATGCGCCCCATCGCATCCGCCGCCGCGCGCAGTTGCGGCACGCTGGTCAGCATTTCGTCGAGCGAGCGGCGCGCGGTCGGCGCGTGGCAAGCGACGGCGGCGACCAGGCGGCCGTCGTTGCCCAGCACCGGCACCGCGACGGCCACCATGCCGAGGACGAATTCCTCGTTGTCGATGCCGACGCCGCGCCGGGCGATGCGCTCCAGCTCGGCTTCCAGCACGGCGCGCTCGGTGATGGTGCGCGGCGAATGGCGCTGGAGTTGCAGCTGATCGAGGATGCCGCGCCGTTCCAGCAGCGGCATCGAAGCGAGGAAGAGCTTGCCGCTGGCGGTGCAGTGCATCGGCACCCAGCTGCCGGGCGGCAGGTGCATGCGCAGCGGAGCGGTGGTGTCGATGCGCTCGACATAGAGCACGCGGCCGGCATCGGGCACGGTGAGGTTGCAGGTTTCGCCCAGGGCACGCACCAGGTGGCGCAGCACGGCGCGGCATTCGCGGCGGATGTTGGAGCCGCGCAGCAGGCGCAGGGCGAGCGTGGTGGCGCGGTTGCCGGGCACGTAGCCGCGCCCGGCCGGCATGTGCAGCAGGTAGCCCTGCGCTTCCATCGCCCGCAGCAGGCGCATCAGGGTGCTCTTCGGCACCTTCATCGCGGTGGCGAGCTGGGCCAGGGTCAATGGCTGCGAGGCTTCGCAGAGGTGCTCCAGCACCGTCAGCGGCCGCAGGCGGCGGACATCCTCGCCGGCGTCGCCGTCGCTCGGCTCCGGCGCTCCGGTGCCAGGTTCTTCCCAGGCGCGGGCACCGCTGTATTGGCCCGTGGGCGTCTTGCTGCGCATGCTGTCGCATCTCCTCCGTGGAATCTCGGCCCCGGCGGTCGCCGGGTGGCCCGCTATTCCAGCACAAGCGGGTCGGCGGCGGTACCCCGGCGGGTCTTCAGCCGCGCCGCACCAGGTGGCTTTCGAGGCGCACGACGCCGACCGTGGCCTCGGCGGCGGCGCGCGCGGCGTCGATCTGGCGCTCGGTCTCGACCGCGCCCCAGAATTCCACCACGCCGTTCGACACCGTGACGTTGATCAGATGCATCGGCAGCTCGGCTTCCTCCAGCGCCCGCAGCAGGCGCTCGCGCAGCACCGAATCCTCGACGCGCACATTGTCCGGCTTGTGCCAGGTGGCGACGCCGCGCAGCAGGTTGGCACGGCTGACGATGCCGACCAGCCTGCCCTGTTCCATCACCGGCACGCGCTTGACGTGGTATTTCTCCAGCAGGGCGGCGATTTCGGTCAGCGGCGTGTCGGGCGCGACGCTGATCACTTCGCGCGTCATCACGTCGCGCGCGCGGCGGCCGAATTCCTTCAGATAGCGCTGCGTCGGCTCTTCGGGCGTGACCAGCAGGCGCAGCCACCACGAGCTGCGCTGGCGGGTGCCGGTTTCGGCGCGGTGGATCAGGTCGCCCTCGCTGACGATGCCGACCAGGCGGCCATCGGCGGCGATCACGGGTAGGGCGCTGATGCGCGCATCGAGCATGGTGCGGGCGATCTCGCCGACATCGGTTTCGAGGGTCACGGTAAGCACCGCGGTGGTCATCACGTCCTTGGCCAGCATGCTTGTTCTCCCTTGGCGCGGCGTTCAGTTGAGGGTCGGCAGCCAGGTCGCCATCTTGGGGAACATCATCAGCAGGGCGACGCCGATCAGTTGCAGGATCATGAACTGCGACATGCCCGAGTAGATGTCCTTCAGCTCCCATTGCGGCACCACGCCCTTGAGGAAATAAGCCGAGAGCGCTACCGGCGGCGACAGCCAGGCGGTCTGCAGGGTCATCGCCACCAGGGTGCAGAACCAGATCAGGTCGATGTTCATCGCGGCCACGATGGGCAGCACGATGGGCACCACGATCAGCACGATGGGCACCCATTCCAGCGGCCAGCCGAGGACGAAGATGAGGCCGAGGATGACGATCAGCATCAGGGTCGGCGGCAGGGCGAGGCCGGTGAGCAGGCTGGCCAGGTATTCGGCGCTGCCCAGGCGCGAGAACACGGCGCCGAACAGGTTGGAGGCTGTCACCAGCATCAGGATCATGCTCGACACTTCCAGCGTCTGGAAGGCGGAGCGGCGGATTTTCGCCATCGTCATGCGCCCGCTGCACAGGGTCAGCAGGAACACCGCGCCGCAGCCGACGGCGCCGGCGTCGGTCGGCGTGGCGATGCCGAGCAGGATCACGCCCAGCGTGGCGGCGATGACGACGATCACCGGCACCACGCCGATCGCCAGGTCGCGGATCACGGCGCCCATCGATGTCGCGCGCAGCTCGGGCGGCAGCGCCGGGCCGAGGGCCGGATTGAGCCAGCAGCGCAGCAGGCACCAGGCGGTGAAAATGGTCGACAGCAACAGGCCGGGAATCACGGCGGCGGCGAACAGGTCGGTGGCCGGCACGCCGACCACCGGGCCCATCACGATCAGCATCACCGAGGGCGGGATCAGGATGCCCAGGGTGCCGCCGGCGGCGATCGCCCCGGCGCTCATCTTGGCGTCATAGCCGCTCTTGATCATCGCCGGGCCGGCCATCACGCCGAGCAGGGTGACCGAGGAGCCGACGATGCCGGTGGCGGCGGCGAAGATGGTGGCGGTGATCAGCACGGCGAGGTAGAGCGAGCCGCGCAGCCCGGCCAGCAGTTGCTGGATGCCGGTGAACATGCGCTCCATCAGGCCCGACTGCTCGAGCAGGAAGCCCATGAAAAGGAAGAAGGGGATCGAGGCCAGCACGGTGTCCTTCATCACCGAGAAGGTTTGCAGCACGGCGAGGTCGAAGACCATCGGGCCGTAGGCGATGAAGCCGGTGCCGAGCGCCACGGCGCCGAGCGTGAAGGCGATCGGAAAGCCGATGAAGATGATGCCGAACAGCGCCGCCAGGGCGACCAGGCCAAAGAGTTCGTTGCTCATGTGATCTCCTTCACCAGGCCGGTCTGTTCGCCGCCTTCCGGCCAGCGGCCTTCGATCGCGGCATCGAGGCTCTTGCAGAATTCGGCGATGCCCTGGATCGTCAGCAGCAGGCCGGTCAGCGGCATCGACAGCTTGAAGGGCCAGGTGATCGGCATCCAGGGGCTGCTGACGAAGCGTTCGCCGGTGCTGAAGGCCTTGTAAAAGTAACCCCAGCCGAACCAGAGGAAGACCATGGCGAAGGGCAGGAACATCAGCAGGTAGCAAACGGCATCGACGATGCCCTGGGTGCGCGGCGACCAGTTGGAATACAGCGAGTCGGTGCGGATGTGCCCCTTGCATTGCAGGGTGTAGGCCGAGCCGAGCATGAAGAAGCTGCCATAGAGCATGAAGGTCATGTCATAGGCCCAGAGCGTCGGCGCGTCGAACACGTAGCGCGCGACGACTTCATAGCAGAGCGAGAGCACCATGGGAATGATGAGCCAGGCCACCAGCTTGCCGGTCCAGATGGCGACCGGGTCGAGGGCATGGGCAATGCGCAGCAGCCTTGAGGGTTGTCCGACCATGGGTAGCGTATCCGTGCGGGTGGTGCGAGCCAGTGCAGCGAGGCGTGGCGGGAGCGGTGACGACCGCGCCCCCGCCCCGATATGTCCTACTTGCCGCCCACGGCCTCGGCGCCGAGGCCATAGTAGAGGCCGTTGATCTTGGTCCAGTAGGGCACCACGACCTTGGCAAAGGCGCGCTGCGATTCGAGCACCTCCTTGAACAGCGGGTTGCGCCCGGCTTCGCGGTCGTACACCAGGTTGGTGGCCTTGATGAAGGCGGAGAAGAACTCTTTCGGCGTGTCATGCACGGCGACTTTGTGCTCCTTTTGCAGCTTTTCCAGGGCGACCGCGTTGCGATGCACGTTGAAGGCGTAGGTCTCGGTGATGGTGGCCATCACCGCGCCCTCGACCACCGCCTTGAGGTCGGCCGGCAGCTTGTTCCACACCGTCTTGTTGAACAGCACCTCGCCCACATCGGACGACTGGTGCAGGCCCTGCAGGTAGTAGTGCTTGAAGACGTTGTGGAAGCCGAGGATCACATCGTCGGCGGGACCGATCCATTCGGCTGCGTCGATCACGCCGCGCTGCGCCGCCGGGACGATCTCGCCGCCGGGCATGGCCACTGCGGTGATGCCCATTTCCTTGAAGATTTCGCCGGTCAGGCCGGGGGGCGAGCGGTACTTCATCTTCTTCATGTCGGCGATGGAATTGATCGGCACCTTGAACCAGCCGAAGGGATCGGGGCCCATCGGCTGCATCATGAAGGGCTTGATGTTCATATTCAGCCCCTGTTCGTAGAGCTTCTCGTAGAGCGCATTGCCGCCACCCTGCGACAGCCAGGCCATGTGCGAGATCTGGTCCATGCCGGTGCCGGCGCCGGCCGCCGGGTTGGAGAACAGGGCCGCCGCGCTGTTCTTGCCCGACCAGTAGTGGGTCCAGGCGAAGCCGCCGTCGACCACGCCCTTGTCCACCGCGTCGAGGATTTCGAAGGCATTGACCACGGCGCCATCGGGCAGGATTTCCATCTTGATGCGGCCGTTGGACATCTTGTCCACGCGGTCGCCGAAGCGCTTCATCAGCTCGAAGTAGATGCTGGCGGTGGGCACCGCCGTCTGGATCTTCATCCGCGTCACCTGCTGGGCATGAACCAGGCTGCCAGCGCCCACCAGCACGACCGCGGTCGCGACCCCCAAGAGCTTCCGTATCGATATCGCCATGTGTGTTGCCTCCTCGTCTTGTGAACAACCGGGGCCGGCTGACCCGTCGGGTCGGTACCGCCCCACTCTTGCCCCTCGGGCAATCCCTTTCAGCCGGCGTCCGCGCGCATCATGTCGGCCGCCTTTTCCGCAATCATTATGGTTGGCGCATTGGTGTTGCCGGAGACGATCTCCGGCATGATGGATGCATCGACGACGCGCAAGCCGCCGATGCCGCGCACCCGCAGTCGCGCATCGACCACCGCCATGGCATCCGCGCCCATCTTGCAGGTGCCCGCCGGGTGGTAGATGGTCTGGCTGTACTGGCGCGCGGCGTCGAGCAGCTCGGCATCGCTGCGAAAGCGCTCGCCGGGCACGTGTTCGGAAAGTATGCGCGGCGCCAATGCCGGCGCCTGGGCGATGCGGCGGGCCACCTTGATGCCGCCGATCACCACCGGATGGTCGCGCTCGTCGGACAGGTAATTGGGGTGGATCGCCGGGTGCTGCATCGGGTCCGCCGAGCGGATCTCGATCCGCCCACGGCTGTAGGGACGCAACTGGCATACCGAGGCCGTGAAGGCGGAAAAGCGGTGGGCGCCTTCGCCCGGCTTGTCGGCGGAGAGCGGCTGCATGTGGAACTGGATGTCGGGCCGCGCGGCTTCCGGGCCGGAACGGGTGAAGATGGCGACCTGGCTCGCCGCCAGGGTCAGCGGCCCGCTGCGCGCGAACATGTACTGGAGGCCGATCCACAGCTTGCCCAGCGGGTTGTTGACTTCGTCGTTGAGGGTGCGTTCGCGGGTCTTGAACACCAGCCTGACCTGGAGGTGGTCCTGCAGGTTTTCGCCGACGCCGGGCAGGTCGTGCACCACGCCCAGGCCAAGGCGCTGCAGCAGGCCGGCAGCGCCGATCCCCGAACATTGCAGGAGTTGCGGCGAACCGATGGCGCCGCTGGCGAGTATGACTTCCGCCGCCGCCGTGGCCTGCCGCAGCCGGCCGCCCTGCATGAACTCGACGCCGGTCGCCCGGCGCCCCTCGAACAGCAGCCGCGTGGCGTGGGCCCCGGTTTCCACCCGCAGGTTGGGCCGCTTGCGCGCCGGCTTGAGGAAGCCCCTGGCGGTGCTCCAGCGAAACCCCTTGTAGGCCGTCTGCTGGAAGTAACTGACGCCCTCCTGGACAGCGCCGTTCGGATCGTCGTTGAAGGGAATGCCGATTTCCTGGGCGGCCTTGACGAAATGGTCGGCGATCGGCCGGTTCAGGCGCAGGTCGGAAACCTTCAGCGGTCCGCCGACGGCATGGTAGCGGCCGGGCCCGCGCTGCTGGTCTTCGGACTTGAGGAAGTAGGGCAGGACTTCGTCATAGCCCCAGCCCGGATTGCCCAGCTCCGCCCAGCGGTCGTAATCCTCGCGCTGGCCGCGGATGTAGAGCAGGCCGTTGAGCGAACTGGAGCCCCCGAGCACCTTGCCGCGCGGCCATTGCAGCTGGCGGTTGGCGATCCCCGGATCGGGCTCGGTGAGGTAGCACCAGTCCAGCTTCGGGTCGTGCATGGTCTTGAAGTAGCCGACCGGTATATGGATCCAGGGGTTCCAGTCCTCGCCGCCGGCTTCGAGCAGCAGCACCCGCGTCCGCGGGTCTTCCGTCAGCCGGTTGGCCAGCACGCATCCGGCCGAACCGGCTCCGACCACGATGTAGTCGAACGCGAAAGACATCCGCAGCTTCCCCCTGTGCTTCCCTTTGCCTCGCGGACATCGGGTCGTTTATGGAACGTGGCGTTTCAAAACGCCGGAGCGGACTATCGCCAGGACTCTTTCCCCGTGGCAAGGGAAATCCGTTCGACCGGGGACTAATGAAACGAAAATGGCACGTAACGTGCCATGGATGGCACGACCACAACAGAATAATGGTTGCTGGCGGGCGCGACGCCCAGTGGTGTTCAGTAGATCCGGGGTTCGCCCGCAGGCCGCGTCTTGAAGCGCTTGTGCAACCAGTAGTACTGCTCGGGCGAGCGTTCGACTTCGGCTTCGATGAAGGCATTGAGCCGGAGCGCGTCGGCGGCCTCGTCGTCGCCCGGAAAACCGGCCCAGGGCTCGCCGACGCGGGCGACATAGCCGCCGGCTTCCATGCGCGTAATCACCGGAATCACTGTCGCCCCGGTCAGCTTGGCCAGGCGCGACAACCCGGTGATGGTCGCCGTCGGCACGCCGAAGAAAGGCACGAAGATCGACTCCCTGGGGCCGTAGTCCATGTCCGGCGAGTAGTGGAAGAAACGCCCGCCCTTCATCGCCTTCAGCGCCTTCCTCGTGCCCTCCTGGCGCGAGGCCAGCTCGCAGTTGCCGAAGCGCAGCCGCCCGCCGTTCATCGCCGCCTCGAAGACGCGGTTCTTCTGTCGCGTGTAGATCGCCACCAGGCCGTGGTCGAGCGCCATACGGATCCAGCCGGCATCGATGCCGACGAAGTGCGGCACCAGCAGGATCACCGGCTTGTCCTTGTGCGCCGCCAGCCGCTCGTCGCCTTCGAGCCGCACCAGGCAGCGGATGCGCCCCGGCGAGGCCCACCACCACAGCCCCAGCTCGACAATGCTGCGGCCGAAGGCCATGAAGTGGCGTCTTGCCAGCGCCGACTTTTGCGCAGCGGAGAGCTGCGGAAAGCACAGACCGAGGTTGGTCAGGGTAACGCGCCGGCGCTCGCCGACCAGCGCATACAGCGCCAGCCCCAGCGCCTTGCCGACGAGGGCCAGCACGGGCAGCGGCAGCCAGTGCAGCAGCCACATCAGGGCGAGGATGAGGCGTGTCACGTGCAGGTCTGCTTAATGCGGCCAGGCTTCGGCGAAAGTTTCGTCGAGCAGTTCGATCCAGTGGCGCACCGGCACCGGCGAGCTCACCGCCAGGTGATGCTGGCAGCCGATGTTGCCCGTCGCGATCAATGTCGCGCGGGTGCCGAGCAGGGTCTTCAGCTTGGCCTCGCGCAGGCCGGCGGCGAGTTCGGGTTCGAGCACCGAGTAGCTGCCGGCCGAACCGCAGCAGAGAAAGGGATAGTCGGTCAGGGTCAGCTTGAAGCCGGCGCGCTTGAGGATGTTTTCCACCACGCCGTTGATGCCCTGCCCATGTTGCAGGCTGCACGGCGACTGCCAGGCGATGCGCGGCGGCGGGCCGGCGCGCGGCGGGATGGGCAGCAGATCCTCGCGCCATTCGGCGGCGACCACCTCGGCGATGTCGCGTACCAGTTCGGTGATGCGCTGCGCCTTCGCGGCATAGCGCGGGTCGTCGGCCAGCAGCTTGCCGTAGTCGCGCAGGTGGGCGCCGCAGCCGCTCGATGTCATGACGATGGCCTCGATGCCGGCCTCGACCTGCGGCCACAGGGCGTCGATGTTGCGCCGCATGTGGGCGAGCGATTCCTCCGGCGCGGCCATGTGCAGGCTCAAGGCGCCGCAGCAGCCTTCGTCGCCGGTTTCGAGATGGATGCCGAAGCGGTCGAGCACGCGCGCCGCGGCGGCGTTGATCGACGGCCCGAGCGAGGGCTGCACACAACCCGTCCACACCAGCATGCGGCGCTTGCGCGGCTGGTCGGGCCAGGGCCCGGCGGCGGCGACCGGCAGCTCGACCTTGGCGCGCAGGGTGGGCGACAGCTGCTTGCGGAACAGGCGGCCGAGGAACAGCGCCAGCCCGAAGCGGCCGCGGAAGGGCACCACCAGGCGCATGCCCAGGCGCAGCAGCCGGGTGCGCCAGGAACGCGGCAACTCGGATTCGATGTAGGACTTGGTGATGTCGAGCAGGTGGCCGAAGGGCACGTGCTCGGGACACATCGCCTCGCAGGAGCGGCAGGTCAGGCAATGGTCGAGGCGCTGCTGGAGTTCATGGTCGACCACGCCGGTGGCGTACATCTTGCGCATCAGCTGGATGCGGCCGCGCGGACTTTCCTCGTCCTCGTTGAGCAGGCGGAAAGTCGGACACTTGACCATGCACTGGCCGCAGTCGATGCATTTGTCAAGCAGCTCCTCCGCCTCGATGCCGAGCGGCGTGTTGGCGAATTTCGGGGCGAGCTCGAATTCAACGTGGGACATTTGTGCTCCGTTTTCCTGCGATCAATTCAGGCCGGTGGCGGTTCGGCGCCGGCCGGTACCTTGTAGCGGTTGTAACCCCAGAGGTACTGCTGCGGACAGCGACGGACCAGGGCTTCGAGCTCGTGGTTGAGCCGCGCGGCGCGCGTGGCGAGGTCGCCTTCGAGCGCGGCGGACAACCGAAACAGCTTGAGATGGTAACCGGCGCCGTAGTGCAGGCGCTCGGCATAGGCCATGAGTACCGTGGCCCCGGTTTCCGCGAGGCGCGCCGCCAGGGTCATGGTGTAGGCGGGCCGGCCGAAGAAGGGCAGCCAGAGGCCCTCGCCCTTGCCCGGCACCTGGTCGGGCAGCATGCCCACGGCTTCGCCGCTCTTCAGCGCCTTGAGCAGGCGCCGCACGCCGGAAAGGTCGGCGGGGGCGAGCTTGAGATTGGCGCCGCGGCCCTCCTCGATCAGCGGCGCCAGCCAGTCCTGCTTGGGGCGGCGGTAGAGCACGGTGATCGGCCGCCGCGCGGCGTAATACTGCGCCGTGACCTCGAAGCAACCCAGATGCGGCGTCAGAAACAGGATGCCGCGGCCCGCGGCCCAGGCGTCTTCGACCAGTTCCCAACCCGACACCTTCACAACGCGGCCGACCACCTCGTCCTGCGGCCGCAGCCAGATCTTGGGCAGCTCCAGCAGCGACTTGCCGGCTTCGGCGATGGCGGCGTTGCGCGCCTCGTCCATGTTCGCCTGGGCGATGTGGGTCGTGAAGTTGCGCCGATAGGTGGCCGAGAGCAACCAGGCCAGCCAGCCGGCGAGCGCACCGAGGTTGTGCAGCACCGGCAGTGGCAGCCGGGCAAGGAGGTGGAACAGGGCGGGGAACACGGCTTTCGTGGCGTCGGCAGCGGTCAGCAGCGGGCAAGGATGCGGGGGAGAAAGTAGAATTATCGCCTATGTCCAAATCTCTCCGTGCCGCCGTCATCGGCGTCGGCTACCTCGGGCGCTTCCACGCCCAGAAATACGCCGCCCTGCCCGATGTCGAGCTGGTCGGCGTGGTCGATCCCGATCCCGAACGCGCCGCCGCCGTGGCCAGGGAACTCGGCACCGCCGCCTTTGCCAGCCATGCGGAACTCGCCGACAAGGTCGATCTGGTGTCGATCGCCAGCACCACCGAAAGCCATTACCGCATCGCCCGCGACTGCCTTGGTGCCGGCCTGCATGTGCTGGTGGAAAAGCCGATCACGGTGACCGTGGCCGAGGCCGACGAGCTGATCGCCCTGGCCGATTCCGGCAAGCGCATGCTGCAGGTGGGGCATCTGGAGCGCTACAACCCGGCCTGGCTCGCGGTGCGCGACAAGATCGCCACGCCGCTGTTCATCGAGGCCCACCGCATGGCACCCTTCAAGCCGCGCGGCACGGATGTCTCGGTGGTGCTCGACCTGATGATCCACGACCTCGACCTGATCCTGCCCCTGGTGCGAAGCCCGATCGCCGACCTGCGCGCCTCGGGCGTGGCGGTGCTGACCGAGGGCATCGACATCGCCAACGCGCGCATCGAGTTCGCCAACGGCTGCGTCGCCAACATCACCGCCAGCCGCGCCTCGACGGCGAGCTTGCGGCGCATGCGCATCTTCCAGCACCACGAATACCTCTCGGTCGATTTCGGCGAGCGCAAGATCGGCGTGGCGAAGAAGCGGGATTCGATCATCGAAGGCGAGCCACCGATCGACAGCGAAAGCCGCGTCGAGCCCCCCGGCGACGCCCTGCTGAGCGAGATCCAGGCCTTCGTCGCCAGCGTGCGCGGCGAGGCCGTGCCCGGCGGCACCTGCAGCGGCCGCGACGGGCGCGAGGCGCTGGCCGTGGCGCTCGAAATCGAACGACTGATGCGCAAGCAAGGAAAGCAATGAACATCCCGATGCTGGACCTCAAGGCCGAATACGCCTTGCTCAAGGACGAAATCGAACCCGCGGTCTGCGCCGCACTGGCCGCCTGCCAGTACATCGGCGGGCCCAACGTCAAGGCCTTCGAGGCCGAGGCCGCAGCCTATGCCGGCGTCAAGCATGCGATCTCCTGCGCCTCCGGCACCGACGCGCTGCTGATCGCCCTGCGCGCAATCGGCCTGGGCCCGGGCGACGAGGTCATCACCACGCCCTTCACCTTCGTCGCCACGGTTTCAACCGTCCTGATGTGCGGCGCCAAACCGGTGTTCGTGGATATCGACCCGCGTAGCTTCAACCTTGATCTCAACCAGGTCGAAGCGGCGATCACGCCTGCTACCCGCGCCATCGTGCCGGTACACCTCTTCGGCCAGCCGGTGCAGCTGGCGCCGCTCAAGGCCCTGTGCGAAAAGCACGGCCTCAGGCTGATCGAGGATGCCGCGCAGTCCTTCGGCGCGGATTACGCGGGGCGCAAGTCGGGTGCCTACGGCGACATCGGCTGCACCTCCTTCTACCCGTCGAAGAACCTCTCGGCCTTCGGCGACGGCGGCCTGATCATCACCGACAACGATGCGCTTGCCGCCGAGCTGCGCGTGCTGGCCAGCCACGGCTCGCGCGTGCGCTACCACCACCACGTGCTCGGCTACAACTCGCGGCTCGACGAAATCCAGGCCGTGATCCTGCGCGCCAAGCTCAAGCGCCTCGATGCCTTCAACAATCGCCGTATCGCCATCGCCGACTCTTACAACCGGCAGCTGGCCGGAGTGGTGGAGACACCCTTTGCCGATGGTTACGGCCACCATGTCTATCACCAGTACACCATCCTCTCGGGTCGCCGCGATGCGATCCAGAAGGCGCTCACGGATGCCGGCATCGCCTGTGCCGTGTATTACCCGGTGCCGCTGCACCGGCAGGAAATGTTCGCCGCCACGCATGGCGACGTGAAGCTGCCGGTCACCGAGCGCACCGCGCAGCGCTGCCTCTCGCTGCCGATCTCGCCCATGCTTCAGGACGCGCAGGTAGAGACCGTCTGCGACGTGATCCGCAACGCGCTGAAATGAACTTCCACCCCACCGCGGTGATCGCGCCCGACGTCAAGCTCGGCGCCGAGGTCCAGATCGGCCCCTATGCGGTGATCGAGGAAGACGTGGTGCTCGGCGACGGCTGCCGCATCGCCGCCCATGCCGTGATCAAGCGCCACACGCGCATCGGCGCGCGCACGCGCATCGCCGAACATGCCGTGATCGGCGGCGACCCGCAGGACTTCAAGTTCAAGTCCGACACGATCTCCTACACCGAGATCGGCGAGGACAACTACTTCCGCGAGGGCGTCACCATCCATCGCGGCTCGCGCCCGGACTCGGTGACGCGCATCGGCCGCGGCTGCTTCCTCATGGCCTATGCCCACATCGCCCACGACTGCATCGTCGGCGACAACATCGTCATGGCCCACACCGCCGGGATCGCCGGCGAGGTGGTGGTGGAAGACCGCGCCTTCATCTCGGCGGCGGTGACGGTGCACCAGTTCTGCCGCATCGGCCGCAATGCGATGATCGGGCTCTCGGCCAAGGTGGTGCAGGACGCGCTGCCCTTCTGCATCACCGACGGCAACCCCGGGCGTGCGCGCGGCCTCAACCTGGTCGGCCTCAAGCGCAACGACTTTGCGCGCGAGGACATCTGCGCGCTGAAGGAGGCCTACCGCATGCTTTACAGCCGTATGCCGCTGGAGCAGGCGCTAAGCGCCATGCGCGGGATGGGCAGCGCACCGGTGACGGAAGTTGCCGATTTCATCGCCGGCTCGAAGCGCGGCTTCGCCCACCCGACGCGCTAACCGAGGAAGCGGCGGAAGAACTTCCCCAGCGAACCCTTCAGCGCCACTTTTTCGCGATCGCGAAATTCGTCGGCGTAGGAGCGATCGATGAAGCGGATGTGCTGCACCAGCCAGTCGCGCAGGAAATGCACCAGTGCCAGCGACAGGGGTTCACCAGCGGCCACGGCCGCTTTTTCCTGTGCGATACGGCCGATGAACTTCTCGTGTTCGGCCTTGTGCTCGGCGAAACGGCTGTAGCGCTGTTCAAGCATGAAGGCCTCTTCGGCCGAAAAATGCGTCACGGTATAGCTTTCCAGCGCTTCCACCAGGCGCATCGCGGCGTCGGCATTGGCCTTGCTGACCAGGCCCAGCCATACCTCGTTGATCAGGGTGAACAGGTGCTTGTGCTGGTCGTCGATCTCATCGAGTCCAAGTGCATACTCGTCCGACCACGCCGCCACGGATTGTTTGGAATTCATCGCGTCCCCAAGTTCAAAAACATGCGAAATGGTAAACGAACCCGGCCCGCGGAAACAGGCAAACTAACGCCGTCCTCCCGCCAATTTCCGCGCTTCGGGCATCCGGCGCAGGCGCCACACCGCTACCGGGCCCAGCAGGCCGCCGATGCCCAGGGTAGACCAGGCCAGGCCCCAGATCACCTGCTCGGTCAATCCGCCGGCGCGGCCCCAATCGAGCACCAGGCCGAAGACCCAGGGCGAGATCGCGCCGGCGCCAAAGCCGAGCACCGAGCGCAACGAATAGGCAACGCCGAGATAGCGGGGATCGGTCAGTTCGGTCAGGGTCGTCGAGTGGATGGAGGAATCGCCGACTCCGGTAACGTTGTAGAACACCGCCACCGCCACCAGCAGAAACATCGGCGCGCCCACCAGCCAGCCGAAGCTGAAGGAGCAGGCCAGGCTGGACAAGGCCATGACCAGGGTCACCGCCGTGCGACCATGGCGATCGGAGAGCGAACCGCCGAGCACGCTGCCGACCACGGCCACCAGATAGGTCAAGGCCGTCAGCGTCGCGCCCAGGCTCACGGCGCGCTGGCCGTCGCCGCCGCCGACTACCGATGCCGCAGCAAGGAAGGCCGGCAGCCAGGCCCAGAGGCCGAGCAGTTCCCAGGCGTGGAAGGTATAGCCCCAGATCGAGAGCATCGCCGGCTTGTTCTTCAACACCTCGCCGATGCGGTTGCGCGTGCCGTGGCCGTCGGGCAGGGCGTGCACCACGTTGGGCACGTCGCGCAGGGTCCACCAGCCCAGCAACAGGCCCAGCAGCGGACACAGCGCGGTGGCGACGAAGCCGGCGCGCCAGCCGGCCAGCGGAATCATGGCGCTGGCGATCAGCAAGCCGATGGCATAGCCGAGCGACGCGGCGGCAAGATAGAAGCCCAAAGCCAGTCCGCGCCGCTCGGGCATGCGCTGGGCGACGATGGCCAGGCCCGGCGTGTAGGAACCGCCCGAACACAGCCCGGTCAGGCCGTAGAGCAGCAGCGCCGAGGCGAAGCCGTCGGCGAAGAAGGCGAACAGCAGGCCGCTGGCAACTGCGGCAAGGCCGGTCAACAGGTAGATGCGGCACGCGCCGAAACGGTCGGAAAGGAAACCGACCGAAAACAGCGAAATCAGGAAGCCGATGTGATAGCCCGACTGCACCATGCCGGCCTGCCAGGCGCTCATCTGCCAGTCGTCGCGCAGCAACGGCAACACGGCCGACCAGGCGGTGAACATGGTGGCGAAGGCGGCGCGCGCGGCGCAAAACTGGAGCAGCCAGGACATGGGGCGAGTTTAGGGCCAGCGGCGCCGAATTGACGCCCGCGCCATTCCCGTCCTACAATGCGCGCTGTTCCGCCGAGTTAAAAGACAACTTGCGAGGCGGAGACGGCGCGAAGCGAATGCTCACGGACCGGAAAACAAATTTCGCTAAAGCGTCGCCTGCTCCCGCCCCATAGCTGGCCTCGCCAAGCATGGGGCATTTTAGTTTGTGGAGCAAACAATGGCACAGGAATACTTCTTCACCTCCGAGTCGGTCTCGGAAGGCCATCCGGACAAGGTCTCGGACCAGATTTCCGACGCGATCCTCGACGCCATCCTGGCGCAGGACCCTTACTCGCGCGTTGCCGCCGAAACGCTGTGCAACACCGGCCTGGTGGTGCTGGCCGGCGAAATCACAACCAAGGCCAATGTCGATTACATCCACGTCGCGCGCGAGACCCTGAAGCGCATCGGCTACGACAACACCGACTACGGCATCGACTACCGGGGCTGCGCCGTGCTGGTGGCCTACGACAAGCAGAGCCCGGACATCGCCCAGGGCGTGGATCGCGCCTCGGACGACTACCTCAACCAGGGCGCCGGCGACCAGGGCCTGATGTTCGGTTACGCCAGCGACGAGACCCCGGTGCTCATGCCGATGCCGATCTACCTTTCGCACCGCCTGGTCGAGCGCCAGTCGATGCTGCGCCGCGACGGCCGCCTGCCCTGGCTGCGCCCCGACGCCAAGTCGCAGGTCACCGTGCGCTATGTCGATGGCAAGCCCTTCGCGATCGACACCGTGGTGCTGTCCACCCAGCATTCGCCGGAAATGTCGGACGGCCCGAAGATGAAGGCGGCCGCGATCGAGGCAGTGATCGAGGACATCATCAAGCCGGTGCTGCCCAAGGAGCTGATCAAGGGCGAGATCAAGTACCTGGTCAACCCCACCGGCCGCTTCGTCGTCGGCGGCCCGCAGGGCGACTGCGGCCTCACCGGGCGCAAGATCATCGTCGACACCTACGGCGGCGCGGCGCCCCACGGCGGCGGCGCCTTCTCCGGCAAGGACCCGTCCAAGGTCGACCGCTCGGCGGCCTACGCCGGCCGCTACGTGGCGAAGAACATCGTCGCCGCCGGGCTGGCCAGCAAGTGCCTGGTGCAGATCTCCTATGCCATTGGCGTGGCGCAGCCGACCTCGGTGTGGGTCACCACGCAGGGCACCGGCAAGGTATCCGACGAGACGATCGCCGAGTTGGTGAAGAAGCACTTCGACCTGCGGCCGAAAGGCATCGTGCAGATGCTCGACCTGCTGCGCCCGATCTACGAGAAGACCGCCGCCTACGGCCACTTCGGCCGCGACGAGCCGGAGTTCAGCTGGGAAGCGACCGACAAGGCCGCCGCGCTGAGGGCCGACGCCGGTTTGTAAGACCCGTCCCGCAGTGTGTGAAAGGCCCGCCACAGGCGGGCCTTTTTGTTTGCCGAGCCGACACCGGAGTGCGTGCCATGGCCGATAATCACGCCATGAACGATCTCGCGAAAAATGTGTTGGGCGGCATCCTCCAACCCTGCGGCACCGACCCCATGACGGGCTTTTTCCGTACCGGCGATTGTCAGGTGACGGAAGAGGATGTCGGCAACCATGGCGTCTGCATCATCGCCACGGACCAGTTCCTGAGCTTTTCGCGCTCGCGCGGCAACGATTTGTCGACGCCGATGCCCGAATACGATTTTCCGGGGCTCAAGGCCGGCGACCGCTGGTGCCTGTGCTCGGCGCGCTGGCAGGAGGCCCTGCTGGCCGGCATGGCGCCGCAGGTGGTGCTGGAATCCACCTCCGCCGCTGCGCTCGAGGTGGTCAAGCTGGCCGACCTCAAGCGCTACGCAGTGAAACTCGACCAGGAGAAATGATGAGCGATCTCTACAAACTCTCGGCCAAGGCCCTGGACGGTACGCTGCGTTCGATGAAGGATTGCAAGGGACGGGTACTGCTGTTCGTCAATGTCGCCAGCGGTTGCGGCTTCACGCCGCAGTATGCCGGGCTCGAAGCCCTGTGGCGCAAATACGGCGGGCGCGGACTGACGGTGTTGGGATTTCCCTGCAACCAGTTCGGCGGCCAGGAACCGGGGGGCGAAGCCGAGATCGGGGAGTTTTGCAGCCTGAACTACGAGGTCAGCTTTCCCATGTTCGCCAAGGTGGATGTGAATGGCGCCAACACCCATCCGGTTTTCGCCTTTCTCAAGGCCGGCGCTCCCGGCGTGCTCGGCACCGAAGCGGTGAAATGGAACTTCACCAAGTTCCTGGTCGACCGCAAAGGCGAGGTGGTCGGCCGCTACGCTTCGGCGACCCAACCCGAGGACCTGGCCGAGGCTATCGAAAAGCTGCTCTGACGGCCCCGCGACTCAGGCGGCGGCCTTGGCCGGCTGGCGCCGCGCCGGGCGTAAACCTTCCTCGTCGGCGGTCGCGTCATCCTCTTCGGCACCAAAGCGGACGATGTGCACCCCCGCCGGCAGCTCGCTGCGGCGGCGGGAAAGCTCCTTCAGCCAGTCGTTGCCCGGCGGGGCGAGGACATCCATCAGGCTCATTGCACGGCGGGTCATTTGCGGCTCCTGTTTCGCTAAAGCTGCACCGGATTGTGCACCGCGTCCGGTATCGCGGCCTCCCGGAACTGCCAGGACCTGTATCGGCCTGGCAAAAGTCGAAGGCCCCGCGCAGCGAGGCCTTCGGGCGGCTGGAGGAGGTAAGCCAGCCGCCGGGGGATCGTACCTCAGCGCGTCAGGTAAAGGCGCGAATCGGCAAGAAATTTAACGATGGTTTCGGTTTCCACGATACTGAACCTGTTCAACGGGGGATGCATGAGCAAATAGATGGGGATAGGGCAACAAGGTTCAACGCCAATTTGCAACAAGTTGTTGCGGTTCGCCGCAAAACTCGCCCGCTTGCCAAGCCTGGCTTTCCCCCTTGGGCCTGCCAAATAATAAATTTGTATTTTTTCAACAACTTAGAATTGGCTCGCCATAAATCCCGCGATGGCTACACGTTGCGGATGGGCCAGATCATGGCGGATTGCCTGCTGCACTGGCTGGATCGCGCGCCCGTTCAGCGCATGATGCCATCGACGTAATACCAGCGCCCTTCCTCGCGGCGGAAACGGCTCGTTTCGTGGATGCGCTGCGCACGCCCGCCAACGCGGCAACGGGCGACGAATTCCACCGTGGCTTCAGCGCCGACTTCCCGCTGCGCCTTCACTTCCAGCCCCAGCCATTTCGGCGCCGGCGCGCTCGCCAGATCCAGCGCAGGGGGCCGCGTCGTGGCGTGCCAGGTGGCGAGCAGGTAGGCCTCCAGTCCGCGCACGTAGGCGCTGTAGCGCGAACGCATCAGGGATTCCGCATCGGGTGCCGCGGCGCCTGCATGCCAGCGCCCGCAACACTGGTCATAGGCCAGCGGCCGGCCGCAGGGACAGGGCGATGGCGGTTTGGCCTTCACGACTTGCCCTCGTCGGCATCCGGCGGCAGCGCACACTTCGGGCAGTCGCGGCCGAAGGGCGAGATGAAGCGCCACCAGATCCAGGCCAGCACCGGCAGCAGGCCGAGCAGGACGATGTCGTCCCATCCCGGTTGCGCCAGCTCGCCCTGCCACCAGGCGACGGCGGCGCGGATCGCCTCGATCAACAGCACCAGGTAGCCGAAGCCGGCCAAGAGCAGCAGCAGGCGCTTCATTTCCCGGCGTACACCCAGTCCAGCAGCGCATCCTGCGCCGGCTGCGCGGCGGCGGCATTGGCGTGGTTGACGAAAAACACCACGATCCAGCGCCGGCCGTTCCTGTCCAGCACCCAGCCGGCGATGCTGCGCACGCCTTCCAGCGAGCCGGTCTTGATATGGGCCTGGCCGGCGATGCCGTTCTGCTTCAGGCGGCGCTTCATGGTGCCGTCGGTGGCGGTCACCGGCAGCGAAGCCATCAGCTCGGGCATCACTGGGCTCTTCCACGCCGCCTGCAACAGGCGGCCCAGGCCTTCGGCAGAGATGCGTTCGCGGCGCGACAGGCCGGAGCCGTTTTCCAGCACCAGTTCAGGCAGCGCGATGCCGCGCGCATCGAGCCAGGCGCGGATCGCGGCGTCGGCATCCTCGGGGGTCGCCGGCCGCTTGCCGGCTTCCATGCCCAACGTCAGGAACAGCTGGCGTGCCATGACGTTGTTGGAAAACTTGTTGATGTCGCGCACCACTTCGGCAAGAGTCGGCGCTGGCAACACGGCGATCTGGCGCGCCGCGGCCGGCACCGGGCCGTCGCGCACGCCACCAGCCAGCGCGCCGCCGAGTTCGGCCCAGAGTTGCTGGAACACGCCGAGCACGAACTGGGGATGATCCTGTACCGCGATGTTCCAGCGCTGCTCCGGGCAGGCTCCGGGAAAAACCCCGGTCAGCACCAGGCGCGTGGTGGGGCCGTGGGCGAACACGTCGGCGCGCAAACCTTCCTTCCAGTCGCCGCAGGCATTGCCGTTGCCCAGCGCGATCTTGTTGCTGATGTCGAGGTTGCCCGGCGCCGGCTCGGAAAACACGGTCAGCAACTTCGCCTGCGGATCGGGAATCAGGTGCAGCGTCACGGCCTTGAAATTCACCAGCAGCGCGTCCGGCGCCACGTTGTAGGGCCGCGTCGGCTGGGCATCGAAGCGCCCGGGGTCGGCGCCGTTGACGGCGAAGGCGGCGCGGTCGAGCACCAGGTCGCCGCGAATCTCGCGGATGCCACGCGCCCGTACCATGCGCAAGAGCCGGCCGAACTGGTCATAGGTCAGCCTGGGATCGCCGCCACCGCGGATATGGAGGTCGCCGGCCAGCACGCCGTCGATCAAGGTGCCATTGGCATGGACCTCGGTCTTCCACACATAGGCGGGGCCGAGCAGGTCGAGCGCGGCGTAGGTAGTGAGCAGCTTCATGGTCGAGGCCGGGTTCAGTGCGACGCGCGCATTGACGGCCAGACGCGGCGTCGCAGCATCGACTTCGCGCACCCAGGCGGCGGTTGCCGAAAGAGGAATGCCGGCGGCCTTCAAGGCCTGCGTGACGGAGGCCGGAAGTTCGTCGGCCCGCAACCACGGGGCAGTCAGGGCAAGCAGCAGGAAAAGCAGGATTCGCATGCGGCGATCTTATCCCCTGGGCGGCTTCGGCGGTTTCCCGGCCGACAGCTAGAATCGGGTGAAAACGAGGAGAAAACATGGATTTCCCCGCCTGGCGCCCAAGCCCCGCCGTCGTCGCCGCAGCCAAGCTGACAGCTTTCACCGACTGGCTGGCGCGCGAAAAAGGCTTGCGCTTCGCCGATTACGAAGCGCTGTGGCGCTGGTCGGTCGAGGACCTCGAAGGCTTCTGGGGCGCGGTCTGGGACTACCACGCGATCCCTGCCGCGACGCCGCGCACGGCGGTCCTCGCGGCAGCGGGGATGCCCGGCGCGCGCTGGTTTCCCGGCGTCAGCATGAACTACGTCGAGCAGGTGTTCCGCCATGCCACGCCGGCGCGCCCGGCCATCGTCAGCCGCAACGAGGCCGGCGAGCAAGGCGAGCTGTCCTGGGCCGAGCTGCAACGCCAGGTGGGCGCGCTCGCCGCCAGCCTGCGCGCGATGGGGGTGCAGCGTGGCGACCGCGTCGTCGCCTATCTGCCGAACATTCCCGAAACAGCTGTGGCCTTCCTCGCCGTCGCCAGTCTGGGCGCGATCTGGTCCGCCTGCTCGCCCGACATGGGACGCATCGCCGTGCTCGACCGCTTTCGCCAGATCGCGCCCAGGGTGCTGATCGCCGTCGATGGCTACCGCTACGGCGGCAAGGCCTACGACCGCCGCGAACTGATCCACGAACTGCTGGCCGAGCTGCCCAGCATCGCCCACATGGTGCTGCTGCCCGGCCTCGACGCCAATGCCGATGCCGCAGAGTTTGCCAACTGCACGGCCTGGGCTCGGGCCACGGCGGGTGATGTACCGCTGCGGGTAGAGCATGTGCCCTTCGAACACCCGCTGTGGGTGGTGTATTCCTCGGGCACCACCGGCCTGCCCAAGCCCATCGTGCATTCCCAGGGCGGCATCGTGGTCGAGCATGTCAAGCTCGGCGCCTTCCACCTCGACCTCGGCCCGGCAGATCGCTTCCACTGGTTTTCCAGCAGCGGCTGGATCATGTGGAATTGCCAGATGATGGGCCTGCTGCTGGGCAGCACGATCTGCATTTACGACGGCAATCCCGGCTGGCCCGACTGGACCGCCCTGTGGCGCTTCGTCGGCGAAAACCGGGTCAGTTTCTTCGGCGCCGGCGCGGCGTTTTTCCTTTCCTGCCTCAAGGCCCAGGTCGAACCCAACGAGGTCGCTGACCTCGCCGCATTGCGCGCCGTCGGTTCGACCGGCTCGCCCCTGCCGCCCGAGGGCTACCGGTGGATCTACGACCACGTGCGGCCGGACATCTGGCTCAACCCGGTGTCCGGCGGCACGGATTTTGCCGGCTGCTTCGTCGGCGGCGTGCCGACGCTGCCGGTTTATCTGGGCGAAATGCAATGCCGCTGCCTCGGGGCGCGCGTCGAGGCCTTCGACGAGGCCGGCCGGCCGCTGATCGACGCAGTCGGCGAACTGGTCTGCAGCGCGCCCATGCCTTCGATGCCGCTCATGTTCTGGAACGACCCAGGCGATGCGCGTTACCGCGAGAGCTATTTCGACATGTACCCGGGCATCTGGCGCCACGGCGACTGGATCCGCATCACGCCGCGCGGCGGCGCCATCATCTATGGCCGTTCGGACGCGACCATCAACCGCCATGGCATCCGCATGGGCACCAGCGAGCTGTATCGCGCGGTCGAGGAACTGCCGGAAATCCTCGACAGCCTGGTGGTCGACCTCGAATACCTCGGCCGCGAGAGCTACATGCCGCTGTTCGTGGTGATGCGTCACGGCCATGAACTGACTGCGGCGCTGGAATCCACGCTGCGCGAGCGCATCAAGCAGGCACTGTCGGCGCGCCACGTGCCGAATGAGATCCTCGCCGTGGCGGAGATTCCGCGCACCCTGTCGGGCAAGAAGATGGAGCTGCCGGTGAAGAAGCTGCTGCTCGGCCAGGCCATCGACAAGGTGGCCAACCCGGACGCCATGGCCAATCCGGACAGCCTGCGCTGGTTCGTCGATTTCGCCGCGCGCCGCGCGGCACTGGAGAAGACCGCGTGAGCGAGAGAATTGCCGTTCCCCTGTCCAAGTCCTACCTGCTGCTCAACCACGGGCCGACGGTGCTGGTGTCCAGCGCCCACGGTGAAAAGCGCAACGTCATGGCGGCGGCCTGGAACATGGCACTGGACTTCGATCCGCCCAAGGTCGCCGTGGTCATCGACAAGTCCACGCTGACGCGGGAACTGGTCGAGGCCTCGGGCGAATTCGTGCTCAATGTGCCGGCGCGCGAGCAGGCGGCGCTGACACTGGCCGTGGGCAGCGAGTCCGGGCGCGGCATCGACAAGATCCTGAAAGTCGGCGCTGCTACCACGGCGGCAAGCCGCGTCGGCGCGCCGCTGATCGACGGCTGCCTGGCCTGGCTGGAATGCCGCGTGATCCCCGAGCCGCACATCCAGAAAGCCTACGACCTTTTTCTCGGCGAAGTCCTCGCCGCCTGGGCCGATCCCGCGGTGTTCTCGAATGGCCGCTGGCATTTCCCGGACGATGCCCGGCGCAGCATCCACTACATCTCGGGGGGCAGCTTCTTTGCCACCGGCGACGAGTTCACCGCTTAAAACGGCATCACGCCGATCAGCCAGGCGTGGCCCCAAAGGGCGAACAGCATCCAGATCAGCAAGCCGACCGAGAGCACCGTCGCATCCCGCGTCCAGCAGCAGACCGGGTAGGTTCTCCCGACGATCCGGTCACGCCGCCGCGCCGACACGAAGTCGGCGATCGCCCAGGCCAGGAAGGCACCGAACAACACGAGGTCAGCGAGATTGCCGTTGGCCAACAGGTGGGCCAGGGCCCAGAGCTTGACCCCGGCAACCATGGGATGGCCAATCCTTGCCTTGATGTGGCTCCCGGGCAGGTAGGCCGCCACCAGCAGGATGAAGGCCGGCATAGTCAGCAGCGCGGCCGCGTGGCGCGTCCATGTCGGTGACGGCCAGAGTGCGACCGGCGCTCCCCGCGCCTGGCCGTAGCCCCAGATGATCAAGGCCAGGCCAGCCGCCGAGGCAAGCGAGAACAGGCCCTTCCAGCGCATTTCGCCGATCCGGCTGATCTGCGTGCTGCGCCAGGGGTCGGCGACAATACGCACCGAATGTACGCCGAGGAACAGCAACAGGCCAAGGATCAGGGTGATCATGGAACACTTTCCGCAACAAAGTAGTGCAACCATGATACTTGCGATGTAAAGCACCCGGGGCCATCTTGCCGGTATCGCCCCCCAGGAGAATTCCATGACCGCCCGCCGCCTGCAGCAGATCATCCCTTCCGTTGCCACCTCGGACGGCGCCGGTGTCAGCCTGCGCCGCAGCCTCGGCCGGGCGCCGGAGGCACGCGTCGATCCCTTCCTGATGCTCGACGAGTTTTCCTCGGACGACCCGGACGATTACATCGCGGGCTTTCCGTCCCACCCGCACCGGGGCTTCGAGACCGTGACCTACATGCTCGACGGCCACATGCTGCACGAGGACCACCTCGGCAATCGCGGCGACCTGCTGCCCGGCGGCGCGCAATGGATGACGGCGGGACGCGGCATCATCCATTCCGAGATGCCGCAACAGGAAAGCGGTCGGATGCGCGGCTTCCAGCTCTGGATCAACCTGCCGGCGGCGGAGAAGATGAAGGCGGCCTCGTACTGCGACATTCGCCCCGAGCAGATTCCGACGGCGGCCCTGCCCGGAGGCGGCGAAGCGCGGGTGATCGCCGGGCGCATCGAGGTCGGCGGCCGGGAGGTCGCCGGCCCGGTGCAGGGCATCACCACGGAACCGCTCTACATGGATGTGCGCCTGCCCGCCGGCGGCAGTTTCAGCCAGGTCCTGCCGGCGGGCCACAGTGCCTTCGTCTATGCCTACGAAGGCAGCCTTGCCATCGGCCCCGAGGCCGAATCGAGGGCCTTGCCGCCGCAGGCCGCGGGCGTCCTGGGCGTCGAGGGAGCAGTCACCATCCGTGCGGCGGATGGCCCCGCCCGCTTCCTGTTGCTGGCTGCCCGCCCCTTGCGCGAACCCGTGGTGCAGTACGGCCCCTTCGTCATGAACAGACGCGAGGAGATCGAACAGGCGCTTGCCGACTATCAAACGGGGCGACTGGTTTGATGCGGTGTCAGTCGCCGTCGATGCTGAGGTAAACCAGCGTCTGGTTCACCAGTTGGTAGGCGATTTCGCCGAAGGTCATGGGGCCTCGCAGGTGGCCCGTTCGCTTGCCTTCAAGCTCGGAATACAAGTAGTTGAGGATGCAGTTGCAACTGAACGCCAGGGTCCGCTCGGCATTCGGCACTGCGGCCTGGAACGCGGTCACGTAGTTCGGCACTTCCGCCGCAAGGCGATACTCGATGTCGGGAAACACGGGGGCATAGAATTCGACGCGCCGACGATCCGCATCCACGCCCTTGAAGCTGACGTTCACCAGGGCGCCGCAGTAATTTGCCACCAAGGGCAGGCGGGTGTCGATCGTGTGCCCGGTCAGATAGTCGGCCAGGTTTCCCGGCTCGCCGTTGATCAGGCACCGGTCGGCGGCAAAGCCTGTCTCTGGAAAAATGATCCTGTCACCATCGCCCTGGCGGAACAGATTGATGATGTCGATCTGTGCGCTCAATTCGGACGGCAATTCAACATGCATGACTATCGCCCGCTCGCAGTCGATCTCCCCGGTCATTCCGTTCACGACCGCCGGACGCGCCGTGGCAAGATCGTCGAGGTGGATGCCGGCGATCCATCCGACAAGGGGTTTCAGATACATGTCCGCGTAGGACGGTGCATCGTAGGCAAATCGCGAATGCAAATCCGAGAACGCGGGGATGATGACGAGTGAAAAGCCGTTTTCCGGCGCGTCCGCGCATACCTGCGGAAGTTGCGTCGCATCGTAGAAGCGGATCGTCGGCGGCCCGGCGAGCACGGGGAACGCCGTGACGAACAGCGCATCCTGCGTGCTGGTGCCACCATCCTGCCCCATGAAGTAGGGGATCGTGCCGCCAATCCAGTTTCCCGCGGGGAGGCTGCGCAGAAGGCGTTCGTCCGCGGCGATGCACAGGAAGCGCCGGCTTTCGACCAGGCGCACCGCGTCATCGAGCGACAGGAGTTGCCCGGAGCCGAAACCCTCGGCAACGGCGGTGTGCGACGGCAGTCTAATGGCGGCGGAGTTGGGCGAGTTCATAGTCGAGCACACGTTCGTTGCGGGTCATGTAGCGGTGCAGGTCGCGCAGCTTGAGCAAGCGGACTTCGCTGTCATCGATGGTCGCGAACTGGGTACGAAGCCGCGCCAGCAGCAACTGCAGGCTGAGGACGCGGATGTCCACCGGGAGTCGGCCTTCGACCAGCTCCTGCCAGACCGGATCGGTGGCGTCGGGCACCCGCGCGGGGGGGCTGGCGGAGGACGTCGGCGCTGCTTCGCGCACCGAACGCGGCGTAGCGTGCGATTTGGCGCCGAGGCGCGATTTGGTACCGCCGTTTTCGAGGGCATACTTGAACTTCCAAAGGTCATTGAAGGGCACGCCGAGCATGCCGCAAATGCCTTCGTAGCTCACGCCTTCGTTGAGCAGGGCAAATATCTGCTTGGCCTTGGCGTGGGTGAATCCCAGTTTGTCATCGCCCAGCCAGGGTTGCTCGGGAATTTCGATGTCGGCCGGCAGCGCGGCGTGGACATAACAGTGGTATCCGCCAAGGTTCACGTGGCGCCATTGACGTTCCTCCAGAGCGGCTGAGTCCCGGCCGCCCCGGAACCACGAGCGGGCCGCCTTGATGCCGATCCAAATATCAACGCGATTGCGCTGCTCGTCGATCCTTATGTCGTTCACCGTGCACGGAAGATCGACTTGCAGCAATTTGTTCAACAGATCCATTTCAATTGCCATTTTCCCTCCCCGGTCGGATCGCGGAGGGCCGACAAGATGCCAGATCCATGCCAATCACCCGGCCCCCTGTCGGCACGGAACCGACCGCCCTGTCTGAGCCAAAATGGAACACAGCGTCGCCGCTGTTACAGTATTGAACGACAGCAAACCGGGCGCGGGGAGGTCGGCGGCGCAGGCCGCGGCGCCCCCCCGTGCCACGGCAGGACTCATGCCTTTGCCATTTTTCCGCCGATCGACTCGGAGAGCCAGCCGAAGGCTGCGCCGAGCAGGATCGAGATGATCGTCGGCAGCAGGGCATCGACCGGGCTCAGGCCCTTGAGCAGGATCAGGCCGGCAATCGAGGCAAAGCCATAGACGCTGGCCGGAATCGTGCCCAGCAGCGGAATATGCGCGGCGAGCACGATGGCGGCGGCGCCGATGCCGACGGCGACCGGCGCCGCGAAGCTGCCCAGCCCGCCCAGTTGGCCGGCGAGCAGGACCGACAGGGCGCCCACCGTGGCGCCGAAGATCATGCCGACCAGCGTGTTCTTGAACCCGGCCCCTTTGCCACCGCAATGGTAGAACGCAGCCCAGGCGATGAATGCCTGCCAGATTTGGACATGAAGCGCAGCCAGCGGGCCGAGCACGACCCAGGTGGCGACCACTGCAAGGGTACCGATCGAGAGGGCGAGTGCGAAAAGAATGGTCATTGTGTGTCTCCTGTGAATTGAATTATTGATGGCGAAGCCTGAATCGACTGCGCACTGCGAAGGGTGCGCAACAACGGAATAGCTGTGCCTCCCCCATTCCGCATCTGCCCATAGGCAAGAGTTGGGCCACGAAGATGTCAGGGGCCGAGTCTGGCCCTTGCCTCCCCGTTTGCCTCCCGACAATCTGAGGGGCTTTTTTTGTCACCCACTTGAACATGGCGACATAAGGCCCTATTATTAGCACTCGTTGGCGATGAGTGCTAATAGCTTCTCGCCCGTAGCTAGCCAGCGGCACTGCCGCGCCGGTTATTTTTTCAGTAACGACCCAGTTGAAGAGGAGAGCAAGTCCATGAAAATCCGTCCTTTGCATGACCGCGTGATCGTCAAGCGCCTCGAGGAAGAGAAGCGCACTGCGTCCGGTATCGTGATTCCCGACAACGCCGCCGAGAAGCCTGATCAGGGTGAAGTCAAGGCCGTCGGCAGCGGCAAGATTCAGGACGATGGCAAGGTGCGCCCGATGGCGCTGAAGGTTGGCGATCGCGTGCTGTTCGGCAAGTACTCCGGCCAGTCCGTCAAGGTCGATGGCGAGGAACTCCTCGTCATGCGTGAAGAAGACATCATGGGCGTGGTTGAGCTCTGATCCCTACAGAATCTTAGGAGATACATACAAATGGCAGCTAAAGAAGTTCTTTTCGGCGATTCCGCGCGTCAGCGCATGGTGGCTGGCGTCAACATCCTGGCCGATGCGGTCAAGGTCACCCTCGGCCCCAAAGGCCGCAACGTGGTCCTCGAGCGCAGCTTCGGCGCCCCCACCGTAACCAAGGACGGCGTTTCCGTCGCCAAGGAAATCGAGCTCAAGGACAAGTTCCAGAACATGGGCGCGCAGATGGTCAAGGAAGTCGCTTCCAAGACCTCCGACGTGGCCGGTGACGGCACCACCACCGCCACCGTGCTGGCCCAGTCCATCGTCCGCGAAGGCATGAAGTACGTCGCCGCCGGCATGAACCCGATGGACCTCAAGCGCGGCATCGACAAGGCCGTGATCGCCATCACCGAGGAGCTGAAGAAGATCTCCAAGCCCTGCACCACCTCGCACGAGATCGCCCAGGTCGGCTCGATCTCCGCCAACTCCGACGCCGATGTCGGCAAGATCATCGCCGACGCCATGGACAAGGTGGGCAAGGAAGGCGTGATCACCGTCGAGGACGGCAAGTCCCTGCAGAACGAACTCGAAGTCGTCGAGGGCATGCAGTTCGACCGCGGCTACCTGTCGCCCTACTTCATCAACAACCCCGACAAGCAGATCGCTATCCTGGACAATCCCTTCGTCCTGCTGCACGACAAGAAGATCTCCAACATCCGTGACCTGCTGCCCGTGCTGGAGCAAGTCGCCAAGGCCGGCCGGCCGCTCTTGATCATCGCCGAAGACGTCGATGGCGAGGCGCTGGCCACCCTGGTGGTGAACAACATCCGCGGCATCCTCAAGACCGTCGCCGTCAAGGCTCCGGGCTTCGGCGACCGCCGCAAGGCCATGCTCGAAGACATCGCCATCCTGACCGGCGGCACGGTGATCGCCGAGGAAGTCGGCCTGACTCTGGAAAAGGCCACCCTGAAGGATCTGGGCCAGGCCAAGCGCGTCGAAGTGGGCAAGGAGAACACTACCCTGATCGACGGCGCCGGTTCGGAAGACACGATCAAGGGTCGCGTCACGCAGATCCGCGCCCAGATCGAGGAAGCCACCAGCGACTACGACAAGGAAAAGCTCCAGGAGCGCGTGGCCAAGCTGGCCGGCGGCGTGGCGCTGATCAAGGTCGGTGCCGCCACCGAAGTCGAGATGAAGGAAAAGAAGGCCCGCGTCGAAGACGCGCTGCACGCCACCCGTGCCGCGGTCGAGGAAGGTATCGTGGCCGGCGGCGGCGTCGCGCTGCTGCGCGCTCGTGCCGCCGCCTCGGTCAAGGGCGACAACCACGAGCAGGAAGCCGGTATCAAGATCGTGCTGCGCGCCCTGGAGCAGCCGATGCGCGAAATCGCCGCCAACGCCGGCGACGAGCCCTCGGTGGTGATCAACAAGGTGCTCGAAGGCAAGGGCAACTTCGGCTACAACGCCGCCACCGGCGAGTACGGCGACATGGTGGCGATGGGCGTGCTGGACCCGACCAAGGTCACCCGCACCGCGCTGCAAAACGCCGCCTCGGTGGCCGGCCTGATGCTGACCACCGACGCCATGGTGGCCGAGTTGGTCGAGGACAAGCCGGCCGGCGGCGGCATGCCCGGCGGCATGGGCGGCATGGGTGGGATGGGCGGCATGGGAATGGACATGTAATGTCCATTCCCAGTTGAAGGAACAGGGGGAACCCAGGTTCCCCCCGTTACCCCCTTCCTACTGGTGCAGCATCACCAAAGCCCGGCGTTCGCGCCGGGCTTTTTTTCGTACTTTCGTATAAGTATTTGATATCCACTCATCAGCCGTGGATTATGATGCGCCGACGCGACGGAGAAATGGAGGGGACCATGTCCGGCGAACATATCTACCGCAAGACCGAGAAAGGCAAGACGGAGATCGCCACGCGCGCCAACAGGCTGGGCATGCGCGAGCGCACCATGCTGATCATGGTCGATGACAAGAGCACGCGGCGCGAGCTGCTGACGAAGAACTCGCACCCGACCAGCGAGGGCATACTCAATTCCCTGTTGGCTGACGGCTATATCGAGATCGATGCCGGCATCTCGCCGGCGGCAGCGGCGGAAGTCGGTGCCCAGGCCACGGCGACGGAGACCGCGGCACCCGCCGCGCCGCCGGTCGAAGTATCGATGCCATCCGCGACACGCTTTGCCTGCCGCGCACTGGTGACCTATCTCGGCCCGTCGGCCGACGATCTTGCCGCGCTGGTGGAAAAAGCCAAATCGCCCGGCGAATTGCGCGGCACGCTCGAAAAATGCCGCGACGTGATCCAGGCCATGGCCGGGCGCCGGAAGGCCGAGGAATTCTGGACCGGCGCCACGGCGCGCCTGCCACCGGGCTGAGTCTCGCACCTTTGCCCCCCCTCCCGGATGGCGGTCGCCGGCGCCTTGAGGTAGCATCGGGGCCATGAGAATACTGCTCGCGGAAGATGATCGCATCATTTCCCAGGGCTTGATCGCCGCCCTGCGCAAATCCGGCTACGCCGTCGATCATGTCAATAACGGGGCCGACGCCGACACCGCCCTGCTCTCCCAACCCTACGACCTGCTGCTGCTCGACCTCGGCCTGCCCAAGCTGCCGGGCATCGAGGTGCTGAAGCGCCTGCGCGCGCGCAAGGTGGCGACGCCGGTGTTGATCCTGACCGCCCAGGACGGGGTGGACGACCGGGTACGCGGCCTCGATGCCGGCGCCGACGATTACCTGACCAAGCCCTTCGCCCTGCCCGAGCTGTTCGCCCGGGTGCGCGCCCTGACCCGGCGCGGCACCGGCAACCCAACCCGGATCGAGGTCGGCGGCCTTTCCTACGACCAGTCCGAACGGATCGCCCGCCTCGGCGGTGAAATCATCGAGCTCTCGGCGCGCGAGCTGGCCCTGCTCGAAATCCTCCTGCTGCGCGCCGGGCGCCTGGTGGGCAAGGACCAGTTGGTAGACCAGTTGTGCAGCTGGGGCGAGGAAGTCAGCAACAACGCCATCGAGGTCTACATCCACCGCCTGCGCAAGAAGCTGGAATCCGGCGGTCCCCGCATCACCACTGTTCGCGGCCTCGGCTATTGCCTGGAAAAGCCGGCGGAAGCGGCCGATGGCGCTGCGTAAGAGGCTCGGCAAACCCAAATCCGCCGGCAACCCCTTCGTCAGCTTCGAATACCCGAACTCGCTGTTCGGCGAGATTCTCGACTGGATGCTGGCACCGCTGCTGCTGCTGTGGCCGATTTCGATCGCCGCCACCAACCACGTTGCCAGCTACCTCGCCAACCAGCCTTACGACCAGCACCTGGCCGACAACGTGACCGCCATCGTGCGTCTGGTCAAGGTGGATGGCGGGCGCGTCACGGTCAATTTTCCGGCATCGGCCCGCACCGTTTTGCGCACCGACGAAACGGATCTGCTGTTTTATCAGGTAGTGGCGCCCAATACACGCGTGATCCAGGGCGACCGCGAGATCCCCTGGCCACCAGTCCCGGGCCGGGTCGAGGCCGGCAAGGTATTGTTTCGCGACGATCGCATCGAAGGCGAGAACGTGCGCATCGCCTACGCCTTCATCCCCGTGCGGGAAGGCCAGCCGCCCGCCGTGGTCCAGGTGGCGGAAACCCTGAAAAAACGCGAAGCCCTCTCCAGCAGCATCATTTCCGGCGTCCTGCTACCCCAGTTCGCCATCATCCCGCTGGCGGTAATCCTGGTCTACATGGGTCTCAGTCGCGGCATCGCGCCGCTGCGCTTCCTCCAGCAACGCATCCACCGCCGCCGGCCCACCGACCTTTCGCCGATACCGGTGACCCGGGTGCCCGACGAGGTGCGCCCGCTGGTGGTGGCATTCAACCAGATGATGGAACGCCTGGAGGAAAACCTTCAGGCGCAACAACGCTTCATTGCACAAGCCGCGCACCAGATGCGCACGCCCTTGACCGGGCTCAAGACCCAGACCGAAATTGCCCTGTCGGAAACCAATCCGGAGCAGATGCGCCACGCGCTAAAGCTGATCGCCGAAAGCACGGATCGCGCCGCGCATATGATCAACCAGCTGCTGATCCTGGCCCGCGCCGAGTCCAGCCACGAAAAGCTGCACCAGGTGGTACCGGTTAACCTCGATGCCCTGGCCCGCGAGGTCAGCTCGGAATGGGTGATGCGCGCGCTGGCCAAGGACATCGACCTCGGCTTCGAAACCTGCGGCGGCAAGCTGCTGATCGACGGCGTACCGCTGCTGTTGCGGGAATTGCTGACCAACCTGGTGGACAACGCCATCAAGTACACGCCGCGCGGCGGCCATGTCACGGTGCGTACCCGGGCCACCGCTGCGGCCATCCTCGAAGTCGAGGACGATGGCATCGGCATCGCCCCCGATGAGCGCGAAAGTGTCTTCGAGCGCTTTTACCGGGTGCTCGGCACCGATGCCGAGGGCAGCGGCCTGGGTTTGCCCATCGCTGCCGAAATCGCCGAGTTGCACCGCGCAAAAATCGGGCTCGACATTGGAGCAGAAGGCCGCGGCTGCCTGTTTCGAGTGACTTTTTTGCGCCGCAGCGAAAACCTCCCGGGAGACGATTCGCATCGACCGAGTGCAGGAAACTTCCCGTTGGCCTGATAGCGACGGCACATGGTCTTGTAAGCTTCCCGTCAGCTTGTTTGGTCGACAATCCCTGTATCTTGGGGCAATTGGCCTTGGTGGATTTATCACCTTCGGCCTATCCCGGGAGCAAAGGAGAGTGCGCAACACAGGGGGATCCCGGGGCGCATTCTGGACGCGGCGGAAATCCGCTTCCGCCGCAAAGCCAAACAGGAGGAGTGCTACATGCAACTCACGGAGAAGCACAAGGAGTATTGGAGCGTCAATCTGCGCATGACGTCCATATTGCTCGCAATATGGTTCGTCGCCACCTTTGTCATGGGCTGGTATGCGCGCGAGCTCAACGAGATCGTCATTCTCGGCCCGCTCGGTTTCTACATGTCGGCCCAGGGCTCGCTGATCATCTACGTGTTGATCATCTGGTTCTATCAGCGCTACATGAATAACCTGGACAAGCAGTATGGCGTCCATGAAGGGGAGCTCGACTGATGGCCACTCAAACCCAATCGCAATTCGCCGCCAGCCTGAAGCGTTACTACACGTTTTACACCGGCGGCTTCATCGCCTTCGTGGTTCTTGTCGGCATCCTCGAAATGCTCGGCGTGCCGAACAAGATCCTCGGCTACCTGTTCCTCTTCGCCACCATCATGCTGTATGCCGGCATCGGCTTCATGTCGAAGACGGCGGACGTCGGCGAGTACTACGTCGCCGGCCGGCGCGTACCTGCCTTCTTCAACGGCATGGCGACGGGCGCGGACTGGATGTCGGCAGCCAGCTTCATCGGCATGGCCGGTACCTTGTACCTGTCGGGCTATGACGGCCTCGCCTTCGTGCTCGGCTGGACCGGCGGCTACTGTCTGGTGGCCCTGCTGCTGGCGCCCTACCTGCGCAAGTTCGGCCAGTTCACGATTCCGGACTTCCTCGGCGCGCGCTTCGGTGGCCACCTGCCGCGCTTCATCGGCGTGATCGCGGCCATCGTCTGCTCCTTCACCTACGTGATTGCGCAGATCTACGGCGTCGGCCTGATCACCTCGCGCTTCACCGGCCTCGAGTTCCAGGTCGGCGTCTTCGTGGGTCTGGCCGGCATCCTGGTCTGCTCCTTCCTCGGCGGCATGAAGGCCGTGACCTGGACCCAGGTGGCGCAGTACATCATCCTGATCGTGGCCTACATGATCCCGGTGGTGTGGCTGTCGATGAAGAACACCGGCAATCCGATCCCGCAGATCGCCGCCTACAGCACCGCGCTGCCAGGTGTGACCGCCCTGGAAAAGCAGTTCAACGACAAGAACGATCCCAAGGGTGCCAAGGAAGAATCGGTACGTGCCATCTTCCGCGAACGCGCTGCCGCTGCCACCGCCAAGCTGGCCGGTCTGGAAAAGGACGGCGCCGCCTTCCTCGCCACCGAAAAGCAGAAGCTGACGGACAAGCTGGCGGCGCAGAAGGCGGAAGCCACGCCGGACGCCAAGGCGATCGAAGCCACCGAGAAGGCCATCAAGGACTTCCCGGCCGACGCCGCCGCGGCGAAGAAGGCCTGGACCGCCGAGAAGGGTGTCGGCGCCCGCGCCGCACCGGTACGGCCTCATGCCGAGGCCTTTGCCGCCAGCGGCAAGACACCTGAGGAGGTCGAGAAGAACCGCAACATCGCGAAGAAGAACTTCCTCGCCCTGATTGCGTGTCTGATGATCGGTACCGCCGCCCTGCCGCACATCCTGATGCGCTACTACACCACGCCTTCGGTGCATGAGGCGCGCGTCTCGGTGTTCTGGTCGCTGTTCTTCATCTTCCTGCTCTACTTCACCGCGCCGGCGCTGGCGATCCTGGCCAAGTACGAGGTCTATAGCAACCTCGTCGGTTCCAGCTTTGCTTCGCTGCCGGCCTGGGTCAGCAACTGGGCCGCGGTGGACAAGACGCTGATGAACATCGCCGACATCAACAAGGATGGCATCGTGCAGCTTGCCGAGATCGTCATCGGCGGCGACCTGATCGTGCTGGCCACGCCGGAAATCGCCGGCCTGCCCTACGTAATCTCGGGTCTCGTCGCCGCCGGTGGCCTGGCCGCCGCGCTATCCACCGCCGACGGCCTGCTGCTGACCATCGCCAACGCGATGTCGCACGACCTGTACTACAAGATGATCGACCCGAACGCCTCGACGGTGCGCCGTCTGGCGGTGTCCAAGGGCCTGTTGCTCGTGGTGGCCTTGTGTGCCGCCTACGTCACCAGCCTGAAGCCGGGCGACATCCTGTTCCTGGTCGGTGCGGCCTTCTCGCTGGCGGCCTCGGGCTTTTTCCCGGCCTTGGTCTGTGGTGTGTTCTGGAAGCGCGCCAACTACCTCGGCGCGGTGCTCGGCATGTCGCTTGGTTTGGGTGTCTGTGCCTACTACATGTACATCACCTACCCCTTCTTCGGCGTCAATGCGCCGAAATGGTGGGACATCAACCCGATCTCTGCCGGCACCTTCGGCATTCCCGCCGGCTTCCTCGGCGTGATAATCGGCAGCCTGATCTCCCCGGCACCGAGCAAGGAGATCCAGGAGCTGGTCGACCATGTGCGCTATCCGAGCCTGGAAGGCGACATCGACACCAAGGGTGCCTGATACAAGATTGTAGGAGGAGGAGGAGGGACATAAGGGGTCGCACCCCAGCCCTCATTGCACGGCCCCGGTAATCCGGGGCCGTTTTTTTATCCGCAAATCGCCGTATTGCCAGCGCCGACTTTCAGCGCGACGGCTGTTCACTCAAAAGGGCAATTCCGGAATGTACGTCATCAGGTCGGAGCGCGCCGCGTCCTGCACCAGCTTTTTCGCCCGCTTGGGCTCGAAATCGACCAGGCGCTTGACCACCCGCTTCACTTGGTCGGGCTGGTTGGCGTGGTGGTAGGCCATGCCCAGCTGGTACCAGCCTTCGCCGTTCATCGGCTGCAACTCGACGGATTTCTCGATTGCTGCCGCCGCCTCGGCGTGCTCGCCAAGCCGCGCATGCGCCAGGCCCATGCCATACCAGGCGCGGTCGAGTGTCGGCATCAGGCGCACCGCTTCGGCAAACGCCGCGATCGCATCACGCGAACGGCCCGCCCGCTCCCGCACGAAACCAAGGTTGAACCAGTTGGGGGCATCGTCGGGCGTCAGTTCCAGCGCCACCACGAACCATTTGTCAGCGACCTCGAAGCGCTGCTTGTTGGCGGCGATCGCGGCGAGGTGTCGCGCCGATTTCACGTCCCTCGGATCGACGTGGAAGGCGTGGCTAAACGCCTCGAAGGCACTATCTTCGCGGTCGAAGAAATGAAACAGCCAGCCGCGGGCATAATGCCGCCAATGCTCGTAATTCATAAGAATAACCAGGCCGAATTTGGAGGACGAAACATACCATGAGCCACCCCGAACTGTTGATTCTCGGCGTGCTGCGCGCGCTGGTGGAAGTCGCGCTGCTGTTCCTGCTCGGCCAGGGCCTGCTGGCGATGCTGGCCGGCGGCCGGCGGCATACCAATACCATTTACAAGCTGTTCGTGCTGGTCACCTCGCCGGTGATCAAGATCGTGCGCAGGATCTCGCCGCCGCAGATCATCGACAAGCACCTGCCATTCGTCGCCTTTTTCGTCCTCTTCTGGTGCTGGATCGGCCTCGCCTGGCTCAAGCGCATGTACTGCGAAGCCAACATGCTGCAATGTTTCTGAACCTGCCGGGCTGCCGCTGAGCGAAACCGGGCGCCGTGAAGACATCCTTCGATCGCGCCCGCCTGGTCCTGCTGGGTCTCTTGCTGGCCCTGCTCGGCATTGGCTTGTGGGCCTACCACGGCGTCGGCAGTTCGCTGCGCGAGATACGTGCCACCGGCCTCGCCACCCTGCTCAACACCCAGGTCGGGACGCTGGAGCAATGGGTGGCGGAACGCCGCCACGAGGCGGAACAGCTCGCCACCGACGAGGAACTTGGTCCCCAAGTGCAAGGCCTGGCTCTCGGTCGTGGCGGCGACCCCATCCGGATCACGCGTGCCGTGCTGGATCGGGCGGCGTCGATCGGCATTACTGCCGTTCTGTTGGTTGCCCCGGACGGCCGCATCCTGGCCGCCAGCGAAACCGAACGCATGGGCAGCCGAGTCAGCGCCGATTTTCAGGCGCACATGGCGGCCGCGCTGCGCGGAGCATCGGTATTCGTGCGGCCCAATCTCGGCGCCGGCCGAACGCCCGGCCGCGCCTGGATGGCAACCCCCGTCCGGATAGCGGGCGGCAAGGTGGTCGCCGTGCTGGCGCTCGGATCGCCGCTGGCCAAGGGTTTTGGCGATCTGTTCTCCGCCGCCCGGCCTGGGCAGAGCGGCGAAGCGCTGGCCTTCGATGCCGAAGGCTGGCTGTTGTCGCCCAGCCGCAATGCGCTTGAACTCGAACAGCGCGGCCTTGCCCCGCGCCTGCAACTGCCTGCCAGCGAACAGGCCACGCTGCTGGCGCAACAAGCCGTGGCCGCCATGGCCAAGGGAGGCCATGGCCTGCTGTTGAACCCCTATCCAGGCTACCTTGGACGCGACGTGATCGGCGCCTGGCGCTGGCTGCACGAACTCGGCATCGGCGTGGCGATCGAGATCGAAGCCAGCGAAGCCTACGCGCCATTGTTTTACCTCCAGGCCGGCTTTATCGTCGTGCTCTTGCTTCTGTTCGCCGTCTGGCTGGCGGGCTTTCTGGCCCCGGGCTCGCTTGCCGCGCTGCTGCGCCGGGAAAGCCAAAAGCAGATGGGCCCCTACCGCCTGCTGCGGCAGATCGGCGAAGGTGCCATCAGCAATGTTTACCTGGCACAGCACCGCATGCTCAAGCGCCCGGCGGCAGTCAAGGTACTCAAGCAACAGGCCACCACCGAGGAGTGGACCGCGCGCTTCCAGCGCGAGGTACAGCTTTCCAGCAGCCTGCACCACCCCAACACGATTTCCATCTACGACTACGGCACCGGACCCGGTGGGGAATTCTGGTATGCCATGGAATACCTGGAAGGGCTCTCGCTGTCCGACCTCGTCGAACGCTACGGGCCGGTGCCGCCGTCACGCACCGCCCACATCCTGCGTCAGGCCTGCGCCTCGCTCTGGGAAGCGCACTCCTGCGGACTGGTGCATCGCGACATCAAACCGCAGAACCTCATGCTCTGCGACATTCGCGGCGAGCGCGACGTGGTCAAGGTGCTCGACTTCGGCCTGGTCAAGCAGATCGGCGGCGAAGACACTCGCGACTTGACGGCGCACATGCGCATCCTCGGCACCCCGCTCTACATGTCGCCCGAGCGCATCCGCAACCCGGCCGACGCCGATGCCCGCGCCGACATTTACGCGCTCGGCGCGGTGGGCTTCTTCCTGCTTACCGGCAAGCGCTTGTTCGAAACCGAAACCGAGCACGACCTGACCTACCACGTGCTGCACGAAACGCCGCGCCTGGCCTCGGAATGCTCGCCCTTCGCCGTGCCCGTCGAGCTGGACGCATTGATCGGCCGTTGCCTGGAAAAAGAAGCCGCCAAGCGGCCGCAAACCATCGCCGAGATGGCCAGCGCGCTGGACGGCGTATTGGTGCACCAACCCTGGCGGCGCGACCAGATCGAGGCCTGGTGGCAACAGAACTGGGTGGCGGAAACCGATCCGGGGCGGCGCTTTACCGCTCCCACCAAGTAAAAACGGCCCCCGTTGCCGGGGGCCGTTTCCTTTACTGCTATGACGCTGTTGCTCAGTGGCCGGAGGCACCCGAAGCACCAACACCGGTTTCCGAGCGGATCAGCTGGGCCGGGAACGCGGCGCGTTCCTTGGCGGCTTGCGCGCTCTTGTCCATCAGCGAGACCAGCCAGATCACCACGAAGGCCGCGGTCATCGAAAAGATCGCCGGCGAGGCGTAGGGGAACATCGCCGTGCCCTTGGGGTTGCCCAGGGAGGCTTCCCACACCGCGGGCGACATGATGGTCAGCGACACGGAGAGGATCAGGCCGACGAAACCACCGGCAACCGCACCCTTGGTGGTGCAATCCTTCCACAGCACGGACATGAACAGCACCGGGAAGTTGGCCGAGCAGGCGACGGCGAAGGCCAGCATCACCATGAACGCCACGTTCTGCTTCTCGAACACCACGCCCAGCACCACGGCGAAGATGCCGAGGAAGACGGTGGTGATCTTGGACACGCGCAGTTCGGTGGCCTGATCGACATTGCCATGACGCCACACCGAGGCGTAGAGGTCGTGCGACACGGCGGAAGCGCCGGACAGCGTCAGACCCGCCACCACCGCCAGGATCGTGGCGAAGGCCACGGCGGAGATGAAGCCGAGGAAGATGTCGCCGCCGACCGCGCCGGCCAGATGCACCGCCGGCATGTTGCCGCCGCCCTTCAAGCCCTTGGCGATTTCGCCGCCGACGTAATAGTCCGCCGGGTTGGGGATCAGGTTGGTGATGGCGCCGAAGCCGATGATGAAGGTCAGGATGTAGAAGTAGCCGATCCAGGTCGTGGCCCAGGCCACCGACTTGCGGGCTTCCTTGGCGTTGGGCACGGTGAAGAAGCGCATCAGGATATGTGGCAGGCCGGCGGTGCCGAACATCAGCGCCATGCCGACCGACACGGCCGAGACCGGATCGTTGATCAACGCGCCCGGACCCATGATCGCGTCCTTCTTGCTATGCACCTCGACCGCGCGGGCAGCCAGCGACTCGAAGTTGAAGCCGAACTGGACCATCACCATCAGCGCCATGAAAGTCGCGCCGACCAGCAGCATCACCGCCTTGATGATCTGCACCCAGGTAGTGGCCGTCATGCCGCCGAACAGCACGTACATCATCATGATGACGCCGACCAGGATCACCGCGACCATGTAGTCGAGGCCGAACAGCAGCTTGATCAGCTGGCCGGCACCCACCATCTGGGCGATCAGGTAGAAGGCCACCACGACCAGCGAGCCGGTCGCCGCGAAAGTGCGGATCGGGCCTGCATCGAAGCGGTAGCCGGCGACGTCGGCGAAGGTGAACTTGCCGAGGTTGCGCAGGCGCTCCGCCATCAGGAAGGTGATCACGGGCCAGCCGACCAGCCAGCCGATCGAGAAGATCAGGCCGTCGAAACCGGAAGCGAACACCAGGCCGGAAATACCGAGGAAGGAGGCCGCCGACATGTAGTCGCCGGCGATCGCCAGGCCGTTCTGGAAGCCGGTAATGCCACCGCCCGCAGTGTAGAAGTCGGCCGCGGTCTTGGTCTTGGAAGCCGCCCACTTGGTGATCCACATGGTGATGCCGACGAAGATGGCGAACATCACGATGGCGGTCCAGTTGGTCGCCTGCTTCTGTGCCTGGCCGAGGTCGGCGCCGGCCGCCAGGGCCGTACCCGCCGCGGCGAGGAGGCCGGCGGCGACGAGGATTTGCTTGAGTTGCTTGCTCACTTGGAGGCCTCCTTGACGATTGCGTCCTTGGTCGCGTCGAATTCGGTGTTGGCGCGGCGGACGTAGATCCAGGTGATGACGATGGTGAAAACCAGCACGCCGATGCCCATCGGGATGCCGATGGAAATGACGCCGCCCGCGGACATCTTCTGGGCGAGGAAGGGCTTGTTGAAGGCGATCAGCAGGATGTAGCCGAAGTACACGATCATCATGAGCATGGTCATGATGTTCGAGTACACGTTCCGGGTGCTGACGAACTGCTGGAACTTCGGATTACTGGTAATCCGCGCGACGACGTCGTCTTGACTCATTGTTGTCCTCCGGAGGTGAGAGGGATTATTGAAATAGGAATGGGTGGTAGTGCAACACAACATGCTACGCGGATGCTCTTACATAGGACTTACGCAGGGCGTAAGCAAGGCGTCAGGCACAGTCAGCCGTTCGAAGCTCCGCAAGTGCTTTGACGCCGCCGCACCGACCGCCTATAATCCGCGTCCTTCGTGGCCAGGTAGCTCAGTTGGTAGAGCAACGGACTGAAAATCCGTGTGTCGGCAGTTCGATTCTGCCCCTGGCCACCAAAATTCAACGCCCAACCCTTCTCGGTTGGGCGTTTTCCTTTGCGGGTTCCGCACACCACGCGGGCTTCCGGGCCGTTCTGCGTGTGCCGACCGTCGCGGGCACGGGCGGCATGACCCGCCCGGTTCGCCCCTGTTCCGCCCTCTCTTCTCTCGAAACCTGCGCCAACCTTGAGGCTGTGGCACACGCAGTCAGTGTTGTTCATCAAACACTTGTGCGCGTGCCATCGGGAGCGGTTTACTTGCGTGTTTGCACGAGCAGAGTCGTGCATCAACCCGCAAGTTGGCGAGGCCAGCCCCAGAGTCATCCCTTGGGCGGGAACGGGTCGTTGCCGTAGCTGTTGCGCTCACGGATCTGCCCGTCTCGTCCCTGGATGAGCAACTCACTCTGTTGGTTGACGGCGATGCCCCTTGCGCGGCCAATCGCCTCTCGCTGCGTATCATGGATCGATGTGATGCGTTCGTTACCTTCTCCGCGCACACCCCACTGATCACCGCCATTGATGGGTACAACCCATTGGTTCTTTCCGGTCATGTCAAATACTCCAAGAGATGAAAAAAAGTGCAGGCTCTGAAGTCCGCGCGAGCCTGGGCGCTTCGGGTATCGGGCTTATGCCATAGAGATCTCCTTTCTTGATATCTGGGGGATCACGCCAATGCACCTGCTGCACATGGCATCGAGTACAACCCTGCACGTTGCTGCGTGACCACTAGCGCACGGTAGGCCGCGTGCTGCGCCGCAGGCTCCGGCTTGCCCTTGTCCTTCGACTTGATCTTGAACAGGTCGCTCGGCTTTGCGCTGTCCAGGTCCGCGCGCCGCATTATCCGTTCCGCCGTTGAGGCTTCGCCCCTGGCCGAAGTCCAGACGCGGCAGCAGGTAGTAGTCCAGCGGCGCTTGGTTGGTTTCGTTGAGCCGGACGGCGACCGTGATGTCGGGCGTCAGGCTCGTGTCGAAGCGTACCGTGGCGCGCGTCCAGTCACGCCCGAGGTCGGTGCGGGTGCCCTTGGTGTTGAGCCGGTCGGCGATCTCGGATTCGAGCAAGCCGTCCGGTAGTCGGGATCGGACTGGAGCTTGGCCTGCTGCCACTGGCGCTTGCGGGCACGCTGGCAGGCGGGCGCGGAGCAGTAGGCTTGGTCGGGGACTTGTGGGCGCGGTTCGAAGGGCTTGCCGCAGTAGGTGCAGTGTCGGGTCATCGTCGGGGTCTCCATGCAAAATCCGCATGGAAGCCGCGACCGACCGTGGCGATGGACGCGAGGTTTGCTGCGTCTACGTGGTGGACGTCATCGAGCGGCTCGGTTCAACACTGGTTCCAAGGCCGTTCGCAGCCGGTCCACGACGGCCACCAGGGGCTCGGGGGCAAGCTCGTTCTTCTTGATGAACGCCTGCCACAGCGCCTGCCGCGAATGATCGTGCGCGAACTCGTCCGTCAGTCCGACCGGCAAATCGGCAGGCACCGCCATGCCGCGCCGCTCGAAGGTGGCCTTGATTGC
>JACRLX010000019.1 GCA_016235165.1 Rhodocyclales bacterium
CCGGCGCGAAGAATGACTTTCGCATCGCTGCGCTAGCCGGCCCTGCCTCGATCACGAATGAGTTTCTGCCCCATGAAGTCCCGCCGTTTCACCCTCAACCACCCTCAACCCAAGCACTGGAGATCCACGCAATGAGCAAGACCCGCAGCAGCACTGCTTTAAACACCACCCTCGTCCTCGTCCTGACCCTCGCCGCCGGCTCCGCCCTGGCCGGCACCACCGGTACCGAGTTCCAGACGATGTATACGACGCTCCTCAACTGGGCGACCGGCTACCTCGGCAAGTCCATCGCGATCGCCGCCTTCATCCTCGGTGCCGGCATCGGCATCGCCCGCTCCTCGCCGATCCCGGCACTGGCCGGTGTGGTGTTCGCGCTGTTCATGGTCTATGTGCCGACCATCATCGACAGCATCATGACCGCGGTCGTCTGAGCGATCACCGATGACCGACGCATCGCTTGAGATTCCGCGCCGCCTGAACGATCCGCCACGCATGTTCTGGTGGGATCTCGACGTGTCGCTCCTGGTGCTCGCCGCAGGCCTGGCCGGAATGATCTCGGGTTTTTTCATCACGGGCTGTGCCCTGGGCGTGCTGCTCGCCTCGGCCTACGGTCGCGCAAAGACCGGCAAGCATCCGGCCTTTGCGCTACACCTGCTCTACTGGCATGTGCCGGCCGCCATTACGGGACTCCAGCGAACGCCACCCTCGCACCTGCGGGAGATGGTGGGATGAAGCTCGCCTGGATGGCCGAGGACATCGCCAGCGCCCGCCGGGCCACGAGCTTTCTGGTCACCCTGCTGGTGGGATCAATGCTCGTAAACCTCATTCTCGCCCTCTTCGCCGTCCGGCTATCCGGTCACGAACGCATCGTCGTCGTCCCGCCCAACATTCACAAGACCTTCTGGGTGGAGTCCGATCGGGTGAGCAGCGAGTATCTCGAACAGATGGGCTACTTCCTCATGCAGCTTACGCTCAACGTCACACCCCAGAGTGTCGACCACCAAGCCAAGCTGCTGTTGCAGTACGCCGCTCCCGCGTCGTTTGGCGAGCTGCGCACCGCGCTGCTCGCCGCCGCCGAACGTCTGAAGCGCGATGGCGCCTCGACCGTCTTCAGTGCGCAGAACCTGGTCGTCGACGAACGCACGCTCCGGGTAGGTGTGCGCGGCCAGCTCACCACATTCATCAGCGACCGCCGCGTCTCGGAAGTCTCGAAGGCTTACGCCATCGAGCTCCAGTACGCGGGCGGCCGCATGTTCCTCAAGGCCTTTCGTGAAACCAATCCCAATGACCCTCTCGAACTCCAGTCCAAGCCTGTTCCTGCTGCCGTTGCTGCTGGCACTCAGTAGCCCCGCCTCCGCGCTCCAGATTCTGGACGCGAAGGACGGGGAGACCGTGCTCGGCAAGATATCGCAGAAGGAAGTCACGCGAATCAGCGTCGAGCGCGGACGCATCCGCAAGGTCACCGGCAACACCGGCGAGTTCGTGCTGGAAAAGGACGAGGAGAAAGGTCAGATTTTTGTGCGGCCGGTGTCGGCGGATAGCACCAAGCCGATCAATCTGTTCATCACCTCTGAACGCAGCACGATTGGCCTGGTGCTGCAACCCGTCGATACCCCAAGCGACACCATCGTCATTCGCGAGGGACGCGATCCACTCACCTCCACTTCCCGCATGGAGAAGAGCGGTCGCCATGTACGCACGATCAAGAACCTGCTGCTGGCGATGGCCGGCGACGCGCTGCCCGACGACATGGAAGTGCGCGAACCGACCCAGGAACTGTCGCTTTGGCCAGGCGTGCGCCTGAGCTTGCAACGCGTGTGGCTGGGCGCCGGCATCGTCGGCGAGAAGTACCAGCTCGCCAATATCGGCAGCACCGAGCTGAACCTCGCCGAGGGCGAGCTCTACAAGCCCGGTGTCATGGCGGTGAGCCTGGAACAGGGTCGCTTGCGCCCCGGCGAAGCGACGAACCTTTTCGTGATTAGGGAGCGGCGAGCCCATGACTGATTCCTCGTCCATCAATCCGGCCGCCGTGAAGCGGCGCCAGTACCTGCTGCTGGGAGGGATCGCTGCGTTCATCGTCGGCGCCGCACTCCTCTCGGTATCCCTGACCGGCCCACGCGACTCCGGCGAGCGAGTGCTCAAGCCGAAGTCCACGCAGATCCTCGCCCCCGGTGGCCAGGTCGATCCCAAAGACGCCTGGCGCGGTCAGGCCGACGCCCAGTTGAAGGGCATCGAACAGAAGTCGCACGAGCTGACACAACGCAATACCGAACTGGAGGGCCAGAACAAGCAGATGCTGGAGCGCTTGAAGAAGCTGGAGCAGACCGGACTCACACCCCTGCCTCCGCCGCCGGTGGCCGCTCCCGCCACCCGGCCCAACTTCGGGCCGGACCGACCGGGCAGTGATCAAGCTGTCGGCGGTCCGCAGCGACTGCCCCCACCGCCGCCGCCATTACCTGCCAGGGCGGGATCGATGTCACCGTTCGCCTCTTCCGCCGTTCCGCCATCGCCGACTATGGGCAGCGGATCGCTCGCGTCTCCCGGCATCGTGAGCGTCGCCCTGGCCGACGGGTCCGCGTTAAAGGCCGTCAAGACATCCGCGGACGCCACCAAGTCAAATCCTGCGGCGCGGGACGCCCGCCGCTACATCCCGAGCGGCGCCTTCACCCGCGCGATCCTGCTCGGCGGTCTCGATGCCCCCACCGGCGGACAGTCACAACGCAATCCGCAGCCCGTGCTGCTGCGCCTGGTCGACAACGCCGTACTGCCCAATCACTTCCGCTCGCGGATCAAGGAATGCTTCGTGGTCGGCGCCGGCTATGGCGACGTGAGTTCGGAGCGAGCCTACATCCGCACCGAATCACTGTCCTGCGTGACGCGCGATGGCACCGCCATCGATGTGCCGATCAAGGGCTATGTCGCCGGCGAGGATGGCAAGGCCGGCATGCGGGGACGCCTGGTATCCAAGCAGGGCCAGTTGCTGGCGAACGCGCTGCTCGCTGGTGTGGCCAGCGGCATCGGTCAGGCCTTCCAGCAAAGCTCGACCACGATGTCCGTCTCGCCGCTCGGTGCGACCAGCACCGTGGAGCCCGGCAAGCAATTCGAGGCCGGCTTCGGCACGGTGATCGAGATCGACGCCGGACGCACGGTCGATGTGGTGATCACGCAGGGCATCTCATTGCAGGGCCCGCTCGACGCCGCATCCCGGGATGACGAGGAATTTCCGCAACTCGCCGACCGCACCCGAAACTCAAGGAGAAATGACGATGACGATCAATAAGCTTCGCAACGCGCTGGGCCTTTGCCTACTCGGCGCAAGTTTTGTACTTCCTCTCCCTGCCTCGGCGCAGACCGCCGCACCGACGGCCAACTCGATCGCCGAGCGGCTGCAGAGCCTCTACCCCGCCACGCGCTTCGGCGCAGTCAATACGACACCCTGGCCCGGCGTGTTCGAGGTCGTCATGGGTGCGAATCTCGCCTACGTCGATGAGAGCGGCCAGTACTTCCTGTTCGGCCATCTCTTCGACATGAAAGCCCAGCGCGACCTCACGGCGGAACGCAAGGATGCGCAGACGCGCGTCGACTTCGCGTCCCTGCCGCTGGCCGATGCGGTGAAGGACGTGCGCGGCAATGGCGCACGCACGATTGCGATTTTCAGCGACCCGGATTGTCCTTACTGCCTCAAGCTGGAAACCGAGATAAAGAGCCTCACCGACGTCACGATCTACACCTTCCTGATGCCGATTGCCTCGCTTCATCCCGGGGCGCGCAGCAAGGCGATTGCCGTCTGGTGTTCCCGGGATCGGGTCGCGGCCTGGCATGCGTTGATGTTGCGTGACATGCAGCCTGAAGACATGAGCCCGGCCGGGGAATGTCCGCACCCCGTCGATCGCAACATTGCACTCGGCGAGCGCCTCGGCATTTCCGGCACACCGACCCTCGTCGCCGCCGACGGTCGCATTCTTCCCGGTGCCGCCAGCAGTGCGCAGATCGAGGCGTGGCTCGCCCGCGCCACGGCCAGTGCCGAAGGCCCGGCATCGGCAAAGAGCGCCGCGCGATGAATCGTGCCGCTCTGGCGCCGCTGCTGCTTATGGCCCTGACGCTTGCCGGCTGCGCATCGACCCTGTCCGGCGTCGGCGGCGTGGACGGTTACGCCTGCAAGGCCCCTGAAGGCGCGATGTGCACCTCCGTCTCCGGTATCTATGCGAATTCGGCCCAGGGCATGCCCAAGCTAGCGAAGCCGTCCGCGCAGAAGCCACCGCCGGATGAACCTGTCGCCTACGGCGCGACGCCCATGGCACCCGGCAGGCCCGCCGCCGCGTCGAGTTCGCTGCGCTCGAACCCGCGACTCCTGCGGCTGTGGATCGCACCCTGGGAGGACGCCGACGGCGATCTGCACGAGCAGGCACTGGTACATGTCGTCGTCGATACCGGGCGCTGGCTCATCGAGCACGTGCGGCCGGCGACTGGACGCCGCATGGATGGCGTGGCACCGCCAGTGCCTCATGTTCAAGAGTCCTCGCCGGCGAAAGCACCAGCCGAAGGACCGCAAGCTCCGACTCGCTACCCGCTGCCACCCGCGAACTTGTCATCCGGCGCCGAACCCGTCGCCACGGAACCTTGATTCATGTTTCGCACCCTGATCGCCGACCTCGAAGCCATGCTCGCTACTGCCAAGGCAGCGGACCTCCTGCCTCGCTCGCAAGATGCGTCCGCCCTTGCCGGCAATGATGCGGCGGCCTTCTCGGAATGGCTGCCGTATCGTGCCTGGATCGAAGACCGCCAGGTTTTCGTAAATCGCGATTCGCTCGGCTTCTGCCTGGAAGTGCGGCCCCAGTCCGGCGCCGACGAGGAGATGACGCGTGTCCTGACCGCGCTCTATGCCGCCTCGCCACCGGGCACCGGCATCCAGTTCCATCTCTTCGCCAGTCCCGACATCCGTGCCCCGCTCGCGCGCTACGCCGGACTGCGCCAGCCGGACAAGGATGTTCCGGAGTTTGCGCACCTGGGCCGTGCCGGGCGGCACAGCAACATCCACCGGACCATGGCGCGACGCCGGGTCGAGTACTACCTCGCCGGCAGCCGATCTTCGCTGTTGCCCGCGCAGAATTATCTGTTCCGGGATTTCAGGCTGGTGGTCAGTGTATCGATTGCGGGCAATCCGGAGGATCTCACGCACCTCGACGACCTGCTGCTGGTCAGGGACAGCGTGCGGGCGACCTTGCACGCGGCGGGCTTTCCGTCGAAGGCGTGGACTGCAGCCGATCTGATCAACTGGGTGTCGGCGCTGATCGATCCGCATCGGCAGACCGGCGATTGTCTTGCCCTCCCCTACGACGACGGGCGGGAGCTGCGCGATCAGGTCATCGATCGGGCGACCCGACTGCGGATCCGGCAGACCGGCGTCGAGCTCTTCAACCCCGCCGATCCGCGCCCCCGCGAGCTGCGGCTCCTTTCCGTGCGCTCCCTGCCGCCACGCTTCGCGCTGTGGAACATGGGCAGCCTGATCGGCGACCTGTACCAGAGCACCCTGCAGTACCCCTGCCCCTTCCTGCTGACCCTCGGCGTGCAGGTGCTCGACCCCGAGGCCACACGCAACTGGGCCTACCTCAAGGCCGCGCGCGCCACCACCAACGCCACCAGCTACATGGCCCGCTTCCTCCCCGACTTGCAGGAACGCAAGGCCGACTGGGACATCGTCCTCAAGGCCATGGACGATGGCCAGCAGCTGGTCGATCTCTACCATCAGGTCGCGTTGTTCGCCCCCGCCGACGAAGTCACCCGTGCCGAGCAGGCCGCGCGCGCCATCTTCCGCGCCCGCGGCTTCGAGCTCACCAGCGACACCCTGATGATGACGCAGGCACTGATCGGATCGCTGCCCATGACGTTCTCGGTGCCCTTTCACAAGGATCTGAAGCGCATGAAGCGGGTCACCACCAAGACTTCCTCCAACGCCGTGCATCTGGCCCCCCTGATCGCCGAATGGCAAGGCACCGGGACGCCGGTGCTGCTGTTCGGCGGCCGCCGCGGCCAGGTCATGCAGCTCGACGTCTACGACAACCCCGCCGGCAACTACAACGTCGCCATCGCCGGCACCTCGGGCTCCGGCAAGTCGCTGCTGTTGAACGAGATCGCCGCCGCCTATCTGGGCACCGGGGCCCGGGTCTGGATCATCGACGTCGGCCGCTCCTACGAGAAGGCCTGCCGCAACTTCGGCGGCAGCTTCATCGAATTCACCGAGAGCGCCGCGCTGTCCCTCAACCCCTTCACCCTGGTAGCGGACATCGACGAGGACATGGAACTCCTGCAGCCGCTGCTGGCCCAGATGGTCTCCCCGCGCGAGCCACTGGACGGCTTCCAGTACTCAACCCTCGGGGCGGCGATCAAGAAGGTCTGGAAAGCCAAGGGCAACACCATGAAGGTCTCCGACGTGCACGACCTGCTCGCCACCGGACGACTCGACGAAGACAGCCGCGACGAGGATCGCCGCTTGAAGGACCTGGCGGCGATGCTGCACCCGTACACACGCGAAGGCGTCTACGGCAAGTACTTCGAGTCGGACGCGACGATCGACTTCAGTTCCGACTTCATCGTCCTCGAGCTCGAAGAGCTGAAGGCGAAGAAGGACCTGCAGACCGTGGTGCTGTTGATCATGATGTACCGCATCACGCGCGAGATGTACTTCAGTCGCGAGCGCAAGAAGATCGTCATCATCGACGAGGCCTGGGATCTGCTCTCGGGCGGCGCCACGGCAGAGTTCATCGAGGCGGGTTACCGCCGCGCACGTAAGTACAAGGGTTCCTTCATGTCCGCAACGCAAGGCGTGGACGACTACTACCGCAACCCTGCCGCCAAGGCCGCGCTCGACAATTCCGACTGGATGTTCCTGCTGCGACAGAAACCGGAATCGATCGAGATGATGGACAAGCTCGGCCAACTGACGATGGACGATGCGATGAAGCGTCTCTTGCAGTCGTTGCGCACCGAACATGGCGCGTATTCGGAGATATACATCCACTCGCCCGTCGGCAACGGCATCGGCCGGTTGATCGTCGATCCGCACAGCCTGCTGCTGTTCAGCAGCCGCGCCGAAGATTTCAATGCCATCAACGACAAGCGCGCCACCGGCCTCAGCGTCTCGCAGGCGATCGATGCCGTGTTGCTGGACCGGGGGGCAGCATGAGCAGGAAGCAGGGGCCCCGCTTGCGGGGATGCGACCGGCCGCGAGTGCTGCCAAACCGCCGACCGCACGGTTCCCGATCCATGGATACCCGACCGGAGGCGGTGTCGTGAACCTCAAGACCTCCACCCTCCTGATTGTCGCCAATGTGCTGCTGAGCGCCCTCATCCTCGTCGCCTATGCCCTGTGGTTCGCACCTGCCGCCGCACCCCGCCTCGCCGTCCTCGATGTCGGTGAGCTGTACCACCTGAAGGAAACCCAAGTGGCCAAAGTACTGGTGAAGCTCGACGCCACCCACGAAGATCGCGCCCTGGCACTCCAGCGTGCGAGTGCCTTCGGCCTGGAAATGACCAATCTGATCCAGTCGCTGCCGGAAGAGTGCCACTGCCTGATCCTCGCCCGCGGCGCCGTCGTCGGCCCGGCCCCGCTCCTGCCCGATCTGACGCCGGAAGTGCGCCGGCGCCTGGGTCTGTAGGCGGCGCGATGCGCACTCTGTTTTGCAAGCCGACCGTGTTCGAGCGCTTCGATCGCGAAACCTTCCGCCGCCGCGTGAGCCAACATCTGCGCCGCTGGGGAATCGTCTACCTGCTGCTGATCGTGGCGGCGGTGCTGTTTCAAGCGCACTACGCCTTCGGCGTGAATGTCTCGCCCAGCCTGCCACAGCGCTTCTTCCTGATCCACAAGGGTGAGCTGCCGCTGCGCGGGCAGTTCGTCGCCTTCCGCTGGCCGGGCGGCGGCCCCTACCCGGCGGGCGTCACCTTCGTCAAGATCATCGCCGGCATGGCGGGTGACGCCGTCACCCGCACGGATCGGGAGTTCTTCGTGAACGGAATGCCGGTCGGGCAGGCGAAGACCGTGAGCCGTCAGGGCTTGCCCCTCGACCTCGGCGCCACCGGAATCCTGCCCGCCGGTCGCTACTACGTGCGGGCACCGCACCCGGACAGTCTCGATTCGCGCTACCGGCTGACGGGTTGGATCTCGGACGCACAGATCATCGGACGGGCCTATGCGCTGTTCTGAGCATTTGTGTCAGCCCCGCCGCCGCCTTGGCCGCATGGCATTCGTCGCTGTCGCGATGCTGCTGTCGCTCGCCGCCTGTGCGCAAGACCTCGTGGTCATCGGTCCCGTGTATCCGATCGCCGAGCCAAGCCTCCTGGAAGTGATCCTCGCCAAGCTGCGCGACGCCGAAGCAACCGGGGTACTCGCCAGACTTCAACGGGACGCACAAGCCCGAGCCAAGAACCAGATCGAGCAGCCCGCTGCCATCGTCAAGCTGACGAAGACCACCAAGACGCGCAGCTTCTTCTACGACCCGAGCATCGTCGTCCCCTATGCCATTCTCGATGCCGATGGCAAGCTGCTCGTCCCGCCGGGAACGACGGTCAACCCGCTCGATACGGTGTCGCTCTCGCAAGCGCTGCTCTTCATCGATGCGCGCGACGCCGCGCAGGTCAAACGCGCCAGCGGAATTCTCGACGAGCGCGGGGGCAAGCTGAAGGTGATTCTGACCGGCGGCTCCTACCTGGAGCTGATGCGCCGCTGGAAGCGGCCGGTGTTCTTCGATCAGCAGGGAATGCTCACCGAGAAGCTGGGTATCCGCCACGTGCCGGCGCTCGTCACCCAGGACGGCAAACGGCTGAAGATCGAGGAGATTCCGGGATGAGATCCTGTAAGCGTCTCGTCGCGGTTCTCCTGCTCGCTGCCGGCCTTGCCCTGCAAGGACCGGCTGCCGCCGGACCGACCTGCCAGGGTCGTTTCATGAACCCCATTACCGACATCTGCTGGAGTTGTGTCTTCCCGCTCACGATCGGCTCGGCGTCCCTCCTGTCCGACGGGCAAAATGACATCGACAATCCGTCTACACCGATCTGCTATTGCAACAATCCACCGCGCATCGGCGTGACGATCGGCTTCTGGGAGCCGGTGCGCCTGGTCGATGTGACGCGCACACCGTTCTGCATGGTCGCTCTCGGGGGCATCGCCATCGATCCGGGCATCGAAGTCCCGCGCGGCGCCCAAGTGGGCCACGACAGCCAGACGCGCAACAGCTTCTATCACGTGCACTGGTACACCAATCCGATCCTCTACTGGCTCGAAGTGCTGCTGGATTTTCCGTGTCTGGAGCAGGGTGCGCTCGATCTGGTCTACCTCACCGAAGTCGATCCGCTGTGGGCCGACGACGAACTGACCGCGATCCTCAACCCGGAAGCCGTGCTTTTCGCCAACGCGCCGGCCAAAGCCGCCTGCGCCGCGGACTGCATCGCATCCACCGCGGGACTTGGCATCGCCAGTCTGTTCTGGTGCGCCGGTTGCCAGGGTTCGATCTACCCGATGTCAGGCCACGTCGCCACCCATATCGGTGGCGTTCAGGCGTCCGCACTGCTCACCCAGCGCATGACCGCCAAGATGCACCGGCAGCTCGCCACCTTCGACGGTGCCGGCCCGGCGGGCCTGTGCGGCTACTACATGCAGCCGATCATGGACAAGACCCACTACAAGCTGCAAATGGTCTACCCGGTCCCCAACACCCAGAAGGATGCCGGTCAATGCTGCCAGCCCTACGGGCGCACGACGATGATCTGGGGCGCCGGCAAGTCATTCCCGGTGACGGGTGAGGATTTCTCATACCAGATCTTCCGCAAAAGGAACTGCTGTGCTGGCGCGTATTGATCGCATTCCCCTCTTGGCGCTGGCCTGCCTCCTGCCCTGTCTCTTGCCCTGCCTTGCCGCGGCTCAGGTCTCGCCATGGCCGACCGCGCAGGATATCGACCGCGCACTGAAGGCGAACCCCTTCCCCGACGCGGACCGGATCGGCTCGCAGGCTATCCCCCAGCCACCGCGAGTGGAGCCGCAACGCAGCGCGATCGACATCGAAGCGCTGGCAAGGGGCAAGGTCCCTCTGCCGAACGCCGGAGCTATTTCCGGAGCGGCACCGACGCCACTCAGAATCTTCATCACGCTGGATATGCCACGGGCAAGCCTGCAACTGCTCACCGACCAAGCGGCCCGGGCAGGCGCGGTCCTGGTGCTGCGCGGCCTCAAATCACAGTCGATGCGACAGACCGTCGCCGTGGTGCAGGAACTGATCGGCAAGCGCCGCGTCGCCTGGGTCATCGATCCCGAAGCCTTCACGCGCTTCGCCGTGCGCCAGGCGCCGACTTTCGTGCTCACGCTGAGCGACGCCGCCAATGACGCGCAGCGCGGCTGCGCCGCCGGATGCGCCACGCCGGCCGGCTTCGTCAGTGTGGCCGGCGATGTCAGCCTCGACTACGCGCTGGAAACTATCCAGCGCCGCAAGCCGGAAGCGGCGCCGCTTGCCGAGCACATGCTCAAACGCTTGCGGGCATCGCCAGCCTCATGAGCACCCCTCGGTTCCTCCTCTGCATCATCGCCACGCTCGCCATGCACACGTGGCCCGCTCACGCCGACGCATTGTCCGATGCCTTCAACCAGGGTGCCACGCTCGGCCGCAGCGGCAACGCCGCCGCGCGCGGCCAGATCAGCGGCACTACCGCCCAAGCGACAGTGCCGAATTACACCACCGCGCCGCCCGAGGCCTCCTACTTCGGCAGCCCCGGTCTGGGCACACTCTCCTCGGCCCATGTCGTTGCCTGCGCCGGCGCCACCGGGCAAACAGCAAATTTTGCCGAGCAGGGCTGCAATGCGGTGGATTTCTCGCAGACCAATCCGTCGCGGCGGCCGACCTACAGCATCGGTCCCAACGACCCGCTGCTCACGCGCGCCAAGACCATTACCGCCGACCCGCAGGCCATCGCCGGAAATCTCGCCGGCACCTACAGCGGTTGCACCGTGCAAACTGTCACGCGCCCGGATATTTTCGAGACAGTGATTTGCCACCAGTACCGGACCATCGAGAACACGACATGCGACAAGGTCCTGATCGTCACGCCGATCCAGACCCCCGGCTGCTCGCCGGGACAGTTCCTGACGCGGGTGACCGCGGACCCCTGCCCGGCCTGTATCGACTACCTCGCCTTCGACTTCACCTGCGGCGCGAACAACTACCTGATGCACGTGTTCACGATCGCGAAGTCTACGGGCGGCGTCTACATGGAACTCGGCTCGCAATACGTGCCCGGCACGCTGAACACCCAGATCGGCCAGAGTCCAGGACCGTCGCGGATCGATGGCTACTACTGCTACCAGACCTACTACAGCCAGTCGTGCTCCGGCGCCAACTGCTCCATCGGCGCCTGGTTCTACAACCCCTGCCAGGGCACCAGCTACTACGGCGTGAGCACCTTCGCCATGCCCACCACGGTGAGCTTCACCGACACTTGGGACAACCAGTGCGCGGCGCTGGAGGCGCGTTCGCAATGAAGCGCCGCCGCATCTGCGCGTTCTTCCTCGCCCTGCTCTTCGGCATGGTGTCGTCGGTGCGCGCCGCCGACTGCGTTAAAACCGCCGAATCCTGCGTCGAAGGCCCGGAGACCCGCAACATCGGCGGCTATCCGGTTTATCGGGACTGCTGGCGCACTCGCGCACAGTTCAGTTGCATCTCGCAGGCCATGACCGATGACTGCCAGCCCCTGCGCGACCGCGGTTGCAGCCAGATCGGATCGAGCTGCATCGACACCAACCCGCTGGGCGCCTGCATGCTCTATGAGCAGACCTGGCAATGCCGGGTGGCTAGCGGATCGAGCTCGACCATCACCAACTGTGGTGGCCAGCAGTTCTGCCTCGACGGTCACTGCTTCGATACGGGCAACGCACCGGACGCCGATTTCGCCAAGGTGGTCACCGCGCTCGAAGTGCAGCGGGAAGCCGGCAAGTACGTGGATCCCACGACCTTGGTGGTGTTTCAGGGCTACGACAACCGCTGCCGCAAGAAGCTCTTCGGCCTGGTCAACTGCTGCAAGGGCGCGGGCTCAAGCGGCTCGCTTTTCAGCAACCTGAACCTGATCCTCAGCGCAGGGGGGCAGGTGATCGGCGCGGTGGGGTCGAGCTACACCTACGACGCGCTGTTCGCGTCCGACGCCCCGGACCTGGCCATCGCGGGCTTCGAGGCGCTGTTTGGAGTTGGGGGCGGCTCATCGGCGCTGGCCGGCCTCATGGCCGGCGATGTATCGGTCGCGTCCTTCGTCGAGATCCTGGTACCCGGCCCGTGGACCATCGCCATGCTGGCGATCCAGCTCTCGGGCCTCCTCTCCTGCGAGCAGGCCGCACAGCTACTCGCCATGAAGCGGGACAAACGGCTCTGTCACGGCGTCGGCAGCTACTGCTCGTCACGTCTGCAGATCATTCGCCTCTGCATCGAGACCACCGAGTCCTACTGCTGCTTCAACTCGCGCCTGGCCCGCATCCTCAATGAGCAGGGACGCGCGCAGCTCGGCCGCGGCTGGGGTGGCGCCGAGAGCCCGGACTGCAGCGGCTTCACCGTCGCACAACTGCAGGCGCTCGACTTCTCGCGAATGAACCTGGCGGAGTTCTACGCCGAGATCGCGCCGACCTTGCCCGACGTCGGCACCGTGCGCTCCCGCGCCCAGCAAAAAATCAACGGCTATTTCGGTCCATGAACTACTTGAAGCTCTTCGTGGTCGGCACCTTCGCGGCTCTGGCTCTCGGCCAGGACGCATCCGCAAATCCGTCGGCCCGCATTCAGGTGTCCGACATCAAACCGCTCCTTGTCGGGGCGATCGATCAGGGTTCCGCGCAGGGCATTCTGGTGGGTGAGGCCGCCACCTATGTCCGGCAGAAGTTCGAGTCGACCGCCCCGATCGAGATCGACGTGCGCACGCTGTACGCCCTACCCCAAGCGGGCTGCAGCCGACTCGAAGTGACGACGCGGCAGAAGGACATGCTGGAGAAGGCCAAACGCGGTGACAAGGAACTCGTCTACCAGGTGAGCTACTGCCGTGACGGGCGTTTTCCGGTAAAGCGGTAGAGTGTGATGCGAAACCTCGCCGCATTATCGGTCACTGCACTGTCGCTCGCCATTTTGCCGATCGCCGCACTGGCCGCCGATGAAACGGCGCCGTCCATCAGCATCGTCGGCGCGCATACCGATGCGGAATCGAACGCGACCTACTGGCTGCGCAAGCGCGAGGGATGGTTCTGGTACCGCGACCCGCCCCAGCTCCTGCCTCCGCCGAAGGAATCGCCTGCCTCGCCGATTCGCCCGCCGGAGCTGGTCGGCTTCGAGGCGATGCAAAAGCGCCTCGACGACCTGAAGCGCGTCGCCGTGATGAATCCGAGCGATGCGAATCTGCTCGCCTACATGCGCTATCAGCGATTCGTCATGAACAAGTCGGAGCGGTTCGCACAGAACTGGCAGCGTCTCGTCTGGACCGTGCCCGACCTCGACTACGGCCTGACGGGTCGGCCGACCAACTCGATGGCCGTCGCCGCCTTCGACGAGCAGCAGCGGGAGCGGCAGGCACAGACCGTTCGGAATCTCGCCGCAACGCAGGGACTGCTCTTCATCTTCCGCAGCGACTGCCCTTACTGCCATCGCCTCGCACCGATACTGAAGCGCTTCGAGCAGGAATTCGGCATGACGGTCTTCGCTGTGAGCCTCGACGGCCGGGGCCTGCCCGACTATCCGAATCCTCAAGCGGACAACGGTATCGCCGCGCGCTTGAACAGCACGATCGTGCCGGCGCTCTACCTCACGGCGCCGTCGACGCGGCAGATCCGCCCCGTCGGCTTCGGCCTGATGGCGATGACAGAGCTGGTCGAGCGCATCGCCGCCCTCGCGCAGGATCCGCGCGGGGAACCGCTGTAGGAAACCAAGGAATACCAATGACCACCCGACCGAAACGCTTCATGGCCTGCCTGCTCGCGGCAACTCTGGCGACGGCACCCACCGCCAGCCAGTCCGCCAATCTCAATGCCGAGATGCAGGCGATGTTCAACGATCTGGGGGCGCTGGGCAATGTCACCTCGCCCGGCGCCTTCCGTGGCCAGGCGATGAACCTCTACACGGGCGGCGGCCTCATGATGCGCGCGCCGGGGCGCAACTACCCGCTCGTCAACGCCCAGTTGCCGAGCCTGCGGGCCGGTTGCGGTGGCATCGATCTTTTCGGCGGGGCCTTCTCCTTCATCAACAAGCAGCAGTTCGTGGCGCTGCTGCAGAACATCGGCTCGAACGCCATCGGCTATGCCTTCAAGCTCGCCCTCCAGTCGATCTCGCCCGATATCGACAAGCTGCTGACCGAATTGCAGGACCAGATGAACAAGATCAACGCCATGAACATCAACTCCTGCGAGGCCGCCCAATCCTTGGTCAACGGCCTCGTCGGCGAATACGACAATTCGGTGCAAAGCGGCTGCGCCAACATCTCCCAGTA
>JACRLX010000001.1 GCA_016235165.1 Rhodocyclales bacterium
CGCACTGGCTTCTCCATAGTCCTTGCCGAGTGCGTCCCCGACATGGTGATCATCGGGGGTTGGGGGTGGTCCGTCCAGAATTCGCCAGATTGATCAAAATTCGATCAGCTCGCCTTGGCGGCACCCAACTCTATCCGTTACGCATATCTCCCGCCCACTCCTTCACGGGCCTGTGAAATATCCGGGTTAGAGCTTGTGAAGAAATCGTCGCGAGCGGGCCGCAGCGGGGTGCGGCCGGAGCGCAGCTACCGGAATGTACGTCGTTGTACATGAGGATAGCGAGCACCGCCCAAGCCCCGATCCGGCACGCGCAGTAGATTTCTTCACAAGCTCTCAGACCAGGCGCAACTCGTCCGCGCTGCACTTGGTAACGCCGAGCGCGGTGCGCACCACCAGCGGGTAGGCGTTGCCGATGAAGTTGCCGAAGCTGGCGATGTTGTAGCCGACCACGATGCCTGGCACCGTGCCGACCAGCACCTCGCGGCCGACGACGAATCCGCGCAGCATGGCCGCATGTATGGCGGCGGCACATGTCTTGCCCGCGGGAGGCTGCCCCGGCTGGAATTTTCCGGGGCGTGATCCAGTGCGTTCCCTGGCGGCCATGTTCATCTCCCGTCGCGGAAAGTCCGCTTTCGATAGATTATCGGCAGCCGGAGAAAAACTTTAGGCCTGAATGACGGGAAGCTTTTGCCCCTATTTCGCCTCGGCGGCGGCGCGCTGCAAACGATCATTGACCGCCCGCCAGGCCTCGTCAACAGGTGGCGCGGCCACCAGGATCAGATCGCAGCCCAGCGTATCGAACTCGCGCAAGCGGGCGTACAGATCGTGGGCGTAGGCGGCAGGATCGCGACTGGCCTGGCGCCAGATCAGCTTCGAGTCCCCTGTTTCAGGTCGCAGGGAAGCAAACACTGCGACCCGCTGGTCATGGCCGAGCGCCGCAGCGAGCGCCTGGGCCATGGCGGATTCGGCCACCAGCCGCATGGGCGTGGTCGGCGCGTAATGCGATTCGAGGCTGCCGGAAACGCGGGGGGCCGCGCCCTCGGCACCGGAAGTCGGTGCGGTACCGAGAACCTCGGCGAGCGCCACCGCATCGAGCATGCCCGGACGCAGGATGCGCGGCGCTCCGGAAGACAGGTCGAGGATGGTGGATTCAATGCCGACCTGGCAGGGGCCGCCATCGAGGACCATGCCCACGGCCGCGCCCAGCTCATCGCGCACGTGGGCGGCGGTGGTCGGGCTGACATGGCCGAAGCGGTTGGCCGAAGGCGCCGCCACGCCGCCGTCGAATTCGCGCAGCAGTTGCAGCGCCAGCGGATGCCGCGGCACGCGCAGTCCGACCGTCTCCTGACCGCCGGTGATGGCATCGATCACCGATGGATGCCGCTTGAGTATCAGCGTCAGCGGTCCGGGCCAAAACGCGGCGGCCAGTTTCCGGGCTGCTTGCGGAATATCGATTGCCCAGCGATCGAGATGGCCGGCATCCGGCAGGTGCACGATCAGGGGATGGTCGGCCGGCCGGCCCTTGGCGGCGAAGACCCTGGCCACCGCGGCGGCATTGCCCGCATCGGCGCCAAGTCCGTAAACCGTCTCTGTCGGAAAGGCGACCAGATCTCCCGCGCGCAGCATGGCCGCGGCGCGGGAAACATCACTCATCGCGAATGCCGATCAGTCGCCGTGCCGCCAGCGCCGACTCTTGAACCCGGCGCGCATCCTCGCCGATGACCGTGAAATGCCCCATCTTGCGACCCGGTCGCGCGTGGTGCTTGCCATAGAGATGCAGCTTGAGCTCGGGCACCGCCAGCAACCGCGCCCAGTCGGGCTCGTGGCTGTGCTGCGCATCCTTCTGGAACCAGAGGTCGCCAAGCAGGTTCACCATCACCGCCGCGGAGCGGGCGCGGGCATCCCCGAGCGGCAGGCCGGTGATCGCGCGTACCTGCTGCTCGAACTGGTTGGTAACGCAGGCATCGATGGTGTAATGCCCCGAGTTGTGCGGCCTGGGCGCCATTTCATTGACCAGCAACTGGCCGCGCACGACGAAAAACTCGACCGCCAGCGTGCCGACGTAATCCATCTTCCGCGCAATACCCTCGGCAATCTCCTCGGCATTGCCGGCAAGGCAGCCGGAGCAGCGCGCCGGCACGATGGAGACATCGAGGATGCCATGGCGATGGCTGTTCTCCACGGTCGGAAAACATTTCACCCGCCCCGCCGCATCCCGCGCCAGGACGACGGAAACCTCGTAGTCCAACGGCATCAACTGCTCCAGCACGCAAGGCTCGTTCTTCAACTGGCGGAAAGCGGCGCGCGCGGCAGCGCGATCGGCGACGCGCACCTGGCCCTTGCCGTCATAGCCAAAGCGCGCCACCTTGAGGATGCCGGGGAACAGCCCGGCGCTCGCCGCGTCGAGATCGGCATCGCCGCGGATGTCGGCAAAAGCCGCGTGGGGGAAGCCATGCCGGCGCAGGAAGCCTTTTTCGGCGCTGCGATTCTGGCTGATGCGCACCGCCTCCGCACCCGGCCGCACCGGCACGAACTTGGAAAGATAGGCCAGGCTGTCGGCCGGCACGTTTTCGAATTCGGTGGTCACCGCCGCGCAGGATTCGGCTATCGCATCGAGCGCATCGGCATCGTCATAGGCCGCCGCCAGATGGCGGTCGGCGATGCGTCCGGCAGGGCTTTGCGGATCAGGATCGAGCACCACCACGCGGTAGCCCAGCTCGTGCGCGGCAATGACGAAGAAACGGCCCAACTGGCCGCCGCCCAGCATGCCCAGCGTGGCGGGAGGCAAAATCATTGCGTCAGCGCTTGATCGCCCGGAAGCCGATGTCGCGCCGGCACTGCATGCCGTCGAAACTGATCTGGTCGAGGACTTCGTAGGCGCGCTTCTGCGCAGCCTTGACGTTGTCGCCCAGCGCCGTGACGCAGAGCACGCGGCCACCGGCGGTGACTACTTCGCCGGCCTTCTCTGCGGTGCCGGCATGGAACACGTGGCTGTCCTCGGTGCGCGCGGGCAGGCCGTGGATCACGTCGCCCTTGCGCGGCGTGTCGGGGTAGTTGGCGGCCGCCATCACCACCCCCAGGGCAACGCGTCGATCCCATTCGGCCTCGACCTGATCGAGGCGGCCGTCGATGCCGGCATCGATCAGCTCGACGAAATTCGACTTCAGCCGCATCATGATCGGCTGCGTTTCCGGGTCGCCGAAACGGCAGTTGAACTCCAGCACGCGCAGGCTGCCGTCGGGCTTGATCATCAGGCCGGCGTAAAGGAATCCGGTGTAGACGATGCCGTCGGCGGCCATGCCGTTGATGGTCGGCATGATCACCTCGCGCATGACGCGGGCGTGGATCTCCGGCGTCACCACCGGCGCCGGCGAATAGGCGCCCATGCCGCCGGTATTGGGGCCCTGGTCGCCGTCCCTGAGCCGCTTGTGGTCCTGGCTGGTGGCCATCGCCAGGGCGTGGCGGCCATCGGCCATGACGATGAAGCTGGCCTCCTCGCCATCGAGGAACTCCTCGATCACCACCCGCGCGCCGGCCTCAGTGTGGTGCACGGCGAGCTTGTTGTCGGCAAGCATCATGTCGACCGCGGCATGCGCCTCGGCCAGATCCATCGCCACCACCACGCCCTTGCCAGCGGCCAGGCCGTCGGCCTTGATCACGATCGGCGCGCCTTCGGCATCGAGGTAGGTGTGCGCCGCCGCGACGTCGGAGAAGGTCTGGAACTTCGCCGTCGGGATCTTGTGCCGGGTCATGAAGCGCTTGGCGAAATCCTTCGAGCTTTCGAGCTGGGCCGCCGCCTTGGTCGGGCCAAAGATGCGCAGGCCGCGGGCGCGAAAGACATCGACGATGCCGGCGGCGAGCGGCGCTTCGGGCCCCACCACGGTGGCATGAACCTTTTCCCTCGCCGCCCAGTCGGCCAGCGCCTCGATGTCGCTCAACGCCAGGTTTTCCAGCTCGTGCTCGCGCGCCGTGCCGGCATTCCCCGGCGCGACATAAACCTTTTGCAGTCCGGGCGACTGCGCCAGCCTCCACGCCAGCGCGTGCTCGCGCCCGCCCGATCCGACGACGAGTATTTTCATGGCATCAGTGGCGGAAATGGCGGAAGCCGGTGAATACCATGGCCAGGTTCTGTTCGTCAGCGGCGGCGATCACTTCCGCGTCGCGCACCGAGCCACCGGGCTGGATCACCGCCGTGGCACCGGCCTTGGCCAGCACGTCGAGGCCATCGCGGAAGGGGAAGAAGGCATCCGAAGCCACCACCGAACCGGCGACGGTGAGGCCGTTGTTTTCGGCCTTGATCGCGGCAATGCGCGCCGAGTCGACGCGGCTCATCTGGCCTGCGCCGACGCCCACCGTCATGGCGTCCTTGCAATACACGATGGCGTTGCTCTTGACGTACTTGGCGACGCGCCAGGCGAACAGCAGGTCCGCCATCTCCTGCGCGCTCGGCGCGCGCTTGGTCACCACCTTGATATCGGCCTGGGTGATGCGCGCGTCGTCGGCGCTTTGCAGCAGCAGGCCACCGCCGACCCGCTTGTAATCGAAGACGGCGCCGGCAAGCTTGCCCGCATTTGCCAGCATGGGCACCACCAGTACGCGCAGGTTCTGCTTGGCGGCGAACACGGCGCGCGCCTCGGCGGTGATTTCGGGGGCGATGATCACTTCCGCGAACTGCCCGGCCACGGCTTCCGCCGTCGCCTTGTCGATGGCGACGTTGAAGGCGATGATGCCGCCGAAGGCCGAGGTCGGATCAGTCTTGAAGGCCTTGCGATAGGTCTCCAGGGCATTCGCGCCGACCGCCACGCCGCAAGGATTGGCATGCTTGACGATGACGCAGGCGGCCGGCGCGATAGCGGCGTCGAAGGCCTTGACGCATTCCCAGGCCGCATCGGCATCGGCGATGTTGTTGTAGGACAGTTCCTTGCCCTGGATCTGCTGGTAGCTGGCGATGCTGCCCGGCACCGCGAGGTTGCCCGCCATGGTCTCGCGATAGAAGGCAGCCTGCTGGTGCGGGTTCTCGCCGTAGCGCAGGGTCTCCACCTTGTCGAAGGCGAGTTGCAGCCTGTCGGGGAAGACGCCGGGCTTGTTCTCGGCGTCAAGCGCAGTCAGCCAGTTGGCGATTGCCGCGTCGTAGCGCGCCGTGTGCGTGAAGGCCTTCTTGGCCAAGGCAAAGCGCGTCTTGTATGACAGGCCGGCGCCGGCCTTCAGTTCCTCCAGCACCGGCGCGTAGTCCTCCGGGTCGGTGATAACGCCGACGCCGCCCTGCTCGTTGCCGTGATTCTTGGCCGCTGCCCGCACCATGGTGGGGCCGCCGATGTCGATGTTCTCGATGGCGTCGTCCAGCGTGCAGCCGGGCTTGGCCACCGTCTCGCGGAAGGGGTAGAGATTCACCACCACCAGGTCGATCGCCGGAATGCCGTGCTGCGCCATCACCGCCTGGTGCTCGGGCAGGTCGCGGCGACCGAGGATGCCGCCATGCACCTTGGGATGCAGGGTCTTGACGCGACCGTCGAGCATCTCGGGAAAACCCGTGTAGTCGGAAACATCGGTGACGTCGAGCCCGGCGTCGCGCAGCAGCTTGGCGGTGCCGCCAGTGGACAGGAGCTTGACCCCGAGCTGGGCCAGGCCGCGGGCGAAATCGACCGCGCCGCGCTTGTCGGAAACGCTGAGCAGCGCTTGTGTGACTTTCATGGGAACCTCGCAGGGATTAAAGCAGTTTGTGTTCGACCAGCATGCGGCGCAGTGTGCCGCGGCTGATGCCCAGCATCTCGGCGGCGACGGTTTGGTTGCCGTCGGCCTGCTTCATTACGACCTCCAGCATCGGGCGCTCGACGGACTTCAGCAACATGTCATAGATGGCGTGCGGCGCCTGGCCGTCGAGGTCGCGGAAATAGCGATTCAGGCTGCGCCGCACGCAGTCGTGGATTTCGCTGCTCATGCGGCCTTCATCGCCTGGGCGTCGTCGAGATAGCGCAGGCGCTCGTTGGCCGCGCCGTGACCGAGGAAGAACTCGTCGGCGGCGGCCAGTTGTTCCTCCACCGTTTGCAGCTGGTTCATGGCGTGGCGGAAATTCGCCGAACCGACCAGGCCCTTGGTGTACCAGCTGATGTGCTTGCGCGCGACGCGCACGCCGGTCTCCTCGCCATAGAAGGCGTAGAGCTCGTTCAGGTGGCCGCGCAGGATGTCATGGATTTCCTTGACGCCGGGCGGCGCCATTTCCTCGCCGGTGGCGAGAAAATGCTCGATCTCGCGGAACAGCCAGGGTCGCCCCTGGGCGGCACGACCGATCATGACGCCGTCGGCGCCGGTGTATTCGAGCACCTGGCGCGCCTTGCGCGGGCTGCCGATGTCGCCGTTGGCGATCACCGGAATCGCGACCCGCGACTTGACCAGCGCGATGGTGTCGTATTCGGCGTTGCCCTGATACTGGTCGGCGCGGGTGCGGCCGTGGATGGCGATGGCACGCACGCCGGATTCCTGGGCGATGCGCGCGATGGTCGGCGCGTTGCGGTTTTCGCGATTCCAGCCGGTGCGGAACTTGAGCGTGACCGGCACCTCGGGCACGGCGGCCACCACGGCTTCGAGTATCTTCGCCACCAGCGGCTCGTTCTGCATCAGGGCCGAGCCCGCCATGACATTGCATACCTTCTTCGCCGGGCAGCCCATGTTGATGTCGATGATCTGGGCGCCATGGTCGGCGTTGTAACGCGCCGCCTGGGCCATCATGGCCGGATCGGCGCCGGCGATCTGCACCGAAACCGGATCGGCCTCGCCCTCGTGGTTGGCGCGGCGGCGCGTCTTGGCGCTGCCGTAAAGCAGGGAATTCGAAGTCACCATCTCCGACACCGCAAGGCCGGCGCCAAGCTTTTTGCATAGCTGGCGGAAGGGGCGATCCGTCACCCCGGCCATGGGCGCGACAAACAGCATGTTGCGCAACTGAAAGCCGAGGAATTCCATGTCGGGAGGGAAAGGGAGCGTTTCGCGGAGGGCGCGATTTTAGCGCAAAGCGTCCGCCCGGATATCGACGCTATTTATGGCAACCGGCCGCCGGATCAGGGCCAGGCGCGGGCGCCGAAGATCATTCGCCGGGCAACAAAACCGCGCAGCGGCGGCAAGATATCCATGGCCAGCAGGCCGGCGCCGCGCAGCGTCCGCAGCGGCCCGAACTCGTTGCCGAAGCCGTGGATCAGCAGGTCGGTAAAACCGATGGCACCGCTTCGGTCCGCCACCCGCCCGCGGGCATAGGCGGCAAGCAGTTCCGGCGCACCGGGATCATCAGCGCCACACAAGCTCGTGGCAAGCTCCCAGATGTCGCGCAGGGCCAGGTTGAAACCCTGGCCCGCAACCGGATGCAGGGTCTGCGCGGCGTTGCCCAGCCAGACCTGGCGCGCTCCGACCGGGTGCGGACGATAGCGCAGGCCAAGCGGGTAGGCCACGCGTGCTGTCGCGGTCAGGAAGCGATGACGCGTGCCGAAGCGGCGTTGCAACAGGGCGAGGAATTCCTCGTCATCGAGCGCGCGTACCCATTCCAGAATCTCGTCCTTGCAGGTCAGCACCACCGAATAGCGATCGCCCAGCGGCAACAGCGCCAGCGGGCCTTCGTCGGTGAATCGTTCCCAGGCCACATTGTGGTGCGGCTCGGCGGTTTCGACATTGCACAGTACCGCATGCTGCCCGTAGTCACGCCGCCTGGCAGCCTCGGCATCCACCATGCCCTCGGCGTAAGCGGTCAGGGCGAAATTCGCCGTGTCGCCAGCGCCGACTTTGGTCCGCTCCCGGTAGGGAATTCCGGCCCGCGACAAGGCCTTGTCCAATGCGGCAACCACCTCGCTCGCCGCCACCACCCAACCCAGGGCCGCCACACCCTGTTCCTCGGCGCGGATCAGGGTGCGGCCAAATCCGCTGCGCTGGGAAACATGGATGCTGCGGATGGCGGTCGCCGCCTTGGCCGGCCAGGCACCGAGCCAGCCCAGAATCTGGCGCGCGCCCTCGGACAAGGCAAGCACGCGGGCATCCTTGCGCACCGCGTCGCGCTCGCGCGCTTCGAAAATTTCCGCCTCCAGCCCATGCAGCCGCAAGGCCAGCGCGAGCGCCATGCCGGTCGGCCCACCGCCGACAATGGCAACGGGGCTACGCCCGCTGCCATTGCCAATAAATTGAGAGCCATCCCCCCGCCCCCCTTCCCGAGGAAGGGGGTGACTGGCTTGGCTCGCTGCGCTCGCGAAAGGTTTAGCCGCCGCGGGCATCGCGCATCAGGGCTTCGATGTCGGCGATTTTCCTGGGCGCCTCGGCGGTGATGATCTCGCATCCGCCCGCCGTCACCACCGCGTCGTCCTCGATGCGCACGCCGATGTTCCAGAAGGCCTCGGGCACGTCGGCGGCGGGGCGCACATAGCAACCGGGCTCGATGGTCAGGACCATTTCAGGGGCCAGCGGCGCCCAGTGCTCGCCCTGCTTGTATTCGCCGGCATCGTGCACGTCCTTGCCCAGCCAGTGGCTGGTGCGGTGCATGTAGAAGCGTTTGTAACTTTCGGATTCGAGCACGGCGTCGAGCGAACCGGCAAGCAGCTTCATGTCGATCATGCCCTGCGCTAGCACCTTCAGCGCCGCGTCGTGGGGATCGGCAAAGTTGGCGCCGGGACGCACCGCCGCGATCGCCGCCGACTGGGCATCGAGCACCAAGTCATACACATCCGCCTGCGGGCCGCTGAAGCGGCCGCCGACGGGGAAGGTCCGGGTAATGTCAGAAGCATAACCGCCGAGCTCGCCGCCGGCATCGATCAGCAGCAGGTCGCCGTCGCGCAACACCTGGTCGTTGCCGACGTAGTGCAGCACGCAGGCGTTGGCACCGCCGGCCACGATGGGGGTGTAGGCGGGGAATTCACAGCCATGGCGACGGAACTCGTGCAGCAACTCGGCCTCGACCTCGTATTCGTAGCGGCCGGGCGTGGTGAAGCGCATCGCGCGGATATGCGCACCCGCCGAAATCCGCGACGCGCGCCGCATGATCTCAAGCTCCTGCCCATCCTTGACCAGGCGCATCGCATCGAGCTCGGCGCGCACGTCACGGATCGCCGCCGGCGCGCGCTTGCCGCTGCGGGATTCGCCTCGCACCTTGTTGAGCGCGGCGGCGACGCGGGCATCCCAGGCGGCATCATGGCCGATCGAGAACCAGAGTGCCGGCTGGTCGGCGATCAGTTCCGCCAGCTTGGCGTCGAACTCGGCGATCACGTGTGCCGCCTCGAAAGCAAAGCGCGCGCGCGCGCCGTCCGGGCCGTAACGAAAGCCATCCCAGATTTCGCGCTCGGCATTCTTTTCGCGGCAGAACAGGATCGATCTGGATTCCGCGGCATCGCGCCCAGCAACCAGGAGCAGCGCCGCCTCGGGTTCGCTGAAGCCGGTCAGGTACTGGAAGTAACTGTCGGCACGATAGGGGAACTGGGTGTCCCGATTGCGCGCCATTTCCGGCGCGGTGGGAATCAGCGCAACGCCACCGCCGGCCTGGCGCATGCGCTCGGCGAGCAGAAGTCGGCGCCGGTGATACGGCGACGGCGCGTCCGTCACTAAGGGCTGGCTGTCCATCGGCCGATTATAGCGAGCGCAGTTCGTCGTCCAGCGCGCGCAGGCGCTCCGGCGTGCCGACATCCACCCAGCGGCCGCCATGCAGTTCGCCGGAAGCGCGGCCGCTGGCCATCGCCATGCGCAGCAGGGGCGCCAGCTTGGCCGGCTGACCGCGACCGACAGCGGCAAACAGTTGGGGACGATAGATGCCGATGCCGGCGAAGGTAAGCATCTCGCCGCGGCCAGCAAGGGCCGCGCAGTCCACGCCAAGCACGTTGCCATGCAGGCAGAAATCGCCGCCGGGATGTTGCGGCGGATTGGGCACCATCACCAGGTGCGCCAGCTTGTTTGCCGTCAGGCTGTCACGGGCGCCGGAGGGTAACCAGTCGCAATAGATATCGCCATTCAGCACCAGGAAGGGGGCGTCCGCGCCGAGCAGCGGCAGGGCATTGGCGATGCCGCCCGCCGTTTCCAGGGCTCCGGGCGGCTCCGCCGAGTAGGCGATGCGCAGGTTCCAGGCGGCGCCGTCGCCGAGCAGGGCTTCGATCTGCCCGCCGAGGTGGGCGTGATTGATGACGATGTCTACGAAGCCGGCCGCCGCCAGCCGCTCGATGTGCCACACGATCAGGGGACGTCCGCCCACCGGCAGCAAGGGCTTGGGCGTGTGATCGGTCAGCGGCCGCATCCTCTCGCCGCGGCCGGCGGCGAGAATCATGGCTTTCACCGCGCGCCGCCGGCGAGCTGACCGGCATCCATGGTATAGCCGAGTACCGTGAGCTTGTCCTCGACCCGGTCCAGCAGGTAGCGCAGGGGCGACAGTTCGGCATAGCGCTCGCAGGCCTTGCGCAAATAGCGCGCGACCAGCGGCATGTCCCGGAGATAGCCGTCCTTGCCGTCACGATGCCAGAGCCGGGCGAAGATGCCGAGCACCTTGAGGTGACGCTGCACGCCCATCCATTCGTAGGCACGAAAGAACTCGCCGAAATCCGCCGCCACCGGAAGCCCGGCCTTGCGCGCCTGCTCCCAGTAGCGGATCAGCCAGTCGAGCGCCAAATCCTCGTCCCACTCGACATAGGCATCCTTCAGCAGCGATACCAGGTCATAGCTGATCGGGCCGTAGACGGCATCCTGGAAATCGATGATGCCGGGGTTGGCGCCCCGCGCGATGTACATCAGGTTGCGGGAATGGTAGTCGCGATGCACGAAGACCCTGGGCTCGGCCAGGTTCGCCGCCAGGATGCGGGCGAAGGCCTCTTCCATGCCCTCCCGCTCGCTGACCGAAAGCTCGATGCCGTGGTGCTTCGTCAGATACCAATCGGGAAACAGGTCGAGTTCGCGGCGCAGCAGGACCTGGTCATAGGCGGGCAGCACATCGGGACGGCTGGCGAGCTGGACGCGCACCAGCGCGGCGATGGCATCCGCATACAAGCCGGCCGCGTTGTCGGCCGACATGGCCTGCAGATAGGTGGCATTGCCGAGATCGGACAGCAGCAGGAAACCGCGCCCGAGATCCTCGGCCAGCACCTCGGGCACATGGACACCGGCGCCACGGAACAGGCCCTGCACCCGGAGCCAGGGCCGGCAATCCTCGTTCGCGGGCGGCGCATCCATGATCACGAAGGAGCTTCCGTCACCTCGCCGGGCGCGAAAATAGCGCCGGAAACTGGCATCGGCGGAGGCGGCTTCGAGCTCGAATTCGGCGCCCGACCAGAGGCCGGTTAGCCACTTCTTGATCTGTTGCTGGCGTTCCATGTGCGTGCCATCCGCGCCGCGCGAAAACACGCAAGAACTCAGTCGGAGAGCGCGTTCCACAGGGTTGAGGTGATAGAATGCGCGATTCTAGCATCGGCCGGTAATTGCACTTCCGGCGGGTGGCAGGCGATCTCCGGTTGTACCCGCCTGGTCGCCAGCGTTGCGCCCACGGATTTGATTGGCATGCATTCTTCGCGTCACGAAAAATTCGGGATCGCCCTGTTGCCCGTCCTGCTGCTATCGGCTGGATCGGCGAGCGCGCAAGCCTTGCCGCCCTTGCGCATCAACCCCGCATTGCTGGGCGCCGGCACGCCGCCGGCCGCGGCGCCGGCACCTGCGCCCATGACGGCCTCGCAAGCCACGCCCGCCGTGGCCAAGGCATCGCAGCCCGCGCCAGCACCCGCACAACCCGCTCTCCCGTCCCCGCCACCGGCCACCCCGGCGCCAGGCACCAGCACCGTCACGCCGGTAGCGGCGCCCGCCGCGCCGGCCCTCGTCGCCGCCGACAAGCCGACGCGAACGCCAGCCGCCGCAGCATCCAAAGCACCGGCTGCACCGCCCACATCGAACGCGGTGCCGACGCCAACCGCCACCGCCAGGACAGATCCCAAACCTGTCCCGGCACAGCGTGACAGCCTGACCGCCGAGAGCGTTATCAAGCGCCCCGAGCCGCCGCTGGTGGCCGAGCGCCCGAGCCTGCCGCCCCTGTATTCCGCGCACCTCGCGGCGGGCGAGTTGCCGCAACCGGCATTGCGCGGTTCGGCTTCGCTTTCCGCCCATCTGAAGCAGCCCGGCGAAGAATTGCCGACCTTCATCGCCGCGGACCGCATCAGCGGCCGGAACGATGTCGAGGTGGTGGCCGAAGGCAGTGTCGAAATGCGCAAGCGCAACTCCATCCTGCTCGGTGATCGCATCGTCTATCACCAGGCCGCGGATGAAGTCGAAGCCACCGGGGATGTACGCCTCTCGCGTGACGGCGACCGCATCAGCGGCCCGAGCATGAAGATGCGGCTCGACGACAGCACCGGCGTCTTCGAACAACCGAACTACAGCATCCGCCGCATCAAGACCGGCTCCGCCGCGACGCTCTGGACCGGCAACGAGGAACGCGAATCGACTGCCCTGACCACCGGCACGGGCGCCGCGTCACGCCTGGAATTCGAGGGAGAAGGCAAGTACCGGCTGCATGACGCGACCTACAGCACCTGCGCCCCGGCAGCCGGGCGCGACCCGGACTGGTTTGCCCGCACCGCCGACCTGCGCCTCGACTACGACACCGAGCAAGGCACGGCGCGCGATGCGACCTTGTACTTCAAGGGTGCCCCCATCCTCTACTCGCCCTGGCTGAGCTTCTCGCTCAACAACGAACGCAAGAGCGGCCTGCTGACGCCCACCGCCGGCTCGACCAGTCAGGGCGGAGCCGAATTCACCCAGCCCTTCTACTGGAACATCGCGCCCAACATGGACGCCACGATTGCGCCGCGCATCATGTCCAAGCGCGGCACGATGTGGAAGGGCGAATATCGCTACCTGCAGCCCAGCTATGCCGGAACGGTGGATGTGCATTACCTGCCGAAAGACAAGCTCGTGCAGCGGTATCGCGGCAGCTACTCGGTCAATCACTCACAAAACCTCGGTTACGGTTTCTCTGGTGCACTGGCCCTTAACGGCGCATCGGACGACACCTACTTCAGCGACCTCGCCAATGGTTCCTCGACGATCGCGCAGACCAATCTGCTGCGGCAAGGCACGCTGGGTTACAGCGGCGGCTGGTGGTCGGCGAACCTCCTCGCCCAGAGCTACCAGACACTGCAGGATCCCTCGCTGCCGCGTGTCCTGGAACCCTACCGCCGCCTGCCCCAGCTCACGGTCGACGCCAATCGCTACGACCTGCCTTTCGGACTCAACTTCGGCTTCCGCGGCGAGCATGTCAATTTCCGCAATCCGGCCCTGGTCGAGGGACGCCGCGTCACGCTTTATCCCCAGCTGTCCTTGCCGCTGCAAACGGAAGTGATCAGCATCACGCCGAAGATCGGCTTCCATTCCACCCGCTACTCGCTCGAACGCCAGGCGGCGGGCGTGCCGAACAAGCTGACGCGCAATGTGCCCATCTTCAGCCTCGACTCCTCCTTGACCTTTGAGCGCGATCTGGACTGGTTTGGCGCCTCCCTGACCCAGACGCTGGAACCGCGCCTTTACTATCTGTATGTGCCGGAACGCGATCAGCGCCCGATCCCGGTTTTCGACACGGCCGCCAACGATTTCAACTTCGCCCAGATCTTCGGCGAGAATCGTTACGGCGGCGGCGATCGCATCGGCGACGCCAACCAGGCCACGGCAATGTTGACTTCACGCCTGATCGACCCGCAAACCGGTGCCGAAACCCTGCGCGTCGCCTTCGGTCAGCGCTTCTATTTCAGCACCCAAAAAGTCGGCTTGCCGGGCGAGGTATTGCGCAGCGACCGCCAGACCGACTTCCTCGCCTCGCTTTCGGGACGGGTGCTGCCCAAGACCTACGGTGACGTCGGCGTCCAGTACAACCCGCGCCTGAACCGCATGGAACGCCTCAATGTCAGCGGACGCTACCAGCCGGAACTCGGCAAGGTGGTCAGCGCCGGTTACCGTTATTCGCGCGACCAGCTCGGTCAGGTCGACATTTCGGGGCAGTGGCCGATGTTCGGCGGCTGGCATGCGGTGGGACGCTTCAACTACTCGACCAAGGACAGGCGCATGATCGAGTCGGTCGCCGGGCTCGAATACGACGGCGGCTGCTGGATCGGTCGCATCGTCATGCAGCGCCTCGCCACGCTGACGCAGCAGTCGAACACGGCGCTCTTCTTCCAGCTGGAACTGAACGGTTTTGCCAAGGTCGGCTCCAATCCGCTGGACATCCTCAAGCGCAATGTCCCCGGTTATGGCGTGATCAACCAGCAGGGCGACGAAGGCCAGGGCACGGCACAATGAAGCGGCTGGTCCTGGTCGGATTGATCGCAGCCCTGCTGCTGCCACTGGCACAGGCGCAAACCCGGCGCGCGCAACCGCTGGAAGTCGACCGCGTGGTCGCCGTCGTCAATGATGAGGTCATCACCTCCTTCGAACTCAGGACCCGCGTCGCCAGCGTCGAGCGCCAGTTACAGGGCCAGCGTGCCCAGCTCCCCGCACGCGAGGTGCTGGAGCGCCAGGTATTGGAGCGCCTGATCACCGACCGGGTACAGCTCCAGTTCGCGAAGGAAACCGGCCTGCGTGTTTCCGACATCGAACTCGACGCCGCCATTCGCCGCATCGCCGAAAACAACAAGTTGTCGCTGCCCGAATTTCGTGCCGCACTGGAGCGGGATGGCATCGCCTGGGTGAAATTCCGCGAGGAGATCCGCGTCGAAATCATCCTCTCCCGTCTACGCGATCGCGAAGTGGAAAGTCGCATTGTGGTTTCGGACGGGGAAATCGACAACTACCTGGCCAATCCGGAACAGGGCGACACCGGCGCGGTGGAGGTGAATCTTTCGCACATCGTCCTGCGCGTTCCCGAGCAGGCAACGCCGGACCAGCTGATGCGGATTGGTGCCCGAGCCCGGAATGCGCTCGATCAGTTGCGCAAGGGCGAAGACTTCGCCAAGGTGGCGGCAAGCTTCTCCGACGCGCCCGATGCGCTGACCGGCGGTGCCATGGGCATGCGTCCGCTCGATCGCCTGCCGGCGCTGTACGCCGATGCCGCGAAGAAGCTGAAACCCGGCCAGCTCAGCGAAATCCTGCGCAGCCCGGCCGGCTTCCACATCGTCAAGCTGATCGACATGCACGGCAGCGCCGGAGCCAAGGCGGCGGTGGCGCTGAAACAGACGCGCGCGCGCCACATCCTGGTCAAGGTCAACGAACTGGTGTCCGAAGCCGAGGCCCGACGCAAACTGGTGGCGATCAAGGAACGCCTGGACAATGGCGCCGACTTCGCCGAGCTGGCCAGGCTGAACTCCAACGACCTCTCCGCCGCGCGCGGGGGCGACCTCGGCTGGCTGTACCAGGGCGATACCGTGCCGGATTTCGAGAAAGCCATGGATGCGCTGAAGATCAACCAGATCAGCGAACCGATCCAGTCGCCATTCGGCTTCCACCTGATCCAGGTCCTGGAACGCCGCACCGAGGATGCCACTGCGGAGCGGCAGCGCCTGACCGCGCGCCAGGTGCTGCGCGACCGCAAGTCCGACGAGGCCTACCAGGACTGGGTCCGGCAAATGCGCGACCGCGCCTATGTCGAATACCGCAGCGAAGAACGCTGATCCGGTCATTGCGATCACCTCCGGCGAACCCTCGGGCATCGGGCCGGACATCTGTCTGCACCTGCACCAGCGGAGCTGGCCGGCACGCCTGGTGGTAATCGGCGACCGCGGGCTCTTGGCACAACGCGCTGGCGCACTGGGCCTCGCTCCAGGTGGGCTCGAAATCCGCCATGTGCCGCTGCGCCGGCCGGTCACCGCCGCCAGGCTCGACCCGGCGAATGCCGCCTACGTGCTCGAAACCCTGGACCTGGCGCTGGCCGGCTGCGTTTCCGGCGAGTTCTCCGCGATGGTCACGGCGCCGGTGCACAAGGGCGTCATCAATGATGCCGGCATTGCCTTCACCGGCCACACGGAATATCTTGCCGAACACACCGGCACGCCGCGCGTGGTGATGATGCTGACCGGCGCCGGATTGCGCGTCGCACTGGCGACGACGCATCTGGCGCTAAAGGATGTCCCAGCGGCAATCACCGCCGAGGATCTGGAAACCACCCTGCGCATCCTTCATGCCGACATGCGCGCCAAGTTCGGCATCGCCCGTCCGCGCATCCTCGTCGCCGGCCTCAATCCCCATGCCGGCGAAAGCGGCCACATGGGCCGCGAGGAAATCGAGGTGATCGCCCCGGTGCTGGAAAAGCTGCGCGGGGAAGGCATGGACCTGGTCGGCCCCTTGCCGGCCGACACCCTGTTCACCCGCAAGGTGCTGGCCGGCTCCGATGCGCAACTGGCGATGTACCACGACCAGGGTCTGGCCGTGCTCAAGTATGCCGCCTTCGACGAAGGCATCAACGTCACGCTGGGCCTGCCGGTGATCCGCACCTCGGTCGACCACGGCACCGCGCTCGATCTCGCCGGGACCGGCAAGGCCTCGCCGACCAGCCTGTTCGCGGCGGTCGATGCCGCCATCGAGATGGCGCGGCGGCGCAGCACTTTGTCATGAGCCGGGTCGACGGGCACGATGCCCGCCGTCGCTTCGGCCAGAACTTCCTCGTCTCCGACGGCGTCATTCGCAAGATCATCGACGCCATCGCCGCCCGGGCCGACGACACCGTGGTCGAGATCGGCCCCGGGCTGGGCGCCCTGACCGCGCCACTGCTGGAGCGCGTCGCGCAACTGCATGTGGTCGAAATCGATCGCGACCTGATCGCGCGCCTGCGCCAGCGCTTTCCGCCCGAACGCCTGCGGATCCACGAAGGCGACGCGCTCGAATTCGACTTCGCCGCGCTCAAGGGCGAGGGCCGCCTGAAAATCGTCGGCAACCTGCCCTACAACATCTCCAGCCCCCTGCTGTTCCATCTGGTGCGCTATGCCGCTTTGGTCTGCGACATGCACTTCATGCTGCAAAAGGAGGTCGTCGATCGCATGGTCGCCGTGCCGGGCAGCAAGGATTTCGGCCGCCTGTCGGTGATGCTGCAATACCGTTTCCACATGGAACGCCTGTTCGTCGTTCCCCCCGGCTCCTTCAATCCGCCGCCCAAGGTTGATTCGGCCATCGTGCGCATGATTCCGATCGACTTCGCAAAAGTCGGCGCTGGCGATACGGCGAGCGATGACTCGCTGTTTGCCAAGGTGGTGGCTAATGCCTTCTCGCAACGGCGCAAGATGCTGCGCAACACCCTGCGCGAGTTTTTTACCGAGGACGAAATCGCCGCGCAGGGCATCGCGCCCACCGCGCGCGCCGAAGATCTGGCCGTTGCCGACTATGTGCGTCTCGCCAACCGGCTGGCCGAACGTGGGCCACGCTGAAAGCCAAGGCCCGCGCGTCGCCGTGATCGGCGGCGGCCCCGCCGGCCTGATGGCGGCTGAAGTCCTGGCCCGGGGCGGGGCCCATGTCGAGGTGTTCGACGCCATGCCTTCGGTCGCGCGCAAGTTCCTGCTCGCCGGGCGCGGCGGTCTCAATCTCACCCATGCCGAAGCCGAGGCGGCGTTCCTCTCCCGCTATGGCTCGCGCCAGGCGGAAGTCGGTCGCTGGCTGGCGCACTTCGGTCCCGCGCAGCTGCGCGCCTGGGCTCAAGACCTGGGCATCGAAACCTTTGTCGGCAGCTCCGGGCGCGTGTTTCCCGAGGGCATGAAGTCCGCCCCGCTGCTGCGCGCCTGGCTGCGGCGGCTGCGCGAAGCCGGCGTGCGCTTCCATGCCCGCCACCGCTGGAGCGGCTGGACCGGGGACGGCCGGCAATTGCGTTTCGCCACGCCGGAAGGCGAGGCCCTGCATACCGCCGCCGCCACCGTGCTGGCGCTGGGCGGCGGCAGTTGGGCCAGGCTGGGCTCGGACGGTGCCTGGCTGCCATGGCTGGCGGCGCGCGGCGTGGCGACGCGAGCCCTGCGGCCGGCCAACTGCGGCTTCGAGGTGGCCTGGAGCGAACACCTGCGGCAACGCCACGCCGGCCAGCCGGTCAAGACCGTGCGCGTCAGCTTCACCACCCCGGCCGGCGATACCCGTTCGCTCGATGGCGAATTCATGCTCACCGCCCACGGGGTGGAGGGCGGACTGATCTATGCGCTGTCCGCCGCGCTGCGTGACGCAATCGAAGCCGAGGGCGCCACCACCCTGACCATCGACCTGGCGCCCGGACGCAGCCTGGATCGCCTGCGCAGCGAACTCGCCGCGGGTCGCGGCCGCGACTCGCTGGCCAATCACCTGCGGCGACGCTGCGGCATCGAAGGCGTCAAGGCTGCGCTGCTGCGCGAAGTGGCATCGCCGGAGGATCTGCAACAGGCGCCGCGCCTGGCGAGCCTGATCAAGGCGCTGCCACTGCGACTGCTGGCGCCCCGTCCGCTGGACGAAGCCATAAGCAGTGCCGGCGGCGTTGATTTCTCGGCGCTGAACGACGCACTGATGCTGACCGCCCTGCCGGGTGTTTTTTGCGCCGGGGAAATGCTGGACTGGGAAGCGCCGACCGGCGGCTACCTGCTCACCGCCTGCCTGGCCAGCGGACGCCACGCGGCGCTGGGCGCGCTCGACTGGCTGGCCGGGCCGCCGAATCGCGATGCGCGATAATTTGCATGCCTGCAACATCACCCGGACAACCATGTGCCGTCGGATTCTCCTGCCGCTGTTTCTATCCTTGACCCTGGTGTCGCTGGCGCGACCCGCGCATGCGGTCGAACGGCCGCCCGCCGGCAGCGAATTCCAGCTCTTCATCGAAAACGACATGTTGGCGCGCAGCGACCGCTACTACACCAACGGCATCAAGTTCGGCGGTGGTATGGAATTCGACCTGCTGCAACTGCCCGCCGCGGAAATGCTGCGCCAGTTGGCGCCGGAAGCCAAGGGCAAGATCCACCTCGGTCTGTTTCTCGGCCAGAACATGTACACCCCGCGCTCGATCACGGTCAGCCAGGCGCAAGCGCTCGATCGGCCCTGGGCGGCCTGGCTTTACCTGGGCGGTGTCGCGCAACGGGTGCGGGACAAGCGCCTCGACACGGTCGAGATCGACCTCGGGCTGGTCGGGCCGTCGGCGCTGGGCAAGGAGGTCCAGTCCGGCTGGCACCGACTGATCGGTTCGCCGCAACCGCAAGGCTGGCAGCACCAGATTCCCAACGAACCGGCAGTGATGGTCTCCTGGCTGGCCAAGCGCAAGCATGGCCTGGGCAACATGGCGGGCCTGGATATCGAGGCGATTCCGCACGGTGGCGCCAGCCTCGGCACAGTGATGACCCTTGCACGCGCCGGCGGCATCCTGCGCCTGGGGCGGCACATGACCGGCTTCGGGCCCGACACCATCGAGCCCGGTGGCGCCATGCTGCAGAACATGCGCCGCGACCTGGAGCCTGGCCGGGCCCAGGGCCTGGAGTGGTATGCCTTCCTCGGCCTCGACCATCGTCTGGTGGCGCACAACATCTTTCTCGACGGCACGGTGTTTCGCGACAGCCCCAGCGTGCGGCGGCGCCCGCACGTGTATGACCTCAGCGCCGGCATCAGCCTGCGCATCGACGCCTTCCGCCTGTCCCTGACCCGGGTGCGCCGCAGCGAGGAATTCTTTACCCCGGCCAGCAACGGCGGGCGGCAGACCTTCGACTCGGTAAATCTCGGTTTCGAGTTTTAAGGCTGGCAGAAAGCGAAAACGCCACGCTCCGGTGAGGAGCGCGGCGTTCTGAAACAAATCCGGAACTCAGGCGTCCTTCTTCATCGGGCAGGTATTCAGGCCCAGCAGGGGATAGAAGGGGCAGAAGCCGATCGCGCCGGTGGCCAGGGGCACGACACCGATCCAGGCCCACACCGGGCCGCCGACAGCCGCCCAGGCGACCAGTCCAAGACCAGCGCCGATACGAAGAACACGGTCGATACCGCCAACATTGAGTTTCATGGTTTGCTCCTTGGGTTTGGTTAGGGTGAACGCATTACAGCATTCCACCCGGCCCGGGATATGTAACCTAAGTCACAGAGGCCACCGTCGCCCCAGCGCCGACTTTCGGACTCAGTCCTAGCCTGTAAGCTACCCAACCCCGCCAATACCCATCGAGGACCCGACCTATGGCCTGAATCGCGGTCTGTTTCAGGATATGCCGGGATAGTCGTAGAAGGTATAGTTTCGCCTTGCCAAACTGAGCCACCACCGCCGAAATGCAGACCCTCGCCGAATCCGATCTGTTAATGAGCGAACCAATACCCAAAGTTTCGGTACTTTTCTGCATCAGCCCGGTGGCAAACTGATGACCATCAACGGCGCAAGCAATTTCGGCATCCGCGACAATCACTCGCGCGGCACGGTCGCTGACTTCATCAAGGACAAAATTGCGGCCGGCAGCGATCTTTCGGTTGTTTCGGCATATTTCACCATTTACGCCTATGAGGCACTATCCACGGAGCTAGACAAGGTCGAGCGGCTTCGCTTTCTCTTTGGCGAACCCCGATTCATAGCTTCGCTAGACCCGGAAAAGACCGACAAAAAGTCCTTCAAGATCGAAGACGAAGGGCTCGAACTCGCGAACCGCCTGCAACAAAAGGAAATTGCCCGTCGTTGCGCGGCATGGATATCTGCGTGTGACATTCATCGGCCGGCTGAGAGGAATGGCAAGCGGAAGGAATCTTGCCCTGCCGTTTTCCATGGAGTCACACAAAGTCAAGCCTGCGGATTTGTGGGGCGCGATGAATGCTGTCGGTTGGCCACCCAAACGCGCGCCTTGGGTCAGCGGGATCAATACGAACAGGGCGGTGCTGCTTGATGACTGGACCTAGCCAACCTTGCTCACCTTCACGGTGGCGCAATTGCAGTCGGCTCTTCAAGCTGTGAAGCAGCACTGAAGGATAGTTGACCATGCGTAGCGCCCAAGACATTCTCGCCGAACTCAACGCCGCCGATGAATCCCCTCGCGTTGAAGCCAAGCGCTCGCGTGATATCGGCAAGTCCGTGATTGAGACGGTCGTGGCATTTGCCAACGAGCCGGGGCTGGGCGGCGGCCATATCCTGCTCGGCGTCGGCTCCGGCGTCGACGACAAGGGCGACGCCCGTTACTGGCCGGAAGGCCTCTCCGATCCGGACAAGATTCAGAAGGATCTCGCCAGTCAGGCCGCGACCATGCTCAATGTCGCGATTCGCCCGGAGATGAGTGTCGAGCGTATCGATGGCAAGACCATCGTCGTGGTGTTTGTTCCGGAAGCCGATGTCACCCAGAAACCGGTTTATCTCAAGGCAACCGGATTGCCCAGGGGTGCGTTCCGGCGCATTGGCTCTACCGACCAGCGCTGCACGGATGAAGACTTGTGGGTTCTGCGCGGCGCCAGTCAGCCCCAAGTCGGGCCGGACATGGCCATCGTGCCCGATGCCCGGATGGAAGACTTCGATCCAGCAGCCATTGCCGAATACCGGCGTTTGCGCGCCCAGGCGAATCCGCAGGCCGAGGAACTGGGTTACGAAAATCCGGACATGCTGGAAGCGCTGTCAGCGGTACGCCGCGTGGATGGCGGGCTCAAACCGACGCTGGCCGGCATCGTGCTCTTTGGCAAGCCCTTGGCATTGCGCCGGCTGTTCCCGGCGCTGCGCATCGATTACATCCGGGTTATCGGAACCCAATGGGTCGACGATCCCGAGCAGCGCTTCCAATCCGTCGATATCCGCAAGGCGTTGATGCTGGCATTGCCCGTGGCCGAAGCAAGCATCGTGGACGAAATGCCCAAGGGCTTTCGACTGCCGGAAGGCGAATTGCAGAGCCGGCAGGAGCCGATCCTGTCGCGCAAGGTGATCCGCGAAGCCTTGGCCAACGCGGTGATGCACCGCAGTTACCAGGACCATGGTGCGATCCAGATCATTCGCTACAGCAATCGTATTGAAATCCTCAACCCCGGCTACTCGCTGAAGGACATGGCCAGCATCGGCACGCCGGGTTCCCGCTTGCGCAACCCGGCGATTGCTGCCGTGCTTCATGAGTTGAACTGGGCGGAAACCAAGGGCTCCGGCATTCGCACCATGCGGCGCATGGCCGGGGATGCCGGACTGCCGCTGCCCGAATTCGTATCCGACCGCCAGAAGAACGAGTTCAAGGTCACGCTGTTCCTGCATCATTTGCTGACGGAGGATGACTACGCCTGGCTCAAGGCGCTGGCTGGTGACACGCTCTCGGGTGACGAAGCCAAGGCCTTGATTTACGCACGGGAAACCGGTGCCATCGACAATACGGCCTGCCGCGATTTTTCCGGGCTGGATACCTTGCAGGCCAGCAGCCTGCTGCGACGCCTGCGTGACCGGGGGCTGCTGGAAAAGCAGGGAGCGGGCAGCCGCACCCACTACACGCTCACGTCGCCCGGCGCGCATGTTGAACACGATACCGCGCAGGGCGAGTTGCCGCTCGAAGGTGGTAAGCGAGGGGGCGAAGGTGGTAAGCCGGGTGCCCAAGGTGGTAAGCGCACTTTGCCGAACTTGCCACCCGAGCTGACCGCCCGCCTGCCCAAGCCCGGCCAGCGCCTGAGTACGGTTGCACTACGACAACTCATCCGAGCCCTTTGCGGGTGGCAAGCGTTGCGGGGCGAAGAGCTTGCCACCTTGCTGCATAAGGACCTGAAATACCTGCGCAACAAGCACCTTACCGAGATGATGCAGGGCGGCGAACTTGCCTTTTTGTTTCCCGAGTCACCCAACCACGCGCTACAGGCCTATACCTTGCCGGCAAACAAGGGGAAAACTGATTGATGGCGATGAGTAGCGGGAATCAATTTCTGGTATCGCCGTCCCGCCAGTGCCGACTATTGACCCTGGTCGGAGTCGTTACCAGCTACTCATCAGCCACCTAAGTCACAGAGGCCAGTTTGCGCAGGCCGGGGGCGTCCAGCACCTCGACCTGCTCGCGTCCCAGTCGCACCAAGCCCTGCTCGGCAAAGCCCTTGAGCAGGCGGCTGACCATCTCACGCACGCTGCCCAGCTCGTCGGCCAGTTGCTGGTGCGTGGCATGGACCAGGCGGCCCTTGCCCAGCAGCAGCGCCGCCAGTCGCTGGTCGAGCTTGCGGAAGGCAACTTCCTCGACCAGTTGCATCAGTTCCGCCATGCGCTCGGAAAACAGTGAAAACACGAAATCGCGGAACACCGGCGTGCCCAGCATTTCATCGAACAGCGGGCGCGGCAACAGGGCCAGCGTGGTTTCGCCCTCGCTGATGCCGCGCGCGTTGTAGTCGGCGTGCCCGAGCAGGCAACTGGAACTGATGATGCAGCTCTCGCCCGCCAATACCCGGTATAGCGGCAGCTCGCGACCGCTGGCGCTGAGCTTGACGACACGGATCGCGCCGGCGAGCACGAAGGGGAAGCCGCGGCAGGGCTGGCGCTCGTCGAACACCGCCGTGGCACCCGGCACCGTCATGGTCTGCATGGTATCGACGATGCGCTGCTGCAAGCTTGGTGGCAGCTTACCGAGCACCGGGTACAGGGCCAGCAGATCGGCCAGGATCATGGTGCGGGAAGTTCCAGCGTCGCCAGCACCGGCGCATGGTCGGAAGGCCGCTCCAGCTTGCGCGGGGCCTTGTCGATTTGGCAGGCGCGACAGGCGGCGGCGAGCGGCGCGGACAGCAGGATATGGTCGATGCGCAGGCCGCGATTGAGGCGGAAGCCCATCTGCCGGTAGTCCCACCACGAGTAGCTTTTCGGCGCCTGCTCGAAGAGGCGGAAGGCATCGCTCAAGCCGAGATCGAGCAGGCCGCGAAACGCCGCGCGCTCCGGCTCGCTGCACAGGATCTGGTCTTTCCAGGCCGCGGGATCATGCACGTCCGCGTCGGCCGGAGCAATGTTGTAGTCACCCAGCAGCGCAAGGCGCGGCCACTGCCGCAGGTCCTCGCGCAGCATCGCCTGCAGCGCGGCCAGCCAGCGCAGCTTGTAGTCGTACTTGTCGGAGCCGACCGCCTGCCCGTTGGGCATGTAGGCACAAACGATGCGCACGCCGCCGACAGTGGCGGCAATCGCGCGCTTCTGCTCGTCGGCAAAGCCAGGAATGTCCAGACGGACATCCTCGGCCGGCATGCGCGACAGGATGGCGACCCCGTTGTAGGTCTTCTGGCCATTGTGCAGGGCGTGATAGCCGGCGGCGGACAGCTCGGCAAAGGGGAAGCCCTTGTCTTCCGTCTTGGTTTCCTGCAGGCAAAGCACATCGACGGGATTGGCGGCGAGCCAGTCGAGCACATGCGGCAGGCGTACCTTCAGCGAATTGACGTTCCAGCAGGCGATCCTCATGCGGCGATGATACCCGAGCAAGGTGGCCGTCTATAATCAAGACGCGACAGATGCCATCCTGAAAGGGAGGTGCGCCATGTTCGATTCACCGATCGCCCCCTGCCCGCTGTGCGGCGAAATGGTGCTGCTGGATCAGACCCGCGCCGAGTGCGCGCGCGAGCATCATTGCGACAAAAACACGGCATGCCCCCTGGATCGCTATTTCAGCGGCATCGATTTCAGCATCACGCAGCCCAAGGAGATGTTTCGTGACACAGGCCATTGAACGACGCAGTTTCTGGCGCGCGGCGTTTCATTCCCCGGTACACCTGGTCACCCATCAGGGCGAAATGACGGCCCGGCTGCTCGATATTTCACTCAAGGGTGCCTTGCTCGAAACCAGCGAACGCTGGGGCGGCAAGCCGGGCGAGGAGTGCCAGGTAAGGCTCAAGCTGGCGCCGGATGCCATGATTTCGATGTCGGCCGAGGTGATGCATGTCGATGGCGCCCATGTCGGGCTGCGCTGCAAATCCATCGATATCGACAGCATCGCCCACCTGCGCCGCCTGGTCGAACTCAACAGCGGCGACCCGAGCCTGCTCGATCGCGAGTTCGGCAGCCTGGTGCGCGGCGGCTGAGGGCCAGCGGTGAGGGGTCAGCGGCTCAGGCCAGGAGTCGGCGCCGGCGACACGGCGGCGAGGCCAGAAAATTACGCGCTTGCCGCCATGCCGCTGTGCCTGAGCAGCGCATCGGGCAGCGGATCGCGGCCGCGAAAGGCGCGGAAGGATTCCAGCGCCGGACGCGAACCGCCGACGGCGAGGATTTCGCGCCAGAAGCGCTCGCCGGTTTTCGCATCCAGCGTCGAGCCGCCGAGCCTGGCCGCTTCCTCGAAGGCTTCGTAGGCATCGGCGGAAAGCACCTCGGCCCATTTGTAGCTGTAGTAGCCGGCCGCGTAGCCGCCGGCAAAGATGTGCGAAAAGCTGTGCGGAAAGCGGTTCCATTCCGGCGGGATCAGCACCGCGACTTCGGCGCGGACCTCGGCCAGCAGGTCCATCACTCCGCGCCGCCCTTCCGGTGCCCCATGCAGCAGCAGGTCGAAGAGGCCGAACTCGACCTGGCGCAGGGTGAACATGCCGCTCTGGAAATTCTTTGCCGCGATCATCCTGTCGTACAGCGCGCGCGGCAGCGGCGCGCCGGTTTCGGCGTGGGCCGTCATGCCGGTGAGGACATCCCATTCCCAGCAGTAATTTTCCATGAACTGGCTGGGCAATTCGACCGCGTCCCACTCCACGCCGTGGATGCCCGAGACCGGCAGTTCCTCCACCTGGGTCAGCAGATGGTGCAGGCCATGGCCGCATTCATGGAACAGGGTGATGACATCGTCGTGGCTGAAGGTCGCCGAACGGCCGCCCACTGGCGCCGGAAAATTGCAGTTGAGGTAGGCCACCGGGGTCTGCACCCCGGCCGCGACGCGACGGCGCGTGATCGCCTCGTCCATCCAGGCGCCACCGCGCTTGGTCTCGCGCGCATACAAGTCGAGGTAGAACTGGCCGATCAGCCGTCCGTCGCGCTCGATGCGGAAAAATCGCACATCGGGATGCCAGGCCGGTGCGGCATCGGCGTGCAGCTTCACCGCGAACAGCGACTCGATGACGCGGAACAGGCCGGCCAGCACCTTCGGCTCGGGGAAGTACTGCTTCACCTCCTCGTCGGAGAAGCTGTAGCGCTGCTGCTTGAGCTTTTCCGAGGCCCAGGAAAGATCCCAGGGCTCGAGCGCGGCAAGGCCGAGTTCCTGTCCCGCGAAGTCGCGCAGCTCATCGACATCGCGCTGGGCGAAGGGCCGCGCCTTGCGTGCCATGTCGCGCAGGAAGTCGGCGACCTGCTGCGGCGTGTCGGCCATCTTGGTCGCCAGCGAGACTTCGGCATAACTGGCATAGCCCAGCATGCGCGCTTCCTCGTCGCGCAGGGCGAGGATCTTGTCGATCAGCGGGCCGTTGTCCCATTCCACCTTGCCGAACTCGGAGGCGCGGGTGGCGTAGGCGCGGTACATGCGCTCACGCAGGGCCCGGTTGTCGCTGAACTGGAGCACGGGCAGGTAGGACGGCGCGTGCAGGGTGAATTTCCAGCCCCTGTCGGCATCGCCATCCCGTTCCGCCGCCACGCGGGCCGCCGCGCGCACGTCCTCGGGCAGGCCAGCCAGATCGGCCTCGCTCGCTATCCATTCGGCATGGGCATTGGTGGCGTCGAGCAGGTTCTCGGAAAATTTGGCGCCCAGCGCCGAGAGTTCTTCCTGGATTTGCTTGAACCGCGGCTTTTGCTCCTCGGGCAGTTCGGCGCCGGAAAGGCGGAAATCGCGCAGGTCGTTCTCGATGATGCGGCGGCGCGGCGCCGAGAGTTCCCTGAAGCCGGGCGAATCGGCGAGCTGTTTGAATCTGGCGAACAGCGCCAGGTTCTGCCCCAGTTCGGCATAGAAACTGGAAACTTCCGGCAGCAACGCGTTGTAGGCCTCGCGCCAGGGCGGCACGTCATTTACCGAATGCAGGTGGCCGACGACGCCCCAGGCGCGCGACAGGCGTTCGCCGGCATCGAGCATGGGCTGCACGAAGTCATCCCAGGTCGCCGGCGTTTGCGCTCCGACCAGAGCGTCGATCAATTTGCGATTCTCGTCGATCAGTTGGCGGATCGCAGGCGCCACGTGCTCCGGAGTCACGGTGTCGAAGCGGGGCAGGCCGGAAAAATCGAGCAATGGATTCATGGCGGTCGGGGATGGCACGGGAGTTATGTAGATCGGGGCGAAGCCGGCAAGCGCAAGGGGCGGCAAGCCCGCTACATCGGTGAGGCTATTCGACCAGGTCGCGGTAGGCGTGGAAACTGGCGTGGCCGAGCCAGGGCAGGAACAGCACCAGGCCGACCAGCGCGGTGGCAAAGCCGAGACCCGTCAGCAGCATCAGGATGAAGGCCCACAGCGCCAGCGGCAGCGGGTTCTCGGCCACGGCATTGATGCTGGTGGAAAGCGCGGTCAGCAGGTCGCAGCGACGGTCGACCAGCATCGGCATCGACACCACGCTGAGGGCGAACACCAGCGCGGCAAGAAAGCCGCCGGCGCAGACGTAAACGAAGAACAGCAGGTAGTGCTGCGGATTCACGATTACCTCGACCATCATGGCCATTGGCGCCATGGCCGGGCCCTTGTAGAACAGGGCGACGATCACCACCGAGGCGACCTGCCAGGCGGTGCCGGCAAGTATCGACAGCAGCGCGAAGCCCACCAGTCCGGAAGGATTGCGCCGCCAGGCGAACATGGAATCGACCAGGACCGCCGGCTCGCCGGCCAGGTAGCGGCGCGAGAGTTCGTAGAGGCCCGCGGCCAGCATCGGTGCCACCAGCAGGAAGCCGGTGATCGCCGCGGCAAACAGGTAGGGCAGGCTGGCGGTAATGCCGAGGATCACCGCCCCCGCAACCGCTGTCGCGACGCCATAGAACAGGCTGGCCGCAGGCTGCCGCCAGAGATCCTTCCAGCCGCGCGCCAGCCAGGCCAGGGGCGCGGCGAATCCGACCTGGCGCACCTGGACCAAAGTCGGCGCTGGCGATACGGCGTCTTGCATCGCGGCGCGCCGCCCTCAGGCCGCCTGCACGCCGGTGAGGCGGGTCAGGGCTTCGCGGTAATTGGCCGCCGTCTTCTCGATAATGTCCGGCGGCAGCCTGGGCCCGGGCGCGGTCTTGTTCCAGTCCAGGGTTTCCAGGTAGTCGCGGACGAACTGCTTGTCGAAGCTCGGCGGGCTGCTGCCCGGCTTGTAGCGATCGGCCGGCCAGAAGCGCGAGGAATCCGGCGTCAGGACTTCGTCGATCAGGTGCAGCCGGCCGTCGGCGTCGCGACCGAACTCGAACTTGGTGTCGGCGATGATGATGCCGCGCACGCGGGCAAATGCCGCCGCCTCGCGATAGAGGCGCAAGGTGGTGTCCTTCACGGTCTTTGCCAGCTCGCCGCCGATCAGCTTTTCGACCGCGGCGAAGCTAATGTTTTCGTCATGATCGCCGGCCTCGGCCTTGGTCGCCGGGGTGAAGATGGCCTCGGGCAACTGCTGCGCCATTTGCAGCCCGGCCGGCAGCGGAATGCCGCAGACGGCGCCGCTGGACTGGTAATCCTTCCAGCCCGAGCCGATCAGGTAGCCGCGCGCCACGGCTTCGATGGGCAAGGGCTTGAGGCGCTTCACCACCAAGGCGCGGCCACGCACCTGGGCTTTTTCTTCCTCGCCGGAAACCACGGATTCGGGATCGATGCCGGTCAGCTGGTTGGGCACCACGTGCGCCAGCTTGCCGAACCAGAAGTTGGCCACCGCGGTCAGCACCGCGCCCTTGCCCGGAATCGGATCGGGCAGGATCACGTCGAAGGCCGAAAGGCGGTCGGTGGTGACGATCAGCAGCCTGTCCTCGCCGACGGCATAGATGTCGCGAACCTTGCCGCGCCCCAGCAGCGGCAGGCTGGTGATGGTGGATTCGAACAACAGCGGGGTGGCGATGATGGGCATGGGTGAGCTCGAATGCTTACTCGCGAACGTAAGCCTTGCCGGGATCGGCGTCGGCATCTTCGCGATAGGGGTAACGGACATGACCGTAGCGGATCACCAGCACACCCACGGTCAGCAGGAAAATCGCCGCGGCCACAGCCAGCATGCGCCACTCCGTCATTTCCTTGAGATCGAGGATCAGGTAGCGCGCCAGGGCAACCATGGCGATGTACATCGGAAAACGCACCGGCAACTGGCCGGACTTGAAATACTGGCCGATCATCGCCAGCACTTCGAGGTAGAGGAACATCAGCAGCAGGTCGGCCAGCGCCACGCGCCTGGCTTCCACCATGATCACCGCCTCCTGGTACATGGCGATCGTGGTGGCAAAGGCGATCACCAGCAGGCCCACGTACTCGACGGCGTCAAGGCCGCCGCTGAAAAACCTGCGCAGGCGATCGAAGGTGTGGGAACGGATGTCCATGGGGGACCCAAGAAAAAGGCCGCCGGAGGTGACCGGCGGCCCGAAACTTTACTCCAAAACGGTTAGGGCTTCACCACCCTTACTTGATGATCGCGTTGAGCTCGCCCTTCTTGTAGCGATCGGCCATGGAATCCATCGAGATCGCCTTGATTTTCGACGCCTGTCCGGCGCAGCCGAAGGCCTCGTAGCGCGCCTTGCAGATGGCCTTCATGGCCTTGCGCGCCTCGGCCAGGTACTTGCGCGGGTCGAAGTTCTTGCGGTCCTTGTTGAGGAACTGGCGGATGGCGCCGGTGGAGGCCATGCGCAGGTCGGTGTCGATGTTCACCTTGCGCACGCCGTGCTTGATACCCTCGACGATTTCCTCGACCGGCACGCCGTAGGTGGAACCCATTTCGCCGCCGTTCTCGTTGATGATCTTGAGCCAGTCCTGCGGCACCGAGGACGAACCGTGCATCACCAGGTGGGTGTTGGGGATGCGAGCGTGGATTTCCTTGATGCGGTCGATGCGCAGCACGGCGCCGGTGGGCGGGCGGGTGAACTTGTAGGCGCCGTGGCTGGTGCCGATGGCGATGGCCAGGGCATCGACGCCGGTGGCCTTGACGAATTCGGCGGCTTCATTGACGTCGGTCAGCAACTGGTCGTGCGACAGCGCGCCCTCGGCGCCATGGCCGTCCTCCTTTTCGCCCATGCCGGTTTCCAGCGAGCCGAGGCAGCCCAGTTCGCCTTCCACCGAGACGCCGATGGCGTGCGCGATGTCGACCACATGGCGGGTCACCTTGCTGTTGTAGTCGAAGCTGGCCGGGGTCTTGGCGTCTTCCATCAGCGAGCCGTCCATCATCACGCTGGAGAAACCCGAGCGCATCGACTGGATGCAGATCGACGGGCTGGCGCCGTGGTCCTGGTGCATCACGATCGGGATCTCGGGATGGGTTTCGATCGCGGCCTCGATCAGGTGGCGCAGGTAGGGTTCGCCGGCATATTTGCGGGCGCCCGCCGAGCCCTGCATGATGACCGGGCTGTTGGTCTCCTGCGCGGCTTCCATGATGGCCTGGATCTGTTCCAGGTTGTTGACGTTGAAGGCCGGCAGGCCATAGCCGTTTTCGGCGGCATGATCGAGCAGTTGGCGCATGGATACGAGGGGCATGGCAATCTCCTGGCTTTGAATGGGAAGGAATTAGTGATTGGAGCGGTGCTCACCGACCTTGACGATCTTCATGGTGTTGGTACCGCCCGACTTGCCGATCGGCTCGCCGATGGTGAGCACGATCAGGTCGCCGACTTCCACGGCACCGGCGGCGATCAGGGCCTCTTCGGCGTCGAGCAGCACCTGGTCGCGGTCGTGGCCGCTCTGCGGCACCATCACCGGAAACACGCCCTTGAAAATGCTGACTTTGTAGCGGGTACGAACTTCCTGGGTCAGTGCATAGATCGGGATGCCGGTGTTGAGCCGCGACATCCACAGCGCGGTGGAGCCCGACTCGGTCAGCGAGGCGATGGCCTTGACCTTGAGGTGATGCGCGGTGAATAGCGCGGCCATGGCGATCGACTGGTCGATGCGGGTGAATACGCGGTTGAGGAAGTGCGTGTCGAGCGGGAAATCGGAGGACTTCTCGGCCTCGATGCAAATCCGCGACATGGCCTCGACGGTTTGCACCGGGTAATCGCCGGTCGCGGTTTCGGCCGACAGCATCACCGCGTCGGTGCCGTCGAGCACGGCATTGGCGACGTCCGAGACCTCGGCCCGCGTCGGCACCGGGCTGTGGATCATCGACTCCATCATCTGCGTCGCGGTGATGGCGAACTTGTTGAATTCGCGCGCGGTACGGATGATGCGTTTTTGCAGCGCCGGCACGGCCGCGTCGCCGACCTCGACCGCCAGGTCGCCGCGCGCCACCATCACGCCATCGGTGGCTTCGAGGATGTTGTTGAGGTTCTCGATGGCTTCGACGCGCTCGATCTTGGCCACCAGCAGGGCCTTCGATCCCGCCGCATTCAGCAACGCGCGGGCCAGGCGCATGTCATCGCCCGACTTGGGGAAGGAGACCGCGACATAGTCGATGCCCAGGCCCGCCGCGGTGCGGATGTCCTCCATGTCCTTGGCGGTCAAGGCCGGCGCGGTGAGTCCGCCACCTTCCTTGTTGATGCCCTTGTTGTTCGACAGTTCGCCGTCGTGACGGTTGCGGCAGCGGATTTCCTTGCCCTGCACCTGCAACACGTCGAACACGACACGGCCGTCGTCCAGCAGCAGCACTTCGCCGCTGCGCACGTCATTGACCAGATCGGGATAATCGAGGCCAACCCGGCCCTCGTCACCCAGGCTGCACCCGGCATCGAGAATGAATTCCTGCCCGGCCTTCAACTGCACCGGACCGGCGGCAAACTTGCCGATGCGGATCTTCGGCCCCTGCAGGTCGGCCATGACCCCCACGGTGCGGCCATTCCCGAGTGCAGCTTCGCGCAGGGAGTCGACGCGCTTGCGATGGTCCCCTGCCGTGCCATGTGAAAAATTGATGCGTACGACATCGACCCCGGCGGCAACCAGGGCCAGCATCTGCTCGGTGCTGCTGGACGCGGGGCCCAGCGTGGCGACGATCTTGGTCGAGCGCTTGTGCGTAACCGTCATCCGGCAGCCCGTTGTTCGAGCATGGCCACGGCCGGCAAAACCTTGCCTTCCAGGTATTCGAGGAAGGCCCCGCCTGCCGTCGAGATGTAGGACAGCTTGTCGTAGATGTCGTATTTCTGGATCGCGGCGATGGTGTCACCGCCACCGGCCAGGGTAAAGGCCCTGGTGTTGGCGATGGCCATGGCGATGGCCTTGGTACCCTCGCCGAACTGGTCGAACTCGAAAACGCCGACCGGGCCGTTCCACACCACCGTACCGGCTTTCATGATGATGTCGACCAGGTCCTGCGCCGACTTCGGCCCGATGTCGAAAATCATGTCGTCGTCGGTGACGGCGCCGGCGTCTTTCAGCACGGCCGGCTCGGCGGCATCGAATTTCTTGCCGCAGACCACGTCGACCGCGATCGGAATCGTCGCGCCGCGCGCCGTCATCTTCTTCATCAGCGCTTGTGCCGTGGGCACCAGATCGTCCTCGCACAGCGATTTGCCGACGTTCTTGCCGGAAGCCTTGAGGAAGGTATTGGCGATGCCGCCGCCGACCACCATCTGGTCGACCTTCTCGGACAGCGATTCGAGCACGGTGAGCTTGGTCGACACCTTCGATCCGCCGACGATGGCCACCATGGGCCGCGCCGGATTGGCCAAGGCCTTGTGCAGGGCTTCGAGTTCCTCGGCCACCAGCAGGCCGGCGCAGGCCGCCGGGGCGAACTGGGCGACGCCGTAAGTCGAAGCCTCGGCGCGATGCGCGGTGCCGAAGGCATCCATGACGAACAGGTCGCACAGCGCGGCGTATTTCTTCGCCGTCGCCTCGACGTTCTTCTTCTCGCCCTTGTTGAAGCGGCAGTTCTCCAGCAGCACGACTTCGCCGGCGGCGACATCAAACCCGCCGTCGACCCAGTCGCGCACCAGGCGCACCGGCTTGCCGAGCTTGGCGGCCATCACATCGGCCACCGGCTTGAGCGAGTTCTCGTCGGTGAATACGCCCTCCTCTGGGCGGCCAAGGTGGGAAGTCACCATGACCTTGGCGCCGGCCTTGAGGCAATGCGCTATGGTAGGCATGGACGCCGTGATGCGGGCATCCGAGGTGACCTTGCCGGCCAGTACCGGCACGTTGAGGTCGGCGCGGATGAAAACGCGCTTGCCCGCCAGGTCGAAATCGGTAAGACGTTTGAAACTAGCCATGTCTGTCCTCTGTCTTCCGTCCTCTGTCCTCAGGAAGCCACGTGCTTGACGAAGCGCAGCATGTTGCAGGTATAACCGTACTCGTTGTCGTACCAGGCGACGACCTTGACGAAGGTCGAGTCGAGCGCGATGCCGGCCTCGGCGTCGAAGGTTGAGGGCGCCGGACTGCCGCGGAAGTCGGTGGCAACGACCTTTTCTTCGGTATAGCCGAGGATGCCCTTCATGGCGCCCTGCGAGGCGGCCTTCATCGCCGCGCAGATGTCGGCGTAGGAAGCTTCCTTGTTCAGTTCCACGGTCAGGTCGACCACCGAAACGTCGGAGGTCGGAACGCGGAAGGACATGCCGGTGAGCTTCTTGTTGAGTTCGGGGATCACCACGCCGACAGCCTTGGCGGCGCCGGTGGAGGACGGGATGATGTTCTCCAGGATGCCGCGGCCGCCGCGCCAGTCCTTGTTGGACGGGCCATCGACGGTCTTCTGCGTCGCCGTCGCGGCGTGCACCGTGGTCATCAGGCCGCGCTTGATGCCCCAGTTGTCGTGCAGCACCTTGGCCACCGGGGCCAGGCAGTTGGTGGTGCAGGAAGCGGCCGAAACGATGGTCTCGCCGGCGTACTTGGTGTGATTGACGCCATACACGAACATCGGCGTATCGTCCTTCGACGGCGCCGATTGCACCACCTTCTTGGCGCCGGCGGCGATGTGCTTCTGGCAGCCTTCCTTGGTCAGGAACAGGCCGGTCGAGTCGATCACCAGGTCGGCGCCGATCTCGTTCCACTTCAGCTCGGCGGGATCCTTGACGGCGGTAAGGCGAATCTTCCTGCCATTGACGATCAGGTTGCTGCCCTCGACGGCGACCTCAGCCTTGAAGTTGCCATGCACCGAGTCGTACTTCAGCATGTAGGCCAGGTAGTCGGGCTCCAGCAGGTCGTTGATGCCGACGATCTCGATGTCCGAGAATTCGGCTTCCTTGGCGACAGCGCGAAACACCATGCGGCCGATGCGACCGAAACCGTTGATACCGACTTTGATAGCCATGTTGATACTCTCCTGATAGGGTTTAAATGAGCTGCTCGACTGCCTTCACGAGGTTGCCCGCCGTGAAGCCGAATTCCTTGAACAACTGGCCGGCCGGGGCCGACTCGCCGAAGCGGTCGAGGCCGATCACGACGCCGTCGATACCGACGTACTTGTACCAGCCGTCGGTCACGCCGGCCTCGATGGCGACGCGCGGCACGCCGCGCGGTAGTACCGATTCACGGTAGGCCGCATCCTGGCGGTCGAAGACGTTGGTGCTGGGCATCGACACCACGCGCACCGGGATTTCGGCTTCCATCGCCGCCTGCGCCTTGAGGGCGACATCGACTTCCGAACCCGTGGCGATGATCACCGCCTTGGGCTTGCCGCCCTTGGCCTCGGAAATCACATAGCCGCCGCGCGCGACGTTGGCAAGGGTGGCGGCGTCGCGGGCGACGAAGGGGAGGTTCTGGCGCGACAGGCAGAGCGAGGTCGGGCCGCTTGCCTTTTCCACGGCCGAGGTCCAGGCGACCATGGTCTCGACCGTGTCGCAGGGGCGCCAGACGTCCATGTTGGGGATCATGCGCAGGGTGGCAGTCTGCTCCACCGGCTGGTGGGTCGGACCGTCTTCGCCAAGCCCGATCGAATCGTGGGTGAACACGTGGATCACGCGCTGCTTCATCAGCGCCGCCATGCGCAGGGCATTGCGCGAGTACTCGGAGAACATCAGGAAGGTGCCGCCGAAGGGCAGCAGGCCGCCGTGCAGCGCCATGCCGTTCATGATCGCGCTGCTTCATCAGCGCCGCCATGCGCAGGGCATTGCGCGAGTACTCGGAGAACATCAGGAAGGTGCCGCCGAAGGGCAGCAGGCCGCCGTGCAGCGCCATGCCGTTCATGATCGCAGCCATGCCGAACTCGCGCACGCCGTAGGAGATGTAATTGCCCGGCGTCTTGCCCGAGACATGCTTGCAACCCGACCAGTTGGTCAGGTTGGAACCCGTCAGGTCGGCCGAACCGCCGAGGAATTCGGGCAGCGCCGGCACCAGGGCGTTGATGGCGATCTGCGAGGCCTTGCGCGTGGCCACGGTTTCGGCCTTGGCATTGACCGCCTCGACGGCCTTTTTCGCGTGCTCGGCCCAGTTGGCAGGTAGCTCGCCGGCCATGCGGCGCTTGAACTCGGCGGCCTCGGCCGGGAAGGCCTGGGCGTAGGCGGCAAACTTCGCGTTCCACTCTCCCTCGCGCGCCGCGCCCTTCTGCCTGGCGTCCCAGCCGGCATAGACCTCTGAGGGAATCTCGAAGGGCGCATGCTTCCAGCCGATGTGGGCGCGGGCCGCGGCAATCTCGGCGTCGCCCAGCGGCGCGCCATGCACGTCGTGGGTACCGGCCTTGTTGGGCGAGCCGAGACCGATCACCGTCTTGCAGCAGATCAGCGTCGGCCGGCCGGTCTCTGCCTGCGCAGCCTTCAGCGCCGCCTCGACGGCGGCAGGGTCATGTCCATTGACGCCACGGACGACATGCCAGCCATAGGCTTCGAAGCGCTTCGGCGTGTCGTCGGTGAACCAGCCCTCGACGTGGCCGTCGATGGAAATGCCGTTGTCGTCCCAGAAGGCCGTCAGCTTGCCCAGGCCCCAGGTGCCGGCCAAGGCACAGGCCTCATGCGAGATGCCCTCCATCAGGCAGCCGTCGCCGAGGAAGACGTAGGTGCGGTGGTCGACGATCTCATGGCCGGGCTTGTTGAACTCATTGGCCAGCAGTTTCTCGGCCATCGCCATGCCGACCGCATTGGTAATGCCCTGGCCGAGCGGCCCGGTGGTCGTCTCGACGCCGGGCGCATAGCCGTATTCCGGGTGGCCCGGGGTCTTGCTGTGCAACTGGCGGAAGTTCTTCAGGTCGTCGATCGACAGATCGTAGCCGGTCAGGTGCAACAGCGAATACAGCAGCATCGAGCCGTGGCCATTGGAGAGTACGAAGCGGTCGCGATCGGCCCACTTGGGGTTGGCCGGATTGTGGCGCAGGTGGCGGTTCCACAGGACTTCGGCAATTTCGGCCATGCCCATGGGTGCGCCGGGGTGGCCGGAATTGGCTTTCTGCACCCCGTCCATGGCAAGGGCGCGGATGGCGTTGGACAGCAGGGAACCGACGGGGGCGGTGGCGGGCGGAACGGACATGTTGGTCATGGCGGCTCAAAGAATGGATGGGCGGGAGTTATCCCGTCCAGAGAGCCCGGTATTATCGGCGAAACCGGGCGGATCGCGCTAGCTGGCTAGCCAGGTACTTGATTCGCTTGAACTCAGGCCCGTTTGCTATTTTCGATCAGGCGCAGGATCAGGGGTGTGAAGATCAACTGCATTGCCAGTTCCATCTTGCCGCCTGGCACCACGATGATGTTCGGCCGCGACATGAAGGAGTCGTGGATCATGGCCAGCAGATAGGGAAAGTCGATGCCCTTGGGATTGGCGAAGCGGATCACCACGAAGCTCTCGTCGGCCGTCGGGATGTCGCGGGCGATGAAGGGGTTCGAGGTATCGACCGTCGGCACGCGCTGGAAATTGATGTGGGTGCGCGAGAACTGCGGCGTGATGTAGTTGATGTAGTCGGGCATGCGCCGCAGGATGGTATCGACCACCGCCTCGGTCGAATAGCCGCGCTGGTTCTTGTCGCGGTGCAGCTTTTGTATCCATTCGAGGTTGACCGTCGGCACCACGCCGACCAGCAGGTCGGCATGCTGGGCGACATTGACCTTGTCGGTGACGGCGGCACCGTGCAGTCCTTCGTAGAACATCAGGTCGGTACCCTGCGGAATATCCGCCCATGGCGTGAATTCGCCGGACTGCTGGCCGTAGGGCGCCGCCTCCTCGGCGTTGTGCAGGTATTTGCGCACCTTGCCGTGGCCGCTTTCGCCATAGCCCTTGAACAGATCCGCCAGTTCCTCCAGCAGGTTTGCCTCGGGGCCAAAGTGGCTGAAGTGGTTGTTGCCCTGCTGGCGGGCTTCTTCCATCGCCACCTTCATCGACTTTCGGTCGTAGCGGTGGAAGGAGTCACCCTCGACGACGGCTGCCTTGAGCTTCTCGCGGCGGAACACCAGTTCGAAGGACTTGGTGACCGTGGAGGTGCCGGCGCCCGAAGACCCGGTGATGGCGACAATGGGATGCTTGACCGACATGGCGGTGACTCCTGAAGTGTGAATTCCTGGCTACTGCGTGCGGAACAGCGAGCGGGTGCCGAACAGGGGCGAATTGAAGCCGTCGGCATCCTTGCCGCTGACCCATTCCTGATGGTAGCGGACGACGCGCTCGACCTCGTTCTTCGAGCCGAAGATCAGCGGCACGCGCTGGTGCAAATCGCCGGGCCCGATATCCATGATGCGCTCGCGGCCCGTGCTCGACGCACCGCCGGCCTGCTCGATCAGGAAGGAAATCGGGTTGGCCTCGTACATCAGGCGCAGGCGGCCAGGCTTGGCGGGGTCCTTGTTGTCCCGCGGGTACATGAAGATGCCGCCGCGGGTCAGGATGCGGAAGGTTTCGGCGACCAGCGAGGCCACCCAGCGCATGTTGAAGTCCTTGCCGCGCGGGCCGGTCTTGCCGGCCAGGCATTCCTCGACGTAGCGCTTCACCGGCGGCTCCCAGAAGCGCTCGTTGGAGGCATTGATGGCGAACTCGCGAGTGTCGGCCGGGACCCGCATCTGCGGATGGGTGAGGATGAAGGCGCCGATGTCGCGATCGAGCGTGAAGCCATCGACGCCGTCGCCGGTGGTCAGCACCAGCATGGTCGACGGGCCGTAGAGGGCGAAACCGGCGCAGACCTGCTGCGCGCCCGGCTGCAGGAAGTCCTCCATCGCGGCGTCCTGGCCCGGGTTGGGCGCGCGCAGGACGGAAAAGACGCTGCCGACGGTGAGGTTGACGTCGATGTTCGAGCTGCCGTCGAGCGGATCGAACACCAGCAGATACTTGCCGCGCCGGCAGGTCACAGGCAGGGTGTAGACAGCCTCCATTTCCTCGGACGCCATGCCCGCCAGGTGGCCGGTCCACTCGTTTTCCTGCAGCATGATCTCGTTGCTGATGACATCGAGCTTTTTCTGCACCTCGCCCTGCACATTGACCACATTGCCGTCGGCGTCGGCATTGCCCAGGGTGCCGACCAGCGCCCCCTTGTTGACCTGGTTGGAAATGATCTTGATGGCGGTGGCCAGCGAATTCAGCAGGCCGGAAAACTCGCCCGAGGCGCCCGGATGCTTGTGCTCGGCCTCGATGGTGTAACGCGTCAGCGTGATGCGTCCGTACTGCATGTTCCCGCCCCCTTGCTGTTCTGGTCCAGGCGGCCGCCGCGCGACCCTACCCGGAATGATGTCCATGCTCTTCAAGACGCAATGTAGCCCGATCGACCTATAAGCACCATTCACTTTTTCTTATTTCATCAATAAGGAGCTTGTTTGGCGCCTGGCGCAGCTTTGACGACACGACGACGACACCGAAACCGATCGGGCGCAATGTAGAGGACGACGGGGCGTTTACCGACCTTCGCAGCACGGGATGAAATCTGCCTCGCTTGAAAAGCTCCACAATTGGCTCTATATTTGGAGCCATTCCATTCAAGGAGCACCCCATGGATACCCTCTACGCGGAACTCACCATCAGCATGTCGGAATTCAAGAAGAACCCGGCGCAGGTCTTGCGCACGGCGGGCGAAATGCCGGTTGCCGTGCTCAACCACAATCGTCCGGCCTTCTACATGATCACCCCCGGACTGTTCGCGGCCATGGTCGAGGAATTGGCGGATCGGGACTTGCTCGAACTTGCGCGCCGCCGACTCGCCAACAGGGATGCCGCCATCGAGGTGGATATTGACCAGATCTGATGCCGGCGCTGATGCGCCGCGCTACCGGCTCAAGTTCGTCCCCGAGGCGCTGGCCGAGTGGAAAGCGCTGGACGGCAGCGTCAAGGATGTACTGCGCAAGGCACTCAAGAAACGCCTCATGCAGCCCCATGTGCCGGGTGCCGAATTGCATGGCGATCTTCGCCACTGCTACAGGATCAAGCTGCGTCAGCAGGGTTACCGTCTGGTCTACTGTGTCGAGGACGAGGTGCTGACGGTGCTTGTGCTGGCCGTGGCGAAACGCGAGGGAATGGCGGCTTACCGATTGGCTGTCCAAGGTCGCCAGGGCGGATGAGGAGGCAGCCCGGTCGCCGCCCTGACGTGGCGGAGCCTCATTTCGTCAGATTGAGGTAGACCATCGGCAACTGCTCGGGCAGGCGCTCAATGCGGTCGAGCACGCGCCAGCGCTGGCCGAAGATCTCCCGCACGTACTCGTCCGCCTTGCGGTCGAGGCTGAGGCAGAAGGTGGTCAGCCCTTTTGCCGCCAGTTCGTCGACCGCCCGTTTGGCGTCGGCGCGCAGGTAGGCGCCATCCTCGACATCGACGTCGGAGGGTTCGCCATCGGTCAGCAGCAGCAGGATGCGCTTGTCCGCCCGGCGCGCGGCCAGGTAGTGCCCGGCATGACGCAGCGCGGCGCCCATGCGCGTCGAGTACCCGGCCTGCATGGCGGCAACGCGGGCCTTGACCGCCTCGTCCCAGCGCTCGGAAAAGCCCTTGATGTGCTGGAAGCGCACCTCATGCCGGGTGTTGGAGTGGAAGCCGGCGATGGCACAGGGATCGCCGAGATGGTCGATGGCCCAGGCCAGCAGCGACACCGCTTCCTGACTTAGTTCGAGCACCGTCTGGCCACCGTCGGCGACGCGCTGGTTCAGCGATGCGGACAGATCCAGCAGCACCATCACCGCGATGTTGCGCCCGGCGGTGGTGTGGCTCATGTTGATGCGCGAATCGGGCGTCACGCCGCTGCGAAAATCGATCAGCGAGCGCAGCGCGACATCGAGGTCGAGCTCGCTGCCCTCCTCCTGGTAGCGCAGCCGAACCTTGTCCTGCGGCTTGAGGATGTCCAGCAGGCGCTTGAGCTGGCGCGCCAGCGCCGCATGGCGTTGCAGCAGCCGGTCGATGTGCGCGGCCTCGCCGCTCGGGTGCAGCGCCTCGTAGACGCTGGCCCAGTCCGGCTTGTAGCTTTGCGTGCGGTAATCCCACTCGGCATAGCGCCGCGGCGGCAGGCCCACCGTTTCCTCGGCCGGGGTACGCCGGCGCGGCTCGTCGAAGGCCTCTTCCTCGTCGCCCTCCTCGATGAAACGCCAGAGCTGGCGGTTGTCGTCGCGGTAGTCGATCACCGTGTCGGTGAAGTGAATCCTGGCGTACTGGTCGCTCTGGCGCCGCGTCTTCGCCACCCAGGACAGCGCCAGGGCCGCCACGTCGGCGGTGCCGGCCGCGCCACCTTCCAGCAGCGCATGGAGGCGCGCCACGTAATCGAGCAACACCGGATCGGCATAGCCGTGATCCGGATCGAGCGCGGCGCGCGAAAACATCGCCAGCCGGTGGCGCAGGCAGGAGGTGGTTTCCGGATCGCAGCCCGCGGCGGCAGGATGCGGATGCAGGGCAAGGAAGACCCGCCGCAGGCCGGGGTAGTCGCGGATCAGCAGCAGCTCGACGCGGCAGTCCTCGAAGAACTCCACCGCCATGCGCTGGAAAGGGCTCCAGTTGTCGGCGATCTGCGGCGTGCTCCAGCGCCGGTGGCCGACCATGTGCGCCAGCACGGCACGGTAGCGGTCGAGGCCGGAAACCCGGCCGCCGGCACGCATGGCGTCGTCGAGCACGTCCGGCACCCGCATGCCCTGGCTGTCGTAATAGGGCATGGGCTGGCGGATTTCGCCATGGGTCAGTGGGGCGGTCGAGTACGGCACCAGCAGCTCGCCCTCGCGCCACAAGGCGCGCAACCAGAGTTCCAGCTTGCGCTCGACGTCGGCGAACAGCGTGCCGTGGCGCTCGCGCTGCAGGATGGCGCGGCTGTCGGCGGATTGCAGGGCGAAGTACTCTTCCTGCCGCTCCGGGTGCGTGGCATGGCTGAGGATGCCGTAATCGACCCAGTTGCGCAGCCCGCCCAGCGAGAGCAAGCCGAGCAGTTGCGGCGCCTGGCGACAGAAGACCGGCAGCGAGGGACTGGGAAAGGTGATGTGGCGGCCGTGGATCGAGGTCGAGGTGCGCTGCATCAGCTCGCGCAGCAGGCCGAGATACAGCTCCAGCTGCTCGATCGCCTGCAGGCGCCGCGCCACCGGCGCCAGGGTCTGCAAAAAGCCGGCGATGGCGCCGCCATTGGGTGACTTCTGCATCGCCCTGACCAGGTCCAGCACCGGCGCCAGCGCGTCGCCGCGAACCGTAGCGACCACCGTCGGCCAGATCTGAAGGAAGACCAGTATCGGCTCGGCACCACGCCCCAGCTTGCCCAGACCGCGCGCGGCCTCGATGTAGGCGGCAAACTGGCTCGCCGACAACACCGCCAGCGCCTCCTTCACGCACTCTTCGAAGACGTCGGCGACCTGGGCGAAGCCGCAGTCCAGCGCCGACCATGCGGCCTGCACCTGCGGATCGGCGAAGGTTCGCGCGCGGGCGTCGCTTACCGGTCTAAGGCCGATGGGCATGTCAAGCTCGCCGTATCATCAGCGCCGACTTTTGCCTAACCGAGAATGCTGTCGATGGCGTTGTCCAGCGTGGCGCGGATGTCGGCGTCGTCGGTGATCGGCCGCACCATGGCCATGCGGCAGGCATCGGCGGCACTCACGCCCTGGCGCACCAGATTCGCGGCGTACACCACCAGCCGCGTCGAGACGCCCTCGTCGAGGCCGTGGCCCTTGAGGTTGCGCCCTGCCTGGGCGACCTTGACCAGTTGCGCCGCCAGCGCCAGCTCGATGCCGGCCTCGTTGGCGACGATGCCGGCTTCCAGCGTGGCCTCGGGGTAATCGAAGTCGAAGGCGGTGAAGCGCTGCTTGGTCGACTGCTTGAGATCCTTCATCAGCGACTGGTAGCCGGGGTTGTAGGAGATCACCAGCTGGAAATCCGGATGTGCCGCCACCACCTCGCCCTTCTTGTCCAGCGGCAAGCTGCGGCGATGGTCGGTCAGCGGATGGATCACCACCGTGGTGTCCTGCCGCGCCTCGACGATTTCATCCAGGTAGCAGATGGCACCGATGCGCGCCGCCGTAGTCAAGGGCCCGTCCAGCCAGCGCGTACCGCCGGCATCGAGCAGGTAACGGCCGACCAGGTCGGACGCCGTCATGTCCTCGTTGCAGGCGACGCTGATCAGCGGCCTGCCCAGCTTCCAGGCCATGTATTCGACGAAGCGCGACTTGCCGCAGCCGGTGGGGCCCTTGACCATCACCGGCAGGCGCGCGGCATAGGCCGCCGCGTAAAGCACAACCTCGTTGCCTTGCGGCCGGTAGAAAGGCTGGTTATTGATCAGGAAATGTTCCTTGCTCGACATGGCAGCCTCGCAAAAAAGTCGATCAAAACACTCGGATTTGGGAGCCAAAAAATCCCCGTCGCGACGGGGATTCTGGTGCAGCCCGAATTACTTGTGCACGCCGATCTTCTCGCGCCAGCCGGGATAGAGCTTGTCGGCGTCCTTGGGGAAGGATTCGAAGGCGCGGGCGAATTCCTTGTGCTCCTTGGCGTACTGGATCGGGTCGGCGCCGGACTTCCAGCATTCGTAGGCCTGGCGCAGCGACCTGGCGCCGGCGGCCGGGGAATCGATGTGGCCGTAGGAGCCGCCGCCGGCGGTGTTGATCACGTTGCCGTGGCCGAGGTTCTCGAAAAAGCCGGGCAGGCGCAGCGCATTCATGCCGCCGGAGATGATCGGCGTGGTCGGCTTCATGCCAAACCATTTCTGGTAGTAGACCGGGCCCTGGCACTCGTCGCGCTCGATCATGTAGGCGATGATCTTGTCGTCGCCCTCGCCTTCCATCTTGCCGTAGCCCATGGTGCCGACGTGGATGCCGGAAGCGCCCTGCAGGCGGCTCATCTTGGCCAGCACGAAGGCGGTGTAGCCGCGCTTGGCCGAGGGCGAGGTGACGGCGCCGTGGCCGGCGCGGTGGTAGTGCAGGTACTGGTTGGGAAACTGGCGCCGCGCGGTGGTAACCATGCCGGGGCCGCCTACGTAGCCATCAACCAGGAAGGCCAGCTTGTCGGCGTCGGGGCCAAAGGTTTCCAGCGCGAAGTCGGCGCGGGCACACATTTCGTAATGGTCGTCGGCGGTGATGTTCATCGAAAACAGTTTGGCCTCGCCGGTTTCGTCCTGGGCACGCTTCATCGCGTCATAGACCAGCGGCAGCACCTGCTTGATCGGGGCGAACACCTGGTTGCCCTGCGGTTCGTCGTTCTTGATGAAGTCGCCGCCCAGCCAGAACTGGTAGGCCGCCTGGGCGAAGGGCTCGGGACGCAGGCCGAGCTTGGGCTTGATGATGGTGCCGGCGATGTAGCCGCCGTCCTTGACCGGACGACCGAGGATGCGCCACAGGTCGGAGATGTCCTTGGCCGGGCCGTCGAACATCTGGATCACGCGGTCGGGCATGTAGAAGTCGATCATCTTGGCGTACTCGATGTCGCCCATGCCCTGGTTGTTGCCGATCACCAGCGTCAGGAAGGACACCAGCATGAAGCGGCCGTCGGTGACGTTGCGGTCGAACAGCTCGATCGGATAGGCGATGCGCATGTCCTCGGTCGCTTCGTCGATGTAATACACCAGCGCATCGACGCCCTTGGTGAAGTCATCGGTAGTGGACACTTCAACATTGGTGCCGGTGGAGGATTCGGCGGCGAAGTGGGCCGCGCCTTCGAGGTAGCCGGTGCCCGCCTTGGGCTTCATCTTGTAGGCCACCAGGATGTGCCGGCCGCCCTTGATCAGGTCTTCTTCCTTCAGCGACAGGTCGGCATAGCGGTTCGATTGATCCATTCGGTTCTCCTCGGTTCAGTGCAGCACAAACTGCATTCGGGTTGGCATGGACAGCATCTTAGTCAGCGAAAACCATAAATTCCATTCACGAATTTTTATCATGACCATCAATTTCTACTGATGGCGTGGCGATGCCAGCTGCGCAGCAGGTCGAGATCGACGCAGGCCTTGCCCTGCATGTCGCCCCGCCTGGCCAGCGCCGGCCGCTCGGGCAGGCCAAGATCGGACAGCACCGCGCAGGCGCCGCAGAAATCGTGGTCCCGCGTGTATTCGCCGTCCGTGACGACGGTCACCAGGCCGGCGCCCAGCGCTGCCTTGAGGCCGTTGCCGGAATCCTCGAAGACCAGGCAGGCATCCGCCGCCAGGCCCAGGCGCTCCAGCACCCAGAGGTAGATATCGGGTGCCGGTTTCTTGCGCGGCACCACGTCGCCGGCGCCGATCACCTCGAACCAGGATTCCGCATCCGGCGCCAGGCTGGCGCGCAGCAGCGCCGAAACGTTTTCCGGCGAGGTGGTGGTGGCGATCGCCAGGCGCAGGCCGACGGCCCGCGCCTGGCGCAACAGCGGGCCGACGCCGGGCCGCAGCGGAATGCCGCCGGCATGGACCAGCTGCACGTAATGCTCGGTCTTCAAGACATGCAGCTTGCGCACCAGGTTGTCGAAGCCGGGCTTGGCCGCCAGATCCGGCGCATGGCGCAGGGCGTAATGCACCATGCGCTCCTTGCCGCCGGTTACCGCCAGCAGTTCGCCATAGAGCCTGACATCCCAATGCCAGGGCAGGCCGGCCTCCCTGAAGGCGGCATTGAAAGCCAGGCGATGGCCATCGCGCTCGGTGTCGGCGAGCGTGCCATCGACGTCGAAGATCAGGGCCTGCAACATGGCGCACAGCATAGCCCGGGGACATCCATAAGTTCCAGTCATGGTTTCTTATGGCAGTGATAAGATGATTCGCAAGCCCATCCCCACGCCTTTCCGGAACCTGTCGCCATGAAGAACGTCACCTTGCGCCAGCTCAAGATCTTCGAGGCGGTGGCGCGCCATCTCTCGTTCTCGCGCGCCGCCGAGGAACTGCACCTGACGCAGCCGGCGGTGTCGATGCAGGTCCAGGCGCTGGAGGACCAGGCCGGGCTGCCGCTGACCGAGCAGGCGGGCAAGAAAGTCCGCCTGACGGCGGCCGGCGAGGAAGTTGCGCGTCAGGCACGGCGCATCGCCGAGCAATTGCGCGAGGCCAGCGAGGCGCTGGCGGCGCTCAAGGGCGTCGAGGCCGGGCGGCTGAAGATAGGCGTGGTCAGTACCGCGAAATATTTCGCACCTTCGCTGCTCGCCGAGTTTCGTCGCCGCCACCCGGGGGTCGATATCCAGCTCACGGTCAACAATCGGGGCGCCATCGTCCGTTATCTGGCGGATAACGACATCGACCTGGCGATCATGGGCACACCACCGACGGAATTCGATACCGTGGCCAAGGTATTCGCCGATCATCCGCTGGTGTTCATCGCCGCGCCGGAACATCCCCTGGCGCAGAAACGCCGCATCGATGCCCGTCAGCTGGCGGAGGAAACCCTGCTGATCCGGGAACCTGGATCGGGCACCCGTGGCGCCCTCGAACGCTTTCTCGCCGAGCATGGCGTGGCGGCAGGCGCCACCATGGAGCTTGGCAGCAACGAGACGATCAAGCAGGCGGTGATGGCGGGCCTCGGCATTTCCTTCATTTCGGAACATACCATTGGCCTGGAACGCTCGGCCGGAAGGATCGTCCGCTTGAACGTGGCCGGCACGCCGGTAAATCGCCAATGGCGCCTGGTGTACCGTACCGACAAGCGCCTGATGCCGGCCGCCATAGCCTATGTCGATTTCATGAACAAGGAAGGCTCGCGTTTGATCTGGGAACGAATCGGACAATTCGACAGTGCCGGCGGACAAGCAATGTCGAAGGAGCCCCGCCCCCGCCCGCCGGACGGCCGACATGGTTAACATTGTCCGTCCGCGACGAACCGGACAACCCGGAGGAAAACGATGAGTGAAGCACTGTTCGACCCGACGCAGACCACTCCGCTCGAGCAAATGCAGGACCGGCTCGATTTTGCGCGGAAGTTGCAGGAACTCACGAACAGGATTCACGGCACCGACAATGTCGATCAGATCATGATCGAGCTGTCGTCCGAGATCAGCAACCTGTTCCTCTGCGAACGCCTCACCCTGTACGTGTTCGATCCGGAACGCAAGGCGCTGGTGTCCCGCGTAAAGTCGGGCATCAATTCCAGCAAGGATCTGGTGCTGCCCCTCGACCACCGCAGCATTGCCGGCTACGTCGCCGCGACAAAGACCACGGTGCGCATCGACGACCTGGACGACGCCGAGGAATTGAAGCGTATCGATCCGCGGTTGAATTTCTTCAACCGTGTCGACGGCGTCACCGGGTTCAAGTCCAGGCAAATGCTGGCCGCCCCGCTGCTGCAAGGAGCGGACAAGACGCTGGTGGGTGTCCTGCAACTCATCAACCAGCGGGTGGACGGGCGATTCGACAAGGTTGCCGAGGAAGGAGTGACCGCCCTGACGACGACGCTGGCGCTTGCCCTGTCGAAGCGGATGCAGGCCTTGACGTCGTCGAGCAAACCGGCCGAGGCATCGCAGGCGAGGGAAAGTAGCGCCCAGGACCGTCTGGATTTTGCCAAACGACTGCAGGCACTGACCAACAAAATTCACGGCACCGACAACGCGGCGCAGATCATGGTCGGGCTTTCCGCCGAAATCAGCGATTTGTTCAGCTGTGAGCGGGTGACGCTCTATGTCCATGACAAGGAGCGACGCGCCTTGGTCTCGCGCGTCAAGAGCGGGATCGATTCCAGCAAGGATCTGGTGCTGCCCCTGGATAGGCGCAGCATTGCCGGCTATGTCGGCGTGACGAGAAAGGCCTTGCGCATCGACGATCTGGAAAACAAGGAGGAAATGAAGCGTATCGACCCGAACCTCCACTTCTTCAGCGGCGTGGATGGCGCAACGGGCTTCCGCTCCAGGCAGATGCTGGCGGCTCCCCTTCTCGAAGGATCGCTCAAGGAACTCGTCGGCGTCCTGCAATTGATCAATCAGCGCAGCGGCAGCCACTTCGACAAGATGGCCGAGGAAGCCTTGGAGACCCTGACCTCGACACTTGCACTTGCGCTCTCCAAGCGCATGCAGGCCTCGGCCATGCTCCCCGAGCGTTACGAAGCCCTCGTCGAACAAGGCATGATCGAGCAACCCGAACTCGATCTGGCCCAACGCTGGGCACAACGCAAGGCAAAGGACATCGAAACCGTCCTGGTGGAGGATTTCAACATTCCGCTGGCGAAGATCGGCACCGCACTCGGCAAGAAATTCAACCTGCGCTATCAACCCCTGGAGGAAACGTGGTCACCCAATCGCGACCTGGCCTCCAGGATCAGCAAGGGGGTCGCCGAAGCGCAGGAGTGGCTGCCCTATTCCCGCGATGGCAACATTATCGTGCTGGTGACGATCGATCCGGCGAACGCTGCCAACCGCCAGAACATGAACCGGATATTTCCCTACAACGAACTCTCGATTCGCGTCACGACCCGGACCGAGTTCCTGCAGATGTTGAAAAAGGCCTGGCCGGGGTAGTCCGGGCTCACCTGCCGGCGGAACGGGGTTTCCAGATCGCCACCATGACACCGATGTTGGTCAGGTAACTCTTGGCATGATGTTCCGCGTCGAGCACGAGACGCGGCCCGCCGCCCGGCAGGGCGGCCATCACCAGATCGGTCGCCTGGTCCTCGCTGAGGCGGGTGACGCCTTCCGCATGCCAGGTCTTGACATGGCCGCAGGCGTCGCGATCGACCAGCAATTCCCGGTCGCGCGCACGCTCCGTCAGCTCGATGATCACGCCCTGGGCTGTGCGCAGCGCGCGCGCCGGCCCCAGCGCGGTTGCCGTCGGCTGGCTGCCGCCGACTTCAGCGAGCGACTCCAGCAGCATCACCTCGTCGTCGTCGAGGATCGAAACGCCATCCGCATGCCAGATCCGGAAACCGCCACCCGCCAGGGTCTGGATCAGGAGATTGCTGATCTGGGCGAAAGCGACGCCGGGGAGTAGCGCGGCACAGAGCAGAACCGCCAGGGCCGCGCGCCGCGCGCTCATGCCTCGCGCCACTTGATCGAGCAACCGATGCTGGGTGTCTGCTGCCGCGGACCCAGCCCGGTTTGCGCCACGGCACGCATCGCCTCGAACAGTTCCCGTCGCACCGTGGGAGGGGCGGCTTCCTTGCGCGACTCGTCGAGGCGACCGCGATACTGCAATTCCAGCTTCGCGTCGTAACCGAAGAAATCCGGCGTGCACACCGCGCCATAGGCCCTGGCCACGGCCTGCGATTCGTCGAGCACGTAGGGAAAGGGGAAATCCTGGTCGCGCGCCAGCCTGACCATGTTGTCCCAGGAGTCTTCGGGGTAATCGCTTGGATCATTGCTCATGACGGCAATGCTGCCGACGCCGAGCGCGGCGAGTTCGCGGGTGTCGCGGATGATCCGGTCGAGCACGGCCTTGACGTAAGGGCAATGGTTGCAGATGAACATCACCAGCAGCCCACGCGGTCCCCTGGCGCTGGCCAGGGTGTGGCGACGACCATCCACGCCGGGCAGGTCGAAGTCGATCGCCGGACGACCAAAATCGCAAACGGGTGGGGAAAGACTGGCCATGCGCGGCATCCGGGTTTTGGGGATAATCCGCCCATGATACCGAGGTTTTTCTGTCCCTTTCCGCTACACCCCGGCGCGGTTGTCGAGCTTACCGCCGACGCGACCCACCATGCCCTGAAAGTCCTGAGAGTCGGCGCCGGCGACACGGCGATTCTGTTCGACGGGTGCGGCGGACAATGGCGCGCGAGCCTCCATCCCGCCGGCAAGAGCCTGCGCGCGACGCTGGACAGCTTCGAAGACATCGATTGCGAACCTCCGCTCGACCTGACCCTGGTGCAAGCGCTGCCAGCCAGCGACAAGATGGATTTCGTGGTGCAAAAGGCGGTCGAGCTCGGCGTGCGGCGCATTCAGCCGGTGGCGGCAAGGCGCAGCGTGATCCGGCTCACCGGCGAACGCGCCGAGCGCCGGGTCGAGCATTGGCGCAACGTCGCCATCGCCGCCTGCGAGCAATCCGGGCGCAACCGGGTTCCCGCCGTCGCGCCGATTCTTGATCTGCCGCAATACCTTGGCATGGCCGCGCAGCAAAATGGAATGCGCCTCGTCTGCGCTCCGGGGGTTGCCGCCCGCCTGCGCGACTTGGGCGTTCCCGAAGGGCCGGTCAGCCTGCTGGTCGGACCCGAGGGTGGTTTCGAGGAAGGCGAAATCCTGGCAGCGCGCGCCGCCGGTTTCCATGCCATTGGCTTGGGGCCGCGGGTACTGCGCACCGAAACGGCCGGATTGGGCGCCGTGGCGGCAATGATGGCACTTTGGGGAGATTGGTGATGTTCGAATCCGCGGAACTCGGTCACAAGATCGACAAACAGACCTACAAAAAGGAAGTCCCGGCCCTGCGCGCCGCCTTGCAGGACGCGCAATACGACCTCAAGGAAAACGGCAAGATTCCCGTCGTCGTGCTGGTCAGTGGCCAGGACGGCGCCGGCAAGGGCGAGACCATCAACATCCTGTACGAGTGGATGGACCCGCGCTTCATTTCCACGCTGGCGTTCTCCACGCCCACCGACGAGGAGCGCGAGCGCCCCTTCATGTGGCGCTACTGGCGCGCCCTGCCGCCCAAGGGCCGCATCGGCGTGTTCGCCGGTTCCTGGTATTCCAGCCCGATCCATGATCGCCTCGAAGGCAGCATGCGCCAGGCCGACATGGATGCCCGCATCGACCAGATCAACCGCTTCGAGGCGATGCTGGTCAACGAGGGCGCGCTGGTGCTCAAGTTCTGGTTCCACCTGACCAAGGATGGCCAGAAGCGGCGCCTGAAAGCGCTGGAGAAAGATCCCAAGACCGCCTGGCGCGTCACCAAGTGGAACTGGGACCGGCTCAAGACCTACGACAAATTGCAGGACGTGGTCGGCCATGTGCTGCGCATGACCAACACGCCCTGGGCGCCATGGATCATCGTCGAGGGCGAGGATGACCGCTATCGCTCGCTGACCACCGGCCAGATCCTGCTCAAGGCCATCCGCCAGCGGCTGGCCGACGAGGGCAAGCAGGCCACGCCGGTGGCGCCGCCGATGCGGGTCAATATCGACGGCCGCAACGTGCTTTCCGAACTCAACCTGAAACATGCCCTGAGCGAAAACGAATACGACGCACAGTTGGCCAAGTGGCAGGGCAAACTCTCCGAGCTGGTGCGCGATCCGCGCTTCAAGGGGCGTTCGCTGGTCTGTGCCTTCGAGGGTGCCGACGCCGCCGGCAAGGGCGGCGCCATCCGCCGCATTGCCGCCTCGATGGACGCGCGCGACTACCAGATCATTCCGGTCGCGGCGCCGACCGAGGAAGAGCGCGCCCAGCCCTACCTGTGGCGCTTCTGGCGCCACATGCCGCGCAACGGCCGGGTGGCGATCTTCGACCGCACCTGGTACGGCCGCGTGCTGGTGGAGCGCGTCGAGGGTTTCTGCGCCGAGGCCGACTGGCTGCGCGCCTACTCCGAGATCAACGACTTCGAGCACGACCTCGCCGATGCCGGCGTCATCGTGACGAAATTCTGGCTGCAAATCAGCCAGGAGGAACAGTTGCGGCGCTTCAAGGAACGCGAGAAGATCGAGTTCAAACGCTTCAAGATCACCGAGGAAGACTGGCGCAATCGGGAAAAATGGGATGCTTATCAGGAAGCCATTTGCGACATGGTGGACCGCACCAGCACCGGCATCGCGCCATGGACCCTGGTCGAGGCCAACGACAAGGGTTACGCAAGAGTGAAGGTATTGCGCACCATTTGCGAACGCCTCGAAGCCGAGCTTGAGGGCAAGCCGATTCCGCGCGCCAAGCCGGAAAAGCCCGTCAAGGAAAAGAAGGACAAGAAAGCCGGGAAAGCGGCCCGGCCTGCTGCCCAGGCAGCCAAGCCATCCGCGCCGCAAGCCCTTCCCGACCAGGCGGCGAAAGCCACGCCGGTCGCGGCGAAGCCCAAACCCGCAAGCCGGCCTGCCCCCACCACCCCCAGCAAAGGCAAACCCAAGAAATGACCCTGGAGACACGCGAAAGCCAGCCCGAGACCGATGCCCGCCTGGTGGCCTGGGTGCGCCAGGCGGCGCCTTACATCCATGCCTTTCGCGGTCGTACCTTCGTCATCGCCTTCGGTGGCGAAGTCCTCGAGTCGGGCGCCGCCCAGGCCCTGATCCACGACATCGCCCTGCTCGACAGCATGGGCATCCGCCTGGTACTGGTGCATGGTGCACGGCCACAGATCGACGCAGAAATGCACGCACGCGGATTGACGCCGCGCTTTCACAAGGGCCTGCGCGTCACCGACGGCGCGGCGCTGGAGTGCGTCAAGCGCGCCATGGGCGTGACCCGCATCGAGATCGAGGCCCTGCTTTCGCAAGGCCTGCCCAACACGCCGATGGCCGGCGCCTTTTTGCGCGTGACCGGCGGCAATTTCATCACCGCGCGCCCGGTCGGCGTGGTCGACGGCATCGACTTCCAATACACCGGCGCGGTGCGCAAGGTGATCGCCGAAGAAATCCAGGCCGATCTGGCGCAGGAAAACGTGGTCCTGATCACCCCCATCGGCGCCTCGCCCACCGGCGAGATTTTCAACCTGGCCTGGGAGGAGGCGGCCGAGGCGGTTGCCATCGCGGTCAAGGCCGACAAACTGATCTACCTCTGCGACGCGCCGGGGCTGCGCAACGCCAAGGGCGCGCTGATCGACGCCGTCACCGCCGATGAAGCGCAGAAACTCGCGGCCCGCTACCTGGGCAAGCAGGCGCCGGAAGTCGCCCGTGTCCTGCCCAGCGCCATCCGCGCCTGCCGTTCCGGCGTCGGTCGCGTGCATTTCCTCGACCGCCAGGCCGACGGCGCCATGCTGATGGAACTATTCACGCGCGACGGCATCGGCACCGTGCTGACCAGCGCGCCCCTGGCGCGCCTGCGCGATGCCACCATCGACGACGTCGGCGCCATCCTCAGCCTGATCGAGCCCCTGGAAGCCGACGGCACCCTGGTCAAGCGCGGACGCGAGCGGCTGGAAATGGAAATCACCCGGTTCTCGGTGGTGGAACACGACGGCGTGATCGTGGGCTGCGCCGCCGTCTATCCCTTCTCCAGCGAAAAGGCCGCCGAGCTCGCCTGCCTGGCCGTGGTGCCCGATTTCCGCCGCAGCGGCTATGGCGACCAGTTGCGCACCCACATCGAAGCCAGGGCAAAAAAGCTCAAGCTGAAGCGCCTGTTCGTGCTCACCACGCGCACCGCGCACTGGTTCATCGAGCGCGGCTTTGCCGAAACCGATGTCGATGCCCTGCCCGCCGCGCGGCGCGAACTGTATAACCTGCAGCGCCGTTCGAAAGTGCTGGTGAAGGCCTTGTAGGCCCCCGCGCAAGTCAGGGTAAACTGCGCGCTTTGCGCTGCTTACTGCGAAAGGAATGTCCGTGGCACGAATGGTGAACTGCGTCAAACTGGGACGCGAGGCGGAAGGCCTCGACCTGCCGCCCATGCCGGGCGAACTCGGCAAGAAACTGTGGGAGAACGTTTCCAAAGAGGCTTGGCAGCAGTGGATACGCCTGCAAACCATGATCATCAACGAGAACCGCCTCAGCCTGGCCGATCCGCAGCACCGGAAATACCTGGCGGAGCAGGTCACCAAGCATTTCTTCGGTGAAGGTGCCGACCAGATCAGCGGCTACGTGCCACCCAGGCAGTAAATCGAAAGGCCGGGCTCAGCGCCCGGCGACTTCCTTCTCCATCGCTTCCAGGCCGATGTGGCGCACGTCGCGGCCCTTGACCAGATACACCACGTATTCGGAGATGTTCTTGGCATGATCGCCGACGCGCTCGATCGAGCGCGCGACGAACAGCAGATCCAGCGAACTGGAAATGGTGCGCGGATCTTCCATCATGTAGGTGATCAGCTGGCGCATCGCGGCCTGGAAACCGGCATCGACTTCCCGGTCCTGGCGCACCACGTCGGCGGAAGAATTGACGTCGAGGCGGGCAAAGGCGTCGAGCGCCTTGCGCAGCATGGCCACCGCGATATCGGCCGGACCGCGCAGGTCCACCCGCGGCATGCCGCGTGAGCCGCCGACATGAAGCGCGCGCGCCATCTTGGCGATTTTCTTGGCCTCGTCGCCGATGCGCTCGAGATCGGTGATGGTCTTCACCACGGTCATGATCATGCGCAGGTCGACCGCTGCCGGCTGGCGCCGCGCAATCACGTTGTTGCAGGCCTCGTCGAGCTCGACCTCGTGGCGATTGACCTGGCGATCGTTGGCGATGACCTGATCGATGAGGCCGATGTCGCCCGATTCCAGGCCATCCATGGCGCGTTTCAACTGCTGTTCGACCAAGCCGCCCATCGCCAGCACGCGCGTGCGCAAGCCTTCGAGATCGGCGTCGAATTGCCGACTGATGTGTTCCTGGTTCATGGCGCCACCCGTTAAACGATCCCGCGACTATAGCCGCCGCGTGTGACGAAATTGTTTCAGCGCTGGAAAGTCTGCACGCCGTGCGGACTTGCCAGCAACAGCAGGTCGGCGCCGCGCAGGGCAAACAGGCCGTTGGTGACGACGCCGACGATCTGGTTGATGACCTGCTCCATACCGGCCGGGTCGGTAATCGACAGGCCATGCACGTCGAGGATCAGGTTGCCGTTGTCGGTCACGAAGCCCTCGCGCAGCCTGGGTGCGCCGCCGAGCTTTTGCAGTTCGCGCGCCACGTGGGCGCGCGCCATGGGGATCACTTCGACCGGAAGGGGAAAGCGCCCCATGACCGGCACACGCTTGGACGCATCGCAGATGCAGACAAAGGTTTCCGCCACGGCGGCAACGATTTTTTCGCGCGTCAATGCACCGCCACCGCCCTTGACCATCGCCAGGCCGTGATCGATCTCGTCCGCGCCATCGACATAAATTCCCATGGCATCGATGTCGTTGAGGTCGAGGACCCGGATGCCGTGGCCGGCCAGGCGCTTGGCGGTGGCTTCCGAACTGGCGACGGTGCCCCCCAGCCGCCCCTTGATCGCGGCGAGCTCGTCGATGAAAAAATTCGCCGTGCTGCCAGTGCCGACTCCCAGGATCGCGCCTTGCGGCAAGCGATCGGCCACGTAATCGCGGGCGGCCCGTGCCACCGCCTGCTTCAGTTCGTCTTGGGTCATCATTCCGCTCCGTTATTCCCTGCGCGAATTTTAACGCTGCGCGGCAGCGTCCATCGGACCGGTGGCAAGCGCAACGCGACGCCGCGGCAGGATTGCCAGACGTACTTAATTTCAGTACGATCGCACCTGTTATCAGTACGACTACAGCCTGCTTCGTGACTACCGTCGCCCCCACCGTCGGCTTTGCAAATGCCTTGTTCGGAAAGGCAAGGCGCGGCGTGCTCGCCTTGATGTTCGGCCACCCGGGCGAAGCGCGCTATACCCGCGAGATCGTCAAGAGGATCGGCGCCGGCGCCAGCCAGGTACAAAAGGAGCTGGAACTGCTGACCGCCGCGGGCCTGCTGCTGCGCGAGGAGCGCGCCAACCAAGTCTATTACCGCGCCAATCCGGCGGCGGCGATTTACCCCGAACTCGTCGGTCTCGTCAGCAAGTCATTCGGCGTCGCCGACGTGCTGCGCGAACTGCTGGAGACCTTCGGCGCGCGAATCGCCTACGCCTGCATTTACGGCTCCGTCGCGCGCGGCGAGCAGCGTGCCGACAGCGACATCGACCTCCTGATCGTCGGCTCGCTGCGCCTGTCCGAACTGGCCCTGCCGCTTCAGTCCGCCGAGGCCAGGCTCGGCTACCGCATCTCGCCTGTGCTGACGGATGAATCTGAATTCCGGCGGCGGCAGGCTTCCGGCGAGACCTTTCTGCGCAGGGTCCTGGCGGAAGATCCAATTTTCCTGATCGGCGAACCGCCCGTGGCGAAGGTAAGCAAACGTATCCGCGCTCGATAACCTGGTCCGCATCGGGCAGTTAAAAGCGGAACCGCCTGCGGACGACGAAATCGGCACTTACCGCCGCAAGGCTTCGCTATTCCTGCGTGACGCGGCCCTGACCGGCATGAGCCCGGCCGGCCGCTTCATGCTTGCCTACGACGCCGCGCATGCACTGGCATTCGCCGCGCTGCGCGCCAGGGGCTACCGGCCCGATGCCGCGCGCGGTCATCGCGCAGTGGTGTTTCAAACCCGCGAAGTCACCGTCGCGGCGCCGAGGGACCTGTGGGTTGCCCTGGATCGCTACCACACCCGGCGCAACGCCTCCGAATACTCGGGCGTGGTCGAAGCCAGTAAAAGATCTGCTCGACCTGGCCAAGCGGCTCGAGGCCCTTTGCACAAGCGTCTTCGATGGCTGATCATGTCGAGCTCGATCGCCGTTTCCACGCCGCCGCGCTTGATAGCGACAGCGAAACCACGGCGCTCTTGAGCTACGCCGCGTCATGGAATCAGCTTGAGGCCGGGCTGCCGTGGACGGAGGTACTGAGCCATCGCCTTGTCGTGATACTGGGGGAGCCCGGCAGCGGGAAGACCGCGGAATTCAAGGCCCAAGCCAGATCGTCGGGCTTCCGGCTATTTCTTCCGCATCGGCGGCAGGTCGGTGCAGGAACCGTGGGCGACTTCGGCCGCCATGCCTATGGTTTCGCCCAGGGTCGGATGGGGGTGGATGGTCTTGCCAATATCTACTGCGTCGCAGCCCATCTCGATCGCCAGCGCCACTTCGCCGATCATGTCGCCGGCGTTGGGACCGACGATGCTGCCGCCGATAACGCGGTGTGACTCCTCATCGAACACCAGCTTGGTGAAGCCGTAGTCGGCGCCGTTGGCAATGGCGCGGCCGGAGGCGGCCCAGGGAAACCTGGCGACGCTCACTTTGCGCCCGGCTTTCTTCGCCTCGTCCTCGCCGACGCCGACCCAGGCCACTTCGGGATGGGTGTAGGCGACGCCGGGAATCACCGTCGCGTCGAAATGCGCCTTCTGGCCGGCGGCGGCTTCGGCGGCGACGTGGGCCTCATGCACCGCCTTGTGCGCCAGCATCGGATTGCCGACGATGTCGCCGATGGCGAAAATGTGCGGGATGTTGGTGCGCATCTGGCTGTCGACCGGGATGAAGCCGCGGTCGCTGACAGCCACGCCTGCCTTCTCGGCGCCGATCTTTTTTCCGTTCGGCGCACGGCCGGCGGACTGCAAAATCATGTCGTAGCGCACGGCTTCGGCCGGCGCCTTCTCACCCTCGAATTTCACCCACAGGCCATCGTCCTTCGCCTCGACGGCGACGGTCTTCGTCTTCAGCATGACCTGGTCGAAGCGATGCAGGTTCTGCTTTTCCCAGACCTTGACCAGATCCCGGTCCGGCCCCTGCATCAGGCCGTCGAGCATCTCGACCACGTCCACCCGGGCGCCCAGCGTCGAATACACGGTGGCCATTTCGAGGCCGATGATGCCGCCGCCGATGACCAGCATTTTCTTTGGCACCTGCCGCAGCTCCAGCGCTCCGGTGGAATCGACGATGCGCGGATCCCTCGGAATGAAGGGCAGGTGAAAGGCCGCCGAGCCGGCGGCAATGATGCACTTCTGGAAGCGCACCACCTTTTTGGCGCCGGTCTTGTCCTGCGCGCTGCCCGTGGTCTCCTCGACCTCGATGTGGTTGGCGTCGAGGAAATGGCCGTAGCCGCGCACGATCTCGACCTTGCGCGCCTTGGCCATGCCGGCCAGCCCGCCGGTGAGCTTGCCGACCACCTTTTCCTTGTGCTTGCGCAGCTTGTCGATGTCGACTGCCGGCTGAGCGAAGCTGACGCCGAGGTCGCCGGCGTGCTCCACCTCCTCCATGACCGCGGCGACGTGCAGCAGCGCCTTCGATGGGATGCAGCCGACATTGAGGCAAACGCCGCCCAGCGTCGCGTAGCGCTCGACGATCACCGTCTTCATGCCCAGGTCGGCGCTGCGGAAGGCGGCGGAATAGCCGCCGGGGCCGGCACCCAGCACCAGCATTTCGCACTCGACGTCGGCCTTGCCGGCGTATTGACCGGCGACCGGCGCAGAAGTCGGCGCTGGCGGGACGGCGGCTGGCGCGGCGGCCGGGGCCGGTACAGCGGCAACCGTCGCCGTGGCGCCGACGCCAGCGCTTTGCGTACCTGCGGCAAGCTTTATCAAAGCGACCAGCGTACCCTCGGCGATCTTGTCGCCGACCTTGACCTTCAGTTCGGTGATGGTGCCCGAAACCGGCGAGGGCACGTCCATAGTCGCCTTGTCCGATTCCAGCGTGATCAGCGCATCCTCGGCCTTGACCGTGTCGCCGGCCTTGACCAGCACTTCGATGATCGGTACGTCCTTGAAGTCGCCGATGTCGGGGACTTTCACTTCGACGCTGTCGCTCATTGCGATTTCTCCAGGGTGAACTCGTGGACCACAATCGGCGGTCCCGAGGAGGTGTCGAATTCAATGCCGGCGTCGACGCCGGCACGGGCGATCCCGGCCGCGGTGAGCGCCGAGTCGTACAGTGCATGCATGGCACCGAGCGCGAAGCTGCGCCCCGAGCCGGCGGCCCAGACGCGATCGAACTCGAACACCTCGCGGTAGGAATAGACGCCGTAGATGCCGCTGCGGTTGGCAATCAGCGCCGTGATCTGCGAGCTTTCGTAGGGGTCGTCCTCGTCTTCCTTGGGATTGAGGAAGGCGTGCTCCTTGAGGATGGGATGCAGGCGGCGGAAGGTCTCGTACACCTCCATGCGCGAGCCCAGCTTCACATCCTCCAGCTTGGAGAAGGCGGAGAGCAGCACCAGGTGGTGGGCCGAAGAACCGCAGATGCCGACCTTCGAGCCCGCGATGTCGAGGATCTTGTCGTGCTCGCCCTTGTAGCTGCGCGCCAGCCGCGTGTCGCCGAAGGTGGTGAGACCGTCCGCCGCGATGGCGACGCGGTCTCCCTTCTTGGCCACGGTGAGCGTAGTCACAGCATGCTCCTCCGCATGTCGGCCAGGAGTTGCGCGAGATAGACGTTGAAGCGCGTCGCCAGCGCGCCGTCGATCACACGATGGTCGGCGGTCAGCGACAGCGGCAGGGTCAGGCGCGGCACGAATTGCTTGCCATCCCACACCGGCTTCATCGCCGACTTATTGACGCCGAGGATGGCGACTTCGGGCGCATTGACGATGGGTGCGAAATAAGTGCCGCCGATACCGCCGAGGCTGGAAATGGTGAAGCAGGCGCCCTGCATGTCGGCCGGCTTCAGCTTGCCTTCGCGCGCCTGCTTCGCCAGTTCGCCGGATTCGCGCGCCAGCTCGAACACGCCCTTGCTGTCGGCGTTCTTGATCACCGGCACCACCAGGCCGTTGGGCGTGTCGGCAGCGAAACCGATGTTGAAATACTTCTTCAGCACGAGGTTGTCGCCGTCGAGCGAGGAATTGAACTCCGGATATTTCTGCATCGCCTTGACACAGGCCTTGATCAGGAAGGCGAGCATGGTCAACTTGGCGCCACCGACTTTTTCGTTCTCCTTGTTGATCTGCACGCGGAAGGCTTCGAGGTCGGTGATGTCGGCGTCCTCGTGATAGGTGACGGCCGGGATCATGACCCAGTTGCGCGCGAGGTTGGCGCCCGAGATCTTCTTGATGCGCGACAGCGGCTGCACCTCGATGGCACCGAACTTGGAGAAGTCGATCTTCGGCCAGGGCAACAGCTCCATGCCGCCCAGGCTACCGCCCGCGGCAGGCGCCGCCGCCGGTGGCGGCGCGGTGAGCACGCCCTTGACCCAGGCCTGAACATCGCTCTGCAGGATGCGACCTTTCGGTCCCGTGCCGGGTACCTTGCCGATATCCACGCCGAGTTCGCGCGCGAAGCGCCGCACTGAGGGGCTGGCGTGGGCGGCCGTGCCGGTCAGGCGGTCGGCGGGCGTGGGCATCGCCACGCGCGGCGGCTGGGTGATGAGTTCGGCATCGCCGGGACGGAAGTCGACCGATGCGACGCCTACTGCGGCAGGGGCCGCTGCGGCTGGCGCAGGTGCCGCCGGAGTGGCCGGGGCCGCCGCCTTAGGTGCCGCCGCCGGCGCGGCAGCCGCCGCGACGCCAGAGCCCTGCGTCCCTGCGGGAACTGTCAACAGCGCCAGCAGCGCCCCTTCCGAAACCTTGTCACCGACCCCGACCTTGAGTTCGCTGACCACACCGGCCACCGGCGACGGAATGTCCATCGTCGCCTTGTCCGATTCAAGGGTCATCAACGAGTCTTCCGCCTTGATGCTGTCGCCGACCTTGACCAGCAGTTCGATGATCGGCACGTCCTTGAAATCGCCGATGTCTGGCACTTTCACTTCCACTATCGTGCTCATGGCTTATACCTTCGCGGGATTGGGCTTGTTCGGATCGAGGCCGTACTTCCTGATTGCCTCGGCGACCTTCTCCTTCTTCACCGCGCCGTCTTCGGCCAGCGCGGTGAGCGCCGCCAGCGCGATCCAGTGCCGATCGACCTCGAAGAAGTGGCGCAGCTGTTCGCGCGTATCGGAACGGCCGAAGCCATCGGTACCCAGCACCGTGTAGTGACGCGGCACGAAGGGCCGGATCTGCTCGGCGAAGGCGCGCACATAGTCGGTCGCGGCGATCACCGGGCCGCGCGTTTCGGCGAGACAGGCGGCGACATGCGAGACGCGGGGCTTCTCGGTCGGGTGCAGCAGGTTCCAGCGGGCCTTGTCCTGTCCTTCCCGCGCCAATTCGTTGAAACTCGGGCAGGACCAGAGGTCGGCTTCGACGCCCCAGTCCTGCTTCAGCAGTTCGGCGGCGGCGACGGCTTCCATGAAAATGGTGCCGGAACCCAACAGCTGCACGCGCGGACCGTTGGACGCGGCGCCCTTCCTGAACTGGTACATGCCCTTGAGGATGGCGGGCGCCACGCCCTCGGGTATGGCGGGATGCTCGTAGTTCTCGTTCATCACCGTCAGGTAATAGAACACATCTTCCTGCTCGGTGATCATGCGCCGCAAGCCGTCCTGCATGATCACGGCGACTTCGTAGGCGAAGCTCGGATCGTAGGAAATGCAGTTGGGCACGGCACCGGCGAGCAGTTGGGAATGTCCGTCCTCGTGCTGCAGACCTTCGCCGTTGAGCGTGGTGCGCCCGGCGGTGCCGCCGACCAGGAAACCCCGCGCGCGCTGGTCGGCGGCGGCCCATACCAAGTCCATGGTGCGTTGCAGGCCGAACATCGAGTAGAAGACATAGACCGGAATTGTCTGCACGCCATGGGTGGAATAGCTGGTGCCGGCGGCGATCCAGTCGGCCATCGCGCCCGCCTCGTTGATGCCTTCCTGGAGGATCTGGCCGGTCTTGGTCTCCTTGTAGAACATCATCTGGTCGGCGTCCTGCGGCACGTAGTTCTGGCCGTCCTGGTTCCAGATGCCGATCTGGCGGAACAGGCCTTCCATGCCGAAGGTGCGCGATTCATCAACCACGATCGGCACCACGCGCTTGCCGATCACCTTGTCCTTGAGCATGACGTTGAGGCCGCGCACGAAAGACATCGTGGTGGAGAACTCGCGTCCTTCGCCGCCGGCCTTGAGCAGCGCATCGAAGGCGCTCAGCGGCGGCACCGGCAGCGCCTCGGCCTTGGCCCGCCGCGCCGGCAGGTAGCCGCCCAACGCCATGCGCCGCTCGCGCATGTAGTTGAGCTCCGGCGAGCCTTCGGGGAAGCTCAGGTAGGGCAGCTTTTCCAGATCCTCGTCCTTCACCGGCAGCCTGAAGCGATCGCGGAAAGACTTCACCGACGTGGTGCCCATCTTCTTCTGCTGGTGGGTGATGTTCTGCGCCTCGCCGGCCTCGCCCATGCCATAGCCCTTGATGGTCTTGGCCAGGATGACCGTGGGTTGCCCCTTGTGCGCCACGGCGGCGGCATAGGCCGCATACACCTTGTGCGGATCGTGACCGCCGCGATTCAGGCGCCAGATGTCGTCGTCGCTCCAGGTCGACACCATCTTCAGCAACTCGGGGTACTTGCCGAAGAAGTGCTTGCGCACATAGGCGCCATCGCGCGCCTTGAAGGTCTGGTAATCGCCGTCTATGCACTCCATCATGCGCTGGCGCAGCAGGCCGGTCTTGTCCTGGGCCAGCAGCGGATCCCAGTAACTGCCCCAGATCACCTTGATCACGTTCCAGCCGGCGCCGCGGAAGTCGGATTCGAGTTCCTGGATGATCTTGCCGTTGCCCCGCACCGGACCATCCAGGCGTTGCAGGTTGCAGTTGATGACGAAGACCAGGTTGTCGAGGCGCTCGCGCCCGGCCATGCCGATGGCACCCATCGACTCCGGCTCGTCCATCTCGCCGTCGCCCATGAAGGCCCAGACCTTGCGGTTATCCGTGGGGATCAGGTCGCGATGCTGCATGTATTTCATGAAGCGCGCCTGGTAGATCGCCTGCAAGGGTCCGAGGCCCATCGAGACGGTGGGGAACTGCCAGAAATCCGGCATCAGCCAGGGGTGCGGATAGGAGGCGAGCCCCTTGCCATCCACCTCGCGACGGAAGTTGTCCATCTGGCTTTCGCTCAGACGCCCGAGCATGAAGGCACGGGCATAAATGCCGGGCGCCGAATGGCCCTGGGAAAACACCAGGTCGCCGCCATGGCTGGCCGAAGGCGCATGCCAGAAATGATTGAAGCCGACGTCATAGAGCGTCGCCGCCGAGGCGTAGCTGGCGATATGGCCGCCCAGGCCAGAATCGTTCTTGTTGGCACGCAGCACCATGACCAGGGCGTTCCAGCGTGCGTAATCGCGGATGCGCTGCTCCATCTCGTAATCGCCCGGCGTGACCGGCTGCTGGTCGGATGGAATGGTGTTGATGTAATCCGTGGTCGCGCTGTATGGGATGTTGATGCCCGTCTGGTGGCCCATCGCGATCAATTGTTCGAGCAGGAAGTGCGCGCGTTCCGGCCCCTCCTGCGCTATCACGGCTTGCAGTGCGTCAAGCCATTCACGGGTTTCCTGCGGATCGGCGTCGGATGACGCCATTTGGGGCGCGGCTGACATGACTTCTCCTCGTCTGATGGTGAGCGTCGCCGGGAGATCGTCCCGTCGACGTCCTGCTCGTCACGCCACGGATGCGTCGCAGGGATCGGCCTGCAAGGCAGCATCCACAACGTTTTTCTTTCGCAGCATAGACCGGAATGATGTTTGGGCGATCTGCGAGTGTTGCGCATTGTAAAACGCTTATTCACAATGCGCAATAGCGGTTTTCCACAATCGGGACGAGCGGAGTCCCCGGCGGCCCGGTTCGCAAGGCAACGAATGGGATCTCAGTCGTCGTTGGAACGCTGGCGCAGGGACGCCTTCTGGCGGGCGCGGCTGGCGCGCTTGTCCTTGCGCTGGTGCACGCCACCCTTTTTCAGCAGGGGCAGGGTGGCCAGCGGGTTGCGCTTCGGCAAGGCCCGCAGCTTGGCGCGCTTCATCGCGGCCGAAACTTCATTACGGCGCGGCCATCGGCGATCTGCCGCGGCTCGGGCTTCCATGCATGGCCGAAGACGATCTCGAAGCTCGCCGGCAGGCGCCCTTCCGCGTCGCGCGGCCAGGCATCGAAAATCTGCCGCCAGGTGCGCCATGATTGCGCACCGAACAAGGCGTTGCGCACGCCGAGGTGGCGCTGGTCGGCCAGCATGCCGCGCGGCGTAGCGTAGGTCAGGGTGATCATCTCCATGTCCATCACCGGATCGCCGAAGCCGGCGGCGACCAGCATGTCACCCAGGTCGTGCATGTCGAGGAAGCGCTTCGCCGTTGCCGGCGCGCGAAGCGCTTGCCCCGGCAGGCAAGGCCCGTCAGCGCCGACTTTTGTCGCCGCACTGCGCAGTTCCTTCAGCGTATCCGGCCCGAGTGCCGCGAAGCAAAGCAGCCCGCCCACTTCCAGCACGCGATGCAGTTCGCGGAAGGCCGGCAGGGGATCGTCCAGCCAGTGCAGCATCAGGTTCGACCAGGCCAGGCCCAGGCTGTTCGCCGCCAGCGGCAGCGCGCGTACATCGGCGTTGAGCAGGCGCGGCCCCCGCCTGAGCAGGCGCTGTGACAGCGGCGCCGCCGCACGGACCGCGCCCAGCATCGGCCGCGCATAGTCGACGGCCAGCGGCATGGCTTTCGGGTAACGCCTTTGCAGTTCGCGTATGCCGTCGCCGGTGGCGCAGCCGATGTCGGCCACGCGTGCCGGGCTCAGCTTGACGAGGTCGAGGCGCTCGGCCATGCGAGCGCCCACTTCGCGGGCAAGGACCGCCGCCGAATCGTAAGTCGCGGCGGCTTGAGCGAAGTCGCCGCGCATGGCTGCTTACGCGGCGTGCAGCCCCAGCCGCCGGAACAAGGCTTCGTCGCGCCCGGCTTCCGGGTTGTCGGCCGTCAGCAGCTTGTCGCCGTAGAAGATCGAGTTGGCGCCGGCGAGGAAGCACAGCGCCTGCAATTCGTCGCTCATTTCCTGGCGACCGGCCGAGAGCCGCACCAGCGATTCCGGCATGATGATGCGCGCCACGGCGATGGTGCGCACGAACTCGAAGGGGTCGAGCGGCGGCGCATTTTCCAGCGGCGTGCCGGGCATCGGCACCAGCTGGTTGATCGGCACCGACTCGGGCGGCGGTGCGAGGTTGGCCAGCTCGGCCAGCAGCGAGGCGCGCGCGCGGCGCGTCTCGCCCATGCCGACGATGCCGCCGCAGCAGACATTGATGCCGGCCGCGCGCACCTGGCCCAGGGTGTCGAAACGATCCTGCTGGCTGTGGGTGCTGATCACCTGGCCGTAGAACTCGGGCGCGGTATCGAGGTTGTGGTTGTAGTAGTCCAGCCCCGCCGCCTTGAGCTTTTCGGCCTGGCCGGGCTTGAGCATGCCCAGCGTGACGCAGGTCTCCATGCCCAGCGCCTTGACCGCGCCGATCATGGTCGCCACGCGGTCGAGGTCCTTGTCCTTGGGGCCGCGCCAGGCGGCGCCCATGCAAAAGCGCGTGGCGCCCTTGTCCTTGGCGGCCTTGGCCGCCGTCACCACCTCGTCGACATCCAGCAGCGCCTCGCGCTCGGCTTCGCCGTGATGGGCCGACTGCGAGCAATAGCCGCAGTCCTCCGAGCAGCCACCGGTCTTGATCGAGAGCAGGGTCGACAGCTGCACGGCGTTGGCGGCATGGTTCTGCCGATGCACTTCCTGGGCGCGGAACAGCAGGTCGTTGAAAGGCAGTTCGAACAGGCCGACGATGGCGTCGGTAGTCCAGCGCAGTTGCGGAACGGGAGCAACGGTATGGCTTTGCCGGGCGGCCGATAGGGTCATGGCGGGGCTCGCTAGAATGCGGGAAAGGCGCGAATCTTGGTGGAAGGAGCCAGGCTTGTCAAATCCAGCGGGGCAGGTTTTCCCGTCGCGTAACCGAATCGCGCGGGTGGTCGATGCGCTATTGCCGCGCGCATGTTTTCTTTGCGTGGCCCCCAGCGGCGACCAACTGCTCTGCCCCGCCTGTCGCGAAGCGCTGCCGGTCTTGCCGACGGAATGCTGTCCGCTCTGCGCGCTGCCGACGCCTGGCGCCGCGATCTGCGGCGCCTGCCTGAAACACCCCCCCCACTTCGACGCCAGCCATGCCGTGTATCGCTACGAATTCCCCATCGATGCCCTGATTCATGCGCTCAAGTACGGTCACCGTCTGGCCAGCGCCGACTTTCTGGCCAGTGCACTGCTAACGACCGCGCCGCGCAGTTCGCCCGACCTGATCATTCCGGTACCACTGGCGCCGAATCGGCTCGCCGAGCGCGGCTTCAACCAGGCGGTGGAACTGGCGCGACCGCTGGCGCAACATTGGCGGGTACCACTCGAAACAACAGGCGTCACCCGCGCCATCGACACCCTGCCGCAAGCCAGCCTGCCCTGGAAGGACCGCGCAAGGAACATCCGCCAGGCCTTCAGTTGCAGCGTCGATCTGCACGGCAAATCAGTGCTGGTGGTAGATGACGTCATGACCACGGGCGCCACCCTGGATGAACTGGCCGGCACGCTCAAGACATGCGGCGCCGCCCGCGTCGCCAATCTGGTACTGGCACGCGCGCTCAAGGAGTGAGGGGCCGCTACAATCGGCGCAAAGGACGCTTTGAATGGCCATGAGAGACCCCGTCGACAAGCATCTCCTGCGCATGGAGGCGCGGCGCTTCGTGACCCGTTGCGAGGCGGCGATCTCCTCGATCGAGCGGGCGGATACCTTGCGGGAGGTTTCCCGCCTGGCGTCGTCGATCAGCCTGCCGTATTCCCTGTCGGAAGACTACAGCGCGCGGGACGGCGTGAGGTTGGTCCAGACACGGGCCGAGGATAGGGCGCGCGAATTGATCCTCGGACAGCTGCAGGCCTATGTTCGAGCCGAGGAGAATCAGCGCGAAAAATATCGGCGGGCGATGGTGGACGCCTGGGCCAACCTCACCGGCCCGCTATCCCACCTGCATTCGTGGGCGCAAAGCAAGCTGGTGACGGCCCTGCAGCAGCGCGGTTGACGCCAGCCCGGGTCAACGCAAGCGCTGTTCGACGTGCTGCGCGAGATCGGCAGGCAGGCCGGGCAAGCCACGCGCCTTGAGGTAGGCATCGCGAGCTTCAGCGGATCGACTCGCCGCATCGAGCGAGATTCCCAGTCCGGCCCACCATCTTGCCTCGGCGGGTGCCAGACGGGTCGCGAACTGATAGCGCTCGATGGCTTCGCCCGTGCGGCCCACCCGATTCAGCAAGGCGCCGAGGAATCCCTGATATTCCGCGCTGCGCTCCCCGGCGCCGGCATTACGCATGAGCAGGTCGAGCGCCGCCGGAGCATCCCCCTTCTCCACCTTCAGGCGCGCCAGGGAGAGCACTGACGCCATTCTCGCCCCAGGAATCTCGACCCCCCGGCGCAACAGTTCGTCGGCCTCGTCGAACTGCTTGGCTTCGAGCAACATCGCGACCAGCGCCTGACGCGCGGCGGTGTGTTCCGGATGCACCTCAAGCGCCTGGCGCAACAAACCTGCCGCCTGTCCGGCGTTGCCCTGCCGTTGTGCCGCCAGTCCGCGTCGAAAATAGGCGTCAGCAGTTTCTGCGGGCAACGGCTTGCGCTCCTGCTTCTCCACGCGCGTCTCGGCAACCGGCTCCTGTACGCGCGCATCCCTGGCGGCGCCAACCGGATTCGCGGCAGACGCGGCCTGCTGCGCGGCCGGGGTCGGTTCGGCAATCGGAGGCGCCTGCGCCGGCTTGGGGGTCGACGGGTTCATCTCGCGCCTTGGCGGCACCGTGGCGCGCACGCTCTTCCTCGGTTCCGGGACTCGACCCAGTTCATCACTCAAACGTAACGCCGACGCAGTGTTGATGATTGGCTCCGCGCGAGGTGCAGCCGTCCCTGCAAGCACCTGTGGGCCAGGCGTCCCTGAAGTGGCGGCCGGCAGGTCGGTCGGCGTCGTGACGGAGTTGACCGCCGGGGCCGGAACAACAGACAGGGCCGACACGTTCGCGGGCACTGGTGCGACCACCATGTCTGGCAAAGACCGAAGTTCCGGCTTCCGGCGTTGAAAGTCGCCCTGAAGATAGCTCGCTCCCAGACCAAGGAGGGCCGCCACGATTACCACGGCAACCGCGATCAATGGCCATCGGGTCGAACGATCCAGGCGTGCCGCCAGAGGCGTAACCGCCGCCGGCAGCGAGGTGCGTTCCCCCTCCCCGGCTCGTCGGGCGTCGAGGTCGCGCAGAACCTTGTTGACCAGGCTCATCTCACCACCTGTGCCACCACGCCGGCCTGGCGAGGCCTTCGGTATCCCTGGCCGCCAGCGCGACCTGGCCGCGCGCCACCCGCTGCCGACCCTCGCCATAGGCCAGGAGCATGGACTTGTGGGCAAGGATATTGATCAGGCGGGGAGTACCGCTGGCCCAGCGGAACAGCAGTCGCGCACTGGCCGGCAGAAAAACTTCACCATCGCGATGACCGGCGACACGCAAGCGGTGCATCAGGTAGTGCTCAGCCTCCCGCAGCTTAAGACCCGGCATGCGGTAATGGAAGACAATGCGCTGGCGCAACTGACGAACAGCGGGCAGGTTGAGTTTCTCGTCGAGTTCCGGCTGCCCGAACATCACCACCTGGAGCAGCTTGCGCTTTTCCGTCTCCAGGTTCGACAGCAGGCGCAGGGCCTCGAGGCTCTCCAGCGGCATCGACTGCGCCTCGTCGATGCAGATGATCACCTTCTTGCCCCTGGCCGCCATCTCCAGGAGGTGCTGGTTGAACTGCTTGAGCAGGGCGAACTGGTAGTCGTGGCCGAGCAGTTGCAGGCCGAGTTCCTCGGCTATCGCCAGCAGCAGCATGCGCGGCTCCAGCATCGGATTGGGCAGGTAGGCCACCACCTGGTCGTCCCTGAGGGTTGCCAGGAAGCGGCGGCACAACAGCGTCTTGCCGGTTCCCACCTCACCCGTGATCTTGATGAAGCCCTCGCCGCTGTCGAGGCCGATCAACAGCGTATTGAGCGCCTCCTGGTGCGCATCCGCGGAGTAGATGAAGCTGGTGTCCGGCGTGATGCCGAACGGGTACTCGCGAAGGCCGAAATGCGAAAGGTACATCCCGCGCCGGCGACTTCTATTGGGCCGGACGTGCGGCCGGAAACTGGCGCACGCGCTCCTGGACATCCTGCAGATCCTGGGTCCAGGCGCGATCGCTGTCGATCAGCGTGGGTTTGATCAGGATCACCAGCTCGCGCTTGCGGAACACCGACGAACGCTGCCCGAGGGCATTCGCCAGCAGACCCGTCGCGCCGGGCAGCTGCGACCGGTCGCTGGTCTGTTCCTGCCGCATCAGCCCGCCGATCGCCACGATGTTCCCGTCCTGGACGCGCACGATGCTGTCGGTCTCGTTGATGCTGCTGGCGGCCAGCGGCAGGACATAGGAACCCAGCGCACCGAGGTTGATGGTCTTTTCCTTCTCGACCACCGTGCTCACCGCCGGATGCACGTGGAGGATGATGTTCCCGGTATCGTCGATCTGCGGAGTGACGTCCAGCGAAATGCCCGAGAAGTAAGGTTGCAGCGTGACGGTCGGCGACGAAACCGATCCCGCGGCCGTGGTGGTGGTCGAGGACGATACGTTGGTGACGAACATCTCGTCCGACCCGACCTTGAGCACCGCCTTCTGGTTGTTCAGCGTCGCAATCCGCGGCGAGGACAGCACGGTGACACTTCCCTGCGTTTCGAGGAAATTGAGCAGGGCGGCGAAGTTGGAGGTCTGGAATGCGAGCCCGATGAACCCCTTGCTCACGGCTGCCGCGGCGATCGAGCCGAACTGGCCGGGGGTCACCGTCAGGTTGCTGCCTATCGTCTGGGCGGAGCCGGCTCCGGCGCTCAGGGTCGCGCTCGACTGGGCACCGCCGACGGCGGAGAAACTGTTCTGGCCACTCTTGAACCCGCCCCAATTGATGCCGGCCTGGAAGTCCTCGGAAAGCGTGACGTCGATGATCTTGGCTTCGAGCATGACCTGCCGGTCGGCGATCAACTGGGTCGCCCTGAGGTACTTGTCCACCATGCGCAGCTCGTTGGGCATTGCCCGGACCAGGACGACGCCGGAGGACTGGTTCACCACCACGCTGCGGCCGTCCGCGCTGCCGACGATGGCACCCAGCGCGCGCCGCAGGTCCCCCCAGAAATCGCTCTCGGTGGTCATGCTGACGCGGCTGGTGTCGGTGCCTGCCGAGCCTGAGCCGGTGGAGCCGCTGCTTGCGGCAGATCCTCCCGCGGCCCCGCCGCTTGCCCCGCTCGTTCCGGTCAGCGAACTCCCGGTCACCCGCAGATCGCTGCTGCCCTGCCTCCGACTGGACAGGAAGTTGATCTGGAAAACGCGTGAGGTGAGCGTGTTCGGTTCGATGAAGATGCGCTGTCCCTGGACGCGATACTCGTAGCCGTAAAGCTCGCGGATGGTGTCCAGCGCCTCCAGCAGCGTCACTTCGCGCAATCCGAGCGTCAGCGTCCCGCTCAGGTCGGGCGGCAGGAGCATGCTGTAACGGGTGCCGGACACCAGCGCCATGAACACCTGCGCGGCAGGGGCATTCACGACCGAGAGGTCGAAACGCGGCTCGGCGGCCGCCTGGTCGGTCGCGGCGGGGGCCACCAGCGGCGGCATCAGCGCCTTGTCGACGTCGGGGACGCCTGCCTTGCGCGCCGCGGTCGATTTCAGCAGTACGTCGTTGATCTCGCCCATGACCTCGCCGCTGTTCCGGCGCGGCGCGGCGCATCCGGCAAGCACGGCCGCCAGCGCGAGGGCCAGGAGTACTCGGCTCGGGTAGTTCATCTGCTGCTTGCCCCCCTGTTGCGAGTCTGGGCGTCGGTGGCCGCCGGCCTGGACGCCTTCTCGACCGCCGGTGTCACCTTGATGGTTTCGGTGCCGCTTGCCCCTTTTAGCACCACTTCACTTTCGGTGATCCTGACGACCCGCTTGTCGCCCAGTTTACCGCCGACCACGACATGCTGCCCGTTTATCACCGCGGCCGACTTGCCTCCCGGTCGCAGGATGATTGTCTGCACGCCGGATTCGGAAGGCGTGGCGGGGACACTTCCCGGAGGCCCCTGGAGGAAATCCGGCGGCCGCGTCGGGTCCTGCACCTGGGCAAACGTCCTGCTGGCGAAAAGCAGGGCGAATCCAAGGCAAATGGGCGGGAAGATGGCTGGCTTCATACGGTAAGCCAGTTCCTTTCCAGACTCAGGGTATAGACCCGCAGGACCAGGACGCTGCGCGGATAGCGTTCCACCGTCAGGCTGACGCTATTCCACAGCAGTTGTTGCGGCATGCGCTCGAGCTCGACAAGGTAGGCCAGCAGATCGTTGTAGCTTCCGGCCAACCTCAGCTCGATGCCGTGTTGGTAGATACCGTCCACCGCAGCCGACCCGACGCCTCCCTTGGCGCCGCCGGATCCATTCGATTGCTGGACGGCAGGGGGCTCGCCCTTCGCCGGTCCGGGCTGCGATGCGGTCAGTTCCTGTTTCGGCATCGAAGCCTGGGTACCGACGAGTTCCGGGGGCAAGGTCTTGATGCCCAGCAGATCGACCCCGCGATTGGCAGCCAGCAGTCCCTCCAGGAAGCCACGCATGCGATCCGGCGGAACCATGCCCGCTTCGATGCTGGCCAGACGCTCGTTGGTTGACGCCAGTTCCTTCTGCACCTCTCCGAGCCGGGTCCGGTTTGCGGCATCCGGGTCCGCTGCCTGCCGCTTCAGATCGGCGACCAAGCCTCGTTGCTGCACCAGTTCGGACTGGGCGGTGGCCAGTGCGCGGCTAGCGACCCGGATCCGGGCCAACTGCGGATCGATCGCCAGGTTGAAGATCAGCATCGCTCCGACCAGGAGCATCCCCCCGCCGATCGTCAGGCGCTCCCTGCGCGACAGCGCGGCAAATCGCCCTGCCCATTGCTTCCATGTCGAGGAGATCGCGCTCACGGCTTCTTGCCCTTCCCGTCCATCGGGCCTGGCAGCAGGACGAATTCCGTGGCCTGGGACATGGCGGAAGGTGGGCGGACCGGGGACGATCCGGGCACCGCGGCAGGCTGACCGGTTGCCGGCTGGCTCCGGTTCATGGCCAACGACGAGAACTGCCGGCCCTTGAAGGCTTTCTCCGTACCGAGGCGACGGATGTACTCGGGAACCGCAGCAGGATTGAGGACTGCGCCGCGGATCTCCATGTCCGCGCCACCCTGCCCTATGGCGAGGCCGGTAAGCCACAAGCCATCCGGTACCTGTCGTGCCAGCCCGCGAAAATACTCGGAAAAACCGTCGGTGCTGCCGATCACGCCGGAATCGAGGAGGCGCATGATCTCGCTGCGGCGGCGCAGGCTTTCCCGTGTGCGGTCGAACTCCTCGGCCAGCCTGGGATCGGGCTTGCGGGCGGCATTGGCATTGGTCGCCGCCTCGACTTCCGCCCTCAGCACCTCGAGTTCGGCGCCGGCATTCGCAGCAGCCTTGGCGCGTACGTCGGCCTGATAGCGCAACCCACCGGCGACCACGGCCAGGATCGCACAGACGAGCCCGGTCGCCAGGGCGACCCTGTTCAGGGTAAGCGTATCCGACTGCCTGAGGTAGCGCCGATGAAAAAGGTTGATCTGCGCACTCATGCGGCGACCTCGTCGCGCAAGGCGGCGCCAATGGCGCGAAGGCTCTGGAACTGGCGCAAGGGATCGCGCAGGCCCGATGCCGGTTCGAGATCCAGGATCGTGCCAATATCCAGTTCCGCAACCGGAATCGCAAGATTGGAACGAAGGTGGTCGAGCAGGCCATCGACTCCGGGGATCGGCGCCACCAGCAAGCACTGCAGGCTCAGCGAGCTGTAAATGCGCTCGAAGTTGTCGAGCGAACGCTGCAACTCCAGCTCGACCCGATCGAACAAGGCATCGCGCCGATCAGCCCCCGCCGCCATCAGCTGTCGCGCCGAGATTTCGACGTGGCGGGCGTTCAGCAGTTCCCCATCCTGGGTGAAAGTCAGCAGGCCTTCGTCGTCGTCGAAGATGAGCGTGGCCAGGGCTCGCTCCCCTTCCTCGAAATACGCCGCCAGGTTGCGCTGGGACATCTCGGGCAGGTCAATCACGGCCAGGGACAGCCCCGCCGTCTGGAATGCACGGACGAGCGGGCCCACCGTCGTCTCCGGCGCCAGGACCGCATACGCCTGACCGGCGCGGCCGTGGACGGGTACGGGAAGCAGGTCGATCGCCGCGCTATCCACGGGGAATTCGACCTGATCCTTGAGCTTCCATCGCGCGGCCTCCCGCGCCTCCTCGATCGGCCCGCTGACGGCATCGGTTGGGATCATCTGGTAGCCGCCATGGCGCAAGAGGGTCGTGCATCGGCATTTGCCCAGCTTGAGGCTGCGCCGGACGGCGTCCAGCGCCGGCGCGTCGTCGCCGAGCTTCTCGACCGAATCGGCCAGCACCACGCGCGGGCGAGCACCCGCCTGGCGCCGCACGGAAACGACGTCGATCCGGTTATCCCGCAGGACCACGGACACCAGACCTGAGTCGGTTTTCGGCTTGAACAACCTCAGCAATGAGCGCATCGATACCATCTTCCCACGCACTATACAGACCGGCAACGTCGCCCAAACGGCGAAATCCCCGGTGAATGACGTGCAATTGGTCACATTGCCGGACTGCCTGCCCGGCGTGGCCGGCTTCCGCGCATCAATAACGTTCGCGCAGGTAGATATAGGGGGCCTTGGGTGAACCGAACTTGACCCGGGCGTTCGGATCGAGCTTTCCCGCACACCACGCGAACTGCAGCCAGGGCAGGTTGGCTGCCGTCGTGGCCGGACTGCTGGCGTTGCAGGACACGTCGTTCGTCGTCCCGGTCGCGCCCAAGTTCAGTGCCAGATCGACAGTTCCGGCCGCGGATGGGCTGGGCTTGGCCAGCGTCAGGGTGCCGGTTCCCCCGCTCAGTGTGACCGCCGACGCGCTGGTGCTGGCAGCCATCCCCCCGGACAACCCGACCGCTGCCGCCGGCACGCTGGTGCAGGAATCCGCCGCGTTTGCCGTCCACTGGGCTCCGTTGTAATACTCGGCGACCGCCGGCACCCGCAACGGCAGAAGTTCCGATCCGTAGGCATTGCTCAGGCGCAGGCGTCCGTTCCGGATCGTGAGGGCTGCCTGCGTCCGACCGTGGGAGTTGATCCCGTCGGCATCCCTGGCGCAGACCGAGAACGTCGCCGGCGCGGCCAGGCCCTGGGCATAGCTGATCGGAAGCGGCGCGGACACATTGGTTTCGACGGGAGTGGTTGCATAGCCCGGCGTGGCGTCGAAATCGGCCGCAGCGAGCGTGTTGTTGCTGAAGCCGGTGACGGTCGGCACGCAGGATCCGGCATCGTCCTTGCCCAGGGTGACGGCCTTGGCATAGCTGCCGGTGTAGTTCTGGGTCAGCGCCGCTGCCGTGCCGAGCACCGCATTGGCCGCGCTCATGGCACTGACCTTGATGCGGAAGGGCTGCCCCGAATAGGCGAAGCTGCCGCAGGGCTGCCCGGCATGGAACTCGGTCGTCAGGTAGGCGGGCGTGAATGGGCCAGCGGCCGCCGACCCCCAAGGAATGCTTCCGCTGGCGAGGTAACCGGCAGCGTTGGCGATGGCCGCCGAGAGGGTCAGATCGCCCACTTCGGTCCAGGCAAGTTCGGTTTCGCAGACCGTTCCGCTGGCGGCGGGGGCACACTTGCCTAGCGTGAAGCTGCCTGGGGTCAGGGTTCCCGGCTGCCCCGTCGCCGGGCCGACCAGTTGCGAGTTCGTCGCCGAGACCGCCGCCGCGGAGACGGCCTTCAGCACCACGGTTTCCGGGCTGGTTTCGCGTCCGAAGTTGGGCGTCGCCGCCCCACCGCTGGCACGCGCCGTTACGCGCGCGGAGAAGGAATTGCCGGCGGCATAGGGGCCGCTGGGCACCACCGAGAAATCGTAGGGCGCGATAACGAAGGGAAGCGAAACGCCCGCCAAGGCAGTCAATAGCGAGCCGCCCGCAGCCTTTGCCGCGTGGAGGCGGGTACGGCCCACATCCGAAAAATTCACCGTAAAGGGTGCGTTGCCGCTGCCGTCGAAGGTCAGATTGACGGCCGTATAAGTGCCGACGCTGCCGTTGTTGTTGCGCGCGATGGTCGTCGGAGTCCCCCCGTTGATGCTCATCAGGTCGCTCGCCGAGCAGGTCGTCGGATCGAGGCATTCGTAGGCCAGGTTCACGCTATTGGCGCCGGTAAGCGCCGCCTCGCAGGCGAAGGTCGTCGTATTGGTCTGGATCGCCCTCAGGTAACGGGTGGCCGAAGCCACGCCGGCCTGTTGCGTACCGAGTGCCGCTTCGGCTCCGCCGGCACTGGTCGAAAACAGGAAACCCGCCGTCTTGTTGGTCGCGTCGCAGGTGTCGGTGACAGTACAGGTCCCTCCTTGGCAGCACTTGCGGGCGTTGGCCACCGGCGACGTCGCCATCGACTCTCCCGACAGCGTCACGCTGAACGGCACCCCGTCGCCGACGCTGGAGCAGTTCAGCGTAGTAGTCGCGACACCCGAGGCGTTGAAGCTGATCGGCATGCTGCCCAGGGTGCAGCTCGTGGCTGAGAGGTTGGCGGTCTGTCCGGCGACGGTGGTCGACGGATTGGTGCAGGGGCTGCTGCTGTCGGCACAGGCCGTGACGGTCACGGTGCCGGCCTGGCAGGCGACGCTGCTGGCGGGCAGCGACAGTTCGTAATGGTCGGGCTGGGTCGCCGCCGGACGCAGGGCAATCGTAAGGAAGGCATTGATCGAACTGGTGACCGTGGCGGTCGTGCCCCCGGTCGCGCCCGCTGCGGCCAGGGCGCCGTCCCAGACCGCGAAGCCACCGCCCAGCCCGGTCGCGGTACCGGCATCGTGGCGCTCGGCTATGCCGGTCAGGTTGGCGTTCGCCTGGGCGCTGAAGGCAGCGGCGGCGTTGTCGTTGTCGCGCGCCACGGCCTGGACCACGAGCGTGTTCGGCACCGTCGTGGTGACGCTGCTCAGGCTGACTGAAGTGCTGGCGGCCGCCTTGACGCCGCCGCCGCTGGCGTTCCAGGGGTCACCCGTACTCGCCGCGCCGCGATAGCTAAGGATGCGCGCATGGACATGGTCCGTAAGTCCGCCGATCGTCGGGCCACCCATGGACGTAGATGTCGCCCGCGCCCAATACGCGGACAAGCGCGTACCCGCCGTCCCGGCCCCGGTGGCTTGCGGGCTGCCGCTCACCGCGACGAAACCGGCCGGATCGGTGAGCGTCGGCGACTGGCCGCCCGCCGTCTCCACGAACAGCAGGGCGACGTCGCCAACCGCATGGGCCGGCCAGTTGAGACCGGTGGTCGCGGCGGTCCCCACGATACCCAGCACCGGCGCCGTGGTCGCCGACGGCTTCAACGCAATAGTCAGGTAGGCATTGATCGAACTGCTCACCGTCGCGGTCGTGGTTCCCGTCGCCCCGGCGGTCGCCTTGTAGCCGTCCCAAACGGCAATACCGCCGCCGTTGCCGGCCGTTGTGCCGGCATCGACCCGCTCCGCGAGGCCGTCGAGATTCACGTTCGCCTGCGCGCTGAAGGCCGCCGTGGCGCTGTCGGTGTCACGGGAAATTGCCTGTACCACCAGCGTCGAGGCGAGCGTGGTGGTTACCCCGGGCACGTTGCCCGTGGTGCTTGCAGGTGTCTTTGTTCCGCCCCCGGTCACGTCCCAGGGGTTGCCGGCGTTCGCCACGCCACGGTAGGTCAGGATCTGGGCATACACATGGTTCCCGGGATCGGCCACGGTAGGTGCGGTCATCGCGGCCGACGTGGCGCGTGCCCAGAACACGGTCAATCGCGTGCCGGCCGTGCCGGCGCCCACAGCCTGCGGACTGTTGGCCACGGCCGCGAAGCCGGCCGCCACCGAGAGCGTTGCCGGCTGTCCGCCCGAGCTCTCGACGAACAGCAGGGCGATGTCGTCGATTGCGTGCGCCGGCCACGCCGGGCTCACCGCACCGGTACCGCCGGCGGCCGTACCGGCGGCTTGAAAGCGCGGCCCCGGCTGCGGCTTGAGTGCCAGCGTCAGGAAGGCGTTGATCGAGCTCGTCACCGTGGCCGTGGTGCTGCCCGTCGCTCCCGCGGCCGCCTTGACACCGCTCCAGACGCCGATGCCGCCGCCGTGGCCGTTGGCCGTACCCGCGTCGATGTGCTCGGTAATGCCGGTCAGGTTGACATTCGTCTGGGCGCTGAACGCCGCCGCCGCGGAATCGTTGTGCCTGGCCACCGCCTGGACGATCAGTGCGTTGGCCACCGTCGTGGTCACGCCCGGAAGCGTCACGCTGGTACTCGCCGCAGCCTTGGTTCCCCCCGCCGTGGCATCGATCGGATTGCCACTGTTGAGGACTCCGCGGAATGTGACGATCTGGGCGTAGAAGTGGTTGCTCGGCGTGGAAATGCTCGGCGTAGCCATTGCCGCCGACGTGGCGCGCGCCCAGAACACGGTCAGGCGCGTGCCGTTGGTGCCGGTCCCCGTGGACTGGGGGCTGTTGGCGACGGCGGTGAATCCGTTGGGGACGCCCAGTGTTACCGGCTCTTCCCCGGCGCTTTCGACGAACAGCAGGGCGATGTCGTTGGCGGCATGGATCGGCCAGGCGGGGCTGGCGCCGACGCCGGTCGAGCCGCTCACGGCCGTGCCCGCCGCCTGGTATGTCACGGCAGGCATCGCCGTCGTGCACCAGGCGAACAGCAGGCAGAGGGTGGCGCGTACCAGGAGGGGAAGCAGGCTCATCTCATCGTCCTTCCGCAGGGCAGGGCCGGGAGTCGGCGCTGATGACACGGCGATTCATCAGAAGGATACCGAAAGCCGGCGCTCTACATACAGGTCACCGGGCGTCGTGATGTTCGGGCAGAGCGGCTCGGCGGCATTGGGCTGGTTGCAGGCGGTGGCCGTCACCGTGTATACCGTCGGTCCCGAGAATCCCCCCGGATCGGCGGTCGCCACGCAATCCACTGTCACGGTGAATCCGGCCAGGCTGCTCGCTGCCGGCGCGAACGACGTCGCACCGGCGCAGGAGCCCGCGCGCAGCTGGCGATACAGCCCCCATTCGAGGCCGGCGCGCGCCGTCTGGTAGGCGCGGACGCCTTGCAGGTCCAGCGCGGCACCCACCTGCTGGCCGGAAGACAGGCTGACGACGAATCCGCCCAGGGCCGCGAGGACGACCAGGATGAAGATCGCCGAGACCATGGCGAAGCCGCGCCGCCGCTTCATGGCGTGTTATCCACCCTGATCTGCTCGAACAGCGTCACCGACTCGCCGCCGATTGAATCCGTGAGCGTCAGTTGCACCGCAAGCATGGCGTTTCGCGCCAGTGCCGTGGTCGTCAGGTCGATGGTGCAGGCGGCACTGACGCCGCCGCCGCCGGCAAGCGTGACGCCGGCATCCGGGCATACCGAAGGCGTTGCCAGGCTGCACGCGGCCTGGCGGGTCAATACGCCGCCGGTGCAGGTATAGCGTATGACCTTGTCGGCGTCGGCGACGACCTGGAAGCGGGAACTGGGCGAAGGCAGCGGGGGCGTCTGCGCGCCGAAGACATTGCTCGCCAGGCGCACGGTAGTCGCCGCCGGCAGGCTTGCCACGCGCGCGATGTTGCATCCCGGCGGAGTGGCGGAACAGTCATAGGCATTCGCAGGTGCAAAGCCGGGACCGAGGTTGTAGACCACGATGAAGTCGCCGCTGGCACCCGTGATCAGCGCCGGCATCGGCCCCAGGACGTCGAAGTCGGTGCTGGCGGCCGAGGTGAAACTCAGCACGTTGCCACCGGTCGAGCCGTCGCCCGAATCGCGGTACCTTCCCGCGGCCTTGGTCATGACGAACTCGAAGCCGTTGGTTACCGTGCGCAGGCTGTTGGGCAGCGCGAGGCGGACGTCGCGGCTCATCCGGCGCAAGGCGATGTCGGCGGCGCTGACCAGCTCGGCACGGCGCGCCGTATCGACATAGCTGCGGATGGGCCCGGCGATGAATACCGCCACGATGGCCGCGACGATGCCGGTGACGACGATGGCCACCACGGCTTCGATCAGGGTGAATCCAGCTGACTCGTAGCGCAGGCTCATGGCAGGCTGTTGGGCGCGAAGCGGGTTCGGTATCCCTCGAGCACGAGGGTTTCCGCACCGGCGCTGGGGCAGGCGGCAGCCCGGCACACAGTGACCGTGATCAGCAGGGAATCCGCTACCGGCACGGTGGACAAGGCGGACGACGACACGCTGATGCTGGCACTGTAGCCGGCAGGGAAGGCGGCGCCGGTAACACCGGTAGTGACGTTGGTCAGGCCGTTGTAGTCGCTGACGTTGTCGAAGGGATCGGTGGCACTGAGGCGGTTGTCGGTATTGCCGCTGACGGTTTCCACTCCCACGGCCTCGACTGCGTCCCAGCATTGGGCCGGATCGGTGGCGGTCGCGTCAAGCGTGGCGCTGGTCGCGGTAGCCGCGCTGCGGTCGTCGGGATCGCACCAGGTGAAGGGCAGCGATTGAACCTCGTCGAGCAATGCCTCGGCGATCGACTGCATCTGCTTTCGCGCCATGGGGTCGGCGCTCGACCTCACCGACACGCCGAAAACAGTGAGCACGCCCGCAAGCGCCACGCCGACGATCATCATGAAGACGATCAGTTCGATCAGGGTAGTGCCGAACTCCCGGCACGGTCGCCTAGAAGACATGGCCCGTCTCGCCTGTCACCGTGATGGTCGGGTTGCCCCCGCCCGACACGGTATAGGTTCCCGCGCCCAGCGTCGCCCTCCCCAGCGGATCGAACTGTATGCTGGCCGCCGGCGTCAGGGTGACGCCGGCCGGATGGCAGATCATGTTCGTCGCGCCGCCGCACGCGGCGTCGGTGGCCGGCAGGCCGAGCGGACGTCCATAGGGGCAGACCGCACTGTGGCCGGCATTCTCCGGCTCGACGCTCTCGATGGTGAAGGTGACGTCGCCCGCCGCATCGATCACCGCACAGGTAAAACGGCGCTGGGCAACCGCAGCCTTGCGTGCGTACTGCAGACTGGCCCTGACCTTGTCGCGGTAGCCTTCCTCGTCAAAACCGCGGAGGATGTCCAAGCGTGGCAGGGCAAAGTAGGCCATGATGCCGATGACAATCATCACTGTCACCAGCTCTATGGTCGTGAAGCCCCGGCCGCGACGCTGCGCCATCGCCTAGTCCTGCGTCGGATCCGCCTGCGGCACGCCATCGCGCCGGTCCGCGTAGCCTGACAGTCGCTGGGCATATTCGGCCTCCTGCGCCCGGGCATGATCGGCACGCAGGCGCAGCAGGAGCACAAGCAGGGCTGTCAGCATCGCCATCGTCGTCCAGTCCTTGAGGAACTCGCCGATACCAAGAACCACGAATTCGATGCAGGCCAGCGGATTCCCGCCGCAGATTGCCGCCATTGTCCATCCTTTGCGTGCCGACCCGGCGGAGTCTAGCGTATGCCCCCAATACGCCAAGTCCGGAAATACCGTAACCCTAGACGGTGCGCCGGGAATAAGCCAACTGGCCGAGGTCTACAAAACAAAAGGCCCGGAGAACCCGGGCCCGACAGTCATCCGGAGACCTCCCCGGAACAGGCTCGCGCCATTTAGCTGCAGTTGGTCAATAAGGTACTGCTGCCCTGGATCGAGACCCGCGCCACCGAACTCGCCGACGCGTCCTGATATTCGAAACGGCAGTTTGGATAGCCATTGGTAAGGAAAATGCCCGCCGCTGTGACGGAGAAATCGGTGGACATGTCGAGCAGCGTCGTGGCGAAGTGCGCCACCGCAGGAAAGCCATACGAGATATTGATGTTTGCGCTGCCGATCACCGCGCTCAAGACTGTCAGCTGCGCTCCCTGCAGGCCACGCGCAGATGCCCGCCCATAAACCATGTTCGCCGAGCCTTGAACCGCTCCCGACAAGCCCTTGATCGCCGCAGCACGTGCATCGCCCGACAGGTTCACGAACTTCGGCAACGCCGTAGCCGCGAGGATACCCAGAATGACGATGACGACGATGAGTTCGATAAGTGTAAAGCCACCTTCCCTGGTTGCCATTTCGCCTACCTCTTTCTTATATGACATATTTGAATTATTTTATTCCACCCCGGCCCCATGGGCAAGGTGGCATTAGCCAAATCAAGTGAGATATTACCGCCCTGACGCTAGAATGCCACCATTGCTTCAAGTAAATTGTCGGAAATGCCCTTATTTTCCAGGATTGTTGCAACCGCCCAACAACTTGTTTCCGTTCTGTCCGCCCATTATTCGGCGGCACAGAATGTAATCGGGGGCCGGCGCGGCGAAGGATTGCGCCGCATCGGCGTCGAGACCTTTCTGGCGGCCGTCGCCAACCATCGCAAGGAAGCCAGGCCCGGACTGCTGCGCCGCGTGCTTCTCGCCCGCGCCCTCCAACGCGAACTGCTCGCCGCCGGGTACGACCCGCAGTTCGTGCGCACGCTGATGCCGGCCGTACTTGCCGAACTTACGCATTCAGCCGCATCTCACTGATCAGGAGCATTCTGTGGTGGGATGGCTAACCTTGCTACTCCGTCCCCCGCCCGCCTCCGGCAGAGAAAGCAGCGTCGCGGCGCCGGCCACGAAATCCTCGTCGACAGGTCCCGATGATCGCTCCGGGCTCCGGCGCGCCAGGGAAAGCGGCGACCTCGCAACGGCCCAGAGGCTCGTGTTGCGTCTCCTGGCCGGAGCGCCGGACGATGCCGAACTGCTTTTCGAGCTGGCCCAGATCCTGAGGGCGCAGGGCAACGACGAAGATGCTCTGGGCTGCCTGGAAAAGATCCACGCTGGCGCGACGGAGCACCTCGATGCACTGCGCCTTGGGGTCAGCCTTTCGAAGCGCTTCGGCAAGTGGCAACAGGCCGTGACCTGGATGGCCAAGCTCGCACGGCGACCCGGCGCACCGCTCGACGACTGGTTCTTCCTTGCCCAGCTGCAGCGGGAATGCCAGCAAGCCGCGAAAAGCATCGAAGCCATCGCCGAGGGCATGCAGCACTATCCCGACGACGTCCACCTGCTGGTGGAGCGCGGACTGGCGTTACGCGAGCTCAATCGCTATGCCGAGGCGGAGGCCGACATCGCGCGTGCCTACGCCGCAAATCCAGCGGACGAGGAGACAACCTACGCCTGGTCCCTGATCCTCAGCGAAACCGGTCGTGCCCGCGCAGCCGTCGATCTGGCTGCGGCGTATGCCGAAAAGCATCCGCAGCTGCTGCGGGCGCGCGCCAGCCTCGCCGGCGCGCTGAAGGCGGACGGGCGCCTCCCCGAGGCACTGGCGGTGTATCAGGCGATGGCCGCCGATTTCGGCGAGCGGCCCGAGCCCTGGATGAACCTCGCGCACATCTACCCCAAGCTTGGACGCTACGACGAAGCGATCACGGCAGGCCGCCGCGCCGTCGAACTGGGGCCGCAGACGGCTTATGCACACATCAACCTGGCAATGAGCCTGCTCGCCTGCGGCCAGTTCGAGGAAGCCTGGCCGCACTACCAGTGGCGCTACCAGGCACTGCTGCGCAAGGACTATCCCATTCCACCCTGCCCGTCGAACCCCCTGATCCGCTTCCCGGGCGACCTGCTGCCGCTCGACTTCACCGGCCGCCGCATCACGCTGATCGAGGACCAGGGTCTGGGAGACGAGTTGTCCTTCCTGCGCTTTGGCCCTCTGCTGCGCCGGCGGGGAGCCCACGTGACCTATGTCCCGGACCCCAAGCTGGCCTCCATGGTGGCGCGTTCCGCCGCGGCCGACATCGTCACCGAACCCGGCGCGGACGCACCGGCCAACACCGAGATCTATCTGGCGCCCGGCGACCTGCCCTTGTTGCTCGATGTTTCCGCCGCGGAGCGGATCCCGCCGCCGCTCGGCCTGACGGCAGACCCGGGGGCGACAAGACAGCTCGAACCGCGCCTTGCGCCGCTGCTGGGTTCGGGCCGTCCCTTGGTTGGGGTCACCTGGCGCGGCGGAACGCATTCCGTTCGCGGCGACAAGCTGTTCAAGACCATCTCGCCGCAAGCCCTGGCGCTGATCCTGCGCGATCTCCCGGTCGAGGTGGTGATCCTGCAGCGGGCGCCGCTGGCCGGCGAAATCGAGGAATTCGCCGCCCACCTCGGCCGGGCAGCCCACGATTTCAGTGACCTCAATGCGGACCTGGAGGCCATGCTGGTGCTGCTGGACAATCTCGACGACTATGTGTCAGTCAGCAACACCAACATCCACCTGCGTGCCGGCCTGGCGAAGCCGGCGCGCATCCTGGTGCCCTTCCCACCCGATTACCGCTGGATGGCCCACGGTCGGGAAAGCCCCTGGTTCCCGGGCTTCCCGATCTACCGCCAGGGTTCCGGCGGCCACTGGGACGAGGCTCTGCGCACATTGCAGCACGACTTGTGGCAACGCTTCGCCGGCACTCCGCCACCGCCCGATCTGGTACCGAACGAGTGGCCAACCGCGACACGCAACATGGCGGCCACGGCGGTCGCGTCCCGCTGCGTGCGCATCGGCACCCTGTCGGCAGGCTCGGGCAAGCCGCAAGCCCTGAGCTTCGTCACCCTCGACAGCTTCGTCACCGGCGCGGACGGCTTGCCCATCGCCACGCTGGCTTCGACGCGCTACCGCGTCATGCTGCCGGGGATGCAATTGGCGCGCCGCGGCTTCGATGTCAGGGTGTTCCCCCGTCCCGAGGCCGGCTGGAGCGGCACGGCGGCCGACGACATTCCGCCCGGACCGACGGTATTCTCGAAGAGCTTTTCCGCCGACAACGTGGAGTTGGCGGCCCGCCTCAAGCAGCGCGGCCATCCGGTCGTGCTCGACCTATGCGACAACCATTTCGGCCATCCGCAGTTCGGCCCCCAATTGCATGCCTTGTGCGGCCTGGCCGACAGGATAGTTGCCGCGACCGAAACGATGGCTGCGGCGATACGCGAGGCGACGGGCCGCGATTCGGTGATCATCGGTGATCCCGTCGAAGGTCCCCGCGGTGAGCCGGTCTTCGCCCCGCGCTTCCCTGCGATTCGGCTGCTCTGGTTCGGCCATCCGTCGAATCTCGATTCGCTGCGGGCAGCGACAGGTCAGCTCGCCACGGCCGCCGGCCGTTATCCGCTCCGGCTCACAATCCTGACCCAGATCGACGGCGCGGTCGAAAGACTCGGTGCCGAGATCGCGGCGGCGGCTCCCGGCAGGATCGAATGCCTGGCCCGCCCCTGGACGGCAGACGCCACCTGGCGCGAACTCGAAGCCTGCGATCTGGTGGTCATTCCTTCATTGGCCGATGACCGAAAATCGGTGAAGAGCCCGAACCGCTTGCTCGAAACGATCTGGGCCGGCCGCCTGGCGATAGCCCATCCGGTGCCCTCCTATCGGAGGTTCGCCGAGTATTGCAGGATAGGAGACGACCTCGCCGAGGGAATCGCGTGGGCGCTGGAGAATCAGGCCGATGTCCTGCAACGCCTGCGCGCAGGGCAGGATGCCATCGCATTCGATCATTCATCGTGGAAGATCGCCGCGGACTGGGAGCGCATCCTGCGGGCCGAAACGGCGCTGCCGGCAGAATCGGTTCGGCTCCATCTGGGCTGCAGCGACAGGATTCTGCCCGGATACATCAACGTCGATGAACTTGCGCAGGTCCGCGGCACGAGGCCCGACGTGACGGGCAGCCTGCGCAGACTGGCCATGTTCCCGCCGCAGTTTGCCGACGAAATCCTTTGCGTCCATGCCCTTGGCCGCTTTGCACGCTGGGAGGTGGAGGATGTGCTGCGCGAATGGCTGCGCATCCTCAAGCCGGGCGCCCGGCTCATTGTCGAATGCGGGAATCTGGATACGGCCTGCGGCAGACTCGCCGATGCCCCCGAGGCCGAGTCCTGGCCCGATCAGCGGGGCCGGCAGACCATGTGGGTCCTCTATGGCGATCCGTCCTGGAAGGACCCGGCGATGATCCATCGCTGGGGATATTCCCCGCGCAGCCTGGAGGAGTTGCTGCGCTCCGTCGGCCTGGTCAATGTGCGCCAGGAGCCGGCCCAGTTCAAGCTCAAGGAGCCCCGGGACATGCGCCTGGTTGGCGAGAAGGCGTCCGAACCCGTTTCCGAGTCGACCAGATGATCAACATCTTCATCGGTTTCGACCCGCGCGAGGCCATCGCCTTCCACGTCTGCGCCAACAGCATTATCCGCCGTTCGTCGCTGCCGGTGGCGATCACACCCTTGGCGCTGAACAACCTTGCCGGCTACACGGAGCGCCACACCGACGGCTCGAACCAGTTCATCTACAGCCGCTTCCTTGTTGCCTACCTGATGAACTATGCCGGATGGGCGCTGTTCATCGACGGCGACATGCTGTTGCGCGCCGACATCGCCGAGCTTTGGGCCCTGCGCGATCCGGACAAGGCGGTATTGTGCGTGCACCATGACTACCAGACCCGGACGACGGACAAGTACCTCGGCGCCCGCAACCAGGATTATCCGCGGAAGAACTGGTCCAGCGTGGTGCTCTGGAACTGCGGCCACCCGGCAAACCGGATCCTGACCCCCGAGTACATCGAGGCGGCCAGCGGTTCCCGGCTCCATCGGTTTGCCTGGCTTGACGATGGGCAGATCGGGGAACTGCCGAAGGTCTGGAACTGGCTGCCGGACGAGTTCGGTCCGAACGAGGATGCCAGGCTGCTGCACTGGACGCTGGGCACGCCGTGTTTCCATGAATATGCCACCGCGCCCATGGCGGATGAGTGGCACCGCGAGCGCATGCTGGCCAACTACAGCCTGCAGCGCTCCTGAACCGGGCTGGGCGGCCGTGCACTTCGCCGACAGACTGCGCAGCGCCATCGCGAACGCCTGCCTGAGCCTGGTCGACAGCATAGTCGGGCGCCGGGCGGCGGTGGAGACGGCGCCGCGCGACGCGGTAGCGACGCACTCGGCGGCGGAAGCCCTGAAGCTGAACCTCGGCTGCGGCGACAAGCGGCTTCCGGGTTATCTCAACATCGATGTGGCTCCATCGCGTCGCGGCGTGCATCCCGACGTGGTCTGCGATCTGAGGCGACTGGAGCGCTTCGCCGACGACAGCGCGGTCGAAGTGCTGGCGGTCCATGTGATCGAGCATTTCTGGCGCTGGGAGGTCGAGGACGTCCTTCGCGAGTGGTTACGTGTCCTCAAGCCGGGCGGAGAGATGGTAATCGAATGCCCCAACCTCGTCTCCGCCTGCGAAACCGTGCTGGCCGACCCTGCCGTCGCTGGCGCCGGGGACGCGCGTGGGCAAAGATCGATGTGGGTGTTCTATGGCGACCCATCGTGGCGCGACCCGCTGATGTGCCACCGTTGGGCCTACACCCCGGCCAGCCTGGCCAACCTGATGGTCGGCATCGGCCTGGCCGAGGTGCGCCAGGAACCCGCAAAGTTCAAGCTCAGGGAACCGCGCGATATGCGCCTTGTGGGGCGCAAGCCCGACCCGCGTGCCGCCGTCGCCCCCCCGCCGGCCATCGCGCCGCCACGCCCCGTTCCACCGGCCGCAGCGGCGCCCCGCGCATCCGGCGGACCGGCGCCCGCCGCACCCAGCGCCGCGGCCGAGCAGTACCACCGCTGGTACTACGACAGCCAGGTCTGGAAGCAGGTGAGCTACCATGGCATCCGCACGCTGAAGCTGGTCTCCGACTTGTGGAATTACCAGGAAATCGTCTTCGAGCATGGCATAGACTACGTGGTCGAGACCGGAACCCGGCACGGCGGCTCGGCCCTCTTCTTCGCCGACACCCTGGCCGCGCGCAACGAACAGGGCTTCGTCGTCAGCATCGACCTGAGCGGCGACGAGAACCAGGTCCGTAGCCACCCCCGGATCCGCTTCCTCGTCGCCGACAGCGCCGCGCCGGCGACTGTGCGGTCGGTCACCGCGCTGCTGCCCGAACCCGCGCAGCGCGGACCGTGCTTCTGGATTCTGGATTCCGACCATTCCCGCGACCACGTCCTGCGCGAGCTCGAGGCCTGGGTTCCGGTCATGAAGCCAGGCGACTACCTGGTGGTCGAGGACTCGAACGTCAATGGCCATCCGGTCAGACCCGATTTCGGTCCGGGCCCCTGGGAGGCCATCCGCGATTTCAATGCCCGTCATCCCGGCCTGCTGGCCGCCGACAGGAAGCGCGCGGAAAAATTCGGCCTCAGCTTCGCCACCGACGGCTACTTCATCCGGGCCGGTACCCCGTGATTTCGCGCGCCATCGACAAGCTCGGGTTCGACGTGGTGCATGGTTGCCAGCTGCGCTGCATCGGCTGCCCGAATTCGACCCTGAAACCCAAGATCCGCCAGATCGCGGTGGCCGACTTCGGCCGTGCCCTGCGCAACATCGATGTCGCCCACGTCGGCCTGTTTCGCCTTTTCAACTTCGGCGAACCCCTGCTGCATGACGACTTGCCCGATATCCTTGCCGAGATCCCCCGGCAGGCGTGGCGCGCCGGCACGATCGAAATATCGACCAATGCCCAGTACCACGACTTCCCTTTGTTCGCGGCGGCGCTCAGGACGGGAGTCCTCACCCGCCTGGTCGTGAGCTGCGACGGCGATGGCACGCCGGCGGACTATGAGCGACTGCGCCCGCCGGGGAAATGGGAGAAGCTGATCGAGTTCATGGCGCGCATGCGTGAACTGCGCGACAGGCATGCCCCCAGGCTGGCACTGATGACGCGCACGATCTGCACTGATCCGGCGGCCCAGGAACGCTGGAGACGGACCCTTGCGCCGCTGGGCTGGATTCCCGAATTCCGCGACTGGCAATACTTGCCCGAGTCCCAGAGCAACATGCTCGGGCGCGAGCTGCGCGTGCCCGCCGCCGTCTGCTCCTTCGTCAAGCCGGGGAACAGACTCTATGTCGATTGGGACGGAACCGTGGTGCCCTGCTGCGTCCATCCGGCGGCCGGGAACTTCGGCAACCTTCTCAGCCATCGCTACAGCGAGCTGCTGGCCGGCACGCGACGCATCGAATTCATGGGTCGGCTGCACACGGCACGTGCGGCCATGCCGATCTGCAACCGCTGCGAGTATTGATCCCGCGCGTCAGGCTTCGCTCAGCCAGGACTCGACCACCTCGGCGATCAGGGCCTGTCCGCGGTCGGTGAGGTGGGTGCGGTCGGCGAACAGCCAGACTGGCTCACGAAATCGGGGCTCAGCATTGAGGTCGATGAAATCGAAGCCAGCCGTGCTGCAGGCGGAACCCAGATCCGCCAGGAATCGCTCCTTCCATGGACCAAGCCGTTCCGGTCCGTGGGCGCACTGAACCGCCTGCGGCGATCCGTCGAACAGGGCGACCAGCTCGCGTTCCTCGGCTGAGAGCTCCTTGTCGATCCAGGCCAGGACCGGCTGCATGAGGAATAGGCGGCGTGCACTGCGCCGTGCCAGCCAGGCGCCGGCGACTTCGAGGTCGCGCCGAAGCTGGCGAACCAGATCCGGATAGGCGGCGGCGATGTCCTGACCACGCGCTGGCGACCCCGCCCCCACGAGCTTGCGAAACATCCATTCGCCGACATAGGGTGCCGGATTCGTGGTGTCGCCACCCCCGAGCAGGGCGGCAACCAGCGTGTTCACCCCCGACATCCACACGACATGGGAGAAGCTGTCGGGCGCATGCAGCTCCGCCGCCAATCGCTCCTGCGTCAGCGAGGAGGCGCGCAGTGCCAGACTGAACCAGCAAACCGCCGGCGGCAGCGAGCGCTGGTTGAGCTGGTTCGCCAGGCTATGCCGGTCATGACTGGTGCCGATGCCGAATGCAACGCTGTTGCCGAGCACAAGGCCACGCGGCCCCGGCATCGACAGGAACTCGTCGATGCCAAACGCCCTGCCATCCTGCCAGCCGAGGCGGAATCCGCAGCGATCCGTGTTGAGGCTGGGCGAACGGAATCCGGCCGCACCGCGCCGCATCAGGTAGGACACCCACTCGTAGGGTTGTCGATCGACGTCAGCAAACTGCGGCAGCAGCTGATTGCGCCGCGATGCGATGCTGGCGTTGCCTGCTGGCGCAGGAGTCGGCGCCGGCAACACGGCGATCGCCGCCGCCAGGCCGGCTATGCTGTCGTAGCGCTCAGGGTGCACCAGCGCATCCTGTGGCAAGGCGCGCCCCAGGGCCTTTTCCATGGCGCTGAACAGCGACACCAGGCCAAGTGAATCGATCACGCCGCCCACCAGAAGCGGCGCATCGTCGGCAAGGTCGGCAAGCACGGTCGCCGCACTGTCGGATGGCATGGCCTGACGCAGGCAGTCGCGCACGGTGGCGCGCAGGTCTTCGCCGTCGGCCGCGGCCGGGAACGCCGGACGGGGCCACGCCTGTCGATGCTCCCGCTTGAGGTAGCGCTCGCGGTTGATCCGCCGGGACAGCTTGCCTGAGGTGGATTTTCGCAACCACATGTGGGGAACGATGGCTACGTCCGCCGGCATCACGTCGGTGCGGCTGGCGACGGTGCGATGGATCGCGCGCAGCAGGGCATCGGCGTCGACGCCGGTCCTGTGGGATTCGGCTATCACGACCAGGGCCTCGGTACCAAGATCCTCGTCCGGCACGCCTACCACCACGCAGCGCCCCGGGAGCACGCCGTCCACTTCGAGCACCACCTCCTCGATGTCCTGCGGATGCACGTTCTTGCCGGCAACGATGATCGTGTCCTCGCTGCGCCCGAGCACGAATACTTCATTGCGCCAGACGAAGCCGCGGTCGCCCGTGGCGAAGCCGTGGCGCTGCAGGCGTTGTGCCGTCAGGTCCGGGTTATGGAGGTAGCCCTGGAAAAGGCCCGGACTGGCGACCGCCAGCTCGCCCACCCTGCCCTCCGGCAGGGCGTTCCCGGCGTCGTCGAGCACGGCGACCAGGGTTTGCGGCAACGGACGACCGCTCGACACAAGACGCAGCCCGCCGGCGCCCTGCTGCAACCTTATCTCCGCCGCATTCACCAGATCGAGCGGAGCGACATCGATTACCGCCGGGGGACGATCGAAGCCCCCCGAGGTGACCGCGAAGACGTTCTCGGCCATTGCATAGCTGGCGCAGAGTGCCTCTCTCCTGAGGCCATAAGCGGCAAACCGTTGCAGAAAGCGTTCGTGGGATGTCGCGCGGACAGGCTCCGAGCAGTTCACCACGCCGCGCAAGCTGTGCAGCGAAACACCGCGGATCGCATCATCCGCGACGCGGTCGGCAAGGAAACGATAGGCAAAGTTCGGCAGCCAGCACAGGCTCGCGCAATGCTCGGAGATGGCGTGCAGGAACTGCTCGGGCTTGCGCACCCAGTCGAAGGGCGAAAGGGCGACGATCGGCACACCGTGCAGCAGGGGCATCAACCAGCAGCTCATCAGGCCCATGTCGTGATAAAGCGGCAGCCAGCTGGCAATCCTGTCGTCGCGGTTGAGGCCTATCACCCGGGCGTAGGTATCGATCTGCCAAAACAGGGCCCGATGACTGATCTCGATGCCCTTCTTGAGCCCGGTCGTTCCCGAGGAGAACTGGACCAGGGCGGTCGCTTCCGGATCGGCCTGCGGCGACTCCCGGTCGGCTTCGCCGGCCGGCAGGATCTCTTCTCCGGCGACGATGCGCATCACTCCGGCGGCCAATTCGCCCCCCTTGATCTGGCCGGCAAGCTCCGGATAGAGCACTACGGCAGCGGCTCCGGCGGCGGAGACCAGCCTGTTCAGCGTGGCAAAGAACTCAGCGCGCGAGTGCTTGGGCGACGGATGAGCGAAGTAGCTCGGGACCAGGTCGCCAAGCATGGCGCCTAGATAGGCCGCGTAAAGATCGCGGCTGTGGGGAAGTATCACGACGACTCGCTGTCCAGGCCGCAATCCCCGTGAACGGTACAACGCCCCCCAACGTCCGGCGAGTTCCACCAGGCCGTCATAGGTGAGCACATCTTCGCGACGGTCCGGATACCTCAGATGGAGGAAGGCAAGCCCCCGCAAGGATTCGGCATTACGGCGGATTCTTTGCACCAGGTGGGTGGCCGGTTCCGCGGTCGCGCCAGGCGCCGCGGACAAGGGCTGCAACAAGCGGTCGAGCAGGGCTTTCAATCCGGGCCCCTTCCTGCGCGCCTGGCGCTCAGCACCCCGCAGTGACCACGCTGATCACCGGCGCGACAATGGTTCCGCCCTCCACGGTTGCCGGCTGGTAGCTCACCCGGCAGTTCGGGGGATCGCCCCCGATCACGTCGTAGCAGCGGGCGCCGGTGGGACATCCGGCACCGCCAACGGTCAGGCGGTCGGCGGCAAGGTTCAAGGCGGCCGCGGCGTCCACCCCGGCCGCCGTCGCAGCGGGATGGCGATTCACCATCTCTATCATGCTGCCGTCCATTTCCACCCGGGGCGGCGTCGCGCGACAGGACGTGCCGGGCAATCCGGCTTCACCCTTGGCCAGATCGAGTTCGCAACGCGACCTCGCCAGAGAGGTGGCGGAACGGATCGAACCGTGGATCGCATGCGCCTTGGCGACACGCGCATCGCGCTGGGCATCGATCAGCCTGGGAAGCGCCACCGCAGCGAGGATGCCGATGACAGCGATCACCACCACCAGTTCGATCAAGGTAAAACCCTGGTATGTCGATCTCCGCCGTTGCTCGTCTGGTTTTCTGGCAGTCAAGGCCGTTCTCGCAGTTTCCGCATGTCATTGGCACCAACCGATGGCCGCGATTCAGTTTACCTCTTCCAGCGCCACACCCACCGTCCTGCCGGCCGAGTCGATACGCGGTACCAAACGCCAGCGCAATCGTATCGCATCATCGAAGGCCCTGGGCTGGCGCGGGTGGTAACGCAGCTCACGGCTCCCCTTGTCGTAAGTCCACTCGCCCATCGCCGGCGTCGAACCGTGCCCGTCCGCTGCTGGCGGATGGCGCGCAAGATAATTGAGGGGGTTCGACGCCAGGATGTCGGCGATCCGGTGCTCCTCGCCCTGGATGATCCTCTCGCCGACTGCCAGTTGCAGTCCGACGCGGATATTGCGCAAGACCATGTCCATTGCCGTGCGCTCGGCCTCGGCTTCCATGGCCTCCAGCCTGAGCAGGAGGATGGCCGCCAGCAGGCCGAAGACGCTGGCCACGATCGCAAACTGGAGCTTCGATGTGCCGCCCATTCCGGCCGGCCGACGAAGCTTCATGCGTAGGCGATGCATGCCTCGCACACGGTACCGCGCACGTCCTTGCGCAAATGCGCGTCGCGCAGCGCGACGAAGGGCGCCGAGTTCCATGCCTCCATGAAAGACTGTTTGTTCAGGTCGCCCATGGTCCAGTTGGCATTGGCATCGAAGCAACAGGCCGACAGCGAACCGTCCGCCGTCACGTGACCTTCGGTGAAGGCCGACCAGCAGGGAAGCGGTTCGCGCAGTGCTCCCAGTCGCCCCTGGTTGCCAGCGGTAGGGCGATATCCCAACTCCTCCTCCCGCTGAGTGGCGAAGGCCCCCATCGAATACAGCGGCAACCAGTAGTGCTGGTCGACATAGGGCCGGATAGCCTCGGCGAGGTAACGCTCCATTCGCTCCTGCTGCGCGCCGTCATAGCGTATCGACGACGCGTACAGGCCGGTTGCGTAGCCGCCGCGGCGACGTATCTCGTACGCTTCCTTGATGTTTCCGGCAGCGTTGCGAAACAACTTCTTCGACACCCCCATGATCGCCTCGAACTGATCTTCGTCGGCGGCATTGCATGACCACTTGAGCGAATCCAGCCCGGCCTTCATGCATTCCTCAACGGCTTCCGGAAAGGCCATCGAGGCATTCGAGGTCAAAAACACATAGGGGAAGCCGAGTTCCCGCTTCGCATGACGAATGCAGTCGACCAGCAGACGCGGATTCATGAAGGATTCGCCAAGATAGAAGACGCCGATTTCTTCGACGCCGGCCTCCCGCATCTCGCCGGTTATGCGCTTGTAAAGTTCGAAATCGATGTCCCATTTCGGCTGCACCTCCCGATTGCGCAAGGCACAGAAGCCGCAGCGGTAGTTGCAGCGTGGGGAAATCTCGATCTTGACGCTGCGTGGCGCCGGCGGGCTTGGCCTGCAGCGGTCTGGCGGGATGCGGGTAATCGAATCGATGCGGTCGGTAATCAAGTTGGATTCCAGTATGTCTACAGATTGTCGGGAAGGAGGGTTTCCGGACGGCCAATGCCCAAGGCAATCCGGTTAACGTCTCATGCTTACCTTGCCCAAGTCCCACAGGGGGAGGAAGATCCCGAGAGCAAGTATCAGGACCATTATGCCCAGCACGACGATCAGGATCGGTTCGATCTGCTGCGCCAGGGTCTTGAGTTCGTACTCGACTTCGCCTTGGTACATGTCGGCGATCTCCTTCATCATGTCGTCGAGTGCGCCAGACTCCTCGCCTACCGCGATCATCTGCAACACTACAGGAGTGAACACGCCGGCGGCAATCGAAGTACGCAGGACGCTCTCTCCGCGCTCGACACCTTCGCGCATCTTCTCCACCTTGCGCGCGATGTAGGCGTTACTGACCGTCTCGGCCACATTGGTCAGCGCCTGGATGATGGGAACGCCGCTACGGGATGCCATGGCAAAGCTCGCCGCAAAGCGCGCCAGTGTCGCCTTGCGCACGATCTTGCCGGCGATCGGAATCCGCAACCTGGCCCTGTCCCAGGCGTAGCGACCGCCGGGAGTCGCGATCCACGCCCGAAATCCCAGCGCCGCGACGGCCATCGCCACCAGGATCGCAGGCCACCACGCCAACGTGAAATCTGAAAAACCGATCAGCATTCGCGTCATCAGGGGCAGTTCCGCGCCGAACCCCTTGAACACCTTGGCGAATGCCGGTATGACAAAGACATTGACGACCGCAATGGCGATCGCCATCGCGGCAATCACGAAGGACGGGTAGCGCAAGGCTGATTTCACCTGATCCTGCATGAAGCGCTCGAAGGCAAGGTGATCAAACAGCCGGATGAAGACCTCTTCCAGGCGCCCTGTCATTTCACCGACACGCACCATCGAGATATAGAAGGGAGAAAATACCTTCGGATGGCGCGCCAGCGAATGAGACAATTCGCGGCCGGAATCAAGGCTTTCCCGCACATCCTGGAGCACCTCGCGCATCGCCGGATTGGTGCTGGACTCCTGCAACCCGGCCAGCGCACGCATGATCGGCACACCGGCCCGCAACAGGGTATGCAATTGGCGGGAGAACAGCAACACATCGAGATGCTCGACAGACGGTCGGAACAGATTGATCGAGAGCGCGGTGCCAACGTTGGCCCCGCCCGATCGCTCGGCAGGTTTGATCTCCAGCGGAGTCAGGCCTCGCTCGAATAATTGGTCCGCTACGGCGCCGGCTGTCTCTCCGACCAGAATACCCTGAACCAGTTGCCCGGCGGCATCGCGCCCACGAAAGGAAAAGCTGGCCACGATCCCTACTCGTCGAGCTGGGTACTGATGCGCATGGCTTCCTCGACCGTAGTGCGCCCCTCGCATACCAGACGCACCGCGTCGCGACGCAAGGTGGCTCCCCGCATCTGCTCCCTGCCGATCTGTATGAATTCGTTCGGATCCCCGCGGTTCACGGCTTCGACGAGGGCGTTGTTCATGTCGAGGATCTCGTAAACAGCCTGCCGCCCCGAATATCCGGTGTTGGCGCAGTGATTGCAGCCCGTGCCGCGGAGATACCTGTTGGCATCCACCTGGTCGCCCAATTCGAGCGTGAGCCAGAGGTGTTCGTTGGGCGTCGGGGTGTACGCGGTAGCGCAACTCTCGCAGACCACCCGCACCAGTCGCTGGGCGAGGACCAGCTGGATCGACATCGCCACCATGTAGCGCGGCACGCCCATGTCGAGCAGGCGGATCGGCGTGGACAGCGCGTCGTTGGTGTGCAGCGTGGACAGCACCAGGTGGCCGGTCATTGCCGCGCGCATGCCGATCTCGGCGGTTTCCTGGTCGCGCATTTCGCCCAGCAGGATGATGTCCGGATCCTGGCGCAGGGCGGAGCGCAGCACGCGGCTGAAGGACAATTCGATCTTCTCGTGCACCTGCACCTGGTTGAGACCCGGCAGGCGGTATTCCACCGGATCCTCGACAGTAATGATCTTCTTCTCGGTGGTGTTGAGCTCGTTGAGCGCGGCATACAGCGTGGTGGTCTTGCCGGAACCGGTGGGACCGGTCACCAGCACGATACCGGACGGGCGGTCGATGGCCTTGCGAAACCGCTCCAGGATCCGTGCCGGCATGTGCAGCTTGTCGAGCTCCAGCAGTCCGGTGTTTTGCGCCAGAAGGCGCATCACTACCGACTCGCCGTGCTGGGTCGGCATCGAGGAAATGCGGATGTCGATCGAGGTGTTGCGCAGCTTGATGTTGAAGCGTCCGTCCTGCGGCAGCCGCTTTTCCGAAATGTCGAGACCGGACATCAGCTTCAGGCGCAAAACCAGAGCCGTGGCGATCTTGGCATCTGCCTCGGTCTGAATATGGAGTACGCCGTCGATCCGGAAGCGGATGACGAGCGATTTCTCCTGAGGCTCGATGTGGATGTCGGAGGCGCGCATCTTTAGCGCTTCCTCGAACACCGTGTTGAGCAGCTTGACCACCGGCGCGTCTTCGGCGCCGGCAGTAAGGCCCAGGATGTTGCCGAACTCTGTCGATACCTCGGCCATGTCGGCCGTAAGTTCCTTGGCCAGGCCGTTGATTTCCTCGGCCCGGCTATATACGCGATCGAGCGTCGCCAACAACTGGCTTTCGCTGACCACGGCAATATCGATTTCACGTTTCATGACACGTGCAAGATCATCGAATGCGCCGAGATCGGTGGGATCCGCCATGCCGACAATCAGTCGGCCGTTGCGTTCGCTGAGTACCAGCGCGCGATTGCGACGTGCATGAACTTCGGGCAGCAGCTTGATCAGCTCCGGCTGTGCCCGAAAGATCTTGAGGTCGACGAAGTCGACGCCGAGTTGCCGCGCCAAGCCTCTGGAGATGCCTTCCTCGGTCACACGACCACTTTCCACCAACACACGACCGAGCTTGCGACCGGAACGCTGCTGCTCTTCGAGCGCCAACTTTAGTTGCTCCGGAGTTACCAGTTGCTGCTGTACCAGCATGTCTCCGAGCCGGATTTTTTCCGGACGTGCCATCAGATGCTCTCCATGCCAAGCTTAAAATTGCCTGTGTTGTCAATTCTGCACCAAGTCGAACCTCCGCTTCGCCGACAAATCGCAGGAAAAGCCTCGTGTTTCACGTCGTTCTCGTCGCCCCCGAAATCCCGCCCAACACCGGCAACGTGATCCGGCTGTGCGCGAATACCGGCTGCCGTCTGCATCTGGTCGAACCCTTGGGATTCGAGCTATCCGACGCACAACTGCGCCGCGCCGGCCTCGACTACCATGAGATGGCCTGCGTCAGCGTCCATGGCGACTGGGATGGGTGCCGCGCAAGGCTTGGCGACGTCCGGTTGTTTGCCATGACGACGAAGGCGGAACGCCGTATCGACGGCGCCGACTTCCGGCCCGGAGATGCCTTCGTCTTCGGCGCCGAGTCACACGGCTTGTCGGCGGAAATGCTGGTGAGCTTTGCTCCCGACCGGCGGCTGCGCCTGCCGATGATCCCGGGCAATCGCAGTCTCAACCTGTCGAACGCGGTGGCGGTCACGGTGTACGAAGCCTGGCGCCAGCAGAGCTACGCCGGCGGCATCTGAGCGCGGGGCCGGCTATTCGTGACGCGCCCCGCGCGCCATCAACTGCTCCACCGCCGCGCGTGGCGTAATCCGGCCATCCAGCACCGCGGTCACGGCGCGGGTGATCGGCATGTCGATGCCCAGGGCCTCGGCACGGCGCGCCACCTCGCGCGCGGCAGGCACGCCCTCGGCCACATGCCCGAGTTCGCGCACCACGTCCGCCAGCGCACGCCCCTCGGCGAGCAGCAAGCCGACGCGACGATTGCGCGACAGCTCGCCGGTACAGGTCAGCAACAGGTCGCCCATGCCGGCCAGGCCCATGAAGGTCTCGCGCTTCGCCCCCAGCGCCTCGCCGAAACGGGTAATTTCGACCAGGCCACGCGTGATCAGGGCGGCACGCGCGTTGCTGCCGAGGCCGAGGCCGTCGCAAATGCCGGTGGCGATGGCCAGCACGTTCTTCACCGCGCCACCGACCTCGGCGCCCACCAGGTCTCCGTTGTCGTAAATGCGCAGATTGCCGCCATGCAGGGCATGCGCGGTGGTGGCGGCAAAGGTCTCGTCGGCTGCGGCCAGCGTAATCGCGGTCGGCAGGCCGCGGGCCACTTCCAGCGCGAAGCTCGGCCCGGTCAATACGCCACAGTGCGCCACGCCCATCACCTCGGCAACCACCTGATGGGGCAGCAGCCCGGTACCGGCCTCCAGACCCTTGCAAACCCAGAGGAAAGGTGTTTCCGGCGCGGTGGTTTTCAATCGCCCCAGCAACTCCCTCAGTCCGGCCAGTGGCCCCGCCAGCAGGGCGAGGTCGGCATTCGCCAGTGCCCGGGAAAAATCCGCCGTCAATTGCAGGCCAGGGGGAAAGGGGCACTCCGGCAGGTAGCGTGAATTCACGCGCTGCCGCGCCATCTCGGCAACACGCTGCGCATCGCGGGCCCACAGCACGACCTCATGCCGGGCGGCAAAGGCGATTGCCAGCGCCGTACCCCAGGCTCCCGCACCGAGCACCGCTATGCGCATCCCAGCTCCCCCGCCGGACGCCCTGCAGGGCGCCTCAATTCACGCTAACGCCCATGGCTTCGGTAACCACCCTTGCATCATGAAACGCCCACACTCTGGCTCACGCATGGGCGAGCAAACTCGGCCCGCCCCCCTTCGCCCCCCTCGCGGGGGGTTCCCAATCGGCTCGCTTCGCTCGAAATCACAAGCGGCCCATCCTGTCGTTTCACGTTAAAGGCCCCAGACCTGCGGTGCCTTGAGAAACCCGCCCTGACCGTCGCGATGCCTGACCTTGACCCAGCCGCCGGGCGCCGCCTCCTGCAACTCCAGGATCACGTCGCGCTCGGCCTCGAACACCAGCGCCGCCTTTTCGTCCGCCAGGGCGCGAACCTGCGCGCGGTCGACGCGGACGATGACCGTGCGTTTTTCCGCCAGATGTTTCTTTTCGATCCAGACCAGGTCGCCCCTGCTGTCGCGCACCTTGGACCAGCCATCGAGGCCGACCACCACTTCGACCGGGGTACCCGCCAGCATCACGAATATAGGCGTGGACTTGGCCGAGGGCGCGTCGTAAGCGGGCACCACGTCGGCGACACTGCGATAGTCGAGGGCCTGGGCCATGCCAACGGCCCCCAGCAGGCCCAGGCCGACTGCCAGCACATGAAATCGCCGTGTCGCCATCGCCGACTATTGCAGCTGGATGCGGCTTTCGCCTTGCTGCTGCTCCATCAGGCGCTGCTGGTAGAGCGACTCGAAATTGACCGGGGCGAGAATCACCGGCGGGAAGCCGGCGCGATTGACGGCATCGGAAATCGTCTCCCGCGCATAGGGGAACAGAATGTTCGGGCATGCCACGGCGAGGATGGGCTCCATGTCCGCTTCCGGCACGTTGCGAATCTGGAAAATGCCGGCCTTGACTACCTCGACAAGGAAAAAGGCCTTCTCGCCATCCTTGGCATTGACCGTGATGGTCAACGCGACCTCGAACAAGCCTTCGCCAACGCCCTGCGCCGCGCTCTGGATCTGCACTTCGATGCTGGGGGTCTCGCGTTCAAGGAAAATTTGCGGTGCATTGGGCACCTCGATGGAAAGATCCTTGACGTAAATCTTTTCGATGCTGAATACCGGCTGCTCGTCGCTCATGATTATCGGATGGTGTGGAAAAGGAAAGGGGCCGCGGCCCGCCAGGATCAGGCGGCCAGCAGCGAATCAAGCTTGCCCTGGTGCTCAAGCTCGTACAGATCGTCGCAACCGCCGACGTGGGTATCGCCGATATAGATTTGCGGCACGGTGCGCCGGCCGGTTTTCTGCATCATCTCCTCGCGCCGCGCCGGCTCCAGGTCGACGCGCACCTTTTCGATCTCGGTAACGCCCTTGCGGGTAAGCAACTGCTCGGCGCGAACGCAGAAGGGGCAGACGGCAGTGGAATACATCAGGACTTTGGCCATGGGGACTCCGTGTTCAGTTCTTGGTGGTCAGGGGCAAGCTGGCATCGCGCCAGGCGGAGACGCCGCCGCCAAGGCTGAACACCTTGCCGAAGCCATGTTTCTTGAGGTTGCCGCAGGCCGATGCGGAACGATTGCCAGTGGCGCAGACGACGATGATCGGCCGCTCCTTGAACTTTTCGAGCTCCGAGACGCGGCTGTCGAGCTGGCCCAGGGTGATGTGGCGCGCGCCGCTGATATGGCCGCTGCCCCACTCGCTGGTTTCGCGCACGTCGAGCACGACGGCATCTTCGCGATTCATCAACAGCGTCGCCTCGGCCGGGGTCAGGTGGGCCACGGTACCGCCGGCGATCAAGGGCCAGATCAGCATGCCGCCGCTCACCACCGCCAATGCCACCCAGATCATGTTCTGCTGCACGAATTCCATTGTCGATCAATCCTTGAACGTGGGCACGCCACAAAATACCTCGCGCATCATGGCGATAAGTTGCAGCGTGCGCTGGTCGGCGATGCTGTAGAAAACCCGGTTGGCGTCCTTGCGTGTCTGCAACACGCCCTTGTCGCGCAGGATTGCCAGGTGCTGGGAAATGTTGCTCTGCGAGGTTCCCACAGCGTCAACAATGTCCTGCACGCAGATCTCCTCGCCGCCCACCACGCAAAGAATTTTCAGGCGCAGCGGATGCGAAATCGCCTTCAAGGCGCGCGCTGCGGTCTCGATATGCTCCTGCTTGCCGATCAGATCGTCGATTGCATGCATGCCTGGGTATCCCGGATGGCCGATGGTCTGGCGTAAAGACTGGATATTATAGAATATTGATATCCACCTGCATCCAGGCTCCAATCATGTACAAAATTGTTCTGCTCCGCCATGGCGAATCCACCTGGAACCAGGAAAACCGCTTCACCGGCTGGACCGACGTCGGCCTCACGGAAAAGGGCATGGCCGAGGCCATCGCGGCCGGCCAGCTGTTGAAACAGGAAGGCTATGAATTCGACCTGGCCTACACCTCGGTACTGCGCCGCGCGATCAAAACCCTATGGACAGTACTGGAACAGATGGACCGCATGTGGCTTCCGGTGCAGCATTCCTGGCGTCTCAACGAGCGCCATTACGGCGCCTTGCAAGGGCTCAACAAGGCGGAAACCGCGGCCAAGTTCGGTGACGAGCAAGTGCTGGTTTGGCGCCGCGCCTACGACACGCCGCCGCCGCCGCTGGATGAAACCGATCCGCGCTACGAAATCACCGATCCGCGCTACGCCGGGCTCAAGCCGGGCGAATGTCCGCGCACCGAATGCCTCAAGGACACGGTTGCCCGCGTCCTGCCGTTCTGGAACGAAACCATCGCGCCGAGCATCAAATCCGGCAAGCGCATCGTCATTGCCGCGCATGGCAACAGCATCCGCGCCCTGATCAAATACCTCGACCAGGTATCCGACGCCGACATCGTCGGCCTCAACATCCCGACCGCGCAGCCCCTGGTATACGAACTCGATGCCGACCTGAAGCCGATCCGCAACTATTACCTCGGCGATCCGGAGGCGATCAAGGCCGCCATGCAGGCCGTCGCCAATCAGGGCAAGGCAAAAGCGTGAAACGGGAAACGTGAAACGTGAAACGTGGCTGTTGCAAGGGCTGCTTCACTTTTCACGTTTCACTTTTCACGATTGCGCTGGCTCTGCTTGCGGCGTCACCGGCGCAGGCCGCCAGCATCGAAGGCAAGAAGGAAGAGCTTCAGGATCTCAAGGGCCGCATCGAGTCGCTGCGGCGCGAGGTCGCCGCCGCCGAAGAAACCAGAAGCCATGCCGCCGACCAGTTGCGCGAGGCGGAATCGTCAATATCCAACGTCAACCGTCGCCTGCATGAGCTGGCGGAGGAAGGCGCCGCCCTGCGCGGCGAACTGGCCAATCTCGACGCCCAGGGCCAGCGCCTCGATCGTCAGAGCGGATCACAGCAGAATCAACTGGCCCGCCTGCTCAACCGCCAGTTCGTCGGCGGCGATGCCGACGCCATGAAACTGCTGCTGGCCGGCCGCGACCCGAACCAGGCCGCCCGCGACCAGTATTTCCTGAACCAGCTATCGCGCGCCAAGGCCGAGATGATCCAGCAGTTGCGCAGCGCGGCCGAGGAAAAGAAGCAGCTTGCCGAGAAGGTTCGCGAACGCCAGGCGCAACTGGCGCGGATCGAACAGCAGCAGCAGGAACAACGCGCCCAGTTGCTGGAACGAAAGAAACAGCGCCAGACTCGCCTGGTCGCCATTGCCGACAAGCTCAAGGCGCAGCGCAGGGAGATCGACAGCTTGCGTCGCGACGAGCAACGCCTGACGCGCCTGATCGACGGCCTGATACGCATCGCCGCAGCGAGAAAGCCGAAATCGGCGGGCAAGGGCAAGCCGGGCCCGGCGCCCAAGACATCCGCCCTCAAAAGCCACGATCCGGGCAATGTCGGCGGTGCCTTTGCGGCATTGCGCGGCCGGCTGCGGCTTCCGGTCAAGGGCAGCGTTGCCGGCCGCTTCGGTACCCCGCGCCCGGAAGGCGGCGCGCTGTGGAAAGGCATCTTCATTCGCGCCACGGAAGGTGCCGAAGTACGGGCGGTGGGCGAAGGCACCGTCGTGTTCTCCGACTGGCTGCGCGGGTTCGGCAACCTGCTGGTGATCGACCACGGCGACGACTTTCTCTCGGTCTATGGCAACAACGAATCGCTGCTGGCGGCCGTGGGTGCCGCCATCAAAAATGGGCAAGCCGTGGCCACCGTGGGAAACAGCGGTGGCAACCCGGAGTCGGGTTTATACTTTGAACTCAGGCATCGGGGCCTGGCCTTCGATCCCTTGAAGTGGGCCGGCAATCCCTGAGTCCGGATTCCTCCGTCGTACAACTGGAGTTCCTATGAGCAGCAAGCTGCAGCAAATCGGTCTCGTGGCTACCGGCCTGGTGGCGGGCGTCTTCCTCAGCCTCAACTTTTCCGCCAGCGCCAACAAGGAAGCCGCCAATGCGTTGCCGATCGAGGAACTGCGCAGCTTCGCCGATGTGTACAGCGCCATCAAGCAAGGCTATGTGGAGCCGGTCGAGGACAAGAAGCTGATCACCCATGCCATCAGCGGCATGCTGGCCAACCTCGATCCGCACTCGGCCTATCTCGATCCCGACTCCTTCAAGGACCTGCAGGTCAGCACCCAGGGCGAATTCGGCGGGCTGGGCATCGAAGTCGGCATGGAGGACGGCTTCGTCAAGGTGGTATCGCCGATCGAGGACACGCCGGCGTTTCGCGCCGGCCTCAAACCCGGCGACCTGATCATCAAGATCGACGACACGCCGGTCAAGGGCATGACGCTCAATGACGCGGTGAAGAAGATGCGCGGCAAGCCGAAGACGCAGATCCGCCTCACGGTGGTGCGCAAGACCGAACAACGTTCCTTCGACGTCACGCTGACGCGCGAAAAGATCAAGGTGCAAAGCGTCAAGTCGAAACTGCTTGAAGGCGGCTACGGCTACCTGCGCGTGACCCAGTTCCAGGAAGAAACCGCGCCGGACGTGGTCAGGCACCTGGACAGGCTGACCAAGGCCGACAAGGAAGCCAAGGGAGAGGGTATCAAGGGTCTGGTACTCGATCTGCGCAACGATCCGGGCGGCCTGCTGAGCGGCGCCATCGGCGTTTCGGCGGCCTTTCTCCCACCCCAGATCCTGGTCACCTCCACCGACGGCCGCACCAATGATGCCAAGCGCCGTTACATGGCCAGCCCCGAGGACTACCAGCGCGGCAGCAGGGACGATTTCATGAAGACCCTGCCGGCCTGGGCCAAGACCGTGCCGATGATCGTCCTGGTCAACGGCGGTTCGGCATCCGCTTCGGAGATCGTCGCGGGCGCCCTGCAGGACCACAAGCGTGCCGTCGTCATGGGTACCCAAACCTTTGGCAAGGGTTCGGTGCAGACTGTACTTCCGCTGTCGAACAACGCGGCGATCAAGCTGACGACGGCGCGTTACTTCACCCCGTCCGGACGTTCGATCCAGGCCAAGGGCATCACGCCCGACATCGTGGTCGAGGAAAGCGCCAATGGTGCCTCGCGCGGCCGCGTGCGCGAAGCCGATCTGGAGCGTCATCTGACCGGCGAAGGCGAAAAGTCCGAGCCGGCTGCTCCGGCCAAGGCGACAGGCAAGACCGACAAGAAGGACAAGGGCAAGGCCGACGAGGCCGACGACTCGCCGCATGCCCTGATCGAGTTCGCCTCGCCCAAGGACTATCAGCTGGGCCAGGCTGTCAACCTGCTGAAGGCCTGGCAGATCATCAAACGGTGACGGGGGACGGCGCGATGAGCCGCATGACCGTTGAGAAAGCCCGCGAGCTGCGCGACGAAAAGCGCGACGGCAAGCATCGCCAGCGGCCAGCGGCCTTCGTGCCGCAGCCTGGCACGCGCAAGCATCGCGAGCTGCGCTTCGACCACCGCCATCCCGAGCATGTCGAGGAGGCGCGCAAGCTGTTGGCCGGCCTCGACGGTATGGAAATCGACGACGGCCTCGCCCCCTACAGCCTTTCGATCTGGTACGAGATCAGCGACTACTCGCTGGAAGGCCTTGAGGCGGCGCTGGTGCGCCAGGGCTTCCATCTCGACAACAGCATGTACAGCAAACTGATGCGCACCGTGGTGTATTTCTGCGAAGAAACCCAGATGCGCAACATGCGCGTGCCGGAACGCCTGATCAAGAAGTCGCACGAGGTGTATTCCAAGGCCTGGGAACACCATCCCCACGGCGACCACGACGAAACCCCGCCCGATCTGCGCCAGGAACGATGACCGACGAGCAACTGCTGCGCTACAGCCGCCACATCCTGCTGCCGCAGATCGGCATCGAGGGCCAGGAGAATATCGTCAAGGCACGCGCGCTGGTGGTCGGCGCCGGCGGCCTCGGCTCACCGGCAGCCTTCTACCTTGCCTCCGCCGGCATCGGTACCCTGGTGCTGGCCGACGGCGACACGGTTGACCTGACCAACCTGCAACGTCAGATCCTCCACCGCAGTGACGCCATCGGCATGACCAAGGTCGAGTCAGGCAAGCGCACGCTGGGCGGAATCAATTCCGAATGCAAGGTGATCGCCCTGGCCGAGCGCCTCGCCGGCGACCGGCTCAACGAGGAAATCGCACTGGCCGACGTGGTGCTCGACTGTTGCGACAACTTCGCCACCCGCCATGCCGTCAATCGCGCCTGCGTCAAGTTGCGCAAGCCGCTGGTCTCGGGTGCGGCGATCCGTTTCGACGGCCAGATCGCGGTATTCGATTCGCGCCAGGCAAACGCGCCCTGCTACCACTGCCTGTTCCCCGAGGGCCAGGATGTCGAGGAAGTCCGCTGCGCCGTAATGGGAGTGTTCGCGCCGTTGACCGGCGTCATCGGCACGGTGCAGGCCGCGGAGGCGCTGAAGCTGATCATCGGCTGTGGCACCAGCCTTGCCGGGCGCCTGCTGCTGCTCGACGGCCTCGGCATGGAATGGCGCGAAATTCGGGTGCCGCGCGACCCGGCCTGCCAAGTCTGCGGCGCCGGCTGATCAGAACAGGCGCCAGTGGCGGAGCCGTCCCGGCGCGTGGCTGAGCAGGGCCGAATACACGATCAGCAGCCAGAACAGGGCCTGCTGTCCGTCGTGCCAGAGAACCATCGCCGCCACCAGCAGCAGCTTCAGCAGCATGGCCAAGCCCTGCACCTGGCGCAGGTAGGCGGGTTCCGACCAGGCATCGAGCGCCATCATCAGCGCACCGCTGGTCAGCAGCGCGATCCCCCAGCGCCAGCCGTCGGGTCCGGCGGCGAGCACCGCGGCGGCGAACCCGGCAAGCGCCACCAGGTGCGTGGCGCGCATCAGGTTCACCATCAGCCGGCGGCCGCGAAAATCGCGGCGAGCTGGGTTTTCGCCGTCGCTACGCAAGGCGGGCCCGAATGCGAAAGTCGGCGCCCACGGCACGGCGCTCGATGATGTTCAGACGGTGCGCGCCGGTCAGGTCGCTCAACTCGGCCAGGCCGAACATGCCGCGCGCGGCATCGCCGATCAGCAGCGGCGCCTGGTAGATCAGCAACTCGTCGACGCAGCCTTCGCGCAGCAGCGAACCGTTGAGCCGCGTGCCGGCCTCGGCCAGTACCTCGTTGATGCCGCGCCGGCCGAGCTCCTGCAGCAGGTCGGCGAGTTCCACCTTGCCATCGGCATTGGGCAGGACGAGGATTTCGGCGCCGCGCGCGCGCAGGGCGGCGGCACGCCCGGCATCTCCCTGTGCCGCCGCGATGAGCACGTTGCCGCCATCGAGGATCGCCGCGTCGGGCGGGGTTTCGAGCCGGCTGTCGATCACCACGCGCAAGGGCTGGCGCGTGGTCGGCACCTCGCGCACGGTGAGGCGTGGATTGTCGTCCCTGACCGTGCCGATGCCGGTGAGGACGGCGCAGGAACGCGCGCGCCAGGCGTGGGCATCGCGCCGTGCCGCCGGCCCGGTGATCCACTGCGAGACACCGTTGTTGAGTGCGGTCTTGCCGTCGAGGCTGGCAGCGACCTTGAGCCGCAGCCAGGGCCGGCCGCGCGTCATGCGCGCAACGAAGCCGATGTTGAGTTCGCGGGCTTCCGCCTGCAGGAGACCGCTCGCCACCTCGATGCCCGCCGCGGCCAGCCGGGCCAGGCCCTGCCCGGCGACCAGGGGATTCGGATCCTGCATCGCCGCCACCACGCGCACCACACCGGCCGCGATCAGCGCATCGGCACAGGGCGGAGTGCGTCCGAAGTGGCTGCAGGGCTCCAGCGTGACGTAGGCGGTGGCGCCGCTCGCCGTGTCACCAGCGCCGACTATTGCGTTCAGTGCGGCTGCCTCGGCATGCGGCCCGCCAGCCTTTTCGTGCCAACCCTCCCCGATCACATGGCCATCGCGTACCAGGACGCAGCCGACACGGGGATTCGGCGTGGTGGTGTTGAGTCCGCGCGCCGCGAGTTGCAGCGCGAGGGCCATGAAGCCGTGGTCGGCGGCGCTGAAACTCATGCCGCCGCCATCGATCAGGAACGCGCCCGCGGCTGGCGCGGCTTCTTGATCTCGCGGATCGCCTCGGAAAACTCGTCGACGTCCTCGAAGTTGCGATACACCGAGGCGAAGCGGATGTAGGCCACCTTGTCCAGCCGCTTCAGTTCGCGCATCACCAGTTCGCCGATGCGGTCCGAGGGCACTTCGCGCAGGGCCAGCTGCACCAGTTTTTCCTCGATGCGGTCCAGCGCCAGGTCGATGCTCTCGGTGGTCACCGGCCGCTTGCGCATCGCCAGCATCATGCTGGCCTTGAGCTTGTCGCGGTCGTAGTCGGTGCGGCTGCCATTCTTTTTCACCACCTGCGGCAGTTGCAACTCGACGCGCTCGTAGGTAGTGAAGCGCTTGTCGCAGCTCAGGCAACGGCGGCGACGGCGCACCGTGTCGCCGTCCTCGTTCTCCCGTGTATCGACGACCTGGGTGTTAGGCTCGGCGCAATACGGGCATTTCATGACTGTCAGCCATACACCGGGAATTTCTTGCACAAGCCCGACACTTCGCCGCGCACGCGGGCCAGCACCGCTTCGTCGGCGGGGGCATCGAGGACGTCGGCGATCAGGTTGGCCACCTGCTCGGCTTCGATCTCGGTGAAGCCGCGGGTGGTCATCGCCGGGGTGCCGATGCGGATGCCGCTGGTGACGAAGGGCTTCTGCGGGTCGTTGGGAATGGCGTTCTTGTTGACCGTGATGTGGGCCTTGCCCAGTGCCGCCTCGGCGTCCTTGCCGGTGATGTTCTTGGCTTGCAGGTCGACCAGGAAAACGTGCGACTCGGTGCGCCCGGAAACGATGCGCAGGCCGCGCGCCTTGAGCACCTTGGCCATCACCTGGGCATTGTCGATCACCTGTTCCTGATAATCCTTGAACTCGGCGCTCATTGCTTCCTTGAAGGCGGCGGCCTTGGCGGCGATGACGTGCATCAGCGGTCCGCCCTGCAGGCCGGGGAAGATCGCCGAGTTGATCGCCTTCTCGTGCTCAGCCTTCATCAGGATCAGGCCGCCACGCGGGCCGCGCAGGGTCTTGTGCGTGGTCGATGTCACGACATCCGCATGCGGCACCGGGTTGGGATAGAAGCCGGCGGCAACGAGGCCCGCGTAGTGCGCCATGTCCACCATGAAGATGGCGCCGACCTCCTTGGCGATCCTGGCGAAACGCGGAAAGTCTATCTTCAGGGCAAAGGCGGAGGCACCGGCAATGATCAGCCTGGGCTTGTGCTCGCGGGCCAGGCGTTCCAGCTCGGCATAGTCGATGTCCTCGTTGGCATCGAGGCCGTAGGGAATGACGTTGAACCATTTGCCCGACATATTGACCGAGGAACCATGGGTCAGGTGGCCGCCCATGGCCAGGTTCATGCCGAGGATGGTGTCGCCCGGCTTGAGGAATGCCATGAACACCGCCTGGTTGGCCTGCGAGCCGGAATTCGGCTGGACATTGGCGGCATCGGCGCCGAACAGTTTCTTGGCACGGTCGATGGCCAACTGCTCGGCCTTGTCGACGTATTCGCAACCGCCGTAATAGCGCTTGCCGGGATAGCCCTCGGCGTACTTGTTGGTCAATTGCGAGCCCTGTGCCTCCATCACCGGCCAGGAGACATAGTTTTCCGAGGCGATCAGCTCGATGTGGTCTTCCTGGCGGCGGTTTTCCTCCTGGATGGCGGAAAACAGTTCGAGGTCGGTCTTGGCGAGGGAGGCTTGTTTGGAAAACATTCTCTGGCTTTCGATAAAAGGACGGCGGGCGGGTTCGGGCGCAAGGGCAAGCGCCAGCCAATGCGGAATTCCGGGTGGCGCAGGCGGGAACCGCGGAGTTTAGCATCCGCACGCCGCCGCTCGGGGAGCCGGCGCGGCTCAGCCGGGGAGTTCGTCGAGCGCGGCCCGCAAGTGCCGGCTATCCGCCCAGGCGACAAGCTGCCAGCGGCCGGCACGGTAGTCGAGCCAGTTGAGCGCCGCATTGGCCAGGGAAAAATCGCGCGGCGCGTCGATGGCACGGCCGGTGGCGGCGCGGTACATGACGTCGAGCACGCCGCCGTGGGTAAATGCCAGCACCGTTTCGCCAGCGTGGCGCTCGGCCATGGCCGCCAGTCCCGACAGCACCCGGGCCGCAAACCGGTTCAGCGACTCGCCGGTTTCGTAGTCGAAATCAGGATTGCGCTCCCTGTGCAGGCGGTAGGCGGCGGGATTCACCATACCGGCTTCAGTGGCAGTCAGGCCCTGGAGGACGCCGAAATGACGCTCGCGCAAAGTCGGCGCCGGGGACACGGCGATGTTCCTCGCCTGCACTGCAATGCAGGCGGTACGCCAGGCGTGGGCCAGGTCGCTGCTGTAGACGGCGGCGAAGTCATGATCGCCGAGGGCATCGGCAAGCGCGCGCGCCTGCGCCTCCCCGGTGGCGTTCAAATCGATGTCGATCTGCCCCTGGACGCGCTTCTCCGCGTTCCAGTCCGTCTCGCCATGGCGAATCAGGCAGAAGCGCGTGACGGCAACTATGCTTGGCATGGGCGGCATTCTACCGTCCGTCCGGCGACGGCCCGGACTGGGCGTTTGGTGTGAAAATGCATGGCGATTCCGGCCCGGCCCGGAACCCGGCTCGACGAAAGGATTTCGCGCGATGTCACTGCCCACCGCCGCAACGCCCTCCGCCACGCCGCTGCAGGCCGGCGAAGCCAGACAACTGCTGAAGGTCGCCACCGAATCCCTGCTCGGCCACTTCGCCGAAATCTGCGAAGGCGCGGTGATCGTCGACCGGCAGGCGCGCATCGTCTGGATGAACGAGCGCTACCCCAAGCGCCTCGGCGTCGCCGATCCCGCCGCAGCGATCGGCCAGCCGGTGGAAAGCATCCTGCCCAACAGCCTGATGCGCGAGGTGGTCGACACCGGCCGGCCGATCATGCTCGACATCATGGATTTCGGCGAGGAATCCTTCGTCGTGGTGCGCCTGCCGCTGCGCGACAAGGGCGGCACGGTGATCGGCGGCATCGGCCTGATGCTGCTCGACGACGCACGCAGCCTGGCGCCGCTGGTCTCGCGCTTCAACCGACTCAAGCTCGACTACGCCGATTCGCAGCGCCGCCTGGCCGAGGCCCGTCGCGCCAAGTACACGCTGTCGTCGATCATCGGCGCCTCGGCGGCCTGCCTCGCCTTCAAGCAGCAGGCGCGGCGCGCGGCGCGCACCCGCGCGCCGGTGCTGATCCAGGGCGAAACCGGGACCGGCAAGGAACTGCTGGCGCAGGCCATCCACAATGCCAGCCTGCGCGCCGACAAACCCTTCGTCGCGGTCAACATCGCGGCGATACCCGAAACCCTGCTCGAATCCGAGTTCTTCGGCACCGCGCCGGGCGCGTTTACCGGTGCCGAGCGCAAGGGGCGCGAGGGCAAGTTCAAGCTCGCCGACGGCGGCACGCTGTTCCTCGACGAGATCGGCGACATGTCGGCCGCGCTTCAGGCCAAGCTGCTGCGCGTCCTGCAGGAAGGCGAGTTCGAGGCGCTCGGCTCCAACCGGCTGGAGCCGGTCGATGTGCGCCTCGTCGCCGCCACCAGCCGCGACCTGCAGGCCGAGGTCGAGGCCGGGCGCTTTCGCACCGACCTTTACTACCGGCTGAACGTGGTCACGCTGTCGATCCCGCCCTTGCGCGAGCGCCTGTCCGACCTGCCGCCGCTGTGCGAGCACATGCTGGAAGCGCTGTGCCGCAAGCTCGGCCTGCCCCTGCGCGACATCTCGGCGGAAGCCGTGCAGCGCCTGCACCAGCACCACTGGCCGGGCAACATCCGCGAACTGCAAAACGTGCTGGAGCGGGCGCTGATGATGAGCGATGGCGAGATTCTGGCGCAAGCCGACATCGACGCCGTGCTGCCCGCCGCCAAGGCAGCGGCGCCGGCACCGGCCAACCTGTCGCTGGCCGAGGCCATCGCCGAGGCCGAGCGCAACAGCATCCGCAAGGCACTGGCGGCCTGCGCCGGCAACAAGGCTCGCGCCGCCGCGGAACTCGGCATCTCGCGCACCTCGCTCTACGAAAAGATCGCCCTGCTCGGCCTGGGCTGACATCGCCGACGACAAGTGTTCGCCGTGCCGTACGCATCGTCCGCCGGCGCGTACGATCCCGCCCGCGGCTCCCGGTAGCCACTTGGAAAATCAGCGAGTTAGCCAGCCACGGCGGAATGGCCCGGTCCTTGCTGACATGCATCCATGCCTCCCGGTCCCGTTGCGATCGGGACGAGTGTCGCGACCGCTTGGGCGCCGGCGCTCCATCATGAGGAGAAGATCTTGACCCAGCACGCGTTGACGGCATCCTTCCGCGCCGGCGAAACCGGCAAGGTGGTCGGCGCGCGCGAGGCCGTGCAGCTGATTCGCGACGGCGACACGGTGGCCACCAGCGGCTTTGTCGGCATCGGCTTTGCCGAGAACATCGCGGTCGCGCTGGAAGCGCTGTTTCTCGAAGGCGAAGCCGCCGAGCCGCAAAGCCTGGGCCGGCCGCGCAACCTGACCCTGGTGTATGCCGCCGGCCAGGGCGACGGCAGCACGCGCGGCCTCAACCATCTCGGCCACGACGGCCTGGTCAGCCGCGTGATCGGCGGCCACTGGGGCCTGGTGCCAAAGCTGCAGCAACTCGCCGTGGCCAACCGGATCGAGGCCTGGAACCTGCCGCAGGGCGTGATCTGCCACCTGTTCCGCGACATCGCCGCGGGCAAGCCGGGCACCCTGACCCGCGTTGGCCTCGGCACCTTCGTCGATCCGCGCCATGGCGGCGGCAAGCTCAACGAAAAAACCCTCGCCTGCGCCACCGAGCTGGTGCGCGTGATGGAAATCGACGGCGAGGACTACCTGTTCTACAAGACCTTCCCGATCAATGTCGGCATCATCCGCGGCACCACCGCCGACCCCGACGGCAACATCAGCATGGAAAAGGAGGCGCTGACCCTGGAAGCGCAGGCCATCGCCATGGCCGCCCACAATTCCGGTGGCATCGTGATCGCCCAGGTCGAGCGCATCGCCGAACGCAATTCGCTGAACCCGCGCCAGGTCAAGATTCCCGGCGTGCTGGTGGATTGCGTGGTGGTGGCGGAAAAGCCCGAGTACCATATGCAGACCTTCATCGAGCCCTACAGCCCGGCTTTCGCCGGCGAAATCCGGGTGCCGCTGTCGGCCGCGCTCGGCAACGGCGCGCCGATGGCGCTCGACGCGCGCAAGGTCATCGCCCGTCGCGCGGCGATGGAACTCGCCGCCAACGACGTGGTGAATCTCGGCATTGGCATGCCGGAAGGCATCGCCGCGGTCGCCGCGGAAGAAAAGATCAGCGACCTGATCACCCTCACCGCGGAACCCGGCGTGATCGGTGGGGTGCCGGCCGGCGGCCTCAACTTCGGCGCCGCCACCAACACCCAGGCCATCCTCGACCAGCCCAGCCAGTTCGATTTCTACGATGGCGGCGGGCTCGACATCGCCTTCCTTGGCCTGGCCCAGGCCGATCGCGAGGGCAACCTCAATGTCTCCCGCTTCGGCCCCAAGCTGGCCGGCGCCGGCGGCTTCATCAACATCAGCCAGAACGCCCGCAAGGTGGTATTCGTCGGCACCTTCACCGCCGGCGCGATGGAAATCGAACTGGCGGCCGGCGGCGTGAAAATCCTCGCCGACGGCAAGGCCAGGAAGTTCGTCACCGAGGTCGAGCACCGCAGCTTCAGCGGCCCGGTCGCGGCCAGGAGCGGCAAGACCGTGCTCTACGTCACCGAGCGCTGCGTGTTACGGCTTTGCGCCGAGGGCCTGGAACTGATCGAGATCGCCCCTGGCGTCGACTTGCAGCGCGACATCCTGGAGCGCATGGAATTCGCTCCCATTATGCGCAAGCCGCCGCTACTGATGGATGCGCGCCTGTTCGCGCCGGAGCCGATGGGCCTGCGTTCGCAACTGCTGGAGCGGCCGCTTGAACAGCGCCTGGCTTACGACCCGGAGCAGAACATCTTCTTCGTCGATTTCGAGGGGCTGTCGGTGCGCCGCGCGGAGGACATCGACCGCATCCTGCATGCCGTCGAGGCGCGCTTGGCGCCGATCGGGCACAAGGTCGCGGCGGTGGTCAATTACGAGCGCTTCAGCATCGCGCCGGAACTCATCGATGATTACACCGGCATGGTCAGGGGCCTCATGGAACGCCACTACAGCGACGTCACTCGCTATACCGCGAGCACCTTCCTGCGCGCCCGGCTTGGCGAATCCTTCGGCAAACGGGTCGCCGATCCGCAGATTTTCGAGACCCGCGACGAGGCGCAGCGGCACCTGCGGCGCGACGCGTCCGCCACGCCATGAGGCAGACCGTCGATCGGGCTGTCCGTCGCGGGCTCAGCCGGCGTCAGGCTTCAAGGCTTGCGCCGCGCGTCACTGCGCAGCATGCGCGTCAGGTTCTGGCGCACGTAGCCGATGTGATTGGCGGCGGCCGCCAGCGCCTGCGTTGCATCGCCCGTCTCGATGGCGCGCCACACCGCGCGATGCTGGGCCAGCAAAGCTTCCCTGGCGGCCGACACCTGCATCAGTTCGGAGAGGTTGCGGCGCAGGTTGTCGCGCATCAGGCGCAGCAGGCTCGCCGTCAGGTGGCCGACGATGACGTTGTGCGAGGCTTCGGCGATGGCCTGGTGAAAGGCCAGATCGCTATCGACCTGACTGTCCAGGTCATTCCCGGCAAACGCCGCCTCCAACTGCTCCAGGCAAAGCCGGACGCGCTCGCGATCGGCAGCGGTAGCCCTCAGGGCGGCGCACTCGGCGGCCCTGCCCTCCAGCATGTGGCGAAACTCCAGCATGTCCTCATGCACCGCGGGATGGTCGCGCAGGATTTCTTCCCAAGGATTGCCAAAGCTCGCATCCAGGCGATCGGTGACAAAGGTGCCGCCGCCCTGGCGGCTTTCCAGCAGGCCGCGCGCCACCAGCTTCTGGATCGCTTCGCGCAGGGAGGCGCGCGACACCCCGAGCTGCGCCGACAGTTCGCGCTCTGCCGGCAGCCGGTCGGCCGGCTTCAGGCGGCCTTCCAGCACACGCTGTTCGATTTCCCGCGCAACCACGTCGGCCAGTCGCGGGGCGGTCATTTTTGTATCCATGCAGAAAAATATAGCATTGGTCTGACCATAAGATCAACCCGGAAAATTATCATTTGCGTTTCTTGTTAACATCTATTGACAGTGGCACAGGCGGCCTTTACCATTTCACCATTTTTGGTCTGACCATTGATCCACGCCAAGGGAACCCAAGAATCGTCGCCTGAGCTTCAGGCGATTCGAGGGGCGCACAGGTGCCACACTGACAACGTCAAGGAGAAGTTCTTGAATCAACGACTGTTGAAAGCTCGGGTTAAGATGCCGCCAAAACAGAACCGCAGCGCGCAAGGTCATGTGCGGCACGACCGGCGCGCCGATAATGCAATAGTGGAGGTCCGCGCATGAACGCGATGCTCAAAATGTCGCAACTGATCGACGGCCTGAATGAGCGCATCGGCCGCAACCTGATGTGGCTGGTTCTCGCCGCGGTCGTCATCTCGGCGGTCAACGCCATGGTGCGCAAGGCCTTCGACACCAGTTCGAATGCCTTTCTCGAAATCCAGTGGTATCTGTTCGCCGGCTTCGTCCTGCTCGGTTCGGCCTACACCATGCTGCGCCAGGGGCACGTCAAGATCGACGTGATCCTCGGCCACTTTTCCAAGCGCACCCAGATCCTGGTCGAGTGTTTCGGCATCGTCTGCTTCCTGATGCCCTTCGTGTTCAAGGTCATTACGCTGGTCTGGCCGCTGGTGGCCCGCGCCTACGACAGCGGTGAAATGTCGCAAAACGCCGGCGGCCTGATCCGCTGGCCAGTGTATGCCCTGGTGCCGGTCGGCTTCGCCCTGCTCGGCCTGCAGGGCCTCTCCGAGCTGGTCAAGCGCCTCGCCTTCCTCACCGGCGCAGGCCCCGATCCGACGCACCCGGTGAAGACCAAGACCGCCGAGGAGGAACTCGCCGAGGAAATCAAGAAACACCAGGTCGCCCCGGAAGTGATCAATCGCGTCGAGGATTCACTCGACATGCATCGGGATCAGACCAGGAACGGGAGCGCCAAATGATCGAGTTCCTGCAGCACAACATGGCGCCGATCATGTTCGGCGGCCTGATCGTGTTCCTCCTGATGGGCTATTCGGTATCGTTCTCGCTGGCCGCCTGCGGCCTGTTCTTCGGCTGGCTTGGCGTCGAGCTCGGCCTGTTGCCGCAATCGCTGCTCGCCGCGCTGCCCTTGCGCATCTTCGGCATCATGCAGAACGACACGCTGCTGGCGATCCCCTTCTTTACCTTCATGGGCCTGATCCTCGAGCGCTCGGGCATGGCCGAGGACCTGCTCGACACCATCGGCCAGCTGTTCGGGCCGATTCGCGGCGGCCTCGCCTACGCGGTGATTTTCGTCGGCGCCATGCTCGCCGCGACCACCGGCGTGGTGGCGGCCTCGGTGATCTCGATGGGCCTGATCTCGCTGCCAATCATGCTGCGCTACGGCTATGACCGGCGCATCGCCTCGGGCGTGATCGCCGCCTCGGGCACCCTGGCGCAGATCATCCCGCCCTCGCTGGTGCTGATCGTGATCGCCGACCAGCTCGGCCGCAGCGTCGGCGACCTCTACGCCGGCGCCTTCATTCCCGGCTTCGTGCTCACCGCGCTCTATGCCGGCTGGGTGTTCGTGGTCAGCATCTTCAGGCCGGCCTTCGTGCCGGCCCTGCCGCTCGAAGCGCGCACCATCCGCGAGGACGACGGCAGCGCCGGCCTCAAGTCGGTGCTGGCGCTGGTGCTTGTCTCCGCGGGCGCCGCGGTTGCCTTCGCCCGGACGCGCCCGGCCGAGACGCCGACCGACGAGCTGATCGTGGTTTCGATGTGCGTCGGCGTCGGCATCGCCTTCGCCCTGGCGGTGCTCAACAAGCTCACCAAGCTCGGCCTGCTCTCGCGCATGGCCGAGCGCGTGACCTTCGTCCTGATCCCGCCGCTGGCCCTGATCTTCCTGGTGCTGGGCACCATCTTCCTCGGCATCGCTACGCCGACCGAAGGTGGCGCGATGGGTGCCGTCGGCGCCCTGATCATGGCCATCTCGCGCCGCCGCCTGAGCATGGCGCTGCTCAAGCAGGCGATGGACTCAACCATGAAACTGTCCTGCTTCGTGGTCTTCATCCTGCTCGGCGCCACGGTGTTCAGCCTGACCTTCCAGGCGGTGGACGGCTCGATCTGGGTCGAGCACCTGCTGACCAGCCTGCCCGGCGGCCAGATCGGCTTCCTGATCGTGGTGAACTTGCTGGTATTTTTCCTCGCCTTCTTTCTCGACTTCTTCGAGCTGGCCTTCATCGTCGTGCCGCTGCTGGGCCCGGTGGCGGAGAAGCTCGGTATCGACCTGGTCTGGTTCGGTGTGGTGCTGGCGGTCAACATGCAGACTTCCTTCATGCACCCGCCCTTCGGCTTCGCGCTGTTCTACCTGCGCAGCGTGGCGCCGCACAACGAGTACGTCGACCGCCTGACCAAGAAGGCCATCGCGCCGGTGACCACGGGACAGATCTACTGGGGCGCAGTGCCATTCGTGGTGATCCAGGTGATCATGGTCGCCTTGGTGATCGCCTTCCCGCAGTTGGTTACGGGCAGCGTCGACAAGACGCCCAAGGCCGATGTGCAGAATATCCAGCTCGAAGTACCGCCGGCGCCAAGTCAGGATCTCGCGCCGCCCGCTGGCGCCGACGCCAAGGCCGGCGCCGACAAGTCCGATGAAGCGGAATCCGACGCGGCAAAGGAGGAGGAGGAAGAGGAAGATCCGGCCAAGGCGCTCGAGCGCGCGATCAAGCAGGGCAAGAAGTAGCTGGTGTAGGATGCGGCACGCCTTCTTCGGCGCTGCCGAATGTGTTGGACAACAATCGAGGAGATTCATACATGGAACGTCGCAAGTTTCTGCAGAACGCCGGCATCGCCGGAATCCTGGCCGCCGGCGCGGCGCCTGCCGTGCATGCCCAGCAGGCCAACATCCGCTGGCGCCTGGCATCGAGCTTCCCCAAGGCGCTCGACACCATTTTCGGCGCTGCCGACGTGTTTTCCAAGACCGTCGCCGAGGCCACTGGCGGCAAGTTCACAATTTCGGTGCACGCCGGTGGCGAGTTGATGCCCCCCTTCGGCGTGGTCGACGGCGTGCAGCAGGGCACTGTCGAATGCGCACACACCGCGCCCTATTACTTCTTCGGCAAGGACGACACCTTCGCCATCGACTGTGCGATTCCCTTCGGCCTCAACAGCCGCCAGATGACGGCCTGGATGTACGAAGGCAACGGCCTGAAGCTGCTGCGCGAGTTCTACAAGCAGTACAACATCGTGAACTTCCCGATGGGCAACACCGGCGCCCAAATGGGCGGCTGGTACCGCAAGGAGATCAAGACCCTGGCCGACATCAAGGGCCTCAAGATGCGCATCGGCGGCTTCGGCGGCAAGGTGCTGTCGGCCATCGGCGGAGTGCCGCAGAACATCCCCGGCGGCGAAATCTACCAGGCGCTGGAAAAGGGCACCATCGATGCCACCGAGTGGGTCGGTCCCTATGACGACGAGAAGCTGGGCTTCTACAAGGTGGCCAAGCACTACTATTACCCCGGCTGGTGGGAAGGCGGCCCGCAGCTCTCGCTCTACGTCAACCAGAAGGCATGGGACGCGCTGCCCAAGGACTACCAGGCCATCGTCGCCGCGGCGGCCTCGCAGGCCCACGTCGACATGCAGGCTAAATACGACGCAAAGAACCCGGCGGCCCTGAAGCGCCTGGTCGCCGCCGGCGCCAAGCTGGCGGTGTTCGACAAGACCATCCTAATGGCCGCCCACGACGCCGCGATGCAGCTGTATTCCGACCTGTCGGCGAAGAACCCGAACTGGAAGAAGGTCTACGAGGACTACGCCGCCTTCCGCGACGAGCAGCACCTCTGGTTCCGCTTTGCCGAAGCCGGTTTCGACAACTTCATGCAGAGCGGCCGCTTCGCCAAGGGCAAGGCCGCCGCCGCGCCGAAGAAGAAATAGCTCCGCGACCACGTCCCGGCAAGGCCCCGCCACGGCGGGGCCTTGTTTTTTCTCCCGACATCCCTCACGGGCGCGCGACCTGACGCTGGTCCATGCCGCCGGGCAGGGAGCGCAGCCGAGGCGAGGCCAAGGCCCATCCGCAAACCGGGCCAGGCGGCGGCCTATGCCCTGCTCTGGATTTCCTCGATGAAGCCCTGCATGCCGGTGGTAATGTTGCCGGCATTGCCCTCGTCGGTGTCGATATGCATGGCGAGGCGGAAGTTCGGATTGACCCGCACCACCACGTCGCCATAGGTCACCTCGCGCTCGCCTTCGATGCGCACGCGCACCACGTAGCGGTCGCGCAGGCGCAGGCGCATGGCGTCTTCAGGCGACATGTGGATATGGCGATGCGCGCAGATCACGCCGCGTTCGAGCTGGGTGCTGCCGGCCGGGCCTTCCAGCCGTATGCCGGGCGTATTGGCCAGATCGCCGGATTCACGGATCGGCGGCTGCACGCCGAGCTTGAATTGCTCGGTCATGGCGATTTCGACCTGGCTTTCCTTGCGCGTCGGGCCAAGCACGCGCACATTGGCGATGCGTCCCTTGGGGCCGACCAAGTCGACTTTTTCGGCGCAGGCAAACTGGCCGGGCTGCGACAGTTCGTGCTCGGGCGTCAGCTGGTGGCCGGGGCCAAATAGCTTGTCCACGTCGGCCTGGGCCAGATGCACGTGGTGGGCGGAAACTTCGATCGGAATCGGCGAGGCGGCTTCGTCGCGTATCGCCAGGGTGATCTGGTTGCGCTCGATGGCCCGCAGCGCCTCCCAGGCCAGCAGGCGCTCGTCATTGTTGGCGACGACGATGATCACGACCGGCGAGTCGTCGGCCGAGATCACCGCATAGTCGCGCAGCTCGGCCAGATTGCGGTTCTTATCCTCGTCTAGCTTGATGCCCATGTAGGCCAGGCCCTGGCAAGCCAGGCTGCGCACCGCGGAACTGGTCTCGCCGATGTCGCCGGTAAAGGCCAGTACGCTGACCCCGCCCATCGCCGCGACATAGGCGCCGATGTTCTTGCGGACCTGGTAGCAAAAGGCCTTGTGCGCCAGCAGTGCGCGATGGTGGCCGTCGGCGGCGGCAGCCTCGATTTCATGGATGTCGCTGGAAATGCCCGAGATGCCTTTGAGGCCGCTTTCGGAATTGATCAGCGTGTTGAGCTCGTCCGGTCCCAGCTTGTAACGGTCCATGAGCTGGATCATGATCGCCGGATCGAGGCTGCCGGATCGGCTGGGCATGATCAGGCCGTCCGAGGGCGTCATGCCCATGGTGGTATCCACCGAGCGGCCATGGTCGATGGCGCAGATCGAGGCGCCGACGCCCAGATGGCAGGAAATGATTTCCAGCTCGCCCAGCGGTCGCTTGACCACCTCCGCCGCCTTCAGGGAGACATAGCGGTGGGAAGTGCCGTGGAAACCGTAGCGGCGGATACCTTCCTTCTTGTACCAATCGTAAGGCAATCCATACAGGTAGGCGTAGGTCGGCAGCGTCTGGTGAAAGGCGGTATCGAACACGGCGACGTGCGGCACGCCGGGAAAGAACTTGATCGCCTCGCGCATGCCTTCGAGGTTGTGCGGATTGTGCAGCGGCGCCAGCACGGCCAGCGCCTCGATGTCGGCCAGCACCTGCGGCGTGATCACCGTGGCACTCGAAAACTTGCTGCCACCATGCACCACACGGTGGCCGACGGCGATCACGTCGAGTGGCGTGAACAAAAAACTGTTGTCGAGTTCCAGCATGGACTCGAACAGAACGTGGAAGAATTCGCTGATCGCGAAGGCGGGCCGTTCGCGGCGATGGACCTGACCGGCTGCGGTCATGGTGATATGCACCGACTCGCAGTCGGCGCAATCGACCACGCCATGCACGTCCAGCGCCTCGTTGTGGGTGTCGTAGATGCCGAAGCGGATCTGGCTGAGGCCGGCGTTGAGCGAGAGGATCTTGCCGTGCACCTCTTTCTTCAGGCTCAAGGCATAGGGATCGTCGGACTGCGCCAGGGCGCGCGCGCGCAACTGGCTGCTGGTGACATCGACCGCCTGCGCCCGCGCCCGGTCGGCAAGCAGCTTGGAAAGATAGAGGATGGCCTTGGGATTGATCAGGATGTGGCTGCTGACCAGGTCCTGCGGAATCAGCAGCACCAGGCAACGGTTGCCGGCAATGACATCGGCAACCGTGCGGTCGCCGGTCAGCACCGACATCTCGCCGAACACGTCGCCAGCCTCGATGGCGTTGATGACGATGCGGCCGCCGGTATTGTCGGCGATCGAGATCTCGCCATGGCCATCGATCAGGACGCCGATGAAGCGGCCTTCCTCGCCGCACTGGATGATCGATTCGTTGCCTTCGTAGGTGCGCAGCTCGGAGCCATCGGCGATGGATTCAACGCTGCCCTCGCCGAAACTCTCGAACAGCGGCACCTGTTTGAGCAGGAAGGGGATCAGGTCTTCTTGGGTCATGATGGTCGTCGGGGGCTATACGGGAGCATTTGAAGATCATTATATTGCTGCATTGCACAAACATTAGAGCCTGATCTCGCTTCTGCGACAAATACCGAGGCCGCCGGGCGGCGAACCGACGCGGTCAGGCGCGCAAACGCCAAAGCGAGGTGATCTCCCTGGCTCGCGCGGCATGAAGTGCATCGTTGCCGTCCGCGGCGCGCGGATGACCGGGGCGGGCATCCAGCCGCCCGGCCACCGTCAGCCTGGCGGCGGCGAACGCCGACAGCAGATCGGCGCGGGTACGCATGCCAAGCAGTTCGGCGAGATCGGACAGGATCAGCCAGCCCTCCCCACCCGCTGCCAGGTGCGCCGCCAACCCATTGAGGAAGCCGCGCAGCATGCGGCTGCCGGGATCGTACACCGCACGCTCCAGCGGCGTGCCTGGCTTGCCCGGCAACCAGGGCGGGTTGCAGACGACGAGATTCGCCTGTCCGGGCGGGTAAAGATCGGCGGCCACCACCTGCACACGGTCGTCCAGATGCAGGCGGGCGATGTTTTCCCTGGCACAGTCCAGCGCCCGCGAATCGCAGTCGGTAGCAATCAGTTCGCCGACGCCCCGTCGCGCCAGCACCGCCGCCAGCACGCCCGTGCCGGTACCGACGTCGAAGGCCCGTTTGCAGCCGGCGGGCAGCGGCGCCGTGGCCAGCAGCTCGACATATTCGCCGCGCACCGGGGCGAAAACGCCGTAATGGGGATGGATTCGCGCCGCCAAAGCCGGCACTGCAATGCCCTTGCGGCGCCACTCGTGAGCCCCGATGATCCCCAGCAGTTCGCGCAAGGAGGCCACATAGGCTTCCCCCACCATGCCGTGCGCCTCGCGACAGGCCGCCGCCACGTTCGGCGCGCGGCGCAGCGGCAGGCCATGGTCGGCATCGAAGGGCAGCAGGAGCATGCCCAGCGTCCGCGCGCGTTGCGCCCGAGCCAGGCGGTAGCGATGGAAGCCCTCCGGCGTCGTCACCGCTTCGGGCTTGGCCCTGGCGGCCCGGCGCTCGATGCGGCGCGCGATGGCTTGCAGCAATTGGCGCGCGTTCTGGAAATCGCCGCGCCACAATAGCGCGCTGCCTTCCGACACCAGACGGAAGGCCACATCCGCCGCCATGCCATCGTCGGCGACCACAACGCGACGCGGCGGCGGCGTACCGGCCAGAGATCGCCAGCAGGCATGGCGATACTCGCCGCCCTCCTCCCATTCGATCAGGACAGGGGCTTCGCTCATAAGGCGATCCGTTTCCGGCTCGGTTTTCGATATGTCATGGCACAGGCTGGCTGCATGCGGAACAGGCGATGCTACGCGGCCACGGCATTGCTGTAAATTCGAACACGCCCCGAATCGCCGTATCGTCGGCGCCGACTTTCGGCCTCGTCGAACCGGCATGCCTCTTGGGGTAAAGTTCCTCCCCCCGCCCAGCCGCCCCGCCCATGCCCGCCCGCCTGCTGTTCACCATCGTCTTCATCGAGGGCTATTGCTCGCTGGGCGCCGAGATCATTGCCTTGCGGCGCCTGATACCCCACGTCGGCAGTTCCATCGTGGTCACGGCGCCAACCATAGGCTTTTTCCTGCTGGCTCTGGCGCTCGGCTACCACTCCGGCAGCCGCGTCGCCCTCGACTATCGCAAGGTGGTGGCGCGCAACTTCCTGATATCCGCCGCGCTGATGGGCGGCGGCCTGGCCGCAAGCACGGTGAACGCCATTTTTGCCGGCACCCAGCCGGCATTCGCCTACCTGGTCTTCATCGGCGGCATCCTCTGTCCGCTGGCCTGGCTGCTCGGCCAGACGGTGCCGATCCTGACCAACCTGATGCTGGCGCAGCGCAGCGGCGAAGCCGCCGGGCGCGCACTCTATTGGTCCACCCTGGGCTCGTTTCTCGGCTCGGTCACGCTCTCGCTGCTCGTGATGCAATCGCTCGGCGTCTGGGCAGCCGTGTTGCTGGGTACGCTGATGCTGGTCGTCGGCGCGTTCCTGACGCTGCGCCCGGCCCCGGCGATAGGCATGTTGCTGGCCGCCATCGTCGCCCTGGCCGGAGGCCTCAACCTGCATGATCGCGGCCGCATCGATACCGCCTATGCCGACTACGAGGTGCAGCCAGTGACGCGTGAGGGCATGATCGATCCGCGCGCCTTCGTGGTGAACAACCAGAGTGCGTCGCTGATCGACAACAGCCGGCCACCGCAATATGCCCGCTACGTGCAGCATATCCGTCGCATCCTGCTCGACGATCTTGCCCTGGCGGATCACGACATCCTGGTGCTGGGCGCCGGCGGCTTCAGTCTTTCCCACCGCGAACCGCTGAACCGCTACAGCTTCGTCGACATCGATCCGGCGATACGCGGCATCGCCGAGCGGGAGTTCCTCCGCGAAGCGGCGGCCGGCGAATTCATCGCCACCGATGCGCGACGCTTCGTCGCCACCACGGCAAAGCGCTATGACGCGCTGGTGGTGGATGTCTATAGCTCGCGCACCTCGATTCCCGGTCATCTGGTAACGCGCGAGTTCTGGCTTGACACGCGCCGCGCCTTGAAGCCGGGCGGCGTGATGCTGGCCAACCTGATCCTCGACGGACAACTCGCCAGTCCCTACGCCCGCAACCTGCTGGCGACGATAGAAAGCGCCTACGGCCGCTGCGCCGTTGAAGTGCTCTACAAGTCGGCGGCGCTCAGCAACGCAATCGTGACCTGCTTCGCCCGAGGCGTATCCGAGCCCGCAAGAATCTATGTTGACGAACGCAATCGCGCCGACATCGATTCGTCACGATCAAACTGAGATGCCCCGCGAGTGGAAGGCATCAAGCGGCAATCCCTGATTTGCCGAACCTTCAGTACTTCTGCAACACGAATTCGATTCCGCATTCCGCGAGCGGGGTCCTGGTCTGATCGGCGCCGGCCGGGACAAGCTTGGAGCGGTACCCCTGGTCGATCTGTGTCAACGAAATGATCCGTGCCTGGGAAGCGAACTCGCGCAATAGATCGAGAACATTCACGGAAACGGGTGACCATGACGATGTCTTGCAGATGGTAAAACTCAGCTTGTGGTCGGAATTGAAACGCGATGGCCATTGCCCTTGTTCGTAAAGGTCTTCATCGGGAACCTGGATGACGAGATAACCACCGCCCCGCACCACCCGCAACCAGCTTTCCAGCGCCTGACGGGCATCGCGCATGTGCTCAAGGCAGTGCGAAGAGTAGAGGAAGTCGAACGCACCATCGTCGACGTTTTTCAGGTACTGCGCATCGCCATTTTCGATATCGTAGCGACTGATGCAGGTCGCCAAGGGGAAGAACTCCTGGAACAGCGCCAGGGTATCGGTGCCACCCCCGACATCCAGACCCTGCCCGACGAAGTAGCGCGTGGCAAAGCGGTGGTCGGACAAGCGTCGCTGCATGGATATCGAGGTGACCCCGGGGACATTGAAAGGAAATGCCAGAACACCGTTGCCCGCAGGGTCGCCCGGTTTGACCCTGACCATGTCGCGCCAGTCGGCCTTCGTGCTTTTGGGAATCAGGAGGAAATAGCCGTGGTCCTGTCTCAGCAACTGCACAGAATGCGTTGCGCCGAAGCGTGCAAGCCTGGCATCGAGGTCTGGGAGCTGGTTCCATATTCGCGCCCAATCCGGACATTCGCCATAAGCAAAGACGCCCTCCACATACAAGCGCGCATCGTCGATGATCACCCAGTCGTTGCCAGATATCCTTTCGGCCAGCAGGTCAAGCTCATCGATGAGCGGAAACGATCTCGGATCCGTGGCCGACGCACGCAAGGCGTCCATGTCCTTGTAGTCGGCGCCATCAATAAAGTGTGCGTCAAGAAATATCAGACGCGGCGACACCCCGCCGGCAGGCAGTGAGCGAATGAGTTCCAGGCTCGCGCCACACAACAACTCGATACCGGGCAGATGCCCAAGATTTGCCTGTGCCTGTTCATGAACTTCGGGATGTTGCTCGATCGACGTGATCTTTTCGATACCGCAGTCGTGCGCCCATTGCAGCGACACACCATGACCCGTCCCGGTTTCCACAAGCTCGTTAACTCCGCACTCGAGCTTGAGTCGGCGTAGATCGAAACGAGTCAATTTCCCCATGGTTCCTCCCCGGCATACCCGGTACAAACATTGATCACAAACAGCACTTTTTCATGGCCGATCGCCGACACCTGCCGGAGCGTCTTCCATAGTCGCGGCTCAGTTTCCTGCAACCGTCATGCACTCCACCAGAATCGACCCCACCTGCTTCGAGCCGCGCACCTCGATGTCATTGCCGATGTCGACAATGCCGGCAAACATCTCGCGCAGGTTGCCGGCGATGGTGATCTCTTCCACCGGATAGGCGATTTCCCCGTTCTCCACCCAGTATCCGGCGGCGCCACGAGAATAGTCGCCGGTCACGTAATTCACGCCCTGGCCCAGCAACTCGGTCACCAGCAAGCCGCTGCCCATCACGCGCAGCAATCCGGCCAGATCGTGCGTGCCGGGTCGTACCAGCAGGTTGTGCGAACCGCCGGCATTGCCGGTGGTCGGCATGCCGAGTTTGCGGCCGGAATAGACGGAGAGGAAATAGCCCTGAAGCACGCCACCCTCCACCACCTCGCGATCATGCGTCGCCACACCGTCGTCGTCGAAGGGCGAGGAAGCGAAGCCGCCGCGGATATGGGGCCGTTCGCTGATGCGCACAAAATCGGGAAAAATCCTTCTGCTCAGGCTATCGACCAGGAAGCTGGTCTTGCGGTAGAGGGCACCACCGGAAATCGCGTGCACAAAGCTGCCGATCAGGCCGGAAGCCAGGGGTGCCTCGAAGATCACCGGGCATTTGCGGGTTTTGAGCTTGCGTCCGTTCAGGCGCGACAACGCCCGCCGCGCGGCATAGTCGCCGATGCGAGCGGCATCGGGAAACTCGGCGGCATTGCGGCGCGAGGCGTACCAGTCGTCGCGCTGCATGTCTTCGCCTGCGCCGGCGATCACCGAGCACGACACGTAATGCCGCGAGGTCGCGAAACCGCCCATGAAGCCCAGGCTGTTGGCGGAGACGAAATGCGACTGCTGCGCCGACACCGAGGCTCCCTCGGAATTGCGGATCAGCGGGCTGACATCGAAGGCCGCCTGCTCGCAACGGCGGGCGATCTCGATCGCGCCCTCGACGGAGATGTCCCAGGGGTGGAACAGGTCGAGGTCCATGTCGCGCTTCGCCAGCAGCCTGGCCTCGGGAAGCCCTGCGCAATCGTCTTCCGCCGTGAAGCGGGCGATCGACAGCGCGGCATCGACCGTCGCCGCCATCGCCGCCGGAGAGAAATCCGAACTGCTGGCGTGACCGCGTCGCTGGCCCAGATACACCGTGACGCCGAGTCCCTTGTCACGGTTGTATTCGATGGTTTCCACTTCCTGTCGGCGCACGCTCACCGATTGGCCGAAGCCTTCCGAGACATCGACTTCGCAGGCACTGGCGCCGCGCGCCGCCGCGTGATCCAGTGCCGCCTGGGCCAGTTCGCGCAAGGCGGATTTTGAGTGAGCGAAGCCATCGGACATGCGGGAACCCCTGAAAAGGCAAAGCTATAATCTTACCCGTGGACGCCATCGAAGACGCGCCGGACGGCTATTCCGGGCCCAGCAAATCACAGCGCAAGCGCGAAATGACCGCCTTGCAGGATCTCGGCGCGGAACTGGTCGAACTTTCGCGCGAGCGTTTGGCCAAGATCGACATGCCGGAACGCCTGCGTGAAGCCCTGCACGATGCGCAGCGCATCAGCAAGCACGAAGCGCGGCGGCGACAGCTGCAGTACATTGGCAAGATCATGCGCGACGTCGATGCCGCCCCCCTGCGCGAGGCAATCAATGCCCTCAAGGGCATCTCGGCCGCGGCCAATGCGCGCCAGCATCGGCTGGAGCAACTGCGCCTGCGCCTGATGGCCGATGAGACTGCGTTTGGCGATCTGGCGCGGGATTATCCCGGTGCCGACATCCAGCATCTGCGCCAGTTGCGCCGCAACGCGCTGAAGGAGGCCGAACAGGGCAAGCCGCCACGCGCCTTTCGCGAGCTGTTCCGGCAACTGCGGAAACTGGACGAATCGCCCGCCGGCGATCCGTTGGAAGACTAGGCCGCCGCGCGCGGCAGCGCGTCCGGCATACCCGAGGCAAGAATGGTCAGCAAGCCCTGGGCATGCTCGGCGGCGTCGCGCCCGAGTCCGGTCAGGTAACCGCCGTCGGCCTGGCTCAGCAGCCCCTTCCGGTACAGGCGTTGCGTCGCCGCGATCACCTCCGCATCGGCGGTCTTGTGCACCTTGATGCCGTGCTGGCTATTGGCCAGATCGAAGCGCAGCAGGATGTCGAGTTCATGAACCAGATCGGGCGTGTAGGGCATGGGCTGGCCTCGTGCTTGTGATGGCTGCAATGGAGGGCCGATTGTAGCCGTCAGACTTCCACCTGGTTGAGGTTTCTGCGGTCCGAGCTCATAGGCTGGCGTCGCTGCCGCCGCCCTTGACGGTCGCCTCGACCACGCGCCGCGTCAGCTGCGGCGCCAGCAGTTCCATGAAGTCGTAGTCGTAGCCGCGCAGCCAGAGGTCGCGGCGGAATCCCAGGCGCGTGGTGTTGATCTCGAACAGGTGCCGGGCGGGAAGCGCCGCGAGCGCCGCGTCACGCGCCGGGTCGAAGGCCATTTCGGCGATGATGCCGACGCCGAGGCCAAGTTCGACATAGGTCTTGATCACGTCGGAATCGATGGCGGTGAGCACCACGTTCGGACTCAGGCCCTGGCGTTCGAAGGCGCGGTCGATGCGCGAACGTCCGGTGAAGGTGGCATCGTAGGTCACCAGCGGGAATTCGGCCAGCGCGGCCAGCGTCAGGGATTCGTGCGCCAGCAGGGGATGGCCGCGCGGCGCCACGACCAGGTGCGACCACTGGTAGCAGGGCAGGGTCACCAGCTCGGGATGGCGGTCCAGCGCTTCGGTAGCGATGCCGAGTTCGGCCGTACCGTCCAGCAACCAGTCGGCGACCTGGACCGGGCTGCCCTGCTGGACGTGCAGGCGGATGCGCGGATGGCGCGCAACGAACTGCTTGACCACTTCCGGCAGCGCATAGCGCGCCTGGGTATGGGTGGTCGCCAGCGTCAGCAGCCCTCCGGATTCGGCGGCGAAATCGGCGCCGACCCGGCTCAGGTTGGCGGCCTCGCGCAAGACCCGGCGCGCCTGGTCGAGCACCATGCGCCCGCCCGGGGTAATGGCGGTGAGACGCTTGCCGCTGCGTTCGAACACCGTGACGCCGAGTTCTTCTTCGAGCAGCCGGATCTGCTTGGAGATGCCCGGCTGGGAGGTAAACAGCGCAGCGGCGGCCTCTGAGACGTTGAGGCCGCGGTTTGCCACTTCGACGAGGTAGCGCAGTTGCTGAAGCTTCATATAACTAAAAGAGATTAACAAATATCTACAAAGTATTTTCAAGAACTATACACCGGCTTTAGGATGCGCTGCATCATGAGTTTCGAAATCTTCAACCCACTGCTGCCCCTGTCCGGTTTCGCCGTCGGCGTGCTGGTCGGCCTGACCGGCGTCGGCGGCGGCTCGCTGATGACGCCGCTGCTGGTCTTGCTTTTCGGCTTCAAGCCGGCGACCGCAGTGGGCACTGACTTGCTCTATGCGGCGATCACCAAGGGCGGCGGTTCCTGGGTGCATCACCGCCACGGCAACATCGACTGGGGCATTACCGGGCGCCTGGCGCTGGGCAGCGTGCCGGCGGCCGGCCTGAGCTTGCTGCTGCTGGCGCAACTGGGCATCGGCAGCCATGGTGCCCCGGCGCTGATTTCTGTAGTCCTGGGCTTCGCCCTGCTGCTGACCGCCGCCTCGCTGGTCTTCCGCCAGCGCCTGCTTGACCTTGCCAAACGCCGTAGCGCCAGCGCCGACTTTTCGCGGCGCCATGTCGTCGGCGTGCTCACCGTCGCCGTCGGCGTCCTGTTGGGCGTGCTGGTGACGATCTCCTCCGTCGGTGCCGGCGCGCTGGGCGTCACGGCGCTGAGCTTCCTCTACCCGCAACTGGCGACGCGCCGCATCGTCGGTTCCGACATCGCCCACGCCGTGCCGCTGACCCTGGTCGCCGGCCTCGGCCACTGGTGGCTGGGCACGGTCGATGTGGTGCTGCTGGTGTCGCTGCTGATCGGTTCCCTGCCCGGCATCGCGCTTGGCGCCCACTTCGCCGCCAAGGTGCCGGAACGGGCGCTGCGTGGCCTGCTTGCTTCCGTCCTGCTGCTGGTCGGCGGCAAACTGATTTTCGCCTGAGGAAGAAATTATGAGCCCCCACGCTCACATTCGTTCGCTGCCCCCCGAGGGGGCTTATGCCTCCCTTGGGGCGGCCCTGCAGGAGGCATAGCATGTACCGTTACGACGACTACGACCACGCCATCGTCCAGGCCCGCGTCGCCCAGTTCCGCGGCCAGACCGAGCGCTATCTTGCGGGGAAACTCTCCGACGACGAGTTCCGCCCGCTGCGCCTGCAAAACGGCCTCTACATCCAGCGCCACGGCCCGATGCTGCGCCTGGCCGTGCCTTACGGCCTGCTCGCGGCGCGCCAGTTGCGCAAGTTCGCCGACATCGCGCGCCGCTACGACCGCGGTTTCGGCCACTTCACCACGCGCCACAACCTGCAACTGAACTGGGTCAAGCTGCCCGAAGTGCCACTGATCCTGGCCGAGCTGGCCGAGGAGGAACTGCACGCGATCCAGACCTCGGGCAATTGCATCCGCAACGTCACAACCGACCATTTCGCCGGCGTTGCCGCCGACGAAATCGCCGATCCGCGCCCCTGGGCCGAACTGCTGCGCCAGTGGTCGAGCTTCCATCCCGAGTTCGCCTACCTGCCGCGCAAATTCAAGGTCGCCATCTCCGGCGCCGGCGAAGACCGCGCGGCGATCCAGGTGCATGACCTCGGTTTCCAGGTGGTGCGGGACCCCGCCGGGGAGATCGGCTTCAAGGTCTACGCCGGTGGCGGCCTCGGCCGCACGCCGCTGCTGGGCCAGGTGGTGTGCGAGTTCCTGCCCTGGCAACACCTGCTGAGCTACACCGAGGCGCTGGTGCGCGTCTTCAACCGTTACGGCCGCCGCGACAACGCCTACAAGGCGCGCATCAAGATCCTGGTGAAGGCGCTCGGACGCGAGGAATTTGCGCAGCAGGTCGATGCGGAGTGGGCGCATCTCAAGGACGGCCCGGCGACGTTGACCCAAGGCGAAGTGGATCGCGTCGCCGCGCAGTTCGCCGCTCCCGCCTATGAAACCCTGGCCGCCGACGACCTCTGCCACCTCGCCCACCTGCGTGAGGACAAGGCTTTCGCGCGCTGGGTCGAGCGCAACGTGCAGGCGCACAAGGTGGCCGGCTATGCTGCCGTGACTCTCTCGCTGAAGAAACCCGGCGCCGCGCCGGGTGACGCCAGCAGCGAGCAAATGGAAGCCGCCGCCGACCTGGCCGAGCGCTACAGCTTCGGCGAAATCCGCGTCTCGCACGAACAAAACCTGATCCTCGCCGACGTACCCCAGCGCGAGCTCTACACCGTCTGGCACCGCGCCAAGGCGGCGGGGCTCGCCTCGCCCACCGTCGGCCTGATCCAGGACCTGATCGCCTGCCCCGGCGGCGATTTCTGCGCCCTGGCCAACGCCCGCTCGCTGCCGGTCGCCGCCGCGATCCAGGAGCGCTTCGAGGACCTCGATTACCAGCACGACATCGGCGAGCTGGAGCTCAACATCTCCGGCTGCATGAACTCCTGCGGCCACCACCACCTCGGCGCAATCGGCATCCTCGGCGTCGACAAGAACGGCGAGGAGTGGTACCAGGTCACGCTCGGCGGCCGCCAGGGCAACGGCGCGCGCATCGGCGAGGTAATCGGCCGCGCGTTTGCCGCCGCCGAGGTGCCGGACGCCATCGAACGCCTGATCGCCACCTACCTCGCGCAGCGTCAAGCAGACGAGCGCTTCATCGACACCTTCGACCGCATCGGTGAAGAAGTTTTTCGACAAGCCGCATACCCCCACCCCCATCAATCAAGGAGAGTCGCAAATGGCTAAGCAAATCATCAAGGAGCGTCGTTTGCAGGATGACGCGTGGAAAGTCGTCACCCTGGTCGACGGCGAGGCGCCCTTCGACGTCTGCCTGCCGGTCGGCCCGCTGCTGGTGCCCGTCGCGGTGTGGAAGGCGAAGAAGGCCTGCCTGATCCATCGCGAATACGAGCACGGCACGCCGCTCGGCATCTGGCTCGCGCCCGAAGACGATCTCGCCGAAATCGCCGCCGACATCGACGATTTCACAGTGATCGCCGTGCATTTCCCCAAGTTCGCCGACGGCCGCGGCTATTCGACGGCGCGCCTGCTGCGCGAGCGTTACGGCTACGACGGCGAGCTGCGCGCCTTCGGCGACATCGGCCGCGACCAGATCTTCTTCCTGAATCGCGTCGGCTTCGACGCCTTGGTCATCGGCGAGGGCAAGAGCGCCGAGGATGCACTGGCCGCATTCGACGACTTTCCCGAAAGCTACCAGGGCGACGCGGTCCAGCCGCTGCCCCTGTTCCGCCGACGGGTAGCGTAAGCCAGACAAAAGGAAACCGCCATGCAACGAGACTCCATCCCCGACCTGGCCGACATTGAACTGATGACCGCCGTCGCCGAAAAGTCGGCGCTAGCGCTACGGCTCCTGCGCGACATCGCGCGTGACTACGCGCCGGTGGTGTTCGCCAACAGCCTCGGCGCCGAGGACATGGTGCTGACCGACATGATCTGGCGCGAGGGACTCGACATCGGCATTTTTTCGCTCGACACCGGGCGCCTGCCGGCCGAGACCTACGCGCTGATGGCCGCCGCGGAGCGCCGCTACGGCCGCCGCCTGGAGGTCTTTTCGCCGCGCCACGAACTGGTGCAGGAATTCGTCGCCGGCCATGGCATCAACGGCTTCTACGACTCGGTCGAGGCGCGCAAGGCCTGCTGCCAGGCACGCAAGATCGAGCCCCTGCAACGCGCGCTGGCCGGCAAGCAGGCCTGGATCACCGGACTGCGCGCGGCGCAGTCGCCGACCCGCGACAAGCTCAAGACCGTGGCCTTCGACCACGCCAACAACCTGGTCAAGATCAGCCCGCTGGCGGACTGGAGCGAGCGCGAGGTCTGGGTCTACCTGCGCGCCAACGACGTGCCCTATAACGCACTGCACGACCGCAACTATCCCAGCATCGGCTGCGCCCCATGCACCCGCGCCATCCAGCCCGGCGAGGATGTGCGCGCCGGCCGCTGGTGGTGGGAGACCCCGGAAACCAAAGAGTGCGGTTTGCACCTGGTCGATGGCAAACTGACGCGCATCGCCACGTCAAAAGTCGGCGCTGGTGATACGGCGGAGGCGGCATGAGCGCACTTGCCCCCACGCCGATCCGTCACGCCCTCGACCACCTCGACTGGCTGGAAGCGGAGGCCATCCACATCCTGCGCGAAGTCGCTGGCCAATGCAGCAACCCGGCACTGCTGTTCTCCGGGGGCAAGGATTCGATCGTACTGCTGCGCCTGGCCGAGAAGGCTTTCCGTCCCGGGCGCTTTCCGTTTCCGCTGCTGCACATCGACACCGGGCACAACTATCCCGAAGTCATCGACTTCCGCGATGCCCGCGCCTGCGAACTGAACGAGCGCCTGATCGTGCGTTCGGTCGAAAGCTCGATGGCGCGCGGCACGGTGCGCCTCAAGTCGGCCGACGAATCGCGCAACAAGCACCAGTCGGTGACCCTGCTCGAAGCCATCGAGGAATTCGGTTTCGACGCCTGCATCGGCGGCGCCCGCCGCGATGAGGAAAAGGCCCGCGCCAAGGAGCGCATCTTTTCCTTCCGCGACGAATTCGGCGGCTGGGACCCGAAAAACCAGCGCCCGGAACTGTGGGACCTGTTCAACGCGCGGGTGCACAAGGGCGAGAACATCCGTGCCTTCCCGATCTCTAACTGGACCGAGCTTGACGTCTGGCAGTACATCGCGCGCGAGAACCTCGCCCTGCCGTCGATCTACTTCGCCCACGAGCGCGCGGTGGTGCGCAAGGGCGGGCTGCTGCAGCCGGTGACGGAACTGACCCCGGCGCGCGAGGGCGACCTGGTCGAGCAGTTGCGGGTTCGCTTTCGCACCGTCGGCGACATCACCTGCACGGCGCCGGTCGAGTCTGGCGCCGACACGGTGCATAAGATCATCGCCGAAACCGCGACCACCACGATCACCGAACGCGGCGCGACGCGGCTGGACGACCAAGCCTCGGAGGCGGCGATGGAACAACGCAAGAAGGAAGGCTATTTCTGATGAGCGCGATCGAGCATATCCCCGAATTCGAGGCGCCGGTCGACAACGGCCTGCTGCGCTTCCTCACCTGCGGCAGCGTGGACGACGGCAAGAGCACGCTGATCGGCCGCCTGCTCTATGACACCAAGGCGATTCTTGCCGACACGCTGCATGCCATCGAAAAGACCTCGCAGCGGCGCGGCATGGAGGCGGTGGACCTGTCGCTACTGACCGACGGCCTGCAGGCCGAACGCGAACAGGGCATCACCATCGACGTCGCCTACCGCTACTTCAGCACCGGCCGGCGCAAGTACATCATCGCCGACGCGCCGGGCCACGAGCAGTACACGCGCAACATGGTCACCGCCGCCTCGACCGCCAACCTGGCGATCATCCTGGTCGATGCGCGCAAGGGCGTGCTGACCCAGACCCGGCGTCATTCCTACCTGGCGCACCTGGTCGGCATCCCGCATCTGCTGGTCGCGGTGAACAAGATGGACCTGGTCGGTTACGACCGCACCGTGTTCGAGCGCATCCGCGACGAGTACCTGGAGTTCGCCCGCCAGCTCGGCATCAACGACGTGCGCTTCATTCCGCTGTCGGCGCTGAACGGCGACATGCTGGTCGAGCGCGGCGAAAATCTCGACTGGTACCAGGGACCAACGCTGATCGACATCCTCGAGTCGGCGCTGGTGGCGCACAGCGAAAGCGACGAGCGCTTCCGCTTCCCGGTGCAGTATGTCTGCCGTCCGCAGAAGGCCGACGACCCCGTGCTGCATGACTACCGGGGCTTCATGGGCCGCGTCGAGTCGGGCGAGATCGCGGTCGGCGACGAAGTGGTTGTCCTGCCGTCCGAGCGTCGCAGCCGCATCAAGGACATCCAGATCGGCGGCCACTCGCTGCCGCGCGCCGTCGCCGAGCAGTCGGCGACGCTGCTGCTGGAGGATGAAATCGACATTTCGCGCGGCGACATGATCGTGCGCGGCAGCGATGAAAAGTTATGTCCCGGCGCGCCAGCGTCCGGGACGGTATCCACCGGGACGGCGCTGGTGACACGGCGCATCGAGGCCATGCTCTGCTGGCTGGGCGAGAGCCCGCTCGATCTGCGCCGCAAATACCTGATCCGCCAGACAACGCGGGAGTCCCGCGGATTGCTCGATGGCATCGCCTGGCGGCTCGACATCAATTCGCTGCAGCAGGTCGCCGCCGAGGGAATCGGCATGAACGACATCGCCCGGGTGGCCTTCAAGCTGGCGCAGCCGCTGGTCGTCGATCGCTACGTCGAGAACCGCGCCACCGGCGCCTTCATCGTCATCGACGAAAGTACCAACAACACGGTCGGAGCAGGGATGATCCTTTGACAGGCGCCGCCAGGAGAAAAAAGCCAGGCGATGCCTGGCTTTTTTTTTCGCGCCGCCGCCGACTTATTCGGCGGCGGGAGCCTCGACCACGTCGCCAGCCGGACGATCCAGCAGCTCGACATAGGCCAGCGGCGCGTTATCGCCGACGCGGAAGCCCATCTTGAGGATGCGCAGGTAGCCGCCATTGCGGGTGGCATAACGCGGGCCGAGGACGTCGAACAGCTTGCCGACGATCTCGCGGTCGCGCGTGCGGTCGAAGGCGAGGCGACGGTTGGCCAGGCTGGGCTTCTTGCCCAGGGTGATCAGGGGCTCCACCACGCGGCGCAGTTCCTTGGCCTTGGGCAGGGTGGTCTTGATGGCCTCGTGGCGCAGCAGCGAAACCGCCATGTTGCGCAACATCGCCTGGCGGTGTGCCGAGGTCCGGTTGAGTTTGCGAAGTCCGTTGCCGTGACGCATTTTCGTATTCCCTTTTTATGCGGCCGCCGCGCAATGCTAGCGGCCGGTTAATGGTTTTTTAAGAGAGTTGTAGAGCCGGGTTTAGTCCAGGCGCATATCAGGAAAGCTTCTCCAGCCCGGCGGGCGGCCAGCTTTCCAGCTTCATGCCCAGGGTCAGGCCGCGCGAGGCGAGCACTTCCTTGATTTCGTTGAGTGACTTGCGGCCAAGGTTCGGCGTCTTCAGCAACTCGGTTTCGGTACGCTGGATCAGGTCACCGATGTAATAGATGTTCTCGGCCTTGAGGCAATTGGCGGAGCGTACCGTCAGTTCCAGATCGTCGACCGGACGCACCAGCACAGGATCGACCGAGGTCTGCTTCGGCGTCTCGGCGATGCCCGGAGTTCCTTCCAGATCGGCAAAAATCGACAGCTGCTCCATCAGGATGCGGGCGGCGGTGCGCACGGCCTCTTCGGCATTGTCGATGGCGCCATTGGTTTCGATGTCGAGGATCAGCTTGTCGAGGTCGGTGCGCTGTTCGACGCGGGCGGATTCGACGGAATAGCTGACGCGACGGACCGGGCTGAACGAGGCATCGAGCATGATCTGACCGATGGCGCGGTTTTCGCGGGCGATTTCGCGCTGGTTGGCCGGCACATAGCCGCGACCGGACTCGACGCGAATCTGCATGTTGAGCTTGCCGCCGGGCGCGATGTGGGCGATCACGTGGTCCGGATTGACGATCTCGACGTCATGCGTGGTTTCGATGTCGGCGGCGGTAACAACACCTTCGCCATTTTTCGACAGCATGAGGGTCGCCTCGCGGCGGTTATGCATCTTGAGCACAACACCCTTGAGATTGAGCAGGACATCGACCACATCCTCGCGCACACCGTCGAGAGTCGAGTACTCGTGAAGCACGCCCTCGATCGACACCTCGGTTGGGGCAACCCCTTCCATCGAGGACAGCAGGATACGGCGCAGGGCGTTGCCCAGGGTATGGCCGTAACCGCGCTCGAACGGCTCCATCACCACACGGGCGTGCACCGGCGAGAGTTGCTGGACATCGATACTGCGGGGTTTCAGAAGTGTGTGCATGTGCATTCCTTCAAATGGACAACGCCTGGCGCCCACGGGACGCCAGGCGCAAAACTACGTGTTAGCGCGAATACAGTTCGACAACCAGGCCCTCGTTGATCGAGGGGGGCAGGTCCTCGCGAGCGGGGTAGGACTTGAACACACCCTTTCCAGCCTTGGCGTCGACCTCGATCCACTCGGGGAAGCCGCGCGACTCGGCGGCCTCGATCGCGGCCTTGCTGCGCAGATGGCCACGGCTGGCGTCGGTCAACTGAATCACGTCGCCGGGACGAACGCTGTATGACGGAATGTTCACGCGCTTGCCATTGATCAGCACACCGTTATGGCGGACCACCTGGCGAGCTTCCGCGCGGGATGCGCCAAAACCCATGCGATAGGCGACGGTGTCGAGACGGCTTTCCAGCAGTTTCAGCAGGTTCTCGCCGGTCTGGCCCTTCTTGCGTTCGGCATCGGCAAACACCTTGCGGAACTGGCGTTCAAGGATGCCGTAGATGCGGCGGATTTTTTGTTTCTCGCGCAGTTGCGTGCCATAACCGGACAGGCGCTGACCAGATTTCTGGCCGTGCTGGCCGGGCGCGTAGGAACGGCGCTCGACGGAACACTTGTCGGTAAAGCACTTTTCGCCTTTGAGGAACAGCTTCTCGCCCTCGCGGCGGCACTGGCGGCACTTGGCGTCTAGGTTGCGGGCCATGGTGTCGGATCCTTATTGCCTTAGATGCGACGGCGCTTGGGCGGCCGGCATCCGTTGTGGGGAATCGGAGTAATGTCGGTAATGCTGGTGATCTTCATGCCGAGCGCATTGAGGGCGCGGACGGCCGACTCGCGCCCCGGGCCGGGGCCCTTGATGCGGACTTCGAGGTTCTTCACGCCGCATTCCTGGGCGGCCTTGCCGGCGGCCTCGGCGGCGATCTGCGCGGCAAACGGAGTCGACTTGCGCGAGCCCTTGAAGCCGGCGCCGCCCGAGGTTGCCCACGACAGGGCATTACCCTGACGGTCGGTGATGGTGATGATGGTGTTGTTGAACGACGCGTGAACGTGGGCAATGCCCTCGGCGACGTTCTTCTTGACCTTCTTGCGAACTTTGGTTGCGGTCTTTGCCATGTGCTGGTTCCTGGTTTACTTCTTGCCCATCGAAATCGCCTTGCGCGGTCCCTTGCGGGTGCGGGCATTGGTGCGCGTGCGCTGTCCACGGACGGGCAGGCCGCGACGGTGACGAACGCCGCGATAGCAACCGAGATCCATCAGTCGCTTTATGTTCATCGTCGTCTCGCGACGCAGGTCGCCCTCGACGGTGAACTTGCCGACTTCCTCACGCAGGCGATCCATCTCGCTATCGGTGAGTTCCTTGATCTTGGTCGAACGCTTGACGCCGACGGCGTCGCAGATCTTCCGGGCGCGGGTACGGCCGATGCCGTAGATCGCGGTCAGAGCGATCTCCGCGTGCTGGTGGTTCGGGATGTTGACGCCTGCTATGCGAGCCATGTGCTTACCTGTTCGTCGCCGCCAATGCGGGGTAGTGGGTTAGCTGAAAATTGGGAAACTGCTAAGTATATCCGATCGCGCCAGTGCGATCAACCTTGACGCTGCTTGTGGCGTGGATCGGTACAGATGATACGGACCACCCCCTTGCGACGGATGACTTTGCAATTACGACAAATACGCTTGACCGAAGCCAGAACTTTCATTGGATTTCTCCAGATAAATTGCCAGACTACTTGGCGCGGAACACGATACGGGCCTTGGACAGGTCGTAAGGTGTGAGCTGCACGGTGACCTTGTCGCCGGGAAGAATGCGGATGTAGTGCATGCGCATCTTGCCGGAAATATGGCCGAGAACCACATGCCCGTTTTCCAGCTTGATGCGGAACGTGGCATTCGGGAGATTCTCCATGACCTCTCCCTGCATTTCGATTACATCTTCCTTGCCCATCCCTCAACGACCCGGGAAACCGGCTCCCTTGAAATTGGCTTTTTTCAACAAGCTTTCGTACTGGTGCGACATGACATAAGCCTGGACCTGCGACATGAAGTCCATGGTTACGACGACGATGATCAGCAAGCTGGTGCCGCCGAAGTAGAAAGGCACGTTCCACTTCAGAATCAGGAACTCGGGAATCAGGCAAACCAGAGTGATGTAGATGGCGCCGACCAAGGTAAGGCGGGTAAGAATTTTGTCGATATAGCGGCTGGTCTGGTCGCCGGGGCGAATACCCGGAACGAAAGCGCCACTCTTTTTGAGGTTGTCGGCGGTTTCCTTCGAATTGAACACCAGGGCGGTATAGAAAAAGCAGAAGAAGATAATCGCGACCGCATACAGAATTACATAGATCGGCTGCCCCGGCGACAAGGTTGCCGCAATGTCCTTCAACCAGGTCATACCCTCTCCGGAACCGAACCAGCCGGCGGCTGTGGCGGGGAACAGGATGATCGACGAGGCAAAGATTGGCGGAATCACGCCGGACATGTTCAATTTCAGCGGCAGATGGGAGCTCTGACCACCATAGATTTTGTTGCCGACCTGACGCTTCGCGTAATTCACCAGGATCTTGCGCTGTCCCTTCTCGACGAAGACGACAAAGCCGGTAACCAACACGACCAACGCGCATATGAACAATGCCGAAATGGCGTGCATCGCGCCGGTACGCACCAGCTCGAACAGGCCACCCAGCGCGCTCGGCAAGCCGGCGACGATGCCCGCGAAAATAATGATCGAAATACCGTTGCCGAGTCCGCGTTCGGTAATCTGCTCGCCAACCCACATCAGGAACATGGTTCCGGTAAGCAGGGTCAGAACGGTAACGAAGCGAAACATGGGGCCAGGATCGAGCACCAAGCCAGCCTGCGACTCCAAAGCAATGGCGATGCCCAAACCCTGGAACAAGGCCAAGGCAACGGTTCCGTAGCGGGTATATTGGGTAATCTTGCGGCGACCGGCCTCACCCTCTTTCTTCAACTGCTCGATCGACGGCACGGCAACCGCCATCAGTTGCATGATGATGGAGGACGAGATATAGGGCATGATGCCCAAGGCAAACAGCGTAAAGCGCGACAGCGCGCCACCGGAGAACAGGTTGAATACGCCCAGAATCCCTCCCTGCTGCCCCTGAAACAACTCGGCTAGTTTGACCGGGTCGATTCCAGGCACTGGGATATGGGCGCCAATCCGATATACGACCAAGGCGCCGAGCAGAAACCACAGCCGGCGCCATAGGTCGCCAAACTTTCCGGTTTTGCCGATTGTTCCTGCCTGATTGCCTGCCACTGCGCGCGTCTTTCTCGTCAGGCCGCCGCGATATCCGCCACGGAACCGCCGGCGGCCTCAATCGCCGCACGGGCACCCTTGGTCGCGCCGACGCCCTTGAGCACAAGCTTGCGCGCAAGCTTGCCGGACAAGATGACCTTGGCTGACAGAGCATCGGCAGCGATTACGCCAGCCTGCTTCAGAACCAGAAGATCGACCTCTTCCACGGGCAATTTATCCAGCTCGGACAAGCGAACTTCCACATTACGGGTGGCAGTCAGCGAATTGAAACCCCGTTTCGGCAAGCGACGTTGCAAAGGCATTTGACCGCCTTCGAAGCCGACTTTGTGGAAACCGCCGGCGCGAGACTTCTGGCCCTTGTGACCACGACCCGCAGTCTTGCCCAGGCCGCTACCGATACCGCGTCCGACACGTTTTGGGGCGTGTTTCGAGCCAGCACCGGGCTTCAGGTTGTTGAGTTCCATACCCATGATAATTCCCTTAGCCTTCGCACTTAACCAGATAAGCGATCTTGCGGATCATGCCGCGCACCGCGGGGGTATCTTCCAGCATGGCCGAACTGTTCAGCCTGCGCAGGCCCAAGCCGCGCGCGGTGGCGCGATGGTCCTGCTTGGTACCGATCAGGCTTTTGATCAGCGTGACCTTGATTGTCTTCTCGGCCATGGCTTACTCCAGAATGTCGGCGACGACTTTGCCGCGCTTGGCAGCAATTTCCGCCGGGGTGCTCATCGCCCGCAGACCATGCAATGTCGCGCGAACCACGTTATAGGGGTTGGTCGAGCCAATCGTCTTGGCCACCACGTCAGTGACGCCCATGACTTCAAACACGGCGCGCATCGGACCGCCGGCAATCACGCCGGTACCTGGCGATGCGGGGGACATCAGCACCGTGGTGGCCCCATGCTTGCCAGTTACGGAATGATGGAGCGTTCCATCCTTGAGGCTGACCTTGGTCATCTTGCGGCGCGCCTCTTCCATCGCCTTTTGCACGGCAACTGGAACTTCACGCGACTTGCCCTTGCCCATACCCACGCCACCGTCGCCGTCGCCAACCACGGTCAGCGCGGCAAAGCCGAGGATGCGGCCACCCTTGACGACCTTGGTGACGCGATTGATGGAGACCATCTTCTCGCGCATGCCGTCATCGCGCTCTTCCTGAACCTGTTGCTGTTTCCTGCCTTGCGGTTTTGCCATGTCGGTCTCGCTCAGAACTTGAGTCCGCCCTCTCGGGCGGCTTCAGCCAGCGCCTTGACGCGGCCGTGGTAGTGAAAACCGGAACGATCGAAGGCGACCTGCTCGATGCCTGCGGCCTTGGCGCGTTCGGCAATCAGCTTGCCGACGGTCTTGGCGGCGCTTACATTGCCGCCGTTCGGCATCTGGCTGCGCACCTCCGGTTCCATGGTCGATGCGGCTGCAAGCACGCGAGTACCGCAGCCGGAAAAAATCTGGGCGGAGATATGCAGGTTGCTTCGATGCACCGCGAGGCGCACAACCTTGAGCTCCGCAATCTTGGCGCGGGTTTTACGCGCCCTGCGTAGACGAGCCTGTTTCTTTTCCATGTTTCAGCGCCTCGATTATTTCTTCTTGGTTTCCTTGATGGCCACAACCTCGTCGGAGTAGCGTACACCCTTGCCCTTGTAGGGCTCCGGCGAACGGTACGCGCGAATCTCGGCAGCCACCTGCCCGACCACTTGCTTGTCGATACCCTTGATCAGTATCTCGGTCTGAGTGGGCGTCTCGACCTTGATGCCATTTGGCATTTCATGCACCACGGGATGCGAAAAACCAAGGGTCAGATTCAACTTGCTCCCCTGGGCCTGAGCGCGATAGCCAACGCCCACCAGGGCCAACTTCTTTTCAAAGCCCTTGGTCACCCCGAGAACCATGTTGTTAACCAGGGCGCGCATGGTGCCGGACATCGCACCGCCCTGAGGAGAACCCTCGACGGCGCGACATTGCAACTTGTCGCCGTCCTTTTCGATCCTCACAGCAGGCAACATGAATTGCTTGAGCGTGCCCAGCGGCCCCTTGACTGAGATCTCGGCATCTGACAACACCACTTCGACGCCCTTCGGTACTTCGACCGGATACTTTGCGATACGTGACATGACGGGCTCCTTAGGCGACGATGCAGAGAACTTCGCCGCCCATGTTGCCGGCCCGCGCGCGGCGGTCGGTCATCACGCCCTTTGGCGTGGACACGATGGCAACACCGAGGCCGTTCATGACGCGCGGCAAATCGTCCTTGCCCTTGTACACACGAAGGCCTGGCTTCGAAACACGCTCAATCCGCTCGATCACGGGGCGGCCGGCGTAATACTTCAGCGCCAGGTCGAGCTCGGGCTTGGCGCCGTTTTCACGAATCGCGAAATCATCGATATAGCCTTCGTCCCTCAAGACCTTGGCAATCGCCACCTTCAATTTCGAGGAAGGCATGGTTACGGAAAGCTTTTCCGCCATCTGTGCGTTGCGGATGCGGGTCAGCATATCGGCAACCGGATCAGTCATGCTCATGTCGGTCTCCTTACCAGCTGGCCTTGGTCATGCCCGGCACTTCGCCACGCATCGCGATATCCCGCAACTTGTTGCGGCAGAGGCCGAACTTGCGGAAAACACCCCGCGGACGCCCCGTCAACGAACAGCGGTTGCGCTGCCGCGAAGGACTGGAGTTGCGCGGCAATTGCTGAAGCTTCTGCCGGGCATCCATGCGCTGCTCGTCGGACAAATTCACGTTGTTGATGATGGCGAAGAGCTCGGCCCGTTTGGCTGCGTATTTGGCAACCTGCTTGGCGCGCTTTTCTTCGCGATTGATGAGTGCTAGTTTCGCCATATTTCCCTCAGTTCTTGAAGGGGAACTTGAATGCGGCGAGAAGCGCCTTGGCTTCGTCGTCGTTCTTCGCGGTGGTGGTGATGCTGATGTTCATGCCACGCAACGCATCGATCTTGTCGTACTCGATTTCCGGAAAAATGATCTGTTCCTTGACACCCACGTTGTAGTTGCCGCGGCCATCAAAGCCCTTGCCCGATATACCGCGGAAGTCGCGGATGCGCGGCATGGCAATGGTCACCAGGCGGTCAAGAAATTCATACATCTGATTTCCGCGCAAAGTCACCATGCAACCGATCGGGTAGCCCTCGCGGATCTTGAATCCGGCGATGGCCTTGCGGGCTTTGGTAACCACCGGCTTCTGGCCGGCAATCTTGGTCATGTCGGAAACAGCGTGATCAAGAATTTTCTTGTCGCCCACCGCTTCACCGACTCCCATGTTCAGGGTGATCTTGGTGATCCGTGGCACTTCCATCACCGACTTGTAACCGAACTTGCCAAGCAGTTCGGGAACGATGGATTGTTTGTAGTATTCCTGCAAGCGCGCCATGTCTAATCCTTACGCGTCAACGACTTCGCCGTTCGACTTGAATACCCGCACCTTGCGCCCGTCATCGAGAATCTTGAAACCGACACGGTCCGCTTTCTGGGTGGCTGGGTTGAACAACGCCACGTTGGAAATATTGATCGGCATTTCTTTTTCGACAATCCCGCCCTGATTTCCCTTCATGGGATTGGGCTTGGTGTGCTTTTTTACGCGATTGATGCCCTCGACGAGCAGGCTTTCGGCGCTGACGGAGCGAAGCACCACACCACGCTTGCCCTTGTCCTTGCCCGTAGTCACCACCACATCGTCGCCCTTGCGAATCTTGTTCATGTTCGAATCCTTGATAGCAGGTTCAAAGAACCTCGGGGGCGAGCGAGACGATTTTCATGAATCGCTCGGTGCGAAGCTCACGCGTGACCGGCCCGAAAATACGGGTACCGATCGGTTCGAGCTTGTTGTTCAGCAATACGGCCGCGTTGCCGTCGAACTTGATCAGCGAACCATCGGGACGACGCACGCCCTTGGCGGTACGAACCACCACGGCACTGTAGACCTCGCCCTTCTTGACCCGACCGCGCGGCGCGGCATCCTTGATGCTGACCTTGATGACATCACCAATACCTGCGTAGCGACGCTTGGAACCGCCGAGCACCTTGATGCACATGACCGAACGCGCACCCGTGTTGTCGGCCACGTCGAGCAGGGACTGCATTTGAATCATTTTTTATCTCCAACTTAATTCGCTCTGGACGGGCCGTCGCGATCAGTCTTGGAGCCCGCTAGGGGCTGAATCGCCGGGAAGGTTTTCCCGGCGGAGCAAAGAGGCGAGATTTTAAATTTGACGCCTCGGAAATGTCAACTACTAAATGCGTCGGCCAAAGTCAGACGATTCGTGCCTTTTCCAGGACCTTTGCAACGCGCCAAGCCTTGGTCCGCGAAATCGGGGCGCATTCCTCGATCTGAACCAGGTCGCCGGATGTGGCCTCCAGGCCTTCAACGTGAGCGTGATATTTCTTGGAACGGGTCATGACCTTGCCGATCACCGGGTGCTTCACCTTACGCTCAACGAGGACCGTGACAGTCTTCTGCATTTTGTCGGATACAACCCGCCCCTGCAGGGACCGGCGTACGGTTTGGGAACTTGCTTCAGTCATTTCGCCACCACCTTCTCGCGCTGTACGGTCTTGATGCGTGCAATGTCCTTGCGCACCTTGCCCAGCTGACTCGTATTGGTCAATTGCTGCGTCGCCACCTGCATGCGCAGGCCGAACTGGGCCTTGCGCAATTCAAGCAGTTCCTTTTGCAGATCTTCTGCACCCTTTGCTCTCAGTTCGCTTGCCTTCATGTCTTACCCCAAATGACGAGTGACGAAGGTGGTTTCGAGTGGCAGCTTGGCGGCAGCGAGGCGGAACGCCTCGCGCGCCAGCGTCTCGTCCACACCATCCATTTCGTACAGTACTTTCCCCGGCTGGATCTCGGCGACCCAATATTCCGGAGAACCCTTGCCATTGCCCATGCGCACCTCAAGGGGCTTTTTCGAAATCGGCTTGTCGGGGAAAATTCGGATCCAGATTCGACCGCCGCGCTTGATGTGCCGGGTCATGGCGCGTCGCGCGGCTTCGATCTGGCGTGCGGTTAGTCGACCGCGACCAATCGCCTTGAGGCCGTACTCGCCAAAACTGACCTTGGCACCACGGGTCGCCAAACCAGTGTTTCGGCCTTTTTGTTCCTTGCGGTATTTCCTGCGGGTAGGTTGCAGCATGGCTTACTCCTTGACTTCCTTGGCGACACCCTCGGCTTTCGCAGGCGCCTTGCGCACACGTTTTACCGGGGCTTTTGCAGGGGCAGTGCCATCTGGCTTGGCCTCATCGGCCTTCTTGCCAGGGCTGCGACGAGCACCGGCGTCTCCATCCCCCTCGGTCCTCTTTGCGGGGCCACGGCGAGGCTTGCGCTGCTCGTCGGCAGCCGGGTCCGGGACCACCGCCAGCGGCTCATTTCGCGAAAGCATTTCGCCACGGAACACCCACACCTTGATCCCGATAATCCCGTAGGTCGTTTTGGCTTCAGATGTTCCGTAATCAATATCCGCACGCAGGGTATGCAAGGGCACACGGCCTTCGCGATACCACTCGCGTCGCGCAATCTCGGCGCCATTCAGGCGACCGGAGCTCATGATCTTGATGCCCTGGGCACCCAGGCGCATTGCATTTTGCATGGCACGCTTCATTGCCCGGCGGAACATGATGCGCTTTTCAAGCTGCTGCGCGATCGAATCGGCGATCAGTTGAGCGTCGATCTCGGGCTTGCGGATTTCCTCGATGTTGACGTGCACGGGCACGCCCATCTTGCGTTGCAGTTCGGCCTTGAGATGTTCAATATCTTCGCCCTTCTTGCCGATGACAACGCCGGGCCTGGCGCTGAACACTGTTACACGGGCATTCTTGGCCGGGCGCTCAATGACAACACGGCCGACAGACGCGTGAGCAAGCTTCTTCTTCAGATAATCGCGGACTTCAATATCTTCCTTCAGCATCTGCGGGAAGGCCTTGCTGTTGGCGTACCAGCGGGAAGTCCAGTTGCGGGTGACCGAAAGGCGGAATCCGGTCGGATGAATCTTCTGTCCCATGTGTTCCCCTTAAGCGCCGACGGTCACGTAAATATGGCAGGTGGGTTTCAGGATGCGATTGCCGCGACCCTTCGCCCGTGCGGTGAACCGCTTGAGCACGGTTCCCTTTTCAACGTAGATGCGAGTCACCTTGAGCGCGTCGATATCGGCGCCGTCGTTATGTTCCGCATTGGCTATGGCCGACTCGAGCACTTTCTTGATGATGCCCGCACCCTTCTTGGGTGAGTAGGCCAGGATGCTAAGCGCCTGATCCACCGGCTTGCCACGAACGAGGTCGGCAACCAGACGGCCCTTTTGAGCCGACAGGCGGACACCGCGCAGGTTTGCATTGGTTTCCATCGTCGTTCCTTACTTCTTCGCCGCGGCTTTCTTGCCGCCGGTGTGACCCTTGAAGGTGCGCGTCAGCGCGAACTCCCCAAGCTTGTGGCCGACCATGTTTTCGGAAACATAGACAGGAATATGCTGCTTGCCGTTATGCACCGCAATGGTTAAGCCGACGAAATCCGGAAGAATGGTCGAACGCCGCGACCAGGTCTTGATCGGACGCTTGTCGTTGGAGGCGCGGGCAACGTCGACTCGCTTGAGCAGGTGGGCATCGATGAACGGGCCCTTCTTGATTGAACGTGCCATTTCTTACCTCTTACCCTTTGGCCTGCGCTGGACGATCATCACGTCGGTGCGCTTGTTGTTTCGAGTGCGATACCCCTTGGTCGGCTGACCCCAGGGGCTGACGGGAACACGACCTTCTCCGGTACGGCCTTCACCGCCACCATGGGGGTGATCGATCGGGTTCATCGCCGTGCCACGAACCGTCGGACGAACACCACGCCAGCGCATCGCGCCGGCCTTGCCAATCTTGCGCAGGCTGTGCTCCTCGTTGCCGACCTCACCAATGGTCGCGCGACATTCGACATGTATGCGGCGGATCTCGCCGGAACGCAGACGAACTTGCGCATACGCGCCTTCGCGAGCGAGCAATTGCACCGATGTACCGGCGGACCGCGCGATCTGCGCCCCCTTCCCCGGCATCATTTCCACGCAATGAATGGTGGTACCCACGGGGATATTGCGAATCGGCAGGGTATTTCCCGGCTTGATCGGAGCCTCGGGACCGCTGACAACGGTTTGCCCGACCACCATTCCCTTGGTCGCGATGATGTAACGGCGCTCACCATCGGCATACAGCACCAAGGCAATATTCGCCGAACGGTTGGGGTCATATTGGAGGTTCTCGACCTTGCCGGGAATGCCGTCCTTGTCGCGACGAAAATCCACGACACGATAATGCTGCTTGTGACCACCGCCCTTGTGGCGGGTTGTCACGTGCCCATGCGTGTTGCGGCCGGCCGTCTTGGTTTGCTTTTCGACCAAGGCCGCATGCGGGTGGCCTTTATGCAGATTGGGATTGACAACCTTTACGACACCGCGACGCCCGGGCGAAGTGGGTTTAACTTTTACCAGAGCCATTTAGGCTGCCCCCCCTTCCGCGAAATTGATTTCCTGACCCGGCTTGAGGCAGACAAACGCCTTGCGGATATTGCTGCGACGTCCAATGCCACGGCCCGAGCGTTTGACCTTGCCTTTGAGGTTGGCGATTTGTACCGACTCGCCCTCAACCTTGAACAACAATTCGACCGCCGCCTTCACTTCCGGCTTGGTCGCATCGGGGGTCACGATGAAAATGACCTGCTCGTTCTTGTCTGCGACGTAGGTCGCCTTCTCAGAAATCTGGGGCGCTACCAGCACCTGCATCAAACGTTCCTGATTGAAGTTCCTGCTCATGCCAGCATCTCCTCGATTTTGGCCACGGCACCCTTGGTGAATATCACCTTTGGAAAACGCACCAACGAAACCGGATCGGCCTGCTGCGCCTCAAGTACCAGCACATTGGGAAGGTTGCGTGAAGCAAGGGCCAAGTTGTCGTCGAGACTGTCAGTGACAAGCAGAACGGAATCAAGCCCCATTGCCTTCAGCTTTTGCGCAAACAAACGCGTCTTCGGTGCTTCGATCGAAAAATCATCGATGACAGCAAGGCGATCTTCGCGCGCCAACTGCGAAAGAATCGCTGCAACGCCGGCGCGATACATTTTGCGGTTGACCTTCTGCGAGAAATTCTCTTCCGGGGAGTTCGGGAAGATACGGCCACCACCACGCCACAAGGGGGAAGACGTCATACCAGCACGGGCGCGACCAGTACCCTTTTGCCGAAATGGCTTCTTGGTGCTGTGATGAACTTCCTCGCGATCCTTTTGCTTGCGATTGCCGGAACGCGCGTTGGCTTGATAGGCGACGACCACCTGATGCACGAGGGCTTCATTGAAGTCGCGACCAAACAGGGCATCGGACGCAGTTACAGTCGATGCGGCCTGCCCTTGATCATTGATTAGTTTAAGTTCCATGTCGCCCCCTGTCAGTTCGAGGCCTTGACGGCCGGGGCAACGACTACATCCCCACCCTTGGCACCAGGCACGGCGCCACGGATCATCAGCAATTGACGGGCTTCATCGATGCGAACCACTTCGAGGTTCTGCGTCGTACATGCCTCATCGCCGAGATGGCCAGCCATGCGCTTACCCGGGAAAACGCGACCCGGATCCTGAGCCATGCCGATCGACCCGGCCGAGTTGTGCGAAACCGAGTTGCCGTGTGAAGCGCGGTTCGAGGAAAAGTTGTGGCGAACGATTGCGCCGGCGAAGCCCTTGCCTATCGAGGTACCACTGACGTCGACCTTTTGCCCGACGCTAAAGATATTGGCAGCGACCACGTCCCCCGGCTTGAAGCCAGGCAGTTGATCGACGCCAACGCGAAATTCCTTCAATACCTCGCCAGCCTCGACTCCAGCCTTTGCGAGGTGCCCCGCGGCAGCCTTATTGACACGACTGGCGCGACGCTTACCGAAAGTCACCTGAACGGCGGCATAGCCATCCACTTCAGGCGTCTTTATTTGTGTGACGCGATTATTCGACACATCGACAACAGTCACCGGAATGGACGAACCATCCTCGGCAAACACGCGCGTCATGCCGACCTTGCGTCCTACAAGGCCCAGACTCATCTTGTTCTCCTAATCCCCGGCTGCGATTGGCCAGGCTCTGATACCGCAAAAACAATCACGGACGCGAACAAACGCGGCGCCCAGGAATTACTGCAACTTGATCTCTACATCAACACCTGCAGGCAAGTCCAGCTTCATCAAAGCGTCGACCGTCTTGTCGGTCGGGTCGATGATGTCCATCAGGCGCAGGTGGGTACGAATTTCAAACTGATCGCGCGAGGTCTTGTTGACGTGCGGCGACCGCAATACATCAAAACGCTCAATTCGCGTTGGCAGGGGTACGGGGCCACGAACAACAGCGCCAGTGCGCTTTGCCGTATCGACAATCTCAAGGGCCGACTGGTCGATCAGGCGATAGTCGAAGGCCTTGAGGCGAATGCGAATTTTCTGGTTTTGCATTGGTGTTCCTTAAAGAGCAATGAAGCTTGAATCGCGAAAAGGGCGAGATTCTATCGCCCTTTTCACCGCATTGCAAGAGAACGCGATTACTCGATGACCTTGGCGACGACACCGGCGCCGACGGTACGACCGCCTTCACGGATGGCGAAGCGCAGGCCCTCTTCCATGGCGATCGGGGCAATCAGCCGCACCGTCATCGCCACGTTGGCCCCCGGCATCACTATCTCGGTCCCGGCCGGCAACTCGATGCTGCCCGTGACGTCAGTGGTACGGAAGTAGAACTGCGGACGGTAGCCGTTGAAGAACGGCGTGTGACGACCGCCTTCGTCCTTGGTCAGGATGTAGACCTCGGAGGTGAAGTGCGTGTGCGGGGTGATGCTGCCCGGCTTGGCCAACACCTGGCCTCGCTCGACTTCTTCACGCTTGGTGCCGCGCAGCAGTACGCCGACGTTGTCGCCGGCCTGGCCCTGGTCCAGGCGCCTTCACCGAGTTCGCCCTTGTCGCCTTCGAGGGCCTTCAGGGCGGAGCCCTTGACGATCGGGATGTCGTCGCCGGGGAAGTCGTACTTGCTGAGCAGTTCGCGCAGTTCCATTTCGACCAGTTCGAGCAGTTCGGCGTCGTCCACCATGTCGCACTTGTTCATGAACACGACCATGTAGGGCACGCCGACCTGGCGCGCCAACAGGATGTGTTCGCGGGTCTGCGGCATGGGGCCGTCGGCGGCGGAACAGACCAGGATGGCGCCGTCCATTTGCGCGGCGCCGGTGATCATGTTCTTGACGTAGTCGGCGTGGCCCGGGCAGTCAACGTGGGCGTAGTGACGGTTCTTGGTCTCGTATTCAACGTGCGCGGTGTTGATGGTGATGCCGCGTGCCTTTTCTTCCGGGGCGGCGTCAATCTGGTCGTAGGCTTTCGCCTCGCCTCCAAACTTCGTCGACAGCACCGTCGTGATCGCCGCCGTCAAGGTCGTCTTCCCATGGTCCACGTGACCAATCGTCCCCACATTCACGTGCGGTTTCGTACGCTCAAACTTGCCTTTTGCCATGTCCTGTTTCCTTAAAGAACGATTGTCGGGCTGTTACTTCTTGTTGATCACCGCCTCGGCGACATTCTTCGGCGCCTCGGTGTAGTGCTTGAATTCCATTGAGTAGGTGGCACGGCCTTGCGACAGCGAACGCAGCTGCGTGGAGTAGCCGAACATCTCGGCGAGCGGGACTTCAGCCTTGATCACCTTGATGCCGCCTACCTGATCTTCCATGCCCTGGACAATGCCGCGACGACCGGACAGGTCACCCATGACATTGCCCATGTAGTCCTCGGGCGTCTCGACCTCGACCGCCATCATCGGCTCAAGCAGCACCGGGCTGGCTTTGCGCATGGCATCCTTGAAAGCCATCGACGCAGCCATCTTGAAGGCATTTTCGTTCGAGTCGACATCGTGGTAGGAGCCATCGAACAGCGTAACCTTGACGTCAACCACCGGGAAACCGGCCAGCACGCCATTGGGCAAGGTGTCCTGCAATCCCTTGTCGACCGCGGGAATGAATTCGCGCGGCACGGTACCACCCTTGATGGCGTCGACGAACTCGTAACCCTTGCCGGGCTCGTTCGGTTCGAGCTTGATCCAGACGTGGCCGTATTGGCCACGGCCACCGGACTGCTTGACGAACTTGCCTTCCTGCTCGACCGCCTTGCGCACAGCCTCGCGGTAGGCGACCTGTGGCGCGCCGACGTTGGCCTCGACACCAAACTCGCGCTTCATGCGATCGACAAGAATTTCCAGGTGCAGTTCGCCCATGCCAGAAATGATGGTCTGGCCGGACTCCTCGTCGGTGCGAACGCGGAATGACGGATCTTCCTGAGCCAGGCGATTGAGCGCGATGCCCATCTTCTCCTGGTCGGCCTTGGTCTTCGGCTCGACCGCAACGTGAATCACGGGCTCGGGGAATTCCATGCGCTCAAGGGTGATCACCTTGGCCGGATCACACAAGGTTTCGCCAGTCGTTGCCTCCTTGAGACCGACTGCGGCGGCGATATCGCCAGCACGAACTTCCTTGATTTCCTCACGCTGGTTGGCGTGCATCTGCAGAATACGGCCGACGCGCTCCTTGCGCCCCTTGATCGGGTTGTAAATCGTGTCACCCGAATTGATGACCCCGGAGTAAACGCGGAAAAAGGTCAGCTGGCCGACATACGGGTCAGTCATGATCTTGAACGCCAGGGCGGCGAACGGCTCGTCGTCGTCGGCCTTGCGCACGCCTTCGGACTCATTCTCCAGCACACCGCTCACCGGCGGGATGTCGGTCGGCGCGGGCAGGAACTCAACCACCGCGTCGAGCATCGCCTGCACCCCCTTGTTCTTGAACGCCGAGCCACAAAGCATCGGCACAATCTCGGCATTGATGGTGCGCTGGCGCAGCGCCCGCTTGATTTCCTCTTCGGTCAGATCACCCTCTTCGAGGTATTTGTTCATCAACTCTTCCGATGCCTCGGCGGCGGCCTCAAGCATCTTTTCGCGCCACTCCTTGGAAGTCTCGACAAGATCGGCCGGAATGTCGCCATAGGTAAATTTCGTGCCCTGGCTGGCGTCATCCCAAACAATTGCCTTCATCTTGATGAGATCGACAACACCCTCGAACTTTTCCTCGGCCCCGATTGGCACCTGGAGAGGAATCGGGTTCGCCTTCAGACGCAGGCGCATCTGATCGTGAACCTTGAAAAAATCAGCGCCTTGACGGTCCATCTTGTTCACGAACGCCAGCCGTGGCACGCCGTACTTGTTGGCCTGACGCCACACGGTTTCTGACTGCGGCTGTACGCCACCTACGGCGCAATACACCATGCAGGCGCCATCAAGTACGCGCATCGAGCGCTCGACTTCGATGGTGAAGTCGACGTGGCCCGGAGTGTCGATGATGTTGACGCGGTGCTCGGGAAAGTTGCCGGCCATGCCCTTCCAGAAGCATGTCGTCGCAGCGGACGTGATCGTGATTCCGCGCTCCTGCTCCTGCTCCATCCAGTCCATGGTGGCGGCGCCGTCATGGACTTCGCCGATCTTGTGATTGACCCCGGTATAAAAAAGAATACGCTCGGTGGTAGTCGTCTTGCCGGCGTCGATGTGCGCCGAGATGCCAATATTGCGATAGCGCTCGATGGGAGTCTTGCGGGCCACTTGATTTACCTGCCTTATCTAAACCAAACCGCCATGAGGCCTCGTTGGACGAAGCGACAGGGCGGCGGACGAAAAACGAAAGTCTCGCCGGAACCGACGAGACACGCTACTGCTTAGAAACGGAAATGCGAGAAGGCCTTGTTGGCTTCCGCCATGCGATGTACTTCCTCGCGCTTTTTCATTGCCGCACCACGCCCTTCGGCCGCCTCCATGAGCTCGGCAGCCAAGCGCTGCCCCATGGATTTCTCGGAGCGCTTGCGTGCCGCCTCACGCAGCCAGCGCATGGAAAGTGCCATGCGGCGGGCAGGACGGACCTCGACAGGAACCTGATAGTTGGCGCCACCGACGCGACGGCTCTTGACCTCGACCAGCGGCTTGACGTTGTTGACGGCAAGCGAAAAGACCTCCAGAGGATCTTTTCCGCTCTTGGTCTGGATCTGCGCAAACGCACCATAGATGATTCGCTCGGCGACCGACTTCTTGCCGCTGTCCATCAACACGTTTACAAACTTGGAAAGGTCGACGCTGCCAAACTTGGGATCGGGCAGGATATCGCGCTTGGGTACTTCACGACGACGTGGCATGGTATCTCCTTATGGCCTCAGGCAGCTTTCGGGCGCTTGGCGCCATACTTGGAACGGCTTTGCTTGCGATCCTTGACGCCCTGCGTGTCAAGACTGCCGCGCACGATGTGGTAACGAACACCCGGCAAATCCTTTACTCGACCACCGCGAATCAGTACAACAGAGTGTTCCTGCAGGTTATGCCCTTCGCCTCCGATGTACGAGATAACCTCGAATCCATTCGTCAGCCTCACTTTGGCAACCTTGCGCAACGCAGAGTTAGGTTTCTTTGGCGTGGTGGTGTAAACCCGGGTGCAAACCCCACGGCGGGCCGGGCTGCTGCCCAGAGCGGGAACCTTGCTCTTCGAGATCGGCGCTTGCCGTCCCTTGCGCACTAGTTGATTGATGGTGGGCATGTGCTAGTCCTGATTGCGGTGCTAATCGCTATGAAATTTAAGAAAAACCGGCCCCTCCTGGGGCAAAGAGGCCGGATTATAGATTGATGGTGTCTCAGCGTCAACCTGCCTGGACATCATCCGTGGTTGCCGAAACACCTTCATCCGATGCCGGGAGATCAAAAAGGCTTTGTGCCTCGGCACTGCCCGCGGCCTGCATACGCCGGGTACGGTGATAGGCCATGCCGGTACCAGCCGGGATGAGGCGACCGACAATCACGTTTTCCTTCAAACCACGCAATTCGTCGCGTTTGCCCATGATCGCCGCCTCGGTCAATACGCGGGTCGTCTCCTGGAAGGACGCAGCCGAAATGAAGGAATCCGTAGACAAGCTGGCCTTGGTAATTCCGTGCAACATGAACTCGTAAGTCGCCGGAGTCTTGCCTGCCGCGATCAACTTGTCGTTCTCGTCCAGCACCGCCGCCCGTTCGACCTGCTCTTCCTTGATGAAGCTCGAATCGCCCGGGTTGGTGACGACAACACGGCGCAGCATTTGGCGAACGATCACCTCGATGTGCTTGTCGTTGATCTTCACGCCCTGCAGGCGGTAGACGTCCTGCACTTCATCAATGATGTAGCGCGCGAGCTCCTCGACACCCTTGAGTCGCAAAATGTCGTGGGGGTCAGCCGGACCATCGACAATGACTTCCCCTTTATTCACGACCTGGCCATCATGGGCCATGACATGCTTGTCCTTGGTGATCAGATATTCGTGCGCCGTGCCATCCGGCTCGGTGATCACCAGGCGCTGCTTGCCCTTGGTGTCCTTGCCGAAGGAAACCGTGCCGGTAACCTCGGCCAGAACGCCTGCATCCTTCGGCACACGAGCTTCGAACAGTTCCGCGACGCGCGGCAAGCCGCCGGTAATATCTCGCGTCTTCGACGACTCCTGGGGAATGCGCGCCAGAATGTCGCCAACCGCCACCGGCTGTCCGTCTTTTACCGTGATCAGGGAGCCGACCTGGAAGGTAATGGTCACCACGTGGTCGGTGCCATGGATCTTGACTTCCTGTCCGTTTTCGTCGATCAGCTTGACCTGCGGACGAACACCCTTGGAGGCCTTGGCACCTCGTTTGGGATCAATGACCACCAGCGTTGACAAGCCGGTCACCTCATCCATCTGCTCCGCGACGGTTGCGTTCTTTTCGACATTCTCGAACTTGACCGTACCTGCATATTCAGTAACGATCGGTCTGGTGTGCGGATCCCAGGTGGCGAGTTGGGTGCCGGCCTTGACCGCCTTGCCGTCGTCGGCGAGCAAAGTCGCGCCGTAGGGAACCTTGTGGCGCTCGCGCTCGCGGCCATTGTCGTCGGTCACCATCACCTCGCCGGAACGCGAGATCACGATCTTCTCGTTCTTGGGGTTGGTGACATAGCGCATGGTCGCGGTGAAGCGAACCACGCCGGCGCTCTTGGCTTCGATGGCGCTCTGCGCGGCTGACCGCGACGCCGCACCGCCGACGTGGAAGGTACGCATCGTCAGCTGCGTTCCGGGCTCGCCAATCGACTGGGCGGCAATCACGCCAACCGCCTCGCCGGCGCAAACCAGCGACCCGCGGCCGAGATCACGGCCATAGCACTTGGCGCACAGGCCATAGCGGGTTTCGCAAGTCAGCGCGCTGCGCACGCGCACTTCATCGATGTCAAGTGCCTCGATGGTGTCGACGGCATCCTCGTCGAGCAGCGCGCCGGCGGCGTAAAGCACATCCTGCGTATCCGGATTGATCACATCGGCGGCGGCGACGCGGCCGAGAATGCGCTCGCGCAAGGGCTCAATCACTTCGCCACCCTCGACCAGAGCCTTCATCGAGAAACCGTTAGCGGTACCGCAGTCATCCTCGATCACGACCAAATCCTGCGTCACGTCGACCAGCCGGCGAGTCAGGTAACCCGAGTTCGCCGTCTTCAACGCCGTATCGGCCAGACCTTTACGAGCGCCGTGAGTGGAGATGAAGTATTGCAGGACGTTGAGGCCTTCACGGAAGTTGGACGTGATCGGAGTCTCGATGATCGAACCGTCCGGCTTCGCCATCAAACCACGCATGCCAGCCAGCTGGCGGATCTGGGCTGCGGAACCGCGTGCTCCGGAGTCGGCCATCATGTAGATTGAGTTGAATGATTCCTGACTGACCTGTTTGCCGTCGACACCGGTGACGGCCTGATGCGCAAGTTGATCCATCATGGCCTTGGCCACTTGATCACCGGCACGGCCCCAGATATCGACCACCTTGTTGTAGCGCTCGCCGACCGTCACCAAACCGGAGGTGTATTGCTTCTCGATTTCCTTTACCTCGGCCTCGGCCGCGGCGATAAGGGTGTGCTTCTGCGTCGGAACCAGCATGTCGTCGACGCATATCGAGATGCCGGCGCGGGTCGCCAGACGGAAACCCGCCTGCATCAGCTGATCGGCGAAAACCACGGTCTCCTTAAGGCCGCAGCGGCGGAAGCTTTCATCGATCAGCTTGGAAATTTCCTTCTTCTTGAGCGGCTTGTCGATCACCTTGAAGGGCAATCCGCGCGGCAGAATTTCGGAAAGCAGGGCGCGTCCGGCCGTCGTCGAATAACGCGTCACCTTGGGTTGCCACTGGTTGCCGGCATCGAGCTCGAATTCGCGGATACGTACCGAAATACGGGCATGCAAATCGATCTGGCGCGAATCAACCGCGCGAGTCACTTCCGCAATGTCGGTAAAGATCATTCCGTTGCCACGAGCGGAGACATTCTCGCGCGTGGCGTAATAAAGACCGAGCACCACATCCTGCGAGGGAACGATGATCGGCTGACCATTTGCAGGCGACAGCACGTTGTTCGAGGCCAGCATCAGGGTGCGGGCTTCCATCTGCGCTTCGAGCGACAGCGGGATATGCACGGCCATCTGGTCGCCGTCAAAGTCGGCGTTGAAAGCCACGCAGACCAGCGGATGCAGCTGGATGGCTTTGCCCTCGATCAGGGTCGGCTCGAATGCCTGGATGCCAAGACGGTGCAGGGTCGGGGCGCGGTTCAGCATCACCGGATGCTCGCGGATGACTTCTTCAAGGATGTCCCAGACCACTGGCGTCTCGGCTTCGACTTCCTTCTTGGCCGCCTTGATGGTACTGGCGATGCCCATCTTTTCCAGGCGCTCGAAAATGAATGGCTTGAACAGTTCCAGCGCCATCTTCTTCGGCAGACCGCACTGATGCAGCTTGAGCTGGGGACCGACCACGATGACCGAACGGCCCGAATAGTCCACGCGCTTGCCCAGCAGGTTCTGGCGGAAGCGGCCGCCCTTGCCTTTGATCATGTCAGCCAGCGACTTCAGCGGACGCTTGTTGGCGCCGGTCATGGCCTTGCCGCGACGACCGTTGTCGAGCAGGGAGTCGACGGCTTCCTGCAGCATGCGCTTTTCGTTGCGCACGATGATGTCCGGTGCTTTGAGTTCGAGCAGGCGCTTGAGACGGTTGTTGCGGTTGATGACCCGGCGATACAGGTCATTCAGGTCAGAGGTGGCGAAACGGCCTCCGTCCAACGGCACCAGCGGACGCAGGTCCGGCGGCAGCACCGGCAGCACTTCGAGGATCATCCACTCGGGCTTGATGCCGGATTGCTGGAAACCCTCGAGCACCTTGAGGCGCTTGGAAATCTTCTTGCTCTTGGCTTCCGAGCCGGTGACTTCCAGTTCCTGGCGCAGGGATTCGACTAGGCGATTGAGGTCGAGAGTGCGCAGCAGTTCGCGTACGCCCTCGGCCCCCATCACCGCGGTAAAGTCGTCGCCATATTCCTCGACCTTGGCCAGATAGTCGTCCTCGGTCAGCAGTTGCGCGCGATTGAGCGGCGTCATTCCGGGGTCAACGACGACGAAGGCTTCAAAGTAAAGCACGCGCTCGATGTCGCGCAGGGTCATGTCGAGCACCATGCCGAGGCGGCTCGGCAGGCTCTTGAGGAACCAGATATGGGCCGTCGGCGAGGCCAGCTCGATATGACCCATGCGCTCGCGGCGAACCTTGGACTGAGTGACTTCGACGCCACACTTTTCGCAGATCACGCCGCGATGCTTGAGTCGCTTGTACTTGCCGCAGAGGCACTCATAATCCTTGACCGGGCCAAAGATCTTGGCGCAGAACAGGCCGTCGCGTTCCGGTTTGAAGGTGCGGTAGTTGATGGTCTCGGGCTTCTTTACCTCGCCGTAGGACCAGGAGCGGATCTTGTCCGGGGACGCGAGACCAATGGTGATCGCGTCGAACTCTTCCTCGGCCGCCAGGTTCTGCTTGAAAAGATCTGCAAACAGGCTCTTCATGTGATTTTCTCCAGTGGGCCGCGGATCAGTAACGCTCGAGATCGATGTCGATCGCGAGTGAGCGGATTTCCTTCACCAGCACGTTAAAGGACTCCGGCATGCCGGCGTCGATCTTGTGCTCGCCCTTGACGATGTTTTCATAGACCTTGGTGCGGCCATTGACGTCGTCGGACTTGACAGTGAGCATTTCCTGCAACACGTAGGATGCTCCGTAGGCTTCCAGCGCCCAGACTTCCATTTCGCCGAAGCGCTGGCCACCGAACTGAGCCTTGCCGCCCAGCGGCTGCTGGGTAACCAGGCTGTAGGGGCCGGTCGAGCGTGCATGCATCTTGTCGTCGACCAGGTGGTGCAACTTGAGCACATGCATGTAGCCGACAGTGACCTTGCGCTCGAAGGCTTCACCCGTGCGGCCATCGAACAACTCGACCTGGCCATTGTGTGGCAGGCCGGCAAGCTCCAGCATTGCCTTGATTTCAGACTCGTGAGCTCCGTCGAAAACCGGCGTTGCAAACGGGACACCGGTCTGGAGGTTTTCGGCAAGTTCAAATACTTCCTTTTCGCTCAGGCTATCGACATCCTCGTCGCGTCCGGACGCGTTGTAGATCTTGTTCATGAACTTGCGGATCTCGCTGGCCGCCGCCTGCTTGCGCAACATCTCGCCTATCCGCAGGCCAAGTCCCTTTGCCGCCCAACCGAGGTGGGTTTCGAGAATCTGCCCGATGTTCATCCGCGAGGGCACGCCAAGCGGGTTGAGCACGATGTCCATCGGCGTGCCGTCGGCCATGTGTGGCATATCCTCGATCGGAACGATCTTCGAAACCACGCCCTTGTTGCCGTGGCGGCCCGCCATCTTGTCACCGGGTTGCAGGCGGCGCTTGACCGCCAGATAGACCTTCACCATCTTCTGCACACCGGGCGGCAGCTCGTCACCCTGAGTCAGCTTCTTTTTCTTCGCCTCGAAGGCGACATCGAAATCCTTGCGCGTCTGGTCGATGCTGTCGCGCAGGCTCTCCAGCTGGACCTGAGCCTCATCGTTTTCGAGCGAGATGTCGAACCAGTGGTAGTGCTCCAGCGAAGACAAGTAGTCCTTGGTGATCCTGGTGCCCTTGGCCAGCTTCTTCGGCCCCTTGGCGGCGACCTTGTTCAGCAGCAGCTTTTCGATACGGGCGAAGGTATCGCGTTCGACGATACGCATCTGGTCCGCCAGATCCTGCTTGTAGCCGCGCAGCATGTCATCGATGATCGACTGGGCGCGCTTGTCCCGTTCGATGCCTTCGCGGGTAAACACCTGGACGTCGATCACCGTGCCGATCATCCCGGAGGGCACGCGCAATGACGTGTCTTTCACGTCGGACGCCTTCTCGCCGAAGATCGCACGCAGCAGCTTTTCTTCCGGGGTCAGTTGAGTCTCGCCCTTGGGCGTGACCTTGCCGACCAGCACATCACCCGCCTCGACCTCGGCGCCGATGTAAACAATGCCGGATTCGTCGAGGCGCCCGAGTTGCGACTCGCCCAGAGTGGCGATGTCGCGCGTGATTTCCTCGGCCCCGAGCTTGGTGTCGCGGGCCACCACGGTCAGCTCTTCGATATGCACGGAGGTGAAGCGGTCATCCGCCACCACGCGCTCGGAAATCAGGATCGAATCCTCGAAGTTGTAGCCGTTCCAGGGCATGAACGCGACCAGCATGTTCTGGCCGAGCGCCAACTCGCCAAGATCGGTGGAGGCGCCGTCGGCCACCACGTCGCCCTTGGCGATCAGATCGCCTACCTTGACGATGGGGCGCTGGTTGATGTTGGTATTCTGGTTGGAGCGGGTGTACTTGATCAGGTTGTAGATATCGACTCCGACCTCGCCGGGAACCGTCTCGGCGTCATTGACACGAACCACGATACGGTTGGCATCGATGTAGTCGACCACGCCGCCGCGCAGGGCCTGAACCGCCGTGCCCGAGTCGACCGCCACCGTGCGCTCGATACCGGTGCCGACCAGCGCCTTCTCGGGACGCAGACAGGGAACCGCCTGGCGCTGCATGTTGGCGCCCATCAGGGCGCGGTTGGCGTCATCATGCTCGAGGAAAGGAATCAGCGATGCCGCCACGGATACGATCTGGCTGGGGGCCACGTCCATGTACTGGACTTCCGCGGGTTCCTTCAGCTCGAACTCGCCCTTGAAGCGACAGGAAACCAGCGCGTCGGTCAGGCGCCCCTTCTTGTCCAACTGGGCATTGGCTTGGGCGATCACGTACTTGCCTTCCTCGATCGCCGAAAGGTACTCGATCTCGTCCGTGACGTGGCTGTCTTCGACGCGACGGTAAGGCGTCTCCATGAAGCCGTACTCATTGGTCCGCGCATACAGGGCCAGCGAGTTGATCAGGCCGATGTTCGGACCTTCCGGGGTTTCGATCGGGCAAACGCGGCCATAGTGGGTCGGATGCACGTCGCGCACCTCGAAGCCAGCGCGCTCGCGCGTCAGACCGCCCGGGCCAAGGGCCGAGACACGGCGCTTGTGGGTGATTTCCGACAGCGGGTTGGTCTGGTCCATGAACTGCGACAGCTGGCTGGAGCCAAAGAACTCCTTGATCGCGGCGCTGATCGGCTTGGCATTGATCAGGTCGTGCGGCATCAGGTTGTCCGACTCGGCCTGATTCAGGCGCTCCTTGACCGCGCGTTCGACGCGCACAAGACCGGCGCGGAACTGGTTTTCCGCCAACTCGCCTACCGAGCGCACGCGACGGTTGCCAAGGTGGTCGATGTCATCGACTTCGCCGCGACCGTTGCGCAGCTCGACCAGAATTTTCACCACGTCGACGATGTCATCGTTCGACAAGGTGCCGGCGCCCTCGATTTGTTCCCGGCCGACACGGCGATTGAACTTCATGCGGCCGACGGCGGAAAGATCGTAGCGCTCATCGGAATAGAACAGTCCGTGGAACAGGTTTTCCACGGCATCCTCGGTGGGCGGCTCGCCCGGACGCATCATGCGATAGATGGCAACGCGTGCGGCCCACTGGTCGGCGGTCTCATCCATGCGCAGGGTCGAGGAAATGTAGGCACCGCGATCCAGGTCATTGACATAAAGCGTCTGTGCCTGCTCGACCCCCGCCTCGATCAGCTTGTTCAGCAGATCGTCGGTGACTTCATCGTTGGCATTGGCCAGGATCTCTCCCGTCTCAGGGTTCACGATGTTGTGCGCGATAACACGGCCGATGATGAACTCGTCGGGAACCAGGATCTTCTTGATGCCGGCCTCCGCCATCTCGCGAATGTGCTTGACGGTGATGCGCTTGTCCTTGGCGACAATCAGCTTGCCGGCCTTGTCGAGAATGTCGAACTTGGCAACCTCGCCCCGCAGGCGCTCGGGAACGACCTCGAAGGAAGTCCCTTTCTTGGCGAAGTGGAAGGTGTCGAACTCGAAGAAATTGGCCAGGATCTGCTCGTGCGTCATGCCAATCGACTTGAGCAGAATCGTTACCGGCATCTTGCGACGGCGGTCGATACGGAAATACAGGATATCCTTGGGATCGAACTCGAAGTCCAGCCAGGAACCGCGGTAGGGAATGATGCGCGCCGAGAACAGCAGCTTGCCGGAGCTGTGGGTCTTGCCCTTGTCGTGCTCGAAGAACACGCCGGGGGAACGGTGCAGCTGCGAGACGATGACGCGCTCGGTACCGTTGATGACAAAGGAGCCCGTGGTCGTCATCAGGGGAATTTCACCCATGTAGAGCGGCTGGTCTTCCTTGACCTCCTTGACGGCCTTGGTGTCGCGGTCGAGCAATTCGAGGCGGACCTTGGCGCGCAGGGGGCTGGCGAAGGTCAGGCCGCGTTGCTGGCATTCCTTGACGTCGAAGGTGGGCTCGCCGAGCATGTATTCGACGAAATGCAGGCGGGCGTTCCCCGAGTGGGCAACGATCGGGAATATCGAGGTGAAGGCGGCTTGCAGACCTTCGTTCCGCCGTTGCGCCGGCGGAACGTCGGCCTGCAGGAAGCGCGTATACGACTCAATCTGAGTCGCCAGCAGGAAAGGCACGTCAAGGACGTTGGCCCGCTTGGCAAAGCTCTTGCGAATACGCTTTTTCTCGGTATAGGAATACGCCATGGTGGCTCCGTTCAGGATTCAGACGTCAAGGTCAAAAGACAGGACTGGGGCAAACTGGTTCAGTACTCTCGTTTGACTTCCACATCGTTGGGAAGGGGTATTGCCGTTGCAGCAAGCACAAAAGCGGGTTGGCGGCAAAGCCGCCAACCCGCGATCGGGCCGCGATTACTTGACTTCGACCTTGGCGCCGGCGTCCTCGAGCTGCTTCTTGAGGGCTTCCGCGTCGGCCTTCGGAATGGCTTCCTTGACGGGCTTCGGCGCGCCGTCGACCAGATCCTTGGCTTCCTTGAGGCCCAGGCCAGTGGCGGCACGAACCACCTTGATGACCTCGACCTTCTTCTCGCCAGCGGCCAGCAGGACGACCGTGAACTCGGTCTTCTCTTCGGCGGCCGGGGCGGCGCCACCGGCGGCCGGAGCGGCGACGGCAACAGCCGCGGCAGCGGCGGATACGCCGAACTTCTCTTCCATTTCCTTGATCAGTTCGGACAGTTCGAGAACGGTCATGCCGGCGATGGCATCGAGGATTTCAGCTTTGCTAACAGCCATGATTACTACTCCTGAATGAATGATTGAATCGGTAAAGCGAATTACGCAGCCTCTTTGGCGTCGCGCACGGCAGCAAGGCCCCGGACGAACTTCGTCGGGATCTCGTTGAGCGTGCGGACGAACTGGGCGATCGGTGCCTGCATGGTGCCGAGGAGCTTGGACAACAGCTCCTCGCGGCTCGGCATCGTCGCCAGCGCCTTGACTCCAGCTGCGTCCATGACGTAGTTGGGCATTGCGCCGGCCTTGATGGCGAGCTTGTCATTACCCTTGGCAAAGTCGTTCAGCAGCTTGGCGGCAGCCACCGGATCCTTGGAAATTCCATAGATCAGGGGGCCGACAAGCTTGTCCGACAGGCCTTCGAAGGCCGTGCCGGAAAGGGCACGACGAACCAGGGTATTTTTCACGACACGCAGATACACACCGGACTTGCGGGCGTTGGCCCGCAGGTTGGTGAGATCGACCACTTCGAGACCACGGTACTCGGCGACGATGATCGACTGGGCATTCGCGACTTCCGCGGATACCTCGGCGACTACCGTCTTCTTGTCGTCAAGATTGAGACTCACGGTCAACTCCTAGTCAAACTCCAGGCCGAAAGTCGGCACTGGCAACACGGCGACCTTCATTCAGGAAACTGCAAATTCCTTCATCGGGTAACGCCATCTACGCCGGCGGTCGCGACCATGCTCCGTCGCTTCCATTAAGCCCTCGCGGGCACCTGCGGTCTTTGATAACCTGCCGCGCCTTTCGCCAAACCGCGCGAAGGACACGACAGCCCAAAGTTCTTACGCTTGCTGCGCCGACAGGCTGGCCTGATCGACGCGGACGCCGGCGCCCATGGTGCTGGACAGCGACACTTTTTTCAGATACTGGCCCTTGGATGCCGCTGGCTTGGCCTTCTGCAAGGCTTCGATCAGCGCCGTCAGGTTGGTCGTCAGCGAATCGACGCTGAACGAAGCGCGACCGATGGTGCAGTGGATGATGCCGGCCTTGTCGGTACGGTACTGGACCTGACCGGCCTTGGCATTCTTGACGGCCGTCGTCACGTCCATGGTCACGGTGCCGACCTTGGGGTTGGGCATCAAGCCGCGCGGACCCAGAATCTGGCCCAGCGCGCCGACGACCTTCATGGCATCCGGCGTGGCGATCACGATGTCGAAATTCATGTTGCCGGCCTTGACTTCGGCGGCCAGGTCGTCGAAGCCGACCACGTCAGCTCCGGCGGTCTTGGCATCTTCCGCCTTGGCGCCCTGGGCGAACACGGCGACACGCACGGTCTTGCCGGTACCCGCCGGCAGCACCACGGAACCGCGCACCAGCTGGTCGGACTTCTTGGCATCGACGCCAAGATTGACGGCAACGTCGATCGATTCGTCGAACTTGGCCGTGGCGCATTCCTTGACCAGGTTGAGGGCATCGGCCAGCGGGTAAGCCTTGTTGCGATCGACCTTGGCCAGGACGGCCTGCACGCGCTTGGATTTCTTCGCCATGATCAGAGGCCCTCCACGGTAATGCCCATGCTGCGGGCGGAACCCGCGATGGTGCGCACGGCGGCTTCGAGGTCGGCCGCCGTCAGATCCTTCATCTTGGCCTTGGCGATTTCCTCGGCCTGGGCCTTGGTGATCTTGCCGACCTTGTCGGTATGGGGCTTGGGCGATCCCTTGGTGATGCCGGCGGCCTTCTTGATCAGGATCGTCGCCGGCGGCGTCTTCATCACGAAGGTAAAGCTCTTGTCCGCAAAGGCGGTGATCACCACGGGAATCGGCAGGCCGGGCTCCAGACCTTGCGTCTGGGCGTTGAAGGCCTTGCAGAATTCCATGATGTTGAGGCCGCGCTGGCCGAGTGCCGGGCCGATCGGGGGCGAGGGGTTGGCCTTGCCTGCCGGCACCTGCAGCTTGATGTAACCGATTATCTTCTTTGCCATGTCTGGCTCCTGTTTTGGGTGAGTCGTAACGCGCGTTCAAGCGGCCCCACGGCCAATCTACTGACGCTCCTCGTTGCCGCGAACCTGCACGCTGCCAGCCGCCACGGCGCGGCCTAAAAACCTAGGCCTTCTCGACCTGTGCGAACTCCAGCTCCACCGGCGTGGCGCGACCGAAAATGGTCACCGATACACGCAGACGGCTCTTTTCGTAATTGACTTCCTCGACGTTGCCGTTGAAGTCGGTGAACGGGCCTTCCTTGATGCGCACCATCTCGCCAACCTCGAACAGCACCTTGGGCCGCGGCTTTTCGACGCCGTCCTGCACCTGTTGCATGATCTTGTTGACTTCCTTTTCGGAGATCGGCGTCGGCTTGGTCGAGGTGCCGCCAACGAATCCGGTGACCTTGGGCGTGCTCTTGACCAAATGCCATGAGTCGTCGTCCATGTCCATCTCGACCAAGACATAACCCGGAAAGAATTTCCGCTCGGAAATGCTCTTCTGGCCGTTTTTCATTTCGACGACCTCTTCGACCGGAACCAGCACCTGGCCGAACTTGTCCTGCATCCCGGCGCGGTTGATGCGCTCGAGCAGGGCACGCTGTACGGACTTCTCGAATCCGGAATAGGCGTGAACGACATACCAGCGTTTTGTCATTATTTCTTCCAGCCCAGAACCAGGTCGTAAAGAACCCATTCAAGGGTTTTGTCCGTCAGCCAAAGCACGATGGCCATCACCAGCACGAATGCGAACACGATGCCGGTGGTTTGCATGGTTTCCTTGCGCGAGGGCCAGACAACCTTCTTGGTCTCGACCACCGCCTCCTGACTGAAGTCGAAGAAACGCTGGCCCGGCGCCGTGAACCAGGCTACCGCGGCGCCAGCTCCCAATCCGGCAAGCACGGACAGCACGCGCAGGATCATCGCCTTGTCGCCAAGAAGGTAGAAACCCGCCACGCCGGCAGCCACAAGCAACAACGCCAGCATGAACTTCAATTTGTCGGCCATAAACTATTATTCTGCTTCGCGCAAAGGCTTCAATTCGTTGGCAGGGGCAGAGGGAATCGAACCCCCAACCTGCGGTTTTGGAGACCGCCGCTCTGCCAATTGAGCTATACCCCTGCGGCAGAGACTACAGGGCGACACCCCGTTTCCGGAGTGCCGCCCAACTCTCAAAGCTGCGCCTGATTACTCGATGACCTTGGCGACGACACCGGCGCCGACGGTACGACCGCCTTCACGGATGGCGAAGCGCAGGCCCTCTTCCATGGCGATCGGGGCAATCAGCCGCACCGTCATCGCCACGTTGTCCCCCGGCATCACCATCTCGGTCCCGGCCGGCAACTCGATGCTGCCCGTGACGTCAGTGGTACGGAAGTAGAACTGCGGACGGTAGCCGTTGAAGAACGGCGTGTGGCGACCGCCTTCGTCCTTGCTCAGGATGTAGACCTCGGAGGTGAAGTGCGTGTGCGGGGTGATGCTGCCCGGCTTGGCCAACACCTGGCCTCGCTCGACTTCTTCACGCTTGGTGCCGCGCAGCAGTACGCCGACGTTGTCGCCGGCCTGGCCCTGGTCCA
>JACRLX010000022.1 GCA_016235165.1 Rhodocyclales bacterium
CCGTGCTTCGATGGCTTCGATGCGCGCACGGGCCGCTTCCGGCTCGCTGCCGGGCTGGCTGTCGTTGATGGTGACCAGGATGTGGCGCAGGCGGCGGGTTTCGGGGCGGCGGAAGCGTTCGCGATGCATGAACCAGAAGATCTCGACGTCGGTCGCGCTGACCGTGGCGGCGCGGCTGGCGACGCGCTCGAGCACGGCCTCGACGCGCAGGTCGCGCGTGATCTCGTCGCGCAGGGCGTCGAGGTCGAGTCCGGTGGATTCGAGGGCGCGCCGGAAGTCATCCTCCTCCGGATAGCGCTTGCGGATCTCGCGCAGGGCGTCGTCGATCGAGGGTTCCGGTACCTGCACCTGGGCGGCCTCGGGCGTGGCGAGGATCAGTGCCTCGATCTCGCGCTGCTTTTCGGCGGCGGCGTGTACGCGCTGGCGCTCGGCTGCGTCGAGTGCCTCCGGCGCCTTGCCGAATAGTCGCGTGGCGAGCTTGAGCTCCCGGTAGGGATGGGTCGCGTCACTCATCCTCGATCTCCCGCAGGGCGCCCTCCGGCACGAGTAGCGGATTGCCGGGCAGGCAGTCGAAATGCACGTGGTAGGCCACCGGGCGACCTTCCTCGCGTTCGAGGTTGAGCACTTCGCCGCGGCTGCCGGCGGGCACCTTGAGCTCGCCGCGGATCGCCAGCGGCACGGCGGCGCAGAGCTTCTGCCGCACTTCGAAACGGCTTTCGATCCAGGGCTCGTCGATGCCGATCAGTTCTTCTTCGCGGCAACCGACGATGCGCTCCTCGTCGAGGAAATGCACGGAGTAGATGATCTGGTCCTGGAGGAAGCTGCCGACGTTGCGCACATGGCCGATGCGGCCGCGGCGGACCAGCAGGTCGCCCATCGCGGCGCCGGGAAAGGTGCCGTCGTTGCGCACGTTGCGCGTCACGCGCACGGCATCGCCGTAGTCCCAGCGCGGCAGCATGGCTCAGCCCGTCAGCGAGGACAGCGGCAGGAAGCTCGAACCCTCGGCCTTGCGATAGACCGCGAGCACCTTCTCCTGTTGCGCGCTGGAGTCGACGAAATCCCGGTAGGCCAGCTCCAGCCACTTGCGCCAGGCCTGGTATTCCGGCGCCTTGCCGGCTTCCTGCTTGGCCAGGTAGTCGTGGTAGCGCTGCAGGATGTGCAGGCGATTGACCTGCACCACGCGCGCGTCATAGTCGATGCCGAAGTAATCGAGAAAGTCCTCGGCGGAACTCAGGTCGTCCAGGTCGTCTGCAAAACTGTCGGCATCGCATCCCATGGGGCTTCTCCTCGTGGCGTTTCAACAGGTGTCGGCCGTCGCGGCTTCGCGCTCGGCAAGGGTGGCAAGCAGGGCGTTGGCGCCAAGGGCATCGCGCTCGTCGATCTCGGCGATTTTTTCCAGGCGGTGGCGCGCTTCGTCGATGCGGCCCAGGCGCAGCAGGATCACCGCCGAGCCCTTGAGCGCCAGCAGGTGGAAGCGCAGCAGGCCGATCGAGCGCATCACCGCCTCGCCCAGCGAGACCGGGCCGATGCCGCGCCAGCCGTCGACCAGGTGCAGGCGGCCGGCGGTGACGTCGAGCGCACGCTCGGCGACCAGCAGGGCGTCTTCCAGTCGGTGCTGGTAGAAGTAATAGCGATACAGCGCGACCAGCACCGAGAGCTGGTTCGGCGCCAGGAAGTAGGCGCGCAGCAGGAAGGGCTCGGCCTCGGGGCCGTAATGCCTCGCCGCCTGGACGATCAGGGCGTCGACCTCAGCCGGGCAAGGCTCGTCGAAATACAGCCCCTCGCCATCCAGCTCCAGCAGGTCGATGCCTTCAGCCACGGCCGTGTTCCTCGCAACAGAGTTCGCCGGCGGCGCAGGCCTGGCAACCGCCGCGCTGCGGCGCGGGCAGGCCGCGCAGCTCGCGCACTTCGGTTTCCAGGCTGCCGATGCGGTCGAGCAGGCACTGGATGGCCTTGCCCACCGGATCGGGAATCAGGTGATGGTCGAGGTTGATGGCGTGAATCGCCGTTACCTGCCCGCGAAGCGGCGTTCCAGGTACGCAGAGCGCACCAGCGCCGACTCTTGAAGCCGACTCGCCGACCAGCCGCGCCGGGATGCCGATCGCCGTGCGGCCGGCCGGCACCTCGCGGATGACGACCGAATTGGCGCCGATGCGCGCGGCGTCGCCGACCGCGATCGCGCCGAGGATCTTGGCGCCGGCGCCGATCACCACGCCGCTGCCCAGCGTCGGATGGCGCTTGCCCTTGCTCCAGGTGGTGCCGCCCAGGGTGACGCCGTGATACAGCGTGACGTCGTCGCCGATTTCGGCGGTTTCGCCGATCACCACCCCGGCGCCGTGGTCGATGAAGAAACGGCGGCCGATGCAGGCGCCGGGATGGATGTCCACGTTGGTCAGCAGGCGTGCCAGCCAGGCCAGCCAGCGTGCAGTGAAGCGCCAGCCGTTTTGCCACAGCGCATGCGCCGGGCGGTGCAGCAAGATGGCATGCAGGCCGGGGTAGGTGAGCAGCACTTCGAGGCGCGAGCGCGCCGCCGGATCGCGCGCGAAAACGCAGGCGAGGTCTTCGCGGGCCAGTGCCAGCAGGCCCGGCGGCGGTGCGGCGGCGGCCTCGGCCAAGGGCAGTGTGCCGGCGAGGTCGTGGCTCATTTTCCGGCTCCCAGCAGGGCCAGCAGTTCGGACTCTGAGGGCGGGTGCTTGGCGGCGAGGACGAAGGCGCGCACACGGCCCAGCATTTCGCGCGCCGCCTCGTCCGAGAGCGGGTGGCCGAGCTCGGCCATCACGCGCTGCACGGCGCGCGCACCCGAGTGCTTGCCGAGCACCACGCGATGATGGCGGCCGACAAGGTGCGGATCGAAGCCCTGGTAATTGGCCGGGTCCTTCAACAGGCCATCGACATGGATGCCGGCTTCATGGGTGAAGGCGCCTTCGCCGACCACGCTCTTCTGCCAGTGCAGCGGGCGGCCCGAAGCCAGCGCGACGCGGCGCGAGATTTCGGGGAAGCCCTTGAGTTCGATGCCGGTGGCGATGCCGTGGCAGACGTGCAGGCCGAGCACCACTTCCTCCAGCGGCGCGTTGCCGGAGCGTTCGCCCAGACCATTGACCGTGGTGTTGAGGTGGGTGGCGCCGGCCTTCGCCGCGGCCAGGGTGTTGGCCGTGGCCATGCCGAGGTCATCGTGGGCGTGCATTTCGATTTCGAGGTCGCAGGCGGCGCGCAAGGCGGCGATGCGCTCGAAGGTGGCGAAGGGGTCGAGCACGCCCAGGGTATCGGCAAAGCGGATGCGGCGCGCGCCGGCCGCCTGCGCGGCCTCGGCAATCGCGGCGAGCAGCCCGGGGTCGCCGCGCGAGGCGTCTTCGGCGCCGACGCCGACATCGAAGCCCAGGTCGCGCGCATAGGCGACGTGCTCGGCGATGGCGCGCAGCAGCCAGGCGCGGTCCTGGCGCAGCTTGGAGCGCAGGTGCTGGTCGGAGGCCGGCACCGAGATGTCGATCAGGGCTATGCCGAGCCCGGCGGCCAGGGCGATGTCCTCGCGCTGCATGCGGCTCCAGACCATCAGCCGGGCCTTGAGCCCGAGCGCGGCGACGGCGCGGATGCTCTCGCGCTCGGCCTCGCCCATGGCCGGGATGCCGATTTCGAGTTCGGGTACGCCGATGGCGTCGAGGCGGCGCGCGATGTCGAGTTTTTCGGCCAGGCTGAAGGCGACGCCGGCCGACTGTTCGCCGTCGCGCAGGGTGGTGTCGTTGATGCAGATTTGTGCCGGCCTGTCCATGGGCCGGTAGTAGCAAAACCGGTGCCGGCAAAATCGCCCCTTGAAAACAGCGGCTTATGGGCTGGTTGCGGCCTTCTGTCGGGTTTGCTACACGGCCTTGTAGCGCTCCAGGCTGCGGGCGCGGGCCAGCGCATGGTCGACCACCGGCGCCGGGTAGTCGCGCCCGATGACGAGGCCGCATGCCGCCTGCTGCACGGTAGTCATGGTCCAAGGCGCGTGGATGAATTTTGCCGGCACGTTCGCCAGTTCCGGTACATGGCGGCGGATGAAGCGGCCCTCGGGGTCGAACTTCTCCGACTGGGTAACGGGATTGAAGATGCGGAACCAGGGCTGGGCGTCGCAGCCGGTCGAGGCCGCCCATTGCCAGCCGCCGTTGTTGGCGGCGAGGTCGAAGTCGAGCAGCTTTGCGGCGAACCAGGCTTCGCCCAGGCGCCAGTCGAGGCCGAGGTCCTTGCTCAGGAACGAGGCCGTGATCATGCGCAGGCGGTTGTGCATCCAGCCCGCATGCAGCAGCTGGCGCATTGCGGCGTCGACCAGCGGGTAGCCGGTGCGGCCCTGGCACCATGCGGCGAACAGGTCCGGGCCATCGTCCCAGCGCAGCTTGTCGAATTCGGGTTTGAAGCACTGCGTGACGACGCGTGGGTGGTGCCACAGGATGGCGTGATAAAAGTCGCGCCAGATCAGTTCCGAGAGCCAGGTCTGGGCGCCGCGTCCGCCGTGGCCATGGGCGTGGGCAGCCAGTTGCCGGATCGAGAGGGTGCCGAAGCGCAGGTGGGGCGAGAGGCAGGAGCAGCCCTTGACGGCGGGATAGTCGCGCGTGGCGGCGTAATCGTCGATGCGGTCGACGAAATCGCGGAACAGCGCTTGCGCCCCGCTCATGCCGGTGGGCAGGCACAGCGCCGGCAGGTCGGTGGCCTCGAAGCCAAGCTCGGCCAGGGTCGGCAGGCGCTCGCCTTCGCGCGGCGGCGCAAGCCGCGCGGCATGCGGCTCGACCGGCAGGGGGTTGAGCTCGGCGGGCGTGAGGCGCTTGAGCCAGGCGTTCCTGTAGGGCGTGAATACCGAGAAGGGCGTGCCGCCCCGGGTCATCACTTCGTCGCGCTCGAAGATCACCTGGTCCTTGAATTCGTGAAAGTCGGCGCTGGCAAGACGGCGTTTGACTTCCTCGTCGCGGGCTCTGGCGGCGGGCTCATAGTCGCGATTGACGAACACGGCGCCGGCGCCGAGCTCGGTGGCAAGGCGCGGAATCTCGTCGCGCGGGTCGCCGTGGCGCACGATCAGCCCGCCGCCCAGCGCGCGCAAGGCGGCGTCGAGTTCCTCCACCGCACGCAGGATGAATTCGACGCGGCGGTCGCGGCGCGGCAGCGGGTCGAGGATGGTCGTATCGAAGACGAAAACGCAATGCACGCGGGAGTGGGCGAGCAGGGCGTGGTGCAGGGCGGCGTGGTCGTTGCTGCGCAGGTCGCGGCGAAACCAGACCAGGGCGGTCGTCATGGGCGGGTACTCGGGAACGGACTGAGAGATTACAATGTCGAACGCGCCATGGAAACCGTCAGCCTCGCCAATCACTTCCTGATCGCCATGCCCGCCATGGACGATCCGAATTTTTCCCGCACGCTGACCTTCATCTGCGAACACAACGCGGACGGCGCCATCGGCATCATCGTCAATCGTCCCACCGACATGAGCCTGGCCGGGCTCTTCGACCGGGTCAGCATCCCGCTCGAGGATCAGGCCGCCGAAACCCGCTTTGCCGAGCTGCCTGTGTATTTCGGTGGCCCGGTGCAGACCGATCGCGGCTTTGTCCTGCATCGCCCGGCCGGACAGTGGCAGTCTTCGCTCAGCATCAGCGACAGCATCGCCCTGACCAGCTCGCGCGACATCCTGCAGGCGATGGCCGGCACCGGCGAGCCGGCCGAGGTGCTGGTCAGCCTGGGTTATGCCGGCTGGACTGCCGGGCAACTGGAGTGGGAACTGTCGCAGAACTCCTGGCTCACCGTCGGCGCCGACGCCAACATCATCTTCGCCACCCCGCCCGAGGAGCGCCTGCCGGCGGCGATGCAGCTGCTGGGCGTGGATTTCGCCAGGCTTTCCGAAGTCGCGGGTCATGCCTGAGGCCCAGGGCTCCATACTCGCGTTCGACTTCGGACTCAAGCGCATCGGCGTCGCCGTCGGCACCCAATTGGCCCCCGGCCGGCTGGTCGCGGTACGCCCCCTGACCACCATCGCCGCTGCCGCCAACGATGCGCGCTTTGCCGCGATTGCCGCGCTGATCGCCGAATGGCAGCCGCGGCGCCTGCTGGTCGGCCGTCCGCTCGGCGACGACGGCAGCCCGCACGAAATGACGGCGCGCTGCGAACGCTTCGCCGACCAGTTGCGCGGGCGCTTTCGCCTGCCGGTGGACGCGGTCGATGAACGATACAGCTCGGTCGAGGCCGACTCGACGCTGCGCGGACATGGCCTCGACTGGCGACAGCGCAAGGCGCGGGTCGACGCCGAGGCCGCCGTGATCATCCTTCAGGATTGGAACGATACCCATGCCTGCTCCGCAACTGCCTGACGCCGAAGCCCTCTGCGCCGCCCTGGCCGAGGCCATGCGGGCCAGGGTCGACCCCGCCGTCACCGCCCTGGTCGGCATCCACACCGGCGGCGTCTGGGTTGCCGAACGCCTGCATGCCGCGCTCGGGTTGAAGATTCCCCCCGGCTCGATCGACGTCTCCTTCCATCGCGACGACTACCACCAGCGCGGCCTGCACGCCGGAAACAAGAGCTCGCAGATTCCCTTCGACGTCGAGGCCGCGCACATCGTCATCGTCGACGACGTGCTTTACACCGGGCGCACCATACGCGCCGCGATGAACGAGCTGTTCGACTACGGCCGGCCGGGCCGCATCGACCTCGCCGTGCTCTGCGATCGCGGTGGACGCGAGTTGCCGGTGGCGCCGACCTGGTGCGCGCATTCCCTGAGCCTGCCGGCATCGCAGATGCTGGCCCTGGAACGCGCCGACGACGGCCGCCTGTCCTTCCGCCTGATGGAGAAATGAGCGTGACCACTACCGGCGGCAATCCGCAACTCAACCGGCATGGCGAACTCAAGCACCTGCTGACCATCGAGGGTCTGCCGCGCGAGGTGCTCGAGCGGATCCTCGACACCGCGGCACCCTTCACCGAGGTCGCCGAACGCGAGGTGAAGAAGCTGCCCTTGCTGCGCGGCAAAAGCGTGTTCAATCTCTTCTTCGAAAATTCGACGCGCACCCGCACCACTTTCGAGATCGCCGCCAAGCGGCTTTCCGCCGATGTCATCAACCTCAACATCAGCACCTCGTCGGCGAACAAGGGCGAGACCCTGCTCGACACCGTGGACAACCTCGCCGCGATGCAGGCCGACATGTTCGTCGTGCGCCACGCGTCCTCGGGCGCGCCCTACCTGATTGCCCAGCATCTTGCCGCTACCGGGCGTGACCACATCCACGTGGTGAATGCCGGCGACGGGCGCCATGCACACCCGACACAGGGCCTGCTCGACATGTACACCGTGCGCCACTACAAGAAGGACTTCACCCAGCTCACCGTGGCCATCGTCGGCGACGTGCTGCACTCGCGCGTGGCGCGCAGCCAGATCCACGCCCTCAACATCCTCGGCGTGCCCGAGATCCGGGTGATCGCGCCGAAGACGCTGCTGCCCACCGGCGTCGAGCGTCTCGGCGTGCGCGTCTTCAACGACATGCGCGAAGGCTTGCGCGGCGTCGATGTGGTGATGATGCTGCGCCTGCAGAACGAGCGCATGCAGGGCGCACTGCTGCCCTCGACCCAGGAGTTCTTCAAGTCCTGGGGCCTGACGCCGGAGAAGCTGGCGCTGGCCAAGCCCGACGCCATCGTCATGCACCCGGGGCCGATGAACCGCGGCGTCGAGATCGATTCGGCAGTGGCCGACGGCAACCAGGCGGTGATCCTGCCGCAGGTGACCTTCGGCATCGCCGTGCGCATGGCGGTGATGGCCATGCTGGGGGGGAACTGAGCCATGAAGATCCACATCAAGAACGGTCGCCTGATCGACCCCGCGAGCAGGACCGACAAGCTGCTCGATGTTTTCATCGGTGCCGGACGCGTGGTCGGCATCGGTAGCGCGCCGGCCGGGTTCGAAGCCAATAGCGTGCTCGACGCCAGCGGCTGCATCGTCTGCCCCGGCCTGGTTGACCTTTCGGCACGCCTGCGCGAACCCGGCTTCGAGTACCGGGCGACGCTGGAATCCGAGATGGCGGCCGCCGTCGCCGGCGGCGTCACGCGCCTGGCCTGCCCGCCGGACACCGACCCGGTGCTCGACGAACCCGGCCTGGTGGAAATGCTGACCCATCGCGCGCGCCTGCCCGAGTTCGCCCACGTGCATCCGGTCGGCGCGCTGACCACCCAGCTCGAAGGCAAGGCCCTGACCGAGATGGCGGAACTTGCCGAGGCCGGCTGCGTTGCTTTCGGCCAGGCCAACCGCGCCGTGGTCGACACCCAGGTGCTGCTGCGGGCGATGATGTACGCGGCGACTTTCGACTTCCCGGTCTGGCTGCAGGCGCAGGATCCCTTCCTGGCGAAGAAGGGTGTCGCCCACGACGGTGAGGTCGCCGCGCGTCTCGGCCTGGCCGGCATACCGGTGGCGGCGGAGACCATTGCGCTCGCCACCATGCTGCAACTGGCGCGCGAAACCGGCGCCCGCGTCCATGTCACACGCATTTCATCGGCGGCCGGGGTCGAGATGATCGTCGCTGCGCGCGCCGCCGGGATCGGCGTGACCTGCGACGTCGGCGCGCACCACCTGCACCTGTGCGAAAACGACATCGGCTTCTTCAATGCCCACGCCCGCCTCGATCCGCCCTTGCGCACCACCGGCGATCGCGACGCGCTGCGCCGTGGCCTGGCCTCGGGCGCGATCAATGCGCTATGCTCTGACCATACCCCGGTCGATGACGATGGCAAGCAGATGCCCTTCGACGAGGCCGAGGTCGGCGCCACCGGGCTGGAACTGCTGCTGCCGCTGACCCTGAAGTGGGCGCAGGAAATGAAGCTGCCGCTGGTCGAGGCGCTGGCCCGCGTCACCTGCGAACCGGCACGCATCCTCGGCGTCAAGGCCGGCAGTTTGGCGGTCGGCGCCACCGCCGATGTCTGCGTCTTCGATCCCGCCGCCGACTACCTGGTCAGCCGCGAGACCCTGAAAAGCCAGGGCAAGAACACGCCCTTTCTCGGCTATGCCTTTCCCGGCCGGGTGCGCTATACGCTGATCGACGGCCACCTGGCCTTCGACGGCACGCTTAGCTGAGTTTTGCCCGCGCCGTGTCGGCGCTGACCCCGGCGACACGCAGGCGTTTGCCGCGCGATGTTTCGCCGCTCAGCAGTTCGACGGCGGATTTCGCCACGCCCAACTGTCGGGCAAGGAATTCAACCAGGCAGGCATTCGCCTTGCCATCCACGGGCGGCGCGGCGAGGCGGATCTTCAGGGCATCGCCATGCAGGCCGGCGATTTCGGTTTTTTTCGCGCCGGGCTGGACGTGCAGGCGCAGGCTGACGCCGTCGCCGTCGGCGACCAGCCAGTTCATAGCATCGCCGGCAGGATGCCCTGGCGCAGACCGGCGAGGACGAACAGCGCGATTTGCAGCACCAGCAGCAGGGCCAGCGGCGACAGGTCGACGCCGCCCACCGGCGGGATGACGCGGCGGAAAGGCCGCAGCAGCGGATTGGTCAGGGCGTTGAAAATGCCTGCCATCGGCGCATAGGGATTGACCCAGGAAAAGATGGCCGAGATCAGCACCGCGCCCATCAGCAGGTAGAGCCCGATCTTCAGCACTTCGAGCACGGCCAGGATCAGCACCAGCAAAGTCGGCTCCAGCGACACGGCGAACAGCAGGCCGCTCAAGCCCAGCGCCAGGCCGTGATAGATCACTTGCCAAAGCCAGGCCAGGAGCAGGCTGGCCATGTCAAGGCCGAACAGTCCGGGGATCAGGCGGCGGACAGGACGCACCATCCAGTCGGTGACGGCGACAATGAATTGCCCGAGCGGATTGCGGAAGGGCGCACGCACCCATTGCATGACGAAGCGCAGCAGCAGTGCCAGCGTAAAGAAGCCGCAGACCGTATCGAGGACGAAGAGCAGGATCTTGAGCAGCATGTCGACGCTCAGTCCTTGCCCAGCAGCTCGCCCAGTTCGCGGCCGCGCGCGTCGGCGGCGGCGATGCCGCGAGCGATGCCCGCGGCCACGCCGCCGGCATCGAAGGCATTCAGCGCCGCTTCGGTGGTGCCGCCCTTGGAGGTGACGCGGGTACGCAGGGTGGCGAGCGATTCGGGGCTGTCGCTGGCGAGTTTCGCCGCGCCGATGAAGGTTTCCACCGCCAGCTGGCGCGCGGTGGCGGCGTCGAAGCCGAGCTTGAGGCCGGCGGCTTCCATGGCTTCGAGAAAATAAAAGACATAGGCCGGGCCGCTGCCGGAGACGGCGGTGACGGCGTCCATCTTTGCTTCGTCATCGATCCAGAGCGTGGCGCCGACCGCGCGCAGGACTTTCTCCGCGTTCTGGCGTCCTTCGAGATCGACGCTGGGGTCGGCGCACAGGGCGGTGATGCCGGCGCCGATCAGGGCCGGCGTGTTGGGCATGCAGCGCACCAGCTTGCAGTAGCCGCCCAGCCAGCGCGCCATGTCGACCATGCGCAGGCCGGCGGCGATGCTGACCACCAGTTGCCCGGAGAGCTTGCCGGCCAACGGCGCCACGGCGTCCTTCATCTGCTGCGGCTTGACCGCCAGCACCAGCACTTCGCAGTTCAGGGCGGCGGCATCGACGCTGGCGGCGCAGCGCACGCCGAAGTTTTCAGAGAGCTTGTCGCGGGCTTCGGCAAAGGGCTCGACGACCTGGATTGCCGCGGCGGAAAAGCCCTGGCGGCGCAGGCCGCCGATCAGGGCGACGGCCATGTTGCCGCCGCCGATGAAGGTGATTTTCATGTTGTGTAATCCCGTTTGCCGAAGATGGCGGTGCCGACCCTGACCATGGTCGCGCCTTCCATTATCGCCGCTTCGAGGTCGTCGCTCATGCCCATCGACAGCGTATCCAGCGGGCTTCCGGTTTGTGCCGAAATCGTCGCCAGGGCTTCGCGCAGGCTGGCGAAACGCCGGCGCTGCAAGGCGGTGTCGTCGGTCGGCTCCGGGATCGCCATCAGGCCGCGCAGACGCAGGCCCGGCAGGCGTACGATGGCGGCGGCCACGGCGGGCGCCTCGGCCGGCGCGCACCCGCTTTTCGATGCCTCGCCGGACACATTCACCTGCAGGCAGACGTTGAGTGGCGGCAGGTTTGGCGGGCGCTGCGCGGCAAGGCGTTCGGCGATCTTGAGGCGATCCACCGAATGCACCCAGGCGAAATTCTCGGCCACCGCGCGGGTCTTGTTGCTCTGCAAGGGGCCGATGAAATGCCACTCCAGGGCAAGGGCCTGCAGGGTGGCGATCTTGTCCAGGGCCTCCTGCACATAGTTTTCGCCGAAGGCGAGCTGCCCGGCGCCGGCGGCATCGCGCAGGGCGCTTGCCGGCCAGGTCTTGGACACGGCGAGCAGCGAGACGGAATCGGCCGGGCGCCCCGCCGCCCGGCAGGCGGCGCCGATGCGCTCACGCACGGCTTGCAAGTTGGCGGCGATTGATGTCATATAGCGCCTGCAAAGTATATCGCACCCCAAACACAGGAAAGCGCCATGGACATTACCGAACTGCTCACCTTCGTCGTCAAGAACAAGGCTTCCGACCTGCACCTTTCCGCCGGCATGCCGCCGATGATCCGCGTCCATGGCGACGTGCGCAAGATCAACCTGCCGCCGATGGAACACAAGGATGTCCATAGCATGATCTATGACATCATGAACGACGGCCAGCGCAAGTTCTTCGAGGAGAATCTGGAGTGCGACTTCTCGTTTGCCGTGCCCAACCTGGCGCGTTTCCGCGTTAACGCCTTCGTCCAGAACCGCGGCGCGGCGGCGGTGATGCGGACCATTCCTTCCAAGATCCTTTCGCTGGAAGAACTCAAGTGCCCCAAGATTTTCGAGGAACTCGCCGACCAGCCGCGTGGCCTGGTGCTGGTAACAGGGCCCACGGGTTCGGGCAAGTCAACCACGCTGGCAGCGATGGTGAACCACAAGAACGAGGTCGAGTACGGCCATATCCTGACCGTGGAAGACCCGATCGAATTCGTGCATGAATCGAAGAAGTGCCTGATCAACCAGCGCGAGGTCGGCCCGCACACGCTGTCTTTCAACAATGCCCTGCGCTCGGCGTTGCGCGAAGACCCGGATGTCATCCTGGTGGGCGAAATGCGCGACCTGGAGACCATCCGCCTCGCCATGTCCGGCGCCGAGACCGGCCACCTGGTGTTCGGCACCCTGCACACCTCCTCGGCGGCGAAGACCATCGACCGCATCATCGACGTCTTCCCCGCGGCGGAAAAGGAAATGATCCGCGCCATGCTATCGGAATCGCTGAAAGCGGTGATTTCGCAGACCCTGTGCAAGACCATGGACGGTGCCGGCCGCGTAGCCGCGCACGAGATCATGGTCGGCACGCCGGCGATCCGCAACCTGATCCGCGAGGCCAAGGTGGCGCAGATGTATTCGGCAATCCAGACCGGACAGCAACATGGCATGCAGACCCTGGACCAGAACCTGCAGGATCTGGTGAAGAAGAAAATCATTGCGCCGGCCGAGGCACGCAGCAAGGCCGCGAACAAGGATAACTTCCCGGTCTGACGACCGGGAGTTATCCTTGTCGCAATATAAACGCCCACCCCTCCCATCCTCCCCTCTAGGGGAGGCTACTGATTAGAGCCGCTGGCGCGGCTTAGCTGATAAGAAACAACCGGAGAATTGCACCATGGAACGCGATGAAGGCTTGAAGTTCATGTACCAGCTTCTGACGATGATGATGCAGAAGAAGGGTTCGGACTTGTTCATCACGGCGGGTTTCCCGCCGGCGATCAAGATCGACGGCAAGATGACGCCGGTGACCACCCAGCCCCTGTCGCCGCAGCATACGCAAGAGCTGGCGCGGGCGATCATGAACGACAAGCAGGCGGCCGAGTTCGAGGCGACCAAAGAATGCAACTTCGCCATCTCGCCCGCCTCGATCGGCCGCTTCCGCGTCAATGCCCTGGTCCAGCGCGGCAACGTGGCCATGGTGCTGCGCGTGATCAACGTCAGCATCCCCGACTTCGACGACCTCAAGCTGCCGGCGGTGCTGAAGGACGTGTCGATGACCAAGCGCGGCCTGGTGCTGTTCGTCGGCGGCACCGGCTCCGGCAAGTCGACCTCGCTGGCGGCGATGATCGGCTATCGCAACAAGAACTCCTACGGCCACATCATCACCATCGAGGACCCGGTCGAGTACGTGCATGACCACATCAATTGCGTGATCACCCAGCGCGAAGTCGGCGTCGATACCGACAACTGGCATATCGCCCTGAAGAACACCCTGCGCCAGGCGCCCGACGTGATCCTGATCGGCGAGATCCGCGACATGGAAACCATGGAGCATGCCATTGCCTTCGCCGAGACCGGCCACCTGGCGATGGGCACGCTGCACGCCAACAACTCCAACCAGGCGATGACGCGGATCATCAACTTCTTCCCCGAGGAGCGCCACCAGCAGCTCTACATGGACTTGTCGCTGAACCTGCGCGCGGTGGTTTCGCAGCGCCTGATTCCGGTCAAGGAAGGCAAGGGCCGCGCCGCCGCCGTCGAGGTACTGCTGAACTCGCCGCTGATCGCCGACCTGATCCTCAAGGGCGAGATCCACGGCATCAAGGAGATCATGAAGAAGTCGAAGGAACTCGGCATGCAGACCTTCGACCAGGCGCTGTTCAACCTGTTCGAGGAAGGCCGCATCACCTACGAGGATGCGCTGCGCTTCGCCGATTCAATGAACGAAGTGCGCCTGATGATCAAGCTCAACAGCAAGGAATCCCAGGCCGCCGACCGCAACGCCGGCATCCAGCACCTGGATATTGTCTGACTTCGACGAAGTCGAAGTCAGACGGGCACCCACAAGTGGGTGCCCGCTTTTCTTGAACGTCCCCCACCCCCAACCCCCGCCCCGGGGCGGGGGCCTAAGTTTGCTCGCTGCGCTCGAAACTACGGGTCGCTTCGATTGGGCGCCGAGGCTTGCGTACCCTGTTCCCTTCGATGGCTGCCGGCCACAATATCGAAGCCATAGAGACGGCACTCAATCGGGCCGTTGAAGAGCGGGATTTTGCGCGCGGTCTGTAGCCGGATCAGCTTGGGCAGGCGCGTGTCGGCAGAGAGGAACCAGCATTGCCAGCCGGCAAAGCGTTGCTTCAGCGCATTGCCCAGCGCCGGGTAGAAGGCGGCGAGCTCCTCTTCGCTGCCGAGCCGCTCGCCATAGGGCGGGTTCGCCACCATGACGCCGGAATCGGCTGGCGCGGCGCGTGTCAGCAGGTCGGCCCGTTCCAGCGTGACCAGGTCGTCGATGCCGGCGCCGGCCAGGTTTTGCCGCGCCCTCGCCACCGCGTCGGCGTCGAGGTCGCTGCCGAAGATGGGTAGGGCGCCTGCCTCGCGCCGTCGTTCCGCCGCTTCGATTTGCAGCCTGCGCCAAAGCCCGGCGTCGAAGGACTTGAGCTGCTCGAAGCCGAAGCCACCCGCATCGCGCGACAGGCCCGGCGCATCGTCGAGCGCCATCTGCGCCGCTTCGAGCAGGAAGGTGCCGCTGCCGCACATCGGGTCGAGCAGGGGTGTTCCGGCTTGCCAGCCGGACAGGCGCAAAATGCCGGCGGCGAGGTTTTCCTTGAGCGGGGCGCCGACCTTGGCCAGCTTGTGCCCGCGCAGGTAAAGGGGCTCGCCCGAGGTATCGAGGTAGAGCGTCGCCTGGCTGTCGGTAAGGAAGACGTGGATGCGCACCTCGGGGTTCCTGGTGTTCACGCTGGGACGCCGCCCGGTGTCGGCGCGGAAGCGGTCGCAGACCGCATCCTTGACCTTGAGCGTGATGAATTCGATGCTCTTCAGCGGCGAGCGTATTGCCGTGACATAGACGCGTATCGATCGATCCACCGAGAACAGGCGCGACCAGTCGACCTCGTGCGCGAGGCGATAGACGTCGGCCTCGTTGCGATAGCCGCCCAGCGCCTGGCGCCACAGCAGGCGCGTGGCAATGCGCGATTCGAGGTTGACGCGGTAGGCGGTCTCCAGCGTTCCCTGGCAGCTCGCACCGCCCGGCACTGTGGCGACCGTCTTGCCGCCGGCGGCCGCCATATCCTCGGCCAGCAGGCCTTCCAGCCCGCGCGGGCAGGTGGCGAAATAGTGGCTCACAGCCGGATCAGAAGGGCTTGACCACGGCGAGGATGCAAATCACCAGCAGGGCGAGCACCGGCACCTCGTTGAAGACACGGAACCAGACATGGCTCTTGATCGAGCTGCCGGTGCGGAACTCGGCCAGCAGCATGCCGCACCAGGCGTGGTAGCCGACCAGGCCGATCACCAGCGCGGTCTTGGCGTGCAGCCAGCCGCCGCTGAAGCCGTAGCCGAACCAGAGCCAGAGCCCCAGCGCGATGGCAAGCACGCCTAATGGGGTCATGAAGCGGAACAGCTTGCCGGCCATCAGCAGCAGGCGCTCGCGTTCGGCGCTGCTGTCGGCCGGCACCATGGCGAGGTTCACGAAGATGCGCGGCAGGTAGAACAGGCCGGCAAACCAGCTGATGACGAACAGGATGTGGAAGGCTTTTACCCAGAGCATGTGATTTCCCCTGCCGCGGCGATGCCCGCCATCACCGTCGGGTAGCGCAGGCGTAGCCGCAGCTCGCGCTTCATGCGCGCGTTGTCGAGCCGGCGCGATTCGCTCATGAATGACCACTGCATTGCCGGCACCGCGCGCCTGACTTCCTCACGCGGCAGGCGCGGCGCGCGCGGCAGGCCGAAGCGGTCGGCGAGCAGGTCGAACCATTCGCCCATGGCCAGCGCCGAATCGTCGCTGATGTTGTAGGCGCGGTTGGCGCCGCCGTGGGCCAGCGCGGCGATGCAGGCGCGGCCAAGGTCCTCGGCGTGGATGTGGTTGGTATGGCTGTCCTCGTCGTGACGCACCAGAGGCAGGCCGCGCCGCAGGCGTTCCAGGGGCAGGCGGTCGCCGGCGTAGATGCCCGGTGCGCGCAGGATGCTGACGCGACAGGCACCGCCATGGCGGCGACCGAAGCGGCGCAGGCGGCGTTCGGCGTCGACGCGCCGTGACGCCCGCGCCGACTTTGCGCTGGCGGCACGCGTTTCGTCGACCCGCGCGCCGCCGCAATCGCCATACACCCCGCTGGTGCTGATGTAGATCAGGCGCCGTGGTAGACTTTTCCCGCGTTGCAGCAGGGCAAGCAGGCGTGCGGTACGCGGGTCTCCCTTGCCTTCCGTGGGAGGTGGCGCGCTGTGGATAACGGCATCGGAAATGCCGGACAGGCGCGCCAGGGTTTGCGGCTGGTCGAGATCGCCTTCGATTTGCGTCACGCCCAGGGCGGCGAGCGCGGGATCGCGGCGGCGCACCAGCGCCATCACCCGCCAGCGGCGCACAAGTTGCGGCAGCGTGCGGCGCATCACGTCGCCGCAGCCGATTATCAGCAATCTACGCATCGGACGATTATCGCATGGCCCCAGTTGCTCCCTTCCGCGTCACGCTCCAGCCCAGCGGCCACAGCTTCACCACCGATGGCGGCGAAACAGTGTTGCAGGCGGCGCTCGACGCTGGCCTGACCCTGCCTTACGGTTGCCGCAGCGGATACTGTGGCGCCTGCAAAGGCAGGGTCTTGGACGGCATGGTGGATCACGACCGGACCCAGGAACAGGGTTTGCCGATAGCGGATCGTGCCGCCGGCATGGCGCTCTTCTGCTGCGCCAAACCGCTTTCCGACCTGGTGCTGGAGGTTCGCGAGGTGGCCACCGCGCGCGACATTCCGGTCAAGATCCTGCCTTGCCGCGTCCAGGCGCTTGAGCGTGCAGCTGATGACGTGATCATCCTCAGCCTGAAGCTGCCAGCCAACGAGCGCCTGCAGTTCCTCGCCGGGCAGTACCTCGAGTTCATGCTCAAGGACGGCAAGCGCCGCGCCTTTTCGATCGCCAATGCGCCGCACGACGACGGCTACCTGCAGCTGCACATCCGCCTGGTGCCAGGCGGCGAGTTCACCGGGCATGTCTTCGGCGCGATGAAGGAAAAGGACATCCTGCGCTTCCAGGGCCCCTACGGCAGTTTCTTCCTGCGCGAGGAGTCGAAGAAGCCGATGATCCTGGTTGCCGGCGGCACCGGCTTCGCGCCGATCAAGTCGCTGGTCGAGCACGCAATCCACGGCAGGATCGAGCGACCGATGGAAATCTACTGGGGCGCGCGCGACCGCGCCGGGCTCTACCTGCCGGAGCTGCCTCCGGCTTGGGTGCGCGAAAACCCACACATCCGCTACATCCCGGTGCTGTCGGACGCCACGCCGGCCGATGCCTGGGAAGGTCGCACAGGGCTGGTACATCGCGCCGTGCTGGAAGACCACCCCGAGCTTGCCGCGTACCAGGTCTATGCCTGCGGTGCCCCGGTGATGATCGACGCCGCTCGCGCCGACTTTGCGGCGGCGGGTTTGCCTGCGGAAGAGTTCTTCGCCGATTCGTTTACCTTTGCCGCGACGTAGGGGCGAAAGTTATGCGGAGCGGGATCCCCTGGGACAGCACTGGCGACATGGCGGGCGTTGCGTTTAGCTGCCTTCCCACGGATTCAGCAGCGTTACTCCGGTAGCCTGAAAGTCGCCAATATTGCGCGTGACCACGGTCATGCCATGCACCAGCGCCGTGGCGGCAATCAGGGCGTCGCGCCCGGCGCCGGGATCGGGGACGTGAAGGCGGGCGCAACGCAACGCCACGACGGCGTCGACGGGCAGAATCCGGTTGTGGAATGCGGGTAGCACGTGCTGGTCCATCCACGTGCGCAGGATGGCTCCCTGCGCGGAATCGCGTCGCTCCAGCAGCAATACCCCGGTTTCCAGTTCCAGCAACGTGATGACGGAGATGAACAGGCTGCCGGAGGCAATACTGCCGGCCCATGCAATTACGTTTGCATCTGCCTTGCCGGATTTGGCCTTGCGCAACTCGGAAACGACATTGGTGTCGAGCAGGAACATTACGAGAAATCCGCCGGCTTGGCGATGCCACGGACGCGGGGCGGGGCAAAGTCGATATCATCCGCGCCCGGCATGGCCAGCATGTCGACGATGGTGGACGATGTCCCGACAAGACACTGGTAGTCCTCTACCGACAACAGTACATGCGCCAGGCGACCTCGGTCGGTGATGAAAACCGGCCCGTCTTTGGTTGCCTTTTTGGCGCGGCTGGCATCTTGATTGAACTCCCGGCTTGAGAGGGTGGTGATCGGCATGGTGCGGCCCTTTTGATTAATGTAGACACATTACTACATTAATCCCGTGTGGGCAAGCCGGTGGCGTGACGCGCTACTCGCCGAGATAGGCCGCCCGCACGCGCGGATCGGCCAGCAGATTCGTGGAGGTGTCGGCCACCGTGATCGCGCCGCTTTCCATGACGTAGCCGCGCGCGCAGAGTTCCAGCGCCAGCTTCGCGTTCTGTTCCACCAGCAGCACCGTCATGCCTTCGGCGGCGACGGTGCGGATGACTTCGAAGACCTTTTCCACCATCAGCGGCGCGAGGCCCATCGAGGGCTCGTCGAGCAGCAGCAGTTTCGGCCGACCCATCAGGGCGCGGCCGATGGCCAGCATCTGCTGTTCGCCGCCGGAGAGCGTGCCGGCGACTTGCGCGCTGCGTTCCCTGAGCCGCGGCAGCAGGCCGTGGATGCGCTTCAGGTCGGCGGCGATGCCGGCCTTGTCGCTGCGATGGTAGGCGCCCATGGCGAGGTTCTCGGCCACCGTCAGGCGGGCAAAGATGCCGCGCCCCTCGGGTACCAGCGCGAGGCCCCTGGGTATCAGTTCGTGCGGCGGGGTGGCGTCGATGCGTTCCGCACCGTAGTGGACCTCGCCGCGCGAGGGCAGCAGGCGCGCCAGGGCCTTGAGCGTCGAGGTCTTGCCGGCGCCGTTGGCGCCGATCAGGCAGACCATCTCGCCTTCCTCGACGGCGAAGGAGACCCCCTTCACAGCGGCAATCCCGCCGTAATGGACTTCCAGGTTCAGGACCTCAATGAGCGCTCGTGCCAAGATAGGCCTCGATGACCTTCGGGTTGGCCCGCACCACCTCGGGCACGTCCTCGGCGATTTTCTCGCCATGGTCGAGCACCGCGACGCGATTGCAGAGACCCATCACCAGCTTGACGTCGTGTTCGATCAGCAGCACGGTGACGCCATCGCGGCGCAGGCCTTCGATCAGCTCGCGCAGGGCGGCGGTCTCGGTGGCGTTCATGCCGGCTGCCGGCTCGTCCAGCGCCAGCAGTTGCGGCTCGGTGGCCAGGGCGCGGGCGATTTCCAGCCGGCGCTGGTCGCCGTAGGCGAGGTTGCGCGCCAGGTCGTCGGCGCGGTCGGCGATGCCGACGTAATGCAGCAGCTCGTCGGCACGGCGGCGGATGGCGGCCTCTTCCTCGCGCTCGGCGCGGCTGCGCAGGATCGCGCCGAAGACGCCGGCCCGGGTGCGCACATGACGGCCGACCATCACGTTCTCGCGCGCCGTCATGTTGCCGAACAGGCGGATGTTCTGGAAGGTGCGGGCGATGCCGGCGGCGGCGACGCGGTGCGGGCTGTCGAGTTGCAGCGGCTTGCCGGCGAATTCGACTTCGCCGCCGTCGCGCGGATAGAGCCCGGTGAACACGTTGAACAGCGTGGTCTTGCCGGCGCCGTTGGGGCCGATCAGGCCATAGATCTCGCCGCAGCGGATGGTCAGCGAAACGTCTTTCAGCGCCAATACGCCACCGAAGCGTTTGCCGATGCCGCGCGCTTCGAGCAATACGTTCGTCATTTGCGGTCCGCGTCGAGTTCGCGCCTGTGCCGCGTCTCCGGCCACAGCCCGGCCGGGCGGAAGCGCATGGTCAGCACCAGGGCGAAGCCGAAGATCAGCATGCGCAGCACTTCGGGATCGACCAGCATCCTGCCGAACAGCGCCTTCTGCGCCGGTTCGACGGTATAGCGCAGCAGCTCGGGCATGAAGGACAGCAGCAGCGCGCCGGCGATCACGCCCCAGATGTTGCCCATGCCGCCCAGCACCACCATGGCCAGGATCATGATCGATTCGTTGAGGATGAAGCTCTCCGGGCTGACGAAGCCCTGGATCGCGGCGAACATGCCGCCGGCAATTCCGCCGAAACTGGCGCCCATGGCGAAGGCCAGCAGCTTGATGTTGCGCGTGTCGATGCCGGCCGCCTTGGCCGCCACCTCGTCCTCGCGGATCGCCACCCAGGCGCGGCCGATGCGCGAATCCTGCAGGCGGCGGTTGATCACGATCACGGCGAGCAGCACGATGAGCAGGAAGTAGTAGTACTTGATCGGCCCGCTCAGGGCGCCGGCGGTCGTCGCGAAGCTGAAGTCGCCGATGCGGAAGGGGTCGATCAGGTTGATGCCCTTCGGCCCGTTGGTGATGTTCAGCGGTGCCGAGAGGTTGTTCATGAAAATGCGCACGATCTCGCCGAAGCCGAGCGTGACGATGGCGAGGTAATCGCCGCGCAGGCGCAAAGTCGGCGCTCCCAGCACGGCGCCGGCCAGCCCCGCCACCAGCGCGCCGATCGGCAGGATCACCCAGAACGGCAGGTGCAGGCCAAAATGCGGCGAGGCCAGCAGGGCATAGACGTAGGCGCCGACGGCGAAGAAGGCGACATAGCCGAGGTCGAGCAGGCCGGCGAAACCGACCACGATATTGAGCCCCAGAGAGAGCAGGATGAACAGCACGGCGAAATTGGTGATGCGCACCCAGGCCGTGCCGGCCATCGCCAGCACGAAGGGCAGGGCTATCAGGGCCACCGCCACGGCGACCAGGCCCAGCTTGTGTTTTACGCTCCAGCCCATCAGGCCCTCTCCGAAACGCGCTCGCCGAGCAGGCCGGAGGGCCGCAGCACCAGCACCAGGATCAGCATCAGGAAGGCGAACACATCCTGGTAGTTGCTGCCGAACAGCACGAAGTGGGCGCCGTCGGCGCAGCGCTCGCCCATCCAGCCGCCTTCAGCGGCGCCGGGCCAGCGGCAGAGGTCGGTGTAGTCGCCGATGTAGCCGGTGCCCAACGCCTCGACCAGGCCCAGCAGCAGGCCGCCGACCATGGCGCCGGGGATGTTGCCGATGCCGCCCAGCACGGCGGCGGAAAAGGCCTTGAGGCCGAGGACGAAGCCCATGGTGTAGTGGGCGATGCCATAGTAGCTGCCGTACATCACCCCCGCCATGGCGCCCAGCGCGGCGCCGATGACGAAGGTGGCGGCGATCACGCGGTCGGCATTGACGCCCATCAGGGAGGCGACATGCACGTTCTCGGCGGTGGCGCGGATGGCGATACCGAAGCGGGTGCGATAGACGAGCCAGGACAGGCCGCCCATCATCAGCAACGAGATCGCGATGATGGCGATCTGCACGCCGCTGATCGCCGCGCCGCCGATGCCGTAGCTCGGGTTCTCGATCAGCTGCGGGAAAGCGATCGGGTTGCGGCCCCAGACCAGCAGCGCCAGGTGTTGCAGGATGATCGACATGCCGATTGCGGTGATCAGCGGCGCCAGGCGCGGCGCGTGGCGCAGCGGGCGGTAGGCGATGCGCTCCAGGCCGTAGCCCAGGAGCATGCAGGCGGGCACGGCGGCGAGTACGCCGGCCAGCACGATGACCGCCGGTGGCAACGCGCTGCCGGCCAGCGCCGCGATCACCGCGAAGGCGACCATGGCGCCGATCATCACCACTTCGCCGTGGGCGAAGTTGATCAACTGGATCACGCCGTAGACCATGGTGTAGCCCAGCGCCACCACGGCATACACGCTGCCGGTGGTGAGGCCGTTGATGATCTGCTGCAGCAGGATGTCCATGATCGGCGCGCGCAGTCCTCTGGATACCGTCCGCTCGTTCCTCGCGGACATAAAAACGGGGAAGGCGCGTGAGCGGCTTCCCCGTTGTGCTGCGTCGCTATCCGCTTACTTGGCGGGAGCGGGTGCGGAAGGTGCGGCAGGTGCGGCAGGTGCAGCGGGAGCCGCCGCTGGAGCGGCCGGAGCAGCCGCGGCGGCGGGAGCCGACAGCGCGGCATACTCGTCCAGGGTCAGCGACTTGCCACCCTTGATAATGGCCAGCGGCGTGATCTTGCCATCCTTGAGCGTGAAAACGGTCATCTCGGCGTCCTTGCGGTCGCCCTTCTCGTCGAACTTGATGTTGCCGCTGGCACCGTTGTGGTCGCTGGCGGCGAGCGCGGCCAGGTACTTGGCGGGCTCGGCCGAGTCGGCCTTCTTCATCGCCGCGATCAGCAGGTTGGCGGCATCGTAGGTGAAGGGCGAGTAAAGGATGGGGTCGACCTTGAACTTCGCCTTGTAGGCGTCGAGGAACTTCTTGCCCGCCGCCTGCACCGGGATGCCGGCCTGCGAGCAGATCAGGCCTTCGGCCGCCGCTCCGGCGAGCTCGGCCATCTTGTCGGTACAGGCGCCGTCGCCGAACGAAAATACTGATGTCATCTTGAGTTCGCGCGCCTGCTTGATCAGCGGGCCGGCCGTGGCGTCCATGCCGCCGTAGAACACGGCGTCGGGCTTCTTGCCCTTGACCTTGGTCAGCACGGCCTTCCAGTCGACCGTCTTGTCGGTGCCCTTCTCGCGCGGCAGCACCTTGATGCCGGCCGCCTTGAGGGTCTTCTCGACCTCGTTGGCAAGGCCTTCGCCGTAGGCGGTGGCATCATCGATCACGGCCACGGTCTTTGGCTTGTTGGAGGTGGCCAGGTAGTTGGCGACGGCAGGGCCCTGCTGGTCGTCGCGACCGACGACGCGGAACACGCCCTTGAAGCCCTGCTCGGTCAGCGCCGGGTTGGTTGCCGAGCCGGAGATCATCGGCAGATTGGCACCGTTGTAGATGGTCGAGGCGGGAATCGTGGTGCCGGAATTCAGGTGGCCGACGATGCCGGCGACCTTGGCGTCGACCAGCTTTTGCGCCACGGTGTTGCCGACCTTCGGGTCGGCCTGGTCGTCCTCGGAAATCAGTTCGAACTTGACCTCGCGGCCGCCCAGCTTGGGCTTGGCGGCGTTGGCTTCGTCGACCGCCAGGCGCGCGCCGTTTTCGTTGTCCTTGCCCAGGTGGGCGATGCCGCCGGTGAGCGGGGCGACGCTGCCGATCTTGACCACCAGCGGGGGCGGCGGGGCCTGGACAGGAGGCGGGGGCGGCGGCTCTTCCTTGCCGCAGCCCATCATGGCAACGGCGGCGATTACGGACAGCGAGAGGGCTTTCATGGGCACGTTCATGGGTGGGCTCCGGTATGTTCGGGGGATGCGAAGCGCGAATGATAAATCAGGCAGCGTGAATGCGCGCCATCCGCCGCCATGAAAGAAAAGGCCGTTCCCGCCATGGGCGGAAACGGCCTGTCGGAGCAGGAATGCGGCTTACTTGGCGCCGCCGAGCACCCATTTGACGAGGGTCTTCAGATCCTCGTCCTTGAGCTTGTCGTTCGGCGGCATCGGGATCTGGCCCCAGTTGCCCTTGCCGCCCTTCTTGACCTTGTCCACCAGCATGGCTTCATCGCTGGCCTTGTACTTCTTGGCGACGTCCTGGTAGGCCGGGCCGACCAGTTTCTTGTCCACGGCGTGGCAGGCCATGCAGCCGCTCTTGGTGGCGAGATCCTTGTTGGCGAAGGCCGGCGCCGAGGCAACCAGGCCGGTGGCGATCAAGGCGGAGAGCAGAACCGATTTCATGTGAATTCCTTTGTATGGGTAGATGAGAGGTGTCCCGGGCACGGGCCGGCGAAAGCTACCGGATCTCGCCGGGCCGAAAAATGCTTCAGATCAATTCAGGAGATCCTCAATGTTCGCCGTCGGGGCAGAGCAAGTAACGCCGCGACAGACCCAGGCGTTGACAGTGTCGCTTTCCGGCTTGGCCAGTGGCGGGGGCAGACCGGCCGTTCCATTGGGCAGGGCCAGTACTACGCGGCGCGGGCTGGCGCCGAGCCTGGCGACCCAGTTCGCCAGGGGGACGGCCGGGCCACGCAGGATCACGATATCCGGCGCGATCATGGCCTCCCCGGCGGCACGCAGCAAGGAGGCGAAGCCGCCGGGCGCCTGGCGGATCTGCGGCCAGAACAGCTGTATCGTGCGTTCGGCCGCTGCCAGGTAGCGCGTTTCCCCCAGCAGGTGCCCGAGGCGTTGCAGGGCGAAGGCGGCGATGCCGTTGCCGGAGGGCGTGGCATTGTCGTGGCCGCTCTTGGGACGATGCATCAGGGCTTCGTGGTCGTGGGCGGTGAAAAAGAAGCCGCCGGCATCCCTGTCCTCGAAGCGCTCCAGCAGGCTGTCGGCCAGTGCGACGGCAAATTCGAGGTCTTCGTTGTGGTATTCGGCCTGCAGCATTTCCAGCAGCGCGGCAAGCAGGAAGGCATGATCGTCGAGGTAGGCGTCGAGATGGGCCCGCCCGCCGCGCGCGGTGGCCAGCAGGCGGCCGTCGCACCACAGCGTCGAGCGCAGGAACTCCAGAGCCCGACGTGCCGAAAGCAGCCAGTCCGGGCGGCCGAAGACACGGCCGGCGTGGGCCATGCCTTCGATCATCAGCGCGTTCCAGCTGGTCAGGATCTTGTCGTCGCAGCCGGGGCGCACGCGCCGTTCGCGCGCGGCGAACAGCTTTTGCCGGGCGCCGGCGAGCAGGGCCTCTTCGTCCGCTGTGATGGCGGCCGCAACACGTGGATGCCAGTGGCGATTTTCGAAATTCGGCGGGCCGTCGAAGCCCCAGCGCCGTGCCGCCAGAGCCGACTCCTGGGGCGTCAGCAGGCGCGCGACTTCCTCGCGATCCCAGACGTAGTACTTGCCTTCCTCGCCTTCCGAGTCGGCATCCAGCGCCGAGAAGTATCCGCCCTCCGGCGCCTGCATTTCACGGCAAACCCAGGCCGCGGTTTCCTCGACGATGCGGGCGAAAGCCGGCTCGCCGCTCAGTGCCCAGGCATCGGCGCAGAGCGCCAGCAGCGGGCCGTTGTCGCAGAGCATTTTTTCGAAATGCGGGATCTCCCAGCGCTCATCCACGCTGTAACGGGCAAAGCCGCCGCCGATCTGGTCGTGGATGCCGCCTTCGCCCATGCGGCGCAGCGTGGTCAGGGCCATTTCCCGCGCCGGCGCGCTGTCGCGGCCGAGCAGGAAGGCGAGATCGGTCGGGTGGGGGAATTTCGGCGCGCCGCCGAAGCCGCCGTATCTGGTATCGAAGGCGCGCGTCAGCAGGGCTTCGGCTGCGTCCAGCGGCGCGTGATCCAGGATCGCCCGGTCGCCGGGCGCTCTCGGCACGGTGTCCAGCATCGCCGCGCGCAGCTCGCCGGCCTGGGCGGCGATATCCTCGCCGCGCTCGCGGTAGGCCGCAGCCACCTGTTGGCAGACATCGGCGAAGCCGGGCAGTCCGTAACGCGGCGCCTTCGGAAAATAGGTACCGCCGAAAAAGGGCGTGCCATCCGGGGCAAGGAATAGGGTCAGCGGCCAGCCGCCATTGCGCCGGGTCAGCAGGTAATGCGCGGTCTGGTAGATCTGGTCGAGGTCGGGACGCTCCTCGCGATCGACCTTGATGTTGACGAACAGGCGATTCATCACCGCCGCCACGTCTTTGTCCTCGAAGGATTCGTGGGCCATGACATGGCACCAGTGGCAGGCCGAATAGCCGATGGAAAGCAGGATCGGGCGGTTCTCGCGGCGCGCAAGAGTCAGTGCTTGCTCATCCCAGGGCTGCCAGTGCACGGGGTTTGCGGCGTGTTGCAGCAGATAAGGCGAAGTTTCGGCGGCAAGCCGGTTACGGGCAGTCATGGAGTGGCATCGAGGGGTAAAACCGGACTATAGCCGATAAAAACACTCGGGTATATGCGTCATGACCGGGCGCCTGTCGCGTCTGCCAGCGGGGAGCCGGGATCCGGCTCAGATGCCCATCTTTTCGAAGACGGTGTCGAGCTTTTCCTGCAGGGTTGCGGCGTTGAAGGGTTTGACGATGCAGCTGGTGACGCCGGCGCGCATCGCGGCGTTGAGCTTTTCCTGCTTGGCTTCGTTGGTGATCATGATGAAGGGCAGGGTCTGCAAGGCCGTATCGGCGCGGACATTGCGCAGCAGGGTGAGGCCGTCCATGTTGGGCATGGTCCAGTCCGAGACCACGAACTCGAAGCCGCCTTCGCGCAGCTTGCTGAGGGCCACGGCGCCGTCTTCGGCTTCCTCGACATTGGTGAAGCCCAGTTCCTTGAGCAGGTTGCGCACGATGCGGCGCATGGTCGAGAAATCATCGACGACGAGGAACTTGAGGGCGGTGCGGTCGGGCAGGGTCTCGGTGCTCAGGGCCATGGCCGCCACTATGCCTGAGCCCTCCGACGCCCAAAACCGGGAATACCGGGCGGAACCGCCTAGCTATCCCGGAAAAGGGCCTGCCACCAGCGGCGGCGGCCGGCGGGTGCCGGATTTTCCACGCCCAGGCCCACCGGCGCCAGCCGGCTCATGACCCAGCCCGGCCCGGGAGGATTTTTCGACGAGCCGCAGGAGGAACCGAGATTGTTCGGATCGTAAATCTTGATCAGGCTGGGATTTGCCAGGTCATCCGTATAGACGATGCCGCAATAGGATTCGCGATGCTCCTCCCGCAGCAGGGCGTCGATGCGCTGGATGAATGCCGCCACCGTGGCGGCGTCCGCCGGTGCGGATGTCGCGGCGGCCGGGGCGTCGACCCCGAGCGCCAGCAGGTACCAGCCGGCGGCCGGGTCGATGCGCCGCCACAGCGCCGCCAGCTGGTCCCAGCCCAGCACCGACCAGAGCCGGCCGGTGTAAAGGCGGCGGAATTCGCTCACGCCGGCCTACTTCTTGGCCACCATGGTGTAGCTGCCGTCGGCGTTGAACTTGGTGTCGGCGTCGATGAACCACGCCAGTACCTTGCCGCCCAGCAGCTTCACCGTGTCGTAGGCTTCTCCGGCGCGGGCGCCGGTGCCGCAGAGGAAGACCACCGGCTTGTCGGTGGGCAAAGTGCCGACCTTCTTTTCGAGCTCGTTCATCGGGATGTTGACTGAGCCCTTGATCATGCCGGCGGACACTTCCTTCGGGTCGCGCACATCGACCAGCATGATCGAGCCGGGACTGGCCTGCCACAGTGCCTGGAAGGACTCGACCGTGACCGAGCCCTTTTCCTTGCCGGGTACCAGTACAAGAGTCGGCGCCGGCGACACGGCGGCGGCAGCCGTCGCCGCGGCGGCGGCGGGGGTGCCATGCAGCTTTTCCCACTCCGGATAGCCGGGCGGGTAGGTCAGGACGTTGGTATAACCGAGCTTCCTCGCCTTTTCCGCCGACTTGTCGGAGAGCACGCATTCGAGGCCGCCGCAGTAGTAGATCAGCGGCGTCGCCTTGTCCGCGGGCAGCTTGTCGACGTGCTTGTCGAACTCGGTGTCGGAAATGTTGATCGCGTTCGGGATCATGCCCTTGTCGGCGACGCGCTTGGGTCGCGCATCGATCAGCACATGGGGGGTCTTGTCCTCGGCCAGTTTCTTGAGGTAAGCGGCCGATACCGACACCGGGCCGCCCTTGGCTTTCCAGTCCGGCGAGCCGGCCGGGTAGACCTTGATGTTGGTATAGCCCAGCTTTTCCGCCTTGAAGGCCGAGTTGTGGCTCAGCATGCACTCCAGGCCACCGCAGTAGAACAGCAGCAGCGTGGCCTTGTCGGCCGGCAGTTTGTCGACCAGCTTGTCGAACTGGCTGTCGGGGATGTTGATCGCGCCCGGAATGTGACCCGGATCGTACTGGCGCGCCGCGGGGCGCGAGTCGATGATCATCACGCCCTTCTTCGGCGGGATGCCGACGTTCTGCCTGACGAAGTCGTAGTCGACCAGCGCCTTGTTGTACCAGCCGTCCCTGGGCTGGATGCTTGCCGCGTCGGCGGCGAAAGTCGGGATCGGATAGACCAGCGGCGCCGTGCCCAGGGCAGCGATCACTGCGATCAGCAGCTTGAGTTTTCTCGCTCTCATGATGATCTCCTTTATAGAAGAGTGAATTTTTCCGTCGATTCGTTGTAGCGCACCAGCGCGTACCAGAGCAGCAGCAGGGCGCCTCCAAAAAGCAGGGTCCAGCCCCAGCCGTGCCACATCTCGGGCAGGTAGGCCTGGAAGCCGATTCGGGTCATCTCCCAGGTTTCGACATTGGTTTCGTCGATGGTGGTGAGGCCGAGCTTCTTGAACACGGCGCTGGCGGTCGAGCCCATCCAGGAAAAGAAGAACATGGTTACCCACAGCTTGAGGTGGCCTTCGCCCATGCGCCACAGCGAGCCCGAGGCGCAGCCGCCGGCGAAGACCATGCCGATGCCGAAGATCAGGCCGCCGACCAGCGAGCCGATCCAGAACGCGGGCGGGATCGCCAGGTAGGGGTCGATGACCTTCTTCTGGAACAGCAGCGCGGCGATCGGTATGCCGATGGCCAGCGCCAGGATCACGGCCTTGGTCATGTCGCCCTCGGCGGTCATGAAGGGTTCGCGGAAGGCGCGGGCGAAGCACAGGCGCGAGCGGTGCATGATGAAGCCGATGGCGAAGCCGGCGACCACGATCACCGCGCGCGCGGCGAGCTTCTCGTCGGCCGAGCCCCACCACTGCGTGGCCCACAGCAGCACGCCGACGATCACCGCCAGGCCGAGCCAGGGAAAATTGTTGCGCAGGCCTTCCGGCACATCGAGGGCCGGCGGCGCCTGCATGCCCCATTCGATGTGGTCGAGCGTCCACAGCAGCAGCTTGAGCCCGATCGCGGCGCCGGCCAGCAGCCCGGCCCACATCGCCCAGCCGGCGGGCGAGGAATGCAGCACCGGATTGAAGAAGCCGCCCGTGGTGCAGCCGCCGGCCAGCGCCGCGCCGATCCCGAGCAGGCTGCCGCCCGCGGCGGCCCAGGCGTATTCCAGCGGCGGCGGCCGGTTGGGGCTGAACTGGCGCGACAGCAGCGCGGCGGCGAAGGCGCCCAGCACCAGCATGATGTTCATCAGCGACATGCGGTGCATCAGCCAGCCGTCGAGTTCCTGCGGCACGCCGAGGATGGGGCCAAGGCCGATCAGGTTGTTGAACCAGTCGCCCCAGAACTTGACGCCGCCGAACACGCCCCAGACCAGGCCCGAGAGCATCAGTCCGATGATGGTCAGCACCAGCAGCATGGCGCCGACGAAGGGCGACCATTCCTCGACGAAGATCGTTTGGTAGTCGGCCTTGAAGCCGGCCCGCCAGGGGGAACCGTTCTCGCTCATGTTGTGGGGCAGGCGCCCTCGACCGCCTCCTGGGCGGTGACCGGACCGCCCTTGCGGCGTTCGAGCCAGGAGCCGACAAAAAACACGCCAACCAGCGCGACCACGAGTATGGCGATCATCACCGGGTCGGAAATCTCGTAGGCGTCGGCGAAGGTGTCGCCCTCGGCAATGAGGCCGGCGGATTTCAGCGATTTCAGCGTGGCGCCGTAGAACACGGCGAATCCCGCCGTGCCGGTGATGACGCCGACGACGAAGACCAGGGCGTCGATGCGACCGGAGAACAGGCCGGCGACCGAGGTGCCGGGGCAATAGCCGCCGACGGCGAAGCCGGCGCCGACCAGCGCGCCGCCCACGGCAGCGGCCACCAGCGCGGCCTGCGGTACCGCGATCGAGTCGGGCTTGAGCAGGCCGGTGAGGCGCAGCAGCCAAAGGCCGACAGCCGCCACCACGATGGCGGTAAACATCACCTTGAACACCGCCCAGTCGCGCAACCTGAATTGCGCGCTCAGTTTCACGGGGCTGCCGAAGCCGGCGTTTTCCAGCACGTAGCCGAACAGGATGCCGCAGAGCAGGCCGGAGATCATTCCATTGTCGTTGAGCGGGAACATTTCACACCCCCTTGACCAGGCGACTGACAATCATCCCGGTGACGAAAAACAGCGCGAGGAAGACGAAGGCGGAGACGCCCAGCGCGGCCGAGCCGGAAAGGCCGATACCGCTGGTGCAGCCGCCGGCGATGCGCGCACCGAAGCCGGCGAAGAAACCGCCCGCCAGCGACTTGATCAGCCGCGACCGGGCACCGACGCTGCGTTCGCCGTCGAGTTGCACGCGGAAGCGTCCGGCCATGAAGGCAGCGAACAGCGCGCCGATGGCGACGCCGACGATTTCCCAGGTCATCCACGAGCCGAGCGGGCTGCCGTCGGCGACTTGCGGCCCGAGGTAGCCGTTGGCTTTGGTCGCCTCGGGCGCCAGTTGCAGGCCGACGCCGGCCACCAGATCATTGGCGGCGCCGCTGGCACCGAGTCCATGGCCCGAGAGCACGAAGGTAAGCAACAGGACGAGGCCGAGCACGATGCCGGCGACGAGGGGCGGCCAGAAGGGTTTGACCGGCCGCTTGTGGTTTGGAGTGTTCATGGTCTTGCCTTTCGGTGTCGGGGGTTTCGCCGCGCGTCCGGATCATGACGAGCGGAAGCATCGCCGGGACGGCGACGCTGCCACTTGCGATCGATCCGGAATCAGCTGCAGGTGGCGGGGGCGTCGCCGTCCTTGGCACCCTTGGTCAGGAAGGCGGAAATGTCGTCCATCAGTTCCTGGTCGGGGGTGTCGGCGAACTTCTCGGCCGCCTTGTTGCCGGACTTGATGCTGGCGCGGTAGGCCTTGCTGACGTATTGCTTGACCGTGTCCTTGCCCTTGGCGTGCTTGTCGGCTTTCAGGTAGGCGGCCCATTCGGCCTTGGTCTTGGTGCTCGGATTGATCGAGCCGACCGGCATCGCGGCATGGCAGGAGGTGCACACGCTGCGGTAATAGACGCGGCCGCGCTTCCAGTCGGCGTCGTAGGCGGAGGCCGAGGCGGCAATGACAGAGAGGATGGCGCCGGCGGCGAGGGTCTTGACGAGTTTCATGATTGTCTCCGTTGATGGTGGTTGTTAATCGACTTCTTCCCAGCCGGTGATCATGGCCTTGATGTGGGCCATGGGCGTGTGACCGGCGGTGGTGAGATAGACGTGGGCGATGAGGAAGGCCAGCATCATGAAGGCGCCGATGGTGTGGCCGGTGGCGACCCATTCCAGCGACAGGTTGCCCAGGCCCCAGGCCGCCCACTTGTCGTAGAACAGGTAGAGCCCGCCGGTGACCCACAGCAGCGGGCCGACACAGACCAGGATGAACAGGTAGGCCAGGCGCTGCAGCGGGTTGTGCTTGCGCAAGGTGGTCAGGCGGAAGGGGTGGGGGGCGTTCTTGAAAATGCCGAACAGGTAGTAGTTCATCATGGCCACGACTTTCTCCGTGGTCGGGATGTACTGCTTCCACTCGCCGGTGGTGAAGTGCCAGAAGATGGCGAACACCCACAGCCCGATCAGCGTCCAGGCCGCCGTGCTGTGGTAGGCCACGGCCTTCTCGAAACCGAAGATCGAATAGACGCCATGGATGTCGAAGGCCGTGAGCATCAGGAAGATGATCAGCGCCGCCTGCGACCAGTGCCAGAAGCGTTCGAAGCGCTTGAAGACGTAGATACGTTCGGACATGATTCTGCTCCTCAATTCTTGCGGCGCGTGACGATGCGCAGCGTGCCGTGGCCGATGACACCGAGCAGCGTCAGCAGGACGATGGTCCAGCCGGCGGTGTCGATCAGCCGGTTGTTGTCGCGGGCGGGAAGATACACCCCGGTGATGCCGGCCAGGCGGCTTTCCCGGGCATGGCATTCGACGCAGCCCATGGCTTTGTCCTTGGGCGCCACCATGTGGGTGATCGGCCAGGACATTTCGGTCTTGATGAAGTCGTACTTGCCCGAGTACGGCGTGCCGGAATCCTTCATGCCGACCGGAATCGCCTTGTCCCAATCCAGGTTCTTCCAGAAGCCGGTGTCGTCGTTGCCGGCGGTGTGCGGCGTGATCAGGGTCTTGTTCACCGGGTCGTAGGGCTGCGAACCACGGAACACCTTCATTGGCCAGATCATCGACTTGCCGTCGGCCGGGCTGCCGCCCATGCGGTTGATCGGCGTGCGCTGCTCTGACTTCTCGATCTTGTCGGTCAGCAGCGTGTACTTCACCTCGCCGTTGAACCAGGCGTACTCGGGCTTGACGTTCTCGGCCAAGGTGAAGTCGCCCTTGCGCGATTCGTAGGTGATGCGGCCCTTGGCGTCCTTCAGCGTGATGTGCTTGCCGTCCTTGTCGCGCTTTCCGGCGGTGGACCAGTCCCAGGTTATCTTGGTGGCGATGCCGCCGCGGGCGTAAGTCGGGATGTGGCAGGTCTGGCAGGCGATCCTGGTCGCGTGCTGGTTGAGGCGTGCCTCCTTCTTGTGCGGGGCGTTGTCGTGGCAGGCGACGCAGGTGGCCGGGTTGCCGCTGCCAGCCTTGCCGCGCACCTGGATGCCCTTGTCGTCCTTCGCTGTGGGCGTATAGCGGCTGCCGGCGACATCATGGCTCGATGACTTGTGGCAGGTGCCGCAGGTGAAGTCGAGGCCCTCGGCATCCATATGCACATCAATGGCCTTGGTCGGCGCGGCGAGCGAGGAATCCATGTCGCCGTGCTTGACGCCGTCGCCGCCGCCGCCGTTGAAGTGGCAGCTGCCGCAGGTGTCGCGGCTGGACTTGCCGACCTTCTGCGCGATCTTGGAAAGGTCGATGCCCTTGATGATCTTGCCCGAGCCGGGCGGGAACTCGGTGTCCCTGGTCACCGGGTTGCCGGCGAATCCGGGCGGCTTCCTGTAGTTGCCCGTGGTGTCATGGCAGACGATGCAATCGACGTTCTCTTCCTTCGAGAAATCGAAGTTGGCGTCCTTCCAGCCGTAGCCGACGTGGCAGGAGGTGCAGGAGGCGTAGTTGGAGGGAATCGAGATGCAGAAGTTGTTGAGCACTTTCTTCTTGCCCAGCACCTGTTTGGTGTCCGGGTTCATGAACTCCCACTTCCAGTGCTTGGTGCGGTGGATCTGGCCGGCGGCCTCGGTGTGGCATTCGAGGCAGGCCTTGGTGACCTCCGGACCGGAGTCGAAGGTCTTTTGCAGTTGCTTGAATTTTGTGTGGTCGGCCGTCGTCGTCAGCTTGACGGGCTTGGGTTCGGGCTTGGTTTCCTCAGCGTATGCTGGGCCTGAGGCCAGCCAGCTGGCGCAGCACAGTGCCAGTGTGGTCTTGATCAAACGGGTTTTCATGATTCATCCCCACGGGTATCGGAATATCAGATGTTATGAAAATCATTATCTGCTTATATACGCGATGGGTTTTGACCGAAGTCAAAGAAATCATTCAGATAGAGCCCCGTACTTGCCGCAGCTTGACGTCAGGACAGCTGTGAAATGTCCCTCACCGCGCCGGTATCGGCCGAGGTGGTCAGCGCGGCATAGGCCTTCAGCGCCGCTGACACCTCACGTTGGCGGGAGGCCGGCTTCCAGGCCGCGGTACCGCGCGCTTCCATTGCCGTTCGCCGTGCCGCCAGCGCCGACTTTTCGACCATCAGTTCGATGCGCCGATTGGGGATGTCGATTTCGATCGTGTCACCCTCCTCGACCAGGCCGATGGTGCCGCCGGCCGCCGCTTCGGGCGAGGCGTGGCCGATGGAAAGCCCTGAGGTGCCGCCTGAGAATCGCCCGTCGGTGAGCAGGGCACAGGCCTTGCCCAGGCCCTTGGACTTGAGGTAGCTGGTCGGGTAGAGCATTTCCTGCATGCCTGGCCCGCCCTTGGGGCCTTCATAGACCACCACCACGATGTCGCCGGCGACGATCTGGTCGGCGAGAATCTTTTCCACTGCCTCTTCCTGCGACTGGCAGACGCGGGCGCGGCCGGTGAAGCGCAGGTTCGAATCATCGACGCCGGCGGTCTTGACGATGCAGCCCTTCGCGGCGATGTTGCCGAACAGCACGGCCAGGCCGCCGTCCTGCGAATAGGCATGCGCCTGATCGCGGATGCAGCCCTTGGCGCGGTCGAGGTCCAGCGTCGGGTAGCGGCGCGACTGCGAGAAGGCCACCTGGGTCGGCACGCCGCCCGGCGCGGCGCGGTAGAACTCATGCACGGCCGGGGTGTGGTTACGCTTGACGTCGCAGCAGTCCAGCGCCTCGCCCATGGAGGGATACAGTACGGTCGGGCACTCGCGGTTGATCAGCCCGGCGCGGTCGAGTTCGCCAAGGATGGCCATGATGCCGCCGGCGCGATGCACGTCTTCCATGTGGTACTTCTGCGTCGCCGGCGCCACCTTGGCCAGGCAGGGCACCTTGCGCGACATGCGGTCGATGTCGGCCATGGTGAAATTCACGCCGCCTTCGCGCGCGGCGGCCAAGAGGTGCAGCACGGTATTGGTCGAGCCGCCCATGGCGATGTCCAGCGCGATGGCGTTTTCGAAGGCGCCGATGCTGGCAATCGAGCGCGGCAGCACCGAGGCGTCGTTGTTGTCGTACCAGCGCTCGCACAGTTCCACGGCGAGCTGCCCGGCCTTGACGAACAGTTTCTTGCGGTCGGCGTGGGTGGCGACGATGGAGCCGTTGCCCGGCAGCGCCAGGCCCAGCGCTTCGGTCAGGCAGTTCATCGAGTTGGCGGTGAACATGCCCGAGCAGGAGCCGCAGGTCGGGCAGGCGGAGCGCTCCATGGCATTGACATCGGCGTCGGAGTTCTTCGAATCCGCGGCTTCGATCATGGCGTCGATCAGGTCCACCATGCGGTACTCGCCATGCCACTTGACCTTGCCGGCTTCCATCGGCCCGCCGGAAACGAACACGGTGGGAATGTTGAGGCGCAGCGAGGCCATCAGCATGCCTGGGGTGATCTTGTCGCAGTTCGAGATGCAGACCATGGCATCGGCACAATGCGCATTCACCATGTACTCGACCGAGTCGGCAATCAGTTCGCGCGAAGGCAGCGAATACAGCATGCCGCCGTGGCCCATGGCGATGCCGTCATCGACCGCGATGGTGTTGAACTCCTTGGCCACGCCGCCGGCGGCCTCGATCTCGCGCGCCACCAACTGGCCGAGGTCCTTCAGATGCACGTGGCCGGGCACGAACTGGGTGAAGGAATTGACCACCGCGACGATGGGCTTGCCGAAATCGTTGTCCTTCATGCCGGTGGCACGCCACAGGGCGCGCGCGCCGGCCATGTTGCGGCCGTGGGTCGAGGTGCGGGAACGATAGGCGGGCATCGGGAGTCTCCGTGGCGAAGCGGCTGGGCGAAGCGCGCATTTTATCGCCGTCCCGCCAGCGCCAGCGCTCTGCGTCCCTCCGGGAACTTTGCTGCCGGCTAGAATCGCCGGCATGCTGATCCACCCCCAATTCGACCCCGTCGCCATTGCCATCGGCCCGCTCGCCGTGCGCTGGTACGGCCTGATGTATCTCGCCGGCTTTCTGGCCTTCATCTGGCTGGGCAAGCGGCGTGCGGCGCGCCAGCCCTGGCATGGCATGAGCGCGCAGGATGTCGATGACCTGCTGTTCTATGGCGTGTTTGGCGTGATCCTCGGCGGGCGGCTGGGTCAGGTGCTGTTCTACGAGCCGGGCTATTACCTTTCGCACCCGCTGGAGATTCTCGCCGTGTGGAAGGGCGGCATGTCCTTCCACGGCGGTTTCCTTGGCGTGCTGGCGGCGATGGCGCTCTGGGGCCGCAAGGCGGGCAAGGGCTTCTTCCAGGTTACCGACTTCATCGCGCCGCTGGTGCCGCTGGGACTGATGGCGGGGCGCATCGGCAATTTCATCAATGGCGAACTTTGGGGACGGGTGGCCGATCCCGGCCTGCCTTGGGCGATGGTGTTCCCGCATGTCGACCCCTTGCCGCGCCATCCGTCGCCGCTGTATCAGGCGGCCGGCGAAGGCTTGCTGCTGTTCCTGCTGCTGTGGTGGTTTTCGGCGCGGCGGCGAAACACCGGCGCCGTTTCGGGCATGTTCCTGGTCGGCTATGGCGGCTTCCGTTTTCTTGCCGAATACTTTCGCGAGCCCGACCATGGCATCTTCGGGCTGTCCTACACGGTCAGCATGGGGCAATGGCTGAGCCTGCCCATGGTCTGCTTCGGCCTTTGGTTGCTGCTGAGAAAAAAATCGGGCACTCCGGATGCCGGCTGAGGAGGAGGTGCAGAGTTGCCGGCATCCGGTGGCGACTTTGTGCCGAAGCCGCCAAGGCCCAAGCAGCCATACCGGGGTAATTCTCGGGGAATTCCCTCCGGCGCCCGTCCGTACCCAGGAGACGGGCTGACTGCCTGAAAACAGTCTCGCGCAGGCGGGGATTCCCGGCCATCGGGGAAACCCCTATTTGCGTCAGTCGGGCGTGATCAGCCCGTTGCGCATGGCAAAACGCGTGAGGCCGGCGACGTCACGGATACCCAGTCTTTCCATGATCTGCGCACGATGGGTTTCGACGGTCTTGATGCTGATCGAGAGCTTGTCGGCGATGCTGCGTGTGGAGTGACCTTCGGCAACCAGCTGGAGGATTTGCCGCTGGCGCGGGGTGACCTGGTCGAGGGGTTTGGGCGCCGCATCCGAGCCGGCTTGTGCCTGCTGCAAAAGATCGTCGGCAATGCGCCCGGCGATGCTCGCCGACAGGTAGCGCCCGCCGCCTGCCACCACGCGGATGGCCAACGCAAGTTCCTCGGGGGCCGTGTCCTTGACCACGTATCCGGCGGCGCCGGCGCGCAGTGCCTCCAGCACATAGCTTTCGGCGGTATGCATGGACAAGGCGAGGCAGCGCGTGGTTGGTGCGTCCCGCGCCGCGCGGGCGATCACGTCGAGGCCGGAAAGCCCTGGCATGGTCAGGTCGACCAAGGCCACGGCGGGCTGCAGCTGGCGGATCAGGCGCGCGGCCTCGATACCATCCGCCGCTTCGGCGACGACTTCGCAACTCGGAATGCCTCCCAGCAGGGCGCGCAGGCCGGCGCGCATCAGGGCGTGGTCGTCAGCCAGCAGCAGACGAGTGCGTGGAGCGTTCATCGGCGGTCAAATCGAAATGGACATGGATGCGGGTTCCTTCGCCAAGCCGGCCCTGGAGTCTGAGTCGGCCGCCGAGCGTTTCAATCCGTTCGCGCATGCCGGGCAGGCCGACGCCGGGGCGGATGTTCCTGCTGTCGAAGCCGCAGCCATTATCGACGATGGACAGGTCGAGTCTGTCGTCCGCCGCCCGGATCTCGATCTCGATGCGACTGGCCGCCGCGTGCTTGAGGGCATTGGTGATGCCTTCCTGGGCGATGCGATACACGGCGGTGGCCAGGTCCGGCGGCAGCGTTGGCAAGGGCGTCGCGGCGAAGGCGATGGCCACTCCGCTGCGCTGTGCCTGCTGGCGGCAGAGCCAGTCCAGTGCCGCGGCGAGGCCCAGGTCGTCGAGCAGGGCGGGACGCAGGTCGAGGGCGCGGTCGCGAATCCGGGCGATGGTGGCGTCGACGATCTCGATGCCGTCGCGGACGCGTGCTGCGTTGTCCGCGCCATTGCCTGCCAGCGCCTTGAGATTGAGCTTGATGGCGCCAAGCTGCTGTCCCACTTCGTCGTGCAGTTCGCGCGCCAGCGCGCGGCGCTCATCTTCCTGCACCCGTAGCAGGCGCCGCGACAACTCGCGCTGGCGCGACTCGGCGAGTCGCTGTTCGGCAGTTCGGGCGGCGACGCGAATTTCCAGTTCTTCGTTGCTGCGCTTGAGCTGGTCCTCGGCGGCGCGCCGCTGGCGGTTGTCGCGGATCACGATCGAAAAGGCGGCGGCCAGCAAGAGCACGACCACCGCGCCGCCGATGATCAGTGCAAAGCGTGCCTGACCGGACTCCTTTGCCAGTGTCCGGCGCCTGTCCAGCAACAGGCCGGTTTCTTCGCCGATCAATTCCTCCACGCGGTTGCGTGCGCGTTCGCGACCAAAGCCGAGATCGACGGCAATCGCCTCCAACGCTTCCAGCGTCCGGCCACGTTCGGCCATTTTCTCGCGCAGCGCAACTACCATGCCCAGCGCGCGCGGCGTTTGCGTCGGGCCGTCATCGATGGTGGCGAGCAGTTGCTGCAAGCGGGCGCGGACATCGAGCGAATGCGACACCCAGTCGGCGGCCTCGAAGGCGTTGTCCTGCTGGCGCAGCAGGGAAGCGATCAGGCCGGCTGCCAGCACCAGCGCGGCAAGGAAAAAGACTAGGCTCAGGTGCAGGCGGCGCGACGACATTGGCTGTCGGCTATCGACAGGCTAGCGAAATACCACCGTCTTGTTGCCGTGGACCAGCACGCGGTCTTCGAGGTGGTAGCGCAGGCCGCGGGCGAGGACCGTCTTTTCGATGTCCTTGCCGTAACGCACCATGTCCTCGGGGGAATCCGAATGGTCGATGCGGATCACGTCCTGTTCGATGATCGGCCCCTGGTCGAGCTCCGAAGTCACGTAGTGGCAGGTGGCGCCGATCAACTTGACGCCGCGCTGATAGGCCTGGTGGTAGGGCTTGGCGCCGACGAAGCTGGGCAGGAAGCTGTGGTGGATGTTGAGTATCTGCCCCGGATAGGCGGCGCACAGGTCGGGAGAGAGAATCTGCATGTAGCGGGCCAGAACCATGCTGTCGCCGCGGGACTCCTCGAACAGGCGGCGCACCTCGGCATAGGCCTGCGATTTGTTTTCCGCCGTCACCGGGACATGGTGGAAGGGAATGCCATGCCATTCGACGAAGCCGCGAAAGCTATCGTGGTTGGAGATCACGCAGGGGATCTCGATGTCGAGTTCCTTCGACTGCCAGCGCGCCAGCAGGTCGTAGAGGCAGTGCTCCTGCTTGCTGACCATGATCACGACGCGCTTCTTGACCGCCGAGTCGCTGATGCGCCAGGTCATTTGCAGCGACTCGGCGAGCGGCCGGAAACGCTCGCGAAACTCGGCCAGCATGAAGGGAATCGAATCCGCCTTGACCTCGATGCGCATGAAATAGCGCCCGTCGAGGCTGTCGGCGTGGAAGCTGGATTCGAGCACCCAGCCCTGGTGTTCGGCGATGAAGCCGGTGACGCGGGCGATGATGCCGACCTGGTCGGGGCAGGAGGCGGACAGTGTGTAGAAGCGTTCCCTGTGCATCAGATGCGGGCGGATGCCTTGTCGATTTCGGCGCGCAGCTCGGCGTAGTTCATGGTCACCGGGAACTGCGGGAACTCGTCGATCACGTTCTGCGGCGGGTGGAACAGGATGCCGGCGTCGGCCTCGGCCAGCATCGCGGTGTCGTTGTAGGAATCGCCTGCGGCGATCACCTTGAAGTTGATTTCCTTGAAACGCTTCACCGATTCCATCTTCTGGTTCGGCATGCGCAGGTGGTAGTTCACCAGGAAGCCCTCGGCATTCGCTTCCAGCTTGTGGCAGAACAGCGTCGGCATGCCGAGCTGGACCATCAGGGGCATGGCGAATTCGTAGAAGGTGTCGGACAGGATGATCACCTGGTAGTCGCGGCGCAGGGCATCGAGGAAATCCCTGGCGCCGGCCATCGGGCCCATGTCGGAGATCACCTGCTGGATGTCGGGCAGGCCCAGCTTGTGGGTCTTCAGCAAGTCCAGCCGGTATTTCATCAACTTGTCGTAGTCTGGCTCGTCACGCGTGGTGCGGGAAAGCGCGGGGATGCCGGTGCGTTTGGAGAACTCGATCCAGATTTCCGGGACGAGCACGCCTTCGAGGTCGAGACAGACGAGTTGCACTGAAATTCTCCAGGAGTCGGCGCTGGCGAGACGCCGATTTTGGGCCGTGGATAGCCCGCGTAGTGAAATAAGGAATTTTAACCGCTGGGCGCCGAGCTTGCAGCCCGCCAAGAGCGAAGCCAGGCGTCGAAACGGCACTGTTTGCGCCGGTTTGGCCGGGATTTCCCTGGCCGGCGCCCAATATAATTGCGCTTTCCGGGCCAACAGTATTCCCCGCTGCCGCCTTGTCGTTTGTCCCGGATCGGTTTCTAATACGCGCTGATTGATTTTTTCGCGGCGTTACAAGGTCTTATCGACGTGCAGTTGTACGCTCTTGGCATCAACCATCATACGGCCCCGCTGGCGGTTCGCGAGCAGGTGGCGTTCGACCCCTCGTGCATGGGCCAGGCCCTGCACGACCTGTTGCGCGAGAAGTCGGTGCGCGAAGCCGCCATCCTCTCCACCTGCAATCGCACCGAGCTGTACTGCGCTGCCGAGCATCCGCAGTTCGCCGCCAACTGGCTGGCCGAATACCATTCGCTGCCACCGCAGAAGATCCACCCTTACCTCTACCAGCATCCGCAGCAGGATGCCGTGCGCCACATGTTCCGCGTCGCCGCCGGTCTCGATTCGATGGTGCTGGGCGAGCCGCAGATCCTCGGCCAGATGAAGCAGGCGGCGCGTGCCGCCGAAGAGGCCGGGACGCTGGGCACGGTGCTGGGCAAGCTGTTCCAGCGTACCTTTGCCGTGGCCAAGGAAGTGCGCTCGACCACGGCGATCGGCGCCAACACGGTTTCCATGGCCGCCGCGGCGGTGCATCTGTCGGCGCGAATCTTCGACAGCCTGGGCACGCAAAAGCTGCTCTTTGTCGGCGCCGGCGAAATGATCGAACTCTGTGCCGCGCATTTCGCCGCGCACAAGCCCAAACGGTTGACGATCGCCAACCGCACCGTCGAGCGCGGCGCCGACCTGGCGGCGCGCTTTGGTGGCGACGCGATGCGCCTTGACCAGCTTGGCGAGCGCCTGGCCGACTACGATATCGTTGTCTCCTGCACCGCGAGTTCGCTGCCCATCATCGGCCTCGGCATGGTCGAGCGGGCGCTCAAGGCAAGGCGCCACCGGCCGATGGTGATGGTCGATCTGGCGGTGCCGCGCGACATCGAGGAAGAAGTCAGCCGGCTCGATGACGTCTTTCTCTACACCCTCGACGATCTCGGCCAGATCGTCGAATCCGGTCTCGAATCGAGGCAGGCGGCCGTGGTCGAGGCCGAGGCCATCATCACCGACCGGGTCAGCGGCTTTTTGCAGTGGCTGGAGTCGCGCGAGACGGTGCCGACCATCCGCGCCCTGCGCGACGCCGGCGAACGCGCCCGCCGCCACGAGGTCGAGCATGCGCTGAAGCTGCTGGCCAAGGGTGAGGACCCGGCCAAGGTGCTCGACGCCCTGTCGCACGGCTTGACCAACAAACTGCTGCATCCGCCGACCCAGGCCCTGAACCAGTCCGAAGGCAATGACAGGGCCGAGGTCTCGGCGCTGATTTCGCGCATCTATCGCCTCAACGCCGGGGAGTAGCGGCGTGGCCCCGCAATCATCGCCAGGCGCCCAGGTGCGCCGGATCGCCCGCCCGTGAGCCGCCCGGCCATCCTTGATTTTTCCGGCTGGGTGCTCAACATTCTGCGCCGGCTGCTGTACCTCGTCACGCGCACCCAGGTCTTCCCCGAGTCCGCCGGGGCGCTGGGTCTGCGCGCCGACCGTGCGGTGTGCTACGTATTGCACGAGCAGCATCTGGCCAACCTGCTGGTGCTCGATCACGAATGTCGCCGCTTCGGCCTGCCGCCGGCCCTGCGGCCGCTGCGTGACGATGCCTTCAGCGCGCCGCGCTCGTATTTCTTCCTCTCGCGCAACCTGCGCGGCAACATCGTGCCCAACCCGCGCATCGACCACGCGGCGATGCTCAAGTCGCTGGTAAAGGCGGCTTTCGCTGATCCGGGGTTCGATGTCCAACTGGTGCCGGTGACCCTGCTCTGGGGGCGCGAACCGGGCAAGCAGGATTCGGTGCTCAAGGCCTTGTTCGCCGAGACCTGGCAACAGGTCAGCACCTTGCGCCACCTGTTTGCAATCCTGATCCACGGCCGCCATACCGTGGTGCGCTTCAACGATCCAATCTCGCTGCGCGAGGCGATCGGCGAAAGTCGCGACGAGTCGCGTGCCTTGCGCAAGCTGGGTCGCATCCTGCGCGTGCATTTCCGCCGCCAGCGCGAAATGGCCATCGGCCCCGACCTGTCGCACCGCCGCACCCAACTGCACAACCTGGTCACCACGCCGACGGTGCGCGAAGCGATCGCCCTCGAAGCGGGCAAGGAGGGCGGCTCATATGCCGAGGCCGCGCGCAAGGCACGCGACTATGCCTACGAGATCGCCTCGGACTACACCTATTCTGTGGTACGGGCCTTCGCCTTGTTCCTGACCTGGGTCTGGAACCGGGTCTACAACGGCGTCGAGGTGCATAACTTCGAGCGGGTGACCACCGTGGCGCCGGATCACGGCATCATTTATGTGCCCTGCCATCGCAGCCACATCGACTACCTGCTGCTGTCCTACATCATTTTCACGCGCGGCCTGATGGTCCCGCACATCGCCGCCGGCGCGAACCTCAACCTGCCTGTCGTCGGCTCCATCCTGCGTCGTTCGGGGGCTTTCTTCCTGCGCCGCAAGATCAAGGGCGATCCGCTGTACACGGCGGTGTTCCTCGAATACCTGCACATGATGATCGATCGCGGCTTCCCGATCGAATACTTCATCGAGGGTGGCCGCAGCCGCAGCGGCCGCATGCTGGCGCCCAAGGCCGGCATACTGGCGATGACCGTACAGAGCTTCGTCCGCAGCCGGGCAAGGCCGCTGGTGTTCGTGCCGGTGTACATCGGCTACGAAAAGCTGATGGAGGGCAAGAGCCATCTCGCCGAACTCAATGGCCGGCCGAAGAAATCCGAGTCCCTGACTGGCTTGATCGGCGCCGCGCGTCTGCTGCGGCGCAATTTCGGCAAGGTGCATGTGAATTTCGGCAAGCCGCTGCCGCTGGCGGAATTCCTCGATGCCCGCCACCCGTCCTGGCGCGAAGACGAGTTCGATGTCCAGGCGCCCTGGCTGCGGCGCGCCGTGGATGCGACGGCAACGACATTGGCACGCGACATCAATGCGGTCGCGGTGGTCAATCCGGTGAATCTGGTTGCGCTCACCCTGCTGTCGACACCCAAGCACGCGGCCGACCTGCAATTGCTGGCGCGCCAGATCGGGCATGTGCAAGCCCTGCTCGCCGACTCGCCCTGGGCGGCAAGCATCGTCCCCTGCGCTCTTGCGCCGGACGCCGTGATCGACTATGTGATCGGCCTCGACATGATCCAGCGTCACGCCCACCCGCTGGGCGACATGGTGCGCGCCGACGAGGTGCAGGCGGCGCTGCTGGCCTACTTCCGCAACAATGTGCTGCACCTGCTGGCCCTGCCCGCCCTGCTGGCCTGCCTGGTTAGCCATAACCAGAGCCTCAGCCGCGAGCGTGCGCGTGCGGCGATCCGGGGTATCTATGGTCTTCTGGGTGCCGACCTGTTTCTGCCCTGGCAGGGCGAGGAACTGGATGCCGTGATCGACGGAGCCGAATTGTCCCTGCGTCGGCGCGGCCTGATCGTGGGCGATGGCGGCGACGAGTTGCGCGCACCGCCGCCCAACAGCCAGGCCGGGCCAGAGCTGAGGCAACTCGGCGAGATCATTCGTCCCACGCTGGAACGCCAGTTCCTCACCCTCGCGCTGTTGCAGCATGCCGGCAGCGGTACGTTGACGCGCGCCAGGCTCGAAGAAGATACCCACCTGCTGGCGCAGCGCCTGGCGATGCTCTACGAATTCAACCCGACGGAGTTCTCGGAAAAGCTGTTGTTTGCGAATGTCATTCGCAGCCTGATCGACGGCGGCCTGCTCGAAATCGATGGCGATGGCCTGTTGCGCTTCGACGAACGCATTACCCAGGCGGTGGCCCAAACCGAGTTGCTGCTGGCGGCCGAGGTGCGCCATAGCATCGAACTGATCGCCCGCAGCGCACCCGCCGCGACAAACCACTGATACGGCCGAAGTCCGGCACGGAAGGCAATGAAACCCAGCATCCTCGAAAAACTTGAACACCTCAGCGAACGCCTGGCCGAAATCGACGGCCTGCTCGGCGGCGAACAGGCTGCGCGCGACATGGACAGTTATCGCAAGCTGACCCGTGAACGTTCCGACATCCTGCCGGTGGTCGAGTTGTTCCATGCTTACCGTACCGCCAGCGCCGACTTTTCCAGTGCCGGAGAGATGCTCGACGATCCGGAGATGAAGGAGCTGGCGCTGGCCGAGCAGGAGGCCGCCAGCGCCGAAATGGCCCGCCTCGACATCGAGCTGCAACGCGCCCTGCTGCCCAGGAATCCCAACGACGATAAGAACCTGTTTCTCGAAATCCGCGCCGGCACCGGCGGTGACGAATCCGCGCTGTTCGCCGCCGATCTGTTCCGCATGTACAGCCGTTATGCCGAACGCAAGCGCTGGAAAGTGGAGATCGTCTCGCGCAGCGAATCCGACCTCGGCGGTTTTCGGGAAATCATCGCCCGCGTCGAAGGCGGTGGCGCCTACTCCCGACTCAAGTTCGAATCCGGCGGCCATCGCGTGCAGCGCGTGCCGGTGACCGAAACCCAGGGCCGCATCCATACCTCGGCCTGTACCGTGGCGGTGATGCCCGAGGCCGACGACCTGGGCGAGGTCGACATCAATCCGGCCGACCTGCGGATCGACACCTTCCGCGCCTCGGGCGCCGGTGGCCAGCACATCAACAAGACCGATTCCGCGGTCCGCATCACCCACCTGCCGACCGGCATCGTGGTCGAATGCCAGGATGATCGTTCCCAGCATCGCAACAAGGCGCAAGCCATGTCGGTGCTGGCAGCGCGCATCAACGACGCCAAGCAGCGCGAACAGCAGCAGCAGATCGCCAGCACGCGCAAGAGCCTGATTGGCTCGGGCGATCGCTCGGAGCGCATCCGTACCTACAACTTCCCGCAAGGGCGGGTGACCGACCACCGCATCAACCTGACGCTGTACAAGATCGACAGCATCATGGACGGCGAGCTCGACGAACTGCTGGGTGCACTGACCGCCGAGCATCAGGCCGAGCTGCTGGCGGCCCTGGCGGAATGACCACGGTCGCGGCGGCGCTGACGGCGGCGCGCGGCAAGCTGCCCGCCGGCGAAGCGCGGCTCCTGCTCGGACATGTTTTGCAACGCCCTGCCGCCTGGCTGCTGGCGCACGACGATTTTCCGCTCGGCGAGGATGCGATGCTGGCGTTTGCCTCGCTGGTGGCGCGTCGCGCCGGCGGCGAGCCGGTGGCGTATCTGGTCGGCTATCGCGAGTTTTTCGGCCGCCGCTTTGCCGTCACTCCGGCGACCTTGATCCCGCGACCGGAAACCGAGCTCCTCGTCGATCTGGCAATCGGCAAAGTCGGCGCCGGCAGCACGGCGAGCATCCTCGATCTGGGTACCGGCAGCGGTTGCATCGCCATTTCACTGGCCCTGGAACTGCCGGCGGCCCGGCTCACCGGCGTCGATTTCTCGGCCCTCGCGCTGGAGGTGGCGCGTGCCAATACGCTGGCTCTGGCGGCCGATGTCTGCCTGCGCCAAAGCGACTGGTTTGCCGCGCTCGACGGCGAACGCTATGACGTGATTGTCGGCAATCCTCCGTATGTCGCCGCCGCCGACCCGCATCTGGGCCGGGGCGACCTGCGCCATGAACCGCTCACGGCACTGGCCAGCGGCGGCGATGGCCTGGACGCCATCCGGCGCATCGTCGCGACGGCGCCCCGGTTCCTGAAACCCGGTGGTGCACTGCTGCTGGAACACGGCCATGACCAAGGGCCGACGGTGCGCGAATTGATGATGGCCGCCGGGTTCGGGAAGCTGGCGCAGCACAGGGATCTGGGCGGAATCCCGCGGGTGACGTCGGGTATTTTCGGCGATGAGACTTCCGGATGCACGAGTGCCGATAGAATTGATGCCGAGGAGCAGGTGCGGCAGCGCAAGGAAAAGCAATGAAGTGGAACAACAGCTTTGCGATCGGGATCGAAACGATCGACGAGCAGCACAAGAAGATTTTCGAGCATTTGCTCGCCATCGAAAACGCCGTCGCCAAGCGTGACCCGTGGCATATCCAGCGCTTTCTGCTGTCGCAGTTGGCCGACTACATGAAATTCCACCTCGCGGTCGAGGAAGCTTTGCTGGAAATCGTCGGCTACCCCGGGCGGCTTGGCCATAAAGAGGCGCATTCGCACATTCTGGAGCAGTTGGCCGAGCTTGAGCGTGGCATGAAGGAGAACCCTTCGGCCGACAATCTGGTGCGCTTTTTCGAGAACTGGTTCCTCAACCACGTGCTGCAAGGCGATCGCGAGTATGTCGTCTACATTCGCAAGGAAATGCCCGCTCTGCTGCGCGCCTGAGGTGGATGGCGCGGGATTGGAAAAGCAAAAAGGCCCGGAATTCCGGACCTTTTGCTTGCAGCGGGACTGAAATTAACGCAGGCCGGCGATGTAATCCGACACCGCCTTGATTTCCGCGTCGGTCATCTTGATGGCGACCATGCGCATCATCTTGTTCGGGTCGTTGGCGCGGACGCCGTCGCGAAAGGCCTTGAGCTGGGCTTCGGTGTACTCGGCAAACTGGCCGCCGATGCGCGGGTACTGTGCCGGGATGCCGGCGCCGGCCGGGCCGTGGCAGGCGGCGCAGGCGGGCAGGCCCTTGGCCTGGTCGCCACCGCGATACAGCTTCTGGCCGAATTCGACGGTGTCGCGATTTTTCGCGGTTTCGCCCTTTTGCGATTGCGCCGCGAAGTAGGCGGCGATGTCGCGCATCTGGCCTTCGTCGAAGGCGGCGATCATGCCATTCATGATGGCGCTGACACGTTCCGGCTGCTTGCCGTCGGCCGCCTTGAAGTTCTTCATTTGCTTCAGCAGGTACTCGGGATGCTGACCGGCCAGTTTCGGGTTGGCGGCGAGCTGGCTGTTGCCGTCGGCGCCGTGGCAGGCGCCGCATACAGTGGCGGCGATCGGCTGGCCGCGGGCGGCATCGCCTTTCGGCGCGGCCTTGGCCGCGTCGGCGGCCTGGACGCCGAAAGCTGTCAGCGCGCAAAGCAGGGCTAGCAGGGAACGCTTCATGGGGAAAACTCCTCGGAACGCCGGGATTCAGAATTTGGAAACCTGATATTCTATCCCAGCTCGACCGAATCTCCACGTCGGCCATTGATGGAGGCGCGCTTCAGGTATCCGGTTCATGTCCGTCTTTCGCCACGCCGCTTTCGAGATTTCCGTCGCCAAACCCGATGGCCTGCCCCCGGCCGAAGCCCCCGAAATCGCTTTTGCCGGGCGCTCGAACGCCGGTAAATCGAGTGCGATCAATACCCTGGTGGGGCATACCCGGCTAGCCTACGTCTCCAAGACGCCGGGGCGCACGCAGCTGATCAACCTGTTTCGCCTGAAGAACGGCGCTGCCCTGGTCGATCTGCCGGGTTATGGCTTTGCCCAGGTTCCGCTTGCGGTGCGCCTGCAATGGCAGGGTTTGCTGGAACACTACCTGATCCGGCGTCCGAACCTGGTCGGGCTGGTGCTGATCATGGATGCGCGCCGGCCGCTGACCGAGCTGGACCGCAAGATGATCGACTGGTTCGCGCCAACCGGCCGGCCTATCCACTGTCTGCTGACCAAATCAGACAAGCTTACCCGTCAGGAACAGGCCAAGACCCTGCGTGAAACCCGCAGTACCCTGGCCGAACATGGCGCGCAGATTACGGTGCAGATGTTTTCCAGCCTGAAAAAGACCGGGGTCGACGAGGCCGAAGCATCGATAGCCAACTGGTTGAGCAAGGACGGACCTGTCGTTTCGGCTAGCTGATGCCGTCAGCCTGATCGCCCGCTGTCCCGAATGGCGGGTTGGGCGATAGCCTTATAATTTGCCCGACGGGCTCTTGGCGAGGCCAAATAAAAGCCCTCGACCAAAGGGGGAAGGCCGAGGGCAAAACACCTTGAAGAATTCAAGGCACCCGCTCAGGGAGGTGAAGCGGGAGGTGGCGCAAACGAGAATCGTTCGCCACCACCTGATAACTATGATAATTCGTTTGCGTTAAAGTTCAAGTATCTTGCAAAAATATTTTCAGGGTTAAACCAATGATTACAAAAGGCTCATTCCCGGGAACCCGGATGCGGCGGATGCGGCGTGACAATTTCTCGCGGCGCCTGATGCGCGAGAACATGCTGACCGCCGACGACCTGATCTATCCCGTATTTGTGCTGGAAGGTGCCAATCGCGTCGAGCCGGTGGCCTCGATGCCCGGCGTCGAGCGCATGAGTCTCGACCGCCTGCTGCCGGTGGCGGAAAAGGCCCTGAAGCTTGGCGTGCCAGCCATGGCCTTGTTCCCGGTGGTCGATGGCGGCAAGAAAACGCCGGGTGCCGAAGAGGCCTGGAACCCGGAGGGCCTGGTGCCGACTGTGGTGGCACGCCTGAAGAAGGAGTTTCCGGAACTGGGGGTGGTGACCGATGTGGCCCTCGATCCCTATACCAGCCACGGCCAGGACGGCCTGATCGACCCCGATGATCCGCGCGGCTACGTGATGAACGACGAGACGCTGGAAGCGCTGGCGAAACAGGCGCTGTGCCACGCCCGCGCCGGCGCCGACGTGGTGGCCCCCTCGGACATGATGGACGGCCGCATCGGGTGCATTCGCACCACCCTGGATGCCGAAAACCATATTTATACCCGTATCCTGGCCTATTCGGCGAAGTATGCCTCGTCCTTTTATGGACCTTTTCGCGATGCCGTCGGTTCGGCGGGGAATCTGGGCAAGGGCAACAAGCATACCTACCAGATGGACCCCGGCAACAGCGACGAGGCCTTGCGTGAAATCGCACTCGACCTCGACGAAGGTGCCGACATGGTGATGGTCAAGCCGGGCATGCCTTACCTCGACATCGTGCGGCGGGTGAAGGACGAGTTCGGGGTGCCGACCTACGCCTATCAGGTCAGTGGCGAATACGCGATGCTCAAGGCGGCCGCGCAGAACGGCTGGCTGGCGCATGACGCGGTGATGATGGAAGCACTGCTGTGTTTCAAGCGCGCCGGTTGCGACGGCATCCTGACCTACTTTGCGCTGGAGGCGGCGACGTTGCTGAGGAATTGATTTCTTGAGGTTTCCGGCGCAGTTTCTGCTTCTCGGTTTCGATACCTTCATCCGGCGGCCGGCGTGGTGGCCGCTTTTGATCCTGTTCTGGGGTCTGGTCACCGTGGCATCCTACGCTTGGCATATCCATGAATTGGAGCAGCATGCCTACGCGATGGCGGCAGCGCGCGGCAGGCTGGTATTCGAGATGCTCGAAACCACCCGCCTCTGGGCCGCGAACCACGGCGGCGTGTATGCTCCGGTAAGCCCCTGGAACCCTCCCAACCCCTGGCTGGATGTGCCGGACAAGACCATCACCACGCCCTCCGGCGTGCTGCTGACGATGATCAATCCCGCCTACATGACGCGTCAGCTCAACGAACTGATCGGTTCGGAGCGTGACATGCGGGTGCGCCAGACCAGTCTTGACCCAATCAATCCGGGAAACCGGCCCGATCCCTGGGAACGCGAATCGCTCGAAGGCTTCGCGACCAGCCGTACCGAACGGATATCAATAGTCGGCACCGGCGCCACGGCGAGTTTCAGGTACATGGCGCCGCTCGAAGTCCGGGAGCCCTGCATCGTTTGTCACGTCAAACAGAACTACACGCTGGGGACCGTGAGCGGCGGCATCAGCGTCAGCTTCCCCGCCGGTTACATCTACGCCATCATCAATGCGCAAAAGCGCGGCTTCATGATCATTCACATCGCGGTGTTTGCCATTTTCGCCTTGCTCGCCTGGGGCAGCCTGCTGATGACGCGGCGCAACGTGCTGGCGCTGGAAGCCGTACGCGGCGATCTGGTCGAGAGCGAGAAGATGGCCTCGCTGGGGCGCATGGTTGCCGGTTTCGCTCACGAAGTGAACACGCCAGTCGGCGTAGCCGTGGGCGCGGCCTCGCAATCGCGGGAACTTGTTGCCGAAATCGGACGCCTGATCGATCAGCCGGAAGTCAGCGAGGACGACCTGCGCCAGCGCATGCAAATGCTCGACGAGGCTTCGAGCCTGATACTGGGGAACCTCAGGCGTGCCGCCGCCATGGTGCAGAGTTTCAAGCGTACGGCGGTCGATCAGACTTCGGAGGCCGAGCGCGAGTTCGACCTCGCGGAAGTCATCGATGACGTACTGAAGTCCCTGAAGGGAACCTTCAAGAACACGCAGATCAGGATCATCGTCGACTGTCCGCCGCAGATCCGCGTCTACGGCTCGGCTGGCGCGCTGGCACAACTGCTGACCAATCTGCTGCAGAACGCCCACCTCCACGCCTTCGAAGATGGCGGCAGATCGGGCGCCGTCCACATCCGCGCGCGAATCGCCAACAACCAGGTTTGCATCGAATTCGGCGATGACGGGATCGGTATGGACGAGGCAACGCTGCGGCGTGCTTTCGAGCCTTTTTTTACCACGCGCCGTGGGTCCGGCGGCAGCGGTTTGGGCTTGTACATCGCCTACAATATGGTGACACAAGGACTGGGCGGAACCATCAGTTGTACCAGCCGAAGAGGAAAGGGAGCCCGGTTCACCATCGAGTTTCCCCAGCGCAGCGCCGTTCGGGAGGCGGCGAGCAATGAAGATCATCCGCAAACTGCCGGGCGCAAACCACCCCGGCGTGGCCAGGCCGCGAGTCAGTCCCTGGAAGATCCTGGTGGTGGATGACGAGCCGGATGTGCGTCAACTGACTGCACTCAACTTGCGCGGCTTCGAATTCGCCAGCCGCCCCTTGCTCTTGATCGAGGCCGGTTCGGTGGCCGAAGCCGAACGCTTGCTGCGCAAGGAAACGGATGTCGCGGTGGCCCTGATCGATGTCGTGATGGAAGCCGATGACGCTGGGCTGCGACTGGTTTCGTTCATCCGCAGCGAGCTTGGCAATGCCATGATGCGGCTGGTGATTCGTACCGGCCAGCCGGGCTTGGCGCCTGAGCGCTATGTGATCGACAATTTCGATATTGACGACTACAAGGACAAGACCGAACTCACAGCGCAAAAGCTCTACACCACGGTGCGCTCGGCACTGAAGAGCTATCGTGACCTGCAGACCATCGAAGTCAATCGCCTCGGCCTGCGGCGCATTCTCGACGTCACCCCCGAACTCTACAATCTGGACCGCCATCAGCTCGAAGACTATTTTCGCGGCCTGCTGCTGCAGATCATCGGTTTTTGCAAGCTGGGAGGGTCGGCGCTGATCTCGACCATTGACGGCTTGATGGCGACGATCGAAGGCGAACAAATCAGGATTCGTGCCGGAACCGGCGATCTCGACGACGTGCCGGGGAACGAAGTGCGCCGCCGCGAGATTGTCGAATTGTGCTCGCAGGCCATGCTGACCCAGGAAGCGCCGAGCAGACTGCGCAGTGGCTCGATGACCGTTCCGCTGAGAAGCCGCGACAAGACCTTCGGCTTCGTCTACCTCGAGGCGGGCGAGTGCCTCAGCGCGGTCGACGGGGAGCTGATCCAGATCATGGCCAATCAATGCGCTGCCGCGATACACAATTTCTACCTGCACCGCCGCCTCGAGAAATCCTATGACGAAGCCATTGACATGCTGGGCGAAGTCGCCGAGTTCAAGGACAACACCACGGGGCAGCATATTCACCGCATCGAGGAATACACCCGCAGGTTGGCCCTCGAACTGGGCCTGGATGCGGACACCGCCGCCGCCTACGCCCAGGCCAGCCGCCTTCATGACGTCGGCAAGGTCGGTATCCCGGACAATATCCTGGCGAAGCCGGAGGCCCTGACCAGCCATGAGTTCGCCGTGATGCAGACGCATCCGCGCATTGGCGAAGCAATCCTGATCCATAGCTCGTCGCTGACGCTGGCGCGTTCGGTTGCGCTTACGCATCACGAGCGCTGGAACGGTGCTGGCTATCCCGATGGACTCAAGGGGGAGGAAATCCCGCTCGAATCGCGCATCGTCGCCGTGGTGGATGTCTTCGACGCGCTCACCAGCGACCGTCCCTACAAGGAAGCCTGGGAGCCGGAGCGGGCGGTTGAACTGCTGCGGAAGGAATCCGGGGGCCATTTCGACCCGCGTGTGGCGGACGCCTTCCTGCGTCTCTACGCCTCCGGCGCGCTGGATGATCTGATCGCCAGTTCCCAGGCCGAGAATTCGCTCGCCGCCAGGTCTAGGCGCGCAGAATCGGCCACTGCGCCGTCCATCCGGCCAGCGGATCGTCCTTGAAACCGCTCTTGACGAAACGCTGCCAGCGTCCCAGCGCATAGCAGACCAGCAGGTTGGCGTGGGCACCGAAGTCGTGCTCGGCAGAAAGCGCGCCCTGCGCCGCGGCCACCTTGAGCGCTTGTTTGAGCGTGGTGTCGATGCGGTCGAGCAACTGGTTTATGCGCAACTGCAGGCGTGGGTTCTCATGGACCAGTGCGTCCCCGACCAGGACGCGTGTCAGCCCGCGATTTTTTTGCGCGAACCGGAGCAGCGACGCGACGATGGCTTCGGCCTGCTTGAGTCCTGACTCCTCGCCAGTCTCGATCTGGTTGATCACCGAGAACACCCCGGTCTCGATGAACTCGATCAGGCCTTCGTACATCTGCGCCTTGCTGGCGAAGTGGCGATAAAGGGCCGCTTCGGATACCTGCAACTGCTTGGCCAGCAGCGCAGTGGTGACTTTTTCCGCTGCCGGGCGTTCCAGCATCTCGGCGATGGTTTGCAGGATCAGCAGTTTTTTTTCGCCGACCTTGGCAGCCCGTTCGTCGTTCATCGCGTCCTCCTCGTGCTGGCGTTTATTTGGATTTGATCAGGGTGCCGACGCCTTCGTCGGTCAGGATTTCCAGCAGCAGGGCGTGTTCCACCCGTCCGTCGATGATATGCACGCTCCTGACACCGCTGCGCGCCGCATCGAGCGCGGAGCCGATCTTGGGCAGCATGCCGCCGGACAGCGTGCCGTCCGCGACCATGTCGTCGATCTGCTTGGGCGTGATGCCGGTCAGCAGATTGCCCGCCTTGTCCAGCACGCCCGGCGTATTGGTCAGAAGCACCAGCTTCTCCGCCTTAAGCACTTCCGAGATCTTGCCGGCGACGACGTCGGCATTGATGTTGTAGGTTTCGCCTTCGCTGCCGACACCGATCGGCGCGATCACCGGGATGAAGGCACCAGTGTCGAGCAGGGCAATCAGGCTGGGGTCGATCGAGACGATGTCGCCGACCTGGCCGATATCGATCAGGTCGCCCGGATTGTCCTTGTTTTCCATCATCAGCTTCTTGGCGCGGATGAAGTTGCCGTCCTTGCCGGTAAGGCCGACCGCCTTGCCGCCGTGCTGGTTGATGAGGTTCACGATTTCCTTGTTCACCTGGCCACCCAGCACCATCTCGACCACCTCCATGGTCTCGGCGTCGGTGACGCGCATGCCCTGGACGAATTCGCCTTTCTTGCCCACCTTGGCCAGCAGGTTCTCGATCTGCGGACCGCCGCCATGCACCACTACCGGGTTCATGCCCACCAGCTTGAGCAAGACCACGTCGCGCGCGAAGCACTGCTTGAGGTGATCGTCGGTCATGGCGTTGCCGCCGTACTTGACGACAATGGTCTTGCCGTGAAAGCGCTTGATATAGGGCAGGGCCTCGGCCAGGACACCGGCCTTGTCTGCGGGGAAGAGCTTGGCAGTCATGGGCGTATGGGAGTGTTAGTGGTAACTCCGCCCATTCTACCGAGAGCCCGGCGTTGCGCCAGAATGAAAAGGCCGGGAAGCTCCCGGCCTTGAGGTCTTGAGAATGCAAGTCCCATTTGAGCATGCCGCCCGCAAGGGGAAGAAGGCAACAGTTTGTAATCGTCGCGCCAACGCATAGCGATTTCCTATTCATCAAATCGGAAAATCGTCTTGGACAATCCATTTTTGATCCAACAAAATTGAATCATCAAGGTTTAAAGCGTTGACGCGATGGGGCTCTCGTTTCTGGCAAGCCGGCGCCAGGCAATCGATTCGTAGTCTGTAAATGTCGCTGCCGTAAGCACGGCGGTATTGTTGCACTGCACTCAAGAGGAGAAGCAAGCATGCATATCGAACCTGGCATCGTTGTCGGAGCCACCAAACTGGCCCTGGGTTACGCCACGGCCGCCGGCGCGATCGGCTATTCGGCCAAGCTCGCGCTGGATATGGCGAAAAAAGATGGTGTGGGTACCATGGCGGCCCGTACCTTGATCGCCGCGGCGCTGGTCCTGAGCTTCTTCGAGCTGTTGCCGCATTACCCGGTCGGGGTTTCCGAAGTACATTTCATCCTCGGCTCGACGCTGTTCCTGATGTTTGGCGCCGGTCCCGCCGCACTTGGCCTCGCCGCCGGGTTGCTGATTCAAGGCCTGTTGTTCGCGCCCGCCGACCTGCCTCAATTCGGCATGAATGTCACCAGCCTGCTGGTGCCCCTGCTGGCGGTCCACGCGCTTGCGGCCAGGATCATTCCCGCCAATACCGCCTATACCGACGTCAGCTACGCCCAGGCGCTCAAGCTCTCGACTGCCTATCAGGGGGGCGTGGTGGCCTGGGTGGCCTTCTGGGCGTTTTATGGTGCCGGCTTTGGTGCCGAAAACCTGGCCAACGTTGCGGCATTCGGCGGTGCTTATCTGAGCGTGATCCTGATCGAACCTGTTCTCGACCTGGGCATGCTGGCCGTTGCCAAGACCCTGCGTTCGATGGAAAGCACCAAGCTGTTCCACGCCAGGATGTATCACCCCGCCATCTGATGGCGGATATGCGACGCGTCACCCCCACCCCGCCCCACCTGCAAAAACTACAAATCAACGGAATCAGCACATGAACAAAGCGGATATGAAAGATGCGATCCTCGATGCCAAGGACGCCAAGAAGCTCAAGTGGGCCGACATTGCCAACGCTGCCGGAGTCTCGCCGGAGTTCGTCTGTTCGGCCTGCCTGGGCATGAATCACCTGGAGAAAAAGCCGGCCGATGCTGTTGCCAAGGTGCTTGGCCTGGGCAAGGAGGTTTCGGCGGCCCTCCAGCGATTCCCGAAAAAGACCTGGACCCAGACCATTCCCACCGATCCGTTGATCTATCGCTGGTATGAAATCGTCGGGGTCTATGGCGAAACCATCAAGGAAATCATCAACGAGAAGTTTGGTGACGGCATCATGAGTGCGATCGACTTCTCGATGGATATTCAGAAGCAGGAAGATCCCAAGGGTGATCGCGTGGTGGTTACCCTGAACGGCAAGTTTTTGCCCTACAAGGCTTGGTAAGCTTCCAGGTCAGACTTGCAAAGAAAACCGGGTACCGCACTGCGGTCCCGGTTTTTGCGTTCAATGGCGTAGCGCGACAGCGTCGATTTCGTCTGCGTGGGGACTATTCATGACGGCGAAAGACCCACACAGATTTGTCAATGAACTTGACGCAGCAGCTATTGAGCGCCTGATTGCGCGGCTGGAGAGCCGCGCCAAGGACAAGGTTTTCACCCGACTGTTCGATCGTTACGCTGCCGAACTGATACCCGGGGCCGCGGGGCGCGTGCTGGAGGTGGGTTGCGGTACCGGGGCCACGTTGCGCGCCTTGGTGCGCCGTCCGGATTTCACGGGGCGGGCCGTCGGTGTTGATCAGAGTGCGGACTTCATCGCGGCTGCGCGCAAGTTTGTGGTGACCGAAGCCGTTGTCGACCGGGTCGAGTTCGATGTCGGCGATGCGCATCGGCTGGACTTTCCGGATGCCAGCTTCGATATCGTTTTTGCCCATACGCTGATCAGCCATGTCACCGATCCGCTGTCGGTGCTGTGCGAGATGGTGCGCGTTGTCAAACCCGGCGGCAAGCTGGCGATCTTCGATGGCGACTACGCTTCGATGACCTATGCCTTGCCGGACCATGATCTTGGCCAGCGCCTGGATGCCGCCCTGGTCAAGGCCAGCTTCAACAACCCGCGCATCATGCGCGACCTGCCGCGAATGATGCCGGAGTTTGGGCTCAAGCTCGAATCGGCTTGGGGCGAGGCGGTGGTCGAGATCGGCAGCGGCAGTTACTTCAAATCCTTCGTCGAGACCTATGCTCCTTACATCGTCAAGGCCGGCTTCTTCCCGACGGAGGTGGTCGAGCCATGGCTGGCCGCCCAGATCAAGGCGATTGAGGATGGCACGTTCTTCGCCGCCTGCACCTATTACACTTACATCGCCCGTCGCGTCCGGTCTTGCGGGTGAGTGGCCGCTGACCAGCGCGTGCCGGCGGCAAACGAGAGTGCCATGAGCCCGGATTTTTTTATCGTCGATGTTTTTGCCGAGCGCGCCTACGCCGGCAATCCGCTTGCCGTTGTGCTTGGCGCCGAGCGACTGAGCGACGAAACCATGCAACTGCTGGCGGCCGAGACCAATTACTCGGAAACTACCTTTGTTTATACCGATCCGGAGGCGAATGGCGGCTACCGGACCCGCCTGTTTACTCCGGCCAGGGAAATCGCCTTCGCCGGACATCCCATACTCGGCACGGCCTGGGTCATCGGCAGGCATCTCGCGGGCGCGGCAAAGGATCCGGTCAGGCTTAATCTCCAGGTCGGTGAAATACCAGTTTATTGCGAACGAAACGGGCATGGCCTGGAAACCCTGTGGTTTGACGCCCCGCCGATTAGCGCCGGCATCCAGTGTGATCCGGCAAGAATGGCCTTGGCGCTGGGGCTGGCAATGGATGACATCGACCTGCGTTACCCGGTTCAGGTCATGTCGGCCGGCACGGCAGCGGCGATAGTTCCATTGCGCAGCCTGGTGGCTTTGCGGCGTGCGCTGCTGGATCTGAAGGCCTACGCCGGATTGATGGCAGAGGGCTTTCCTCCGCTCACCTATCTGTTCTGCGCCGAAACCCGGTCATCGGACAATGACTTGTCGGCGCGCTTTTTCTTCGATGCGCACGGCGTCAGGGAGGATCCCGCCACGGGTAACGGTGCGGCCTTTCTTGCCGGGTATTTGCGGATGCATGAGGTGTGTCCGCGCGAGAAACGTTCCTGGCGTATCGAGCAGGGCCACGAGGTGCGACGGCCGTCGCTGGTGCAAATACGTATCGGCACTGCCGCCGATCCCGGAATCCAGGTCGGCGGCGGCGTGCTTGCCGCTATACAGGGAAACTTGATTCCGGGCTGAGCGCGGCAAGCCGACAGCCGGTTCAGGCGACCGCGACCCCGGCCTTGGGCATCGGTGCCGCTTTGCTTGCCATTCGGGACTTTCTGGCAGGCGGCTCGATTGGCTGGTCAGGCGAGATCGGCGCACGCCCAAAATTCCATTCGGCGGCAAGCTTGCCGAAGGCACGGCAAGCGGGGCTTTTGTAAGTTCCATGTGGACCGATCAGGGCAATCGTGTGGTGGGGCAGTTCCGGAACCAGGGGAACGGCATACAGGCGCGGCAGTGTGCAGGCGATGGTGGTGGGCAGCACGGTGATCAGGCGTCCGAGCCGTACCGATTGCACCATCATGCTTAATGAGTTGGTTTCGACGGCGATCCTCGGGTGTGTGCCATGCTCCATGCAGTACAGGTCGAAGTGACGGCGCAGGGCAAAATTCTGGTTCAACATCACCAGCGGTTCCTGTGAGAGCACTTCGATTCCCATGGGTTCCTGGCGTCCGGCGAGTGCATGGTCCGCGCCTACCGCAAGGCTAAGGGGTTCCATGAACAGCGTGTGCAACTCGATCTTGCTCGGTTCCACCTCGCTCTGCGTCGAGTGGGTAAAGGCAATCCCGGCATCCAGCGTACCGTCGGCCACGCCGGCCTCGATCTGGTCCTGTGACATTTCCATGGCGCTGACCGCGATGCCGGGATATCTCGCGTTGAATTCATCAACCAGCGAAGTGGTCAGGTATTCGGTAATTGGCGTCATGCCCAGGCGCAGATAACCGCGGCTGAGGTCTTCCAGGTCGACCACCGCGCGCTTGGCGGCATCGAGCTCCTCCAGGGCGCGTCGGGCATGACGCACATAGACCTCGCCGGCGTCTGTCAGGCGCACGTTGCGTCCGGACCGATCCAGCAACTGCGCGTCCAGGGCCTCCTCGAGCAGCTTGATCTGTTGCGACAGCGTCGGCTGTGAAACGTGCAGCGCTTCCGCGGCCCGCGTGAAGCTATGGTTTTCGGCGACCGAGAGCAGATAGCGGATCGAACGGGGAAACATCAGCTTCGAATGCATAACCAATTCCTATTCTGCGGATCGGAAAATCGTCTTGGACAAATTTGCTTGAATTCCACAAAATTTAACCATCAACGATTTACCGGTTTCCTTGCCGGGCAAAACGACTGGCAATGATACGACTAAAGGCAAATTGTTGATGGCGATCCGGAATCTGAAAGCCAAGGCCCAAAAAAGCGCGGCTCGCTGCAATAGCGTTGAATGCAGGCTCGACTGCCGTGATTCCGAACGACAACAATTTAAGGAGAAGTCCAGCCATGTCATCAAGTACCAGAGACGAAGTGCTGCGGCATTTGCAGGCGGTGGTTGAAATCGAGCCTCCAGTGCAGCAGACCGGCAAGGCAATCTATGCATCCGACCTCACCCACGAGATGTTCCGCGCCTACACCCGTTCGCCGCACGATGTTGGCGGTCAGGTAGATGTGCCGGTCGAGTGGACGGAAGAGGAGTCCGAGGCTTGGGGCTACCGGGCCTACGTCACCACGGAGTGTCTTGCTTGGCGCGGCGTTTGGTGTGCCGAAGAGCGGCGTCGCATGCAAAACGTCGATCTTGGCACGACCCAGTACCTGGGCCTGCCTTACTACGGCCGTTGGCTGCTTTCCGCGGCCCGAATCCTGGTGGAGGGGCATCACATCACCCTTACCGAACTCATCAACAAAATCGACGAGGTGAAAAAGCGCCATGAGCCAGCACGATAGAACCCATCACGCCAGGATCGCCACCGGCAAGGGCGATCCCCAATGTTTCGCGGGCACGGCCGGCGGACCGTCAAAGTTCAAGGTGGGTGATCGCGTTCGCATCAAGGACATGCCGGACATCTTCTACACGCGCTGTCAGGTGTATACCCGTGGCGCGGTAGGCGAGGTTGCCGTCGTCACGCACGAGAGCCCGGCGCCGGAAGACGAGGCCTGGGGGCACGTCGATAAGTCCGAGTGGTTCTACATCGTGCGTTTCAAGCAAACGGATCTCTGGCCAGAGTATCCGGCGGCGTTTGCCAACGATACCTTGCAGACCGAGTTCTCCGAGCGTTGGCTCGAAGCGGTTTAACCGGCCGATCGGCTCCAGAAAAGGAAGGGAATTTCATGTCACACGATCACGATCACAACGCTCCGGCGCCGATGGTGGATGAAATCAGCGACTTCGAGGCGCTCGAAATAGCGGTTCGCGAAATCTGTATCGAGAAGGGCCTGTTCTCCGCCGAGGACCATCGCAAATTCACCGAATTTGCCGAGCACATCGGCCCCACCCCTGCGGCGCGCATGGTCGCCAAGGCCTGGCTCGACCCCGAGTACAAGAAGCTGGTGATGACCGATGCCATCGCCGCCAGCAAGGCTGTCGGGGTCGATTACCTCAATCCGACGGGCTTTGGCACGCCCAGCGACTATACCGACCTGCGGGTCCTGGAAGATACGCCCAGCGTGCATCATGTTGTGGTTTGCACCCTGTGCTCGTGTTACCCGCGCCCGATCCTGGGCTTCCAGCCGGAGTGGTACCGGACACCTAACTATCGCCGTCGCCTGGTTCGCTGGCCGCGTCAGGTGCTGGCCGAATTCGGCCTGACCCTGCCGGCGGAGGTTGATGTTCGCGTCGAGGATTCCAACCAGAAGTGCCGCTTCATCGTCATGCCCGTGCGCCCGGCAGGCACCGAGGGCTGGACCGAGGACCAACTGACCGAGATTGTTACGCGCGATTGCCTGATCGGTGTCGCCCTGCCCAAGCCTGGCGTGACGTCGAACCTCGAATTGTCCGTGCATCACGCGGCGAAGCCGGCGCATCACTGAGACGAGGAGCCATCATGGCCATACCCGAGAAAATGCACGCACCCGCCGACATGGCGGAGTGCGCGGCGAACTGGACGCCGGTCCCGCTGCTTGAGGAAATCAAGGAGCATGGGCGGGTCTGGGGCGATCTGGCGGAGCAGTATGGGGTTACCAATCCCGATCCTCCCTGGAAAACCAGCCTCGACGGCATGTGTGAAGTCCTGGCGTCAGGGTCGTGTTCATCAATGGCGGCGGCCGAAAAGCGCTGGCTGGCCGGTGATGTGGCTCGCGACGCAATGGATGCGCCTTTGCCGCTGCTCGAGCGTCGCTGGGAAGAAGACGAACTGTCGGCCACGCTTTACCAGGATGTCCCCTTCCCGGAGCGTCAATTGCTTGCGCTGACGCATTCGCTGATCAAGCGTGGTCTGCTCGATCCGGAAATTTTGAAGCAGAGAATGAAGGAAGTACACGTGCGGCTCGCCGCCACCTAGCAAGGACGTCGGAGAAGCGAGGTTTCGCGTTTCGCGAACTCGCCGTGTTGAGGCGCGGTGCCCGGAGGGCGGGCGCGCAAAAGGAAGTGTCCAGCAAGCGGAGCTGTCGATAGGGCGGCGCACCGGGTTTGTCCGGTCGCCGGCCCGGCCGATGGAGACTCCAGAAAAACCAGTCACGGAGAAATGATCGGTGTCAATCAGAGGAGTCGAAATCAACATCCACGGCCTGGGCTACCGTTACAATACGCGCGGCAATCCCACGTTCACCAATCTTCAGCTTCAGTCGGGGCGCGGCGAGGCATTGGCAATCATCGGACGCTCCGGTTGCGGCAAGTCGACGTTGCTGCATATCATCGCCGGCCTCAATCGCCCGACGGAGGGCGTCATCGAATTCGATGGCAAGAAGGTCGATGGTCCGTCCTCGCGCTGGGTCATGATGTTCCAGGCGCCCCACCTCTACCCCTGGATGAAGGTTTCCCAGAACGTCGGTGTCGGCTTGAAGTTTGCCGGTTGGCCTGAAAAGGAGAAGGCCGAGCGCGTCGCCGAGGCCCTGCGTCTGGTCGAACTGCAGGATTACGCCGACGTCAGCGTGCAGGATCTTTCCGGTGGTCAGCAGCAGCGGGTAGCTTTGGCGCGCTCCCTGGTGATGGAACCGGAACTGCTGCTGCTGGACGAGCCATTTTCCGCGCTGGATGCCTTCACCCGTTCGTCACTGCAACGCGATGTACGCTCGATTGCCAAGAAACTCGGCTTCAACCTGATCATCGTTACCCACGATATTGACGAAGCCATCCTGATGGCCGACCGGGCGCTGATCATGGCTGGCGCGCCGGGCAAGATCGTCACCGAATTCGAGGTACCGTTGCCGGATCCGCGCCAGCGTCAGGATCCGGCCGTTCAAGCCATGCGTTCGCGCCTGATGGATGCCTTTCACAGCGCAGCCGGCAAGCCGACGGGGGCGGACGCCCATGGCGAAGAGGGTGTCGATACCGATTCCGAAAGTGTTACACAGCATGCCTGACCCGTTGCAGGTCAGCAGACCATTACCCTGAGGAGATCTCCATGTGCATACTTTGCGATTCGCTTGCTGGCAAACATCATCCCGCGGATGAGCCCCACAAGGACTACAGGAAGCATGGCGATGGCATTAGCGATCCGAATCTGGTGATCGAGTACGACCCCCTGTTCAGCAGCGTCCTCGGCACCGGCGTCAATCGCCGCGAGCTCCTCAAGTGGGGTAGCCTTGGCGCGCTGGCCGGTTTGGCGCCCACCTCGGCCACCTTTGCCCAGGAAAAGAAGTGGGATCCCACGGTGCGTATTGGTTACATCCCGATCACCGATGCCTCCGCCCTGCTGGTTGCGCATGAAATGGGCTTCTTCAAGAAGGAGGGCCTGGAGTCTGCGCCGCCCACCCTGATTCGCGGCTGGTCGCCCCTGGTCGAGGCCTTTTCGTCGCACCGCTTCAATCTTGCCCACCTGCTGATTCCGGTACCGATCTGGATGCGCTATGGCAACAAGTTCCCGATCAAGATCACGGCGTGGAATCACACCAACGGATCGGGCATCGTGGTCGGCAAGGATAGCGGCATCAACTCTCCCAAGGACTTCGGTGGCAAGCAGTTCGCCGTGCCCTTCTGGTATTCGATCCACAACATCATTTCGCAAAAGATCATGCGCGATGCCGGCATCACGCCGGTGATCAAGCCGCAGGATGCCAAACTGGCGCCGAACGAATGCAACTTCATCGTACTCAACCCGCCGGACATGCCGCCGGCCCTGGCCGCCAAGTCGATCGACGGCTACTGCGTTGCCGAGCCCTTCAATGCGCTGGGTGAAGTGCGTGCCGGCGCCAAGATGTTGCGCATGACCGGCGACGTCTGGAAGGGACACCCCTGCTGCGTGGTGGTGATGCACGAACAGGACACCATGGACCCGGCACGCGCTGCCTGGGCGCAGGCGGTGCATAACGCCATCGTTGCCGCACAGATCCATCTGGTCGAGAATCGCGCCGCCATGGCCGAGATGCTTTCCAAGGATGGCAAGGGCTACCTGCCTTTCCCGAAGGAAGTTGTCGGCCGTGCCATGATGCTCTACGACATTCCTTATCCTGGCAATGCAGCGGCGATCAAGAACAAGGATTGGGGCATGGATCGCATCAACTTCCAGGGCTGGCCCTACCGTTCGGCCACCGAACTGGTGGTCAGCGATTTGAAGAAGACCATGATCACCGGCGACGCCGGTTTCCTGGAGAAGCTCGATCCCAAGTTCGTTGCCAACGACCTGGTCAATTACAGCTTCATCAAGAAGGCGTTGGACGCGAATCCGAAGTGGAAGAACGACCATAGCGTGCCGAAGTCCGGCGATCCCTTCACCCGCACCGAAACCATCGTCCTATGAGCAATCAAGCCACATCCGGAGCGGCCACGGCCGCTTCCGGTGTGACCGGCGGCGCGGGCGCACGCTATGCAATGGCGGCGTCCCGCGGTACCGCCAACTTCGTGCTCGGCCTGCTGATCCTCGCCGTACTGTGGGGGATAGGCGGTTACATGATTGCAAGCAATCCGAAGACGGCCAACTTTTCCGGCTTCGGCTTGCTGCCTACGCTGCAAGCCTTCCCCGAGTTGTGGGACATGGGCAAGTTGCAGAAGGCGACTTACGCCAGTGGCTATCGCCTTGCTTCGGGCATGCTGATTGCAATTCTGATCGGGGTGCCGCTGGGCATCCTCATGGGACGCGTGCAGTGGTTCCGCAAGCTCAGCAACTCGCCCTTCCAGTTGCTGCGGATGATCAGCCCCCTGTCCTGGATGCCGATTGCGGTCCTGGTTTTTTCTTCCTGGGACGGTTCGATCGTTTTCCTGGTGGCCTTTGCCTCGGTCTGGCCCGTGATGTACCAGACCGCAGCGGGACTGGCCAAGGTCGATCCTGCATGGTTCAAGGTGGCGCGCAATCTGGGTGCAAGCCAGGCGCAAATGCTGACGCAAATCATCCTGCCGGCGATCAGCTTCGACATCTTTACCGGAATTCGGCTTGCGCTTGGCGTAGCCTGGGTGGTGCTGGTACCGGCCGAGCTGCTGGGAGTGACGTCCGGCCTTGGCTATGCGATCAAGGATGCGCGTGAAACCCTGGCCTACGACCACCTGACGGCAATGGTGCTGACCATCGGCATCATCGGTTATGCGCTCGATACCATCTGCGCACAGTTGATCAAGAAGTTCAGCTGGCATCGCGGAGACGTGTGAGATGAGTAGCAACGCAGCCACGCTGGCAAACCCTTCAACGCAGTCGCGTTCTTCCGCCGCCTTGGGCAGTGCGGCTTCCGGCCTTGCTTACTTCGTGGCAGGCCTCGCAATCCTGATCGGATTGTGGTGGCTGGCGATCTATATTGCGACGAAGAACCCCGCTTTGTCACAGTTCGCCAACTTCGGACCGGTGCCCGCCTTCAAGGCCATACCCCATATGTGGGACAACGGGCTGATTCCGAAGGCCTTGCAATCGAGCGGTTACCGGCTGGGCATGGGCCTGCTGATTGCGATCGCCATTGGGGTACCGATCGGCATCGTCATGGGGCGCAACAAGCGCTTCCGCGACTTGACCAATTCCCCGTTCCAGTTGATGCGCATGATCAGCCCCCTGTCCTGGGAGCCGATCGCCGTTATCGTGTTTGCCGGCTGGGATTCGGCCATCATTTTCCTGATTGCCATCGCCGCCGTGTGGCCAATCATGTTCTCGACCGCCGCTGGATTGGCCAAGGTTGATCCGGCATGGTTCAAGGTTGCCCGCAACCTTGGCGCCAAACCCTGGCAACTGGTGACCGAGATCATCATTCCAGCCATCATGTTCGACGTGGTCACGGGTATCCGGCTGGCTGTCGGCGTGGCCTGGATCGTGTTGGTGCCCGCCGAGTTTCTTGGCGTCACGTCCGGTTTCGGCTACACCATCGAGGATGCGCGCGAGTCGCTTGAGTATGAACACTTGATGGCCATGCTGCTGGTGATCGGTGCCGTCGGCTATGTACTCGACAGTATTTGCATGGTCTTGATCAAGCGCTATAGCTGGCACCGCTAAGCACGGACTGCAACGACAACAAGCACGGAACTTGCCGCGGCATGCCCCCGGCCCCACAGGAGACAGGAATACATGGCAAAGAAGCTGCACATCGTATGCGTGTCAGGCACCAAGGAGAAGCTGCAAATGGCTTCGATGATCGCCTCGGTGGCCGCCGCCACGGGCGACGAGGTTTCGGTATTCTTTTCGATGAATGCGGTCAAGTACTTCATCAAGGGCAATACCGACGAAGCGCCGGCCGAGGGGGATTTCGGCCAGCTGCTCGGCAAGGGCGTGCCCCCGTTTCGCCAGCTTTTCCAGCATGCGGCGGAGCTGGGTGATGCCTCGCTCCTGCCTTGCTCGATGGCCCTCGATTTGCTGAAGATCAGCCATGACGATCTTGACCCCACGTTTGGTCCACCCACGGGACTGACCAAGTTTCTCAGCGATGCAGAAGGCGCCCAGCTGCTTTCTTTCTGATTTGCGCCACACCGTAACCGAAAATCCCAAGGAGGTTCCCCAAATGAGTGTTACCAAGACGATCGACGCACGCGACACCTTCTGCCCCGGGCCGCTGATGGAGCTGATTTCCTACATGAAACACGCCACGGTGGGTGATGTGGTCGAACTCCTGTCCACCGACAGTGGTTCGGCCAACGATATTCCCGAGTGGGTAAAAAAGGTCGGCCATGAAATGGTCGGCACCGAGCAGGTGGAAGGTGTCTGGCACCTCAAGGTGCGCAAGGCGAAATGACATCGGTCGGGCGTGGAACCGGCTGCGATCAGGGACAGAAGCAACAGGACATAATGGACAGGAGGAAGCAATGAGGATCTTAGTCGTTGGTGGCGGAACTGCCGGCACCATCATCGCCAACAATCTGGCGCGTCGCCTGGGGCCCGAGACCCGTGCCGGCAAGGTGCGCATCACCATGCTTTCGGCTACCGACCGTCACATGTACCAGCCTGGCCTGCTCTATGTCGCATTCGGCCAGATGGCGCCCGATCAGCTTTACCGCGACCAGGCCAGCCTGCTGGAGCCCAATATCGAGTTCCACGTCGATCCGGTCAAGCAATTCAAGCCGGACCGGAATCAGGTCGTTACCGAAGCCGGCAAGACCCATGAGTACGATGTCATGGTGATCGCCACCGGATCGCGCATGGTGCCGGACGAAACCCCTGGCCTGACCGAAGGCGCGGAGTTCTTCTATACCGAAGCCTCGGCGGTCAAGATGTACAAAGCCCTGCGTGAATTCCAGGGGGGGCGCGTCGCCGTAGCAGTCGGCGTTCCGCACAAATGCCCGATTGCCCCGGTCGAGGTGATGTTTTCGCTCAATGACTACTTCAAGGCGCGCGGCATCCGCGACAAGGTGCAGCTCAAGTACCACTACCCGATCGGCCGCATCCACACCATCGAAAACGTCGCCAAATGGGCCAAGCCCGAGTTCGACAAGATTGGTGTCGAGTACGAGACACTGTTCAACATCAAGGAAGTCGATGCCAAGAACAAGATCCTCAAGAGCGAGGAAGGCACCGAGGTCAACTACGACATGCTGATCGTGATTCCCCAGCATCGCGGCATGGAAGTCATCGAACGCGACAACATGGGCCAGGGCGGCTGGATACCCACCGACCGCTACAAGCTGACCATGAATGGACACGACAATGTCTATGTGGTTGGCGACACCACCAACCTGCCGGTGAGCAAGACCGGTTCGGCGGCCCATTTCCAGGCCGAAGTCGTGGCCGAGAACATTGCGTCCATCGTCAAGATCGGGGCACCGGTAAGGGACTATGACGGAAAGGTATACTGCTTCATCGAGGCGGGGCACGAAAAGGCCACCTATGCCATGTTCAATTACCTGAACCCGCCCGACCTCAAGCCGCCATCCAAGCCCATGCACTGGTTCAAGCTTTCCTACAACCAGATGTACTGGACCAGCGTTCGCGGCTTACTCTGAAGAGACCGAATCATGACCACCCAGAACGAAACGCCCATGACGAACTTCAACGAAAGCGATTTGCAGCGCCTGGTGGAGTTCGCCCAGCTCGTCACCTCGGCCCAGGACGCGATGAACGACGATATCGTCAATCGCCTGGCTTCGACCTTGAGCGAGGGCATCAACATGCTCGATCGCCTGACGCGCAACCACGGCTTGCTGCACCTGTTGCGCGAGATGGACAGGCCGGAAAACCAGTGTTTCCTGATCTGCATGTCGAATGCCTTTACCGAGGCCAGCCGCGAGCTCGCCACCACTCCGCCGACAGGCGGCGGCATTGGCGGCCTGATCAAGCTGATCAGCGATCCAGGAACGCAGGAGGGCTTGCGCCTCCTGGCTTTGGTGGCCTCGCGCATGAGCAACGGTTTGCGCGATTTGCATCGGCGCGGTTTGGGCAGCTGTACCTGAGCCGGCAAGCCGTGGAAGTGCAAACAGAACGGCCACCCAAGCGGGTGGCCGTTCTGTTTGCTACCGGTACAATCGATCCATGGTCAGTCGCCGCAATTTTCTGCGCGGAAATTTCAAGTCAACGGCGCCGCCGTTGCGTCCGCCTTGGGCACTCGCGGAACATCTGTTCATCAGGGCCTGTACCCGTTGTGGCGCTTGTGCCCCGGTTTGCCCGACCCGGATCATCTCGATCCAGTCGGGATTTCCGGAAATCGATTTCAAGCGCGGCGAATGCACTTTCTGCGGAGCGTGCGCCGAGGCTTGCCGCGAAGGCGCGCTTCAGGACAGCGAGTTGCAGCTTTGGCCCTGGGCGGTCAAGGCACAGGCAGGGCGGGACTGCCTGGCGAGACGCGGTGTCGAATGTCGTGTTTGCGGCGATCAATGCGGTGTCGGGGCGATACGCTTCAGCCCGCGCGTCGGCGGTCCGCCGGAACCCGACATCGACAGCAATGCCTGCACCGGATGCGGCGCCTGCGTGGCACCGTGTCCGGCGGCGGCGATTGTTATTGCTTGATGTTGCCGACGAAGCGGTTTTCGACCAGCGCCGGCGCATCAACCTGAGGTACGTGGCACTGGGTGCAGTTGTGGCGTGAAGGATCGAAGGCCTTGGTGGCGGCGACGAAATGGCTATCGCCGAGCTTGGGCGCATTTTTCTTCACGTAATTTTCGCTTCCGTGACAATCAAGGCACTGATTTTCGGCCAGGGTGACTTCGTCAAAGTTTTCCACCGCGTGAGGGATCACCGGCGGTTGCGTGCTGAAAGTGCGCGCAACCAGCGGTTGCGTGCCGGGACGCTTGCCGGCATAGACCATGGCCTCGGGCGCCTTGTCAGGCGCCGCGACATCGGCGCCGCGCATCGAAACCAGCGGTTCGTAACTGGCGCAACCGACGATGGCGGTCAGCAGCGAAGCCAGAAGGATGGTGGCGGTTTTCTTCATGATGGACTCCCCAGACGAGATTCGATGATGGTTATTTCGGTGCCGCTGACGCGACTCCGGCTACAGGTACCACGGTAGAGTTGAAGCGGGTGCCGAAGGCGAACACATCCTTCGAACAGATATCTATGCAGCGGCCGCAGTTGGTACAGTTGGTTTCCAGGATCACGGGAGGTGCTCCGTCGATCGCCTTCAGCGCCGGGCGGATTACCTGCGGCTCGGGACAGACGGCGAAGCAGTCCATGCAGTCGTTGCATGCGCTCCGCGCCGGCAGCTTGACGCGCGTCAGCGAGAAACTTCCGATCAGGCTGTAGAAGGCACCGACCGGGCAGAGGTGGCCGCACCAGCCGTGGCGCATGACGAACAGGTCGAAAAGGAACACCGCCAGCAGCACCGCCCAAGCCAGGCCCATGCCGAAGATCAGGCCGCGATGCGCCATCGACACCGGATTCACCATCTCCCAGGCGATGCTGCCGGTGACTGTCGCGACGACCAGCGTCATGCCCAGCATCCAGTAGCGCGTCGGCCGGCTGATATGGGCGCTGCCTTTCAAGCCCAGTCGTACCCGTAGCCAGTAAGCGAAATCCGTCACCAGATTGACCGGGCAAACCCAGGAACAGTAGGCACGGCCGCCGACCAGCAGGTAGAGCAGCAGCACGATGGCCGCACCCGTGAGCGCCAGCTTTTCCGGCACCTGCCTTGCCAGCAGCGACTGCGCGATGACATAGGGATCGGCCAGCGGCAGCACGTTCAGCGTGTAGCTGAAATTCAGGTTGCCCTTGACGATCCAGATGCCGAACCAGGGACCGAGCAGGAACAGCAGCAGGATACCGAGCTGGCTGGCGCGGCGCAGTAGCAGCCACTTGTGCGCGGCCAGCCAGCCCTTGGCGGCAATTGCTTCGGCGCCGGGACGCAGGATAGGCTTTGCCGGCGCGCTCACAGCTTGCCTCCCTGCAAGGCCTTGGGCAATCCGGTCGCGCTACCCGGGGCGGCACCGGAAGTCGGCGCTGGCGGTACGGCGTCGGAGGAAAGGCCCTTGCCGCTCTCATACGTCATGCCCTCCGGCATGTTGTAGCGGTGCTCGATATCGGGTGCTACCAGGCTGCCGCCGGCCTTTTCCTTTTCCACCCAGCCCAGCCGGTAATGCGAACTGAGTTGCCCCTTGGCCATGTAAAGCGGGAAAACCTTGATCGCGGCGATTTCGGTGGGGCAGGCCTTCTCGCATTTGCCACAGCCGGTGCAGTGGTCGGAGTGCACCACGGGTATGAACAGGGTGTGCTTGCCCGTCCGGGCATTGGTTTGCGGTTCGAGCGTGATCGCCTTGTCGATCACCGGACAAACCCGATAGCAAATGTCGCAGCGCAGGCCGAGGAAGTTGAGGCAGGTCTCGTGGTCCACCAGCACCGCGAGACCCATTTTCGACTTGTTGATGTCTTTCAGCGCGTGGTCGAGCGCTCCCGTGGGACACGCCTTGACGCAGGGAATGTCCTCGCACATTTCGCAGGGCGCCTGACGCGCGACGAAATAGGGCGTACCGGTGGACAAGGGTTGTTCCGGCTTGGCGAGGTGCAGGATGTTGAATGGGCAATCGCGCACGCACATGCCGCAACGGATGCAGGCCGCCGAGAAATCCGTCTCCGCCAGTGCTCCGGGCGGGCGGATGGCGGCCGGGGGCAGCGCCCTGGCATGACGCGCGTAAAGCCCCACACCCAGTCCCAAGAGACCGACACCGCAGGCCATGCGCGCCGTGCCGGCGAGGAACTGCCGCCGCGCCGCGGTGCTGGGCTTGGATTCCGTGTCCATGATTCGCGACCGGGGAGCGCAAGCGCTTCACCACTCCCCGCTACTCCCGTTCAATCCGCTCAGGCCTTGACCACCTTGGCCGCGCACTTCTTGAAGTCCGTCTCTTTCGAGATCGGACAGGTCGCGTCCAGGGTGAGCTTGTTGACCAGGCGGTGCTCGTCGAAGAAGGGGATGAAGATCAGCCCCTCCGGCGGCTTGTTACGGCCCTTGGTGTCGACCCGCAGCTCGATCTCGCCACGCCGCGTTGAAACCTTGACCACATCGTTGCGCTTGAGCCCGCGCTTCTCGGCATCCTTCGGGTGCATCCAGACCACGGCATCGGGGAAGGACTTGTAGAGTTCGGGCGCGCGCCGCGTCATCGAGCCGGTATGCCAGTGTTCCAGCACGCGGCCGGTGCACAGCCAGAGGTCGAAGTCCTTGTCCGGCATTTCCGCCGCTGGCTGGTAGGGCAGGGCGAATATCTTGGCCTTGCCGTCGGGATAACCATAGAACTTGACGCCTTCACCCTTCTTTACGTAGGGGTCATAGCCTTCGCGGAAGCGCCACAGGGTTTCCTTGCCGTCCACCACCGGCCAGCGCATGCCGCGCACCTTGTGGTAGGTCTCGAAGGGCGCCAGGTCGTGGGCATGGCCGCGACCGAAACCGGCATATTCCTCGAACAGGCCCTTCTGTACATAGAAGCCGAAAGCCTCGGACTCGTCGTTGCTGTAGCCGGCCCAGGCGTGGGCATTGACCTTGGCCAGATCTTCCTTCGGGAACTTGTTGACCTGCCCGTTGGCATACAGCACATCGTACAGCGTCTTGCCCTTGAGCTCAGGTGCCTTGGCTACCAGATCCGCTGGCCAGACCTCCTCGACCTTGAAGCGCTTGGAGAATTCCATGTACTGCCACAGATCGGACCTGCACTCGCCCGGCGCCTTGACCTGCTGGCGCCACATCTGACCGCGCCGCTCGGCATTGCCGTACATGCCTTCCTTTTCCATCCACATGGCGCAGGGCAGGATCAGGTCGGCCGACATCGCCGACACCGTCGGGTAGACATCGGAGACGACGACGAAGGCCTTGGGATTGCGCCAGCCTGGATAGATCTCGCCATTGACGTTGGGGCCGGCCTGCATGTTGTTGGTGGTCGAGGTCCAGTAGAAGCCGATCTTGCCGTCCTTAAGCATTCGGCTTTGCAGCACGGCGTGGTAGCCGACCCAGTCCGGAATAGTGCCGGCAGGCAGCTTCCACATCTTCTCGGAAAACTCGCGGTGCTTGGGATTCATCACCACCATGTCAGCCGGCAGGCGGTGGGCGAAGGTGCCGACCTCGCGCGCCGTGCCGCAGGCCGAGGGCTGGCCGGTCAGCGAGAAGGGGCTGTTGCCCGGCTCGGAAATCTTGCCCGTCAACAGGTGCACGTTGTAGATCATGTTATTGACCCAGGTGCCGCGCGTGTGCTGGTTGAAACCCATGGTCCAGTAGGAAGTGACCTTGACCTTCGGATCGGCATAGGCCTTGGCCAGTGCCTCCAGCCTGTCCTTGGGTACGCCGGAAATCTCGTGCGCCTTGTCCAGGGTGTATTCGGAGACGAACTGGGCGAAGTCATCGAAACTGATCGGCGCATGCTTGTTCGGGTCGCCCTTGGGTTTGCCGTCGGCGCCGGGGTAGCCGTTGTTCATCGCCACCTGTTCCAGCGGATGGTTGGGCCGCAGGCCGTAGCCGATGTCGGTGACGCCCTTGAAGAAGCCGACGTTCTTCTTGACGAAGTCCTGGTTGACCGCCTTGTTCTGGATGATGTAGTTGCAGATGTAATTGAGGATCGCGAGGTCCGACTGCGGCTTGAAGATCAGCTCGTTGTCGGCCAGCTCGCAGGTGCGGTGGCTGAAGGTGGACAGCACGTGGATCTTGACGTGGCTGGCGGTGAGGCGGCGGTTGGTGATGCGCGACCAGAGAATAGGGTGCATCTCGGCCATGTTCGAACCCCACAGGGCGAACACGTCGGCATGCTCGGCGTCGTCGTAGCAGCCCATCGGCTCGTCGATGCCGAAGGTGCGCATGAAGCCGGCCACGGCCGAGGCCATGCAGTGGCGGGCGTTGGGGTCGATGCTGTTGGAGCGGAAGCCGGCCTTCATCAGCTTGGCGGCGGCATAGCCTTCCCACACCGTCCACTGGCCGGAACCGAACATGGCGACACCGCGCGGACCCTGGGTAGGCTCCTTCAAGGTGGCCTTGACCTTCTCGGCCATGATGTCGAAGGCTTGATCCCAGGAGATCGGCGCGAACTCACCGTTCTTGTCGAACTTGCCGTCCTTCATGCGCAAGAGCGGCTTGGTCAGGCGATCCTTGCCGTACATGATCTTCGACAGGAAGTAACCCTTGACGCAATTGAGACCCTTGTTCACCGGCGCATCCGGGTCGCCCTGGGTGGCCACCACGCGGCCGTCCTTAACCCCGACCAGCACGCCGCAACCCGTGCCGCAATAGCGGCAAACGCCCTTGTCCCAGCGCACGCCGTCCTGGCTCTGCGGCGCGGCGGCGAGCGCCACGCCGGGAAGGCTCATGCCGGCGCTGGCGGCCGCCGCGGCTGCGGCATTGGACTTGATGAATTCACGTCGCGTCAATTTCATTTCGGATCTCCTTTGAGTGGTGCCACAGGTCAGGACCTGGGCTCGACTGAAACTTCGACATCGGGCTCGGTTTCGGTCTGGTGGTAGACCATGGCTGCCGACAAAACGCCGTCAAGCCGACCGAGGTGTTCGTAGGTGGCGACGTTGCTGCTGTCGTCGGCGGTTTCTATGGTGACGATGAACTTGCCTTCCGGAGAAATCGCATGGATTTCGACGCCTGCGAGGGTGGCGATTCCGGATTCCACAATTGCTGCCCGACCGGGGGCGGCATGGATGATCGCGCTGGAGATGTTCATTACGGAACTCCCATTCCGGGTAAGGTTGCGGTTCCGAATCATCGGGAACCCACGATGCCTATGACCTAAGCAAGGTTTTGTGCACTTGCACCATCCTAGGCTTGCACGGGAGGCTTGCCTTGATGTCGATCAAGTCGATTTCGCATCGTCGCGCCGGTGGCGGCGCTAACTATGAAGCATCGGAAACCAGGTTGCGGATTGGGCGGGCGACCGGAAAATCCAGGGGTTTCAAGGCGATATTTGATCGACCACGATGCGTAGCCCCTTCGCCCCAGGCTTGACCGGAGCGCTTTTGCCGGTGAGATCGCCAGGGCCAGGCATGGCGTTTCCTGATTTGGAAACGCGGACTTCGACCCGCAATAGCGAGGCTGAAGAAATCTTGCTTTCGGCGCTTAGCGCTTGACTGTCATCTAGCGTGAAATCGAGCGGCAGATCGGCGACCTTGGCGCGCAGGGCGGCCAGCGGCATGCGCGGGCCATCGACGGCACGGGCGAAGATGAACACCACGTCCTGCGCATCGGCCTTGCCCTTCAATGCCGGTGCGAGTTCGACGCGGCCACCGACTGCCGCTTTCGCTGCTGCCGTGGGCCCTTGCGTTTTGGCCGCCGCAGCGCGATGCACCTCGTCCTGTGGCGGCGCGGCGGCCAGCAACTTCCCGTCGCCGGCTTGTCGGGCGCGGGCAATGCTGGCCTCGACCATCCGTGCATCTTCGCCGCCGGCCTCCAACTGGGGTAACAGGCGCTCCCAAAGGCTGATCGCCTCGGCGTACCTTCCACCATCGAAGGCTTCACCGCCACCCAGAAACAGCGCCAGCATGTTGCGCGGTTCGATCTGCAGCGCCTTGCGCGTCAGTTCGCGCGCGCGCTGGTTGAAACCGTTGTCGCGCTGGACCAGCATCTCGGCGTATTCGGCAAGCAGTTCGGCGTTCCGGTCCAGCGTGGGGCCGATTCCGGCAAAGGCCTTTTCGGCATCGTCCCAGCGTCCGAGCGACTTGTAGGAGCGAGCGAGCATGGCCCAGCCTTCTGGGTTATCCGGATTTTGTTCCAGTTTCTGCGCCAGTCGAACGGTGAGTTGCTCCATGTCGGCCGACGCGCGCTGGCTACGTTCGGCCTCTGGAAGCAGGGCTGCCGGAGCGCCCAGCAGGAGATACAGTCCAACCGCAAGCAGAGGCAGCAGGAGCGCAATGGCGATGCCGCTGCGCTTGTCCCCGCTTCCCTCGACGGTTGCCTCGCCTGCCGCCGTATCTTCCAGCAACTGGCGTTGCAGTTCCTCGCGGGCCTCCACCAGTCCCCTCGCCGAGAGCATGCCGTTGCGATGGTCCCGCTCCAGCTCGGCCAGCCGGTCGCGGTGGATGGCGACATTGAGCCTGGCCTGGGAGTCGGCGCTGGCGACACGGCGATTCTGGCGCCACCACGGGCGCAACAGCAGCGCCAAGGCGACGACGACCAGCGCCGTGCCGGCCAGAATGAAGGCAATCATGAGTCGGTTGGGTCCAGCAAGGCGTCGGCGCGGCGGCGTTCCTCTTCGCCCAATTTGGCCTGCGGCGTGGATTCATTGCGCCGGCGGAGGAACATGACGAGCCCGCCGATGCCGCCTGCCAGCAGCAGGAAGGGGCCGCCCCAGAGCAGCCAGGTGCTCGGTTTGACCGGCGGGCTATAGCGAACGAAATCGCCGTAGCGGCCAACCATGAAGTCGAGGATTTCCTTGTCCGACTTGCCTTTGGCGATCATTTTGCGAATTTCGCGCCGCAGGTCTTGCGCCAGTTCCGCGTGCGATCCGGCCAGCGATTCGTTCTGGCAGACCAGGCAGCGCAACTCCTCGCTGATCGCCACCATCCGTTTCTCGATCTCGACATCCGCCGCCATCGGTGCGGCTTCCTTGGCCATCGACGGGCCAGTCGCCAGCAGGCTGCCGCAGAGCAAAGCCGAGAGCATGAGTTTTCCCGTGCTCATGCCGGTACCCCGCCGGGCAGGCCGGTGGCTGACTTGGCACGCAGGCGGTAGCGCCGATCGCTCATGGCGATAAGTCCGCCCAGCGCCATCAGCAGGCAGCCGCCCCAGATCCAGTCGACAAAGGGTTTGTAATACACACGCACGCTCCAAGCCCCCCGGTTGTCGAGCGGTTCGCCTAGCGAGACATATACGTCACGGGTAAACCCGGCGTCGATCGCCGCTTCCGTCATCGGCATCTGGGAAGAAAAATACTGACGCTTTTCCGGGTGCATCGAGCGCAGTACGCGACCCTCGCGCGACAGTTCGACGTCGCCGACCGAGGCCCGGTAGTTGGGCCCCATGGCCGTCTTGACGCCGATCAGGCGGAAGGTATAGCCGCCGACCTGCACGGTATCGCCGGGCTCCATGCGCACGTCCTTTTCTTCCTGATAGCCACCGACCATGGCCACGCCGACGACAAACACCGCGATGCCCAGATGCGCGAGCTGCATGCCCCAGAAGGCCGCGGGCGGATTTCCCGATTTCGCGCGCTCGATGGTTTGGAAAATGCTGCTGGCGGCAATCCAGACCGCCAGCAGCGAACTCATCGCCGTCAGCGGCGTCCAGCGCCCCATCAGCAGCGGAAAGGCAATCCCGGCAAGGATCGCCAGCACCAGGCTGATCCGCAGCCGGCGGGCGATGTCGCGGATGTCGGCCCGCTTCCACTGCGCCAGCGGGCCTGCCGACAGAAGGACCAGCAAGGGCACCATCACCGGCACGAACACGGCGTTGAAATAAGGCGGTCCGACCGACAGCTTGCCCATGCCCAAGGCGTCGATCAGCAAGGGGTAGAGCGTACCCAGCAGTACGCTGGCGGTGCCGACCACCAGCAGCACGTTGTTCATCAGCAGCAGGGTCTCACGCGACAGCAGGCCAAAGCTGCCGCCGGGCGAGACCTTGGGCGCACGCCAGGCATAGAGCAACAGGGAGCTGCCGACCACGATCACCAGCAGCGCCAGGATGAAGATGCCGCGCCGTGGATCGCTGGCGAAGGCGTGAACCGAGGTCAGCACGCCGGAACGTACCAGAAAGGTACCAAGCAGTGAGAGGGAAAACGCTGCGATGGCGAGCAGCACGGTCCAGTTCTTGAAGGCGCCGCGTTTTTCGGTGACCGCCAGCGAATGGATTAATGCCGTACCGACCAGCCAGGGCATGAAGGAAGCGTTTTCCACCGGGTCCCAGAACCACCAGCCACCCCAGCCCAGTTCGTAGTAGGCCCACCAGCTGCCGAGGGCAATGCCCAGGGTCAGGAAAACCCACGCGGCGGTGGTCCAGGGGCGCGACCAGCGTGCCCAGGCGGCATCCAGCCGGCCGGAGATCAAGGCGGCAATGGCAAAGGCAAAGGCCACCGAAAAACCGACATAGCCCATGTAGAGCATTGGGGGATGGAATACCAGTCCGGGATCCTGCAACAGCGGATTCAGGTCGCGCCCTTCGGCGGCAGCCGGCAGCATGCGTTCGAACGGATTGGAGGTGAATAGGATAAAGGCGAGCAGGCCGACGCCTACCAGCCCAAGCACGGCGAGAACCCTGGCCACCATGGCTTCCGGCAGTTGCCGCGAGGCCAGCGACACCGCGGCGCCCCAGCCGGCGAGCATCAGCACCCAGAGCAGCAAGGAGCCTTCATGCCCCCCCCAGACCGCCGAAAAGCGGTATAGGGCGGGTAGCCGCGTGTTCGAGTGGTTGGCGACGTAGGCGATCGAGAAGTCGTTGGCGAGAAAACTTTGCGCCAGGCAGGCGAAGGAGACCGCGATCAGCAGGAACTGAGTCTGCGCGGCGGGTCGTGCCAGGGATACCCATTGCCGCCTTCCCCACTGGCTGCCAAGCAGCGGCATCACGCCCTGCACGAGGGCAACAAAAAAGGCGAGGATGAGCGCGAAGTGCCCCAGTTCGGGCGTCACTTCGCTTGGGCTTTCTTGACCTGATCGACGGCGTGTTGGGCTTCCGGCGGCATGTAGTTTTCGTCGTGCTTGGCCAGCACTTCGGTGGCGGCAAAGATGCCGTCTCCGCCCAGCTTTCCCTGGATGACCGCGCCCTTGCCTTCCTTGAACAGGTCGGGGAGGATGCCGGTATAAGCAACGGGAATATCCTTGGCGGTATCGGTGACGACAAAGTGAACGGTCATGTTGTCGCGCTTGACCGTGCCTTCCTTGACCAGGCCACCAATGCGGAAAGCCTTGCCTTGCGGCGCCTTGCCGGCGGCGACTTCGGAGGGCGTAACATACAGCGCAATGTTGCTGTCGAGGGCGTTCAGCGCGAGCATGGCGGCCAGCGCCAGCGAGGCGAGGCCGCCGGCGATCAGGGCAATGCGTTTCTGTCTGGGTTTCATGAAGTTCCGGATTGATGATCGAGTTCGTCGGCGAGGCGCTCGCGCGCAAGAGTGTCGCGAACCTCGGTGAGACGCTTCCTGGCCAGCAAAGGTTCCACGACCATCAGCACCAGACAGGCACCGAAGCTGCCCCATACGTAGAGCGCGTAGCCGCCCATGGCGAAGAAGTCGCCGACGCTATTCCAGTGCATGCTTCACCCATTCCGTGTGTCGCTCGCGTTCGAGGATGATGGCGCGCACCCGCGTCAGCGCCACTGCTATCGAATACATCCAGAACCCCAGGGCCATCAGTAGCATGCCCCAGAGCATGGTCTGGGCCATCGATGGCGCCTTGTTGAGGTTGATGGTCGAGCCCTGATGCAGGGTATTCCACCATTTGACCGAGAAATAGATGATGGGGATGTTTACCACGCCGACCAGGGCCAGGATGGCGCCCGCCTTGTCGGCGCGACGGGGATCGTCGATCGCGGCCTGCAAGGCCATGAAGCCGAGGTAGAGAAAAAAGAGGATCAACTCCGAGGTCAGGCGGGCGTCCCAGACCCACCAGGTACCCCACATCGGCTTGCCCCAGAAGGCGCCCGTCCAAAGCGAAAGCGCGGCCATAAGTGCGCCGGTAGGCGCCAGTGCCTGGGCCATCATGCCCGAGACCCGGGTATTGAGCGCCAGTCCGAGACCCGCCCAGAACGCCATGACCAAATAAATGAACATCGACATCCAGGATGCGGGAACGTGCACGAAGATGATGCGATAGCCTTCGCCCTGCTGCGCGTCGGTAGGCGCGACGAAGAAAGAGATCCACAACCCGGCGATGCCGAAGACGGCAGCGGCGGCCCAGAACCACGGAATCATCCTGCCCGCGAGCGGATAAAAGCTCTGCGGACTGGCGTACTTGAACCAGTGGATGATCGACTGTTTCACTCCAATGCCACCCTCAAGGCCGCCGTGGTTGCCCACGGCGCAAAAAATGCCGCCAGTACCAGCATCGCGGCAAGCAGGGAAAGATGCCCGCCAACGTCGAGTCCGGCGATATGGGCTTCGACCGCGCCCGCGCCAAAGATCAGGGCGGGAATGTACAGCGGCAATACCAGCAACGCCAGCAGCACGCCACCACCACGCACTCCCAGTGTCAGTGCCGCGCCGATCGCTCCGATCAGCGACAAGAGCGGTGTCCCCAGCAGCAAAGCAAGGGTCAAGATGCCCAGCGCCGATGCATCGAGGTCGAACTGCAATCCAAGCACTGGCGCCAGCAGCACCAGCGGCAAACCGCACAACAACCAATGCGCCAGTATTTTACCGGCAACCAGCAAGCCCAAGGGCGAGGGGGAGAGCGCCATCTGCTCCAGCGTGCCATCGAGGTGGTCGGCGGCAAACAGTCGCGGCAGGCCCAGCAGCGTTGCCAACAAGGCCGCAACCCAGAGGATGCCGGGCGCGATTTTCTTCAGCAGCACGGGTTCCGGCCCGATACCGAGCGGAAACAGGCTGGTGACGATGACGAAAAAGAAGACGGCTGTCAGCACTTCGCTCTTGCGACGCAGGGCCAGCAGCACATCGCGGCGCACGGTGGCGAGCAGCGGGTTCATAGCACCAGCGCCTTGCCGCCCGGTACCGGCAGCGGCTGATGGCTGGTCAATACCGCCATGCCGCCGTTGCCGAGATGCTCCGCGATGAGTTCGCCCAGAAGCTTCACGGCGCCTACATCGAGGGCGTTGAAGGCTTCGTCGAGTACCCAGAGCACGGCAGGACGGGTCAGCAGGCGGGCCAGCAGCACGCGCCGCTTTTGCCCCGCCGACAAGACCCGCACCGGGAGATTTTCCCGACCGCGCAGGCCGAGCCGCATCAAGGCGGCCAGGGCGCTGCGTTCATTGAGCGTGACGCCATCCAGCGCCGTTGCAAGGCGCAAGTTCTCCAGTGGCGTGAGGTCTTCCTTGACAGCGGCGTGATGGCCGAGGTAGATCAGGTCGCGGCGAAACTCAGTCGAGGGCGCCGTTTCGCCCCGCCAGCGAATTTCTCCCGCATCAGCCGGTGAAAGCCCGACCAGAAGGCGCATCAGGCTGGTTTTTCCGGCGCCGTTGGCGCCCTGTACGTGCAGCCACTCGCCGGTTCCCAGTGAGAAGTCGACATCGGAGAACAGGCGGCGTTCACCGCGCGAACAGGCAAGACCGGAAACCTTCAGCATGGCCCAATTGTGCCCGAAACCGGGCCGCCGCGATTTGCCGGGAATCAAGCCTTTCGCGGCGGCAGCAACACCGTGGCGATCGCGGCGAGCACCAGGGCCAGGGCTACGAAGATGGGGCCGGCGCGTGGCAGTCGGGTGGCGGGCATGGCCCCCCGAGTGTCGCACGCGGGCCTGGCCATTACAATCGATCCATGATCCCGCCTCGTCTGCTGCCACTGCTCGCCATGACCACCTTGCTGTTGCTGCTGATGGCGGCGGCCTTGCTGGTGGCAAGCCATGGCGCACCCGCACTGGCGGCTCACATCGCCTTTGCGCTTGGCGTGATGCCCCTGATCTTTGCCGCCATGGCGTATTTCGTGCCCGTGCTGACACGCGGCCCGGCTGCGGCCACCGCCGCCTGGTTGCCGCCGCTGCTGGCCTTGTGTGCCGGGGGCCTGGTGGTTGCCGTCCTGGCGATGAACCTGTTAGCCGAAATCGCCGGTTTGGCCGCGTTGCTGGGTTTGTGCGGCGCGCTCGGCCTCGCCGCCTGGGCCATGGTCAGGGCGAGTCGCATGGTAGGCAGACGGCATTCCGGACTCGACTGGTACCTTGCGGCACTGGCAATGCTGGCGCTTGCCCTAGGCGCGATAGCGTTGCTGCCTTGGTTGCCTCACTTGCGAGCGGAACTGCGTCTTTTCCACCTGCATGCCAACCTGCTTGGCTTTGTCGGACTGACGGCCCTGGGGACTTTGCAAGTGCTGCTGCCAACCTGTATCGGCAAGCCGGATCCCGGGCTTGCAGTTCGCATGCGAAGCGATGTCTGGTGGGCCGGCGGCGCTGCCTTGCTGATCGCCGCAGGCGCATCTTCGTTGCTGCCCGCGGCTGTGGCCAAGCCAGTGGCGTTTGTTGGCGGCCTGCTCTACCTGGCGATTGTTCTGCGCGTTCTTGGCGCTTGGATCATGAATTATCGAGGCGCGCTGCTGAGTTTGCACCGTGCGGAATCATCCCTGCTTGCCGCGACGGCGGGCCTGGGCTCCCTGCTGGTGTCGGGCTTGTTGCATGGCTTCGGCGCTATGGCCGGCCGGCCGGCCATAGCGGGTTTTGTCGTCGCATTCTTGCTGCCTCTGGTCAGCGGCGCCGTGTCGCAACTACTGCCGGTATGGCTGCGGCCCGGCCCGCAGGGGCAATGGCACGCGACCCTTCGTGCGCGCCTGTGCCGCTGGAGCGGACTGCGCGGCTGGATCTTCCTGTTCGCAGGGGTGTTGCTTACGGTGGGATGACCCGGCGGCGGCCGAATTGGAGGAATCAGGAGGTTTTCGCTGATTCGTCGGGAATTTGGTGGGTTGTCACAGATTCGAACTGTGGACCTACGGATTAAGAGGCCAAGGCCGGACCCAAGCGCCGTCAAGTACTTAGCATCATCCGTTTTCTACAATCGACCGCGAAAGACTGCCCGCAAACCCGCGCCGTTGAAGGGTGCGATCCGATTTTGTAGAAGGCTTTGCGGGGAGCTCGCCAAGCGTGGAAGCGTTATCCACGGATCGACGGAGCGCCCCCCAAGGCTGGCGGAGTCGATCGGTGGATAACGCGGGGCGGCATGGACACCCTGCCGGCTGCGGGCTATCATCCCGCTATTGAACGGATCGGGGCCGGATCATGGGAACACTGAGTATTCCGCTTTCGAGCGAGGATGAAGCGGTATTGCGCCGGATTGCTTCGGTCAATCGAGTCACCGACAGCGAAGCCGCTGCCGCTGGCCTGCATGCCTACCTGAAATTCGAGTCCGAGCAGATCGCCAAGATTCGCGCCGGCCTGGATGCCGCCGACCGGGGCGAGTTTGTCCCGGACGCCGAAATGGACGCCTTCTTCGCCAGGCATGGCGCGGAGAATTGATGCGCCTGCGCTGGACGCCACCCGCGAGAGATCACCTCGCGGAGATTCACAGTTACATCGCCAAGGACAATCCAGCCGCCGCCCGTCGCGTCATCGGCCAAGTCCGCAAGGATGCCGATCTGCTCAAAGACAATCCCGGCATGGGCAGACCTGGGCGGATTGAAGGCACGCGGGAGCTTGTTGTTAGCCGCTTCCCCTACATCATCGTCTATCGCCCTGCTGCGCCTGACGAGGTGCATATCGCTGCCGTGATTCATTCGTCGCGGCTTTGGCCTGAGAAGATTCCATGAAGCGGCCCAACGGAGCTGAGCACTGGATAAGCGGTAAGAAGGCTAAGCCTGCCACATCTCAGCCAACTGACAAATCACTAGCAGCCACGCGGGAGTCGGAGTGGTTGAACTGATGGTTGTGAAGGAAAAGCCAGACCGAAAGAAATATGGGTTCTAAATCGAAGAAGATCGTCCTACCCGGTAAAGCCTCTCGCCTGCTGCAAAAAGCGGCGAAGGATCGCGACATGGATGCCGGGGTGCTCGCCGGCGAGATTGTTGAAACGTTCTTTGCCCGCTCTCACGGTGCGAATCGTGCCGTGAGGCCGGGGCAGAGATTTCACTGCGGCCGGTTCCCTGATGTCGAGGTATGCATCACACGGATCGGCAGGGGTGGATGGCTGGATCTGGTAGACATGAATACCGGTCTGTACCTCAATACCGTGGATGCTACTGACTGGGATCAGATGGTGCAGTTCTTCGACCTGACGCCAATAGACCCTACTCCCGAGAACCCATCACGGCAACCGGCGAAAGCCAAGCAACCACGCGGCAGTCGGGGCGGTTGAACTGATGGTTGTGACGAAAAAACGGGACCGAAAGAAGATCGTTGAAACGGCTGCTTCAGCCGCTTCCGACCAAGTGGCTAGGTCCCCGGCTCTCCCGCCTCTCGATGAAGGAATCGGGGCGCGAATTCGTCTGGCAAGGGAGCGCCGAGGGTGGACTCAGAATCAGCTATCGACTCGCTCACGCTTAATCGATACAGAGCACAAGGGAATTGCGCGTACTGTCATCGTGGGGTATGAAGCAGGAACACATAAACCCGGCGCTCGAGAAATTCGCCTGCTGTGCGAAGCCCTTCAAATAACTCCCAATTGGCTCCTGTTTGGCCAAGAAAATCCATTCGAGACTCTTCAGCCGAGCGTGGCCTTGGTCCGTGGTAGTAATGAACTCGTAACCGCAATGACCCTTGCTTTTACGATCTTGCTTCTCCGGCCCCATGAACGAGACACAATTTCAAGCTTGGTTCTTTCGTTGGGTGGTCGCGAAGTCGGGGACTTACGTCTGTCCGGCCTGTCAATCGTCGCGACCTGGGCAGCTGCAGAAGCGATGAAATATCTTCAAGATTTCGCTGACGGCGATGAGAGCTCGCCCCAGCAATTGTCGATACGTGACTTGATTACCGAGGCGTCTCGTGCGTTCGAGGCAAATGTGGGCACCAAGCTGCGCCTAAACGAAGACACGGACCAGTGGGAAGGGGAATGGCTGTACAAAGACCCTGAATAGCTGACCTACGCAAGTACGCTTTCGCCTTACAAAACCTAAGTCGTTGGTACCGGAATGTCGGTATTGGCGACTTAGGTTTTTTTTGTTGACATTTTTGGATAAGGTCGGACTATACTACTTATGTCTTTTTTATCGACATTGAGGCCGACTATGAATATCCCGCAGAACCTGCCCATCACCCCACTTCAATCGAAGGCAGCCCGCTACCAGCTCGGCCTGACCCAGGCGAATGTTATTCAGGATTCCGGCCTGCCTGGCCACAAGCTCAAGGGCTTCGAGACCGGCCGGCTGATCCCGGACATGAAGTTCCTTGAAGGCCTGGCCAACTTCTACCAGGCCAAGGGCATCGAGCTTTCCGAACTCACCGAAGGCGAAGGTTTGACCCCGGTGAACGCCGCCGCGGTGAAGCCGATCTCCGACAAGCTGCAATCCCTCTCCGGCATGGCTTTCCGTATCGCTGTCCCGTTCGATCAGGTGGACACCCTGCTGGAGCGGATGGAAGCCAACGACGAGCGCATTGACGAGGTTCTTGCCCAGCCGGCGAAGGCGGGATTCCTGTCCGACTACGACGAGTCCACCGAAGCGTTACAGCGCGAACTCTTCGGCTTGATGGCGGCGAACTATCTCCTGTTCCGTGCCCTGCAGGGCCGCTCTCTTACCGCCCGCACCGTGAAGACCGGGGACAAGAGAACCCAGCTCGACCTACTCAATGCCTGGGTGAAGTTCGCTGAACTGACTCCACTGCTGCCCGGTGCCGCCGCTGACGCAGCCCCGGCCGACCAGGCCGTCGAGGGGGCCGAGCAATGAACATCGCCGCCCCTGTTTCAATGCTGATCGGCAAAGGCAGCGGCCCTGCCCTCCTGGTCGCTGGCCTGATCGTCGCCGCCTGGCTTGCCCAGCAGGCAAAGACGCAGCCACAGCCACCGCGCTGACCGGAGGCCGCTATGCCCGATGCCAACTCTCCCGCCGCCGTCCCGCCAGCGCCGACTTTCATCCCGGGACCCTGGTGGGCAGATCGCCGCTCCATCCTTGCCGGCTATGGAGCCTCGGGGCGCGGCGCACCGCACGGTCGGTGATGCGATGGCGCTCGCGCTGCTGACCGGCCAACGCCCTGCGGATGTGCTCAAGATGTGCCGCGATGACATCCGGGACGGCGCGCTGCACGTCGCGCAGAACAAGACTGGCAAGCGAATCGCCATTGCACTGACCGGCGAGCTGGCCTCCCTGGTGGAAAAGCTGCTGGCGCATGCCAAGGCTCCGGCCTACCTGATCGCCAACGACGATGGCAGCGCCGTTACTGCGCAACAGTTGCGCGGGCGATTCGAGAAAGCCCGAGAAGCCGCCAAGGTGAATTTTCAGTTCCGGGATATTCGGGCGAAGTCGGGGACCGAGGCGAGCGCCGCCGGCGGCCTCGATCATGCTCAGAAACTACTTGGCCACAAGCATCAGACGATGACGCAACACTACGTCCGCGCACGCCAGGGTGAGAGCGTTCAACCCCTGCGAAAGCCGGGAATTGTAGAAAAGGGGAGCCAATAGTAGAAAAGCGGCTTCCCGGGAAACCCCTGAAAGCCGCTTGAATACTGGTGGGTTGTCACAGATTCGAACTGTGGACCTACGGATTAAGAGTCCGCTGCTCTACCAACTGAGCTAACAACCCGAAGTGGGAATTATATTACGTGGTGGGTCGGGCGAGACTCGAACTCGCGACCAACGGATTAAAAGTCCGCTGCTCTACCGACTGAGCTACCGACCCGGCCCAGAAGGGCGCGAATCCTACAGAGCTTCACCAGACCTGTCAAACTTTCGCCGGTGGGCATTTACCGGGTCGTGAATTGATGGAAATGCGGCAAAAAAACGCAACCCGGTTGAGGTTGCGTTGAATCCACCCCAAAGGAGGAGGGTGGAGGAGACAAGGGGCTAACCTGAATTCTTGGCAAAATTGATAGGTAAACAAGTGCTCGGTTGAAGAAATTTTTCACATGGGAATTTTTGCGGCGCTGCGGAAGCAGTTTCAACATCAAGCATCGATTAATAAGGAATGCGCATGGAATGCACGGTACGTTGGCACGAAGGAATGAGTTTTGTCGCGGAGACTGGCAGTGGCCATCTGGTTTGCATGGATGGCGCGCCGGAAGCCGGGGGGCGCAATCTCGCGCCGCGACCCATGGAACTGTTGCTTGCCGGTACCGGGGGGTGTACTGCCTTCGATATCGTGCTGATCCTCAAGCGGGGCCGTCACGATGTGTCGGGTTGCGAGGTCAAGTTGCAGGCCGACCGTGCCGAGACCGACCCGAAGGTATTCACCCGGATCAACATGCATTTCCTGGTGCGCGGCCGCAAGCTGAAGCCGGAAGCCGTCGAGCGGGCGGTTGCGCTCTCGGCTGAAAAGTATTGCTCGGCATCGATCATGCTGGGCAAGACCGCCGAAATCACCCACAGCTTCGAGGTGATCGAAGCCTGAGCGATTCAGATCCAGTAGGAAAGCCGGGTCATCACCCGTGACGACAGCTTCATCGCCGCCTTGACCGGGGGCGGAAGTTCCCTGGCGCCGTAACCGGCAGCGGTATCCGCGTGGCGTGTTTCATCCTGTTTCATTTGTTCCAGGATTTCCCAGGATTTGCGATCCTGGGCCGGGAGGCGCGCCTTGTGGCCTTCGAGATGGCCCTCGACCTGTCGCTCGGTTTCCGCCAGGAAACCGAGGCTCCATGCGTCGCCACACTTTCCGGCAATGACGCCAATCGCAAGTGAGCCGCCGTACCACAGCGGGTTGAGCAGGCTTTTGCGCCCGCCAAGTTCGGCAATGCGCGTTTCGGTCCAGTTGAGGTGTTCGGTTTCTTCCCGGGCGGCATGATCCAGCTCGCGCCTCACCGCCGGGTCGAGCGATGCCATGGCCTGACCCTGGTACAAGGCCTGGGCGCAGATTTCCCCGCAGTGATTGATGCGCATCAGTGCCGCGACATGGCGTTTTTCTTCGGTGCTCAGCTCGGCCTCCGGCAAGTCGGCGCCGGGCATTCGCCGGCGCGTCGGGGCGCTGGCAAACACGGCGCGCAAAGCCTTGTCGAACTCCGGGATCAGCATATCGAGCATGGCCATGATGAAGTCAATTGACCAACGGATGCTTGCCAAGGCGCAGTGCATTGCGCCCTTCATCCGCATTTCTGATGGCCATCCCCATGGGGCAGAAAAGGGTACGACTTACTATGGCATGAACCGGGTTCAAGGGCTTGTTTTCGATCTGGCGCCATTCCTGCCGCGCCATCTGAGTCTTGGACCAGGTCTTGTCGTTGCGCCCGGAAGCGTAATGCTTCCACTTGCGTTCCGAGCAATGGATTCCCTCGAAGCTGACGTTGGTTGCGCCCCCCGACGTCCTGACCACCATGACATAGCGCACGACGCCGTCCTTGCCCGTGGTGATGGACGCGGTGTCGATGTAGTACTTGTTGGTGGCGACGGGGCTGACGTAGATTTCGACCAGCGTCTCGTCGGCGGGAAACGCCGGCGGCTCGACATCGCGCAGTTCCTGCCAAACCTCTGTCTCGAAATTATCGTTGCGCGGGTTGTATCCCGGGGCTTCCTTGGGGGTTTGCGCTACCGCGACCGTTGCCAACGCGAGCATCAGAAATGTGAGCGAATGCCTCATCGGGAGTGCTCTCCGGGCTCGGTTTCCCAACTGGGCACCCGGTCCAGGGGATTGGTGAACAGCAGACGCGAGAGCTCGAGCAATGCCGCCTCATATACGCCGCGCTTGAATTCGATCACGCTGGCTAGGGGCACCCAATAGCTGTTCCAGCGCCAGGCATCGAATTCCGGGTGTTCGCTGGCGCGCAGGCAGACATCCGTGTCGCGGCCGACCAGGCGCAGCAGGAACCAGATCTGCTTCTGGCCGCGATAGGTGCTGCGCCATTCGCGGCGTATCCACTGCTTCGGCACCTCGTAGCGCAACCAGTCGCGGGTGCGGCCGATGATCCGCACGTGTTCGGGCTTGAGGCCGGTTTCCTCCTCCAGTTCGCGCAGCATCGCCTGCTCGGGCGATTCGCCCTTCTTGATGCCTCCCTGCGGGAACTGCCAGGAATGTTCGCGGATACGCTTGCCCCAGAATACCTCGTTGCGATGGTTGACCAGAACGATGCCGACGTTCGGGCGAAAGCCTTCACGATCGAGCATGATGCAAATTCCAATGATTGACTGGTGAACATTCTTTCACAATCGCGGGCCGCTGGAAAGGCGCTTCTGTCTAAGGCGGCGATGGGTAAAATGCCCGCTTTCCGCTTTCCCGCCCAAATCATGCGTGCCAGCCAGTTCCACGTCGCCACCCTCAAGGAAGCCCCTGCCGACGCCGAGGTCGTTTCCCACCAGTTGATGATCCGCGCCGGCATGATCCGCAAGCTGGCCGGCGGCATCTATTCCTACATGCCGATGGGCCTGCGGGTGATCCGCAAGATCGAAGGCATCATCCGCGAGGAGATGAACCGCGCCGGTGCCATCGAATTGCTGATGCCGGTGGTGCAGCCGGCCGAGCTGTGGCAGGAGACCGGGCGCTGGGACAAGATGGGCCCGGAGATGATGCGGGTCAAGGATCGCCACGACCGTGACTTCATCATCCAGCCGACCTCGGAAGAAGTGATCACCGACATCGCGCGCAACGAAATCCAGAGCTATCGCCAGCTACCGAAGAACTTCTACCACATCCAGACCAAGTTCCGCGACGAGCGCCGGCCGCGCTTCGGCGTGATGCGCGGGCGCGAATTCACCATGAAGGACGCCTACTCCTTCGACCGCGACGAGGCCGGCGCCGAGAAGAGCTACCAGGCCATGTACCAGGCCTACGTGCGCACCTTCGAGCGCATGGGCCTGACTTTCCGCGCCGTACGGGCCGACACCGGCAACATCGGCGGCTCGCTCTCGCACGAGTTCCAGGTGATCGCCGATACCGGCGAGGACCAGCTCGTGTACTGCCCGGATTCCGACTACGCCGCCAACATCGAACTGGCCGAGGCGCTGCCCCTGGCTGCCGCGCTGCCGGCGCCGACCGAGACCCTGCGCAAGGTCGCGACGCCCGACACCGTGCGCTGCGAGGACGTGGCCAAGCTGCTGGGCGTGGCCATCGAACGCACCGTGAAATCGGTGGTGCTGGCCGTGGATATGCCGCTGGGCGCCGAAGTCTGGCTGTTGCTGGTGCGCGGCGATCATGAGCTGAACGAAGTCAAGGCCGGCAAGGTGCCGGGTCTCGACAACGGATTCCGCTTCGCCAGCGAACAGGAGATCATCGACCATTTCGGCTGCGTGCCCGGCTATCTCGGCCCGCTCAACACCAGGAAGCCGGTGAAAATCGTCGCCGACCGCACTGTGGCCCACATGGCGGATTTCGTCAGCGGCGCCAACGAGGCCGGCTTCCACGTCGCCGGCATCAACTGGGGGCGCGACCTGCCGGAGCCGGAGATCGTCGCCGACATTCGCAATGTCGTCGCCGGCGATCCCTCGCCGGACGGCAAGGGCCGGCTGGCGATCCAGCGCGGCATCGAAGTCGGCCACGTGTTCTTCCTCGGCACCAAATATTCCGAGGCGATGAACGCCACCTATCTGGACGAGACCGGCAAGCCGAAGCTGATGGTCATGGGCTGCTTCGGCATCGGTGTCACCCGCCTGGTGGGCGCCGCCATCGAGCAGGGTCACGATGCGAAGGGCATTATCTTTCCTGCCGCCATCGCGCCCTTCCAGGTCGTCATCGTGCCGATGAACTACGCCAAGTCCGAAGCCGTGCGCCAGGCGTCCGGCACCCTGCTTGACAAGCTGCTTGCCGCCGGCGTCGACGCCATCCTCGACGATCGCGACGAGCGCGCCGGCTCGATGTTCGCCGACTGGGAGCTGATCGGCGTGCCGCACCGCGTGGTGGTCGGCGAGCGTGGCCTGAAGGACGGCAAGCTCGAATACAAGGGTCGTCGCGACGCCGAGGCGGTGATGGTCGACGTCGCGGAGATGCCGGCCTTCCTGAAGCGCGAGCTGCTCGGTTGATCGCGCGGCTGGTCCTGGTGCTCGCCGCGGCGCTGCTGCCGCTGGCGGCGCGGGCCGGAGCCCAGCAGTACGAACCCCTGGCAGCCAGCGTGCAGGCGAATCTCGCCGCGGCGATCGCCGATCGGGCCTCTCCCGAGCCGCAATTCGCCTCGATCCGGGACAAGGTCGATTGGCTGACCGAGATGTCCGGGCGGCTTTCGCGCCGCATGCCCGATCGCGAGGCGCGCCTCGACTTCCTCAAGACCGTGTATTACGAAGCCCAGCGTGCCGGGCTCGATCCGCAGATGGTGCTCGGCCTGATCCAGGTCGAGAGCGGCTTCAAGAAGTACGCCGTGTCGTCCGCCGGCGCGCGTGGCTACATGCAGGTGATGCCCTTCTGGGTCAAGCTGATCGGCAACAAGGACAGCAACCTCTTCCACATGCGCACCAACCTGCGCTTCGGCTGCACCATCCTGCGCCACTACATCGACATGGAGCAGGGCAATCTCTATCGCGCGCTGGGTCGATACAACGGCAGCCTGGGCAAGCCGGAGTATCCGAACATGGTGCGTGGGGCGTGGGAAAAGCAGTGGGGCTGGCGCAGGTAGTTTGCCGTAGCGCCGGCGCCGACTTCTACGCGTGCAAGCGCGTCGCACGGAGGCTTTGAGATGCAAGGCGGAAGGCAGCTTCGATTGATTCTGGGCGTGGTGTTGCTGGGTGTTTCGCTACAGGCCGGTGCGGTATGGGTGAGGCTCATGGGCCTGGGGCCGAATCGAGCGGAATTGCAGATCAACCAGACGCCGGTGCGCGTAATGTACCCGGGCCAGACCAGCCCCGAAGGCGTTCGCCTGCTCGTCGTGACCCGGGATTATGTCGAGATCGAGGCCAATGGCGCCAGCCATAGGTTGGCCCTCGGTCAGCGCGTCGAGCCACAGGTGATCCTCCAGGCCGACGCCCGCGGGCACTATGCGACGGAGGTGGCGATCAACGGCCGCCGCATCGTCGCCTTGGTCGATACCGGAGCGAGTACCGTCGCGTTCAGCCGATCGGAAGCCGAACGCCTCGGGCTGGACTATCGTCAGGGCCGGCGGATCAAGGTCGGCACCGCATCCGGACAATCGGAGGCGCACCTGATCACCCTGAACGAGGTTCAGGTGGGGCCCATTGTCCTGCGCGGCGTCGAGGCCACTGTGTCGGTCGAGGCAAACGCGCCGGCGGTTACGCTGCTGGGCATGAGTTTCCTGCGGCGACTGGATATGGTTACCGACGGTCGGCGGCTGAAACTGATGCAGATTCAATAGCGCGGCGCGGCCGGTACAATTCGCCCCTTGAACAGCGGCAGGCCATGCGGCCGCCGCCGGCAACCGGAAAGACCGTCCCATGACCCGCAAGATCCTCGTCACCAGCGCCCTGCCCTATGCCAATGGCGCGATCCATCTTGGCCATCTGGTCGAGTACATCCAGACCGACATCTGGACCCGCTTCCAGAAGATGCGCGGCCACGAGTGCTGGTATGTCTGCGCCGACGACACCCATGGCACGCCGATCATGCTGCGCGCCGAGAAGGAAGACATCACGCCCGAGCAACTGATCGCCCGCGTCCATGCCGAGCATTCGCGCGATTTCGCCGGCTTCCACGTCGCCTTCGACAACTACCACACGACGCATTCCGACGAGACCCGGCAGTATTCCGAGGACATCTACGCCAAGCTCAAGGCCGCCGGCCTGATCGAGGTGCGTTCGATCGAGCAGTTCTACGATCCGGTGAAGAACATGTTCCTGCCCGATCGATTCATCAAGGGCGAGTGTCCGAAGTGCGGGACCATGGACCAGTACGGCGACGCCTGTGAGTCATGCGGCGCGGCCTATGCGCCGACCGAGCTGAAGAACCCCTACTCGGCGGTATCCGGCGCCAAGCCCGAGCTGCGCTCCTCCGACCATTACTTCTTCAAGCTCTCCGATCCGCGCTGCCAGGAATTCCTGCGCCGCGCCACGCGCGAAGTCTGCAAGGGTCAGCCCGAGGCCATCAACAAGCTGCAGGAATGGCTGGGCGAGCCGGGCGAGAACAGGCTCACCGATTGGGACATCTCGCGCGATGCGCCCTACTTCGGTTTCGAGATTCCCGGCGCGCCGGGGAAATTCTTCTACGTCTGGCTCGATGCGCCGATCGGCTACATGGGCTCGTTCAAGAACCTGTGCAAGAAGAAGGGGCTGGACTTCGACGCCTTCTGGGGCAAGGGCTCGCAGGCCGAGCTCTACCACTTCATCGGCAAGGACATCCTCTACTTCCACGCCCTGTTCTGGCCGGCGGAGCTGGAACACGCCGGCTATCGCATCCCCACCGGCGTCTTCGCCCACGGCTTCCTGACGGTCGATGGCGCCAAGATGAGCAAGTCGCGCGGCACCTTCATCACCGCCGAGAGCTACCTCGCGCAGGGCCTGAACCCGGAGTGGCTGCGTTACTACTTCGCCGCCAAGCTCAACGGCACGATGGAGGACATCGACCTCAACCTCGACGACTTCGTCAGCCGGGTGAATTCGGATCTCGTCGGCAAGTACATCAACATCGCCAGCCGCGCCGCCGGCTTCATCGCCAAGCGCTTTGACGGCAAGCTCGATGCGCGCCATCTCAATGAACCCTTCCGCGCCGAACTGCCGGGGCTGATCGAGGCCGGCGAGGAGATCGCCGCGCACTACGAGGCGCGCGACTACGCCCGGGCGCTGCGCCGCGTGATGGCGCTGGCCGATCAGATCAACCAGTACGTGGACCGCCATCAGCCCTGGCAACTGGCCAAGCAGGAAGGCCAGGACGCCAGGCTGCACGAGGTCTGCTCGCTGCTGATCAATGCCTTTCGCATCCTCACCATCTACCTCAAGCCGGTGCTGCCCAAGCTGGCCCATCGCGCCGAGGAGTTCCTCAACGTCGCGCCCTTGCACTGGCGTGACGCCGGCCACCTGCTGCCGCCGGCCCACCTGATCAATCCCTACGAGCACTTGATGCAGCGCATCGATCCGAAGCAGGTCGAGGCCCTGGTGACGGCCAACCGCGAGTCGCTGGCGCCCACGGTCGCCGTTACCGGCCCGCGAAGCGGAAGCCCCGGTACGCAAGGCGCGCCAGCGCCGACTTCTGCCGAGCCCTCGCCGCAGCGCAAGGCCCAGCACCAGCAGGCCACCGAGGACAAGACCCAGGGCCAGGCCGAACCCAAGGCGCAGCACATCTCGATCGACGACTTCGCCAAGGTCGACCTGCGCGTGGCGCGCATCGCCGACGCGAAACATGTAGAGGGGGCCGACAAGCTGATCCAGCTCACGCTCGACCTCGGCACTGAAACGCGCAATGTCTTCGCCGGCATCAAGTCGGCCTACGATCCGGCGCAACTGGTCGGGCGGCTGACGGTGATGGTTGCCAACCTGGCGCCACGCAAGATGAAGTTCGGCATGTCGGAAGGCATGGTGCTGGCCGCCTCGGATGCCGACGGCAAGTCGCCCGGCATCTACCTGCTGTCGCCCGACAGCGGGGCGCAACCGGGCATGCGGGTGAAGTGATGGAAGTCCGCCGCCTGGTCATCTGCGGCCTCGTTCAGGGCGTTGGTTTCCGCTATGCGATGGTCGCGCAAGCCCGCATGTACGGAGTTACCGGCTGGGTGCGCAATCGGCGCGACGGCACGGTCGAGGCCATGATCGCGGGCGGCGCCGAGCAGGTCGCGGCGATGCTGGCCTGGAGCCATCACGGGCCAGCCGGCGCCAGCGTCGACCACGTCATGGTCGAAATCGGCAGCGGCGAATTTTCTTCCTTCGAGCAACTACCCACGGCTTGAATTTCCGCGCATTGCCATTATTCTTGAACGGTTAATCCAACACACCCCGCAAGGAGCATCAGCATGGCCGTACTCGTAGGCAAAGCCGCCCCCGATTTCACCGCAACCGCTGTCTATGGCAACAACGAAATCAAGGAACTCAAGCTGTCCTCGTTCAAGGGCAGACATGTCGTCCTCTTCTTCTATCCGCTCGACTTTACCTTCGTCTGCCCGTCGGAGTTGATCGCCTTCGACCATCGCCTCGACGAATTCAGGAAGCGCGGCGTCGAGGTCATCGGTTGTTCGATCGACTCGCAGTTTACTCACCTCGCCTGGAAGAACACCGCGATCAACAACGGTGGCATCGGTCAGGTCGGCTATCCCCTGGTGGCCGACATCAACCATGCCATCTGCCAGGCCTATGACGTCGAGGCCGCTGGTGGTGTCGCTTTCCGCGGCTCCTTCCTGATCGACAAGACCGGCGTCGTCCAGCACCAGGTGGTCAACAACCTGCCCTTGGGCCGCAACATCGACGAGATGCTGCGCATGATCGATGCCCTGCAATTCACCGAAGAGCACGGCGAGGTCTGCCCCGCCGGCTGGCAAAAGGGCAAGCAGGGCATGACCGCCTCGCCCGACGGTGTCGCCAAGTACCTGGCGGAAAACGCGGCCGTACTCTGATCCGATTGCGTCGTGTAAAAAGGCCGCGTCCCGCTAGGGCGCGGCTTTGGCAAACGCCAAGCAGGGGTCCGGACGTTGCGCCCTCGGCGTGAACCAGATGAGGTCGTAGGCAGGCGCCAGTCCAACCCGATCACGTTCATACCCACCCGGATCGTTCAATCCCTCGCTGATCTCGACCAGCGCGATACTGAACATGCGCGTGCCGGGCCGGCGAGCTTCGATGTAGCGGGGCACGCCAATATCGCGCCGGGCATGGCCGCGACCAAGAATGAAGATCGCACCGCCATCGAGATGCCGCAGCGCCGAGTCGGCAAGCGTCGCATCGCGCAATCGCTGGGCACGCACCAGCCCGTCGCGCAGCTGGGGCCCGACCTTGCCGCAATGCGAGCGTTCGATCACGGAAGCCATGAATGCCTCGCGAGCGTCGTCCCACGTGGTGCGCAGCGAAAGTCGATCCGCTTCTTCCGCGGACAGATTGACGAACCCGTCACGCACCACCGGCCGCAGCTTATCGCGCGGCAGGTTGGTGGCCCGCAGCGGTAACCCCGCACCGATCGCCTTGGCGATGACATTTCGGTACTGCGCGGCGTCCCAGCCGCGCAACAGCGAGGCCGGGTCGCGGCCGACCCTCAGCGCTTCGTCGATGGCGCCCTGCTGGTCGGCGTCGAACTGTTCCATCAGCAGTGTTGGGCGCTGGCCGGCATCGACAGCTGCCGAAAGCAGTTCCAGTTGCAGGCGATGATGTTCGGGATTGTCGTGAGTTTCGCCGAGGAGCAAGAGTTCAGCCCTTGCCACCCGCTGCCGCAATTCCGGCAGGCCGACAAACCTTGCGCCGACAGGATCCCAGATACGACCTGCCAGCGGATGATCCACGCCCTCCAGGGTGCTTTGGGGCAGGGTTCCGCAGGCGCCGAGTGTCAGCAGAAAAATGCCGGCCAACGCGCGCCAGTTTCGGAACCACCCATCCAGCGTCAGCATGCGGCCTATTTTGAGTCCTGATCGAGCAAGCGCAGGATTTCATGCGCCTGAGGTATGCCGGCCTTTTCGGCCTGCTCCAGCCAACGGCGCGCCTCCTCGGGATCACGTGCCGTGCCACGCCCGGCCATATACAGGCGCCCGACATTGAACTGCCCGGGCGGGAAGCCTTCCCTTGCGGCCGCCAGGTAGTGCCCGAAGGCCGCCGTTTCATCCCTGGTCACGCCGCGTCCTTTTTCGTAAAGCTCGCCGAGATTGTTGCGCGCGGAGTTCTCGCCTTTCGTCGCCGCCTCGGCATAGAACTTGGCGGCGCGCGCTGGATCCGGTGTCCCGGAAATACCTTCCGCATGCATCCAACCCAGTAACGTGGTTGCGCTGGCTCGGCCGTCGCGAGCCGCTCGCTCCAGGCGCGCTAGGGCACACGCCGCGTCGGGTGGTTCCGCCTCCAGGCAGATGCGGCCCATGCGTTCGTTGGCGGCAACATGGCCGGCATCCGCCGCCTCGCGTATTAGATTGACAGCGCGCGCCGGATCGCTGTCTTCGATGCACTGGGCATAACGAAAGCGGGCACCGGCAAAGCCCTTTTCCACGGCTGCGGCAAAGCGCAGGCAGGCCCGCTCCACGCTTTTGGCACCTTCGAGCCCATGCAGTTCGATTACCCCAAGCACGTAGTCGGCGGTCCCGATTCCGCGTGCAGCCATGTTTTCCAAGGCCGGACGGGTGCCTCCGAAGCGCCTGGGGAACTGGCCGGCATAGGCGGTAAACAGGGCGTCGTTGCCCCGCGACAGCGCCTTTTCCGCCGATCGCAGCGCGCGCAACGCCAATTCGGCCAGCTTCTGATTGGCCTGCGTGTCATCCGGAGTTACCGCCAACGCGTTTTGCAATGCAACCGCGTCCTCGTCGATAAGCTGGAACTCAGCCGCGGGATCGAACTGTAGCGGCGCGGCGACGGGTTTTCCTGGTGGTGTTTTTCTTGAACCAAGTTTTGCAGCCTTGGTCTTGAGCTTGTGCTTATGCGTACTTGTGGCGATCTTTTTTGGCCTTGTCTTCGCCCAAGTGGGATCCGTCGGCCCGAGTGTCAGGCCAAGGGCGATCAACAGGCTGGTGGCGATGCTGTAAAATCTTCTCAAATCAAAAAGTAACGGCGTGCTGATGAGGTCGATTCTTAATTTTGGCATCGCGCTGAACAAGCTGATCATTGCGTCAGCACTGGCTTTCGCCTTGAATCCTGCGTTAGCGCAGGCGGTCAATGAAGACGCGGCAATGGAACTGGCCAAGGCGGGCAAGTGTTTCCGCTGTCATTCCGTCGAGAAGGCCAAGAAGGCGCCCTCCTACAAGCGGATTGCCGAGCGCTACAAGGGGAAGGCGGATGCGGAGGCGAAATTGGTCCAGCACCTCTCGGGAACCAGATCCGTCAAGGTTGAAGGTGGCGGCGATGAGGAACACGATCCGCCGCCAGCCAAGGATGCTGCCGATCTCAAGAACCTGGTGCATTGGATATTGTCTCGGGGGTAGCGTTCGTGCATTCCCGAGGTAACCCCCAAAACGACGCGGGCCGCAAATGCGGCCCGCGTCGTTTGCTGCGGCGGTGGATTACCAGTTCTTGATGACCGCGGACACGCCGAACACATGGTTGCTGGAGCGCGGCGCGGTCTGGCCGTTCAGCAGAATGTTCGCGTCGCTGGTCGCGGCAAGGTTGTCATAGGCCCAGTCGGCGGACTTCAGGTTCTCGTAGATATAGTTGAAGCGCCAGGTGATCTGCTTGCTGTAATCCCACTTGGCGAAGAGCTGCAGGGTATGCAGTTTGCTCCAGTTGTCTGGCATGTTGGTTTGCGCCGGCGCAATGCCGGTACCTGTTGATATCGCCGCTTTGCCGACACCGCTATTGAAGACATAGGTACCGCCAACATCCCATTTCTCCCAGTCTTCCGGCTGCCATTTCATGCCGAGGCCGAGCGTGTGGTCCCGGTTCAACAGATTGGCCGTCCATTCGAGGTTGGCTGCCGTCGCGGTAGCGCCCTGGCGGCTCCGTTGCTTGGTACCGGTATCGCCGAAGTTGTAGAAGGCAAATGTGGTCAGGTGTTCTTCCGGCTGCCACTGCGCGTCGAGACTCAGGTTGGTGCCGTCGGCCAGGGTGCGGCCAAGGCAGGTATCGGGGAGTCCGGCAATCGCCGCGGCCAGTCTTGCGTCGACGATGGTGCCGCAGTTCTTGTCTGCCGCGCGTTTGCGGAATGTGTCGGCACCGGCCTGAATGCTGACAGTTTCCGAGACCGTCCAGTTGCCGGAGGCGCGAATGCGATCCTCGTCGAAATCCTGATACAGGAAGGAGCGCATTGCAGGATTGTTGGTATTGTTGGTTCCTGCTGCGGGATTCCAATAGGTGTTGCGGAAGTAGGAGTTCTTGTCGTACTCGGAACCGCGGCGCTGCGTATGGCTGTAGCCGACGTTGCCAAGGACATCGGTACCGATGGGACGCCGTAGCTCCAAGGAGACCTTGTCGGTATTGGTGTAATCGCGGTCGGCGTGGTTCTCGTACTGCGCATCCTTCATGGAGTAATGGACGCTCTTGCGCTCGATTCCGGCACGCGCAATGGTCTTCGGGGCAATCTCGTAGTCGCCGTCGAGACTGAATAGGTGTTCCCGTGTGCTCAGCGGTGCGTTCCGCCGACTCCCGGTGTTGATTGCCGCCCCGGCAGGTACCGCGTTGTTGTCGCGGGAAACATACAGGTAGTTTGCGACCGGTGTCTGGTTGTCACTGTTGTGGTACTGATAGGCCAGCTTCAGATTCATCTTGTCGATGGGCTTGGTCGTAAGCGCCACATCGAGCAGGGACTTGACCACCTTCCCGTCCAGCGACGCCCTTGGGGGCACATTGCCGGCGGTACCGACGCCGAGGTTTGCGGAATAGGGCAGGAAGGCATCATTCTGGCGTGCGATGCTGTAGGAAAACTTGCTCGTCAGGCGAGTCGAATTGCTGAAGTTGTAGGCGCCAGTGGCATTGACCTGGTGATAGTCATTGCTCGGGGCGAGTGACATGCGTTGGGTGGCATCGCCAGCATCGAATGGATTGGCCACGGAAAACGACGTCAGATTGTTGTGGAACTTCGAATAGCTGTAACCAAGAGAGAACTGGGCCAGCTTGCTGTTGTAGGAAAGGACAGCGTCGACGATGCTCGTCTTGTCGTCGATCTGGTAAGGGACAAGCATGGATTTGCTTTGCGGGGTGGGCAATCCGGTCAGGCGAGTTCCATCGCGACGGTCCTCACGGAAGCTGACCTTCCAGTCCCAGTTGCTGCTGGCGAGGCCGCTGAATCCGATGCGCAGAATGTCGCGGTTCTGCTCGAGGTCGAACTTCTTCATCACGGCATTCAGGTTCGCGGCGTTGGACGAAACGCCGTTGTTGATGGCGAACCCCGCAGGAAGTGTCAGGTTGCTGGTACCGAGTCCATCATGGATGAAATAGGTCGGTGATGTCAGTGCCTTGCTCAACTGGTCATAGCTGAAGCTGGCATTCCAGAGTCCCTGCACACCGCCATCGGCCTGAAACTTGCGCGAATCGAGACCGAGCGTGGAGCTGAAGACATGCCAGTACTGGGCATCGTTGTTCGCGTCCCGGGAAAGCCAGTTGAAACCCGCTATGGGGAACCCCCCCTTGTCCTTCAGGCCTGAAAACTGGCCGAAGCGGTATCCCCGCTGGGTATTGGTTCCAACGCCAAGTTCGACGTAGTTGTCCGACCAGCGCGACATGTCGGCGTCGCGGAACAAAATGTCGGTGTCCTTGAAGAGCCGCGCGGTCATAACGGGGTCGGCAAGCGCCGGGCCGGTGCCAAGGGCGGCGAGGGCGGATGCGACGGCCACGCCCATGGCGTGGCGGCGAAGGGTAATCAGATTGTCCTGGTTCATGACATCACCTGTCGACAGGGTTCGCTCGAATCAGCGCTGCAGACGCGCGCCGGAGGGATGGTTGGTCCCGTGGACCTTCATGTGGCAATTGGTACAGGATGCGCCGGCAACACGCTGGAGGTTCGCAGTGCTGGGCCCTCCCGGAAAGACCTCGGCGCCGAACGCGGTGCTGCCATGACCGGTGTTATGGCACTGTTGGCAAAGGTAGGGCATGCGCGTTTTGAGCATCGGCGAATTATTGGTGCCATGGGGGTCGTGGCAGTTGGTGCAGTCGTCCTGGGCCGAGCGATGTTCCCAGAGGAAAGGTCCGCGCATCTGGGCATGGCACTGGTAGCAGGTTTCATTGACCGAGTTCTTTTGCAGCGAGGCCTTGGTGGTCGAGCCGTGGGGCTGGTGGCAGGACGAGCAGGCGAAGAAGCCCGTCTTTGTCGGATGGGTGGAGATCCGGTGGATGGCGGCGCGCCGGTCCTGGTGACAGCTGAAACAGACGCTGGCCTGGGTTTCGGCGACGAGCACCGGGTCCTTGGTCGCATGCACACGGTGGCAACTGGCGCAGGCGGTTTTCGTCTGGTCGTGCTTGCTGCCCTGCCAATGCGTGCGGTTGCCGTTCTGGTGGCAGGACAGGCAGGCTTCGTTCTGTTGCTCCGAGGGCGCTTTGCTGCCAAAAACGACTGGAACCAGGCCGGCCTTGCGGGGGGTTTTCAGGTGCTCCGTCAGATCGCCGTGGCAACTGCCGCACATGGCGTCTTCGGGATTGCCGGTGAGCGAAGTACCCTTTGCCATGGGTGTCCGGGCATCTCCCTTGACCGCATGCCTGGTCCGAGTAATGCCGTAATAACCTTCGTGGCATTCGATGCAGGGTTTGATCTCACCGCTCTCCGTCCGTGTGCGGGGGTTCGCGCCATCTTTCCCGCCAGCCTGGGCATTTGCCTGATTCACCATGCCCAGCAACGCCAGCATGCTCAGGCAGGACACGATGGCGCGGAGGATTTTGCTGGGATTATTCATGGTTTCGATTCCGACGAGGCGACGATGCGTTTCGCTGAACGGCTGGTTTTGGGCCATGCATTTCGACATGCAGGGACACAATCATGACAAATTACATTACTAAAGTTCTATTTCATATTGATTCAAACAGACTTTTCCCATCATTGCAAGCTGTTTGCTGGGTCCGGGCAGCTTTTTCCCTACATAGCTTGTTAGTTTTCTGCAACATCCCGAGATTCTTATTGTGAACAGCTAATTGTCGTGATTAGATGAAGTTTTAGACGAGGTTTTTGCCGGCATGAGAAACCCATGACCTGCCGGTCGGCATGCCATGGATTGCGCGCTAGCGGAATTGGACCGGACGGCCCGGTGCCTGCGACCTACTTCGCGCGGGTCGCGATGTAGTCGGCAACGACCTTGTATTCGTTGCCTTTCATGTCGTCGGTGACGCCTTCTTCCTTGTGCGTCTTGTTCTTCGTCAGCCGCGAGACGACGCATTCCCAGTCGCCCTTGTATTTTTCGTGAATTTTCTTCATGGGCGGCCCGGTTTTCTTCTGCACGTAGGCATGGCATTGCGGACAGCCGACGCGCTCTATGATTGCCTTGGCGGCATTTTCATCCAGCGGGCCCGGTGGCGCGCCTGTCGGCGCCGGGCAAGGCGGCAGGTCGGAGCCGTCCCGATAGGCAAGCTTCTTCTTGCCGCCGGCGGGAGTTGATTCTGCCGGCTCGGCTTTCGCCGCCTCCTTTGCCTGAGCCTGGGCTTCGGCGTCGCGCTTTGCTCGTTCGTCGGCGTCGCGTTTTCGCTGTGCCACGGCCTCCACATCACGCCTGGCCTTGGCCTCGGCTTCCAGTCGGGCGCGTTCGTCGGCCTCGCGTTTTGCCGTCGCCTGGGCTTCGGCTTCCTTGCGCGCGCGTTCCTCGTTCTCCTTGCGGATTGCGTCCAGTGCCGCCGTGTCCTTGCGCGCCTTGGCCTCCGCCTCGCGCTTGGCCATGTCTTCCTTCTCCTGCTTTGCCCTGGCCTGGGCGTCGGCGTCGCGCCTGGCTAGCGCCTTGGCCTCCGCTTCCTGACGCGCCCTGGCTTCGGTGTCTTTTTTCGCCTGGATCCTGGCCTCCGCCGCAGTCCTGGCTTTCGCTTCGGCTTCCCGCTTGGCCTGGGCTTTTGCCTCGGCAGCGGCCTTGGCCTTGGCTTCCGCCTCCTGCTTGGCTTTCTGCGCTGCGAGGCGCTTCGCCTCCGGGCTGCCGGGCTTGGGCCTGGCCGCCTCGGCCGTGGCCTGTTCTTCGAAAGTCGTGGCCGCAAGCCATTCCGCCAGGGCGCGGATCTCGGCCGGCGATACTTCCTTCAGCTCGTTGGCATGGGCGGCCGCGCCGGAGATCGCCGCGGACGTCTTGCCCGGGTCGCCCTTGAGCGTCCCGCGCATCACCTTTACCGAAAGGGCGATGCCACGGGCTTCATGGAAGTGACACTGGGAACACTGCTTCCGGTCGAACAACGCGCGTCCGCCGGGCTTGGCCTGGGCCAGGGCGCCGGCGGCAAACAGCATGGCGGCCATACCGGCAAAATACTGGATGGAACGGGGAAAGCGCGGCGACGCCATCGGGTTCAACCTGGCTGCTTGTTGAAGAAGTCCATTGCCTTGATCAGGCTGCGCCGCATGCGGTTGAAGGATGAACTCAGGTGGGCTACCTCGTCGCTGCCGCCTTCATTGAACTCGCCGATTTCAAAGTTGCCGCGGCTGATTTCCTCGGCAATCGCGGCCATCTCGCCCAGCCGGTTGATGATCAATCCGGAGAGCATGATGTTGAGCAGGACGAATACCGCGATAAAGACGCCGGTCAAGGTAAACATGAAGGTCTTGAACATGCGATCCGCATTGGCCACCGGCACCGACATGGGCACCATGACGATCTGGGCGCCGACGATTTCCTTGAGCTTCCAGCCATAGCCGTTGTCGCCGTAGATCTTGAACATTTGCGGCGGTGCCTTTTCCGGCGTCGTGTGGCAGCCCAGGCAACCCGACTGCTTGATCTGGATCGGTCGCGCCAGATACAGGTAGGGCCCCTTGTTGGTTTCGCGCATGCCCCATTCCTCTGTCTTGGTGGCATCGGCGCGGAAAGAATTGATGACCCGCGCTTCCCAGTCGGCGGGGCGGTGCTTGACATTGGTCGGATTCAGCGCAACTTCGCGGTAACCGTATTCGGGATAGCGCTTCTGTACCGCTTCCATGACCTTGTTGGCGGCGTAGGCCGGCACGCCCATCATCAACATCTCTTCTTCTTCGGAAGTTTCGCGCAGATTGGGGCCGACTTCGTTGACCGCCCAGGTGCGTGCGGAAAGGATGGTTTCCATCAGTACGCCGGCATTGGAAAGGACTTCGTCGCGCGCGTTGTCGTTGAGCTGTTTGTAGGAAAAATAGCCGGACGCGGCCAAGGCAAGGCCGAACACGACCAGCAACATCAAATTGAACTTTCCCCTCAGCTTCATGCGAAATCTCCGCTTGGTATTCGGCGCGAAGGATATCACGCGCAATGTATACGGCTGCCGCCCGGAGTCGGGTGCGGGGCCTTCCGCCGCCGACGTGTACAGTAATATATCTAAAGGCTGAAATATTCGTGATATCGGCCATTCGTTTGCCTGAAGGGTGCGTCACTCTGTGTCCCAGGTTAGTGCTCCGGTTTCGACCACGGTCGTCGCCAGCGACATCGCTGGCGCCGCCGCTTTTGGCGCCGCCGTGCTGGAGCGCTTCGAGCAGGTCCTGGCCGTGGTGCGCGGCCTTGGTTTCGTGACCCAGGAGCCGGGCCGCCCGAATCTCACGCTTACCCTTGCCCCCGATCAGGAACCCGGATCCGCACTGGATGCCATGGCCAAGGCTGCCGCCGGATTCGATGCCGCCGTGACCCCGCTCAGCTTGCGTAGCGTGGTCCATTTCGGGGTTGTGTTCCGCACCGAGTCAGCCACCGGAGTCAGCTATGTCGGCTCGGCAATTCGCACCACGCAAAGCGCCTTGCGTCGCGTACCGTCGGCCGGAGGGTTTCTGGCGACGGCAGAGTTTGCGGTCTATGCCGCCAAGTACCCGCAACTGCCCTTCCGCATGCGGCCGGTCACCTCGGGAGCCGCGATCGACGGCCTCAGTCACCTGCTGTTTGGCGACATTGCCGCGGATATGGCGCCTGCTTCCGCGGTGGCATCCGGTATCGCCGATGCCGCTTTTGTCGAATTCGCCAAGCGGCGCCTGGCGGAGGAAATCGGCCCTTTCGCCAATGCACTGGTGGATCGCGCGGTGCGCGCCGCGACGGCGACGGACCAACTGGTGAGCCAGCTCGCGAGCGATATCGACAACCCGGCGGCGCGCAAGAAGTTCGAGGACGACATGCTGCGTTTTGCCAAATCCAGATGCTGAGGCCGATAGAATCGGCACTTGCTCATTCGGGACGGCTCAACATGGGTTTTTTCAGCAAGTTGCTGAACCAGTCGCAACCGGCGGCCTGCGTGCTGCCGGAAACCCACGCCGTGGTTCGGCAGATCGTCGGCGTGCTTGGCTACGATGTCGTCGCCACCGCCGATTACGGTTCGAGGTTGGCGCCGGCAGTGAATTTCGCGGTCGAATATTTCGACAAACAGATCGCCCAGATTCCCGGTCCGCTGGATATTTCCGCCGCGCACTACATGCATCATCCCCTGGTCCATGCGCTGTTTCCGGCGCGCCAGGAAATTTCCCACGGCATCGGGCGCAGCGTGGATGTCAAGCAGCCCTTGGCATTTCTCGCCGGTGCCGACCAGCCCGAGGTGTTTGCCCTGCTCGGCGTGCGGCGGCAAAAGCCGTCCGGGAGTTCGAGCAGTCCGGTGTTTTCCGATCACACCCTGCGTTGCCTGGCGGCCACGGAATCGGGGGCGCGACAGGGCTTGCGCACCGCGGCGCTGACCCGCCTGGTGACCGCCTACGGCGAGCACCTGGACAAGTTGCGCAAGCACGAAAAGTTGCCGCGCGCTTCCTGGAATATCGAAAACCGGGCCGACCTCGGTATGGCCGAGACCGACAAGGATGCGGTCGTGTTGGCCAAGGAGGAACTGCGTCCGCAAAAAATGCTGCGTGGCCTGGTGTCCTGGCTACAGCGTCCGGACGATGTGTTGCAGGTGATTGCCGAGGCACCGACAGGGACGCCAAACGATGCCGCCGCGCAAATCGAGGCCATGCCGGAGCTGAAAATTCTCGACCGTCGGCGCTGGCTGGTTTGCTACGTGCGCTTCCCCACCGCCGAGGGGGTCGCGGCCATGCATAACGAACACGGCCAGCATCGTTACATTCGCGTCTGAGCCCGGCGCGCCGTACCACCAGCGCCGACTTTCGGAGGTTCAGAGATCCTGCAATGCAGCTTCCGGGCCGAGGATGCGAAACAGCCCGCGCAGTCTGTCGCGTCTGGCGAGGCGCAGCAAATCCTTGTCCGCGGAGACCAGCCAGTCGGCGCCGGCATCGCGCGCCAGTTCGAGGAACTTCTGGTCGTCACGGTCCCTGCAGCGCGGCAGGTCGACGATGTTCGCGGCCGCCGGCGCCATGTGGCGGGTAACGCAGGCATCGTAGGCCGCCAGGGCGGCGCGCTGCGCGTCGTTGTCCAGTTTGAACATGGGATAGGCGAGCACGCGACGAAACTCGCCGAAGCAGGCGTCGTTGGTCAGCGCCTGCCATGCTCCGCTCTCAAGCTTGCGTCGCAGCGGGGCAAAGCGGCTGTCGGCAAACACGAACAGGGACACCAGCACATTGGTGTCGAACACCACGCGGCGAACTGCCGCAGCAGGTAAAACGGGCGCGGAGCCTTGTGACTCCGCAGCCGTTGTTTCGTTGGGAAGCCCGCCCCGGGGCAGGGCTTCCGTGGTGGCCATTACTTCTTCTTCGGCGCGTCGAGGCGGAACTTGACGAAGGAGCCGGGCGCATCTTCCAGCGCCTTGAACTTGCCCTTGGCCGGATCGCGCGCTGGGACCTTTTCGTCATTGAGCTTGGTGATCCACTTCTGCCAGTCGGTCCACCACGAGCCTTCGTGCTGGCGGGCAGAGGCGAACCATTCGTCGGGCGTCTCGGGACGGGCGTCATTGGTCCAGAAGCCGTACTTGTTGGCCGATGGCGGATTGACGATGCCGGCGATGTGGCCCGAGCCGCCGAGCACGAAGCGCACCGGGCCGCCGAGGGCGGTGGAGCCGAGGTAGGTGCTCTTCCACGGTGCGATGTGGTCCTCGACCGTGGAAATGAAGTAACTCGGCGTCTTCACCTTGGAAAGATCGATCGGGGTGTCAAGCAGGGTGATGCCGCCGGGTACGCGCAGCAGGTTCTTCATGTACATGTTGCGCAGGTAGTAGCTGTGCATCTTGTAGGGCATGCGCGTGGAATCGGAGTTCCAGTACAGCAGGTCGAAAGGGAAGGGCTCCTTGCCCATCAGGTAGTTGTTGACCACGAAGGACCAGATCAGGTCGTTCGAGCGCAGCATGTTGAAGGTGCCGGCCATCTCCGAGCCCTCCAGGTAGCCGCGTTCCTCCATCTTCTTTTCCAGGCTGGTGACCTGGCCTTCGTCGATGAAAACGCCCAGCTCGCCCGGCATCGAGAAGTCGAGCAGGGCGACGAAGAAGGTGGCCGAGGCGATGCGCTTGTCCTTCTTGGCCGCCATGTAGCCCATGGTCGAGCCGAGCAGGGTGCCGCCCAGGCAGTAGCCGATCAGGTTGATTTCCTTTTCGCCGGTCTGCTGGCAGACCATGTCGATCGCGGTTAGCGCGCCTTCGGTCAGGTAGTCGTCGAAGCCCTTCTTCGCCAGCTTGGCGTCCGGATTCACCCAGGAGATGACGAAGACCGTGTGGCCCTGGTCGGTACACCACTTGATCCAGGAATTGCTCTCGCGCAGGTCGAGGATGTAGTACTTGTTGATCCAGGGCGGGATGATCAGCAGCGGCCGCTTGAACTGTTCCTTGGTGGTCGGGTTGAATTGCAGCAACTGGATCATCTCGTTCTGGAAGATGACCTTGCCCGGCGTCGAGGCGACGTTCTTGCCCATTTCGAAGGCCGACGGGTCGGTCATCTTGACGCGCAGCTGGCCGCCGCCTTCCTCGATGTCGCGCAACAGGTTGTTGAAGCCCTTGAGCAGGTTCTGGCCGTTGCTCTTGACGGTTTCGCGCAACACCTCGGGGTTGGTCATGGCGAAATTGGATGGCGCCAGGGCGTCGATGAACTGGCGGGTGAAGAAGTTCACCTTCTTGCGCGAGACATCGTCGAGGTCTGCGACATTGGTCACCGAGTCGTGGATGTGGCGCGCGGTGATCAGGTAGGACTGCTTGATGAAGTCGAACAGGAAATGCTCTTCCCACTCGGCGTCGGCGAAGCGCTTGTCGCCCTTCTTCGGCTGTGCCACCGGCGTGCCCTGCATGCCCATCATGCGCAGCGTGGAGTGCTGCCACAGCGAGAAGTAATCCCACACCAGGTTCATCTGTGCCTGCGCCAGCTTGTAGGGGTTGGCCAGCATCTTGGCCATCATGTCCATGAAGGCCTGGGCGATGCCGAGATCGTCTGAGGGTGCCGAAATGCCCTTCTTCATCTGGCGCTTCATGTGATCGGTGATCAGGTGCGAGGCGCGTTCGGCGACCTCGGCATAGGTCTTGGCGATTTCCTTGGGATCGGGCAAGGCGGCGGCGTGTTTGGACATGGGGGCTCCTAGGGTTGGCCGGGTTTAACTCAGGTAACGGATGAATCCGTCTTTTTCGATGCGTTGCATGCTTTCTGCATGTTCAAGGTAATTCAGGTGGGCGATAGCCTCGCCCATGGCAAACATGGTCTGGTGCGGATCGGGGATCTCGCGGTCGAACAGCACGGGAATCAGTTCCGCTGCCGACCTGGGGGTGCCGCGACAGGCATTCAGCAGCAATTCGCAGCGTTGTGCATGGTGGGCATGCAGTTGGTCCACCCGTGTGTGCAGGCCATGGAAGGGGCGTCCGTGGGAGGGCAATACCAGGGTGTCCTCGGGCAGGACACGCAACTGGTCGATCGATGCCAGGAACAGGCCGAGCGGATCGGCATGCGGCGTGCTGGCCATCACCGAAATATTCGTCGAAATCCGCGGCAGCAGCATGTCCCCGGAAATCAGGATGCCAAGCTCGGCGCAGTAAAGGCTCATGTGCTCCGGCGCGTGGCCGTGGCCGACGATGGTGCGCCACTCGTGGTCGCCGACGCGCAGGCGTTGATCGGGGAGCAGGCGTCGGTAGGTGGCGGGAATCTCGGGCACGCCGCGCTTGAATCCGTTGCCGCGCAGGATCAGGCTGTCGATACGCGCCTGATCGAGGCCATGGCAGCGAAAGAACTCCACCATGACGCTGACGCGGTAACCGGCGATCTGCTCGACCATCATGTGCGCGGCGAGGTAGTCGCCCTGCGAGATCCACAGGCCGGCGCCGGTTTCCTGTTCCAGCCAGGCAGCCAGCCCCAGATGGTCGGGGTGGCAGTGCGTGACGATGGTGCGCGTCAAACGCCGTCCGGCCAGCGCCGACTTCCAGGCCTGCTTGATCGGCTCCTGGGCGAAGCCGGTATCGACCGCCGCGTAGCCGTCACCGTCGGCCAGCAGCCAGGTATTAATGTGGTTCAGCGCGAAAGGCAGCGGCATGCACAGCCACTCCACGCCGGGCGCGAGCGCGACGGCCACGCCGGGGGCAGGGGAGGTCTCGTGGGGATAGGCGATGGGAGCGTTCAAGCCGCGTCTCTTTGCAACGGGGAGGGGAATCTGCTTAAACTTGCCGGCAGGCGGTCCGGCATTTTATCCAATTTTCAGGGCCTTATGTGCGGTGCAGCATTTTTGCCGTGCGGGGTCTGCGCTCATGAACGAAACCCAAACCATCACCGAGCTGGCCCGTGAATTCGGCGTCACCACCCGCGCCATACGTTACTGGGAATCGCACGGCTTGGTCTCGCCGGCGCGCGAGGGCGGCAACCGCATCTACAGCAAGCGCGACAGTACCCGCCTCAAGCTGGCCTTGCGCGGCAAGCGCCTGGGCCTTTCCCTGGCCGAGATCAAGGACCTGATCGACATGTACGACACGGCCGAGGACGAATCGACCCAGTTGCTGTCCTTCCTCGGCGCGCTTGAGCAGCGGCGTGCGGCGCTGGAACAGCAGCGCGACGACATCGAGGCGGTGCTCAAGGAAATCAACCGCTTCGAGCGTCAGTGCCGGGAAATGCTGAAGGCCGGTCAGGCTCCTGGAAAGGCGGCAAGAAGGAAACCCCGCACTAGTTGACGTTGACGTCAACGTTAACTACCATTCGCCACCTGCTTCCTCGGCCGGAGAACACATGCCGCATACCGCACGTCCCGCCCAGAAACGCTTCGAGCCGCGCAACCCCGACTGGGAAGCCGCCGTGCGCGGCAGCTTCGCCCGCCAGGGGGTGATGAGCCTGATCGGCGCCGAAATGGGAGCGCTGGCCCCAGGACATTGCGAAATCCGCCTGCGCTACCGCGAAGATCTGACCCAGCAGAACGGCTTCTTCCACGCCGGCATCACCAGCACCATCGTCGACAGCGCCGGCGGCTATGCCGGCCTGACGCTGATGCCGGCTGGCTCAGACGTCCTGACCGTCGAATTCAAGCTCAACCTGCTGGCTCCCGCCGATGGCGACTACCTCGTCGCCGAGGGCCAGGTGCTGAAGACCGGCCGCAATCTCGTAATTTCGCGCGGCGAGGTCTATGCCATCAGGAACGGCAATGCCACCCACTGCGCGACCATGCAGCAAACCCTCATGACGATGTACCCCAAGGAGAACTGAATGCTCGGAATCAACTTTGACCTCGGCGAAGACATCGACGCACTGCGCGACGCAATCTGGGAGTTCGCCAGAAGGGAAATCCTGCCGCGCGCGGCCGACATCGACCGCGACAACCTGTTCCCCGCCGATCTGTGGCGCAAGCTGGGCGAGATGGGCCTGCATGGCATGACCGTGCCCGAGGAGTTCGGCGGCACCAACATGGGCTATCTGGCCCATGTCGTGGCGATGGAGGAAATCTCCCGCGCTTCGGCTTCCGTGGGCCTGTCCTACGGCGCGCACTCGAACCTCTGCGTGAACCAGATCCGCCGCAACGGCAACGACGCCCAGCGCAGGAAGTACCTGCCCAAGCTGGTTTCCGGCGAGCATGTCGGCGCATTGGCGATGTCCGAGCCGGGCGCCGGCTCCGACGTGGTGTCGATGAAGCTGCGCGCCGACCTGAAGGGAACTGGGGCAGATGCGCGCTATGTCCTCAACGGTTCCAAGATGTGGATCACCAACGGCGGGGATGCCGACACCCTGGTGGTCTATGCCAAGACCAACGCGGATGCCGGCCCCGGCAACGCAAAAGCGGGCATGACCGCCTTCATCGTCGAGAAGGGTTTCAAGGGCTTCGGCAAGGGCCAGCACCTGGACAAGCTGGGCATGCGCGGTTCCAACACCTACCCGCTGTTCTTCGACGACTGCGAGGTGCCGGTGGAAAACGTCCTCGGCGGTGAAGGCAACGGCGTCAAGGTGCTGATGAGCGGCCTGGACTACGAGCGCGCCGTGCTCTCCGGCGGCCCGCTGGGCATCATGGCGGCCTGCATGGACGTGGTTATCCCCTTCGTCCACGAGCGCAAGCAGTTCGGCCAGAGCATCGGCGAATTCCAGTTGATGCAGGGCAAGCTGGCCGACATGTATTCGACCTGGCAGGCCTGTCGCGCCTATGTGTATGCCGTGGCCAAGGCCTGCGACCGCGGCGACCACGCACGCAGCCTGCGCAAGGATGCCGCCGGCGCCATTCTCTACTCGGCAGAAAAGGCCACCTGGATGGCCGGCGAGGCGATCCAGGCCCTGGGCGGTGTCGGCTACACCAACGAGTATCCGACCGGCCGGCTGTGGCGCGACGCCAAGCTCTATGAAATCGGCGCTGGAACCAGCGAGATCCGCCGCATGCTGATCGGCCGCGAACTCTACAGCGAGACCATGTGATGAGCACGGGAAAACGTGAGGAATGGCTGCGCCAGGAGGCCGAGGTCCGGGCCCGTTCGAGCCAGGAAGGCGTGCTCACGCTGGAGCACCTGCGCGAGAATTCCGGCCTGGAACTCTTTCGCAAGATGCTCTCCGGCGAGCTGCCGCGTCCGCCGATTTCGGACACCCTGGGCTTTCTGCTGGTCGAGGCGGAAAAGGGCCGCGCGGTGTTCCAGGGCCACCCGCAACACCGTCATTACAACCCGATCGGTTCGGTGCATGGCGGCTTCCACTGCACGCTGCTCGATTCCTGCGTTGCCTGCGCGATCCAGAGCACGCTGGAGCCGGGGCAGGGATACACCACGATCGAACTCAAGGTGAATTTCATCCGTGCGCTGACCGATCGCGTCGGCCCGGTGCGTGCCGAAGGCAAAGTGATCCACGCCGGCAAGCAGATCGGCACCGCCGAGGGCAAGCTCTACGACGCCGACGGCAAGCTCTATGCCCATGCCACGACCACCTGCCTGATTTTCACGGTCTGATCATGGGCAAGCTCCTCGACACCTATCGCGGCACCGTCTATCCCTGGCACTGCGACCACATGAATCACATGAACGTGATGTATTACGTCGGCAAGTTCGACGAGGCGACCTGGAACCTGATGTCCCACATCGGCATGAGCGCCGCCTTCCTGCGCCAGCACCATCGCGGCATGGCGGCGGTGGACCAGCGCATCGGCTACCAGCGCGAGCTGCATGCCGGGAACACGGTGGCCATCCGCAGCGGCATCGTTTCCGTCGGCGAGAAGAAGATCATTTTCTTCCACGAAATGCGCGATGCCGACAAGGACGAAATTTCGGCGATCACCCTGCTTACAGGCGTGCATATGGACACCCAGATGCGCAAGGCTTGCGCCCTGCCGGAACAGGTACGGGAAACGGCGCAGTCACTGGTGGTGGATTACGTCCTTCCGTGGTCCTGATGCGGCGCCCATCGTGAAAGAGGAAAACCCGTGACCGGACAGATCGAGAAAGTCGGCGCCCACAGGACGGCGATTCGCGTCCTTGGCGCCGAGCACAAGGAAGAAATCGAGCAGGTGCGCCAGTTCTTCTGCAACTACGCCGCCTGGCTGGGCGTGGATCTGTGCTTCCAGAACTTCGACGAGGAAATGGCCAGCCTGCCCGGGCGCTACTCGGCGCCGGAGGGCCAGCTGTTCTTCGCCACCGTCGACGGCAAGGGCGCCGGGTGCGTCGGAATTCGCGCGTACTCCGAGGGTGTCTGCGAACTCAAGCGCCTGTATGTCGAGCCGGGCTTTCGCGGGCTCGGCGTCGGCCGCGAGCTGGCGCTGGCCGCGATCCGCGCCGCGCGCAGGATCGGCTACCGCAAGATCATGCTCGACACCCTGCCGGCGATGCGCATCGCGGTGAAACTCTACCGCGACCTCGGTTTCACCGCCGCCCCGGCCTATTACCAGACGCCGGTGGAGGGCACGCAGTTCCTCGCCCTCGACCTGGAAAACTGGTCCGAAGACAGGGTCGAAAGCGACAACCTGTATCACCTGTTCGACTTCAACCGCGCCTGGGCACGCCAGATCCGCGAGGTCGATCCGGACTATTTCGAACGCTTGTCCCACCTGCAGACGCCGCAATATCTGTGGATCGGCTGCTCGGATTCGCGCGTACCGGCCAACCAGATCGTCGGCCTGCTGCCGGGCGAGGTCTTCGTCCATCGCAACGTCGCCAACGTGGTGGTGCATACCGACCTCAACTGCCTGTCGGTGATCCAGTTCGCCATCGATGTGCTCAAGGTGCGCCACGTCATGGTCGTCGGCCACTACGGTTGCGGCGGCGTGCAGGCGGCGCTCGAACACAAGCGCGTGGGACTGGCCGACCTCTGGCTGCGCCATGTGCAGGATGTGCATACCCGCCACCAGGCGCGGGTGGACGAATTGCCTGCGGAACGGCGACACGACCGCCTGTGCGAACTCAACGTGCTGGAACAGGTGCAGAACGTCGCCCGCACCGTCTGCGTCCAGGACGCCTGGCAGCGTGGCCAGGAACTGACCATCCATGGCTGGATCTACGGCCTCAAGGACGGCCTGCTGCGCGACCTCGGCCTCACCCTGACCTCATCCGAACATGTCGCCGAGCGTTATCAGGCGGCGCTGGAAACCCTCAACTGAAAGGAAACACCATGTCCGATTCCGTCGTCATCGTTGCCGCCGCCCGCACGCCCATGGGCGGCTTCATGGGTGATTTCGCGTCCCTTGCCTGCGCCCAGCTCGGCAGCGCTGCCATCAAGGCCGCCGTCGAGCGCAGCGGACTCCGGCCCGAGCAAGTCGACGAAGTCATCATGGGCTGCGTGTTGCCCGCCGGCCAGGGCCAGGCCCCGGCGCGCCAGGCCAGTCTCGGCGCCGGCCTGCCGCTGACGGCAGGTGCCACCACGGTGAACAAGATGTGCGGCTCCGGCATGCGCGCGGCGATGTACGCCCATGACATGCTCGTCGCCGGCAGCGTCGATGTGATGGTCGCCGGCGGCATGGAATCGATGAGCAATGCGCCCTACCTGCTGCCCAAGGCGCGCGGCGGTTTCCGCCTCGGCCATGGCGAGGTCAAGGACCACATGTTCCTCGACGGCCTCGAAGATGCGTATGACAAGGGCCGCCTGATGGGCACCTTTGCCGAAGAATGCGCGGACAGCTACAAGTTCACGCGCGAGGCCCAGGACCAGTTTTCCATCGCCTCCACCACGCGCTCCAAGCAGGCCAACAGCGACGGCAGCTTTGCCTGGGAAATCGCTCCGGTGACGGTCGCCGGCAAGAAAGGCGACGTCGTGGTCGACCGCGACGAGCAGCCCTTCAAGGCCAACCTGGAAAAGATCCCGACGCTGAAGCCCGCCTTCCGCAAGGATGGCACGGTGACGCCGGCCAATTCCTCGTCGATTTCCGACGGCGCCGCCGCGCTGGTGATGATGCGGGCGTCGACGGCGGCAAAGCTCGGCGCCAAGCCCGTTGCTACGGTCGTCGGCCACTCCACCTTCGCCCAGGAGCCGAATCTCTTCACGACGGCGCCGGTCGGCGCGATCAGGAAGCTGCTGGCGAAGAACGCGTGGTCGGTGGATAGCGTCGACCTCTGGGAGATCAACGAAGCCTTTGCCGTGGTGACCATGGCGGCGATGCACGACCTCAAGCTGCCGTACGACAGGGTCAACATCCACGGCGGTGCCTGCGCCCTGGGCCACCCGATCGGCGCCTCCGGCGCGCGGATCATGGTGACCCTGATCGGAGCCCTGCAGAAGTACGGCAAGAAGCGCGGCATTGCCAGTCTGTGCATCGGCGGCGGCGAAGCGACCGCGATCGGCATCGAACTCTGCTGAGCCGGCGATGACGCTGCAGACGCTCACCTACAGCACCGAGGGACGCATCGCCCGCATCACGCTGAATCGCCCTGATCGACTCAACGCCATCGTGCCGGAGATGCCGCGCGAGATCCGACTGGCGGTGGAACGTGCGAATGCCGACGACGACATCCATGTCATCATCCTGCAGGGCGCCGGGCGCGCCTTCTGTTCCGGCTACGATCTCAAGGACTTCGCCGAGGCCGACGTCGATACTCCCTGCACCCAGTCCATGCCCTGGGACCCGATGGTCGATTACCGCGCCATGAAGGGTTTCACCGACGACTTCTTCAGCCTCTGGCGCAGCCACAAGCCGACCATCTGCAAGGTGCAGGGCTTCGCCGTCGCCGGCGGCAGCGACATTGCGCTGTGCTGCGACCTGGTGCTGATGGCCGAGGACGCGAAGATAGGCTACATGCCGGCGCGCGTGTGGGGCTGCCCGACCACGGCCATGTGGGTCTATCGCCTCGGCGCCGAAAAGGCCAAACGCATGCTGCTCACCGGCGACACCATCGACGGTCGCACGGCGAAGGAATGGGGCCTGGTGATCGACGCCGTGCCCGAGGCGGAGCTGGAGGACGCGGTGCTGAAGCTTGCCCGGCGCATGGCCGGCGTGCCGAAGAACCAGCTCATGATGCAAAAACTCATGATCAACCAGGCCTACGACAACATGGGGCTGGCCAACACGCAGATGATCGCCACGCTGTTCGACGGCATCACCCGCCACTCGCCCGAAGGCCAGTGGTTCAAGCACTACGCCGAGGAGAAGGGCTACAAGGAGGCCGTGCGCCTGCGCGATTCCGGCGAGCCGATCCCCGGCAGCAAGTCATACAAGGATTATTGAGATGGTACTGAGCCCGGAACAGGAACAGATCCGCGACATGCTGCGCGATTTCGCGCGCGAACAACTCGCGCCCAAGGCCGCCGAATGGGACCGGACCTGCCACTTCCCGCGCGAGGAACTGCGCGCGCTCGGCGAACTCGGCTGCTGCGGCATGGTCGTGCCCGAGGAGTGGAACGGCGCGGGGCTGGACTATGTTTCACTGGCGCTGGCGCTGGAGGAAATCGCCGCCGGCGATGGCGCCACCTCGACCATCATCAGCGTGCAGAACTCGGTGGTCTGCGGCCCCATCAATGCCTTCGGCACGGATGCACAAAAGGAAACGTACCTCAAGAAGCTCGCCAGCGGCGAGTGGCTCGGCTGCTTCTGCCTCACCGAACCGCATGTCGGCTCCGACGCCGCGGCGATCCGCACCAAAGCCGTGAGGGATGGCGACCACTGGGTGTTGAACGGCGTCAAGCAGTTCATCACCACCGGCAAAAACGCGCAAGTCGCCGTGGTTTTCGCGGTGACCGATCCGGGCGCGGGCAAGAAGGGCATCTCGGCCTTCATCGTTCCCGCCGACACCCCGGGCTACATTGCCGCCCGCGTCGAGGAAAAGCTCGGCCAGCATGCCTCGGATACGGCGCAGATCCTGTTCGAGGATTGCCGCATTCCGGCCGAGAACCTGCTCGGCGCCGAGGGCCAGGGTTATCGGATTGCACTCGCCAACCTGGAGGGCGGCCGCATCGGCATCGCCGCCCAGGCGGTGGGCATGGCGCGCGCGGCGTTCGAGGCGGCGCTGGCATATGCGCATGAGCGCGAGAGCTTCGGCAAGCCCATCTTCGAGCACCAGGCGGTGAACTTCCGCCTTGCCGACATGGCGGTACAGATCGAGGCGGCGCGCCAGTTGGCGCATCACGCCGCCAGCCTCAAGGATGCTGGCAGGCCCTGCCTCAAGGAGGCTTCGATGGCCAAGCTCTTTGCCTCCGAGATGGCCGAGAAGATCTGCTCCGATGCCATCCAGATCCACGGCGGCTACGGCTACGTGAATGACTTTCCGGTCGAGCGCATCTACCGCGACGTGCGCGTTTGCCAGATCTACGAGGGCGCGTCGGACATCCAGCGCCTGGTGATCGGCAGATCGCTGGCGGGTGCATCATGAAGTGCATCAAATGATGCTATATTTGATGCATTCCGCCACTGCACGGAGCCCATGATGAGAACCACGGTTACGCTGGATGATGAACTGCTCGCCGATGTCGAACAACTGAGTGGGATTCACGACCGCTCCCAACTGCTGCGCGAGGCGCTTCTGGAAATGCGCCATCGTCTTGCTTCGCAGCGGCTGGCTTTGCTGGCCGGCACGGAACCCGGGGTCGTCGCGCCGCCGCGCCGACGGGCCCCCAATTTCGTTTCCGAGCCGGAAGCGACGCCCTATTCGGCCAAAAAGCGTTCGAAGGCCAGCCGATGAAAGTGCTTGCCGACACCTCGGTTTGGGTGGACTACATGCGCAATGAACAGGCCCCGATTCTGAGTCGGCTCAGGTTGGGCGACATCGTGATGCACGACTATGTCATTGGCGAAATCGTGCTGGGCGGGGTCAGTGCGAGCAAGCTCGCCATGTTCAGGCAGATGCGACGCTGTCACTGCGCCAGCCACGAGGAAGTGATGCACCTGATCGCCGAACGCCGCCTGGCCGGTCGCGGACTCGGTTACGTCGACAGCCACTTGCTCGCCGCCGCACTGATCGATCGTTTGCAGCTTTGGACAATGGACAAGGCCCTGCAGCAGGTGGCGCAGGAGTTCGGCTGCGGGCTGAAGGTGCATTGAACTTTCCAGCGGAGAAACCCGGTGACCGACAAACTCCCCATCGTTTTCTACTTCGACTTCACCTCGCCCTACTCCTACCTGGCCAGCGAGCGCATCGATGAACTCGCGGCGAAGTACGATCGCCGGGTGCAATGGCGGCCGGTGATGCTCGGCGCCGCCTTCAAGGCCTCTGGCATGCCGCTGCTGGTGACGATTCCGCTCAAGGGCGAGTACAGCAAGCGCGATTTCGACCGCTCGGCGCGCTTCATGGGCATCCCCTACCGCTTCCCGCCCAAGTTTCCCGTGTCCTCGCTGTCGGCGGCGCGCGCCTATTACTGGCTGCATGGGCAGGACTGCGGCAAGGCGCGCGAATTCGCCCACGCCGTGTTTCGCGCCTACTGGACGGAAGGCCGCGACATCAGCGATACGGCGGTGGTGCTCGACATCGTGCGCAGCCAGGGCCTGGAAGTCGGCGCCTGCGAGACGGCGATCGCCACCCAGGAGATCAAGGACAAGGTGAAGAACGAGACCGACGCGGCGATCGTCCAAGGCATGTTCGGCGCGCCATACTTCATGGTCGACGGCGAGCCCTTCTGGGGCGCCGACAGTTTGCCGCAGATCGAAAGGTGGCTTCAAACCGGGGGTTTCTAGTGTCCATCATCAAGTCAAAACTCAACACGCGCAGCGACGATTACCGCGCCAATGTCGCCGCCATGCAGGCGCTGGTCGACGACCTGCGCGAGAAGACCGCACTGGTCTCGCAAGGCGGCCCCGAGGAGCATCGCAAGAAGCACGTCGCCCGCGGCAAGCTCTTGCCGCGCGAACGCATCAACGGCCTGCTCGATCCCGGCGCACCTTTTCTCGAGCTGTCGGCGATGGCCGGCTGGAACATGTTCAACAACGAGGTCAATTCCGGCGGCGTGGTCACCGGCATCGGCCGCGTGCAGGGCGTCGAATGCATGATCGTGGCCAACGACGCCACGGTGAAGGGCGGTTCCTACTTTCCGATCACGGTCAAGAAGCACCTGCGGGCGCAGGAGATCGCGGCGCAGAACCGTCTGCCCTGCATTTACCTGGTCGATTCCGGCGGTGCCAACCTGCCGACCCAGGACGAGGTCTTCCCCGACCGTGACCACTTCGGCCGCATCTTCTACAACCAGGCCAACATGAGCGCTGCCGGCATTCCGCAGATCGGCGTGGTGATGGGTTCCTGCACCGCCGGCGGCGCCTACGTGCCGGCGATGTCCGACGAATCGATCATCGTCAGGAACCAGGGCACCATCTTCCTTGGCGGACCGCCGCTGGTGAAGGCCGCAACTGGCGAAGTGGTGAGCGCCGAGGACCTCGGCGGCGGCGACGTGCATACGCGCATTTCGGGCGTCTGCGACCACCTCGCCGAGAACGACCACCACGCCTTGTCGATCGCGCGTCGCGTGGTCGGCAACCTGAACTGGACGAAGCCGATGTCATTGGACCTGGCGACGCCGGAAGACCCGCTCTACGATCCTGCCGAGCTGATGGGCATCATCCCGGCGGACCCGCGCAAGCCCTACGACGTGCGCGAAGTGATCGCCCGCGTGGTCGACGGTTCGCGCCTGGACGAATTCAAATCGCGTTACGGCACCACGCTGGTCACCGGCTTCGCGCGCATCCACGGTTACCCGATCGGCATCGTCGCCAACAACGGCATCCTCTTCGGCGAGTCGGCGCAGAAGGGCGCGCACTTCATCGAGCTTTGCGCCCAGCGCGGGATTCCGCTGCTGTTCATGCAGAACATCACCGGCTTCATGGTCGGCCGCAAATACGAAAACGCCGGCATCGCCAAGGACGGCGCCAAGATGGTGACGGCGGTCGCCACCGCCCAGGTGCCGAAATTCACCATGATCATCGGCGGCAGCTTCGGCGCCGGCAACTACGGCATGTGCGGCCGTGCCTACAGCCCGCGCCTGTTGTGGATCTGGCCCAATGCGCGGGTCTCGGTGATGGGAGGCGAGCAGGCCGCCTCGGTGCTGTCCACCATCAAGCGCGACAGCATGGAAGCCGCCGGCAAGACCTGGCCCAAGGACGACGAAGAGGCCTTCAAGGCGCCGATCCGCGCCCAGTACGAACACCAGGGCCATCCCTATTACGCCACGGCGCGCTTGTGGGACGACGGCATCGTCGATCCGGTGCAGACCCGGCGCACGCTGGGCCTGGGAATATCGGCCTCATTGAACGCACCGATTCTGCCGACCAAGTTCGGCGTCTTCCGCATGTAGCCTGGAGCGACCATGTACAACAACATCGTTACCGAAGTCGACCTCGGCGTCGGCATCATCACCCTCAACCAGCCGGAGCGGCACAACGCCTTCGACGACGCGCTGATCGCGGAACTCTCCGACGCCATTGATCGCATGAGCATCGATCCGGCCGTGCGCGTGCTGGTGATCTCCAGCACCGGCAAGAGTTTCTGCGCCGGCGCCGACCTCAACTGGATGAAACGCGCCGCCGGCTACGGCGAAGAAGAGAACCTGCGCGACTCGCGCGCCCTGGCGGGCATGCTGCGCCGCCTGGCGCAGTGCCCGAAGCCGACCATCGCCCGCGTGCAGGGGCCGGCCTACGGCGGCGGCGTCGGCCTGGTCGCCTGCTGCGATATCGCCGTTGCCACCTTCGACGCGCAGTTCTCGCTGACGGAAGTCAAGCTCGGCATCATCCCGGCGGTGATCAGCCCGCACGTGATCGCGGCGATCGGCGAGCGCTATGCGCGGCGCTACATGCTGACCGCCGAGCGTTTCTCCGCCGCCGAGGCTTACCGCATCGGCCTGCTGCATGAAATGGTGACAGACGAAACGGCGCTCGACGAGGCGCTCGGCGAGATCATCGACGCCCTGCTGAAGAACGGCCCGCGCGCGCTGGCCGAGTGCAAGCAACTGATTTCCGCCGTGGCCTGGAAGCCGCTCTCCGACGAGGTGGTCGAGGACACGGCGCAGCGCATCACGCGCCTGCGCGCCAGCGAGGAAGGTCGCGAAGGCATGACGGCCTTCCTGGAGAAGCGCAAACCCAACTGGATCGCCCAGGGCTGAGCCATGTTCACGAAAATACTGATTGCCAATCGAGGCGAGATCGCCTGCCGCGTCATCAGGACCGCGCGGCGCATGGGCATCCGCACCGTCGCCGTGTATTCCGAGGCCGATGCCGGTGCGCGCCACGTGCGCCTGGCCGACGAGGCGGTGTGCATCGGTGCGCCGCCGCCACGCGAGTCCTATCTGGTGATCGACAAGATCATAGCCGCGGCGCTGGCCACCGGCGCCCAGGCCATCCATCCCGGCTACGGCTTCCTTTCGGAAAACGAGGAGTTCGCCGAGGCGTGTGCTGCGAACGGCATCGCCTTCGTCGGGCCGCCGGTCAGCGCCATCCGCGCCATGGGCCTCAAGTCGGAAAGCAAGAAGCTCATGGAAAAGGCCGGCGTGCCGCTGACACCCGGCTACCACGGCGACGACCAGGATCCAGCGCATCTGAAGCAGCAGGCCGACACCATCGGCTACCCGGTGCTGATCAAGGCTTCGGCCGGCGGTGGCGGCAAGGGCATGCGCGCGGTGTGGAAGGCCGAGGAGTTCGCCGACGCGCTGGCCTCCTGCCAGCGCGAGGCCAAGTCCTCCTTCGGCGACGAGCACGTGCTGATCGAGAAATACCTGCAGCGCCCCCGCCATATCGAGATCCAGGTCTTCGGCGACAGCCACGGCAACTGCGTGTATCTGTTCGAGCGCGACTGCTCGGTGCAGCGCCGCCACCAGAAGGTAGTCGAGGAGGCGCCGGCTCCCGGCATGACCGCCGAACGTCGTGCCGCGATGGGCAAGGCGGCGGTCGACGCGGCCAAGGCGGTCGCCTATGTCGGCGCCGGCACGGTGGAGTTCATCGTCAATCAAGATGGCACGTTCTACTTCATGGAGATGAACACCCGCCTGCAGGTCGAGCATCCGGTGACGGAAATGATCACCGGGCTCGATCTTGTCGAGTGGCAACTCAAGGTCGCCGCCGGCGAGCCGCTGCCGCTGGCGCAGGAACAGTTGCGCATCCACGGCCATGCGCTGGAAGCGCGCATCTATGCCGAGGACCCGGACAAGGGCTTCCTGCCGTCGATCGGCAAGCTGATCCATCTGTCGCCACCCGCCGAGACCATCAACGTGCGCGTCGATACCGGCGTCGAGCAGGACGACGAAATCTCCCCGCACTACGATCCGATGATCGCCAAGCTCATCGTCTGGGACGGCAGTGACACAAATGCGCGGGAACGGGCGCTGGCGCGCATGCTGCAGGCGCTGGCCGACTACCGCGTGGTCGGCGTTTCCAACAACATCGGCTTCCTTTCGCGCCTGGTGGCCTGCCCGGCCTTCGCCCAGGCCGACCTCGACACCGGGCTGATCGAGCGCGAGCGCGGCTTCCTCTTCCCCGAGGGCGGCGAGCCACCGGCCGAAGCCTGGATGGTCGCCGCGCTCGCCGAGCTGATCCATGATCGGGAGTATGCGGCGGCCGAGGCCGTGGCCGGCAACGATCCCTACTCGCCCTGGCACGCCCGCGACGGTTGGCGGGTCAACAGCACGGCGCGACGCGAGATCCGTTTGCGTGCCGGCGAGCTTGAAAAGGTCGTCAATGCCGCCTATGCGGGCGCCGGCATTCAGCTCGAATTCGCCGGCCGGACGGTTGCGGCGGCCGGACGCTTCATCGACGGCGGCCAGCTGCGCGTCGACCTCGGCGGCCGGCGCATCAGCGCCACCGTGGTGGCCGCCAACGAAAAGCGCCATGTCTTCATCGATGGCGTTTGCCATGTCTTCGCCGCCATCGATCCGCTGTTCCACGCCGGCAGCGGCGGCGGATCTGAGGGAGGGCTCACCGCGCCGATGCCGGGCAAGGTGATCGCGCTGATTGCCGCGGTGGGCGCGAAGCTGGAAAAGGGCGCGCCGCTGCTGATCCTCGAAGCCATGAAAATGGAACACAGCATCGCCGCGCCGGCGAACGGTACGGTAAAGGCCTTCCTGTTCAATGTCGGCGAACAGGTGAGCGACGGTGCCGAGCTAGTAGAATTCGAGGTCGAAAAGTAATCAGTACAGACACGAATGACCCTCCCCAGCAAAGTACGCATCGTCGAAGTCGGCCCGCGTGACGGCCTGCAGAACGAAAAGAAGCCCGTTCCCACCGAGACCAAGGTCGAACTGATCCAGCGCCTGGGCCAGGCCGGCCTCAAGAGCATCGAGGCCACGGCCTTCGTCTCGCCCAAGTGGATGCCGCAGATGGCGGACGCTGCCGAGGTCTTCGCCGCAATCGAGAAGCTGCCGGACGTTTCCTACCCGGTGCTGACGCCGAACATGAAGGGCTTCGAGGCCGCGCTGGCCGCCGGGGCGAAGGAGGTCGCCGTGTTCGGCGCGGCTTCCGAATCCTTTTCGCAGAAGAACATCAACTGCTCGATCGCCGAGTCGCTGGAGCGCTTCCGCCCCATCGTCGAGGCGGCGAAGGCGGCGGACGTCAGGGTTCGCGGCTATGTCTCCTGCGTGCTGGGCTGCCCCTACGAGGGCGAGATCATGCCGCTGGCCGCAGCCGACGTCGCTGTCGCCCTGATCGAGATGGGCTGCTATGAAGTCAGCCTCGGCGACACCATCGGCATCGGCACGCCGGAGCGCACCAAGGACATGATCGAGGCCGTGGCACGCCGCGTGCCGCTGAAGAAGATCGCCGGCCACTTCCACGACACCTACGGCATGGCGACCGCCAATATCTACGCCGCGCTGCAGATGGGCATCGGCATCTTCGACAGTTCCGTCGCCGGCCTCGGCGGCTGCCCCTATGCCGCGGGCGCCTCCGGCAATGTGGCCACCGAGGACGTGGTCTGGCTGCTCAAGGGCCTGGGAATCGACACCGGCATCGACCTCGACGCCCTGGTCGACACCGGCGCCTGGGTCTCGAAAAAGCTCAAGCGCGAATCCGCCTCGCGCGTGGCGCGCGCCCTGCTCGCAAAACGCGAAGCCAAGAGCGTTGCCGCGGCGTGATCCCGGACGGGAAACATGAGCTTGGCGCCGACGCCAGCGTGGCCTCGCCGTGCATCGACGTCTGCAGAATGGAGGGCGAGCTCTGCATCGGCTGTTACCGCAGCCTCGACGAGATCGCCAAGTGGTCGAAGGCCGACGACGGGGAAAAACGACAGATTCTCGCCGCCGTGGCCCGGCGCCGCAGCTGCGTGATCGAGAACACGCCCCGGACCTGATGAAGCTCCCGGACTCGATCCAGGTCATCGAGCGCGGCTGGCTTTCGTCGAACAACGTGCTGCTGTTCGAGGGCGAATCCGCCACCCTCGTGGATGCCGGCTATGTCGGCCATGCCCCGCAGACCGTGGCATTGGTAAAGTCGGCGCTTGCCGGCTGGCGAAGCCACAACCCCGGCAGACAAGGTCCGGCACGGCGCGGTTCGCCGGGACTTGGCCGCATCGTCAATACCCACTCGCACTCCGACCACATCGGCGGCAATGCCAGCCTGCAGGCGGCATTTGGCTGCCGCATCGCGATACCCGCCGGCATCGAGCGCATGGTTGCCGAATGGGACACCGACGCCCTGTTGCTCGACCAGGCGAAACAGCAGGGCGAACGCTTCGCCCATGACGAGGTGATCGAGGCCGGCGGCGAGTTCGAAATGGGCGGCCTGTCCTGGAAGGCCCATGCGGCACCCGGCCACGACATGAATGCGCTGATCTACCATTGCGCCGAGCAGCGCATCCTGATTTCCGGCGATGCCTTGTGGCAGGACGGCTTCGGCATCATCTTCGGCGAACTGATGGGCGACCAGGATGCCCTGCCGGCGACACGCCGCACGCTGGAGGCCATCGCTTCCCTGCCCGTCGATATCGTCATTCCCGGCCATGGTCCGGCCTTCGGCGACGTGGATGGCGCCCTGGCGCGCGCCTTCCGCCGCCTCGATTCCTTCGCCGCCGACCCGACGCGTGTCGGCCGCAACGCGGTGCGCGCCTGCTTCATCTTCAACCTGCTCGACCTGCAGCGATTGCGCGAAGAGGAGCTTCCCGCCTACCTGAAGAGCGTGCCTTTCTTCCACAATGTCAATGTGCGCATGCTGGGCTTTTCCGACGACGATTTCGCCTCCTGGCTGCTGGGCGAGCTCCTGCGCTCGCGTTCCATCGAACTGCGCGACGGCTGGATCTATCCGACCATCGCGCCCTGAGCGGCATCGCGCCAAGGGTGGCGCCAATCCGCTATGCTAGCCGCCATGCAAGTCGTGCTCATCAGCGGCCTTTCCGGCTCCGGCAAGTCCATCGCGCTCAATGTGCTCGAGGACTCCGGCTATTACTGCGTCGACAACCTGCCGGCGCCGCTGCTTTCTGACCTGGTGCGTCACTTGCGCCTGGAGGGCCACGAGCGGGTGGCGGTGGCGGTCGACATGCGCGGCGGGTCGAGCATCGCCGCCCTGCCGCCGCAGCTGCGCCACCTCGAATCCGACGGCGTCGGCCTGCGCTTCGTGTTCCTCGATGCGCGCAACGAAGTCCTGATCCAGCGCTTTTCCGAAACCCGGCGCCGGCATCCGCTGGCCGAGGGCGACGTCACCCTGGACGAGGCCATCGCGCGCGAACGGGAAGCGCTGGAAACCCTGGCCTCGCTCGGCCACCACATCGACACCGGCAACCTGCGTCCCAACGCCTTGCGTGCCATCGTCAAGGATTTCGTCGCGCTCGACGAAGGCAGCGGCCTGACCTTGCTGTTCGAATCCTTCGGCTTCAAGCACGGCATTCCGCTCGACGCCGACCTGGTGTTCGACGTACGCTGCCTGCCAAATCCCCACTACGACCCCGCGCTGCGGCCGCTTACCGGGCGCGACGAAGCAGTGATCCGCTTTCTCGAAGCGCAGCCGGAGGTCGGCAGGATGGAGTCCGACCTGCGCCGCTTCATTGCCGACTGGCTGCCGGCTTACGTGCGCGACAACCGCTCCTACCTGACCGTCGGCATTGGTTGCACCGGGGGACAGCATCGCTCGGTGTATCTCGCCGAAAAGCTCGCGGCGCATTTCCGTCCCCTGGCCCGCGTGCTGGTGCGTCATCGCAGCCTGGTCGAATGAAGTCGCCCCTGCCCGAAGGCCTGCGCGAGCTGTTCGAGCAGGCCACCCGTCGTGGCGCGGTGCCCTGGCACGGGCTGCTGCGGCCGGGCGACTGGGCGCTGCTGGCGGTCGCGGCGGTGCTGGTCGCGGCCTCCTTCCCCCTGCTTTGGCGTGGCGGCGTCGCCGATCGCGCCATCGTCAAGCGCGATGGCCAACTGGTCACCGAACTGGCCCTGAATGCGCCGCGCCGTTACGAGGTGCAGGGGGCGATCGGCACCACGGTGATCGAGGTGCAGCCGGGACGCGCCCGCGTCCTGTCCGACCCGGGGCCGCGCCAATATTGCGTGCAGCAGGGCTGGCTGACACGCGCCAATGCGGTGGCGATCTGCGCGCCGAATCACGTCAGCCTGCAACTCGGCGGGCGCGGCGGCGCCAACGCGGCCTATGACAGCATCAACTATTGAGCTGCCGGTCGGCGATGACGACCGGCGCATTGCGCGCCATGCTGCCGCCGCGATCGCGCTTTCCGTGGCCGAGGCGGCCCTGCCCAGCCCGCTGCCGGGAATCAAGCCGGGCCTGGCCAACATCATCGTGCTGGTGGTGCTGGCGCGCCACGGCTGGCGCGATGCCGCCTGGGTCAGCCTGCTGCGGGTGGTGGCCGGCAGCCTGGCGATCGGGCAGTTCCTCGCTCCCGGTTTCTTTCTCGCCCTGGCCGGCGCCTTGTGCAGCCTGGCCGTGCTGGCGCTGGCGCAGGCCCTGCCGGCGCGCTGGTTCGGCCCGGTGACGGCGAGCGTGCTGGCTGCCTTCGCCCACATCGGCGGCCAGATCCTGGTGGCCCGTGCCTGGCTGGTGCCGCATGACGGAGTATTTTTGCTGGTGCCCATGTTCGCCGCCGCGGCCTTGTTCTTCGGCACGCTCAACGGCCTGATCGCGGCGCGCCTGCTGGCGGCGACAGCTGACGCGGACTCCGCGCCGTGATCGTTCCGCTGTTCCCCCTGCGCTCCGTGCTGTTCCCCGGCGGGCGCTTGCCGATGAAGATATTCGAGCAGCGCTACATGGACATGGTCACGGTTTGCCTCAAGGAGTCTGCTTCCTTCGGCATCTGCCTGCTTGCCGCCGGGGAAGAAGTGGCGAGGCCCGGGCAGGCGCCGGCGGTGCCGGAGCGGTTCGGCACATTGGCCCACATCACCGACTGGGACATGCCGCAGCTTGGCGTGCTCAACATCGTCGCCCAGGGCGGCGAGCGCTTCCACATCCTGCGCCATTGGGTCGAGCCTTCCGGCTTGTTGCGCGGCGAGATCGAGCGGGTGCCCGAGCCCGCCGCGCTGCCGATTCCGGGAGCCTACGCGCGCCTGGTGCCGCTGTTGCGCGCCATCATCGAGGACATGGCCAAGACGGCGCCGAATGCGCCGGCCAAGCCATATCGCTTCTTCGACGTCGGATGGCTGGGCATGCGCTATGCCGAAGTGCTGCCGATACCCCTGGCCGCCAAGCAGAAGCTGCTGGAAATCGAGGACGGCATCGACCGCCTGGAAATCATCTACCGCTTCCTCGAAAGCAAGGGATTGCTGCCGGAGGGCTGAACAAGTCCCTCAAGTATCCGCCGCACCGGCGCTGGCAGGCCGGTCTGAGCCACCTCGTCGGCGCCGACCCATCGCAGACCCGGTTCCCTGGCCACGGCAAGCGGTTCGACGAGCAGCAGCAAGGGGGTGATGCGCAGGCGGAAATGACTGAAGGCGTGGTCAAAAGTCGGCGCTGGGGATACGGCGACCACCCGGCAAGCGAAGTGTTGCGCCGCCCAGCTTGCCGCATCGGCCGTTGCCGGCAGTTCCGGCAGCGACAGCAGGCCGCCCCAGATGCCGCTCGGAGGCCGGGTTTCCAGCAGGACGCGGTCGCCGTCAAGCAGCACCAGCAGCGTCGCCTCGCGGCGCGGAACCGCCGTGCGTGGTTTCGGGCTCGGCAACTCGGTGGTGCGCCCGCTCTTCAGCGCGACACAGATGTCATTGAGTGGACAGGCATCGCAGCGCGGCTTGCCGCGCGTGCAAACCATGGCGCCGAGGTCCATCTGCGCCTGGTTGTAGGCGCCGCCGTTGCGCGCCGGCATCAGTTCGGCGGCCAGCGCCCATAGCTGCCTTTCCACTGCACCGACACCCGGAAAGCCCTCGATGCCGAAGGCGCGGCACAGCACGCGCTTGACGTTGCCATCGAGGATCGGCGCCTGCGCGCCGAAGCAGAAGGTGGCGATCGAATTGGCGGTGGAACGGCCGATGCCGGGCAGGCGGGCAATGACATCCGGGTCGCGGGGAAACTCGCCGCCGTGCGCACCCATCACGGCTTGCGCGCAGGCGTGCAGGTTGCGCGCGCGGGCGTAGTAGCCCAGCCCGCTCCACAAGGCCATGACCTCGGCCACGGGTGCCGCGGCAAGCAAGTCAAGATTGGGCAAGCGCCGCAGGAAGCGCTCGTAGTAAGGCAGCACCGTCGCCACCTGGGTCTGCTGCAGCATGATCTCCGACAGCCAGACGCGGTAGGGGTCGCGCGTGTTCTGCCACGGCAGGTCGTGGCGACCGTGGTGTTTGTGCCAGTTGACCAGGCGCGCGGCGAAGTCCTGGCCTTCGGGGAGCCTCACCCCCTGACCGGCCTTACCCGGCTTGCCGCGAGCTTGGCACGGCGGCGCGCCTCGTCGGTGGTGTCGGCATTCGCCACCGCCACACCCATGCGGCGCTTGAGGAAACTCTCCGGCTTGCCGAACAGGCGCAGGTCGGATTCCGGCACCTGCAGGGCTTCGGCGACGCCCTCGAAGGCGATGCCCTTCTCATCCAGGCCGCCATACACCACCGCCGAGGCGCCGGGGCGACGCAGCGTGGTATCGACCGGCAGGCCCAGGATCGCCCTTGCATGCAACTCGAATTCGGAGAGGCGCTGCGTAGCCAGCGTCACCAGGCCGGTGTCATGCGGGCGCGGGCTGACCTCGGAGAACCAGACCTGGTCGCCCTTGACGAACAGCTCGACGCCGAAGATGCCGCGCCCGCCCAGGTTGGAGGTCACGGCACGGGCGATGTCGCGCGACTTTTGCAATGCGGTCGGCGTCATCGCCATCGGTTGCCAGCTCTCGACGTAGTCGCCATTCACTTGCACATGGCCGATCGGGTCGCAGAAGAAGGTCTCGACTTCGCCCGATGCGCGAGCTGTTGGATTGGCGCCGCTGGCCCCGAGTGCACGCACCGTGAGCTGGGTGATTTCGTAGTCGAAATCGATGAAGCCCTCGACGATGACGCGCCCGGCGCCGACGCGGCCGGCGGCCTGCGAGTAGTCCCAGGCCTGTTGCACGCCGGCCGCGGACTTCACCAGCGACTGGCCCTTGCCGGACGAGGACATCACCGGCTTGATCACGCAGGGGTAGCCGATGCCCGGTTTGTCAGACCCGTCGATCGCCGCCCGCAGCTCGGCCAGCGTGTCGGCGAACTGGTAGGGCGAGGTGGCCAGCCCGAGTTCCTCGGCGGCCAGGCGGCGGATGCCTTCGCGGTTCATGGTCAGCTGCGCGGCGCGTGCGGTGGGGATGATCTCGGGGCGGTGGCCGCCGGCGCCGTCGCGCTCGATCTCGACCAGCGTGGCGGTGGCGATGGCCTCGATTTCTGGCACCACCAGCGCCGGCTTCTCGCGCGCGATCAGTTCGCGCAGGGCCTCGCCGTCGGTCATCGAAATCACGTGGCTGCGATGCGCCACTTGCATGCCGGGGGCATCGGGGTAGCGGTCGACGCCGATCACTTCGCAGCCCAGGCGTTGCAATGCGATAATGACCTCCTTGCCCAATTCGCCGCAGCCAAGCAGCATGACCCGTGTGGCGGAAGGGGAAAGCGGGGTGCCGATACGTTTGGCGATGCTCATCAGGTGCTCCCGAAAACTAGAAAGTCGCCGGATTTTAGAGCCAGCAGGCGTTCAACCCCAATGAACCAGCCCTATCCGATTCAGCTCGACCCCCGTTCCCTGCGCGATGCGCTGGGCGAGTTCGCCACCGGAGTTGCCGTGGTCACCGCGCGCGGTGCCGATGGCGCGCCGGTCGGCGTCACCATCAATTCCTTCGCTTCAGTGTCGCTGGAGCCGCCGCTGGTGCTGTGGAGCCTTGGCCTGTCCTCGCCGTCGCGAGCGGTTTTCGAGGCTTGCAGCCACTATGCGGTGAACATCCTGGCCGCCGACCAGGTGGAACTTTCGCAACGCTTTTCGCAGCCGATCGAGGACCGCTTTGCCGGCCTGGCCCTGAAAGTCGGCGCCGGCGACACGCCGCTATTGGACGGTTGCAGCGCCTGGTTCGAATGCCGCAATGAAATCCGCTATCCCGGCGGCGACCACGTGATCCTGGTCGGCTACGTCGAGAACTTCCGGCGCGAAACCAAACCGCCGCTGGTGTTCCACGGCGGCCGTTATCGCGAACTAGCCTGGCTGGAATAAAAAAAGCCCCGCTCATTGGCGGGGCTTAGCGGCCTCGAGGAGGAGGAGGCCGAGGAGGAGACGGTTCAGCTCAGGAACGGTGGGCTTGCGGGTTCCAGCTGAAGAGGGCGCGCAGCAGCTCGTTGGCGCGGGCCGCAAGGCCGGGGCCGGTTGCCGGGCGACGCCGGGAGTCATCCTGGGGATTCCAGGAGAACAGCGGTTGCAAGGCGTTGCCGGCATCGGCGGCGGACCTGCCCAGCAGGCGGAAATACAGGCCAAGGCGCTTGGCCATCAGCCCCTGGATGCGCCGCATTTCGGCGGCGCGCATTTCCCTGGCTTCCCTGATGATATCGGTGGTGTCGAGGCGGGACATGATGCTTTCCTTTTTGGTGCGATGCAAAATCGCATGGATGTAATGTAATTGCTGTTACGGAAAACAACAATAAATACATTAGGAACAACATTGATGAAAAATATTCCATAATTACTCCATGGATAGGGCCGCCGAGATGACTGCATTCGTTCGCACCGTCGAAACCGGCGGGTTTTCTGCTGCGGCGCGTCAATTGGGTTTGACGCCGTCTGCGCTTTCCAAGCTGGTGACCCGGCTTGAAGACCGGCTCGGCGCCCGCCTGTTGCAGCGGACCACGCGGCGCCTGCAACTGACGGCCGAGGGTGAGGCCTTCTACGCCCGCGCCCTGCCCATCCTCAAGGCCATGGACGAAGCCGAGGCCGAGGTCACCGAGGCCGGCACCAGTCCGCGCGGCCTGCTGCGCCTGCATTGCGGCTCCACCTTCGGCATGCACCAGCTGGCGCCGGCGATTCCCCGCTTCCAGGCCCGCCATGCCGCCGTCTCGCTCGACCTGACGATCAGCGACGAGCATCTCGACATGATGCAGGAGGGCGTCGACCTGGCGATCCGCATCGGCCCGCTTGACGAGTCCACGCTGGTGGCGCGGCGCATCTGCAACCTGGAGCGCGTGATCTGTGCCGCGCCGTCCTACCTCGAACGCCACGGCACGCCGCGCACGCCGGACGACCTGCAACGCCACAACTGCCTCTGGATCACCAGCCTGCCGGCCCTGCGCCGCTGGCCCTTCGATACCGACGAGGGCATACGCGTGGTACATGTCGATGGCAACGTGGTTACCAACAATGCCGAGACAGTGCTGCAACTCGCCGTCGCCGGGGTCGGCGTCACCCGCCTGTCCGACGTGGTGGTGGCCGAGGCGATCCGCGCCGGCGCGCTGGTTCCCATCCTCGCCGACTGGCACCACGTCGAGCCGGTGCCCCTGTTCGCCACCTACCCGAGCGGGCGCAACCTGTCGCCCAAGGTGCGTGCCATGGTCGATTTCCTGGTCGAGGAATTCGGCGGCGCGCCCTGGCGCAAGGCGCGTTCGGCAAGCTGAATCAATACATCGGAGAACGCGGCCATGGCTACCCTGATCCTCCATCCCGGCAAGGAAAAGTCGCTCCTGCGCCGCCATCCCTGGATTTTCTCCGGCGCAGTCGATCGGCTCGAAGGCCGGGCGCGGCCGGGCGACACGGTCGACGTGGTCTCCGCCGTGGGCCGCCCGCTGGCGCGCGCGGCCTGGAGCCCGGCGTCGCAGATCCGCGCCCGGATCTGGAGCTTCGACGCCGAGGAGACCATCGACCACGCCTTCTTCAAGCGCCGCGTCGCCGCCGCCGTGGCACGGCGCCAGGCCCTGCCCGAGCTGGCCGGGCAGCAGGGCCTGCGCCTGATCCATGCCGAGTCCGACGGCCTGCCCGGCGTGATCGCCGATCGCTACGGCGACACCGTGGTGCTGCAACTGACCACGGCCGGCGCTGACAAGCGCCGTGCCGCCATCGCCGACTCCTTGATCAAGGCCACTGGCTGCGCACGGATTTACGAGCGCTCGGATGTCGAGGTGCGCAGCCTCGAAGGACTCGAACCCGTGACCGGCTGGCTGCATGGCGAGGCTGACGCCGAGGATCTGGTGATCGAGGAAAACGGCGTGTGCATGGAAGTCGATATCGTCGGCGGCCACAAGACCGGCTTCTACCTCGACCAGCGCGACAACCGTCGCCGCGTTGCCGAACTGGCCAGCGGGCGTCGCGTACTCAACTGCTTTTGCTACACCGCGGGCTTCTCGCTGCAGGCCTTGGCCGGCGGCGCGCGCGAAGTCGTCTCCCTCGACAGCTCCGGCCCGGCGCTGGCGACCGCGCAGCGCAACCTGGCGCTCAATCCGCAACTCGATGCGCGGCGCGCGATCTGGCTCGAAGCCGATGTGTTCGGCGAGCTGCGCAATCTGCGCGCCGCCGGCGAGCGCTATGAGCTGATCATCCTCGACCCGCCGAAATTCGCCAACACCGCCGCGCATGCCGAACGCGCCGCGCGCGCCTACAAGGACATCAACCTGCTCGGCCTGCAACTGCTGGCGCCGGGAGGCCTGCTGATGACTTACTCCTGTTCCGGCGGCATCGGCGCCGAGCTGTTCCAGAAGATCGTCGCCGGTGCCGCGCTCGATGCCGGGCGTACGGCGCGCATCGTTCAGCACCTGCACTGCGCCGCCGACCATCCGGTGGACCTGGCCTTCCCCGAGGGCGAATACCTCAAGGGGCTGCTGCTGCAGGTGGATTGACTTCAACACATTCTGTTATCGTTCCACGCCCAATCAGCGCCCATTCTGTCAACTGAACCACATGCCCGCCACGAAAAAGCCACCCGCCGTCAAAGCAACAAATGTCTTCGTGCTCCGTATCGATCTCGCTCATCTCAAGCCAGCAATCTGGCGGCGGATCGAAGTGCCGAGCGACATTGGCCTGTCTAAGCTGCACAACGTAATCCAGATGGCCTTCGACTGGACGGACAGCCATCTTCATGGCTTCAACATCGGCAACGCCATCTACGGCCCGGGCGACCCCGATCCCTTCGGATTCGGCATGAAGGAACTCGACGAGCGAAAACACAAGCTGTCTTCAGTGGCGAAGGCCGGCGACCGCTTCACTTACACCTACGACTTCGGCGACGACTGGATCCACGCGATCAAGGTCGAGAAAGTCACCCAAGTCGAGCCTGGCGTGCATTACCCGCGCTGCACGGCCGGCAAGAACGCCGCGCCGCCCGATGATTGCGGCGGTCCATGGGGCTATGCCGAATTGCTGCGAGCCCTGGCCGACCCGTCCCATCCGGACCGCGAGGAATTGCTCGAATGGCTGGACGAGGATTTCGATCCCAAGGCATTCGACATCGACGACCTGAACGCTGGATTCAGGATGCTAAAGGTATAGCCGCGGAATGCGCATCCTCCTTCGCGGCCAGCCTTGGGATGTACGCGAACAAGTCACCCTCGGCGATCGGTCCTTGTTCCGACTGCAATGCCCGGACTCTGGCGAGATCGTCGAGGCACTCTGTCCGCCGGACGAGTTCGAGCGGCTGACCGATCCCGCGCCGGCGCTCGATCGGCGTTCGCTGACACCCCTGGCCGTTTGGCGCTTGCACCACGAGGCCTTGCGTTTCCAGTGCTTGCCGGATGCCCGCTACGCCGCGTTTCATGCCGGGCGCATCTCTCCCGAGCCCTACCAGTTCGCGCCGCTGGCACGCCTGTTGGCGGGGTCGCGCCGCAGCCTGCTGATCGCCGACGATGTCGGCCTCGGCAAGACGGTGGAAGCCGGCATCTGCCTGCTGGAACTGATCGCCCGCGGCGTCGGTCGGCGCATCCTGCTGGTGGTGCCTCCCGGCCTGATCCCGCAATGGCAGGATGAAATGCGCGAGAAGTTCGGCCTGGTTTTTCAGCCGATCGAAAACGCCGCCTCGCTGGATCGCGCGCAAACCCTGCTGTCCGAAGGTTTGCAGCCATGGGCCTATTTCGACCGCGTGATCACTTCCGTCGAATACCTCAAGCGGCGCGATGTCCATGCGGCGGCGCTTGCCCATCCCTGGGATGTCGTGGTGGTGGATGAAGCCCACTACCTGGCCGAGTCGGGAACGCCGGCCTACCCCTATGCCACGGCGCGCACCCGTCTCGGGCCGAAGTTGCGCGAGGCCACGCGTTCGCTGATCCTGCTAACTGCCACGCCGCACAACGGTTACCGGCACAGCTTCCGCTCGCTGCTTGAACTGGTTGAACCGACCCAGGCCTCGCTGCATGGCGAGGCGACCATGGTGCGCAAGCGGGTCGGCCGCGCCATGATCCGGCGTCTGAAACCGCAGATCGTCAAGACCGGTCCCGAGGGCAGGCCGCAGCCGGCTTTCCCGGTGCGCCTGCCGGTTCGCCGCATCGAGGTCGGTAACCTGAACGAAACCGAACGGGAAATCTTCGCCCTGGTCAGCGACTACTGCGTACGAACCGTTCAGGCCGCGCAAGGGTCCGAGGAGGCCGACTTGGTCTCCTTCGCCATGCAGATTGTCAAGAAGCGCATGCTTTCCAGTCGCAGCGCTCTGCGCAACACCGTTGCCAATCGCCTCGAAGCGCTTGCCAGCCGGACCCACGAAGACCCGCCGGCCCGTGCCGAGGTCCGCGAACTGCAAGCCGATCTGCCGCTCATGGAAGCCGCGGCCGAGCGCACGGCGGCGCGCGTCCTGCGCGCGGCCGTCGCGCGCGATGCAAAGCGCCGCGATGCGGAAAGGAAGAAACTCAAGACGATTGCCAAGTTGCTCGATCAGATCGCGGGTCTGCCCGACCCGAAGATCGCTGCCTTGGTTGCCGATCTCGAACGCGACGTCTTGTCGCTCCCCGGCGAAAAGGCCATCGTATTCACCGAGTACCGGGACACCCTCGCGGCGCTGCGCGACACACTGGCCGCGCATCCGGTATTGCGCGATGGCTTCGTCGAATTGACGGGCGGCCTGTCGTCGACGCAGCGCAAGGCGCGCATTGCCCGCTTTCATCATCCGGAGTGCCGCATCCTGCTCGCCACGGATGCCGCGAGCGAGGGGCTCAATCTCCAGCAGCAATGTTGCCGGCTATACCACTTCGAACTGTCCTGGAATCCGAACCGCTTGGAGCAGCGCAACGGCCGCATCGACCGTCATGGGCAAACGCGAGCGCCGGACATCCGATACCTGTTCTACCCGGACTCGCCCGAGGACCGCGTGCTCGACCGCCTGGTGCAGCGCATCGCCCGCATGCACGACGACCGCGTCTCCACACCCGACATCCTCGGCATCCTGGAAGGCGCCCGAATCGATGACATCCTCGGCGCGATCGAGTCGGCGGCAAGCGGCGAGGCGGCCGCCGAGAACCTGATCCGGATCTTCGAGGCACGTGAGCAGGAATTCGCCTACCAGATCGCGCCCATCCTGCTGGCGGGCAACGACGGCCAGTCGAACCTGCCTTTCGCCCAAGCCGCTTCGGCCGATCCCATCGTCGAGGATGACCGCGACTTCGAGCGCGCCATGTGCGGGGCCCTGCATGGCGGCTTGCGCGAGGCGCCGTTGCCCGGCTGCTACCGGATCGATGTGCCGCGCCACCTGCAGGGCGCCGGCGTCGAGGCGCGCTATGCCTGCGCCACCTTTCGTCGCTCGGTGGCCGTGCAGTATCCGTCCAGCGAGGTTGAATTCGTCCACCGGCTGCATCCGCTGGCCCGCGCACTTGGCGAACTGGCCTTGCACGAGCTGACCGTGGAGCCCGCGCGCAACCACCTCGGCTCGCGCATCGCCGCGCGACGCCATCCGCTGGCCGCCCGGCAGCCGTTTGCGGTGTTTACCTTTCTCGGCCACGACGAGACGCCGACCGGGCAGGTGTTCGGCATCGCCGTCGGCGCCACGGGCAATGTCCTCGACGATGCCGTCGCGCAGACGCTGCTGTGGGACGATGCCGAGGCACCCGGCGAAGCGCCCTGGGCGGAAATCGAGCGCGGCTTTGCCGAGCGCTTCGCGCGGATGCAGCCCGTCGCGGCACTGGCCGCGCTCGAACATCTGCGCCAGCGGGTTGCCCGTCTGCGCCGGGAACGCGAGGGCATGGTGACGGTGCTGCGCGAGGAAGCCGCGCTCTACCGCGTCGATCGCCTCGCCGAAATCAAGGAAGACGAGACCGCCTAACGCGCCGGCAATCGCGACCAGATGGAACTGTTTCGCGAGGCCGCCACCAATTGGGACGCACGGCGTGCGGCCGTCGAAACCCACTATCAGCGCCGGCTTGACGAGATCGTGCGCTATGCGGACGTGCAGGAACCGGCGGCGCCGCAAGCCCTCGGCGTGCTGCTCGTGCTGCCTCCGGAGGCGACATGACCGCCGCCTCGCTGCGCAACCACAAGGGATTTTTCTCGGACTACTGGCTCGGCACGGTGCTGGCGGCGCGCGGCGGCGCCGGCCCCAGGCTCAGCGCGGCCCAGGTCAAGAAAGCGCTGGACCGGGTCACGCGCGGCGTGGACGCGATGGCCGGCGCGAACGCGCCCGATCTCACGCGCTTTCGCGAGCGATTTGCCCGCCCGCTGCTGGACGACTGGCTCGGCTACGAGATGCACGAGCACGCCGCCGAACCGCGGCTGCGCCCGCTGAGCCTCAAGGGCGATGCGGGAGCGCCCATCGCCGCGGTGCTGCTGTGCCCCGACGCGTCCGAGCTCGAAGGACCGAAGGCGCGCCGCCTATTGGAAGACGGTCTGCTCGCGCTGGGCCTGGATCACGGCTTCCTGCTCTCCCCGGAAGCATTGCGGCTGATCCGCAAGCCGGGGCTGGGTTCGCGCGGCGCCGCCTTCGACCTCGGCCTGGCCTCGGTCGTGGAGTTGCAGGACGGCGATTCGCTGGCCGCCGCCTACCGCGTGCTCTGCGCGGCGAATTTCGCGCCCGGCGGCGACGGCAGGCGGCCGATCGACGCGCTGGAGGAGGAAAGCCGGCGCCACAGCGCGAAAGTGTCGAACGACCTCAAGCAGGCCGTGTTCGAGGCGGCCGAGCGCATCGTCGGCGGCTTTCTCGACGATGTGCGAACGCGGCCGGAGGCCTTTGCCCAAGCTCCCTCGCTCGACGATCTGCGCGACGCGGGCTTTCTCGCCCTTTATCGGCTGTTGTTCATCCTCTATGCCGAGGCGCGCGACGAGCGACTGATCCGGCATGCCCTCTACCAGAAGAGCTATTCGCTCGACGGCATCGTCACGCGCCTGCTGCGCACGCCGCCGCAAGCACTGGCCGCCAACCGTTGCGGCCTCTGGCAGCAGTTGCTCGCCCTGTTCCGGATTTTCAACGAGGGCATCGCGCCGAACCTGCCGGACCTGGAGAACATCCCGCCGCGCGGCGGACGCCTGTTCAGCGAGACCACGCCCGAGGGCGCGCTGCTGCGCCGCCTGCGCCTGAACGACCGCGCCACGGCGGCGATCCTGCTGGCGCTGGCCACGGCACGGCCGCGCCGCGGCGTGGGGCGCGAGCGCGTGTCCTTTCGCGAGCTGGAGATCGAGCAGCTCGGCCATATCTATGAGGGGTTGCTCGAATACGAGCCGGCCGAGGCGGCCGAAGCCATGGTCGAGGTCAGCGTCGCCGGCCGGGAGCTCGCGCTGACGCCGGCCGACGTGGTCCGGCTGTGCGAACAGAAGCAGTTGCACGTGCGCGGCGACGCGGCCTTGCTCGCCGGCACGGCGGCCGCGCACCTGCATCCCGACCTGGCGCCCGAGGACGAGGACGACCCGATCGACGGCGAGGCCGATGACGCAGGCGCGGACGACGAGGCGGACGAAAACGACGAAGGCGAGGGTGAAGGCGAAGCCGCCATCGCGCGCGGCGCGGCGCTCAAGCTGCTGCGCCGCATCGAGCCCGGCGAATTCTTCTTCAAGCCTGGCTCGGCGCGCAAGGCTTCCGGTTCCTATTACACGCCGACGGCGATGGTCGACGACCTCGCCCGCCATGCCCTCGGGCCGCTGGTGGCCGGACGCGATGCCGCCGGCATCGAGCGCCTGCGCGTGATCGACATCGCCTGCGGCTCGGGCCACTTCCTGGTCGGCGCCGCGCGCTTTCTCGCGCCGGCCTTGCTCGCCGCGTATCGCCGCGAGCGCGGCGGCGGGCCGCCGGCGGAATTCCACCCCGACCGAGCGTTGTCCGCCGAGGTGCGGACGCGCTGGGAGGCCGAAGGACCGGACTGGTGCCGCCGCCGCGTGATCGAACGCTGCCTGTTCGGTGTCGACCTCAACCCGGCGGCGGTGCAGCTGGCGCAGGTGGCGCTGTGGATCGAGTCGCTGGCCGGCGAACGGCCGCTGTCCTTCTTCGCCCACCACATCCGCTGCGGCAACTCGCTGCTTGGCGGCAGCCTGGCGCGCGTCGACGCGCCGCCCGACCCCAAGCTCGGCAAGCCGCGCGATCGCCATACGCGCGGTTTGTTCGAAACCGAGCTGCGGCGCCGGCTCGACGAAGCCTTCGCCGAGCGCCGGCTGATCGACCAGCCGCTGCCGCCGGAGGTCAGGCGCGACACGACGGCGGAATACGCCTACAAGGACGACCGCCTGCGCCGTGCCGAGGCGGCCCTGGCGCAGGCCCGGCTGCTGCTCGACCTGCGCAGCGCCTCGCCCTTCCTGCCCGGGATATGGGCCGATCTGCCGGCACTGATGTCGTCCTTCGACCTGGAGGCCGACGCGCGCAGCCGGCCCTGGTGGACGAGCTTCGAGGCTGTGCGGCGGCAGGAGCGCTTCTTTCACTGGGAACTGGAGTTTCCCGAAGTCTTTCTCGACCGCGAGCATCCGGGCTTCGACGCCGTGCTCGGCAATCCGCCCTGGGACAAGGTGTTGCCGTCGAAGCTGGAGTTCTACGGCCGCTACGACGCGCTGATCCGCAGTTGCAAGGGCAACGAACTGGACCGGCGCATCCGCGAATTGCACGCCGAACATCACGGCCTGGCCGGCGAATTCGCCGCCTACCAGGAACGAGCCAAGACCATCGCCCGCGTCTTGCGCGGCGGCGGCGATTTTCCGCTGGCCGAGGCGCGCTCCCAGGCCGCCCACGAAGACCTGGCCAAATACTTCGTCGACCGCGCGCTGGGCCATGTCGCACCGGGCGGCGCGGTCGGGCTGGTGGTGCCCTCGGTGCTCTACAACGGCGACGGCTGGGTCGGCATCCGCCGCCATCTGCTGGAAGACGTGGCGGTCGAGCGCTTCTACGGCTTCGAGAACCGCGAGAAGATTTTCCCCATCGATTCCCGCTACAAGTTCCTGAACCTCGTCGCGCGCCGGGATGCTGCGCACGCGGGCGCCTTCAGCGCCGCCTTCATGCGCCGCGACGTGGCCGAACTGGAGCAGGCAGGGAGCAAGCCCTGGGAGGTGCGCATCACGCGCGAGGACATTTCGCGCTATTCACCGGAGACGTTGGCCTTCCTCGAATTCCGCAGTTCGCGCGACCAGGAGATCGTGCGGAAGATGTATGCGGGCAAGCCGACGCTCCGCGAAGATGGGCCGGGGGCGTGGGATGCGCGACTTATTAGCTGGCGCGCCCACGAAACGGTGTTCAATTCAGCGGAAGACAAGGATCTGTTCACCGATTCCAAGGCTGGCAAGCTCTGGACGCCGAAAGCCGTACTCGGCATCGAGCCCGTCGACGACGGCGAGGCCATCAACCTTATGCGCGATAACGGCTTCTGGCCGGTGTTCGAGGGCAAGCATGTCGACCAGTTCCTCGTCGGCGTGAAGCCGGTGCGCTGGTGGCTCTCTGTGGAGCAGGCCGAGCGAAAATATAAGCGCCCGCCTCTTGAATCGCCAACGCTCGTCTTCCGCGATATCGCCAGCAACACGAATGAGCGCACCTGCATCGCTGGCGTCTTACCAGAGCATTCTGCCGGTGCCGACACGCTGACAGGCATGATCGTGAAAGGCGTTGTCTCTTTGGATGCGGCGGCCACGGTATTGAACTCGCTGTGCTTCGACTACGCCTTGCGAATGCGGACAGCAGGTACGCACGTCAGCTTCACCTACATCCTGCCCATGCCGGTGCCGCCGGCCGAGGTTGTCGCGCGCTTGCCGGCGCTGCCGACCCGGCTGGCCTGGGATACCCGTCTTGGCCACGTCACCGAGGATCGCGCCCTCTGGCCCCAGCTCTGGGCCGCCAATCGCGCCGTGGCGGAGGCCTATGGTCTGACCCCCGACGACTTCGCCCACATCCTCGGCACCTTCCCCGGCATGGCGCGCAAGCGGCCCGAGTTCGTCGCCTTCCTGCACGACAGGCTGGCCGAATGGAAATCCGGTTAGATGCAATAAAATCTTGCATTGCTGATTTTGCAATGTTATAGTTTCGGCATGCGATGGGTGCCGGAACGATCCGGCATCCGCCACACCGGGAGCCCGCCATGACGCGCAAGACCGTGGATTTCACCAAGTCCGGCATCGCCGGTCTGTCCAAGGACAAGCCGGCGCTCTACACCATCGAGACGGCCGGCGGCAGGACCAACTACATCGGCATCGCCCAGCGCGGCCGGGTCGCCGAGCGGCTTGCCGAGCACCTTCCCGGCGCCAGGGATGCGGTGCCGGGGGCGAAGGTCCGCGTTGAACCGATGCCCAGCATCGCCGAGGCGCGGGCCAGGGAGGCGCGGGCGATCGCCCGTGTGCAGCCCAAGTACAACAAGCAGGGCAAGTAGGCACGGACGAATTCAGCATAACGGGGAAACCATGAGCGATCTCATCAGTCGCCGGCTCAGGTATGCACGCGAGAAAAGCGGCCTGACCCAGGCGCAGTTGTCGGAAAAACTCGGCTTCAAGGACCGCCAGACCCTGGCGGCGATCGAGGCCGGCCAACGCAAGCTCAGCGCGGAGGAACTGCTGCTCGCCGTCGACACCCTGGGCGTGGATCTGGACTTCTTTACCGACTCGCTGCGGCTGGTCGGCGAGGGAACATTCTCGTGGCGCGCCGACAGGAAGATCTCGGCGGGCATCCTCGACAAGTTCGAACAAAGCGCCGGGTGCTGGATCGCGACCTGCCGCCAGCTTGGCGAAGACCAGGGCATCAGGACGACGCTGCTGCAGAAGACCCTGCCGCTGACGGCGCGGGCTTCGTTCGAGGAGGCGATGGCCGCGGGTGATGCGCTCGCCGCGGAGTGGCAACTGGGTAATCGCCCAGCCCGGGAACTCGAAAGTGCCATCCGTGAAAAACTCGGTGCCCTGATTCTCCACGTGGATGCGCCCAAGGGCATCTCCGGCGCCGCATGCCGGCTGCCTGGGCTGAACACCATCCTGATCAATCGCAACGAGCCCGAGGGAAGGCGCAATTACGACCTCGCCCACGAATGTTTCCACCTGTTGAGTTGGGATCAGATGCCGCCCGAGCATACCGAGCAGGCCGAAGCCGACCATCGGGGCAAGGGCAAGCAGAAGCGGATCGAGCAGCTCGCCGACAATTTTGCGGCGGCGCTGTTGATGCCGAGCCCGGTTCTCGGCCCGATCTGGGCGGCGCGCGGGGACAAGGAAATCCACCTGTGGCTGAACCAGACGGCGAGCGACTTCCTGGTCACCGCCAAGGCGCTGCGCTGGCGTCTGGCCAACCTGGGCTGGCTGGCAAGAGCGGACCAGCTCGACATCCAGGAAGCCAGGCTGACCGCGAACGGGCGCCCGGATGCGGAACAAAGGAGGCCGCGCCTCTTCGACGAAGACTTCGTCAAGCGCCTGCACACGGCGATCGAAACCGGCGGGCTGTCCGTCCGCCGTTGCGCATCGATCCTGGAATGCACCATCGAGGACCTCGCCGACTTGTTTCGGGATTACGGGTTCCCGGTGCCCTTCGACTTGTAGGCCGCCTGAACCATGCGGCGCGGACAGGTGGTTCTGGTGGATACCAATATCATCATCGAGGCCGTTCGTACCCATTGCTGGGGCGCGTTGATTTCCCATTTCAGCGTCGAGACGGTGGAGAAGTGCTGCGAGGAAGCGCGTAGCGGCGAGCGGCATCGGCCAGGCTATGTCGTCGTCGAGGATGCCGCGCTGCGCGACGGCCTCAAGGCGCACCGGGTTTCCGCGATCGAGCTTGCCGCACTCGGGCTGCGCGATGCCGAATCGAAACGCCTGGACCCGGGTGAACGGCATCTGTGGGCGCATGCGCTTGCGCGCAATGATGCCTGGATAGCCTGTTGCTGCGACAACGCCGCCGTGCGGTCTGCTGTCAGGCTGCATTGGGAAGACAGGCTCGTCTCCCTGGAGGAGTTGGTGCGCGCGGCTGGCGCGACCGCGGCGCTTGGCAAGCTGAAGGATCAGTTCGCGGCGGATCGGCTTTCGCTCTGGCGCACCCAGGCAATTCTGGCGCGAGGCCTCGGATGAGCCGCTTCTCGGTCGTCGAAAGCGTCCGCCATCTGATCGGCCAGTACCGGAGCTTCATCCGCAGTTCCTACCGGCTGGCCGACCCGAAGCTGCGCGAGCAGTTCGAGGCCCACGTCGATGGCGCCGAGGTGCTGGTCAAGGGGCCTTACGTCACCTTGTCGCGCGACTTCGTTGCCGGGATGCCCCTGGCGGATGTTTTGGCCTCGGGCTGCGGCCACAGGCAGCTTGCGGGCTTTCATTGGCCGTTCGGCTCCGCGGCGCTGTTTGCACATCAGGAGGCCTCGCTGCGCGCGGTTGAGGCCGGCCGCAACATCATCGTCAAGACCGGTACCGGCAGCGGCAAGACCGAATCCTTCCTGTTGCCCGTGCTTTCGGGCGTGCTGCGTCTGAAGCAACAGGGAGTGCAGGGGCCGAAGGCGATCCTGCTGTATCCGATGAACGCGCTGGCCAACGATCAACTGACGCGTTTGCGCGAACTCGTGCGCGATTCCGGCACCGGTGTCAGCTTCGCGCTCTATACGGGCGACAGCGAGAGGGTGGCCGAGGTTCTCGGCGAGCCTGTTGCCGGAAACGAGGTCAACGGGCGCGAGGCAATCCGCCGCAATCCGCCCGACATCCTGCTCACCAACTACAAGCAGCTCGAATTCCTGCTGGTGCGCAAGGCCGACCGGGTCCTGTTCGGCCCCGCCCTGCGCTATGTGGTTCTCGACGAAATCCACAGCTATCGGGGCGCACTTGCCACCGAACTCGCGTGCCTGCTGCGCCGGCTGAAGGCGCGCTGCGATCTGGCTGGTGGAACGCTGCGCTGCATCGGCACCTCGGCAACGGTTTCGCAAGACGCCGGCGGCGACGAAGCGCTGGCGAGCTTCGCCTCGGATCTGTTCGACGAAACCTTCACTGCACAGGACATCATCGGCGAGGCCTTGCTGCCCGCGCCGCAACCCCGGTCGGTCTATCTGCCTCCGATCGTGCCCCTCGCCGACCGCGACTTCGCCTTTCTCAACCACGAAGACGAGCCGGCAATGCTCAGGTTTGCCGAGCGCCTCACCGGGCGCAAGGCTGCACCAGGAGGAAGCACGCAGCAGAAGATTCGCGCTCTGCTGGAGGGAAACCAGTTCCTTTCGTGGGTCAGCGCCGCGGCAGCGACTCCGCGTTCGCTGGCCGAGATCGGTGTAGAGCTGCGCGCGCAGTGGCCCGATCTGGTCACCCTGGCCGACGACGAACTGGGCAGGCTGATCGAAGCCTACCTGCTGCTCGGCAGCTTCGGCGACGATGACGAGCCCCCGTTGTTGCGGCCCAAACTGCACAGTTTCTTCCATGGTGTCTATGACGTCGGCCTGTGCATGAATCCGGCGTGCCGGACGCTCACCGCGGACGGCAGCGAGCGCTGTGCGAAATGCGGCAGTGCGGTGCGGCCGGCCGTCCTGTGCCGCACCTGCGGCCAGGACTTCGTCAAGGTGCGCTTCGATCCGGATCATGCGGGCCAAACGCTAGCCAACGACGAATTCATGAGCGACGAGGACACCGCATTCATCACGCCCTTCCTGGTCGGAGAGAACGACGGTGGGGAGGAAATCGACGAGGGCGGCGGGGAGGATGCCGATGCTCCGGCTCCGCGCGGACGCAAGCCGAAGACGACGGCTGCCCGCAAGCGCCTGCAATACCTGCTGGTCGATCACGTCGCCGGGCGGGTTCTCGAAGATGGCGGGATAGGCGTGCCGGCCGAGAATCTCAGCAACCAGCATGTGCTGAAGGGCCGCGGTTCGACCTGCCCGGTCTGCAACAGCCGCTATACGCGCGGCGACGTGCTTACGCTGCTGCGCACGGGGGTGGCGTCCAGCGTTTCGGTGCTGGGTACCCATCATCTGGACAAGATGCCCGAGGGTGAGCGCAAGCTCCTGGTCTTCGCCGACAACCGCCAGGACGCGGCCCATCAGGCCGGCTACATGGGCGATCGGCATCGGCAGTTCGCGCTGCGTCATGCGATAGAGCATGCGGTAGGAGATGCAGGTCCGAGTGGCATCGCCCTTCAGGATGTTCCGCTGCGGGTGTTGGAGATATTCCAGAGCATGGGACTCGCCAAGCGCAACCTGACGCGCGATGAGTCGGGGTATTGGCGCCACACCCTGGAATACGAGGCCGCCGGGGAGTTCTGCCGCGCCACCCACCAGCGCATTGCGCTGGAGAACCTGGCTTTGGTCGAGGTTCAGTACGAGTTTCTCGACAAGCTGGCGGCCGACAAACGCTTCATCGACATCTGCCAGCGGGCAGGCCTGGAACTGGAACGCGGCGTGGTCCTGGTGCGTGCCATCCTCGATTTCATGCGCCGCAAACGTGCGGTGTCATTCAATTTCTATCAGTCCTTTCTTGACCCACGGCGTACGCCTTGGAGCTGGCTGACGCAGGAGCCTTATTACCTCTCGGTGGCCGAGCACGAGCGGGGCGCGGTGTTCTTCATGCTCGACCGGCCGGAGGCCCTGCGCAGCAAGGCGGTCTCCGGGATCAAGCTGGAGCCTCTGGTCAAGGACACCGAGCGGGGCGCGCTTGCCGGGATCGCCAAGCTGGTCTATGACAAATCGGGCCTCGGTGACGTGGCCGGCGAGGAATGGACGCGGCGCCTGATCGACCTGTTGCTGGAACTTGAAGTTCTCGAAGCGCCGCCCATGCTGCCGGATGCAGTGCGCCGCCACCTGGCAGGCGGGCGTCCGCTACAGATTTCGAAGCGTGTCATTCGGCTGGTGCGGGCGGACACGGGCTGGCGCTGCCGCAAGTGCGCCATCTGGCGGCCCTATTGCGGCGAGGCCTGTCTTGCCACGACAGGCTGTACGGGGCATGGCGACGATTTGCGGTCCGATCGGGCCGATCATTCGAATTACTACGTCGATCTCTACACGTCGGATCGCCCGCGCCGTTTGCGAGCGCTGGAACATACCGCCCAGATCGACCAGGAACTAAGGGCGCGACGTGAAACGGAGTTCAAGGACGGTCGGCTTGAGGCTCTGGTTTGCAGCCCCACCCTCGAACTGGGCGTGAATATCGGCAGCCTCTACAGCGTTTTGCTGCGCAACGCGCCACCCGGCCCGGCCAACTATGTGCAACGCGCCGGCCGTGCCGGCCGCCGGCTGCGCATTGGCTTCGTTACCACCTTCTGCGGCACGGGGCCTCATGACCGGCACTGCTTCGAGGACCCTTCGTGGCTGGTGCGCGGCGAATACCGTCCGCCCATCGTGCGACTGGCCAATGAAAAGATCGTCGCCCGCCATGTACGCTCGTTCGCGCTGGAAGAAATCAGCCAGGATTTCTCATGGCTGATGGGCGATCTGCTGGACGATCCGGAGAATCCGGAAATCCTGAAAAAGGATCGCTATGCCCCGATCCTTGAAGAACTCGGGCAGCGCAAGTCCGAAATCGCCGCGCGGGCGGTTGCGGTTTTCGGCGCCGAGACGGGTGCGGTCGATGTTGTCGAGCGATTCGCAGGACTCTTCGAGGCGACCGTACAGGACTGGCACGCGCAGGTGGTCCGCCTTCATCGCGAGTTCGAGGAATTCACACACATCGTTTATTCCAAGGAGTTTGAGCAAAAAAGCCGGGCGCGCCGGCGTGCCTATTACGAACTGACGAAGGATCGGGAAAAGGCCTTCGTGCTGTCGTATTTCTCGGAAGCCGGCGTACTGCCTTCTTATCAGTTTCCGACCGATACCTTTTCGCTCGACCCCGGAGTCGGCGATACGCCGACCCTGCGACGGCCGGCCTGGATCGCGCTGTTCGAGTTCGCGCCGGGCAACATGGTGTATGCCAACGGCCACAAGCTCAAGAGCATTCGCGCCTTCTTCGAGGGCAGCCGCCGCTCCGCGGCGGGCGAGCGGGGCGCGGATCAATCGGGTCGCGTGGAACGCTTCTGCTTCTGCGATCACTGCGGATTCGCCGCCGGCGAAACCGTCAATGAGTGTCCGCGCTGCCGTCAGCCGATACGAAACCAGGGCGAAGTGGCGCTTATCGATTCCTTCGAGGCCGAGGAGAACACCCAGATCACTTCTGCCGAGGACAGCCGCCAGCGGCTGACGTTCGAGCGCAAGGAGCACCTGCTGCACGACTTCGACGGGCAGGCAGTTCTGTACCCCTATGAGTTCATTACGCCGGAGTTCAGACCCCGAGCCAGCTTGCTGGTGACCAACTGGGGCCGCCAGGCGCGCTGGGGAGGGCAGGGCGAACGCTTCGAGCTTTGCCCGTCCTGCGGCAGACATCGTCCGCCGCGCCTGACCGACAAGCAGGTCCAGAGTTGGGACGACGACCACCAGAAGGTCTGTGACGGCAGACCCCGTCAGTTCATTCTGGGTTATTCCTTTTCCGCCGATGTCCTGGTGCTGGCCGTGCCCGGAGATCTGGTGCCTGACGGCGAGCTCGAGGCAAAGTCATTCTGTCGCACTCTGGGAAAGGCTCTGGTGGTCGGTGCGCAGGAAATGCTCGAGATCGAGGCCGACGAGATCGCCTACTTTCATCATCCCGATGGCGCCGACGGCTGGACACTGACCTTCTACGAGACTGCGCCTGGCGGTGCCGGCTATCTCGAACAACTGGCGGCCAACCTCGGCAAGTGGGCTCAGGCAGCGCATCAGCGATTGTTCGGCCATGATTGCGAACGCGCCTGCTACCGCTGCCTCAAGTCTTCGCGCAACCAGTTTGACCATGCACTGCTGAACAAGGAAATGGTGCGTGACACCCTGTTCCAGTTCGGTCATGCGGAGATGACCGGTGAGCGGCACGTGGGGAAGGTCGGGGAAGGCAGGGACCTATCCTCTGACTGGCTTGCAAACTTGAAGATTACCCGCGCTTCGCCGCCAACTTCCGATACCCCGATCGAGAGAGCATTGCTTGACGCGATGCGAGCCGGCGCGAGACTGCCCGAGCCTGTGGCGCAGTATGCCTACGTGGATGAGCGCGGCGTCCGGGCAACTGTTCCTGATTTTGCCTATCCGGACAAGAAGATTGCGATCTACTGCGATGGCTTCGCTTATCACGGGAACCGGGATTCCCTCGAGGGCGACGCCGTCAAGAGAAATCTTCTGCAGTCGAGCGGATGGGCAGTGCTGACCTTTTGGGGGCGACAGATTCTTCGCGATCCTCAAGCTTGCGAAAGACAGATCTGGCAGTGTTACGAGTTCAGGCGCGACGAAGCCGAGGGATAGCCAATGCGTCGAGAAGATGGGGCGCGGCGGCGCGAGTCAGCACTCCTGTAGCTTTCCGAAGATCCCAACATCTGCGGATCGTCGCCGGCGTTGCGCCATGCCACCGATCTATGTTGACGAACTCGCCGAGCGTACCGGAACGTCCTGCTGGATTATTTGCGATGATCGAATTGAAAGTCGGCGCTGGTAACACGGCGAGCTTGCCGGCGCCCATACTCAACGCCTGCGCTTTTCCTCCGGCGGCGGTGCCGGGTTGTAGTTTTCCATCTTCTCGAGCGTCAGCCGGTAGCCGGCATTGCCCCAGGGCGTGCTGGCGGAGTGCAGGCTCAGGGTGCCGCTGACCATCACCGCATCCATGCTGTGCAGGTTGGCGACAGGTTTTTTCGTCACCACGTGGATGATCTGGTTGGCGGGCGGTGGCGGGCTGTGGATGCAGGCGCCGAAGTAGGGCACCAGCAGGAACTCGGAAATCTTGCCGCCCTTGTTTTCCAGCGGGATGGCGAAGCCGGGCAGCTTGACCTTGGCGCCGGCTAGCGCGGGTTCGGTTGGCGCGTTGTCCCACAGGGTCTTGATCTTCTCCAGCGCTTCCATGGCGCGCGGGTCGCTGTCCTGCAATCTGGAAAGGTCCAGTGCCTTGAGGTCCTTGGTCGGATCCCAGCCCCTGGGTACCAGGGCTTCCCACTTGATCTGGCGGAAATCGTCGGTGGCCTGCACGGGCAGGGCGAAGCAGAACGCGATCAGCAGCAACAGTTTTCGCATGGAATCCTCAGAGTCTCGGGGTCAGTCCGTCGGCCAGCGACCTGCGCCAGGCGCGCCAGCCGGGGACCAGGCTGGCGACCAGGCCGGTCAGGATGACCGCGCCGATCAGTGCGAGTTCCTCGTTGCCCGGGAGCCGCGTTGCCAGCACCACGCCGAAGCGCTCCAGCAGCCAGGGTGCCGCCAGCCCGCTGCCGGCACCGAGCAGGAGCAGGCCGAGCAGGGCGCCGAGGATAGTCACCAGCAGGCCCTCGGCAGTCAGCATGAGGAAGATCTCGCCCGGCCCGGCGCCCAGCGCGCGCAAGATGGCGAGTTCGCGGCGGCGTTCGTTGAGCCCGGCGAGCAGCGTCGCCGCCAGCCCCGCCAGGCCGACCAGCACCACCAGCGCGGAGACCGCCAGCAGGCTGCGCTCGACGATGCCGATGGTCTGCCACAGTTCGTCCAGCGCCACGCCCGGCATCACGCCCAGCAAAGGCTCGCCACGATATTGATTGACAAAGCGCTGCATGCGGAAGACATCGCCGCGCTGCTTGAGGCCGACCAGCGCGGCGGTGATTTCCTTCGGCTTGAGGTCGAACTTGGTGACCAATTCCGACGGAATGTTCACACCCGGCAGCGGCGCGCCGCCGACCCAGTCCAGGTGCAGGGCACTGATGGCTTCAAGGCCGACATGCAGCGTGCGATCCACCGGCGTGCCGGTGGCGGCGAGGATGCCGACCACGCGGAAAGGCTTGTCGCCATGCGCCGGTCCGAGCTCGGACATGCCGTGGCTCAAGGTAATGCTGTCGCCCAGGCGGTAGCCCAGACGCTGCACCACTTCGCTGCCGAGCACCACCTCGAACACGCCACCGAAGGCCCGGCCTTCGCGGAAGCGCAAGGCCTCGCCGTCGCCATGGCGGAAGCGCTGGAAATACTCGGGGACGGTGCCGAGTACCGCGAAACCGCGATGCGAATCGCCCAGCGACAGCGGTAGCGCCCAGTCGACCGCAGGGTGGGTGGCGATGGCACGATAACTGTCCCAGGAAATGTTGTTGCTCGCCGCGCCGGCGTGGAACACGGCGTAAAGCATCAGCTGCACGCTGCCACCGCGCGCGCCGACCACCAGATCGACGCCCGACACGGATTGCGCGAAGTTCTGTCGCGCATCGCCGCGAATGCGCTCGACCGCAAGGAGCAGCGTCACCGCCAGCGCGATCGCGATCAGGCTGAGGCCCAGGGTCAGGCGCCGGCTCCATGCCGAGAGTGCGGCGAGGCGCAGCACGGCTGTCATGCAGTAACTTCCTGCGCCGCGCGATTGATCTCGTCGAGAGCGACGACGCGATCGAAATGCCCGGCCAGGCGCTGGTCGTGGCTGACGAAGACCAGCGTCGCGCCGACGACGGCGGTCTCCTGCAACAGCAGGTCGATGAAGGCCTGCTGGCGTTCCGCATCGAGCGCCGAGGTGGGTTCGTCGGCGATCAGGATTTCCGGCCGCCCGATCAGGGCGCGCGCGGCGGCGACGCGCTGCTGCTGGCCCACCGAGAGTTCGCCGGCGGGCTTGCGCCAGAGTTCCTCGCCCAGGTCGAGGTGGCGCAGCATGCGTTCGGCCTCGTTGCGCGGCGAACTGCCGGCGCGCTCGCGTCGGCGCGCAGAGAAAGTGCAGGGGAGAACCACGTTGTCCAGCGCCGAGAGCCAGGGCAGCAGGTTGAACTGCTGGAACAGGAAGCCGATGTGCTCGGCGCGGAAGCGGTCGCGGGCGCGGCCGCCGAGTCGCGTGATGTCGGTGCCGAGCAGTTCGATGGCGCCGCGCTGCGGCAGGGCGACCCCGCCAAGCAGGCCGAGCAGGCTGCTCTTGCCGCTGCCGCTGGGGCCGTGCAGGAACACCCGCGCGCCGGCGGCGAGTTCGAGGTGGGTGATGTCGAGGCAGGGCCTTGCCTGCCGGGGCCAGCGAAAAACCAGGTCGGTGATTCGCAGCGCGGCCATGCCGGCTACCAGGCGATCACCGGATGCTTCGGTGTCAGCCGCGCCGCGCCCTGGCCGCCCGGCCCGGCGCGTCGTGCTTCCAGCCGGTAGAGGCGCTTGAAGCTCTTGAAGATCGTGGTTTCGACCGATTTCAGCGCCGCCGGATTGGCGCAGCGAAACACGTGGCTGGCCTCGATGTCGGCGTGCTGTTCGCCGCCGGCCTTGCCGGACTCGGGCAGCACGACCTTGGGTGCTTCGGGTTTGCAGGCCGCAGCGGGCGTCGGCATGAATAGGGTCGGGTCGGCGACGGCCTGTTGCGCGGCGGCCAGCGCGGCTTTTTCCTTTTCCGTCTTTGGCGCGCGCTCGAAGCCGACCGCCGCATCCAGCGGCAGTTCCAGGCTGATGGCAAGCCGCTCCCTGTCGATGGCGATGTCCATCCTGCCTTCGCCGTGGGCGTGCTGGGCTTGCGCCGGCAGGGCCAGCAGGGCGAGGCAGGCGTAAATCAGGGCGATGCGCATGGGCTTCTCCGGGATCAATGAACGTGGGTGCCGCCGAACATGACGACGGCAATGCCGGCGGCCAGCAGCAATCCGTGCCAGCCTATGCTCTTCTGCTCACGCTTGAGGCGCGGCATCAGGTCGGAAATGGCGATGTAGACGAAGCTGGCGGCGGCGATGATGAGGATGATCGGCACCCAGTCCTGGGCGTGTTCCAGCGCGAAGTAGCCGACCACGCCGCCGGCCAGCGAAGCCAGGCTGGATACCCCGTTCCAGAACAGGGCGCGACCGCGTTTCCAGCCGGCGGCCAGCAGGATGGCGAAGTCGCCGGCTTCCTGCGGCACCTCGTGGGCGATGATGGCGAAGGTGGTGGCCCAGCCCAGCGCAGGATCGGCCAGGAAAGCGGCGGCCAGCAGCAGGCCATCGGTGAAATTGTGGAAGCCGTCGCCGACCAGGATGCCCAGCGCGCCGCCCTGGAGCTCACCGGCGTGGTGATGGTGGTGGTTGTGGGTGTGGTCCTCGCAGGCGCGGTCGCCCGCGTGTCCGTCGATGTCGCCGCTGCCGCTGTGGGCGTGGCGCCAGATGGCGAATTTTTCCAGGGCGAAGAAGCCGAGGATGCCGCCGAGCAGGATGGGGAAGACCTCGCGCGGTGTCATGCCGCTTTCCAGCGCTTCGGGCAGCAGGTTCAGCATCGCCGTCGACAGCAGCAGGCCGATCGAAAAGCTCACCGCCAGGCCGAGGAAGCGACGCGGCAGGCCGAACATCACCAGGCCGGCGGCGAGCACGCTCATCAGGCCGCCGAGCAGGCAGGCGAGGGCGATCTGCGGCAGGAGGGGCATGGCGGTCATGGGCGGGAGGGCGGCGCGGGCCGGCGGCAAGGCCGGGCGGAGTCTGGGCGGAGTTTGGGTGAGTGGGCCGATTATAGCGGTGCCGTTCGCAAACGCAACAATGTTGCATTTGTGGCGCAACTGTGGTTTCATCATTGCATGGCCACGTCCTTTTCCGCATCGTCCCCGGAGCTGATCCGCGCCGCCGGCGTCAAGGTGACGCGCGGCCGGGTGCGCGTGCTCGATACCCTCAATGCCGCGCGCCAGCCCTTGTGCCATGCCGAACTGGAAGCACTGCTGGCGGCTTCCGATGAGGCGGCGCTGGATCGCGTCACGCTCTACCGCATCCTCGATTCCCTTGTGGCTTGCGGCCTGGCGCTGAAGGCGGTGGATACACGCGGTGTATTCCGCTTCAGCGCCGCCGCCGCGCGCCACCGCCATGTCGACCATGTGCATTTCCGCTGCACCGACTGCGGGGGAGTGTTCTGCCTCAAGGCGGAGCCGCCGCCACCGCCGAAACTGCCGCGCGGCTTCCGCCTCAACCAGATCGATTTCGACCTGCGCGGGCTGTGCGCCGGATGCGGCACCCGGGCCGCATGACACGGCGGCGCCTTTCCCTGGCGCTGGCCTTCTGGCTTGCGCTGCACCTGTTGCTGGGCCAGCAACTGGCACTGGCGCACATGGTTGGCCACGTCGGCGAGGCTTTTGCGGCGCATGTCGGCAACGTTGCTGCCGACGCCGGCGATGAAGACCGAGAGCACGGCGGCGCCGAAGCGCTGACCCATGTTTGCGCCAGCTGCGCGTCCGGCCTGGCTCCGGGTTTGCCCGTGGCCTCCGGAGGCATCCCGCTGCCGCTTCAAGGTGGCATGCACACGGCTACGCTCGCCGTGTCGCCAGCGCCGACTTTCAACGCCTTCCACACCTACTTCAGCCGCGCCCCGCCCCGACTCCTGGACTGATCCGGTTTGCCCTGCCTGTCGCTGCGCGACGGGTGTCATTCCCATTTCTGGAGTCGATCATGAAACCTGTTTCATTGTTCGCGCTGGCGGCTGCCGGCGCGCTCGGTGCATTGCCGGCCCTTGCCGCCGATGCCGGTTTGCAGGCCCTGCGCGAGGAAATCGCGCAGATGCGGAAGTCATACGAACAGCGCATCGAGGCGCTGGAGAAGCGCCTGGTGCAGGCCGAGGCCACTTCGACCCAGGCCAGGGTCGCCGCCGACCAGGCGGCCAACCAGACCACTCGCGCCGGCGAGGGCAAGGCCAATGCCTTTAATCCCGAGATCGGCCTCAACCTGCAGGGTGCGCTGACCAAAACCACGCGCGACCCGGCAACCTGGACCATGCGGGGCTTCGTCCCGCCCGGCGAGCCGGATGAGATCGGGCCGCCGCGGCGGCGCGGCTTCACTGCGCAGGAAACCGAACTGACGGTGGCGGCCAACGTCGACCCGAACTTCCGTGGCTACCTTAACCTGGCGCTGACGCCGGGCAACGCCGTCGAGCTCGAAGAGGCCTACTTCCATACGCTGGGCCTGGGCGCCGGGCTGACCGTAAAAGGCGGACGCTTTCTCTCCGGCATCGGCTACCAGAACGAAATCCATCCCCACGCCTGGGACTTCGCCGATGCCCCGCTGGCCTACACGGCTTTCGTCGGCAACAAGCTGACCGCCGAGGGCTTGCAACTCAAGTGGCTGGCGCCGACCGAAAGCTTTCTTGAGCTCGGTCTCGAAGCCGGTCGCGACAACAGCTTCCCCGGGGGCGCGCGCAACAAGGGCGGCAGCGGGCTGGGCGCGGCATTCGCCCATATTGGCGGCGACGTCGGCGCCTCCAGCAGCTGGCGTGGGGGCCTGTCCTACATCGCTACGAGACCGGGCGCACGGAGTTACGCGGGCGTCGATGCCAGCGGCCTCGCCACCACCGTCAGCTTCGCCGGCGACAGCCGCACGGCGGTCGCCGACTTCGTCTGGAAATGGGCTCCCGACGGCAATGCGAAAGAGCGCAGTTTCAAGTTGCAGGGCGAGTATTTCCATCGCACCGAGGATGGCCGCCTGAGTTGTGTCGAGCGTGACACCAGCGGCGCCTGCGGCGGCGCGGCCGGCCGTGCCGACAGCTATCGCTCGACGCAGTCGGGCTACTACCTGCAAGGCGTCTGGCAATTCATGCCGCGCTGGCGCCTGGGCTACCGCCACGATCGTCTCGATTCCGGTACGCCGAGCTTCGGGCCGACGCTGGTGGCGACCGACCTGCCGCAACTCGCGAGCTGGAAGCCGCAGCGCAACACGCTGATGGCGGACTACGCGACGTCCGAGTTCGCCCGCCTGCGCTTCCAGCTGGCGCGCGACAGCTCGCGCGGCGCCGGTCTGGCCGACAACCAGGTCTGGCTGCAATACGTGATGAGCCTGGGTGCCCACGGCGCCCACAAGTTTTGAGGGGACGAGCATGCGTTTCGCGATTCTGCTGCTTGCCGCGCTGGCCCTGCCGGCGCAGGCGGCACTCAAGGTCTTCAGCACGGTGCCGGAATGGGCCGCGCTGGCGCGCGAGATAGGCGGCGACAAGGTGGCGGCGACATCGGCGACGACGGCATTGCAGGACCCGCACCATGTCGACGCACGCCCCTCGCTGATCGCCCGCGCGCGCAATGCCGACCTGCTGCTGGCCACCGGGGCCGAGCTGGAGGTCGGCTGGCTGCCGGTGGTGCAGCGCGAGTCCGGCAACCCGCGCATCCAAGGCGGCCAGCCGGGTTACTTCGAGGCGGCGGCCTGCGTGCGCCTGCTCGATGTGCCCGGCCGGCTCGACCGCGCCGACGGCGATGTGCATGCCGCCGGCAATCCGCACATCCAGACCGACCCGCGCAACATGCTGCAAGTCGGCGAAGCGCTGGCCGTGCGCATGGCCGAGCTCGACCCTGCCAATGCCGCTGCCTACCGTGCCGGTTACGCCAACTTTGCCGAGCGCTGGCGCGCGCAGATCAGGCGCTGGGAGGCGCAGGCCGCGCCGCTCAGGGGCGTGGCCGTGGTTTCGCAGCACAAGGCCTGGCCCTATCTGCTCGATTGGCTGGGCCTGCGCGAAGTGGCGACACTGGAACCCAAGCCCGGCGTGGAACCGTCGGTGGCCCACCTGGCGCGGGTGCGCGAGCAGGCGGCGCAGAGCCGGCCGCGCATGGTGATCCGCGCCGCCTACAACCCGGCGCGGCCGGCAGAGTGGTTTGCGCGGGAGGCTAGGGTGCCGGCGGTGGTGCTGCCCTTCAGCGTCGGCGCGCCCGAAGCCGACAACCTGACGGCGCTGTTCGAGACCACCGTGCAACGCCTGCTCGGGGCCTTGCAATGAGGAGCGCGCGATGAACCCGGCGGCACCGGATTTCGGCCTGCTGCTGGCGCCGCTGGCGGCCGGACTGGTGGTGCTGGCCACCCATGTGCCCCTGGGCATCACGGTACTGCGGCGCGGCATCATTTTCATCGACCTCGCCGTGGCCCAGGTCGCCGCCCTTGGGGTGATCGTCGCCGGCCTGCTGCATCTCGACGAAGCCTGGGGCGGCCTGGCCAGCCAGCTCGCGGCCGGCCTCGCCGCGCTCGGCGCGGCAGCCCTGCTCACGTTCTGCGAGCGGCGCTGGCCCGACATCCAGGAAGCCCTGATCGGGCTCCTGTTCGTCTTCGCCGCCGCCGCCAGCATTCTGTTGCTGGCCGGCAACCCGCGTGGCGGCGAGCATCTGCGCGACCTGCTGGCCGGCCAGATCCTGTGGGTCGGTTGGCACCAGATCGCCGTCATGGTGGCGCTGTCGGTTGCGGTGTTGGGTGCCCGTGCATGGCTGACGCGTCGCGGTACTGGCGCAGGCTTTGCCTTCTATGCGCTGTTTGCCGTGGCCGTGACGGCCTCGGTGCAACTGGTGGGGGTATTGCTGGTGTTCGCCAGCCTGATTGCGCCGGCAGTGGCGACGCGTTCAGTGCGCGGCAACTCGCGTGTGCCGATCGCTTATCTTGTCGGTGCCTCGGCCTACGCGGTCGGTCTAGGCATATCCCTGACGGCCGACCTGCCGGCCGGTGCTGCTGTGGTATGGGCACTGGGAGTCGCTGCAATTGGAGGCTTGCTCCTATTTAAGGATTGAGCAGTCGTTTATACTCGCCGGTCCCCCCAACAATGGCGGCAGCTACAAGCCGACAGCAGAACAGTGGCCGACGAAGACGATCTGATGGATCTCGACTTCACCGTGCCCGGTGCCTTCGATACGAAGCCCGAGCCGGAGCCTGCGCCTGCGTCCGTCGTGGAGCCGCCACCGCCACCCCCGCCGCCGGAGCGCCCGCCGCTGCCGCCCGCCCTGCGCGAGGCCGCCGAGCTGTATGCCAAGGGTCAGGAGCTCGACGCGATGCGTCGCCTTGAGGCGGCGCTGAAGAGCAACGAGAATCTCGGCGATTCGGCGATTCGTGCCTGGGCCTGCCTGTTCGAGCTGTTGCAGGCGCTCGGGCGCAAGCCGGCCTTCGAGGCGCTGGCGCTCACCTTTGCGCGCCGCTTCGAAAAATCCCCGCCGGCCTGGAATGCGGCGAGCGAGGAAAACCTCGCCACCGAGACCACCGGCGGGCGTGCCCATGTCTCGCTCAGCGGCGTGCTCAACGCCGGTGTCGGCGAGGTGCTCAAGCAGGCGATGAAACTGGCGGCGACCAGCACCCTGGTGCGCATGGACGTGGCCAAGCTGACCGATGCCGACAACAACGGTGCCACCTTGCTGATGCGTGGCATTGCGGCGCTGAAGCGGGCGAAGAAGGAATTCGTCTTCGGCAGCCCCGAACACCTGGCCGCGATCCTGGAACAGAAGCTGGTGGTCGGCGAACGAACCAACCAGGAGATGTGGCTGCTGTTGCTCGAACTGCATCAACAGGCATTCCATCAGGAAGCCTTCGAGGAAGCTGCCGTGAATTACGCAATCACCTTCGAGGTTTCGCCGCCCTCCTGGGAAGCGCCGGCACCGCGCAGTGAAGAGGCCGCGAAGGCTCCGAGCAAGCCGCTTCCGGCGCCCGAGGGCTTTGCCTTGAGCGGGCAGATGCTGGGCGTTGGCGCGGCCAACTATTCCGCGCTGAACGCGGCACTGGACACTCGCGACGAGTTCGACATCGATGCGCGCAAGCTGGTGCGCATCGATCCGCTGGCGGCCAGGGAACTTCATGGCGTGCTCAACCGCTTCAAGACGGCGGGCAAGCGTCTGCGCCTGGTCGGCCTTGGCATCCTGGTCGCGGTGTATCTCGAATCGCTCGACTTCCAGGACGTGGCCGAGCTGAAGTCGCGCGCGATCTGACATTTCGGCAAGGAATCCCATGGAGCAATACCACGGTACAACCATACTCTCCGTGCGTCGTGGCGATCGCGTCGCGCTGGGCGGCGACGGCCAGGTCACGCTCGGTAACATCGTAGTAAAGGCCGGCGCGCGCAAGGTGCGGCGGCTCTACAACGAAAAGATCCTCGCCGGTTTCGCCGGCGGCACCGCCGACGCCTTCACCCTCTTCGAGCGCTTCGAGGCCAAGCTGGAACAGCATCAGGGCAAGCTCCTGCGTGCGGCCGTCGAGCTGGCCAAGGACTGGCGCACCGACCGCGCCCTGCGCCGCCTGGAAGCCATGCTGGCGGTGGCGGATCGCGAACATTCGCTGATCATCACCGGCAACGGCGACGTGCTGGAACCCGAACACGGCATCGTTGCCATCGGCAGCGGCGGTGCCTACGCGCAGTCGGCGGCGCGCGCCCTGCTGGAAAACACCGAACTCGCCCCGGCCGAGATCGTCGGGAAGTCGCTTGCCATCGCCGGCGACCTGTGCATCTACACCAACCAGAATCATGTGATCGAAGTTCTCGAATGACCCAGATGACCCCCGCCGAGATCGTCTCGGAACTCGACAAGCACATCGTCGGCCAGGACCGCGCCAAGCGCGCCGTCGCCATCGCCCTGCGCAACCGCTGGCGCCGCATGCAGGTGGCCGAGCCGCTGCGCACCGAGATCACGCCGAAGAACATCCTGATGATCGGGCCCACCGGCGTCGGCAAGACCGAGATCGCGCGGCGCCTGGCGCGTCTGGCCAACGCGCCCTTCATCAAGATCGAGGCAACCAAGTTTACCGAGGTCGGCTATGTCGGTCGCGACGTCGATACCATCATCCGTGACCTCGCCGAGACGGCGATCAAGAATGCCCGCGAGGATGCCATGCGCATCGTGCGCGATCGCGCCCTGGATGCCGCCGAGGATCGCGTGCTCGACGTGCTGCTGCCGCCGGCGCGGGGAGCGGGAGTCGGCGCTGGTGACACGGCGGAAGACAGCGGCACGCGGCAGAAATTTCGCAAGAAGCTGCGCGAGGGCGATCTCGACGACAAGGAAATCGAAATCGAGGTTGCTCAGCCCTCGGCCAGCATGGAGATCTTCGCCCCGCCCGGCATGGAAGACCTGACGCAGCAGATCCAGGGCATGTTCCAGAACCTCGGCGGCGGCAAGAAGCGCCAGCGCAAGATGAAAATCCGCGATGCCATGAAATCGCTGGCCGACGAGGAAGCCGCGCGCCTGATCAACGACGACGAGGTCAAGACCGAGGCGCTGAAGAACGTCGAGCAGAACGGCATCGTCTTCCTTGACGAAATAGACAAGATCGCGACCCGTGCCGAAGTCGGCGGCGCCGACGTCTCGCGCCAGGGCGTGCAGCGCGACCTGCTGCCGCTGGTCGAGGGCACGACGGTCAGCACCAAGTACGGCATGATCAAGACCGACCACATCCTGTTCATCGCCAGCGGCGCCTTCCATCTGGCCAAGCCTTCCGACCTGATCCCGGAATTGCAGGGCCGCTTCCCGATCCGCGTCGAACTCGATTCGCTTTCGGTCGACGATTTCCGGCGCATCCTGACGCAGACCGATGCCTGCCTGACCCGCCAGTACCAGGCCCTGCTGGCGACCGAGGAGGTCAAGCTCGCCTTCGCCGACGACGGCATCCGCCGCCTGGCCGAGATCGCCTTCCAGGTCAACGAAAAGACCGAAAACATCGGCGCCCGCCGCCTATACACGGTGATGGAAAAGCTGCTCGAAGAAATCTCGTTCGATGCCGGTCGCCACGGCAGCGAAACCCTTGCCGTCGACGCCGCCTACGTCGACACACGTCTGGGCGAACTGGCGAAGAACGAAGACCTGTCGCGCTACGTGCTTTGACGGCGATGCTGGAACGCATCGCCGGCATCGTTTTCCCGATTTATGCCATCGTCGCCGTGGGCTATGCCTACGGGCGCTGGAAGAAGCCCGACATGGGCGTCGCCAACCAGCTCAACATGGATATCTTCGTTCCGGCGCTGGTGTTTGCCGCGCTGGCGTCGAAATCCTTCCACATCGGCCAGCACCTGCCGCTGCTGATCGGGGCGATCGCCGTGGTGCTGGGTTCGGGGCTGCTGGCCTGGCCGGTGGCGCGCCTGCTCGGCGTGCCGGCGAACACCTTCGTGCCGCCGGCGATGTTCAAGAACTCCGGCAACATGGGCCTGCCGCTGATGGTGCTGGCCTTCGGCGAGCAGGCGCTGGGCGCGGCCGTGGTGCTGTTCTTCTGCTCCAACTTCCTGCACTACTCGCTGGGCACCTGGATGCTGGACCACCATGCGCGCCTCGGCAACCTGTGGCGCGTGCCGGTGATCGCCGCGACGCTTGCCGGCTTGGCCGTGAGCCTGCTGCAACTGCCGCTGTGGCAACCGCTGTGGCTGGGCATCAAGATGCTGGGCGACATATCGATTCCGCTGCTGCTGTTCGCCCTGGGCGTGCGCCTTACCGACAGCCGCCACGCCGACTGGAAGCTGAGCCTGGTGGCGGCGCTGACCGGCCCGGCGGCCGGCATTGCCGTGGCGCTGGCGATGAACCGGCTGCTTGGACTCGACGATCGCGACGCCGCGATGCTGCTGGTTTTCGGCGCACTGCCGCCGGCGGTACTGAACTACATCTTCGCCGAACGCTACAGCCAGGAACCCGAGCGCGCCGCCTCGATCGTGCTGATCGGCAATTCCGCCTCGCTGGCGATCATTCCGCCCTTGCTGGCCTGGGTGCTGCCGTGAGCGATGTCACCGGCAGCGTCAACATGGCCAGTCCCGGCGCCGTGGCGGACGCGATTTGCGGCATACTTGGGCGGGCGCTACGCCGGATTCGACGAAGTGCCGCTGCGCGACGGTTTCATCGACATCGAGAACATCTTCTGGGGCCGCCGTTCCGGCTTCCTGCCTTGCGACACGCGTCCGAGGCCGGTGCCTGAACCGGCGTAGCGTCAGCGCCGATGCAGCAGAAACTGCGCCGCCACGGCAATGAAGCTGAAAGCCAGTAGCTGCAAGCCAAGATTTGCCGTGGTTTCGTGGCTGACCAGGCCCACCGTATAACCTCCCAGCGCGCCCATCAGCTGCTGCATCAGCCCGGCCACGGCTGCTGCCGCGCCGGCCAGCGCGGGCACCGCGCCGACCGTGCCGGCCAGCGTCGGCGGCATCAGGAAGCCGTGGCCAATACCCAGCAGCATCAGGGGCAGCGCGAATGCCAGTGGCGTCTTGAGGCCGGCCAGCGCCAGCAACAGCAGGATCCCGGCCAAGGTCGTCACCTGGCCGACAAGCATCATGTGCCGCTCGCCCTGGCGGTGGATCAGGCGACTGGTGAGAAAGTTGCCCGCGACATAGCTGAAGGGTACGCACATGATGTACCAGCCGATGTCGGCCGGACCGACGCCGTAGCTGCCGAGCACGATCGGCGCGCCGCCAAGGAAGACGTAGAAGGCCGCCGTGGTCAGCGCCAGGATGGCGACATGAAGCAGGAAGGCCGGCTCGCGTGCCAGCCGCGCGTAGGCGATGCCCATGTCGTGCAGCCAGTGCGAGTCGGGCGCCACGGTTCTCGCGTGCGTCGGCAGGCCGCGCCAGGCGGCTACCAGCAGCACGGCGGCCAGCGCGGCGACCAGCAGGAAGTTCGACTGTCAGCCCAGGCGCACATGCAACTGTCCGCCAATGACGGTCGCAATTGGCGGCAGTTGCCGCGCGCCGTAGGCCACCAGATAGCCGCTCAGCGTCAACTGCACCCCGGCCTGTCCGGCGCCAAAGATCGCGCCCCATTCCTGCATCGACGGCAGGCAGAGGGTCATTGCCAGCAGGCCGAAGGCGATCTGCGCCAGCAGGTTGGCGATCAGCAGGCCGTGCGGCGGTGTGTCGGGCGGGGGCGGGGTCATCGGGCGGTGGCGTCGGCGGATTGGCGGAATGCGTTGCCGGGCAGCCGCCGAGTATCCTCGCCAGCCGCGGGCGCGGTCAATCGATGGGCGCGGGCGCGGCGATGATGAAAATGGAATTCGTCAGCGCAAGTGCGCAGGGTGGGATGCGATACAGGGAAGGACTGGCGATGCCGGAACGGATGCGAAGACCATGGATCGCCGTGTCGCCAGCGCCGACTTCTGCAGGGCGGCAGACAAAAGCTTCACCCGGCGGAATATCGCTCGGAGTAGCCGGCCTCGCGCTGGCTGCGTATCGCCAGCACGAAGACCGTGTCGATCTCGGGCACATAACGATACAAGGCCACATACCCGTGCGAACGACGCCCGATCACCAGTTCACGCTTGGCATTCGCCACCGGACGGCCGATCAACGGGTGCTGCACCAGAATGTCCAGGGCAGCAATGATTTCGCCAATGCGCTGACCGGAGTTCGCCACTTCATGGCTGGCCAGATGATCGAGGATGCGCTCGAAATCCTCCGCGAGCTCGGGTGCCAGCTCAATGCGGGACACCTTCAACGCGCCAGCTTGCGCGCCACCGGGGGCTTGATCGCCTTGCCGGCGATGCGCGCTTCCAGATAGCCGCGCATTTCCTGCCACGAGATGGTTTTGCCGGTGGCCACGATGGCGGCGTAGCGGGCTTCGGCCACCGCATCGAAATCGGCGCGGTGATCTGCCTGCTCGGCTTTCTCGGCAATCGCTTCGAGTATGAAGCCGTGCGTCGTCGTGCCGGCGCGCTTCGCCGCCGCCGCGATGCGGGCTTTCAGGTCATCCGGCAGGCGAATGGTCGTGGTGGACATGTCGAACTCCAAACAAGGTAAGGCAAGCCACTGTAGCACACGGGTGCTACAGTGCGCGAACAGTGGGGCCGCAAGGTTTGGGCTTGGCGAGACGGCGAACCCAGCAATCGTTGCCGCCATGGATGCCCATCGGCGATCGTGGCGAAATGCCGCCAACGTTGCCGGGAGTTCTGGTGGGCTATTTGGACTGCATCCGGCCAGAACCCGTCATTCCGGGGCCGCGCAGCGGAACCCGGAATCCAGTCTCACGCTCGAACGCCGCTGGATTCCCGTTCGCGGGAATGACGGCTTTGGGTCGTGAACCGCCGTCCCGCCAGCGCCGTCCCATAGGGATACCGCCTCCGTCTCCGCCTGAGGCATAACTCTTACCTTGCGTCGCGCCGCCCCTCGATCAGCGAATACGCCGCCGGCACCACCACCAGGGTCAGCAGCGTCGAGGAGATCATGCCGCCGATCACGGCAATCGACAGCGGCTGGTTGGTCTCGGCGCCGGTGCCCAGCCCCAGCGCGGCGGGAAAGAGGGCGAGGATCACGGTGGCCGAGGTCATCACCACCGGCCGCATGCGGATCGGGCAGGCGTTGCGCAGCGCGGCGTCGACCGTCATGCCCTGTTCGCGGCGCTGGTTGCTGAGGTCGACCAGCAGGATGGAATTCTTGGCGACGAGGCCGATCAGCAGCGTCAGGCCGATCATCGAATAGATGTTCAGGGTGTGGCCGAAGACCCACAGCGCGGCAATGCCGCCGACCACCGCCAGCGGTTGCGCCAGCATCACGATGGCGGGTTGCAGGAAGCTGTTGAACTGGCTGGCCAGCACCATGTAGAGCAGCACCAGGGCCAGGCCGAAGGCAAAGCTCATGTACTTCTGCGTCTTGCCGAACTCCTCGGCCTGGCCGATCAGCTTGACCTGATAGCCGGCGGGCAGGATCTCCGCGGCCGCTCCGCGCACCTGGGCTACCGCATCGCCAAGCGGAATCGACGGTGTGGCATAGAAGGTGGCGGCGTATTGCAGGTCGAAGCGGCCGATCACCGCCGGGCCGAGCTTCTCCTCGAAGCGCGCCACGGAGTCCAGGCGCACCAGCTTGCCGTCGCGGTTGCGCAGGAAGATCTTCGACAGGTCGGCGGGCTGGGTGAAGGCGCCCTCCTTCGCCTTGACGCGAATGTCGTAGCGCTGGCCGTCGCCTGGCTCGTCGTTGAACTTGGCGATGTCGATGCCGCCGGTCAGCATGTTCACCGCCAGGGCGACATCGGCGGTTGCCAGGTTGGCGTTGGCGATGCGCAGCCGGTCGGGACGGAACACCAGTTGCGGCAGGTCGAGCTGCAGGTCGGTATCGACGCGGCCGATGCCGGGCAGGGTGGCCAGCTTCTGCTGCAGTTCGCGCGTCAGGCGGCCGACCTCGTCGATGTTCTCGCCGGCCAGCACGAATTGCAGCGGCTCGCCGCGCTGGCCGCCGCCGACGATCGAGAAGGGCGCGGCGAACGCCCGCGCGCCGGGAATGGCGGCGAGATCGCGGCGCACGTCGGCGATCACCTGCTGCTGGCTGCGGCGGCGTTCCTCGCGCGGCGCCATGCGCACCACCACCGTACCCTGATTGACCTGGCCGGCGCTGCCCAGGCCGATCAGGGCGAACTCGGTGCGCACCTCGGGATAGTTGTTGAGCACCGCCTCGACCTCGCGCAGCTTGCCGTCGGTGTAGGCTATGCTCGAACCCAGCGGCGTGCGCAGCGAGACGCGAAAGCGGCCCTCGTCCTCCTCGGGGGTGAAAGTCTTGCCGATGTTGATGAAGAAGAAGCTGCTGGCGGCGACGATCAGCGCGGTCAGCGCCACCACCCACCAACGATGGGTCAGGGCGGAGTCGAGCAGGCGGATGTAGATGCGGTCCAGGCCGCCGAGGACGCCGTCGAGCAGGTGGTAGATGCGCCCGTGCTGCTTCTCGACCTTGAGGTAGCGCGAGCAGAGCATGGGCGTCAGTGTCAGCGAGACGAACAGCGACACCAGCACGCCGAAGGTGACCACCACCGCGAAGGAGCGGAAGAACTGCCCGAGCACCCCCTGCAGGAAGATCACAGGGGCAAAGATCGAGACCAGCGAAAGCGTCGCCGCGATCACCGCGAACACCACCTCGCGGCTGCCGTTGATCGAGGCGGATACCGGATCGGGATCGAGGTCCTCGCGATGGCGGAAGATGTTCTCGAGGACCACGATGGCATCATCGACCACGACGCCGATCAACAGCAGCAGCGCCAGCATGGTCAGGGAATTCAGCGTGTAGCCGAAGAAATAGATCACCGCGATGGCGCCCATCAGCGAGACCGGGATCGCCAGCGCGACGATCAGCGTCGAGCGCAGCGAACGCAGGAAGAACCAGACCACCAGCGCCGCCAGCAGCGTGCCCTCGATCAGGTGTTGCTTCAGCGAATTGACGATCTCGAGGATGAACACGGCGTCGTTGGAGACGACGCTGATCTTCATCCCCGGCGGCAGTTGCGGCTCGATCTCGTTGGCCAGTTTCTGCTTGATGCGCTCGGCGATGGCGACCGTGTTGGCGTTGGCGACCTTGACCACGCCGAGGCCCACCGTCATCTCGCCGTTGAAACGCGCCAACTGGCGGTTGTCGGTGAGTCCGTCATCCAGTTCGGCAATCTCGCCCAGGCGCACCGCGACGCCGTTACGCTGCGCCAGCACCAGGCCGGCGAGGGCATCGAGGGTATGGAATTCGAGGTCGAGCTTGACCAGGTGCTCGGTGGCCTGGCCGACGATGAAGCCGCCGGCCAGTTGCACGTGCTCGGCGGCGAAGGCATTGGCCACGTCCTGCGCCGAGATCGCCAGCGCGGTCATGCGCTCGGGCAGCAGGTTGACGCGAATGGTGCGGTCGCGGCGGCCGCCGAGGCGCACTTCGCCGACACCGTCGATGGTCTCCAGCTTTTTCTTGACCACGTTGAGTGCGTACTGGTTGAGCTGCTGCTGGGTGCGATCGCCCTGCAACGCCATCCAGAACATCGGCGAGGCGTTGGTTTCGACCTTGGCCACGATCGGCGGATCGACGTCCCTGGGCAGGCGGCGCAGCACCTGGTTCACCTTGGACTGCACCTCGTTATAGGCAACGTCGACGTTCTTCTCCAGGCCGAAGGTAATGTTGATCACCGAGACGCCGGGCGAGGAGGTGGACTGGATGTGCTCGATGCCCGGCACGCTGTTCACCGAGCTTTCGATCAGGTTGGTGATGCTGGCATCGACGATGTCCGGGTTGGCGCCCTTCAGCGCGGTGGTCACCGAGACCACCGGAAATTCGATATAGGGCAGCCGGTCCATGCCGATGCGGCTGAAGGAGATGACGCCGAACAGGACCAGCACGGCGTTCAGCATCCACGCCAGGACGTGGCGCTTGACCGAAAGCTCGGGCAGCGTCATTTCGCTGCGGGTTGGAGCGGAGTGTCGGCTTTCTTCGCCGTGGCGTGAGCGCCGACTCTTGCCTTGTCGCCGGGTTTGCCGCCCGGCTTGGCGGGCTCCTTGATCCCCACCACGGCGTTGTTGGTGAGGAAGCCGGCGCCGTCGAGCGCCACGGTTTCACCGCCGGCGAGGCCTTCGAGGATCTCGACGCGGCCGCCGCGCTTGGCGCCGGCCGTGACCACTTTCTGTTGTGCCCGCTTCTGCCCTTCAACTTCCGCGATGACATACACAACCTTGCCCGCCGGGCGCAGCACCACGCTCTGCTCCGGTACCGTCAGGGCCGTGGCCTTGGCGGCGATGCGCACTGAAGCATTCACCGTGCCGCCGCCGCGCAACAGGCCCTCGCGGTTGTCGATGTCGGCCAGCACGTCGAGCGTGCGGCTGCCTTCGACGACACCGGGGCGGATCTCGTGGATGCGGCTTTCGAACAACTTGCCCGGTGCCAGCGGCGAAGTCATGCTCACCGTCTGGCCGGGCACGAGGCGGGTGGCGGCGACCTCGGGGAAGGGCAGGTGGGCGCGCAGCTTGTGCGGGGCGACGAGCTGGAACAGCGGATCGCCGACCTTGACGTAGTCGCCGGGGGCAACGATCTGGACTTCGACCACGGCATCGAGCGGCGCGGTGACGCGGGTCTTGCCGACGCTGCGCCGGCTGTTTTCGGCGCGCGCCCGGGCGGCGGCGAGTTGCTCGTTGACCGCGGTGCGCTGGGCAGCGACATCGTCACCGGCATTCTTCGAAAGGAAGCCCTTCGCCACCAGCGACTGTTGCCTTTCCAGCAGGCGGTCCTGCTGCGCGGCGAGCGCTTCGAGGCGGCGCACCTCGGCCTCGTCGGCGCGATTGGCCAGCGTTGTGTCGCCAGCGTCGATCAGGGCCAGCACTTGCCCTTTCTTTACGCGCTGGCCGGTGCGAGCCAGGACCTGCACCACGCGCCCCGGCACTTCGGCGCCGAGTTTCGGATCGGCCAGCACTTCCAGCGTACCCAGCGTTTCTTCCACCACCTCGAATTCGCCACTGCCGACCTGGGTCACGGTGATCAGCGCCGGTGGCGGGCCGGCCTTCCTTTCCTCGGCCTTCTGGCCGCAGGCGGCGAGCAGCAGCAAGGCGAGGCCGGCGGCAAATGTTTTTTGCATCAAGGCAGGACCGACTCCAGGGCGAAGAGTTCCGCCACGTTTTCGCGGCGGCGGATAAGGTGTGCCGCGTCGCCGTCGACCATCACCTCGGCGGCGCGTGGTCGGGTGTTGTAGTTCGATGCCATGGCCATGCCGTAGGCGCCGGCCGAAAGTATCGCCAGCAGGTCACCCTCCTGCAATGCCAGTTCGCGGTCGTGGCCGAGGAAATCGCCCGACTCGCAGACCGGGCCGACGATTTCATAGGGCATCGGCGTGCCAGCCGCCGTGCCGCCAGCGCCGACTTTCACGATCTCGTGCCAGGCGTCATACAGGGCTGGCCGCATCAGGTCGTTCATCGCCGCGTCGACCACCGCGAAATGCCTGGCCTCGCCATGCTTCAGCACCTGCACGCGGGTCAGCAGCAGGCCGGCATTGCCGACCAGGGAGCGGCCGGGCTCGAACACCAGCTTCTCCTTGCGGCCGGCCAAGCGGGCCAGCATCGGGCCCAGATAATCGGCGGTGGGCGGCGCCGGTTCGTCGGCGCGATAGGTGATGCCCAAGCCGCCGCCGAGGTCGATGTGTTCCAGGGCGATGCCGGCCGCCGCGAGCCGGTCGACCAGGCCCAGCACCTTGTCGGCGGCTTCGGCCGCCGGCGCCGGGTCGAGCAGTTGCGAACCGATGTGGCAGTCGATGCCCTTGACCTGCAGGTGCGGCAGCGATGCGGCGCGCCGGTAGATCTCGAAGGCCTGGTCGAAGGCAACGCCGAACTTGGCGGTCTTGAGGCCGGTGGAAATGTAGGGATGGGTGCGCGCATCGACATCGGGATTGACGCGCAGCGAGACCGGCGCACGGCGGCCGAGCTGACCGGCGACCTCGTCGAGCTGTTCCAGCTCGCTGGCCGATTCGACGTTGAAGCAATGGATGCCGGCTTCGAGCGCGGCGCGCATTTCCTCGCGTGCCTTGCCGACGCCGGAAAAAACGATCTTGTCCGCGCTGCCGCCGGCGGCCAGCACGCGGGCCAGTTCGCCCCCGGAGACGATGTCGAAGCCGGCACCGAGGCGGGCGAACAGGTTCAGGATGGCGAGATTGGAATTGGCCTTGACCGCGTAGCAGATCAGCGCGCGGTCGAGCAGGCCTTTTGCTTGCAAGGTGTCGCGATACGCGGCAAAAGCGGTTGTCAGGGCCGCGCGCGAATAGACATAGCAGGGTGTACCGAAGCGAGCGGCGATTTCGTCGAGCGCCACGGATTCGACTTGCAGGCCGCGCGGCCCCATGACCGCGAGGCTCATCGGCTCGGCCCGGGCGCTTTGTTGCTATGATCGGCCGCGGGAACCGGCTGGGCTTGCGGCGGCAGGGTTAGGGGGGTCTTGGTGCCGCAGGCGGCGAGCAACGCGAGGGCAAGTACGGCGGCGGCGAAAGAACGAAGCGGACGCATGGCGGATTGATGGTCTTTAAAGGGCGAAGGATGGTAACACGCGATGGATGAGCAGGAATTCCTGAAGGCAGCGGATGCCCAACTGGCGCGGGTCGAGGCGGCGCTGGAGGCGGCGATCGAAAGCGGTGCCGCCGATTTCGATTTCGAGACCAAGCCCGGTGGCATCATCGAGATCGAGTTCGGCAACGGCTCGAAGATCATCGTCAATCGCCACGCGGCGGCGCGTGAAATCTGGCTGGCGGCGAAGTCGGGCGGTTTCCATTTCCGCCCCGAGGGCGGGCGCTGGGTCGGCACCCGCGATGGCGAGGAGTTGATGGCGGCACTGGCGCGCACCGTGTCGGAGCAGGCCGGCGTCAGCGTCAGCTTTTAACGTGAAACAGCAGAATGGGTCGCTGGTGATTTCGAGCGAAGCGAGCCGAACAGGAACCCCCCGCGAGGGGGCGAGGCGGGAATTCGCGACGCATGCGTCGCGCCGCCGCAGCCGGCTGGCTGTGCAAAGCCAGCCGTGGGCCGCGCAGCGGGAAGGGGGGCGGGCCGAGTTTGCAGCCCATGGTGAAACGATGATGTGAGCGTTACATGCCCCAGGGTGGCTGAAAAAGGCATGGGCGTTAGGGCTTCTTCTCCGCGGGCTTGGGTGCCTGAGGCTTCTCGGCGAGAGGCTTTTCCACGACCTTGGGCTTGGCGTCCTGTACCGGCGCCGGTTCCTGTTGGTCGCCGTCGTCGTCGCTCGGTGGTACCGGCGGCAGCTGTTCTTTGTAGATCAGCTCCCTTGTCGCCTTTCCTGTCGGGTCGTTGGCGGAAATAGTCGTCAGGCCCTCGGGCGCTTCGGGGAAGCTTTCGGGCAGGTTCTTCAGGGCGTGTTCCATGAAGCCAATCCAGATCGGCAAGGCCGCCGCGCCACCGGTTTCGCCATTGCCCATGCGCCTGGGCTGGTCGAATCCGATCCAGGCGACGCCGACGATGGTCGGCTGATAGCCGCAGAACCAGGCGTCGATGTAGTCGTTGGTGGTACCCGTCTTGCCGGCCAGGTCGCTGCGCTTGAGCATGGCGGCGGCGCGCGTCGCAGTACCACGGCGTACCACGTCATGCATCATGCTGTCCATCAGCCAGGCATTGCGCGCATCGATCGCACGCAGGTTTTCATCGCCGGCCACGGCGGGCTGGATCTCCGCCACCACGGTACCGCCATTGTCGAGGATCTGGCGCACGATATAGGGTGCAATGCGGTAGCCGCCATTGGCGAACACCGAATACGCGGAAAGCTGCTGCCACGGCGTTACGGCGCCGGCGCCGAGGGCCATGGTCAGGTAGGGCGGATGCTTTTCCGCCTCGAAGCCGAAGCGCGTCAAGTAGTCCTGGGCATAGTGGGTACCGATCGAGCGCAGCAGGCGGATCGAGACCATGTTTTTCGACTTTGCCAGCGCGGTGCGCAGGCTCATCGGCCCTTCGTATTTGCCGTCGTAGTTCTTCGGTTCCCAGGCTTGGGAACCGGTTTCCTCGGCGGAAATCGAGATCGGTTCGTCGGCAATCACCGAGGCCGGCGAGTAGCCCTTTTCCAGCGCGGCGGAATAAATGAAGGGCTTGAAACTGGACCCGGGTTGACGCCAGGCCTGGGTGACGTGGTTGAACTTGTTGCGATTGAAATCGAAGCCGCCGACCAGGGCGCGGATCGATCCATCGACCGGGCTGGCGGCGACGAAGGCGGCTTCGACGTCGGGCAGTTGCAGGATCTGCCAGCCTTTCTCGAATTTCTGCACGCGGATCACGGCACCCCGGCGCAAGCGCTTGTTGGGCGGCGCCTTGTCGTCGATCATGCGCGCGGCGAACTTGAGGCCCTCCTCGCCGATCTTCAGCACTTCGCCGCCGCGCAGATAGGCGCGCACCAGCCTGGGCGTAGCTTCGAGCACCACCGCCGGCAACAGATCGTCACTGTCGTCGAACTCGGCCAGGTGCTCCTCCAGGCTTTCATCCTGATCGGAACCGACATCCTTCAAATCGACGTAGGCTTCGGCACCGCGGTAGCCATGGCGCCGGTCGTAGTCCATCACCCCGCGCCGCAGGGCCTGGTAGGCCGCCTGCTGGTCCGCACGGCTGACCGTGGTGATCACGCGCAGGCCACGGCTATAGGCATCCTCTGGGAAGCGTTCGACGGCGATCTGGCGTGCCATTTCGGCGATGTACTCGGCGCGGACACCGAAGTCATTGACGTCGCGCTTGACGTGCAGGACCTGGACCTGAGCCGTCTTCATCTGCGTTTCGTCGATGAAATTCAGTTCGTGCATGCGGCGCAGCACGTAGCGCTGCCGCAGTTGTGCCCGCTTCGGATTGGCCACTGGATTGTAGGCGGAGGGGGCCTTGGGCAGGCCGGCCAGCATCGCTGCCTCGGCGATCGTGATGTCCTTCAGCGCCTTGCCGTAATAGATCTGCGCGGCGGCGGAAAAGCCGTAGGCCCGCTGCCCGAGGTAGATTTGATTGATGTAGATTTCAAGAATCTGATCCTTTGTGAGATTATTCTCGATCTTGAAGGCCAGCAGCATTTCGTACAGTTTTCGCGTCAGCGTTTTTTCGCTGGAAAGGAAAAAGTTGCGCGCCACCTGCATGGTGATGGTCGAGGCCCCCTGGCGCTTGCCGCCGCCGATGAAATTCGAGTACGCTGCACGCAGCACGCCGAGGGTGTCGATCCCCGGGTGCTGGTAAAAGCGCTCGTCTTCTGCCGCCAGGATGGCGTGGGTCATGACGGGAGGCACTTCCTTGATGCTGGCGAAATTGCGCCGCTCTTCGCCGAACTCGCCAATCAGGTGGCCGTCGCTGGAATAGATGCGCAGCGGGATTTTCGGCTGGTAGTCGGTCAGGACTTCGACCGACGGTAACTGGGGATAGGCAAGGATGAGGATGATCCCGGCGAGTGCCAGGCCGGTGAGCACAATGCCCAGGATCAGCAGCAGGAAATAGAGTGCCCAGCGGACAGGAGTGTTCAGGGTGGGAAAAGGCACGGAAAGCAGGCCGGAAAGGCGAGCGGGCGATTATAGCTGTGGCGTTGATGACACGCTTTTGCCTCGGGATGTGAATAATTTTGCTTTACAGTCGATATAGTTGCTGCTAGCATCTGAAGTAAATTATCCGTATTGCTTCTAACGCAATATTTTTAAAGGAAAAATCCCTTGCAGATCGATGTCTCGGCGATAAAGTCGATCTTCAACCCGAAGTTGCGCCCCTTGATCGGCGTGGATATCAGTTCCACGGCGGTGAAGATGGTTGAATTGGCCGATGCCGGCAAGGGCCAGCCCCGGGTCGAACGCTACGCGATAGAGCCCCTGCCCAAGGATGCGGTGGTGGATGGCAATCTGGCGTCGGTCGATGCCGTATCGGAGACGATACAGCGCTGCTGGAAACGGCTGGGCACTTCGACCAAATTCATTGCCTTGGCGCTGCCCACGGCAGCCGTCATCACCAAGAAGATCACCCTGCCGGCCAGCCTGCGTGAGCAGGAAATGGAAGTCCAGGTGGAATCCGAGGCCAATCAGTACATTCCTTTTGCCCTGGAGGAAGTCAATCTCGACTTCCAGGTTATCGGGCCGGCGCCGTCGAGTCCTGACGATGTCGAGGTGCTTTTGGCCGCGTCGCGCAAGGAGAAGGTCGAAGATCGTGTTGCCGCGGCCGAAGTTGCCGAACTGAAGCCCGTGGTGATGGATGTCGAATCCTATGCGGTACAGGCGGCGTATGAATTGGTGACCAAGCAATTGCCGGGTGAAGGCGCCGGGCAGGTCATCGCCTTGGTCGACGTTGGCGCCGCGGCGATGAAGGTGACCATCCTCAAGGACAACCAGCAGTTGTATTTGAGGGAGCAGTCCTTCGGCGGCGGCATGCTTACCGACGAAATCATGCGAGCCTACGGCATGGGGCCGGAAGAGGCCGAGAACCTCAAGCGCTCAGGGACGCCGCCGGACAATTACGAAACGGAGATCCTGCATCCCTTCATCGAGAACATGGCGCAGGAAGTGGCTCGCGCCTTGCAGTTTTTCTTCACCTCCACGCCGCACAACGAAGTGCACCACATCATTCTCGCCGGGGGCTCGGCACTGATCCCCGGGGTGGCCGACATCGTGGGTCAGCGGACCAACGTGAATACCATCCTCGCCGATCCGTTTGCGGGAATGGCCATTTCGCCGCGCATTCGGGCCAAGCAACTGGCGACCGATGCCCCTTCGCTTCTGGTGGCTTGCGGCCTGGCCTTGAGGAAGTTTGACCAATGATCCGGATCAACCTTCTCCCCCACCGCGAGGAAAAACGCAAGGCCAGGCGTCAGCAGTTTTACGTCTTGCTCGGACTGGTTTCCGTACTTGCCGGAGTCATCTGGTTCCTTGGCTTCTCCCTGATCAATCGTGAAACCAATGTCCAGAACGAAAAGAATGAGTTTCTCAAGCGCGAGATCGCCAGCCTGGACAAGGAAATCGCCGAAATAAAAAAGATTCAGGAACAGACCAATGCGCTGCTTGCCCGCAAACGGGTGATCGAGGCATTGCAGGCGAATCGCACGGAAACGGTGCATTTGTTCAATGAGTTGGCCAAGCAGGTACCGGAAGGGATATATCTGCGTACCCTGACGCAAGCGGGAAATCGCCTTACGGTTACAGGCGTTGCCCAGTCCAATGCGCGCATCACGACGCTGATGAACAATCTCGACGAATCGCCATTGTTGGAAGCGTCCACTCTCGTGGAAACGCGCTCCGAGGTGATCAACAGTCGGCGCCTTAATGCCTTCAGCATTACGACCGTGATTTCGCGGCAAACCACTGGCACCGGGAAGAAATGATGAAGCTGCCCGCCCTTCCCCCAAAACTTCTGGCCTTGTTCAAGCGCAAGACTGCCGCCGAAAGGCTGGCTGAAAAGCAGGCAGCGAAGAATGCCCCCGCCGAAGCGACGGCACCACAAAAGCCGCTGCTTGATTTTCAGCAACTGGCGATGGACTTCAAGACGCTGGATCCGAAGGATCCGGGCTTGTGGCCGCTCGCTCCGCGCATCGTCATATTGCTCAGCCTGTTTGCCGGCCTGATTGCCGCCGCGTGGGGCTTTGGCGCGGTCGGCTGGAGCGTCCAGCTGGAAGAGCTGGAAGCCAAGAAGCAGCAGGAAGCCAAGCACAAGGAAGACTGGCTGGCAAAAAAGAAACAGGCCGTCAATCTCGATGAATATCGACGCCAGCTTGCGGAAATCGACCGCTCCTTCGGCGCATTGTTGAAGCAGTTGCCGAATAAGGCGGAAATGGGCGACATGCTGGTAGACATCAACAAGGCGGCGCAGGCACGAGGCTTGGCGGTAGAGCTGTTTCGACCCGGCGGCGAAGCTCCCCGAGAGTTCTATGCCGAGGTTCCGATTACCCTCAATCTCACTGGCACATATCACGACATCGGCGCTTTTACCGGGGATCTGGCTCGTCTGCCGCGCATCGTAACCTTGAATGATGTTGCGTTGACGGTAAATCCAAACCAGACCTTGGCGATGCGGACCACCGCAAAAACCTTCCGTTACCTCGACGACAGTGAAATTGCGAGCCAGAGAAAGGGCAAGAAATGAGGCTCTTGTCATTTCTGGCGGTATTGCTTCTGGTCGGTTGTGCCGTCGAGGAACATCAGGATTTGCGCGAATGGATGCGCGAAGAGGCGAGGGGAATGAAGGGGAAGGTAGCCCCCTTGCCTGAAATCACCGCATTTCCAGTCGTGGCCTACGAAACCGAAGCCTTGGTGCAGCCGTTTGCCCCGGGAAAGATTGTCACACTGGATGTCAGTGCCGATAAGTCCGCGCCCGATCGTTCGCGACCGCAGCAACCGCTGGAGGCTTTCCCGATCGAGGACTTGCGAGTGATGGGCATCATCATGGCGGGTACGGTTCCCTATGCCCTGATCCAGACGCCGCCACCCAACAAGCCCAAACATGTTCGAGTCGGCGAGTATATGGGACGCAGTTTTGGCAAGATCACGTCGATCACTTCGGAGGTCGTTACCGTGCTCGAGACAATCAAGGATGCAAACGGCGCATGGGTGTCGCAGGAGCGGCAACTGATTGTGCCGAAAGGAGGACGTTGATGAGTTCCATATTTGGTTCGCGAGCCGTGGATCTATCCGCCGCGCGCGTGGTCGGAGCGGGCAGGAAGCTCGGGCTTGCGGTGATGATGTGTGCCGGCATGTTGGTCGGTATCGGCAGCATGGCGTTTGCCGCCGAAAACTCGATCAAGCAGGTGCAGGTACGGCGAGATGGAGACCAGGTATTGCTCAAGGTGCAGCTGAGCTCGCCGCTCAAGGCGCTGCCGGGAAACTGGAGCGTGGTCGATCCTCCGCGTGTGGTGATTGATTTTCCGGAGACCGAAAACCTGACCGGACAGACCCTCCAGCAGGTGAGCGAAGGCGATCTCAAGAGCCTGAATCTGGTGCAGACCGACAAATTGACGCGGATGGTGCTTAACCTTTTCCGTCCCACCAAGTTTTCGACCGAGATGGTTGGCGACGCCCTGTTCGTCCGTTTGCAAGGCCAGTCGCCCCAAGCTTCTGCGCGCGAGCCCGGACCGAGCATCTTCCAGCCGACGCCGGCCTCGGCCCCGACCGCTGGTGGCAAGGCCACGGGCGCGGTAGAAAACGCCGCTGTACGAGATATCGTTTTTCGCCGTGGCGAGGATGGACAAGCGAACATCATCGTCGATCTGACCGACGGTTCGATACCCATCGATGTGCGCCGCACGGCATCGGGTGTTTCCGTCGAGATGCGCGATGCCGAGTTGCCGGAGCGCCTGCAGAACCGGCGCAATGTCAATGACTTCGCAACGCCGGTTACTTCGATAACCGCGAAGGGTGTCGGTAACGTGGTGAACATGGATATTGCAGCGCGTGGCCGCTGGTTCCATCAGGCGCATCTCGCCAATAACCAGTTGACCATCGAAGTGCGTCCAATTCCGGTTGATGACGCCAACAAGCTGGTGCAGAGCGGCGAGCAGGGCCAGAAAATATCGATCAACTTCTTCGAGGCCGATGCGACCATGGTGGTTCGCACGCTCGCGGAAATATCCGGCAAGAACATCATGATCGATCCTTCGCTCGCCGGCAGGCGGTTGACGATCTCGCTGGACAGCGTGCCCTACGATCAGGCCCTGGAAATCGTCATGAGCCAGATCAATGCGGCGATGCGCGTCCGCGACAACATCGTCTTGTTCGGCGACCGTGCCATCCTGCAAAAGCGTGATGAAGACATCGCTGACGCAGCGGCAAGGGCAGCGGATATTGCGCAACTGGTCACCGAAGTCTTCAACCTGAGCTACCTTAAGCCGACCGACTTCCAGAAACTCCTGCTCGGAGCAAGCACCGGGGGAACGACCAACCAGGCGTCCAGTTCGGGCTCCGGTGCGGCAAGCGGTGGTGCCGCAGGGTCCAGTGGTGGCGGCTCTGCCGCGGGTAGCGCCAACGTTTCGGCCGAGGGTGTGTCGCGTACCACATCCACAGCCGGAGCCAAAGGGGGTGGCAGCGTGATCCTGTCGCCGCGCGGCAAGATGTTCGCGCACGACGACTCGCGCAAGCTATTCGTCACCGACACCATCACCGTGCTCGAATCCATCCGAAAAATGATTACCGAGATGGACATACCAACAAAGCAGGTGCTGATCGAGGCGCGCATTGTCGAGGCGACGACTGGCTTTACCAACTCATTTGGGATGCGTCTGACTGTAGGGAATTACCAGACAAACGGGGGTTACCATATTCCCGGAACAAATACCCGACTTGCGCTGAGTAGTGCGCCGCTAAATGCAGGCAACAACTTGGACCTTTATGGCAGCGCGCCGGTACCATCGCTAACTGCGAGTACCAACATATTTAGACCAAGTTACGCTCTCGCCGGTGCCGCAAATTTTGGAGTGATGCTTTTCAATGCCGCAGCGACAAAGTTGGTCTCGCTTGAACTCCAGGCTGCAGAGACTGACCAGAAGTCCAAGACGGTTTCAGTGCCTCGTGTGGTAACGATGGACAACAAGGCGGCAACCATCAACCACACCGACTCGGTTTACATTCAGACCGGCGTTAACGCCCAGACGGGTTTGCCGACTTACAACCAGGTCTCCGCTCCCCTGACGCTGACTGTTACGCCAAAAATCAATCCCGACAACCGCATCAACATGGAACTCAACATCGCCAAGGGCTCCATTACCAATGCGACGACCGGCGCCTTGTCCTCGAACACGGTAACGACAAGCGTAATTGTCGAGAACGGCGGCACGGTGGTGATTGGTGGATTGTCCACCGAGGCGGAAACCCAAAGCCAGGAGCGCGTACCATTCCTCGGTGACCTGCCTTATGTCGGTTTCCTGTTCAAGACGACCTCGAAGAACGCTTCCAGGGCCGAACTGCTGGTGTTCATTACACCGCGCATTGTCAGCGAGGCGCTGACACTGCGTTAATAGCTCGCCGGAGCTCAGTCGAACGGCCGGCATTGCCGGCCGTTCGTGTTTTTGGCACTGCTACAATCCATTCGTGAATACGCGCAACAACATATTCCTGGTCGGCATGCCGGGCGCGGGAAAGACAACCGTGGGGCGTCAGCTGGCGCGCCGCCTGCAGCGTCGTTTTGTCGATGCCGATCATGAAATCGAAGCCCGCACGGGGGTGAGAATACCGGTGATATTCGATATCGAGGGCGAACAGGGTTTCCGCGACCGCGAGTCGAAGGTGATCTCCGAACTGGCGGAGCAATCCGATCAGGTCGTTGCCACCGGCGGCGGAGTGGTGCTGAGGCCGGAAAACCGGGAGGTTTTGCGCCAGGGCGGCACGGTGATTTACCTGAACGCCGCGCCGCAGCTGTTGTACGAGCGAACGCGCCTCGATCCAAACCGCCCCTTGCTCCAGGTCGATAATCCCTTGCAAAAGCTTGTCGAGCTCTTCAACCAGCGTGATCCGCTGTATCGCGAGGTGGCCGACATCATCGTCAATAGCCTGGGCGGCAGCATCGCCCAGTTGGTAAAACAAGTCGAGAAGCAGTTGGATAAACAATGCGCCGCCTGACCGTCGAACTTGCCGAGCGCCGCTACGAAATCCTGATCGGGACGAATCTGATAGCTCGGGCCGAACTGATCAAGGCCTGCTTGCGCACTCCGCGCATCGCCCTGGTGAGCAACACCACGGTTGCGCCCTTGTACCGCGAACGCCTGGAACAGGGGCTGGAAAAAGTCGGCGTTGGCCTTACGCCGATCATTCTCCCCGATGGCGAGGCTTACAAGACCTGGGACTCCCTTAACCTTATTTTCGATGCCCTGCTGGCAGCGCGCTGCGACCGCGCCACGACCATTGTTGCGCTGGGCGGCGGCGTGATCGGCGATCTCGCGGGTTTTGCGGCGGCAAGTTATCAGCGCGGCGTGCCCTTCATCCAGATTCCCACCACCTTGCTTTCGCAGGTCGATTCCTCGGTGGGCGGCAAGACCGGAATCAACCATCCGCGCGGCAAGAACATGATCGGCGCCTTCTGGCAGCCGCGCCTGGTGCTGGCGGATACCGATACCCTGAAGACCCTGCCCGAGCGCGAGCTTGCCGCCGGCATGGCTGAGGTGATCAAGTATGGCCTGATCCGCGACCTGCCCTTCCTGGAGTGGCTGGAAGCCAACATGGACGGCCTGATGGCGCGCGATGGGGATCTGTTGGCGCAGGCCGTCGAGCGCTCCTGCGCCAACAAGGCCGAGGTGGTCGCCGCCGACGAGTTTGAAACCGCGAAGGAGGGCGGGCGCGCGCTGCTCAACTTGGGCCACACCTTCGGCCACGCCATCGAGACCGGCATGGGTTACGGCACCTGGCTGCATGGCGAGGCAGTCGCGGCCGGAATGGTGATGGCCGCCGAGCTGTCCCGTCGTCTGGGCTGGATTTCGCGTGTCGATGTCGATCGCATTCTTGCACTGCTGCAACGGGCGAAACTGCCGGTGCGCGGGCCGGGCCTGGGCAGCAAGCCTTACCTGGAGCTCATGGCACATGACAAGAAGGTGATCGCCGGCAGCCTGCGTCTGGTTTTGCTCAAGGGCATCGGGCAGGCCGTCACCTATGCCGACGCGCCAGCCGGGCAGATTGCCGCCGCCATCGATGCCTGCTGCGATGCCTGAGCTGGCGGCCTACGCCGTCAGCGACGCATGCAGTCGGGGGCGGGCGATAGCCGAGCCGCGGCCGAAGGCGCGCGGCGAATTCCAGCGCGATCGCGACCGCATCGTTCATTCCACCGCGTTTCGCCGCCTCGAATACAAGACGCAGGTCTTCGTCAATCACGAAGGCGACCTGTTCCGTACCCGCCTGACGCACAGCATCGAGGTTGCGCAGATTGCGCGGTCCGTGGCACGTACCCTGCAGCTCAACGACGACCTTGCCGAGGCGATTGCCCTGGCGCACGATCTTGGCCATACGCCCTTCGGTCACGCCGGGCAGGACGCGCTCAACGAATGCATGCAGGGCCAAGGCGGCTTCGAGCACAACCTGCAAAGCCTGCGCATCGTCGATCGCCTGGAAGAGCGCTACGGCGCCTTCGATGGCCTCAACCTGATGTTCGAAACACGGGAGGGCATCCTCAAGCACTGCTCGTCGGCGCGGGCGCGCGAACTCGGCGATCTCGGCCGGCGATTTCTCGAACATCGGCAGCCCTCGCTCGAAGCGCAAATCTGCAATCTGGCCGACGAAATCGCCTACAACAATCACGATGTCGACGACGGCCTGCGTTCCGGGGTGTTGACGCTCGAACAACTTCAGGGCGTATCGCTGTTCGCCCGCCATGCCGCAGAAGTGGACGCCGAGTTTCCGTGCATCGCCGGCCGCCGCAGGGTGCATGAAACCATCCGGCGCATGATCGATGCCCAGGTCACCGACCTGCTCGCCGAATCCGGCCGTCGCATCGCCGATGCGGCTCTGGCGAGCCTCGACGATGTCCATCGCGCGCCGCCACTGATTGGCTTCGCCGTGGCGATGGACGCCGAGAATCGTGAACTCAAGTCCTTCCTGCGCGAACACCTCTATCGCCATTTCGAGGTGCTGCGCATGACCGCCAAGGCGCGGCGCGTGATCCACGACCTGTTCAGTGCATTTGTCGCCGATGCGCGCCTGCTGCCGCCGCAGTATCAGGCCATGGCGGCGGAGGGAACGATACAGCGCGCAACCGCCGACTACATTGCCGGGATGACAGACCGCTACTCGATGAAGGAGCATCGCCGGCTTTTCGCGGTTAGCGAGTTCTAGCTCGATTGCTGCGTTGCAGCGTATTGAATTCCGCCGCTTTTGGCGGTATATTTAAATGTCCGTCTGTTCAGACGGAACGTCCAAGGCCGGGGAGCGGCAACGCCCCGGCTTTTTTGCCGGCCGTTTCCGGCCGTTAGTCGGTCGCATTTCGAGGAAAGACACGATGGTCCTCCCCCAGCGCCAGGGTCTCTACGACCCCGAAAACGAGCGTGACGCCTGCGGCGTCGGCTTCGTTGCCCACATCAAGAATCAGAAGAGCCACGCCATCATCGAGCAGGGCCTGAAAATCCTGGAAAACCTCGAACATCGCGGCGCCACCGGCTACGATCCCCTGCTGGGCGACGGTGCCGGCATCCTGATCCAGATTCCCGACCAGTTCCTGCGCGAGGAAATGGCCAGCCAGGGCGTGACCTTGCCGCCGGCCGGGCACTACGGCGTAGGCATGGTCTTCCTGCCGCGCGGCGACGCCAGCCGGCGCTCCTGCGAAGCGGTGATCGAGCGCGCCATCCGCTACGAAGGCCAGGTGCTGCTCGGCTGGCGCGATGTGCCCACCGACAACAAGGGTCTGGCCCAGGCCGCCAAGGACATCGAGCCGGTGGTGCGCCAGGTGTTCATTGCCCCCGGCCCCGGCGTCGAGGGTACCGATGCCCTCGAACGCAAGCTTTACATCCTGCGCAAGGCCATAGGCCACAACATCCAGGCGCTCAGGCTGGCCGACGGCAAGATGTTTTACGTGCCCTCGATGTCCGCCCGCACCGTGGTGTACAAAGGCATGCTGCTGGCCAATCAGGTGGGCACTTACTACCTTGATTTGCAGGATCCGCGCGCGGTGTCCGCCATGGCGCTGGCGCACCAGCGCTTCTCCACCAACACCTTCCCGACCTGGGATCTGGCCCACCCCTTCCGCATGATTGCGCACAACGGCGAGATCAATGCCCTGCGCGGCAACGTCAACTGGATGCGGGCGCGCGAGCACGGCATCAGTTCGCCGGTGCTGGGCGAGGACCTGGAAAAGGTCTGGCCGCTGATCTACGACGGCCAGTCGGATTCGGCGTCCTTCGACAATGCCCTGGAACTGCTGGTGATGGGCGGCTACAGCCTGGCCCATGCCATGATGATGCTGATCCCCGAAGCCTGGGCCGGCAACCCCTTGATGGACGAGGAGCGCCGCGCCTTCTATGAGTACCACATGGCCCTCATGGAGCCTTGGGATGGCCCCGCCGCGGTGGCCTTTACCGACGGCCGCCAGATCGGCGCCACGCTGGACCGCAATGGCCTGCGCCCGGCGCGCTATCTGGTCACCGACGACGACCTGGTGGTGATGGCATCCGAAATCGGCGTGCTGCCGATCCCCGAGGAGCGCATCGTCAAGAAGTGGCGCTTGCAGCCGGGCAAGATGTTCCTGATCGACCTGGAACAGGGTCGCATCATCGACGACGCCGAGCTCAAACGCACCATGTCGCGCGCCAAGCCCTATCGCAAATGGATCGAGGCCTCGCGCTACTTCGTCGATGACCTGCCCGAAGTCAAGGACCAGGAAAGCTACGGCGGGCCGCTGCTGAAGGTGCAGCAGGCTTTCGGTTACTCGCAGGAGGACTTCAAGTTCATCCTCGAACCGATGGCGATGCAAGGCGAGGAAGCCACCGGCGCGATGGGCAACGACAGTCCGCTGCCGGTGCTGTCCGACCGCGCCAAGCCGCTGTTCAACTACTTCAAGCAGCTGTTTGCGCAGGTGACCAACCCGCCGATCGACCCGATCCGCGAGGAAATCGTCATGTCGCTGATCTCGCTGGTCAGCCCCAACCCGAACCTGCTCGGCATCGACGAGAAGTCGCCGACGCCGCGCCTGGAAGTGCACCAGCCGGTGCTGACGCCGGGCTCGATGGCCAAGCTGAAGGCCATCGACAAACTGACCAAGGCTACCTTCCGCTCGATCACCATCGGCATCACGACGCCGGCGGCGCAGGGTACGGCCGGCCTGTCGCGCTCCCTGTATCAGGTGTGCACCCGGGTCGAGGCGGCGGTGAACGAAGGCTACAACGTGATCATCCTGTCCGATCGCGGGGTCGATCCCCAGCAGGCGCCGATCCCCGCGCTGCTGGCCTGCTCCGCCGTGCACCAGCACCTGGTCGGCATCGGCTTGCGCACCTCCTGCGGCCTGGTGGTCGAAACCGGCGCCGCGCGCGAAGTGCATCACTTTGCCACCCTGGCCGGCTATGGCGCCCAGGCAATCCATCCCTGGCTGGCCTTCGAGAGCATCGCCGCGATCGCCGCTCAGTTGCCAACTGCGCTGCCGAACAAGCCCAGCGCTTATGACGCGCAGAAGAACTACGTCAAGGCCATCAACAAGGGCCTGATGAAGGTGATGTCCAAGATGGGCATTTCCACCTACCAGTCCTACTGCGGCGCACAGATCTTCGAAGCCGTCGGCCTGTCGTCCGACCTGGTGCGCAAGTACTTCACCGGCACCCCGACCAAGGTCGAGGGCATCGGTCTCAAGGAGGTCGCCGAGGAAGCGCTGAAGACGCATGCCGACGCCTGGAGCGACAACCCGGTGCTGGCCGAGATGCTCGACTGCGGTGGCGAATATGCCTTCCGCGTGCGCGGCGAAGAGCACATGTGGACGCCCGACGCGATCGCCAAGCTGCAACATTCGACGCGCTCCGGCAAGTACGAGACCTACAGGGAATATGCCAAGCTGATCAACGACCAGACCAGGCGTCACATGACCCTGCGCGGCCTGTTCGAAATCCGTTCCGCCGGCGCCGCGATACCGCTGGCCGAAGTCGAACCGGCCAAGGAAATCGTCAAGCGCTTCGCCACCGGCGCCATGTCGCTGGGTTCGATTTCCACCGAGGCGCACAGCACGCTGGCCGTGGCCATGAACCGCATCGGCGGCAAGTCCAACACCGGCGAGGGCGGCGAGGACCGCAAGCGCTTCGCCCCGCTGAAGCACGACACCACCCTGGCCGACGTCATCGGCAAGGGCCGCATTTCGCGCGACATCCGGCTCAAGGCCGGCGACAGCCTGCGCTCGGCGATCAAGCAGGTCGCCTCGGGCCGTTTCGGCGTCACCGCCGAGTACCTGGCCAACGCCGACCAGCTCCAGATCAAGATGGCCCAGGGCGCCAAGCCCGGCGAAGGCGGCCAGTTGCCCGGCCACAAGGTTTCCGAGTACATCGGCTTCCTGCGCCACTCGGTGCCAGGTGTCGGCCTGATTTCGCCGCCGCCGCACCACGACATCTATTCGATCGAAGACCTGGCGCAGCTGATCCACGACCTGAAGAACTCCAATCCCCAGGGCAGCGTTTCGGTCAAGCTGGTTTCCGAGATCGGTGTCGGCACTGTCGCCGCCGGCGTGGCCAAGGCCAAGGCCGACCACGTGGTAATCGCCGGCCATGACGGCGGTACCGGCGCCTCGCCGATCTCCTCGATCAAGCATGCCGGCACGCCCTGGGAACTCGGCCTCGCCGAAACCCAGCAGACCCTGGTGTTGAACCGCCTGCGTGGCCGCATCCGCGTCCAGGCCGACGGCCAGATGAAGACCGGCCGTGACGTCGTCATCGGCGCCCTGCTCGGCGCCGACGAGTTCGGCTTCGCCACCGCGCCGCTAGTGGTCGAAGGTTGCATCATGATGCGCAAGTGCCATCTCAACACCTGTCCGGCCGGCGTCGCCACCCAGGACCCGGTGCTGCGCGCGCGTTTCAGCGGTCAACCCGAGCACGTGGTCAATTATTTCTTCTTCGTCGCTGAGGAAGTGCGCGAGCTGATGGCCCAGTTGGGGCTACGCAAGTTCGACGAGCTGATCGGTCGCTCCGACCTGCTCGACATGAAGAAGGGTGTCGAGCACTGGAAGGCGCGCGGGCTCGATTTCTCGCGCATCTTCTACCGCCAGCCTGACGTTCCCGGCGTCGCGCGCTTCAACTGCGAGGTGCAGGACCACGGCCTCAAGGCTGCGCTCGACCACGAGTTGATCGCCAAGGCCAGGCCGGCCCTGGAGCGCGGCGAGAAGGTGGTGATCGAAACCACGATCCGCAACCGGAATCGCACCGTCGGCACCTTGTTGTCGCATGAAGTCGCGCGCCGCAAGGGCGCCGACGGCCTGCCCGACGGCAGCATTACCGTCAAGCTGAACGGCACCGCCGGGCAGAGCTTTGGCGCTTTCCTGGCGCGCGGCATCACGCTCGACCTCACCGGTGAGGCCAACGACTATGTCGGCAAGGGTCTCTCCGGCGGCCGCCTCGTCGTCCGTCCGCCGCAGGGCTTCCGCGGCGTGCCGAGCGAGAACATCATCGTTGGCAACACGGTGCTCTACGGCGCCACCGATGGCGAGGTGTACTTCCGTGGCGTGGCTGGCGAGCGTTTCTGCGTGCGCAACTCCGGCGCGCAAGCCGTCGTCGAAGGCACCGGCGACCACGGCTGCGAATACATGACCGGCGGCACCGTCACGGTGCTGGGGATGACCGGGCGCAATTTTGCCGCCGGCATGTCGGGCGGCATTGCCTATGTCTACGATATCGACGGCATGTTCACCAGGCGTTGCAACATGAGCATGGTGACGCTGGAAAAAGTGCTGCCCGATGCCGAACAGGCCGATGACGGCACCCGCCATCGCGGTCGCGGCGACGAGGCTCAACTGAAACAGATGATCGAGGACCACGCGCGGCTGACCGGCAGCGAGAGGGCGCGCGAAATCCTCGCCGACTGGACCGCAGCCCGTGCCAGGTTCGTCAAGGTGTTCCCGAACGAGTATCGCCGCGCGCTCAAGGAAATCGCCGCAACGCAACTCAAAGAGGCTGCATGATGGGCAAGCCAACCGGATTCCTCGAATTCCAGCGCATCTCGGAAAGCTACGAGAAGGCTGCAACGCGGGTCAAGCACTACCGCGAGTTCATTCCGCACCTCTCCGACGAGCAGGCGCGCACCCAGGGTGCGCGCTGCATGGATTGCGGCATTCCCTTCTGCAACAACGGCTGCCCGGTCAATAACCTGATCCCGGACTGGAACGACCTGGTCTATCGCAGCAAGTGGCGGGAAGCCATCACCACGCTGCACTCGACCAACAACTTCCCCGAGTTCACCAGCCGCATCTGCCCGGCGCCCTGCGAGGCGGCCTGCACGCTGAACATCCCGCAGACGCCGGTGGGCATCAAGTCCATCGAGCGCGCCATCATCGACAAGGCTGGCGAGAACGGCTGGGTGCTGCCGCAACCGGCGGCGAAGAAGACCGGCAAAAAGGTCGCCGTCGTCGGGTCCGGCCCGGCCGGGCTGGCCGCCGCTCAGCAACTGGCGCGCGTCGGCCACGCGGTGACGGTGTTCGAGAAGAACGACCGCATCGGCGGCCTGTTGCGCTATGGCATTCCCGACTTCAAGCTCGACAAGCGCCTGATCGACTGGCGCATGGCGCAGATGAAGGCCGAGGGAGTGAAGTTCGTCACCGGCACCATGGTCACCGGCGCCAGCTTGCCGGCCGGCATCGTTAGCGACGCGAAGAAGACGGTTTCCGCCGAACAGCTGAAGAAGGACTTCGACGCCGTGATCCTCGCCGGTGGCGCCGAGCATCCGCGCGACCTGCCGGTGCACGGGCGCGAACTCAAGGGCGTGCATTTCGCGCTCGAGTTCCTGATCCCGCAGAACAAGGAAGTGGCAGGCGACCGCAAGAATCCGATCAACGTTGCCGGCAAGCATGTGCTCGTCATCGGCGGCGGCGACACCGGTTCCGACTGCGTCGGCACCTCGAATCGCCACGGCGCGGCGAGCATCACCCAGATCGAACTGCTGCCGCGTCCGCCCGAGCGGGAGAATGGCGAGCTGACCTGGCCCTACTGGCCGCTGAAGATGCGCACCTCGTCGTCGCACGACGAGGGCTGTGCGCGCGACTGGGCCATCGGCACCAAGGAATTCATCGGCGAGAATGGCGTGCTCAAGGCGGTCAAGGCCGTGCGCCTGGAATGGAAGGACGGCAAGATGAGCGAGATCGCCGGCTCCGAATTCGAGATCCCGGCCGACTACGTCTTCCTCGCCATGGGTTTCGTCAGCCCGGTCGGCGGCGTGCTCGATGCGTTCGGCATCGAAAAGGACAATCGCGGCAATGCTCGTGCCGCCACGGAGGGCGGCAATTCCTACGCCACCAGCATCGCTGGCGTGTTCGCCGCCGGCGACATGCGCCGCGGCCAGTCGCTGGTGGTCTGGGCCATCCGCGAAGGCCGCCAGTGTGCGCGCAGCGTCGACCAGTTCCTGATGGGCGAATCAACGCTGCCGCGTTGATCAGGGATCAGAGGTCAGGAATCAGGGATCAGCTCGAAGCATAGGTAGCTGGCGTTCGCTAGAATCACGGGCTCTGATACCTGATACCTGATACCTGACATGAACGTCGTCATCCTCGCCGCGGGCAAGGGCAAGCGGATGCATTCCGACTTGCCCAAGGTGCTGCATCCGCTGGCGGGGAAGCCGCTGCTGTCCCATGTCATCGATACCGCACGCCAGTTGGGCGCCGCGTGCATCTGCGTGGTCTACGGCCATGGCGGCGAGCAGGTGCGCGAGGTGCTGGCCGCGCCCGACCTGACGTGGGCCAGGCAGGACCCGCAGCTCGGCACCGGCCACGCCGTATTGCAGGCGATGCCGCATCTCGCCGTCTCGCCAGCGCCGACTTTGGTTCTTTACGGCGACGTGCCGCTGACGCGCGTGGCTACCCTGCGGCGCCTGATCGAAGCTGCTGGTGACGACGCGCTGGGCCTGCTGACGGCCCACCTCGACAAGCCGCATGGCTATGGCCGCATTGTCCGTGTGGATGGTCAGGTGGTGCGCATTGTCGAGGAAAAGGATGCCGACGATGCCGAGCGGGCGATCCACGAAATCAACACCGGCATCCTCGTCGCCCCGACGGCGGCGTTGGCGCGCTGGCTGCCGACCCTGGGCAAGCGCAATGCCCAGGGCGAGTACTACCTGACCGACATCGTCGCCCTGGCGGTGGCCGAGGGCATGCCGGTGGTGACCGCCCATCCCGATGCCGCCTGGGAAACCGAGGGCGTGAATAGCAAGGTCCAGTTGGCGCAACTGGAGCGCGTGCATCAGCGCAATCTCGCCGAGCGCTTGCTGGAGCAGGGCGTCACCCTGGCTGATCCCTCGCGCATCGACATTCGCGGCGAACTGGTCTGCGGCCGCGACGTCAGCATCGACGTCAATTGCGTGTTCGAAGGGCGCGTGGTGCTCGGCGATGGCGTTCGCATCAAGGCCAACTGCGTGCTGGAGGATGCCGTGGTCGGCGCCGGCAGCATCGTCGGCCCCTTTGCCCGCTTGCGGCCCGGTACAGAGCTGGGGCGCGAGGTGCATATCGGAAACTTCGTCGAAGTGAAGAATTCGCAAATCGCCGACGCCTCCAAGGCCAACCACCTGGCCTACGTCGGCGACGCCACGATCGGCAGCCGCGTCAATGTCGGCGCCGGCACCATCACCTGCAACTACGACGGCGCCAACAAGTTCCGCACCGTGATTGAGGACGACGTCTTCATCGGTTCCGACACGCAACTGGTGGCGCCGGTCACCGTCGGTCGCGGTGCCACCCTGGGCGCCGGCACCACGCTGACACGCGACGCGCCGCCCGATCAGCTCACCATTTCGCGCGCGAAGCAGGTGTCGATTCCCGGCTGGAAGCGCCCCGTCAAGAAGAAAAAGGACTAAGCCATGTGCGGCATCGTCGCGGCGACGGCAATACGCAACATCGTTCCGGTGCTGATCGAAGGCCTGACCCGGCTGGAGTACCGCGGCTACGATTCCGCCGGCCTGGCCCTGCTCAATGCAGGACCAAAAAGTCCACAAGCAGGCCCGCCCCCTCCCGTCCTCCCCCGCGCGGGGGAGGCTACTGAAATGCTCGCTACGCTCGACAATGAGCCTGTGGTCTCAGCGTCGTCCGCCAGCTTGAAGCTGACGCGCCTGCGCAGTGTCGGCCGCGTCGCCGAACTGGCGGCCCAGGCCACGGACCAGGTGGCGCACCATGGCATCGCCCACACGCGCTGGGCCACCCACGGCGTACCCTCCGAACGCAACGCCCACCCGCACGTCTCGGCCGGCCTGGCCGTGGTGCATAACGGCATCATCGAGAACTATGCCGAGCTGAAGCAGGAACTGCTGGCGGCGGGCTACCTATTTACCTCGGATACCGATACCGAAGTCATCGCCCACCTGATCCAGCACACGCTGAAGTCCGCGCCGGACTTGTTCGAGGCGGTGCGCCTGGCCACCCAGCGCCTGATCGGCGCCTATGCCATCGCGGTATTGCGCGAATGGGACGAGACCCTGGTGGTCGCCCGCCACGGCGCTCCGCTGCTGCTGGGCCTGGGTGAGGATGGCAATTACGCCGCATCGGACGCCTCGGCGCTGCTGCAAGTGACGCGGCGCATGATCTACCTGGAAGACGGCGATGTCGCCGAACTCAAGCGCGATGCGCTGCGGATAGTCGGCGCTGGCGGCACGGCGATGAATGTTCCGGAACAGCGCCCGGTGCACGAAAGCACGCTCTCCGCAGACGACGTCGAGCTCGGCGAATACACGCATTACATGCAGAAGGAGATCTTCGAGCAGCCGCAGGCGCTGGCGGCGACCCTCGAATTGATCGGCGGCGCCCAGGCGGTCAGCCCCAACCTGTTCGGCGTCGCCGCGCCGGAGATGCTCAACGGCGTACGCTCGGTGCTGATCCTGGCCTGCGGCACCAGCTTCCATGCCGGGCTCGTGGCCCGTTACTGGATCGAACAACTGGCGGGCATACCGTGCAGCGTCGAGATCGCCAGCGAATACCGCTACCGCGCCTCGGTGGCGAATCCCGAACAACTCGTGGTCGCCATCTCGCAATCCGGCGAGACGGCCGACACCCTGGCCTCGATCAAGCATGCCAAGACGCAGGGCATGGGCCGTACCCTGGCGATTTGCAACGTGCCGGAATCGGCCATCGTGCGCGAGTGTGCCCTGCGCTTCCTGACCCGCGCCGGTCCCGAAATCGGCGTCGCCTCGACCAAGGCCTTCACCACCCAGCTCGGCGCGCTGTTCCTGCTGGCGGTGACCCTGGCCAAGGCGGTGGGACGCCTGTCCGCGGCGCAGGAGGCCGAACACCTTACGGCCTTGCGGCATCTGCCGGTGGCGGTGCAGAAAGTGCTGGCGCTGGAAGCGGAGATCAAGGCCTGGGCGGAGCGCTTCGCCGACAAGCAGCACGCGCTCTTCCTCGGCCGTGGCCACCACTATCCGATCGCGCTGGAAGGCGCGCTCAAGCTCAAGGAAATCTCCTACATCCATGCCGAGGGCTACCCGGCCGGCGAGCTCAAACACGGCCCGCTGGCCCTGGTGGACAAGGCCATGCCGGTGATCAGCATCGCGCCCAACGACGCCTTGCTGGAGAAGCTGAAGTCCAACCTCAAGGAAGTCGCCGCACGCGGCGGCGAGCTGTACGTCTTTGCCGATGCCGATTCGGTTTTCGACGAAGACACCGGCCTGCATGTGCTGCGCCTGCCCGAACACTACGGACTGCTGTCACCCGTACTGCACGTGGTACCCTTGCAACTGCTTTCCTATCACGCCGCGCTGGTCAAGGGCACCGACGTCGATAAACCGAGAAATCTCGCCAAAAGCGTTACCGTCGAATGAAACCGGGCACCCTGTCGCGCGTCGTCTGCCAGGCGGTCCTGCTGCTGGCGATGTCTTCGTCGGCCCCGGCGGGTGCCGCCAGCCTTGGCGAGGCCAGCGGCAGGGTCGTGCTGGGCCAGCCGCTGAGCCTGCGCATCCCGGTGATCGGACTCGAAGCGGCGTCCCTGGCGGCAAACTGCATCGTTGTCCAGGCCGCTCCTGGCACCGCCACCGATGCCGGCCTGACGTCGGCAGTCGCGCGTTTCGAGCACGGCGCGGTGATCCTGACCTCGCGCTTTCCGATTGCACAACCCATCCTGAGTTTCCAGATACGGCTCGATTGCGGGCTGGACACGACGCGCGAATATCACCTGCTGCCCGAGCTGCCGCGCATCGCCGATGAGTCCACGCCCCAGCCCGTGCCCGCGCTGCCGCTCGTCGCGCCGGAAACCCCGCGCGGCGCCCAGGCTGCCGATTCGCGGCAGACGGTGGCGCAGACCACCACCCTGCGCCTGATGTCACGCCAGCGCTATCCCGGCAATCCGCGCGCCAGGGTGGATTTCATACGTCGCGTTGGGGCGGCCAATCCCGGGGTGTTCGCCAGCATCGAGGCCGCCTACGATCAGCCGCTTCCCCCTGGCGTCGAGCTGCACATTCCGCCGGCTCCGGCGCGCACGGAGCCGGCGCCAGCCAGGTCGCGGCCGCGCGACGACTCGCGCGGCAAGGGTCGGCTGGTGATCGGGACCGATATTCCCGCGACAAAAAAGCTGGCCGAGCTGGAATCCGATCTGGAACGCCTGGTCGGAATCATGAACGAGCAGGTACAGGTGCAGATCGCCATGACGCAGCGCCTGAAGGCGATGGAGGCCGACATCGAACTCGCCAAGCAGGCCTTCATCGAGCAGCAGGCGACCAACCGTCGGCTGGAAGAACAGTTGCGCGAACTGCGCGAGGAACAGCGCCGTGCTTCCTACATCCAGATCGTGCTGATGATCCTGCTGAGCGGGTTTGCCGTCGCGGCGGTACTCATGTGGCGCGGGCGGGCCAAGGCCAGCCCGTCGCTTGACTTGGCGATCACCTACCGTTCGACTCCTGCCGTCCAGAAGGCGCCCGCCCGGAAGGACGACGAGCTGCAATCCATCTTCGACGATTTGCTGCCGCCTAAATAGTCGGCGCTGGCGGTACGGCGACTCGCCGCTATCCGGTCTGGGCTACCGGGTTTTTCGCGGTGACATCGGCCATGTCCCGCAGGCGCTCGGAAACACGACGGGTCTCCATCTTCAGCGATTCGAGAACACCGGCGGCATTCGGCGTCGCGGCGTTGCGTTGCAGCGTCTGCGCCAGCGTGCCCAGATGGCGCGAGACGTCGTCAATGGCCTCGGCGCGGCGGGCGGCGTGGCCGAGCAGTTGGGAGACGATGTCCTGGAACTGCAAGGCGGTGACGGCGCGTTCCACCTGTTGTTCCACTTCGTCGGCGATCCCCGCCAACTGGCCGATGGCGACGCCACGCTGCTGGTTCTGGCGTTCCATGGTGGCGACGATATGCTCGACGCTCTTTTTCGATTCGAAGGCGAAGCCGAGGTCGTGGCTGGCCATGCGCTGGATGGCTTCCTCGGTCTGCTTTACCGTGGCCTGCATGTTCTGTATCACCAGGTTGATCTGCTGGCTGAACTGGGTGGTACGGCCCGAAAGATCGCGTACTTCATCCGCCACCACGGCGAAGCCGCGTCCGGCCTCGCCGGCGCGCGCCGCCTCGATCGCCGCGTTGAGCGCCAGCAGGTTGGTCTGTTTGGCGATGGCGCCGATTTCGGAGAGGATTGATTGCACATCGCGGGTGCGGGCGACGATGTTGTCGGTCAGCTCGATCAGCTCGACGCCAAGCCTGCTGTTATTGACGATGCTGTCGACCACGCGCTGCATCACCAGGGAAGTGTCCTTGACGAAGTCATCGATCTGGCGCCGGCTTCTGCCGTCGTCAATGCCGGATGTCGCGTTCATGGTCACGCCGCGTTGGCGCCGCGTGTTCTCGTGCATGGTGGTGAAGCTGCCGGTGAGATTGCGGATCGCCTCGGCGAGCAGCCCTTGCACCTGCCCGAGTTCTCCGCGCAGGATGGTCGTCTGTCCCGAGAACTGGCTCGAACACTCCTCGAGCAGGGCGTGAAACTCCTCCAGCAGCTTGCTCTCGTCGTTCCTGGCGGCGTTCAGTTGCGCCGCTTGTTCCGCCTGTCGGCGAACCGTCATCAGGGTCAGTATCAGCCAGCCGGCTCCGGCGGCGAGTAGCGGCCCCCACAGCGCCGTGCCGGCGGCCCGGTCGGATGTCGCCGTTGCCACGATGCCCACCAGCACCAGCCAGGCGACGCCCAGCCAGGGTAGTTTTCTGAAATCGTTCATTGCCTGTCCTTGCCCGGGGCTCCCCCGCCGGAATGGAATCGGAATCGGGAAACTCGGTACCCGTGGCAGCAAATAGTGGCAAAGGGGCGAAAAATTGTTTATCCGTGAATTACGCGACAAACTGCGGAATCTACGTAGATCGCCGCCCAAACCGGCTTTCATGCGGCATTATTGCCATCGACGGCGGTTGTGCGGTGCCGGGTATTCCGCCCGCCGTTTCGGTTCGAGGCTGGCAACGCCGGTTTCGGCATGGGCAACAGGCGAGCAAGGGGGCCATCATGCAAATTGCGACCAAAGCCGAAGGGCAGCGGGCCATCATACGGCTCACCGGCCGCTTCGAATTCAGCGCGCACAAGGAATTCCGCGATGCCGTCGAGCGCGTCATGCAGCTTGAGGGGATCGCCGACCTGGTGATCGACCTGATGGACGTCGAGTATGTCGACAGCTCGGCGCTGGGCATGCTGTTGATGGTGCGCGAGCGCACCAACAGCGCCAAGCTGGGCCTGACCCTGGCCAATCCGCGCGGCATGGTGCGGCAGGCGCTCGACATCGCCCATTTCGAAAAGCTGTTTGTCATTTCCTGAGCCTTGCGGGGCGCGGCATGGATATGGCCACCTCGGCGCTGGACGCCGGCGGCAAAGGCATCCGCATCCTGGTCGCCGACGATCAGCGTGTCAATCAGCTGATCCTCGAAGCCTACCTGCGCAAGGAGGGTCATACGGTTCTGGTCGCCAACAACGGCGTCGAGGCCGTCGAAATACATCGTACCGGGCATCCCGACCTGGTGCTGATGGACATCATGATGCCGGAGATGGATGGCCTCGAAGCCGCCCGCCGCATCCTTGCCGAGTGCGGCGAGATTCGCACCCCCTTGCTGTTCCTTACCGCGATCAACGACCAGCAGACCATGATCGAGGGCCTGGGCCTGGCGGACGACTTCATCGCCAAGCCGATCGACCTGGCGATTCTGCGCGCCAAGTTGCGCGCCTTCATTCGCCTGGTGCAAAGCCAGCGCCTGCTGCGCGAACAGCAGCAGCGCATCGAGCGACTCAACGACGACATGCGGCGCGAAAGCGAGGTGGCCGCCCACGTCATGGAACGGGTCCTGGCGCATACCGAAATGCCCGATCCGGACTACCTGATGTACCGGGTTCAGCCCTCGGCGATGTTTTCCGGCGACATGGTGCTGGCGCGACGCACGCCGGGCGGACGCCTGCATCTCTTGCTGGCGGATGCCGTGGGCCACGGCCTGCCGGCGGCGATCAACATCCTGCCCCTGTTCTTTCCCTTCGACGGCATGGCGCGCAAGGGCTGCTCGCTGGCGACGGTGGCACGCGAGCTGAACCGGAGGGTGCGCGACCTGCTGCCGGTGGACCGCTTCGTTGCCGCCACCCTGGTCAGCATAGATTTCGCCAGCAACAGCTTCGAGATCTGGAATGGCGGCAATCCGCCGGCGCTGGTACTCGCCGATGATGGCAGCGTGGTCGAGCGCATCGACTCGATGCAACTGGCGCTGGGCCTCAATGCCGACAATCCCGCCGCGTTCGAGCCGCGCCATGTCCGCTGCGGATCGCGCCAGCAGTTGCTGCTGTGTTCGGATGGCATCTGGGATAACCCGGCCTTTTCCGCCGCTGGCGATGCCGCCGCGGCGATTGCCGCCCTGATGGTGTCGACCGAGACCAGGCAACGGATCGATGCCTTGTTCGACGCCGCGATCGATGCCGGTCAGACCGACGATCTTTCCGCCGTGCTGGTCACCGCCAAGGCGCTGCCGGCGCGTACGGTCATGCCCGACCCGCGGCCGGCCCAGTCCATCGGCGCCCGCATTTCACTGCAATTGGGGCCCGAAGCCCTGCGCCGTACCGATGCCGTGGCCTCGGTACTGGACATGGCGGGTTCGCTGGGTCTGGTCGACAGCTTTCCCGCGTTGTCGAGCGTGCTTCCCGAGCTGTTCGCCAATGCCCTCGATCATGGGGTGTTGCGGCTCGACGGAGGCGACAAGTACCGTAGCACCGAGGGCTACCAAGCCTTCTGTTCCGCGCGGCAGGAGCGTCTGGACGCGCTTGGCGAGGGTTTCGTCATGATCGAAATCGAGCCGGATTACCTGGGCGAGAGCCGTGTTTTGCGCGTCAATGTGGCCGACAGCGGCATGGGCTTCGACTGGCAGGCCGAGGATGCGGCTGGGGCCCGATCGCCCGGAGACGAGCGAGGTTTGCAACGCGTGCGCGCCATGGTGGCCAACCTCAGCTTCAACGGCCAGGGCAGCGAGGTCGTCGTGCTGATATCGGCGCGTGGGGACGACGAGGCGAGGTCATGACGGAGCGCGTGCTGGTGGTGGACGACGACGAATTCGTCCGCGTGCTGATGGAGGAGGTGCTCGGCCAGTGCGGTTACGCGGTCAGCTGTGCCGAAGATGGCCAGGCCGCCTGGGAGATGATCGAGCGCGATCCGGCGAGCCACGATCTGGTGCTGCTGGACAAGCAGATGCCACGACTGGATGGCCTTTCCCTGTTGCGCCGGATTCGCGGCGACGGCCGCTTTGTCGACCTGCCGGTGATCATGCTGACTGCCGACAACAGCCCGGAGGATGTCAGCGAAGGGCTGGCGGCCGGTGCCCACTACTACCTGACCAAGCCGTCCAGCGAGGATGTGCTGAAAGTGGTGATCAAGAGCGCGTTGGCCGAGTCGCGGCAAAAGCGCGAACTGCGCGCCCTCGCCGGGCGCCATGCGGGCAGCCTGGGGCTGCTGTGTCGCGCCGAGTTCCGCTGCCGCACCCTGGCCGAGGCGAGGGACCTGGCGCTGTTGCTGGCCGACGCCAGCATGGACCCGGCGCGCACGGTGGTCGGCTACTCGGAACTGCTGATCAATGCCGTCGAACATGGCAACCTCGGCATCAGCTATGCCGACAAGAGCCGGCTTTTGGGCGAGGGGTGCTGGATCGAGGAGGTCGAGCAGCGCCTGCGCAGTCCGGAATATGCCGATCGCGTGGTTACGGTGATGCTGGAAAAGGCTGACGGCAGCAGCCGGGTCACCATCGTCGACCAGGGACCGGGTTTCGACTGGCGGTCCTATCTCGAATTCAGCCCCGAGCGGGTATTCGATCTGCATGGCCGCGGCATCGCCATGTCGAAGTCGGTCAGCTTCGACAGCCTGGAATACCTGGGCCGGGGCAACGCGGTGGTGGCCACCGTGCGCCTGCCCGACGACAAGGGCTAGCCGGCGTCAGCGAGCGGTGCCCAGCCCGTAGGGCGCGGGCGTCATGCTGACGATGCAGCCGAACAGGACTTCGAACTCACCCTGGGCGCCCGCGCAGGGGTCGAAGTTGGCGGCAAAGGCCGCGTCGATCGCCGTCCAGTCATCCGCCGTCAGGTTCTTGCGCGCCAGCGGCAGCAATTCGCCCTCTTCCATGTTGAGATGCTTCCAACTGAAGGCCAGGTACTCCAGCACCGTGGCCTCGAAGTTGGCAAAGGCCTTGTCGCCCATGGCCTGGTAATGCACCAGTGCCTGTAGCAGGCCGACCGTCATCCGGTAGCCCTCGGCGTGCTGGGCTTCCAGCGCATCGATCAGGCCGGCGGCGGCTGTCGAGCGTGCCCTCAGGGCGGGGAACAGGTGATCGTCTTCCTTGGGGTGATGGACCTTGTCCGGCACCTGGGTGATGTAGTCGACCATCGAACTGAGCAGGCGAAAGTCGGGTTGCAGGCGGCCGGCGCCGATTTCGCCGACGACGAAGCGCAGGGCTTGCAGCACCGATGCCAGGGCACGGTGTTCGCTGTGAATGATGTCGATCGATTTCATGGGTAGTCCTTCAATGGGTGCCGACGCCCAGCCACTTGTCGAGCTGGCTGCGGTCGTCGCGCAGGCTGTCGCTGTCGCCGCCGTAGACCACGCGGCCGCGTTCCAGTACCAGCGCCTGGCGGGTCAGCGGCAGGATCTGGTGTGCATGCTGCTCGACCAGGATGATGGCCATGTCGCCGGCGGCAACCATGCGGCCGATGATGCGCAGCAGGTCCTGCACGATCAGCGGTGCCAGGCCTTCCAGCGGCTCGTCGAGCAGCAGCAGCTTGGGGTTGAGCATCAGGGCGCGGGCCAGCGCCAGCATCTGCTGTTCGCCGCCAGAGAGCTGGTTGCCCATGTTGCCCTTGCGCTCCGCCAGCCGCGGGAACATTTCGTAGGTGCGCTCCAGGTTCCACGACCCGGAACGCGCCACGACGGTGAGGTTTTCCTCCACGGTCAGCGACGGGAAGATGTCGCGTTCCTGAGGTACCCAGCCGAGGCCGAGGCCCGCCCGCCGGTGGCTGGTGACCACCGCCAGGTCGCGGCCGTCGAAGCTCATGCGGCCGGACTTCAATTGCGTCGCCCCCATCAGCGTGGCCAGCAGCGTGGTCTTGCCCATGCCGTTGCGGCCGAGCAGGGCCAGGCTGCCGCCGACCTCCAGGGAAAACGAGATGTCCTCCAGCACCACGGCATCGCCGTAGCCGGCCCAGACGCTTTCGAGTGCGAGCAGTTCAGCCATCGAAGGCCTCCCCCAGATAGACTTCCTTGACGCGCTTGTCCCTGGCGATCGCCTCCGGCGTGTCCTCCACCACCAGGCCGCCATTGACCAGCACCGAGATGCGATCGGCGAAGCGGAACACCAGGTCCATGTCGTGCTCGATCAGCAGGATGGTGACCTCGCGCGGCAGTTGCGCGATGGTCTCGAACAACTCGCGGCTTTCGCCGGTGGGCACGCCGGCTGCCGGCTCGTCGAGCAGCAGCACCGAGGGCTTCGCCGCCAGCGCCAGCGCAATCTCGATCAGGCGCTGTTTGCCGTAGGCCAGGCTGCGGGTCTCGCTATGGGCGACGTCGAGCAGGCGCAGTTGCGCCAGCAGGCAGGCGGCTTCGTCGATCGCCTCGCCGTGGCTGCCGACCGGATGCCACCAGCGCGCGCCAAGCTCGCGCCGCTCGCAGACCGCCAGCATGACCGATTCCAGCACCGTCATCCTGGCAAACAGCCGGTTGATCTGGAAGGTGCGCGCCAGGCCGCGTTTGACGCGGCGATGCTGGGACAGGCGGGTGACGGCCTCGCCCTTGAGGACCACCTCTCCGGAACTCGGTTCGAGGAAGCCGGTGAGCAGGTTGATCAAGGTCGTCTTGCCGGCGCCGTTCGGTCCGATCAGCGCATGGCGAGCGCCGCCTTCCACCTTGAGCGAGACGTCATTGGTGGCGACGAAGCCGCCGAAGCGCTTGACCAGATTTCGGGTTTCCAGTGCAATCGTCATTTCGCCGCTCCCGGCAGGCGACGCGCGAGGGCGCGCAGGCCGCCCATCACGCCATCGCGGGCGAACAGCACCACCAGCACCAGCAGGGCACCGAGCCAGAATTGCCAGTACTGCGGGTTGATCCCGGACAGCAGGTGGTGCGCGGTCATGAACACCACGGTGCCGATCAGGGCGCCGTAGAGCGAACCGGTGCCGCCCAGCACCAGGATCAGCAGCAGTTCGGCCGAGCGCGGAAAGGACAGGACGTCGATCGAGACGAACTGCGTGGTCTGGGTCAGCAGCGCGCCGGCGATGCCGGCATAGGCCGCGCCGACCGTGTAGATGCCCACCAGACGTGCATTTACCGGCGTGCCGAGTGCCGGCATGCGCGCCATGTTGAGGTGGATGCCGCGCAGGCCGAGGCCGAAGGGCGAATGCACGATGCGCCGCGCCAGCCAGAACAGTACGAACAGCACCAGCGTGGCGTAGATGAAGGCGGTCTTGCCATAGAGGTCGAAGGCGAACTGGCCGAGGATGGGCTTCATTTCGATGCCCTGCAGTCCGTCAACGCCGCCCGTGATGCTGGTCAGCTTGTTGGCCAGTTCGAACAGCATCAGCGCCACGCCTAGCGTTACCATCAGCCGCGTCAGGTCGCTGCCGCGCAGCACCAGGAAGCTGGTGACGAAGCCGGCCAGCGCCGCGATCACGGCGGCGCCGGCGAGGCCCGCCAGCGGCTCGTTCCAGCCGTGGGTTGCCATCAGCCCGGCGGTATAAGCGCCCATGCCGAAGAAGGCAGCGTGGCCCAGCGAAACGATGCCGGCATAGCCGAGGATCAGGTCGAGCGAGAGCGCGAACAGGGCGGTGATGGCGATCTGCGAGAGCAGGGCCAACTGGTCGCCGAAGGCGAAGTAGGCGGCCGCCGGCAGCAACCAGAAGGCATACTCGGCGTGCTGCCAGCGTGCTTGCCGCTGCAGGGGGGCGGGGTCGAAGCCAGCGAGTGTCGTGGTTGTCATGGCATCCTATTTCGCGGCAGTGCGGCCGAACAGGCCTTGCGGACGGAAGATCAGCGTCACCACCATCACCGCGTAGATGACGAAGGCGCCGACCTGGGGGATGTAGTACTTGCCGGCCACGTCGCAGATGCCGATGATCAGCGAGGCGTAGAGCGAGCCCTTGATGTTGCCGCTGCCGCCGACGGCGACGACGATCAGGAAGTACACGATGTACTTGACCGGGAACTCCGGGTCGAGGCCCAGCATCTCGACGCCCAGCGCGCCGCCCAAGCCGGCCAGCGCCGAGCCCAGCGCAAAGGTGAGCACGAACACGCGGTCGACGTCGATGCCGAGGCCGCGCGCGGTGCGCGGGTTGTCTACCGCGGCACGCAGCTGGGCGCCGAAGCGGGTGCCGGCGATCATCCATTGCAGGCCGACGGCGATGGCGAGGCCGATCACGATCAGGAACAGGCGGTAGACGCCGACATCGAGGCCGGGCAGGTTGAACTGGCCGGAGAGCATGGCGGGCAGTTGCAGCGGCTGTTGCTGGGCGCCGAAGAAGTAGTGCGCGATCGAAATCGACATGAACACCAGGCCAATCGAGAACAGCACCTGGTCGAGGTCGGAGGCGCCGTAGAGGCGGCGGTACAGCGTGCGCTCGAGGGCCACCCCGACCAGCGCCGAGACGATCGCCACGATGGGCAGCGCGGCGAGAAAGGGCACGCCGAGGCGGTTGAGCAGCACCACGCAGACGTAGCCACCGAGCATGGCAAAGGAGCCGTGGGCCAGATTGACGAAGTTCATCAGGCCCAGCGTCACCGAGAGGCCGACGCTGATCAGGAACAGCAGCAAGCCGGAGGCGATGCCATCGAAGATGACAGTCATGGGGTTCTCCTGGGGGAAAGCGCGGCCGGGATCTTGGCGCCCCGGCCGCGGGCGGGGGCGCTTACTGCTTGCCCGGATCCTTGAAGTCGGCGACTTGGTCGAACTCGACGTTCTGCAACTTGCCGGCGAGCTTCTCGGTCTTGCGGATGTACACCGTCTGCACGATGTCGCGGGTCGCCGGGTCGATGCTGATCTTGCCGCGCGGGCTGACCCAGCTCATGCCCTTTGCTGCCTCGACGAACTTGTCGCCGTCGGTGTTGCCGTTGGTCTTTTTCAGCACTTCGGCGATCAGGTGCATGCCGTCGTAGCCGGCCACCGACATGTAGTTGGGGCGGTCTTTCGGATAGGCCTTGTAGTAGGCCTCGGTATAGGCCTTGTTCTCCGGCGACTTGTGCGCTTCCGAGTAGTGGAAGGAGGTAGTCAGGCCCAGCGCCGAGTCGCCCATGGCGTCGAGGATGTCCTCGTCGGGCAGGTCGCCGGTGGCGATCAGCTTGATGCCGGCCTGGCCGAGGCCGCGTTCGGTGAAGCCCTTCATGAAGGCGATGGTTTCGGCGCCGGGCGGCAGGAAGAGGAAGACGGCGTCGGGCCTGGTGTCCTTGATCTTCTGCAGGAAGGGCGCAAAGTCGGGGTTCTTGACGGGGGAACGTACCTCGCCGACGATCTCGCCGCCGGCGGCGGTGAAGGTCTTCTTGAACTGGCCTTCGGCGTCATGGCCGGGTCCGAAGTCGGCAACCAGGGTGAACACCTTCCTGATCTTGTTCTTCGCCGCCCAGCTGGCGATAGGCGCCGTGTCCTGCGGCAGGGTGTGCGAGCTGCGCACGATGTAGTTCGACTTGGTGGTGATCGCCGAGGTCGCAGCGTTCATCACCACCATCGGCTTCCTGGCTTCGGTGGCCACCGGCGCCGAGGCGAAGGCGGCGGGCGTCAGGCCGAAGCCGGCGAGGATGTCGACCTTGTCCTTGACCACCAGCTCCTGCGAAAGACGCTTGGAGACGTCGCCCGCGGTGCCGGGGCTGTCGTCCTTGACGATGATTTCAACCTTCCTGCCGCCGAAGGTGTCGCCCTTGGTGGCGAGGTAAAGCTTGACGCCGTTGGAAATCTGCTTGCCATAGGCGGCAAAGGGGCCGGTCATCGGCAGGACCAGGCCGATCCTGACCGGGTCGGCGGCATGGGCGCCGAATGTGGCGAAGGCAATGGCGCCGGCGATGAGGCTAGTCTTGAGGGTTTTCATGGGGGTTCTCCGTATATTTATTTGGCTTCAGGGTCGGGGTGCGTCGGGTTGCAATGCGGGTGCGGCGAGACGAAAGGCATCGAGCCGGTTGCAGGCGGCGTCGATGGCGAGGATGTTGGGATAAGGCGCCAGATCCAGCTTGAAGCGGCGCGCGCTTTCGACCTGGGGGACCAGGTACACGTCGGCCAGGCCCGGCGCGCCGCCGAAGCAGTACTCGCCGCGTGCGGTGTCGGCCGCGAGCAGGTTCTCCAGCGCGGCGAAGCCGGCATCGATCCAGGTCGCGCACCAGGCGCTCACCGCGGCCTCGCCGTGGCCCAGCGTCTTGCGCAGGTATTCGAGGATGCGCCGATTGTTGATCGGGTGGATGTCGCAGCCGACGATGGCGGCCAGGGCACGTACCCGAGCGCGATCCTCGGCATTGGCCGGGAGCAGAGGCGGAGTCGGATGCCGCTCCTCCAGCCACTCGATGATGGCCGGTGACTGGATCAGCACGCGGCCGTCATCGACCAATGCGGGTACCAGGCCCTGCGGGTTGATCGCCTTGAAGGCCGCGCCGAGATGCTCCTCGCTGGCCAGGCTGACGGGTATGTAGTCGTAAGCCAGGCCCTTGAGGTTCAGCGCGATCCTCAGCCGGTGCGAGGTGCCGCTGCGAAAGAAGTTGTAGAGCTGCACGGCGTATCAGGCCTGCGCCAGGCAGTTGCCGACGTCCCAGCCGTAGAGCCATTCCATCGCGTCGTAGAAGCGTTCCGCCGAGCGGCCCTTCCACAGCGAGTTGCGAACCAGGCGCTCGACGCCCTTGGCATGGTAGAGGCGGCCCATTTCGCGGCCCGAAAGCACGATGCGGGCGGTGCGCGTGATGCGGGAATGCTGGTACAGGTCGAGCGCCTTGCCCCAGTCCTTGTTGCAGACGCGCAGTGCTTCGCCCAGCGTCACCGCGTCTTCGAGGGCCATGCAGGCGCCCTGCGCCATGTATTGCGTGGTGGGATGGGCGGCGTCGCCGAGCAGGGTGGCGCGGCCGTAGGTCCATTGGCCGATCGGTTCGCGGTCGGCGGTGGCCCAGCGCTTCCACGACTTGGGCAGGTCGATCAACTGGCGTGCCTTGGGGCAGATGCCCTGGAAGTAGCTTTGCACCTCCTCCTTGCTGCCCTCGGTGACGCCCCATTCCTCCTTGCCGCGGCTGTGGAAGGTCACCACCACGTTGTATTCCCTGCCGCCGCGCAGCGGGTAATGCACCAGGTGGCAATTGGGGCCGACCCAGATGCTGGCGGCATTCCACTTGAGGTTGTCGGGGAAGTCCTTTTCGTCGACCACGGCGCGATACACCACATGGCCGGTGACGCGCGGCGGGTCATTGACGTACTGGGCGCGCACCACGGAGCGGACGCCGTCGGCGCCGATCAGGGCCTGGCCGGTGAAGGTCTTGCCGTTGCCGCAGGTGACGGTCACGGAGTCCGCGCCCTGCTCGATGCTTTCGACGCGGCAGTTGGTGAAGAACTCGACCTTGCCGGTCTCGCTGGCGCCTTCGAGCAGTGAATTGTGGATGTCCTGGCGGTGAATCACGGCATAGGGGTTGCCGAAGCGCTTGCGGAAGTTCTCGTCGGTCGGGATCCTGCCGACCTGGTATTCGTCGATCGCATCGTGCATCACCATGTAGTCGGTGAATACTGCGCGATTGCGCGTCTTGTCGCCGATGCCGAGGGCATCGAAGGCGTGGAAGGCATTGGGGCCGAGCTGTATGCCGGCGCCGATTTCGCCGATTTGTGCCGCCTGTTCGAGGACGACGACCTGGAAGCCCTGGCGCACCAGGGCGAGTGCGGCGGCGAGGCCGCCAATGCCGCCGCCGGCGACGAGTACGGGAAGTTGCTGGCTCATGTGCTTGCTCCTCTGGTTCGCCTATTCAGGCTGGCCGATGGTCAGCGAGATGTCGCCGACACGGTCGATATGTCCGCTGATGCGGTCATCCGACTTGACTGCGCCGACGCCTTCGGGCGTGCCGGTGTAGATCAGGTCGCCGGGCTGCAGGTGGTAGTACTGCGACAAGTCGGTGAGCAATTCCGGGATATTCCAGATCAGTTGCGAAATATCGGCGCTTTGCTTTGTCTCGCCATTGACCTGCAGGCTGATGACGCCGGACGTCAGAACGCCCAGGTTGCCGCGCGGAACAATGGGCGTGCACACGGCGGATTTTTCGAAATCCTTGCCCAGGTCCCAGGGACGACCTTGCTCGCGGGCCACCAGTTGCAGGTCGCGGCGGGTCATGTCGAGGCCGGCGGCGTAGCCGAAGATCATGCGTTCGGCATCGCTTTCGGCGACCCGGAAGCCCGCGGCACCGATGGCCACCACCAATTCCATCTCGTAGTGGTAGTTCCTGGTGCCGCAGGGGTAGGGTACGGTGGCGCCGGATTCGATCAGGGTCGACGGCGTCTTGGTGAAGTAGAAGGGCTTCATGGTGGACTTGTCCACCGGGTTGCCCATCTCCAGGGCGTGGGCGTGGTAGTTGCGGCCGACGCAGAAGATGCGGCTTACCGGGTAGCGGGCGGTGCTGCCGACCACGGGCAGGGAAGGGATGGCGGCGGGAGGGAATGCGTAGCTGGTCATGGGCGTGATCCCGGTTAATTGCGAACTTCGTAGACGCCGAGCTTCTTCTGTAGCGGCGCGTCATCGGCGATGAAGACGAAGGACGGTTTGTCGGCCGACTGGTTCGTCAGGGTGATCGCTTCGTAGCCGGGGATGCAGCAGGTGTCGGCATCGGTTAGGCGGAAACTCTGGCCGGCGGCCGCGACCTCGGTGCCGCCCTCGATCTGGTGGAACACCATGGCGGTCGAGCGTGCCGGGAGCTTCAACGTCTCGCCCGGGCGCAGCATCAAGGCCGAGTAGCCGAGGATGCGCTGGCAGTCGTGACCGTTTTCCGGATTGACATAGGCTACCTGCACCGCCTCGATTTCAGGATGGGTGGTGGCGATGGCTTCCAGTGCCTTGCGCACCTCGGCCCAGGGGTAGCGCAGCATGGGGAAGGTCTTGCCGCTGCGCTGGAACATCGGCGCCGGCACCACGCCGCCGCGCTGGTAGCCGCGGTCGACGCCTTGCGCATCGACGCTTTGGGCCTTGCCCTCGACGACATAGGAGGCCTCGCAGTAATACACGACGGGCAGGTCGAGCACGTCGAGCCAGACCACCGGCTCCTTGCCGTCGTGGCCATGCTCGTGCCACATGCCGGTGGGCGTCAGGATCAGGTCGCCACGCTGCATCGGGCACTTCTCGCCGTCGATCGTGGTGTAGGCGCCTTCGCCCTCGACGATCATGCGCACGGCATTCGGGGTGTGGCGGTGAGCCGGCGCCCACTCGCCCGGCAAGAGCAGTTGCATGCCGAGGTAGATGGTCGAGCTGGCCTGCATCTTCTCCAGGCCGTGGCCGGGGTTGGCCATCACCAGCACGCGGCGCTCGGCCTTTTCCATGGGCGTCAGCTCGCCGGATTGCATCAGCAGCGGGCGCATCGGCTGGTAAGGCCAAACCGTCGGGCGAGTCTTGATCGTCGGCTTGCCGGGCGGCAGCACGGCGCGCAGGCTGGGCCACAGCGGCACCAGGTTCTGCGCGGTGAGTGCCGAGCGGTATTCTTCGGGTAGGTCTTCCAGGCGACCGAGTTCCTGCATGGTGAAATCTCCGTGTTCGGTGGTCGCCGCAGCCCGGACGGGGTGTTCAGGCGTGGCGGGCGACCGGGGGGCTTCGATGGCGCGCATACTAGGAGCCGGGTCGTGATGTGTAAATCCATTGGTTCAGATATAAAGTATTCTGATTTCGAATAGTGCCACCATGGACTCGATCGACGTTCGCCTGCTTGCCGTGTTCGACCAGATTTATCGCACCCGCAGCGTCAGCGCCGCGGCCGCGGCGCTCGAGCTCGGCCAGCCGGCGGTGAGCGTGGCGCTGGCGAAACTGCGTCACCATTTTGGCAATCCGCTGTTCGTGCGCACCTCGGCAGGCATGGAAGCGACGCCGTTCAGTGAAGGCCTGGTGCAGCCGGTGCGCGAGGCTCTGGCGGCGCTCGACAACGTGCTCGGCTATCGCAGCGAGTTCGATCCGGCGACCTCGCGCCGCAGCTTTCGCATCTGCATGACCGACATTACGCAACTGGTATTGTTGCCGCAACTTTGGGAGAGCCTGCGCTCCGGTGCCCCCGGCATTGCCATCGAAACGCTGCCCATGACGACGGACGCCGCGCACCAGTTGGAGAGCGGCGAGGCCGATCTGGCCATCGGCTTCATGCCCCAGCTCGAAGCCGGTTTCCATCAGCAGGCGCTGTTCGTGCAGAGCTTCGTCTGCCTGGTCGGGCGCGATCATCCGCGCATCGGTGTAAGTCTGGACCTGGCATGCTACGAGGCGGAGGATCACGCGGTGATCAGCTCCTCGGGGGCGGCGCCGGCCCTGCTCGAACGCGAGATCGAGCGCCAGGGCATCCGCCGCCGTGTTGCCTTGAAGAGCCCGAGCTTTCTTGCCGCCGCCTTCGTCGTCGAGCATACCGACCTGTTGTTGACCGTGCCGCGACGGCTGGGCGAGATCCTGCAGGGGCGCGGCGATTACCGCATCTTCCCGGTGCCCTTTCCCCTGCCCGAGTATGAGGTCAAGCAGCACTGGCATGCGCGCTACCATCATGACGAGGGCAACCGCTGGCTGCGGCGCCTGATCGCCAGCCTGCTCGCGGGCGGATCGTCGGACTAGGCGGTTTCGGCTTTCTTCGGTTGGCGGAAGCGGCCGAGCAGTTCCAGCAGCAGTTTTTTTTCGGCGATGGTGAAGGGCTTGCAGACTTCCTTTTCATGCTCGGCCGCGCGGCGCAGCACTTCCGCCAGCAGTTCGCGTCCGGCATCGGTCAGGTGCAGGTGGTTGTGGCGGCGGTCGGTGGTCGAGGCGCGGCGCTCGACCAGGCCGCGCTTGGCCAGCTTGTCGAGCAGCGGCACCACCGACGAGCGCTCCAGATGCACCGCAGCGGCGAGTTTCGACTGGGTGATGCCGTCGTTCTCGTGCAGCACTTCCAGCACGGAAAAGATCGCCGGCGTGACGTCGATGTCTTTCAGTGCCCGTCCGATGTTCTCGAACACCGCCAGCTGCGCCAGACGCAGGTGGAAGCCGACGTGGTTGCTGAGCACGCCGATGGATGGAATTTTGCGGGTCGCAGGCATGGGGTGGAAGGTCCTCAACACGGCAAGTTTGCCATCTAATTCGATATCGAACAAGTTTTGCTATCAAGCACCTGTTTTGCTGCAATGCACAAAGAAATCATTAAAAACAATATATTAGAGAAGTGTAATTTTGTAGAATTTTTAATAGTTCGATGTAAAACAAGTTGACATCGACACGCCTGACCGGGAGAATCCGCAGCTCGCCCGCGATCCATCAGGCACGTTCAAGATGCCATCGGATCTCCCCGACGCGGGCCAACGGAGAAGGAGGAGTCGATGGGCCATTCCCTGCCAATCACGTTTGCGGTGTTGCCCTGCCGCTGGCATTCGAGGAGCTGATCCGGCATGGATTCCGCCGTAGCCCTGTTGTTGGCCCAGGATGGCTTTACCAACGGTGCCATTTATGCGCTGCTCTCGCTGGCCCTGGTGCTGGTATTTGCCGTCACGCGCGTGATCTTCATCCCCCAGGGCGAGTATGTCGCCTATGGCGCGCTGACCATGGCGGCCGTAGTCACCGGCCAGTTGCCGCCGACCATGTGGCTGGTGGTGACCCTGGGCATCGCGGTGGCGATCGTGGATGGCGTGGTGGCGGTGCGCGAAGGCGCGAAATCGCGCCTGCCGCTGATCATCGTCAAGAATGCCGTGCTGCCGATCGCGGCGATGGTGGTGGTGCGCCTCCTGCCGCTGAAGGAGCTTTCCTATCCCCTGCAAGTCCTGGTTGCGTTGGCCTTCGTCGTGCCGCTGGGGCCGCAGGTGTATCGCCTGGCCTTCCAGCCGGTGGCCGAGGCCAGCGTGCTGCTGTTGCTGATCGTCTCGGTCGCGGTGCATTTCATGATGGTCGGCATGGGCCTGTATTTCTTCGGCGCCGAGGGCGCGCGCATCCCGCCTTTCACCGAAGGCGGCCTGACGCTAGGCGCCACCTTCATCCAGTACCAGACGATCTGGATCGTCGGCATCGCGGCGCTGCTGATCGCCGGCCTGGCGCTGTTCTTCGAGCATTCGATCTACGGCAAAGCCCTGCGCGCCACCGCCATCAACCGCACCGGCGCGCGCCTGATGGGTATCTCGGCCGACCTCGCCGGCAAGCTCTGCTTCACGCTGGCGGCGCTGGTCGGCGCCTTCTCCGGCATCCTCATCGCGCCGATCACCACCGTGTACTACGACACCGGCTTCCTGATCGGCCTCAAGGGCTTCGTCGGCGCCATCATCGGCGGCCTGGTGTCCTATCCGCTGGCGGCGGCGGGTTCCATCCTGGTCGGCCTGCTCGAATCGTATTCGTCCTTCTATGCCTCGGCCTACAAGGAGGTCATCGTGTTCACCCTGATCATCCCGGTGCTGCTGTATCAATCGCTCACCACCAAGCATGTCGATGACGAGGATGAGCACTGAGATGGCGGCCTACCTCACCCCCAATCGTGCCCTGATCGGCTTTGTCCTGGCGCTGGGCCTGATCCCGCTGCTGGCGGGTCAGTTCACGGTCACCATCGTCAATTACATCGGCCTGTATGCGCTGGTGGCCCTCGGCCTGGTGCTGCTGACCGGCATCGGCGGCCTGACTTCCTTCGGTCAGGCGGCTTTCGTCGGCCTCGGCGCCTATGCCACAGCCTACCTCACCACGCGCCATGGCATGTCGCCCTGGGGCACGCTGATCGTCGGCATGGCGGTGACCACCGCGATCTCGCTGGCGTTGGGCTTCATTACCTTGCGCCTGTCGGGGCACTTCCTGCCGCTGGGCACCATCGCCTGGGGCATTTCGCTCTATTTCATCTTCGGCAACCTGCAAGCCCTCGGTGGCCACGGCGGCATCGACGGCATTCCCTCGGTCGATCTGTTCGGACTCGACCTGGGTAACAGCCGCGCCTTCTTCTACATCATCTGGGCCACGCTGCTGGCGGCCATCGTCACCACCCAGAACATGCTCGACTCGCGCGAGGGCCGTGCCATGCGCTGCCTGCGTGCGATGACCATGACCGAGGCGATGGGCATCAACACCCTGCGCTACCGCATGGTGCTGTTCATGATCGCGGCGCAGTTCGCCTGTGTCTCGGGCTGGCTCTACGCCCACCTGCAGCGTTTCGTGAATCCGACACCCTTCTCGCTCGGCCAGGGCATCGAATACCTGTTCATGGCGGTGCTCGGCGGTGCGGCGACGGTGTGGGGGGCAGTGTTCGGCGCCTCCGCCGTCAGCATGCTGAAAGAATACCTGCAGGACTGGCTGCCCAAGCTGCTGGGTGCCACCGGCAACTTCGAGAACGTGGTGTTCGGCCTGCTCACCATCATCGTCCTGCATCGGGCGCGCGATGGCGTCTGGCCGATCCTGATGCGCGTATTTGCCAGCACGGTCGCGCAGCGCGATGCGGCGCGCAGCGTCGAGCCGGCGCTGCCGCTGCCGAAGCGCGACGTGCCCGAGCGCGGCAGCGATGTGCTGCAGGTGATCAATGTCACCAAGCGCTTCGGCGGCCTGGTGGCCAACAACAAGATGAACCTGACGGTGCGCGCCGGCGAGGTGATGGCCCTGATCGGCCCCAACGGCGCCGGCAAGAGCACGCTGTTCAACTGCATCTCCGGCGTCAATCCGCCGACCGAGGGCGAGATCCGCTTCATGGGCCAGCGCATCGAGCAGCTCGGCTCGCGCGAGATCGCCAAACTGGGCATGAGCCGCAGCTTCCAGCACGTGCGCCTGAACCAGGACATGACGGTGCTGGAAAACGCCGCCATCGGCGCCCACCTGCGCGGACGCAAGAATTTCGTCCAGTCGGCCTGGCGCCTCGATCGCGAGGAAGAGCGTCGCCTGTTGTGGGAAGCCGCGCACCAGTTGCAGCGCTGCGGCCTCGGCGAGCACCTGTTCGACACTTGCGGCAGCCTGCCGCTGGGCAAGCAGCGCATCGTCGAAATCGCGCGCGCCCTGTGCAGCGATCCGACCCTGCTGCTGCTCGACGAACCCGCTGCCGGCCTGCGCCACCTGGAAAAGAAGGCCCTGGCCGACCTGCTCGACAAGCTGCGCGGCGAGGGCATGGCCATCCTGCTGGTCGAACACGACATGGATTTCGTCATGGGCCTGGCCGATCGCGTGCTGGTGATGGAATTCGGCGAATTCCTCGCAGAAGGTCTGCCGCGCGAAATCCAGACTAATCCGAAAGTGCTTGAGGCTTACCTCGGAGGCGTGGACGAATGAAGCCGATACTGCTCGAAACCCGTGGCCTGTGCGTCAACTACGGCCGTGTCGAAGCCATCCACAAGGTCGGCATCCGCATCCGCCAGGGCGAGATCGTCACCGTGATCGGCCCCAACGGCGCCGGCAAGACCACGCTGCTGTCGGCCCTGATGGGCCTGCTGCCGGCGCGCGGCGAAGTTAGCTACCAGGACCAGTCGGTGCTCGGTACCCTGTCGGTGGATGCGCTGGTGGCCAAGGGCCTGGTGCTGGTGCCGGAAAAGCGCGAGCTGTTCGGCAGCATGTCGGTGGCCGACAACCTGCTGCTCGGCGCCTTTGCCCGCCATCGGCGCGGCGACCGCGACCACGCCAAGACGCTGGACGAGGTGTATGCGATCTTCCCGCGCCTCGCCGAGCGCCGCAAGCAGGAGGCCGGCACACTGTCCGGCGGCGAGCGGCAGATGCTGGCCATGGGCCGCGCCCTGATGGCCAAGCCCACGCTGCTGATGCTGGACGAACCCAGCCTCGGCCTGGCGCCGCTGATCGTCAAGGAGATCCTGCGCATCGTGGTCCAGCTCAAAGGCATGGGCGTCTCGATACTGCTGGTCGAGCAGAACGCACGTGCTGCACTGCAAGTGGCTGATTACGCCTATGTGTTGGAGAATGGCAGCGTGGCGGTGGAAAACTCCGCCCGTGCCCTGCTCCATGATCCACGAGTGATCGAGAGCTATCTCGGCCTCGGCGGCAGCCATTCGATCGCCGCCTGAATCCTGTCTTACCCGCAAGTCCCGCAACGCATCATCCAAGACATACAAACGAGGAGAAAGCATGAAAGTCAAACTGTCCATCAAGCCGCTGGTGATTGCCCTGTCCCTGTTCGGCGCCACGGCCGCGCTGGCCGACATCACGATCGGCGTCAACGTTTCCGCCACCGGCCCCGCTGCCGTGCTGGGCGGACCGCAGAAGAACACGACGCAGCTGTTCCCGACCAGCATCGGCGGCGAGAAGATCAACTGGATCGTGCTCGACGACGCCTCCGATCCGACCGCGACCGCCAAGAACGTCTCCAAGCTGCTTACCGAAAACAAGGTCGACGTGCTGTTCTCCGGCACCACTACTCCCGGCGTGATGGCCACCGCCGGTCCCGCCGCCGATACCAAGACGCCGCTGATCGCGCTGGCGCCCAACCGCCTCGATGGCGAGAAATTCAAGTGGACCTTCACCATGCCGCAGCCGATCGGCCTGATGGCCGAGCCCCTGCTGGAGCATGCCAAGTCCAAGGGCTACAAAACCATCGGCTTCCTCGGTTACCACCCCGACGCCTACGGCGAAGTCTGGATCAAGGCGATGGAGGCGCTCTCGCCCAAGTACGGCATGACCTTTGGACCGATCGAGGGCTTTGCCCGCACCGATACCTCGGTCACCGGCCAGGCGGTCAAGCTGATCAGCGTCAAGCCGGATGCCGTGCTAGTGGTGGCCTCGGGTTCGCCGGCGGCCATGGCACATTCCACCCTCGCCGAGCGCGGCTACAAGGGCCAGATCTACCAGACCCACGGCGCCCCGTCGCCGGCCTTCCTCAAGAATGGCGGCAAGGCGGTGGAGAACGGCATCCTGGTCGCCGGCCCCCTGCTCGAATGGGACCAGCTGACGGATTCGCACCCGTCGAAGAAGGTCGGTGGCGAGTATGCCAAGGCCTATGAAACGAAGTTCGGCAAGGACACGCTGTCCTCCTTCGGCGGCCACATCTGGGATGCCTGGGCGATCACTTCGCGCGCGATTCCGGTGGCATTGAAGAAGGCCAAGCCGGGCACGCCGGAATTCCGCGCCGCCCTGCGCGACGCGATCGAGAGCGAGCGTGAAATCGCCGGCGCCCATGGTGTGTTCAACATGAGCCCGACCGACCATTCCGGCTTCGACAAGCGCGCCCGCGTGCTGCTGCAGGTGCAGGGCGGGACTTTCAAGGTCGTGACGCAGTAACACGCAGGAAGGACGCGACATGAGCACCATTGCCCGCAAGCCGGCCGAGCTGTTCGTCGATCCGGCCGTCATTCTCGAAGCCCGGCCGGACGGTACCCGGCTGTTCCGCTCCAAGCTGGAACTGCCGGGCTTTGCCCGCTGTTCCGGCGAATGGCTGGAGCGCTGGGCAGCCGAAACCCCGGATGCCATCCTGATCGCCGAGCGCGGCGCGGATGGCGAATGGGTCAGGGTGACTTACGGGCAGGCGCTCTCGCGCGTCTATCGCATCGCCACCTGGCTGCTGGGGCAGAATCTCTCGCCCGAGCGGCCGGTGCTGGTGCTCTCCGACAACGGCATCGAACATGCGCTGCTGATGCTGGCCTGCCTGCACATCGGCGTGCCGATCAGCCCGGTCTCGCCGGGCAATTCGCTGCTCTCGAAGGACCACCTCAAGCTCAAGGCCAACGTCGAGCTGCTGCGCCCCGGCGTCATCTTCGCCGACACCATCGAGCGCTTCATGCCGGCCATTAACGCTATCGCCGGGCTGCATGACGGCGTCGTCGTCGCCGGCAGCCGCAGCCAGCCGCAAACCGGCACCAAGCCCTTTGCCGAGATCGAGAAAGTCGGCGCTGACGACACGGCGGTGAAGGCGGCCTTCGCGAAGATCACACCCGATACCATCGCCAAGTTCCTGTTCACCTCGGGTTCCGTGGGCACGCCCAAGGCGGTGATCACCACCCAGCGCATGATGTGCTCCAACGCCGAGATGAAATCCGTCATCTGGCCCTTCCTCAACAACCAGAAGCCGGTGATCTGCGACTGGCTGCCCTGGAGCCACGTCTTCGGCGGCAGCCACAACTTCAACAAGGTGGTTCGCTTCGGCGGCAGCCTCTACATCGACGACGGCAAGCCGCTGCCGGCCCTGCTGCACAAGACCGTGCGCAACCTCACCGACGTCTCGCCCACCATCTACTTCAGCGTGCCGCTGGCCTATGCCCTGCTGGTGGCCGAGCTGCGCGACAACGCCGCGCTGCGCAAGAGCTTCTTCGCGCGCCTGCAGATCATCTTCTACGCCGGCGCCGCCCTGCCGCAATCGACCTGGGACGAACTCGAGCGCCTGGCCGTGATGGAACTCGGTCACCCGGTCGTCATGCTCTCGTCCTGGGGCTCCACCGAGACGGCACCCGCCTGCACCGACTGCCATTTCCAGGCCGTGCGCTCCGGCGTCATCGGCGTGCCCGTCCCCGGCACCACGCTGAAGCTGGTGCCAGTGGCCGACAAGCTCGAAGTGCGGGTCAAGGGCCCCAACCTCTTCCCCGGCTACTGGAAGCAGCCCGAGCTGACGGCGAAAGCCTACGACGAGGAAGGCTTCTACATGATCGGCGACGCCGTGTCCTTCGTCGATCCGGCGCGCCCCGAGCAGGGCCTGCTGTTCGACGGCCGCGTCGCCGAGGATTTCAAGCTGCTCTCCGGCACCTGGGTCCATGTCGGCAGCGTGCGTGTCGCGGGTATCTCGGCGCTGTCGCCGATTGCCCAGGACATCGTGCTGACCGGGCACGACCGCGACGACATCGGCTTCCTGGTCTTCCCCAACATCGGCGAATGCCGGCGCCTGGCCGGCCTCGGCGACGACGTGCCGGTGGCCACCGTGCTGGCCCACCCGGCGATCAAGGAGCGCGTGCGCGAGGGCCTGGTGCGCCTCAAGCAACAGGGCGGCGGTTCCTCGACCTATCCGGCGCGCGCCATGCTGATGGCAGAGCCACCTTCGTCGGAACACGGCGAGTTGACCGACAAGGGCTACATCAACCAGCGCGCCGTGCTGACACGCCGCGCCGACCGCGTCCTCGAACTGTATTCCGAGGTTCCCGATTCCAGCATCATTTTCATCTGAAGCAGGCAATGACCGACAAACTCGTAACACACTCGCAGGACGGCCTAGTCTATACGATCACCCTGAGCCGCCCGACGAAGCGCAATGCCATCAGCGACCGCCTGCTCGACGCGCTCGAGCGCGCCTGGGAGGCGCGTCCTCCCGAAGCCCGCGTAGTGATCCTCGCCGGCGCCGGCGACCACTTCTGCGCCGGCCTCGACCTTTCCGAGCACCAGCACCGCGAGCCCTCCGGTGTCATGCTGCATTCGCAGGGCTGGCACCGCGTCTTCGGCAAGATCCACCAGACCGGCATCCCGGTGGTGGCGGTGCTGCATGGCGCGGTGATCGGCGGCGGGCTGGAACTGGCCACCTCGACCCACGTCCGCGTTGCCGAGCCCTCCACCATCTACCAGTTGCCGGAAGGTCGCCACGGCATCTATGTTGGCGGTGGTGCTTCGGTGCGCGTGGCGCGCATCATCGGGCCCGGCCGCATGGCGGAGATGATGCTGACCGGACGAATCCTGAATGCCGATGAGGGGCAGGCGCTCGGCCTGTCGCACTACCTCGTCGGCAAGGGCGAGGGTTTGGCCAAGGCGCAGGAACTGGCCAGGCGCATCGCCGAAAACGCGCCACTGGCCAACTACGCCATGGTCACCACCATCCAGCGCATCAGCAATATGTCATCAGACGACGGCCTCTACGTCGAGTCGCTGATGGCCGCCGTGGCCCAGACCAGCCCCGAGGTCGTCGCGCGCATCGGCGAGTTCCTGCAGCGCAAGGGTCAGGGGCCACGCAATTGAAGCTCGATGAACTCGTCGCCATCGACACCCACACCCACGCCGAAGTCTCCTGCTGCCAACCCAAGGACCCCTGGTTCGAGCCCTACGAGAGGGCGGCCGACAAGTACTTCAAGAACGCGCATCGTCCGACCATAGACGAGACCATCGCCTACTACCGCGAGCGCAGGATCGGCCTGGTGATGTTCACCGTCGACTCCGAGGCCAACATCGGCAACCGGCGCATCGCCAACGAGGAAGTGGCCGAGGCGGCAGCCAAGAACAGCGACATGATGATTGCCTTCGCCAGCATCGATCCGCACAAGGGTCGCATGGGCGCGCGCGAGGCACGCAAGCTGGTCGAGGAATACGGCGTCAAGGGCTTCAAGTTCCACCCCACGGTGCAGGGCTTCGACCCGCAGGACCGCATGGCCTGGCCGCTGTATGAAGTGATCGCCGAGCACCAGCTGCCGGCGATCTTCCACAGCGGCCATTCCGGCATGGGCAGCGGCATGCGCGGCGGCGGTGGGCTGAAGCTGGAAACCTCCAATCCGATGCTGCTCGACTGCGTGGCGGTGGACTTCCCCGACATGCAGATCGTCATCGCCCATCCGTCGTGGCCCTGGCAGGACGAGGCGCTTTCGGTCTGCCTGCACAAGCCGAATGTCTGGATCGACCTCTCCGGCTGGTCGCCCAAGTACTTCCCGCCGCAACTCGTGCAGTACGCCAACACATTGCTCCGCGATCGCATGCTCTTCGGCACCGACTTCCCGCTGATTCCGCCCGATCGCTGGCTCGCCGATTTCGAGCAGGCCGGCTTCAAGGATTCGGTGAAGCCGCTGATCCTCAAGCAGAACGCCATCCGTCTTTTGAAACTGGACCAGAAATGAAATTCGACAACTCCACCTTCATCGTCACCGGCGGCGCTTCGGGCCTTGGTGAAGCCACCGTGCGCCGTTTCCATGGCGCCGGTGCCAATGTCATGATCGCCGACCTGAATACCGAGCGCGGCAGCGCGCTGGCCGTCGAGCTCGGCGCCCGCGCGGCCTTCCATCGCACCGACGTCACCGCCGACGCCGATGGCCAGGCCTGCGTCGCCGCGGCGCTGGCGCGCTTCGGCGGCCTCCACGGCCTGGTCAATTGCGCCGGCGTCGGCACCCCGGAAAAGGTGCTGGGCAAGAACGGCCCGCAGCCCCTAGCCAACTTCGCCAAGACCGTCGGCATCAACCTGATCGGCACGTTCAACATGCTGCGCCTGGCCGCCGATGCGATCAGCAAGGGCCAGCCGAACTCCGCCGGCGAGCGTGGTGTGATCATCAACACCGCATCGGTGGCCGCCTTCGACGGCCAGATCGGCCAGCCGGCCTACGCCGCCTCGAAGGCCGGCGTGGTCGGCATGACCCTGCCCGTGGCACGCGAACTGGCGCGCTTCGGCATCCGCGTGTGCACCATTGCCCCGGGCCTGTTCTACACGCCGATGATGGAATCGCTGCCGGCCGAAGTGCAGGACTCGCTGGCCAAGTCGGTACCCTTCCCACCGCGCCTCGGCCGCCCCGACGAATACGCGCAACTTGCCGCGCACATCGTCGAAAACGAAATGCTCAACGGCGAGACCATTCGCCTCGACGGCGCCTTGCGCATGGCGCCGAAATAGATCGCCGTACCGCCAGCGCCGACTCCCGGGTTTCGCAATGACCGACTACGCTGCCCCCCTGACCGACATCCGCTTCCTGCTCAACGAGGTCGCCGGTCTTGCCGACATCGCCCGCCTGCCCGGCTGCGAGGAGGCGACGCCGGACCTGGTCGACGCCGTGCTCGACGAGGCGGGCAAATTTGCCGCCGGCGTGCTGGCGCCGCTCAACAATGTTGGCGACCGCGAGGGCTGCCGCCTCGAAGATGGCAAGGTGATCACGCCGCAAGGCTGGACCGAGGCCTACAAGCAGTTTGCCGAGGGCGGCTGGGTCGGCCTCGGGCTCTCCCCGGACTATGGCGGCCAGGGCCTGCCCAAGTGCGTGGCGACTCCCGTCTGGGAAATGTGGTTCTCGGCCAATACCGCCTTCACCATGCTGCCCCAGCTCAACACCGGTGAGTCGGAAGCCATCCTGCTCGCCGCCGGCGACGAGCTGAAGGCCACCTATCTCGAAAAACTGGTGACCGGCGAGTGGGGCGGCACCATGAACCTCACCGAACCGCAGGCCGGCTCCGACCTCGCCGCAATCCGTACCCGCGCCGAACCGCAGGGCGACGGCAGCTACCGCGTCACCGGGCAGAAGATCTTCATCTCCTACGGCGAGCACGAAATCACGCCCAACATCGTGCACCTGGTGCTGGCGCGCCTGCCGGACGCGCCGCCGGGCGTGAAGGGCATCTCGATGTTCCTGGTGCCGAAGTACCTGGTGAATGCCGATGGCAGCCTGGGCGCGAAGAACGACCTGCGCTGCGTCGGCCTGGAACACAAGCTCGGCATCCACGGCAGCCCGACTTGTGCCATGAGCTTCGGCGACAACGGCGGCGACAGTAAGGGAGCTGCGGGCTGGATCGTCGGCGAGCCCAACCGCGGCCTCGAATACATGTTCATCATGATGAACGAGGCGCGCTTCGGCGTCGGCGTGCAGGGCATAGGCATCGGCGAACGGGCCTACCAGCAGGCATTGGCATTTGCCAAGGAGCGCGTGCAGGGGCGCGATGCCGTCACCGGCGCCGTCGGCCAGCCGATCATCAGGCATCCCGATGTCAAGCGCATGCTGCTGAGCATGCGCGCGCGCATCATGGCCATGCGCGCACTGGCGTTGACGGCGGCCGGCTGGTTCGACATCGCCCATCACTCCCGGGACCAGGCGGCGGCCGACAAGGCCCGGCGCTATGTCGATCTGCTGATGCCGGTGGTCAAGGGCTGGTGCACCGAGACTTGCCAGCAGATCTGCTACGACGCGATCCAGATCCACGGCGGCATGGGCTTCGTCGAGGAAACCGGCATCGCCCAGCATTACCGCGACGCCCGCATCATCACCATCTACGAAGGCACCACCGGCATCCAGGCCAACGACCTGGTCGGCCGCAAGCTCCTGCGCGAGAACGGCGCCACCCTGCGCGAACTGATCGCCGAGATGCGCGGAGTGGCGGCCGAGCTCGCGGCGGCCGAGGGCATGCAAGCCATGGCCGCGCGCCTCGATGAAGACATTGCCGCACTCGAACGCACACTGGACTGGATCCTCGCCAACGGCCGCGAGCGCATGGGCGCGGTGCTGGCCGGTGCCGTGCCCTTCCTGCACCTGCTTGGCACGGTCTGCGGCGGCTGGCAAATGGCGCGCGTGGCGCTGGCGGTGCTCAAGACAGGCGGCGATTACGGCGACGGCTACAAAGCGGCGCTGGTCGAGCTGGCGCGCTTCTACCTCCATGGCGTCGGCGTCCAGGCGCAGGCCCATGCCGCGGCAATAGTCGGCGCCGGCGAGACGGCGCAGGCCTTCGCTCTGGAACTCTGATCCGTCGCTCCGCTTGCCGGGGCGAGTTCGCGCGGCATTTGACCGCCAGCCACGGCGGCGCCATACTCCGCCCTGCTGCGCTGCGGCAAACATCCCCCAACCGCAAGGCTTCCCCATGAGCGCCAGGAATTATTTCGAGAAGCGTCAACTGATCCGCTTCCACCACTGCGATCCCGCGGGCATCGTGTTCTATCCCGAGTATCTGGTCATCATCGACGAGCTGATCGAGGACTGGTTCACCGAGGGCATGAAGACCAGCTTTGCCGAGCTGCACGCCAGGGAGCGCATCGGCATTCCGGCGGCGCGCATCGAGGTCGATTTCCTTTCGCCGTCCAAGATCGGCGACGTGCTTTGCCTGCGCCTCTTCGTCACCCGCATCGGCAACAAGTCCTTCACGCTGATGGTGGAGGCCAGCGTCGAGGAAACGGTGCGCCTGCGCGCGGTGCTGGTGCGCGTGGTGGCGAGTCTCGACGGCCTGCGCGGCATCCCGATCCCGGACGCGCTGCGCGAGAAATTGCAGCCGTACTTCCTCGACGAGGTGCGCCACGGCCGCGAGCCGAGCGTGAGCTGATTCCGCGCCGCTGCCGGCGATGCGTTAACCGGTTACCACCCGTTCTCCGCCAATAGCTGCAAGCATTCCCTCGCGGGCATGACACCGCATGCAATCCACTACGAGGAGAACGAGATGGCTGCCAAGAAGATACTGATGCTGGTCGGCGACTACGCCGAAGACTACGAAGTGATGGTGCCCTTCCAGGCGCTGCTGGCCGTCGGCCACAGCGTGCATGCGGTCTGTCCCGAGAAGAAGGCCGGCGACAGCATCGCCACGGCGATCCACGATTTCGAGGGGCAGCAGACCTACTCGGAAAAGCGCGGCCACAGTTTCGCGCTCAACGCCGGCTTTGCGGAGGTCCAGGCCGAAAGCTACGATGCCCTGGTGATTCCGGGCGGTCGCGCGCCCGAGTACCTGCGCCTGAACCCCCGGGTGCTCGACATCGTGCGCCACTTCTTCAGTGCCAACAAGCCCGTCGCCGCCATCTGCCACGGCGCGCAACTGCTGGCCGCCGCGGGCGTGCTCAAGGGCCGCCGCTGCTCGGCCTATCCGGCCTGCGGGCCCGACGTGGCCCTGGCCGGGGGCACCTACGCCGAGATCGCCATCGACGCCGCCGTCACCGAGGGAAATCTGGTCACGGCGCCCGCCTGGCCGGCGCATCCTGCCTGGATCGGCCAGTTCCTCGCCCTGCTCGGCACCCGTATCGAACCCTGATCGTCGCCAGGCTGGTACATTGTGCGGCGGGGCGCAGCCGCGCTCCGCCGACCTGGTGCGGAGACGAAACCATGTGCAGGATATTCATCAGTGCGGACCCGGCTTCGTATCGCTGCCGTTCCCGCTCCCTGAGGCTGTCGGGCGTCGCCACCAGCATCCGCCTGGAGAACCTGTTCTGGCAGGTGCTGGAGGAGATCGGCGCGCGCGACGGACTGAGCGTGGGCCAGCTCATCAGCCGCCTGTACGACGAGCTGGCCGAGGCCGGCGGCGACTGCGCCAACTTCAGTTCCTTCCTGCGCGTGAGCTGCCTGCGCTACCTCGCCCTGCAGGTGTCCGGGCGCATTCCGCCGGACACCGGCGTGCCGATCCGCTCGCTCGACGCCGACTGGGTACTGGCCGGCGAAACCCCGCCGCCCTCGCAGCTCCTCGCTCGCGGCGGCGCGCTCAGGCCGCCAGCCGGCGCAGGCCGAGCTGCTCCATGAACGCGTCGACGCGGGCCTGGGTGCGCACTTCGTCGAACTCGCGCTCGTCGCCCATATTGCCTTCGTAGGTCATGGTCGGGATGCCGGCCTTGGCCATGGCCTGGCGGTTTTCCATGATGCCGACCGAGAGGCCTTCGCAGCCGCGGTTCAAGTGCATCATGCAGCCATCGACTTTCCAGTCCCTGGCGATCTGCAGCATCATCTCGGATTTCACGCGCGGATCGAAGAACTGCTGCCACAGCGGCTTGGCGAGGTTCCAGTCGGCATACTCGCGCAATGCCGTGTCGCGATCCTTGAGTTCGATGCCCTTGTCCCAGGGCAGGGTGCGCGCGCCCCAGGAGCCGTCGGGCTTGTATTCCCAGGTGCCTTCGAGGCCGAAGGTGTAGAGCGAGCCGATCGACACCGCGCCGTAGGTTTCGAGGTAGCGGAAGATCTTGAGGAAGGGCCAGGGCGGCTGGGTGTCGGACATCAAACGGCAGCGCTCGTTGGGCACCGCGGCGATGCCGCGCGCGACACGGTCCTTCACTTCCTCGTACAGCTCGTCGTAGAAGTCGGCGCACCACTGCGATGACTTGTGCAGGATGGCCAGCACGTAGAGCGAATACATGGTCTTCTCGTCCAGCGGCGCCGGCACCGCCTTCTGCAGTTCGCAGATCTGCGCCCAGCGCGCCGTGGCGCGCATTTCGTTCCTGATGGCGCGGATCAGCAGTTCGTCGTCGCATTTGCGGCCGGTGACTTTTTCGACAAAGTCGATCGAGTCGTGCAACTGGTTGGTGACGTAGTCGAGGCGCGCCGGCGTGATGTCGCGGTAGGCGCCGACCGAGACGTCGACGTAGAAGTCGGGAATCTTCTTGACCTTGGCCACGTGCTGGTACCACTTGGCGTGCGAGCAGCAGATCTGGGTCTGGAAGATGAAGTCCGACTTCGGCCACTTGCCGCCGTAGTAGTACTCGTCGAGGTGCATGCTGCCCCAGTAGATGCGCATGTAGGAGCACAGGTCGCGGGCGAAGCCCACCGACTCGGCGGCGTCGAGGCAGCGCTGGGTGAACTTGCGGTCGAGCGAGACGCCGGCCGAGTAGGGCTCGCCGGTCAGCGGATAGACGTCGTCGCCGAGCGAGGTGGGGATCGCATCGAAGGACCAGCCGGCGGCCGACCAGCGGATGCCGCCGTTGTCCTTGGCGCGGGCGTAGTTCTGGTAGTAGTTTTCGCGCAACTGTTTCGCCTTGCCCCAGAGCTTCAGCGATTCCGTCGGATAGCGTTGCGGTGCGTTCATGGCGGGTCTCCTTAGTGTGAAATGCCCTGCGAACCGCGGTGTGTCAGGTTCGAGCGCAGCGAGCCAATTGATAGCCTCCCCCGCGAGGGGGAGGATGGGAGGGGGCGGGCCCGTTTGCCAGCTCGGGACTCCACGATCCTATGCTGCTTCATGATGCGGGATGGTTTGGCGCGGCCATGAGCGTTGGTTCAGAACAGCTCTTCTTCGCTCAGCGTCTCGAGCATGGCTTCGACGCGGATACGGAAGGGGCCGATGGGGTTGGTGATGTCGAATTCGAGGAACAGGGTGGGGATGCCGTTCTTCTCCAGGTGTTCCTTGAGGTCCGGATAGTCACCCTCGTGCGGATCGCAGAACTTCTGCTGCAGGAAGATCGCGGCGCGCGCGTTGTAGTCCTTGGCCAGACCCAGCACGTGGTCGAAACGGGTGTGCGCCGGGTAGTCCTTGGTCGGGCAGGCCGGACGGTCGCAGTAGCGCTCGGCGATGCGCTTGATCGGGTCGGGGTCCTTCTTCGATTCGTTCCAGAAGTAGCGGGTGCCGGAGCACTGGTCGTCGATGACGATCGTCGAACCGACCGATTCGACCATGGCCATGAAGGCGACGTCGTCGTTCTCCGAGCCGATGGTCATGAAGCGCACGCCTTCCTTGCGGTCCATCTGGCGGGCCGGCAGGGCGGCGAGCACCTTCTTCAACTGCTCGTTGTGTTCCTTCTTGTCCACGAACTGGGCGGTGAGCGAGGCGTACAGGGCTTCGACACCGGTGACCTTGGGATTGGCTTCCTTGCGGTAGTCGAAGAGCTGGCGCAGCAGGCGGCGGTTTTCGTCGACCACGTCGGTGGCTTCGTGCAGCATGGCATCCGTGAGTTCCTTGCCGGTGAGGGCCGAGAGGAAGGTGCGGAAGGCCTGGATTTCGGCGTAGTGCGCCTTGCGGGCGTGCGGGCTTTGCACGTCGTTGGGCATCGGCACGTAGTAGTCCCACTTGACGCTGGGCACGTTGCTGCGCCAGGAGCTGAAGGTCTGGCGGTACTGGATGCAGGACTGGGTCAGGGTGACGCCTTCGGCGTAGTCGAAGCGGCCGAGCAGGCCCTGGGCCAGGGAGTCGCGGCAGAAGGGACAGAACATGCCGAAGATGTGGGGCTCGGTGACGTTCTGCGGTTCGTGGGCGCCGAGCACGCGCACCGGCAGCATGCCGGCGGCGATCAGCAGTTCTTCCGCGGTGTAGGTGCACATCGTGGCCACCACCTGGCCGCCGGTACGCGCTTTCCAGTCGCGGGCGTAGTCGTGGCGCTTCTCATACCAGTCCTTGAACTGATCGAACAATCCATCAGCCATGCCTGGGTCACCTCCCTGTCGTTTGCGTTCATCCGGAAATGCTGGACATCCAGCAACTGAATGAACGTTCAATCGTTTGCAGTGTAAAGGGCGGCTGACGGAAAAGCAAGCCATCAGTGCTGCTCGTGAAAATTTTTATGGGCCGGTGTCGTCCGCCATGGCGACGGACTCCGGAGAGTGCCCTCAGGTGGTCTGCCTGCGGTGGCGATACTGGTGAAAAGGCGCGTTGCGGAATTCGAGCTGCTTTTCCAGCGTCGCGCCCAGCGCCAGCGCCAGGGCGATCGAGCGTGCGTTGTCGGCGTGGATCAGGCTGATCGGCTGCATTTGCGGCAGATATACCGGAAGCATGGCCTGCACCGCGCGCGCGGCTTCGCTGGCGTAGCCCTTGCCCCAATGGGCGCGGACGATGGCCCACTTGATTTCGGTCTCCGGCCATTCGCGGGGAAACCAGAGGCCGACCAGGCCGACCACCGCCGCCGAGGATTTCTCGTGCAGCACATAGGGGCCGTAGCCATGGCGCTGCCAGTGCTTGAGCAGGGCGCCGACCACGCGTTGCGTCTCGGCCTCGGGCAGCGGATCGGTGAAGGTGTAGCGCGCGCTCTCGGCATCCGAGTAGTAGGCGTGCAGCCCGGCCCAGTCCTCCTCGCGCGGGCGCGCCAGGCGCAGGCGCAGTGTGTCGAGCTGGTCGGGAATTGCCGCGCTGCTTGGCTCCATCACGCGCTGCGTCGTCCTTCGAGGAAGCGTGCCACGCGCGCCAGGGTCTCCGGCAAGGCCAGCAGGGCGCCGCTGCCGGCCAGTTCGATCTCATAGCCGTCGGCGCCGCCCTTGGCCGAAACATCGATGCAGGCCTTGCATTCGGCGAGTGCGCGGGGCGGCAGGGCGGCGATGCGCGTCGCCGTGGCGCGGGCGAAGTCTTCCAACTGCCCGCCGGGCACGCACCATTGCGCCAGGCCCAGCCTGACGGCCTCGGCGCCGCCTATGGTTTCGGCGCCGAGGATCAGGCGCCGCGCCGTGGCCTCGCCGCAAATGCGTGTCATGCGCTGGGTGCCGCCACCGGCCGGCAGCAGGCCGAGCGCGGCCTCGGGCAGGCCGACGCGGGCGCCTTCGTCGACGATGCGCAGGTCGCAGGCCAGCGCCAGTTCGAAGCCGCCACCCAGGGCCGGGCCACCGATCTCGGCCAGCGTGGTCTTGGGCAGGGTTTCGATGCGCTCGAAAACCTCCTGCATGCGCCGCGTCAGGGCGATCATGCGGGCGCGGCCTTCGGCGCTGGCGAGGATGTCGCGCATCATGGCCAGGTCGGCACCGGCGCAGAACACCTTCTGCGTGCTGCGCAGCCAGACCACCGCAACGGCATCGTCTGCCGCGATCATGTCGAGCACCTGATCGAAGCGGGCCACCCATTCGTCGTTGATGGCATTGACCGGAGGACGGCACAGGGTCACCGTGGCGATGGGTCCGTCGATTTGCAGGTCGATCATGGCTGGGTTGCTCCTCCGCGTGACGCGGTGCTGTATGGGGTGTCAGGTGGTTCGCTTGCGCCGTCGCGTGGCGGTTTGGGCCGGCGCCGGCTCGTTGCCAATCGGGTTTTCGCTGGTGAAAGCGCGTTTGCGCAGGCTGATGGCGGAAAGCGCGCGCCGCCCCTTGGCCGTCAGATAGGGTTCGACGAGCAGGGAAATCCCCTCGCCGATGTAGCGTTCCAGGGAAAAACGTTCGCTCAGGACCCAGTGCTTGAGTGCCCAGGAGTGGGCGAACATCACCAACTGGTAGGCCAGCATGTAGTCATTGACCGCGCGCATGGTGCCGCCATCGACACAGGCCTTGATGCATTTCTCGATCAGGCGGTTGGTGCGGGTTTCGGCGTCCTTGATCAAAACGCGTCGATCCGCGCGCAGCGACTTGGTCGAACGATAGGCCAGCACGGTCGCTTCGCGCAGCCGGTCGACGATATGGCAGTAGGCCCAGACCGCGACGCAGAGCCGTTCCACCGGGTCACTGAGGCCTTCGAGCTGGGACGGGATCTCGTGCTCGTAGGTGTCGAGCACCATCTTCAGGCTGAGGAAGAGAATGTCGTCCTTGTCGCGAAAATACTGGTAGATCAGGCCGGTGCTGATCCCCGCCTGCCTGGCGATCTGCTGGATCGTGGTGGTGTAGTAGCCGTCCTCGGAGAACAGCTTGACCGCCGCGCGCACGATCTGGCCGCGTCGCTCCTCGACCAGCCTGGGGTCGGTCACCAGTGCCTGGACTTCGCCTGCAGAACCCATGTCGATTCCTTATTGAAGATTCATTCAGGCGTGCAGTCTGCCATGAAACCGGCGGTGGGGGAGTGGGTACGAAGGCATCGCCCTGCCTCCCCGCCGGTACATCAGTTACCCTCGAACTTCGGCTTTTCCTTGGCCACGAAGGCGTTGTAGGCGCGCGTGAAATCCTGGGTCTGCATGCAGATCGCCTGGGCCTCGGCCTCGGTTTCCAGCGCCTGCTCGATGGTCTGGTTCCATTCCTGGTGCAGGCATTTCTTGGTCATCGCATGGGCGAAGGCCGGGCCTTCGGCGAGCGATTTCGCCATCTTCTGCGCCTTGGCCATGAGTTCCTCCTGCGGCACGACGCCATTGAAATAACCCCAGGCCAGGCCATCGCCGGCGCTCATCGCGCTGCCGGTGTACAGCAGTTCCGAAGCGCGACCATGGCCGATGATGCGCGGCAGGATGGCGCAGGCGCCCATGTCGCAGCCGGCCAGGCCAACGCGAACGAAAAGGAAGGCGGTCTTCGCTTCGGGGGTGGCGTAACGCAGGTCGGAGGCCATCGAGATGATGGCGCCGGCGCCGGCGCAGACGCCATCGACGGCGGCGATGATGGGTTGCGGGCAGGTACGCATTTCCTTGACCAGGTTGCCGGTCATGCGCGTGAAGGCGAGCAGGCCATCCATGCTCATCTTGGTCAGCGGTCCGATGATCTCGTGCACATCGCCGCCGGAGCAGAAATTGCCGCCGGAGCCGGTGATCACCACTACGCGCACGTCATCGACATACTGGAACTTGTGGAAGGTATCGCGCAGCTCGGCGTAGCTTTCGAAGGTGAGCGGGTTCTTGCGCTCCGGGCGGTTCAGGGTGATGGTGGCGATGTTGTCGGCCACTTCCATCTTGAAATGTTGCGGCTTCATGTCCGCCGCTTTGAGTTTGTACATGCTGGACTCCTTTGTTTGAGGGGTTGGGGAAATAGATTCAGCCGGCCAGGGTGAGGCCACCGCTGACGCTGATGGTCTGGCCGGTGATGAAGGAGGCGCGGTCGCTGGCGAAGAACAGGATCGCATCGGCGATCTCCGAGGGCTTGGCCAGGCGCCGCATCGGCGTGGCACGGACAAAGGCCTCCTGGTGCTTCTCGGGCACGGCGCGCAAGAGCGGCGTATCGGTCGGGCCCGGGCAGACGCAATTGACGTTGATGTTGTAGCGCGCCACTTCGCGCGCCAGCGACTTGGTGAAGGCGATGGCGCCGCCCTTGGCGCCGGAGTACATGGTCTCGCCCAGGCTGCCGACGCGGCCGGCATCGCTGGCCACGGTGACTACCTTGCCCGAACCGCGCGCGATCATCTGCGGCAGGAAGGCATGCGTCACCGCCGCCGGGCCGAGCAGGTTGACGTCCATCACCTTGCGCCAGAACTCGGGCGTGTTTTCCATGAAGGGCTGGATCTTGCCCCAGCCGGCGACGTTGGCGACGATGTCGATCTCGGCGCGCAAGGCATAAGCCTTCTCCTTGAATTCGGACACCGAGGCGAGGTCGGCGACGTCGAGCCGCAGGCAGTCGGCGCCCTGGCCCTTGGCGCGGATGGAAGCCGCCACCGCCTCGCCACCGGCGGTGTCGAGGTCGCCGATGATGACGTGGGCGCCGGCTTCCGCCAGCACCTCCGCCGTCGCCTTGCCGATGCCGGAAGCGCCGCCGGTGACCACTGCTGTCTTGCCCTTGATCTGCATGATTTCCCCTGATGTATGCCTGGTTGTTCGTCTGTCGTCGGGCGGGACTCCCCTTGCCCGACGACCGTGTTTGTTGACTGAATGATTGCTCAGTCAGTCTCGCAAGTCAACCCCATAAAATATTTTTGCGGGCCCATGAGGCGCTTGACTTTGACAATGAATGAGCGTTCAATCATGCCGCAAGCGACCCGCGGCGCCTTGTCCGCCATCCGTGCGGCAGGGAGTGGCCGGCGCCACAAAACACAACCAGAGGAGGCATTCATGCAATCGATTCGCACGCTGCAATCCGCGCTTGCCGCGGCTGTCCTGGCCATCGCCGCCGCGCCGTCCGCCGCCCAGGAAACGGTGACGCTCAAGGTGCATCACTTCCTGCCGCCGGTATCCAATGCCCATGTCAAGATGATCGAGCCCTGGTGCGCCAGGATCGCCAAGGAATCGAACAACCGCCTCAAGTGCCAGATTTATCCCTCGATGCAGCTCGGCGGCACGCCGCCGCAGCTGTTCGACCAGGTCAAGGACGGCGTCGCCGACATCGTGTGGACCCTGCCCGGTTACCAGGCCGGCCGCTTCCTCGCCACCGAGGTCTTCGAACTGCCTTTCATGGTCGCCAGCGCCGAGAAGGCCTCGAAGGCGCTCTGGGACTACGCGGCAAAGAATGCCAGGGAGGAATACAAGGGCGTCAAGCCGCTGATCTTCCACGTCATCCCTGGCACCGAACTGCACACCACCAAACAGCAGATCAAGACCATGGCCGACTTCAAGGGCATGAAGCTGCGCGCGCCCAACCGCATGGCCACCAAGCTGGTCGCCGCGCTGGGCGGCACCCCCGTGCCGATGCCGGTGCCACAGGTTCCCGAGGCGCTGGCCAAGGGCGTGATCGACGGCACCGTGCTGCCCTGGGAAGTGATCCCCTCACTCAAGATCCAGGAGATCGCCAAGTTCCATACCGAGACACCGGCCGGTACGCCCTTCATCGCCACCTCGGCCTTCGTCTTTGCCATGAACCCGGCGAAGTATGAAAGCCTGCCTGCCGACCTGAAGAAGGTGATCGACGCCAACAGTGGTGCCGCCACTTCCGCCTGGGCCGGCAAGATCTGGGACGAACAATCGGCGCCCGCGCGCCAGCTCGCCGTCGAGCGCAAGAACAGCTTCCACTCGGTGCCGGCGGCCGAAGTCGCCAACTGGCAGAAGGCCGCCGAAGTCGTCAATGCCGACTGGATCAAGGAGGTGTCGGCCAAGGGCATGGACGGCCAGAAGCTGATCGGCGAAGCCAGGGCGCTGATGAAGTAAGGCCGCAACCGAAACCCCGGCGATTGGGCGCCGGGGTGAATCCAACGAAGGACGGAGCGGTAATGACAACAAACGGGAGGGTGCCGCAAGGCACGATCAACGCGGCCGACGAAATCATCGGCCGTCCCTTGCGGCGGGGCCTGGGGGGGCAGGCCGCAATTCTTTGCGCCGAACGCAGCGTCAGCTTCACCGAGCTCGACGCCGAGGTGAACCGTTGCGGCCATGCGCTGAGGGCGCAGGGCGTGCAACGCGGCGACCGCGTGCTGTTCCTGATGGACGATTCGCCGGAACTGGTGGCCGCCTACCTCGGCACCCTGCGCATCGGCGCCGTGGCGGTGGCGCTCAACGTGCGCCTTGCCGCGCGCGACCTGAGCTACATCATCGAGCACAGCGGATGCCGCGTGATCTGTGTCGACGCGCATTTCATCGATCTCTACGAAAGCGCGGCCGCCAGCCTCGCCCGCTTGCCGACGGTGGTCAAAGTCGGCGGTGACGCCACGCCGACCTGCGTGAGCTTCGGAACGATCGTGCCGCCGCAGTCGCCGCGGCTTGAATCGGTGATGGTCGACCCGGAGGAAGTCGGCTTCTGGCTGTATTCCTCGGGTACCACGGGCAAGCCCAAGGCGGTGATGCATCCACACCGCAGCGTGCTGGTGGCCGACTGCCTGGAGCGCGAATGCCTCGGCGTCGGCCCCGGCGACCGCGTATTCACCACTTCCAAGATCTTCTTCGGCTTCGCCCTCGGGCATTCGCTGATGGGCGGCATCCAGTGCGGCGCCACCATCATCCTTTCGCCGGCCTGGCCCGAACCCAAGCTGATCATGGATACCGTCGAACGCCATCGGCCGACGATCCTCTTCAGCACGCCGGTGATGTACCGCAACCTGCTGCGCGAAGGCGCGCCGATGCAGCCGGCATTCCGTGCCATCCGCCACTTCGTCGCCGCCGGCGAAAAACTGCCCGAGTCGCTCTACGACGACTGGCTGGAACTCTGCGGCAAACCCATCCTCGATGGCGTCGGCGCCTCCGAAACCGTGTTCCTGTTCCTGCTCAACCAACCTGAGGATTCAAAAGGCGGCTCTTCCGGCAAGCCGGTGCGCTGGGCGAAACTACGCCTGGTCGGCGACGACGGCAGCGACATCACCGAGCCCAATCGCCCCGGCCAGATCGCGATCCAGACTCCTTGCCAGTTCGTCGGCTACTGGCAGCAGCCCGAGCTCACGGCGCGCGCGCTGCGCGACGGCTGGTACTTCCCCGGCGACATGTTCGAGTTCGATGCCGAGGGCCGCTGGTGCCACCTCGGCCGCGCCGACGACATGCTCAAGGTCAGCGGCCAGTGGGTCAGCCCGGCCGAGATCGAGGCCTGCGCACTCACCGTCCCCGAGGTCATGGACGCCGCCGTGGTCGGCTTCCCCAACGAGGACGGCCTGACGCGGATCGCGCTCTTCGTCATGCCGCGCAACCCCGAAACCGACCAGGCCGCGCTGGAGCAATCGCTGCTCGCCACCTTCAAGTCCACGCTCTCGATCTACAAGTGTCCGCGTACCATACGCTTCGTCGATGAGCTGCCGCGCACGGCCACCGGCAAGACGCAGCGCTACCGGCTGCGCGAAATGCTCAAGCAAGCCCACTGAACATGGAGTCCGCATGAATTTGACGCAGGCCACCCTGCACGGCCGTCACGCCGTCGTTACCGGCGGCGGGCGCGGCATCGGCGCCACGATCGCCCGTGCCCTGGTCGAGCAGGGCGCCGCCGTCACCCTGATGGGCCGCAACGACCTCACGCTGGAAGACGAAGCCGCGCGCCTGCGGCCGCTGGGCCGGGTGCATTGCCAGGCGGTCGACATCGCCGATGCCGAATCGACCAGCGCTGCATTTGCCGGCGCCGAGCGCGCGCTCGGCCCGGTCACGATACTCATCAACAACGCCGGCCAGGCGATCAGCGCGCCGCTGGGCAAAACCGACCTTGCCTTGTGGAACCAGATGCTGGCGGTGAACCTCACCGGGACGTATCTGGGCATCCACGCCGTGCTGCCCGGCATGCTGCAGGCAGGATGGGGGCGCATCGTCAATATCGCCAGCACCGCGGCGCTCAAGGGCTATCCCTATGTCGCCGCGTACTGCGCCGCCAAGCATGGCGTGCTCGGGCTCACGCGCGCGCTGGCGCTGGAGCTGGCGAAAAAGCCGGTGACGGTGAATGCCGTCTGCCCCGGCTACACCGAGACCGACATCGTGCGAGAGAGCATCGCCAACATCCAGGCCAAGACCGGGCGCAGCGAGGCCGAAGCGCGGGCCGAGCTGGTCAAGCACAATCCGCAGGGCCGCCTGGTGCAGCCCGCCGAGGTTGCCAACGCCGTGCTCTGGCTGTGCCAGCCCGGCAGCGAATCAATTACCGGCCAGGCGATCTCGGTCGCCGGCGGCGAAACCACTTAGGAATCCGACATGAGCGACACAAGCTACCTCGGCTGGCCCTTCTTCGACGACAGCCACCGCAAACTGCAGGCCGAGCTCGAAGCCTGGGCCGCGGCCAATGTCAGCGACGACCACCATGCGGACACCGACCAGGCCTGCCGCGATTTCGTCGCCAGCCTCGGTGCTGCCGGCTGGCTGCGCTACGCCGTGGGCGGCACGGGCAACGGCGGCAAATACGATGTCATCGACACGCGCGCCATCTGCCTGCTGCGCGAAACCCTGGCGCGGCATTCCGGGCTGGCCGATTTCGCCTTCGCCATGCAGGGCCTGGGCTCGGGCGCCATCACCCTGCACGGCACGCCCGAGCAGAAGCAGTGCTACCTGACCCGGGTCGCCGCCGGCACAGCGATCGCCGCCTTCGCGCTGTCCGAGCCGGACTCGGGGTCGGATGTCGCCGCAATGCGCTGCGCCGCGCGCGCCGACGGCGAACATTACGTGCTCGATGGCGAGAAGACCTGGATCTCCAACGGCGGCATCGCGGATTTCTACGTGGTCTTCGCCCGCAGCGGCGAGGCGCCCGGCTCGCGCGGGCTGTCGGCCTTCATCGTCGATCCCGATACGCCGGGCTTCGAAATCGCCGAACGCATCAACGTGATTGCGCCGCACCCGCTGGCGCGCCTGCGCTTCGCGAATTGCCGCGTGCCGAAAAGCGCCCTGCTCGCGGCCCCCGGCCAGGGCTTCAAGGTGGCGATGCAGACGCTGGACATTTTCCGCACCTCGGTCGCCGCCGCCGCGCTGGGCTTCGCCCGCCACGCGCTGGATTCGGCGCTGCGACGCGCCACCACGCGGCCGATGTTCGGTCAGAAACTGGCCGACTTCCAGATCACCCAAACCAGGCTGGCGCAGATGGCCACCGGCATCGACATCTCGGCGTTGCTCACCTACCGCGCCGCCTGGCTGCGCGACCAGGGGCGGAACGTCACCCGCGAGGCGGCGATGGCCAAGATGACCGCCACCGAAACCGCGCAGCAGGTGATCGACGCCGCGGTGCAGATCTGGGGCGGCCTCGGCGTGGTCAGCGAACATCCGGTGGAAAAGCTCTACCGCGAGATCCGCGCGCTACGCATCTACGAAGGCGCCACCGAAGTGCAGCAGCTGATCATCGCGCGGCAGACGCTGAATGCCTGGGAGCAACAGCAGGCGGCGCAGCAGCAGTAGGCGAAGTTCGCGTCGCTGAGAGTCGGCGCTGGTGGTACGGCGATTCGACGAATGCGGCGCAGAAATGACAATCGGCACGCACCAGTCGGAGAGACGTTTGCGGGTCGAACAGGGGATTTCTGCGCTTCAATGCGCAGATGGCCGGCGCTGCGCGGCTTCATCGCGCAGCGTCCTCTGGAACGACGGGTTCGGCCAAATTTCTAGGCGCTGCGCGAGTGGCGCGCCACGTACTGCCGCAGCACGCCATCCATGCGCGACTGCCAGCCTTCGCCCGTGGACTTGAAGTAGGCAACGACCTCGGGGCTGTAGCGCACCGACACCAGCAGCTTCTTGTTTTCGGACTTCGGTCGCCCGCGCAACGACCGCAAGGGGACCATTGCCTTAAGCTGAGCAGGTGTAAGCGGCTGAGCATCGGGGTCGCTTTTGGCCGCCGCAGTAATGGCTTTGTCTTCGGCCGCGGTAGGCATGCGAACGGCAGGTCGTTTAGAGACTTTCGACATAGTGCTTCACCTCACGACGATTGGCGCGGCGAAGGCTGATGATTCTTCGCACTTTGCCCCGATCCACAAAGGCCACGTAGTACAGGATTTCGGTCTTCGGAGCGAGCGCGATCATTCGCGTCTCGTCGTATTCGAACCGTTCATCAACCCACACCAGCGCCGCTTCCCAATCGAGCTCGACAGCCATGAGCAAAGACACGCCGTGTTTCGCCTGGTTTGCCTCATCCTTGGCCGGATCGAATTCGATACGCATCTATTACTGTAGCTACAGTAATTACCATTGTCAAACCGACAATGGGCGCTTCTTTGGGGCCGAATGTGGAGCGGACCGGCGCCGCGCGGCTTCATCGCGCAGCGGCCAGAGAGCGAAGCGAACGCGGTCGACCGGCGGGTTAGAACTCAGCAGCGCCGGAGGTCCGACATGAATTCGGGACTTTTGAGGGCAAAGATGATGAGTTCCTTTACGTTGTCGCGAAGAAAGCGAACAACCGTACTATGGTCACGAAGTACTTGGTATTCAGCATTGAAGTTCGCAACGCTTCCATGCGCAACGCTGCTGCGATAGCCGTAAAGCTTCTTCCAGATCTTTTCCTCTGTAGAGTTCAGGAAGTACTGATCAGGAGTGATTGGCCGAGCGTATCGCTTTCGAAGCAAGATGATCTTGTTTGCGATTTGATGATTAATGGAGTCGAGGGTTTCGGTAAGTCTAGGGGCATGAGTGGTGAGCGATTCAATGATTGAAAACAGCCCAACGACAGCAAGACTTGACTGCAGGGGAACGCGACGAAGGGCAGAGAAGTTGTCTAACGCGCTCGCCACAAAGGAGAACTCGGCGCGCATATTCTTGTACAACGGCCAGAGATCGCCAATCGACGCAATTTGTTGGGTGGTTAGCGACGTTGCGTTCGTGAAAGCGCAGTCATGACTGCTGTACTTCTCAAAGATGTGCAATGGCATGGCCTGCATGCCCCGAATTTCCCCAATTTGAGCAGGCTCCGAGAAATAGATTTGAAATGCAAATTCAAGGTCAGTTGGCAACAACAACCCAATCGTCTCAATTTCGTGAATGTTGTGGTTGGTTGGCTCAAATGCAACTACCCAGTACTTCCACTGGTCAGGCGGTAGCGGTTCGACGTGAAACGTGGTTGATGTGCCCTGGCGTTCCTCTCTAATCGTGTCCTCATAGTGGACCCACTGGTAAAACGGACCGCGCATTGATTGCCGAAGTCGCTCCTGGATCAGAACAATTTCGTCTTCTCGCGCCCGACGAAAGATGTGTCCAGGAATCAAGGTTGCCGGAAGGTCTCCGACCACCTGTATGTGGGAGGCAACGAATGCGAGGCCGCTTTTTAGCATCTGAGTTCTAACGTAGAGCGGACCGGCGCTGCGCGGCCTTATCGCGCAGCGTCCAGCGACCGAAGGGAGCGAGGTCGAGCGCCGGGTTGGGCGCGGTGGTACGCCACGGCAAGGCAAACTGAGTTGGCACAAGTGTCGGCGCTGGTGACACAGCGATTGGGCCTAATTGGGGATTTCTGAAAACTTGGCGAAACGAACACGGTCTTTCAGGATTTCTATCTTGGCATATAACCACTTTCCCTTTCCGGCTGATGGGCACTCGGCTGTTGCAAGCACCTTTAGCGGAGCATATGGCTCGGCGCGCAAGAGAACCTGAATGCGTTTAAGGTCATCGGCTGATGGAGGCTGAAAGTCTGAGAGCTGCGTACGAACACAGCTTTCCCCGTCGCTAACAATAGGCGCGTCATACCTGATTTGGAGCCGCACCAACTTTCCTTTGCTAGCAATTGTTTCCTTGGGATCAACTCTGGGGCCAGGCGTAAAAGTTCCCCCCTCGGAAAACCGGCCAACGAAGATCCATCCCGATGTGGGAATGTCCTGAGTTGGTAGGCCCGCTTGGATCGCAGTTTCCTTAATGGCATTTTCTTGCTTCCGCATCGCGACCTGCATTTCGTCCACCCGCTTGAGGGCGGCTTTCACCGATGCCTCGGCAAGACTTATGCCTGGCCCGGGGGAGTTGTTGGAAGATGAAAGTTGAGTTGATGCGGCTTCCAAGTCAATCTGCGTGTCGACTAAGGAATTCGCTACGTCGAAGGACTCGTTTGCAACAAGCTTCACTCCGGCGATATTGATTTCCTTGACTTGGAGATTGAGAGCCTTAAGTCTCCTTTGTGCCCACGATGGATTAGCAATCGCTGCAACGGCAAAAGCCGACAGCACCGCGAGTACACAGAACTTCATCAAGTCCGTAAGCAGAGCCAAAACCTTCGAGAGTCTCTCTACCTTCTGCTCGATTGCCATGTCGTTTTCTCCGGAACTGGTGGATGATAAGAAGCCCAACGTGAAATCGACGACGTACAAAACAGGAAGCAGGATGTTGGCCTGTCCAATAACATGGCTTGATGCAGCTTGGTCTTGCTAATTCGGCGCATATTGCCAGGGGTCGGCTACGAGTGCCGGGTAACTGATTTGTACCTTGCGCGAGCGATGAGGCTGGCGATTGCCAATCAGGATAGTCAAATGGCAAGTGACTGTCCACTCGCGGGTCGCCCCCGGGTCACCTGGGTTCGCCTATGCCATAGGTGGTCGGCTTCCACCGTTGCCCGCCGGCCTGGGCAGTTTGCATGGGAACTGGCTCCGCTACGCTTCCTTCGCACATCCCGCCGGAACAATTGCCGCACCGCAGCTAACGCACTGCGTCATGACTTCCTCCCCGGCGAAGCCTATAAGGAAGCTGCAACGGCAACGCGACAACACACAATGGAGGAGCGGACATGACCTGGACTACCTTGCACGACAAGGCCCTGCAACTGGGTTTCGAACTGGTGTGCCATGCCAGTGCGGCGACGACGCGGCCGGACGGACATTGGGTGCGCGTCGGCAGTTACGACCAGACGGCGGAGCTGTGGGCGCAGCCGGTGACCGAGCAGGCGCGGGCGATTCCGCCCGAGCGCATCGCGGCGATCATTTCCGCCTGTTCCAAGCACGTGGCGACGATTGGCGACTACGACGAAGACTTCCATGCCTCGCTGGCGCCGGTCCGTGCGGCGCTGGACAATCCAGACCACGGGCGCATGCCGGCCTGAGCGCCGGGCCGGCAACGTCAGCGCGGCTGCACCAGGATGTAGCCGCGGTTCTCCACGGTGTCGAGGGTGCGCATGCCTCTGATCAGCGTGGCGATCGGCATCCACACCCAGCCGGCGCTGGAGGGGTTTACGTCCATCACCAGCACCGAGTCGGTTTCCTCGTCGTAGGCGCCGAGCGGCGAGATGTGGCCGCCGCCGGGCTGGCCGACGTCGCGGCGGCGGTAGTTGACAATGACGTAGTCGCCGCCGCGCTTCAGGTTGTCGACCATGTCGGCGCGGATCACCTGCTCCGGCAGCGTGTCATCCACCACCACCAGCCGCGTGTCCAGGCCATGCGCGCGCAGCAGGGCATCGAACTGGCGCAACTGGTAGCCGGCGTCGCGCAGCGTCTTCCCGTCGATCGTGATCGGTTCGCCGAGGACCTGGGCGCGGGTCTTCGGTCCCCTGTCGATTACGTTGTCCTGGGTGAAGCGCGGCACGGCGAGCTCCACCGTGCCCGGCAGGTGCAGCGTGTCGCCGGGGCGCAGGCGGCTGCGGTCGCGTGGCAGCTCGGGGCTGCCGCTGCGCATCGTGTTGAGCACGATGGCGGCCGTGGTGGGGCCGCAGAAGGCGATGTTGGATTGCGCTTCGAACTGGTTGGCGAGGCCAGGGAAATCGAGTTTGGCCTTCGCCCGCGCCAGGCGGGTGATGCCCTCGTCGGAATTGAAGGCAACCAGGGGCGGGGGCGCATCGTCCCGCGCCAGCGCAGGCGCAATGCTCGCCGTGGCGAGCAGGGCCGCGAATGCAAGACGTGCCAGCAGTGACATTGCCTACTCCGGTTGTTCGTACGGAGGGCTGAGTCTAAGCGAATCCGCACCGCGCCGGCCGCCCCGAAAGTCGGCGCTGGCGGCACGGCGATTTTCGCTGCTCAGATCGGATAGTGCTGCGCCGTGGTCTGTATCGTGATCCAGCGCAGGTCGGTGAATTCGGCGATCGCCGCCTGGCCGCCGAAACGGCCCCAGCCGCTGGCCTTGACGCCACCGAAGGGCATCTGGCCTTCGTCGTGCACCGTCGGCGCGTTGATGTGGCAGATGCCGGATTCGATGCGCCGCGCCACGTCCATGGCGCGCACCACGTCGCGGCCGAAGACGGCGGCCGAGAGGCCGTACTCGGTGTCGTTGGCCAGCGACACGGCCTCCTCGATGTCGTGGAAGCGCATCACGGCGGCCACCGGGCCGAAGGACTCCTCGCCGTAGAGGCGCATCGCCGGCGTCACATGGTCGAGCACGGCGGTCTGCATGATGCTGCCGGCCGGCGCCTGGCCGCCGCTGGCGAGGCGCGCGCCCTTGGCCACGGCGTCGTCGATCAGCGCCTTGACGCGCGCCGCGGCCTCGCTGCCGATCATCGAGCCCAGGGCGCAACCCTCGGCGCCGGGCAGGCCGGCCTTGAGCGAGGCGGCCTTGGCGGCGAACTTCGCGACGAAGGCGTCGGCCACCTTGTGGTCCACGATGATGCGCTCGGTGGACATGCAGATCTGCCCGGAGTTGAAGAAGGCGCCGAAAGCGGCGGCCTTCACCGCCTCGTCGAGGTCGGCGTCGTCGAGCACGACGAAGGGTGCCTTGCCGCCGAGTTCGAGCAGGCAGGGCTTGAGGTGGCGCGCGGCTTCCTCGGCGATCAGGCGGCCGACGCGCGTCGAGCCGGTGAAGTTCACGCGCCGCACCGCCGGGTGGGCGATCAGCGCATTGACCACGGCGCGGGCGTCGTCCGGCGCGTTGAGCACGACATTGACCACGCCCGGCGGGAAGCCGGCCTCGCGCAGTACCTTGCCGATCAGGCGATGGGTCAGCGGGCACAGCTCCGAGCCTTTCAGCACCACGGCATTGCCGCAGGCCAGCGGCATCGCCACGGCGCGCACCCCGAGGATGACCGGGGCATTCCAGGGGGCGATGCCGACCACCACGCCGGCCGGCTGGCGCAGCGCCATGGCCATGGCGCCGGGCTTGTCGGAGGGGATGATCTCGCCCTTGACCTGGGTCGTCATGCTCGCCGCCTCGCGCAGCATGTTGGCGGCGAGGAAGCAGTTGAAGCCGGCCCAGGGCGCGGCGGCGCCGGTCTCGGCGGCCATCGCGGTGATGAAATCCGGCGTGCGCTGGTCGAGCAGGTCGGCGGCCTTGTTGAGCAGGGCGCGGCGCACCCCGGGCCCGCTTTGCGACCAGCCGGCGAAGGCGGCGGCGGAGGCGTCGGCCGCGGCCCTGGCGCTGTCGACCGTGCCGGCCGCGTAGCGCGTGGCGACATCGCCGGAGATCGGGTTGAGGCGGTCGAAGGTCGCGCCGCTGGTGGAGGGAACGTCCTGGTTGTTGATGATCATCTGGGCTTGCAGCATGGTGGTCTCCCGGGTTTGGTTGGGGTTGGGGGTGGCGGCGCCGAGGTAGGCGCGCCTTACGGATTCGTCATTGCGCAGATCGCTCGCGCTGCCGGCGCCGACGATGCGGCCGTTTTCCAGCAGGTAGCCGCGGTCGGCGATTTCGAGGCTGCGCCTGGCATTCTGTTCGACCAGCAGGATGCCCGTGCCGGTGTCGCGCACCCGCCCCAGCGCGGCGAAGAGTTCGCCGCAGACCAGGGGCGAGAGGCCCAGCGAGGGCTCGTCGAGCAGCAGGATCTCGGGCGCCGACATCAGGGCGCGGCCGATGGCGACCATCTGCTGCTCGCCGCCGCTCATGGTGCGCACCGTCTGACGGCGGCGTTCGGCGAGTTTGGGGAACAGCGCCAGCACCCGCTCCAGGCGTTCGCCTTCGCCGGCGCGCGCACGCTGCGCGTAGGCGCCCAGCGCGAGGTTTTCGGCCACCGTCAGGTCGCCGAAGATGCCGCGCCCCTCGGGCACCAGGGCCAGGCCGGCTTCGACGATGCGGTGCGGCTTGGCGCCGGCCAGCGGCCGGCCGTCGAGTTCGATGCGCGTCGGCGCGGCGGCCGCCAGCAGGCCGGCGATGGCCTTCAGCAGCGTGGTCTTGCCGGCGCCGTTGGCGCCCAGTATCACGACGATCTCGCCGCGGGCGACCGAGAGCGAAACGCCGTCCAGGGCCCGGTGGCTGCCGTAGCTCACGGTGGCGTCGCGCACCTCAAGCATTTTCATCCCCGAGGTAGGCGGCGATGACATCGTGATTCGACAGCACCTGCTCCGGCGTGCCTTCGGCCAGCTTGGCTCCGGCATTCATCACCACGCAGCGGTCGCACAGCGAACGGATCGCATCCATCACGTGCTCGACCATCAGGATGCTGCGGCCCTCGGCGTGCAGGGATTCGATCAGCGCGATGCCCGTTTGCAGCTCGGTCGGATTGAGCCCCGCCAGCCATTCGTCGAGCAGCAGCACCTGCGGGTCGGCGGCCAGGGCGCGCGCCAGCTCGATGCGCTTCTGGTCGATGTAGGTCATCGCCTCGGGCCGCTGCCGTTCGCGGCCGCTTAAGCCGACGCGCTCCAGCAGCGCGCGGGCGATGGCTTCGGCCTCGGCGCCCCACACCGCATCGGGGCCGAACACGGCGCCGACCATGACGTTCTCCAGCGCGGTCAGCGAGGGCAGCACGCGCACCAGTTGGAAGCTGCGGCTGACCCCGGCGCGGGCGATCTGGTGCGGCGGCAGCCCGGTCAGTTCGCGGCCACGCAGGCGCACCCTGCCTTGCGTCGGCGGCAGCGCGCCGGACACCATGTTGAGCAGCGTGGTCTTGCCCGAACCATTGGGCCCGAGCAGGCCGACGATCTCGCCCTGATGCACGTCGAAGGAAATCTGGTTGACCGCCAGCAGGCCGCCGAAGGCCTTGGAGAGGCCCGAGATGGAAAGAATCGCCGTGTCGCTCATGCCGACTTTCCTTGCAGCTTGCGCCACGCCTTTTCCAGCCAGCCCGACACGCCCTGCGGCACGAAATACACCACGAGCAGGAACACCAGCCCGAGCAACAGGTGGGTGTGGTTGGGAAAGCGCCCGGCGATCCATTCGTAAAGCAGGACGAAGGGGATGACGCCGACCAGCGGCCCCCACAGGCGTTTGGCTCCGCCCAGCAGCGCCATGATCACGACCTGGAAGGAGACCATCGGGTTGTAGGCGATCTGCGGTTCGATGTAGGTGAAGCGCGGCGCCATCACCGCGCCGACCAGCGCGATCAGCGCGCCGCTGATGCTGAACAGCAGCACCTTGGCGCGCGCGGTGTCGATGCCGCTGTGGGCGGCGACGGTTTCGTCGTCGCCGATCACGCGCAGCGCAAAGCCCAGGCGCGAGCGGTTGATCGCCCAGCCGGCGAACAGGCCGATCGCGCACAGGCCGAGCAACTGCCAGTAGATCTCGGCGGCCGAAATCGTAACGAAGATGTAGCGCCCGACCGAGCCCGTGAACTGGGTCTGGTAATAGGTGACGAGCTGGCGGATCAGCTCGGCGAGGCCGAAGCTGAAGATCACGAAATACATGCCGGAGAGGCGCAGCGTGGCCAGCCCCGTGGCCAGCGCCAGCAGCGCGCCGACCACGGCCGCGGCGACCAGCACCACCGGCCATGGGGCTGTTTCGGCCAGCGCCGAGACGACGTAGGCGCCGCTGCCGAAGAAGGCGGCGGTGGCCAGCGATACGTAGTTGGTCGGGCCCGAGAACAGCGCCCAGGCGGTGGCCATCGCCACGTAGCTGGCGATGGTGATGGCCAGGGCCAGCCAGAAGCCGTCGTCGGCCAGCGGCAGGCCGGCCAGCAGCGCCAGCGCCGCCATCGAGGCGGCCACGGCGATGACTTCGCGGCGCTGCATGGGAAAGATCATGCGCGCCGCCCCATCAGGCCCTGCGGTCGGAACAGCAGGGTGAGCACGAACAGCAGGTAGGTCGCGGCCAGCGTCAGGCCGGGATCGACCAGCGCCGCGACCAGGGTTTCCACCAGCGCCAGCAGGAAGGCGGCGATCACCGCGCCGCGCGGATCGCCGACGCCGCCCATGATGACGATGATCAGCGCCTTCATGGTGAACACCACGCCCATCGAGGCGTTGAAGGTGAGGAACATCGACAGCAGGCTGCCGCCGCAGGCGGTCAGCGCGCTGCCGAGGGCGAAGGCGAAGGCGGCGGCGCGCGGCACGTCGATGGCGACCAGGCCGGCGGCCACCGGGTCTACCGCCACGGCGCGGATCGCCGTGCCGTAGCGCGTGCGGTTGAGCCCGAAATAGAGGCCCAGCGCCACCAGCGCGGCGACGCCGAAGGCGACCACGCGATTGAGGCCGAAAGAGTGGCCGAGCAGCGTCACCGGCTGGGCGAGGAAGGAATAGCTGTAGTAGTTGCCGCCGAATCCCGCCAGCATCGCGCCTTCGATGACGAAGAGCAGGCCGAAAGTGGCGAGGATGCTGTCGACTTCCAGCATGCCCTGGTTCTTCGCGCGGCGCACCAGCGGGCTCAGGAGCCAGCGGTAGATCGCCCAGTTGATGGCGAAGGCCAGCGGCACGATGAGGACCAGGCTCAGCAGCGGGCCGATCTGCAACGCGGTGAACAGGCAGAAGGAGCCGAAGGCCGCGCCCATCAAGGTTTCGCCGCTGGCGAGGTTCATGATGCGGGCGACGCCGTACTGCAGCGTGAGGCCCATCGCCATCAGGGCGTAGGCGCCTCCCAGCAGCACGCTGGCGACGAGGATGGTGGTCAGCATCGCGGGTCGGTCGATGAGGGGCCGGCCTGCTTGCGCAGGCGCGGCCCCGCGGGACTCAGGCCGTGATCACTTCCAGGCCGGCTTGAGGATGGGCGTGTGTGCCCCGGGCAGGTTGGTCGGCGACAGGCCGTAGAAGCTGCCACCTTGCCACTGGCCGACGGCCCAGGGGTTTTCGCGCACGTTGCCCTTCAGCTTGAGCTTGCCGATCACGGTGTCGAACTCGCCGCTGCCCAGTTCCTTGGTCACCGCCGCGCGGTCCAGCGCGCCGACGCGCTCGATCGCCTGCTGCAGCATTTCCAGCGCCGCGTATTGCACCGAGCTGGCCCAGGCGTCGGGTTCGTTGCCGCCGTTGGCTTCCTTGTGCGCCTTGATGTAGTCCTGGATCTTCGGCGAGGCCACGTCCCAGCCGCCGGTGCCCATCACGCCCTCGATGGTCGCCGCGCTGAACTTGTTGCGATACACCGGGAAGGCGCCGCCGACGCCGACGTAGAAGACCTTGGGGTTGAAGCCGGCGATCTTCGACTGCTCGGTGAAGCCGAAGGTGTCGGGCGGGTAGCTGAAGGCGATGAAGGCATCCGGGTTGAGGCCCTTGATCTCGTTCACGATCGGCGAGAGGTCCTGCGTGCCCAGCGGATACGATTTGTCATAGACCACGTCGAAGCCGGCGGCCTTGAGCGCCGGGCGCGCGCCGGCCACCATGTCGAGGCCGTAGCCGTCGGCCACATGCACCATCGCCACCTTCTTGCCGATCTTGCCTTCGGCGTTCATTTTCTTCAGCAGCTCGACCAGGCTGCCGGCCATGTGCTGGCCGCCGCCCAGCAGCCAGAAGCTGTTGGGCCAGCGCTTGGCGAGTTCCGGCCCCTTGTCGGTGACCGAGGTGACCGCGATCTGCGGATAGCCGTACTTGGCGAATACCGGCGCGGTGGCGAGGTTGGCGCCGGTGCCCCAGGGGGCGATGATGAAGTCGGCCTTGTCCTGGGTGGCCAGGCGCTCGATGGCCTTGACCGCGTCGTCGTTGCTGGAGCGGTCGTCGTACTCGATCAGCTCGACCGGCACGCGCTTGTTGCCGGCGGATTTCAGCAGGATGCCGCCGCCCTTGTTGACCTGGGCCACCCAGAGCTTGACGTTGGGCCAGTGCGTGACGCCGGCGCCGCCGGCACCGGGGCCGGTCTTGGCCGCCGCCGTGCCGATCTTGATGGACTTGATTTCCTGGGCCTGGACCAGGCCGGCCGCCATGAGTGCCGCGGACACCGCCAGTGTCCCTATCAGGTGCTTGCGCATTTGTCTCTCCTCGTGTTGTCGTCGGCGCCGCGCGGAATGCCGCGGGCGGCTGGGATGCGTGCTGCCGGTCGTTCGCCTCTGCGGGCGGTTCTAGCGACCTGGACAAACTTTAGGCTTGAATCAAAGCGGCAACAATGTCATATTTCAGGAATCTCTGACAGGTTTCTGGTAATCGATGGGTGGTGAGCGAAATGGCTGACGGCCCGGGTCTGGCTGGTACGCCCGCGGATTGGGCGGGTGGTGAGGCGATTCGGGTCTTGCGGACCTCGGCAGACGGCTTAGTGGTATTCAAAACCTGGTAACCAATGACATGAAACTGGTGCGCACATGATCGAATCCGCCCCAGGCGTGTATCGCCTCAACATCAATGCCCATGCCGGCGCGCAGTCGCTGGCCTCGGCCCTGCATGCGCGCCGCTTCGGCTTGCAGGCGCCAAGCGGCGACGCCTCGCGCGCCGCCATCCTGCTGCACGCCGGCGAGGGCCGCGTCGATGGCGCCGCCGAGTCCATGGAACTGGTCGCGCCCTGCCTGGCCTGGGTCCCGATCCGGCCCGGCCACTTCCTGCGTCTGGCGGCGGGTGCCAGCGGCGAGCTGCTGACGCTGTCGGACATGCTGGTCAAGGATGCGATCGGCCAGTCCGCCGAGTCCATCCACCTGCGCCAGGTCAATGACCGCAGCGTGGTGGTGAATGCCATCGACCAGGCGACGACGCGGGCCGAGGTCGCCCATTCCTTCGCCGCCGTCGGCCGCGAAGTCAGGCGCGACGAGCGCGGTTCGTGGAACTACCTGACGGCCCATGTCGCGCTGATCCTGGTGCATTGCTGGCGGCTCTCGGGCTTCGAGGATGTCGCGCGCCAGGGTTTCGACAGCCATTCGGCGCTGCTGGTCAGGTTCCGCCACCTCGTCGAAACCCATTTCCGCGAGCGCTGGCGCATCGCCGATTACGCGAAGGAGCTGGGCGTATCGCACGACCGGCTCCATGACATCTGCGTTCGCATGCTGCAACGCACGCCGCTGGAACTGCTGCACGATCGCCTCGGCCACGAGGCCAGCCTGCGCCTTGCCCGCTCCGGCCTCGGCATCGAGGCCCTGGCCGATTACCTCGGCTTTCGCAGCGCCTCGCACTTCAGCCGCTTCTTCCGGCAGCGCCTCGGCTTCAGCCCCGCCGCCTACCGCAAGGCCGCGCGCGACGCCACGGCGCAGAGCCAGGTGCTGGCGACGACGACCTATGCGGATTGGCCGTAGGCCGTTTCGCGTGATCGCTCAGACATGCGGGAAGGCCGGGTTGTGCGCAACTTCCCAGAGGAATCCGTCGGGGTCGGTGAAGTAGCCGGAATAGCCGCCCCAGTCGGTGGCCTGCCCCGGCTTGGTGATTGTCGCGCCGTAGTCGGTGACGCGCGCCAGCAGGGCATCCACCTCGGCCGGCGAGCGGACGTTGTGCGCCAGGGCGAAACCGCGAAAGCCCGACCCAGCCGCCGGCACGCCTGCATCGGCGGCGAGGCTGTCGCGCGACCAGAGCGCGAGCCAGGTCTTGCCGAGTTCGAAGAAGGTGATTGTCGGCGGCGTTTCGATGCGCGGCAGGCCGAGGCAATCCTGGTAGAAGCGCGTGGCGCGATCGAGGTCGGCAACGCCGAGGGTGATCAGGCTGATGCGGGGTTCCATGACGGGCTCCTTCGAGTCGTGGCTACAGCCAGCGGCGCACGGCCTGCCGGTAGGCCTCATAGTCGCTGCCGAATTTCGCCGCCAGCATGCGCTCCTCGGGCGCGATCTGGAAGCGGTTCATGTAGAGGACAAAGGCGGGCAGGAAGAGGAATGGCAGGGCGTGGCCGAGCAATACCGCCCAGCCGGCGAGCGTCAGAAGGAAGCCGAGGTACATCGGATTGCGGCTCAGGCGATAGACGCCACTCCCGACCACGCGGGTCGTCGAATGCGGCCGGGTCGGATTCACTGTGGTCCCGGCGAGGCGAAATCCGAGCCACGCCACCAGCACGATGCCGGCGCCCGGGCCGGCGAGCGCGATGGCGATGAACTGCTGCGCGGGGATCGTGAATGCCAATTGCGGATTTTGGGTCGAGGCCAGCCACATCGCCAGCGCGAAGCCGAGGGTGAGGGCGAGCGGCGGAATCTTCAGTTCAAGCGCGATCATGCTGGCGGACATGGTAGCGGATGGACTGAAAGTCGGCGCCGGTGACACGGCGATTCTGCGTGCGTGGCGCCGCAGGCCGGCCACAGGCCGCCGTCTCATGGGCTCCCGCCCTGCGGGTCCCCTTGCTCCGGGGCCGCGCCAGGCCGCCGGCGAAACTAGCCGCTGCCGATAAAGCCGGCAACGTCGTCGGACATCGCCGGCGGTCGACCCCTGGCACGGCTCCTCGCGGCGGCGTCCGCCAAATCGGCGGAGGCCTGTGGCCGGCCTGCTTCCGAGGTGGTGGTGAACTTCAGGATTCGGCCAGAAGCAGTCGGTTAACTTTCTTCCAATGCTGGTGCGCTGATGACAGCTTTACGCTGAATATTGCTATTGGCATTTTGAAGATGTAGTCTTTCAAATATTTACATTCATAATGTGTCGTGTTAAGAAAGGGGACTCGCAATGCCAAAAGTCAAGCTGGAGCCTGTCCCAGCTCATATCGTCGTCCCTGACACCAATATTCTGTGGGACAAGGATAAGAAGAACGCTGTCTCTCCAGATTTCGATCAGTTCTGGTCTCGTAGTTCTTCCGTCATTCCGCTGAGATTGTTCGTCCCTGAGGTTGTCTTGGGAGAACTGCAATTTCAGCAAGCAACTTCAGCCATCAAATGTGCCACCACCGTTTCGGACCAAATGGCTGAACTGGCTGGAATTACGCAAAAGAAATATGAGCCTCGCCTCGATCACGCAACAATTCGCAAGCAAGTAGGAGAGAAACTGAAGAAATGGGTGGAGAGCCATGGGGGGCAGATTACTGCCGCCCCCATAGCATCAATCAATTGGCGTCAGGTGATCGAGGATGCAATCTGGCGAAATCCCCCGTTCACATTCGATCCCAAGGACAAGGACAACGAAAAAGGATTCAGGGATGCCTTGATCCTTGAAACAGTGTGCGGGATATGCGAAAGCACCAAAGGAAGCGGTACGAATATTGTGTTTCTCTGCAATGACCATTTGCTGCGAACGTCAACTGAAACACGACAAAAGCATAACAAGGCATTGCTTACGTTTGAATCGATCTCTGATTTTGAAAGCTACATCAAACTCACACAACAAAGCCTCACAGATAAATTTGTCAAATCCATTCAGACGCATGCACGTTCAAAGTTCTATACGCCTGACGACAAAACGGCTATCTATTTTCGAGAAAATATCCGTCGAACGATCAACGAAAAGTTTGCGACAGACTTGGCGACTGCGGTTGAAGCACCTCGACCTACTGGTTTAATGGGCCTTTCACCACCAACAAACTGGTCTGTTGCCGATGAACGGTGGTGGATTAATGCTACTCGATTTGACGAATTGGTTCGGCCACGGGAGTATCACTGGCTTAGCCGCGTAACTATTGCCAGACTTGTCCTTGGTACCCCGATTGGAGGTGGCCTATCACTTGCGCTTTCACCGATACGCGAGGAAGTTAAGCTAATTGGTTTCGATGTCAGATGGAAAGCTAACGTAAAAGCAGACGGTCGATTTCATGACATATCTGTATTAGAGATTATCAAGGCGGAGACGAGACAGGAACCTGCGTCTGATGAACTGCTCAGCAAATGGAAATTGCAACGTAGCGACAAGCCGCCTTCAATGGACAATCCAACCGCATAAATAGCAACATAAAAGTCGAGCGACTGCTTAAATCAGCTACGTGAATTCGATTCTCGGATGTTTTGACGGACAGCAACGGGTCGAAAGTGACGATTCGGAAATCGCAAACGGACTGCAAGGCCTGTTGTGACCTGCCACTTTTTGCCCTTCCAACTGAGAGTGGTGAAGTCCGTCAATCCATGGAGAATGTGACCCACATTTGAATGATCAGTCCACAGCGGGGAACGCCATGTCAAGACTTCGCGTCGAGAGCTTCACGATTTCGCTTGATGGGTTCGGCGCCGGGCCGAACCAGGACATCGATAACCCGCTCGGGGTGGGCGGTACCTCGCTGCACGGGTGGGCGTGGTCGACACGGACCTTTCACCGGGCGGTGATCGGCGACGAGGGCGGGGCGACCGAGGGCATCGACGAGGAGTACGCGGCCCGGGGGTTCCGGAACATCGGGGCATGGATACTCGGCAGGAACATGTTCGGCCCGGTTCGCGGGCCGTGGCCGGATGAAAGCTGGCGCGGCTGGTGGGGCGAGAATCCCGTGTATCACGTGCCCGTGTTCGTCCTCACCCACCATGCGCGGCCTCCATTGGTCATGGAAGGCGGGACCACCTTCCACTTCGTCACGGACGGCATCGTCGCGGCGCTGGATCGGGCTCGCGAAGCGGCCGGGGGCATGGACGTCCGCCTTGGCGGCGGGGTTGATGTCATACGGCAGTACCTGCGCCAGCAACTGATCGATGAAATGCATGTCGCCATTTCGCCGGTGCTGCTCGGCAGCGGGGAGCGACTGTTCGAGGACGTCGATCTCCCGGCCCTGGGCTACGCCTGCACCCGGCACGCGGCATCGCCGCTTGCCACCCATGTGGTGATTGACAGGCGCGCAGACCGGTAAGCCCTGGCCGAAGGAGGGAGTTGCCCCTCAATCTGCCGCCCGGAAAAGCGAGCCCCGCGCGCCGCATCGTGGTTGGTGCGAACCAGGTGCCTGTCAAGCGGCCGGGAAAATGACATACCTGTCTGGTGAGCCACGGAAAATGACTGCCATCCGCCTGCCAGTGCCGTCATAGTATTCTTCGGCCCTGCCATCAACCGGTTTCCCGCCTTGCCATGCCTCTCTACGAATACGCACCCACGTCCGGCCGCTGCGATCAGTGCGCCGGGAAATTTGAAGTCGTGCAGCGCATTGCGGACGACAAGCTGACCCAGTGCCCGCGCTGTGGTCAGGCCTGCGAGCGACAGATCAGTCGTGTTGCGCTGGGCGGGAAATATTCGACTTCGGAGTCGGCGATCAAGAATTCGGGCTTCACGCGTTACCAGAAGGCCGAGAACGGCGTCTATGAACGCACGGCCGGCACCGGTGGCCCGGAGATCCTCCACCGCGACTGAAGGCCCGAAAGTCGGCGCCGATGGTACGGCGACTCCGCCCGGGTGGTTGTGGTTTCAGTCCTCGGTGAGTATCCGCCCCAGCGGGTTATCCACCACGACGGGCGTGGCGAAGTAGCTCAGGCTCGGCTCGACGCCGTACTTGTCGACGATGAATCGGCGCCATTCCTCGGTATAGACGCGCTCGGCATCCTCGCGGGTCTTCCAGAGATAGACGCCGCCGGCGGTGCTGCCGTCGTCCGAGAGCAGGTAGTACTTGCGGATCAGGCCGGGCATGCCCAGGTAGCGCGGCGCGGTGGACAGGAAGACTTCACGTGCCTGATCCGGCGTCATGGCCGCGGGCAGCTTGAATTGGACCAATGCGGTGATCATGTGGGCTCCTGACGATCAGGCTTAAGCAGCGCGCGACAACAGGCTTTCGTACGGAATCTTGAGTCCGTCATGCAAGCGCTTCACCATGCGCAGGGTCAAGGTCCGCTTTCGGTTCAAGACCTCGGATACCCGGCCGCTGGAACCGATATAGGGCTCCAGATCCTTCGCCGCCAGACCCTGCTGTTCCATGCGGAATTTGATCGCCTCGACCGGGTCGGCCGGGCCTACCGGATAGTGCCGGTTTTCGTAGGCCTCGACCAGCGCCACCAGAACCTCCATTTCGTCGGCTTCCGGGGAGCCTTCAGGCGCCTGGAAAATCGCCTCCAGACGGACAAATGCAGCGCGCAAATCCGCGTCATTTCGAATCGGCCTAATATTCATTGACTGTCTCCACGTCGATCTGATCATAGCGCGCATGGGTGCCGATGAACTTCACCCTTGCTTCCTCGTGCCAGCTTTCCAGACGACCCTGCGCATCCGCATACCGCGGCCGGTCCCGGAACTACTTCACGCTGTCATTGGCAATTCCGCACATGGCGCAGCATACCTCCCAGTGCAGCAGATGCGGCAAGGGAAAGCAGGTTCGGCTCCTACAGGGAAGATCGGGCATGGAGTACCGGCAGCGCGCAGCAGCCCCGCACCGAAAGTCGGCGCCCACAGGACGGCGCTCAATGGCCTCAGTGCCGATCGAAGCGCCTCAGCGCCAGCCCGAGGAGGATCCCGCCTGCCGCCGCGCTGCCGGTGACCCACAGCGCATCGCGCCACAGGCCGCTGGCGGCGACGATCGCGGCGATCAGGGGCGGGCCGACGAAGGGGCCGACATTGCCCATCTGCATGAACAGGCCTTGCAGGGTGCCGATCTGCCTCGGCGTGGTGGCGAGGTGGGCCGAGGCGGAAAGCACCGAGGCCGGAATCAGGCCGCCGGTGAAGGACAGCAGCACGCACAGGGCGTAGCGCAATGTGTCGGGCAGGCCGTCGAGGAAGATGCCGGCGCCGCACAGGCCGGTGACCAGGCTGGCGCCGGCGATCAGCTTGCCGCGCTGCCAGCCGCGCTGCAGCAGGCTGCCGCCGATCAGGTTGCCGGGCACGTTGGCCAGCACCATCACGCAGGAGAGCAGGGATGTCGCCAGCATGCCCAGGCCGCGCTGCTCGGTGAGGAAGGTCGGCAGCCAGATGATCAGGGCATAGTGCTGCAGCGTCCAGCTCAGCATGGCGAAGGCCAGCAGCCAGGGCGCGGGCCGCGCCAGGGCAGCACGGGCGACGCGCCAGGGGGATACCTCCGTGGCCGGCGTTGCGGCAGGGCGCGGCGCATAACTGGCCTCGGAGCGCCGTACCGCCAGCGCCGACATGGCCAGCGCCATCAGGCTCACCAGCCACAACCCGCGCCAGCCGCCGAATGGCAGGATCAGCGGGGCCAGCAGCATGATCAGGCCGACGCCGGCGGGCAGGTAGGAGCTCCAGATGCCGAGCGCGAAGCGCTGGTCGGTCGGCGCCGCCGCCGAGGTCAGCAGGGCCGGGGCGGAAACCGCTACGGCGACCAGCCCCGTGCCTTCGAGGAAACGCGAGAGCAGCAGCGAGCCTTCGCTTGCCGCGACCAGGCCCAGGGCGACGCCGAGCATGCTCGTGCCCAGCCCGGCGTAGCAGGTACGCAGGGCGCCAAAGCGGTCGCCGAGGATGCCGAAGGCCAGCCCGGTGCACACCGCCAGGGTATTGATCATCGACGACATCCAGCCCGCCGCCACCAGCGAAAGGCCGAACTCGGCGCGCAATTCCGTCATGGCGATCGGCACCTTGCCGACGTTGAAGGCCACGGCCACGCCGCAGGCGGCGGCGGCGAGCACGGCGCGCCAATCGGTGGAAGTTCGCATGGGCACATTTTAGGCGCGGGTATTCGCCGCATCCATACCGGGCTGCGATAGCTGCTAGTGCGGGCGCCGCCTTGGCCGCGCCGGGATTGGGGGTCAGAATGCGCGCATGGAAATTTCCTTCGGCGGTGAGATCCGCCAACTGCGCCTGGGCGAGGGCGAGACCTTCCATGGCGAAGGCATACTGGCGATCACCAAGGCGCTGTTGCAGTCGGGCGTGGCCTATGTCGGCGGCTACCAGGGCGCGCCGGTGTCGCACCTGCTCGACGTCATGGTCCAGGCCGGGGACTACATGGCCGAACTCGGCGTGCATGTCGAAGCCTGTTCCAACGAGGCATCCGCCGCCGCCATGCTCGGCGCCTCGATCCACTACCCCTTGCGCGGCGCGGTGACCTGGAAGTCGGTGGTGGGCACCAACGTCGCCGCCGATGCCTTGTCCAACCTGGCTTCGCCGGGTGTCGTCGGTGGCGCGCTGATCATCGTCGGCGAGGACTACGGCGAAGGGGCCAGCGTGATCCAGGAACGCAGCCACGCCTTCGCCATGAAGTCATCCTTGCTGCTGCTCGACCCGCGCCCGCAGCTGCCGGCCATGGTGCGCATGGTCGAGCACGGCTTCGCGCTGTCCGAGGCCGCCAACACGCCGGCCATCCTGCAGTTGCGGATCCGCGCCTGCCATGTGCGCGGCAGCTTCGAGTGCCGCGACAACGTCGCGCCGGCGATCTCGCGCAGGGCGCTGATGGAGGCGCCGGCGCGTTTCGATTACGAGCGGCTGTCGCATCCGCCGTCGACCTTCCGCCACGAGAAGCTCAAGTTCGAGCAGCGCCTGCCGGCGGCGCGGCGCTACATCCTCGAACACGGGCTCAATGAAATCTTCGCCGGGCCGCGCGAGGACATCGGCATCATCGTCCAGGGCGGCCTGCACAACGCGCTGCTGCGCGCGCTACAGCAGTTCGATCTGGCGGATGCCTTCGGCGCCGCGCAGATCCCCCTGCTGGTGCTCAATGTCACCTATCCGCTGGTGCCGGAACAGATCGCCGAGTTCTGCCGCGGCAAGCGCGCCGTGCTGGTCGTCGAGGAGGGGCAACCCGAATTCATCGAGCAGGAAATCGCCACCGCGCTGCGGCGACTGGAGATCGATACCGCGCTGCACGGCAAGGACTTGCTGCAGATGGCCGGCGAGTACACCGTGGAGGTGATCGCGCAGGGGCTGGTGAAGTTCCTCGCCCGCCATGCCGCCGAGCTGTCGTTGGCCGGCGCGCAGGACTGGCTGGCGGCGAATGCCGCGCGCCGCCAGGCGGTGACGGCGCAACTGGAAACGCCGCTGCCGCCGCGCCCGCCGCAGTTCTGCGTCGGCTGCCCGGAGCGGCCGGTGTTCTCGGCCATCAAGCAGGCGCAGGCCAATGTCGGCCCGGTGCATTACGCCGCCGACATCGGCTGCCATTCCTTCGCCACCTTCGAGCCCTTCGGCCTCGGCCACACCATACTCGGCTACGGCATGAGCCTGGCCAGCCGCGCCGGCGTTTCGCCCATGCTCGGCCGCCGCGCGATGGCGGTGATGGGCGACGGCGGCTTCTGGCACAACGGCCTCTTGACCGGCGTCGAGTCGGCGCTGTTCAACAATGATGACGCCGTGCTGCTGATCATGAAGAACGGCTACACCTCGGCCACCGGCACTCAGGAAATCATTTCCACGCCGGATGACGATATCAAGGCGACCGCGGTGGACCGGCAGCAGAGTCTGGTCGATCGCAACCGCAGCATCGAGGACACGCTCAAGGGCATCGGCGTCGGCTGGCTGCGCACGGTGCCGAGCTACGAGGTCGAGTCCATGCGCCGCACGCTGGAGGAGGCCTTCACCACCGATTACGCCGGGCTCAAGGTGATCATTGCCGAGGGCGAATGCCAGCTCGAACGCCAGCGCCGCAGCAAGCCCTGGGTCGCCGGCCTGCTCAAGGCGGGCAAGCGCGTGGTCAAGGTGAAGTACGGCGTCGATGCCGATACCTGCTCGGGCGACCATTCCTGCATCCGGCTTTCCGGCTGCCCGACACTGACGCTGAAGGACAGCGGCGATCCATTGAAGGTCGATCCGGTGGCGACGGTGATCGAGGGCTGCGTCGGCTGCGGCCTGTGCGGCGAGAACGCTCACGCGGCGACGCTCTGCCCGTCGTTTTACCGTGCCGAGGTAGTAGTCAATCCCGGTCTGTTCGAGCGCGCGTTGGCCGGGTTCAGGCGCGGTGTGATCGGGATGCTGGCGAAGCCATGAGTACGCGCCAGCCCATCACCCTGCTGATCGCTGCTTTGGGCGGCGAGGGCGGCGGCGTGCTCGCCGAATGGCTGGTGGAACTCGCCGTGCGCGCCGGCCATCCGGCGCAGGCGACCTCGATCCCCGGTGTCGCCCAGCGCACCGGCGCCACCACCTACTATGTCGAGATCCATCCGCAGACTTTTGCTGAGCTGGGTGGGCGCACTCCGGTGATGAGCCTCGCGCCGGTGCCGGGCTGCCTCGACCTGCTGGTCGCCTCGGAACTGCTGGAAGCCGTGCGCCAGATCCAGAACGGCTTTGCTTCGCCGCAGCGCACGCGCCTGATCTGTTCCACCCACCGCAGCCTGACCACCTTCGAAAAGCTGGCGCCGGGCGATGGCCGCTACGACAGCGCGCGCCTGCTCGAGGTGGCGCGTACTCACAGTCGCGCGCTGGCCGCCTTCGACGTCGACGCCACGGCGCGAGAGGCCGGCACCGTGCCCAGCGCCGTGCTCTTCGGCGCGATTGCCGCGAGCGGCGTGCTGCCCTTCGATCCGGCGGCCTTCGAGGAAATCATCCGCGACTCGGGGCGTGGCGTGGAAGCCAGCCTCAGGGGTTTCGCGCTGGCTTTCGAGCGGGCGCGCGGTGGAGTCGGCGTACCGCCAGCGCCAGCGCTCTGCGTCCCGGTGGGAACTCCCATTACCGACCTCGTCACACTGGGCCAGGCCCGCGTCGTCGAATTCCAGGACGCGGCGTATGGCGAGCTGTTCATGCAGCGTGTCGAGCGCCTGCGCGCGGTCGCCCGTCGTTTCGGCGCAGCCGCCGACGGCGAACTGGTGCGCGAAGGCGCCCGCTACCTGGCGCTGTGGATGGCCTTCGACGATGTGATCCGCGTTGCCGACCTGAAAAGCCGCGCCTCCCGTTACGCCCGCGTCGCCGAGGAAGCCGGCGCGCGGCCCGGCGAGCTGCTGCGCATTGCCGACCACCTCAAGCCCGGTCCGGTCGAGCTCGCCGGCCTGCTGCCGCCGGCACTGGCGAAGCCCCTGCTGGCCTGGGAGAGTTCCCGAAGGGACGCAGGGCGCTGGCGCCGACTCGCCCTGCGTGCCTGGGATTCCGCTTCGCGGGACGGCAACGGCGCCGCGCCCCTGGCCCTGCCGCTCAAGCTGCGCGCCGATACCATCCTCGGCTTCCTCGCGCTGCGCCTGCTCGGCGCGCTGCGCCCCCTGCGCCGCATCGGCCGGCGCCATGCCGAGGAACAGGAACTGATCGAGCACTGGCTGGCGGCGATCGAGGCCGCGACCCGCCTCGACGTGGCGCTGGAGCTTGCCCTTTGTGCGCGCATGGTCAAGGGCTATGGTGCGACCAACGAGCGCGCCAAGGAAAACTTCAGGTCTATAATAAACAGTTTGAAGTCCAGCGATCCGGCGGCTATCCGCCGCGCCCGCGAGGCGGCGCTGGCCGAGGAAAGCGGCACGGCACTGGATGCCGCGCTGAGCCAGGCCGGTGCCCCGCCGCGAGCGGCAAAGGCCGTGCCGGTGCGCTGGATCAAACGAATGGGACACACGCCATGAACGACATCGCCGCCCCGCTGGGCCCCTGCCACCGCCGCCACATCCACCGCCACCGCATCGCCTTTTCGGAATGCGATCCGGCCAAGATCGTCTTCTTCGCCAACTACCTGGTCTGGTTCGACACCGCCAGCCGCGAATTTTTCGTCGCCTGCGGCATTCCCAGTTGGCATGTCACCGAAGAAGAGCGCGGCATCATCGGCACGCCGGTGCTCGACGTGCAGTGCAAGTTCCTCAATTCCGCCACCTACGGTGAGGACATCGAGATCGAGACCACGATCGAGCAGTGGAACAACAAGACCTTCGTCATGCACCACACCGCGCGGCGCGGCGACACGGTGCTGGCCGAAGGGCGCGAGGTGCGCCTGTTCGCGGTGCGCGACCCGGATAATCCCAAGCGCATCAAGTCGATTCCGGTGCCCGAGGACATCAAGGCCGCCTGCGTGCGCTGCCGCCAGGCCGCCTGTGGAGTCTGCGTCACCGAGGGCGCGGTGACTGAACTGCCGGTGACCCAGGCCGACTAGGTGGCGAGGTTCGCCAGGGCCTACGCCAGTTGTTCCGGCATGGCCAGGAAGGGTGCGCTCCCTTTTTCTAAGGCGGTTTTCTGGTAGGTGCTTGGGTTTTTGGCTGCATTGCAGGACAATTGCAATATGCCAATGGACATCAGCCTGTGCTCTCCGCCTACCACACCAAATACTTTGCCTACGAGCTGAGCCGTCGCTGTCCGCCTGATAGCGTCGAGAAGCTGGCCGGTGCGCTTGTGGATGCGCAGGTGGACCTCAATCCACATCAAGTCGATGCGGCCCTGTTCGCCTTCAACTCGCCGCTTTCCAAGGGCGCGCTGCTGGCGGACGAGGTCGGCCTGGGCAAGACCATCGAAGCGGGCCTCGTGCTGTCGCAGAAGTGGGCAGAGCGCAAGCGGCGCATTCTCGTCATCACGCCGTCCAACCTGCGCAAGCAGTGGTTCCAGGAACTGGCCGAAAAGTTTTTCCTGCCCTGCCGGATTCTCGAAGCCAAGCCTTATAACGCCGCGATCCGGCAGGGTCAGTTCCGCCCTTTTGAAGTGCCCGAAATCGTCATCTGCTCCTACCAGTTCGCCAAGAGCAAGGCCGGCGACGTTCAGGCCGTGCCGTGGGACCTGGTGGTAATCGACGAGGCGCACCGGCTGCGCAATGTTTACAAGCCATCGAACGTCATCGCCAACACACTCAAACTGGCCCTGGCCGGCAAACACAAGCTGCTGCTCACGGCGACGCCTTTGCAGAATTCGTTGCTGGAGCTGTTCGGGCTAGTCAGCTTCATCGACGAACACACCTTCGGCGACCTGAAAAGCTTCCGCGAACAATTCGCCAATCTGAATCAGGAGCAGGTATTCGAGACGCTCAAGGCTCGTCTCAAGCCAGTCTGCCATCGCACCCTCCGCCGACAGGTTACGGCCTACATTCCCTACACCAAGCGCCTGCCGCTGGTCGAGGAGTTCACCCCGGAGGAAAGCGAAGACCGGCTTTACCATCTCGTCTCCGAATATCTGCAACGGGATAATCTACAGGCGCTGCCGGCCGGTCAGCGCTCCCTGATGACGCTGGTGCTGCGCAAGCTCCTGGCCTCATCCACGTTTGCCATTGCCGGCGCACTTACCTCGATTTCCAACCGGCTCAAAACCAAGCTGCGCAAGCAGGAACCTGCGGAATCGCTGGAAGACGAACTGGATCAGGACTACGAAGCGCTCGACGAAACTGCCGAGGAGTGGACCGACGACGAACCCGTTGAACTCCTTACCGAAGACGACCGCCGGGCGCTTGAGCAGGAAATCGCCGACCTCGATGCCTTCGCCCAACTGGCCACCTCCATCCAACACAATGCCAAGGGCAAGGCGCTGCTCAAGGCGCTGGGCGTCGCCTTTGCCAAGGCAAAAGAACTCGGCGGCGCGGAAAAAGCCATCATCTTCACCGAGTCGCGCCGCACCCAGAGTTATTTGTTGCGCCTGCTAGCGGACAGCCCGTTTCGTGACGGCATCGTGCTGTTCAATGGTTCCAACACCGACGATGGTTCCAAGCTGATCTATAGCCAGTGGCTCGAACGCCATCAGGGCAGCGACCGGCTCACCGGCTCGCGCAGCGCAGACATGCGCTCGGCGCTAGTGGATTACTTCCGCGAGCAGGGCCGCATCATGATCGCTACCGAGGCAGGCGCCGAAGGCATCAACCTTCAATTCTGTTCGCTGGTGGTGAATTACGACCTGCCCTGGAACCCGCAGCGCATCGAGCAGCGCATTGGCCGCTGCCACCGCTACGGCCAGAAGCACGACGTGGTGGTGGTGAATTTTCTCAACCGCAAGAACGCCGCCGATCAACGCGTCTTCGAGTTGCTGTCAGAAAAATTCCAGCTTTTCGAAGGCGTTTTCGGTGCCAGCGATGAAGTGCTGGGCGCCATCGAATCCGGCGTCGACTTCGAGAAACGCATCGCCGCCATTTACCAGAATTGCCGCAAGCAGGATGAAATCCAGAGCGCCTTCAACCAGCTCCAGCTCGAACTGAGTCTGGAAATCAACGAATCCATGACGCGCACGCGCCAGCAACTGCTGGAAAACTTCGACGACGAAGTGCGCGAAAAACTCAAGGTGCGCGACGAAGCCTCCAGGGCCTACCTCAACCGCTACGAACGTCTGCTCATGCAGCTCACGCGGCATGAACTGGATGGCCAAGCCGAGTTTCTGGGGGATGCGTCGTTTCGCCTGACGGCAAACCCTTTCCCGCAGCAAGCCGCCGCCATTCCGCTGGGCCTGTATGAACTGCCGCGCCGTTCCGGCGAAGCCCACCTCTACCGCCTCAACCATCCGCTGGCGGAAGCTCTGATGGCGAACGCCAAGAGCCGCGACTTGCCGACTGCGGAGATTCACTTCGACTACGGCCGGCATGACGGCAAGGTCACGTCCCTTGAGCCCTTGATCGGCAAGACTGGCTGGCTCGCCCTTTCGTTCTTCAGCGTGGAAGCGCTCGACTTGGCGGAAGATCATCTGATCTTCTCGGCCGTCACCGACGACGGCCAAACATTGGAAGAAGAAGTCGCGCAGCGCCTGCTAACGCTGCCTTGCGCATCCGCTCCCCGTCCGCTTGCGACAGAGAATAAGGTTCGGGGCGCACTTGATACCGTTACCCAACATCGTCAGGCCGCCATTCAACGCGTCATTTCAGAGCGCAACGCCCGTTTCTTCGAAGCCGAGGCCGACAAGCTCGACAGCTGGGCCGACGATCTGAAAGTCGGACTGGAACGGGAAATCAAGGAAATCGACCGCCAGATCAAGGAGGCCCGCCGCGCCGCCGTAACTGCCCTGACGCTGGAGGAAAAGCTGGCCGGGCAGAAGCAGATCAAGGCCCTCGAAGCCCAGCGCAACCAGAAGCGCCGCACCCTGTTCGACGCGCAGGATCAGGTGGACAGGCAGCGCGACGAACTGATCGAGCAGATCGAGGGCAAACTGAACCAGACCACGACCTTGCAGCCGTTATTTGTGCTGCGATGGGTTCTTCTCTGAATGGCTCGCCTGATGAGCCTTGCTGCGGCTAAACTCGCCATGTCATTGGGTAATTGTGCCGCCGTGAGCGGAAGGGAGCCGCAACGATGAACAGCAAGCAACTGCCGACCCTTGGCGATAAATCCTTCGAATCCATCAAGCTGACCAACGAGCACGGCGCCGAGTACTGGAGCGCCCGCGACCTGCAACTCTTGCTCGGCTACAGCCAGTGGCGACGCTTCGAGCAGGCCATCGAGCGCGCCGTAAGCTCTTGTCAACAATCGGGAAATAAGCCGGATTATCACTTTGCCGGCGCCGGCAAACCGATCGCCGGCGGCAAGGGGGCAGTTCAAGTGGTTGAGGATTTTCACCTCTCCCGCTTCGCCTGCTACCTCATCGCCCAGAACGGCGATGTATGGCGACTTGCAGGGGATTGCGGGCAAGTCGTTGCAGGAGATTGAGGGATTGGAGTTACGGTCCTTGACGCTCAATGCGGAGCAGGCAGCGGAATGATGCAAGCAGAGGAGGATAATTCCCCTCGATATTTATATGGCTTGAGGGATACAAGGCGATGAGCATGGGACCCATTACAAAAATAGTCATCAAACGATTCCGCAGCTTTCCATCGGCGGTTTTGGAACTGGACAATCCTTTGTTCGTGGTGGGGCGCAATGGCTCGGGAAAGTCGAATCTTGCCGATGTGTTTGGTTTCGTTGCCGAAGCGATGGCATCGCCCATCCAGGCGGTGTTCGATGGCAAAGGAGGCATCGCGGCGGTGCGCAACCGCAGCTCCGTCAAGAGCGCTCCGCCGAACATGGGGCTGGCGTTCGAGTTTGGCGCCTTCAACGGCATCGAGGGCGGGCGTTTTGCGTTCGAGGTCAAGGCACTGCCCAACTACGGTTTTCGCATCGTTCGCGAGCAATGCCTCGTGCGCAAAAAAGATGGCGGACGGTGGTGGTTCGATCGGACCGACGCCTGGAAAAGCAACGCCGAGGGCTTGACGCCCGCGCTGGAACCCACGGCGCTTGCGCTTCCCCTTGTTGGCGGTGACGAGCGCTTTGCGCCCATCTTCAAAGTACTTAGCGCGATGCGCGTCTATTCGATCGAACCGGCCAAGTTGCGGGCGATGCAAGACCCGGATAGCGGAATTGTTCTCAGACCGGACGGCGGCAATGCCGCCAGCGTTCTTCAGGAGCTGTCGCGAGGCGAAAACGCCAAGACAACCCAGCAAGAAGTTCACCGCATTCTCGAATCCATTGTTCCCGAGACCAAATCGGTTTCCCACAAGAAGCATGGAAACAAGCTGTCAATGAGTTTCTCCCAGGAATGGGGCGAAGGCAAAAAACTCACCTTCGACGCGTTCAGCATGTCGGATGGCACCTTGCGCTCGCTTGGCCTCATCATGGCCGTGCTCCAGAAATCAAGCCCTTCAGTGCTGGTCATCGAAGAGCCGGAGGCAACCATCCACCCCGGCGCGCTGGGCGCGGTGCTCGACCTCATCCGCCGGGCATCAAAGACCATGCAGGTCGTCGTCACTACGCATAGCCCGGAGTTGCTCGATGCCAAGTGGATCACCGACGAGAATCTACGCATCGTTTCCTGGCAGGCGGGCGCTTCGCATTTGCTGCTGCCATCCGCTGCGACCCGCGAGGCGATGCGCAGTCACCTCATGGGGGCGGGCGAGTTGTTGCGGTCCAATTCACTTCACGCCGAGGAGTTGTTCGCCAATGACGAGGTCTTGCGCAACGGCACGCTGTTCGAGAGTCTGGCATGAAGCTGTACCCTATTGTCGAAGGTCACGGCGAGGTGGCCGCGGTTCCCGTCTTGTTGCGTCGATTGCTGTGGGATCACGCGCAATGTTTTGGCATGGGCGTGGGAATCCCAATCCGGCAGACGTCCTCGCAGTTCCGGCGTGAAGCGGAGGTCCAGCGGATGGTCCGGCTCGCGCTGCTCCAACCCGACTGCGCAGCGGTACTGCTGCTGTTCGACGGCGAGGACGACTGCCCTTTTGAATTGGCGGCAAAGGTGCGGGGCTGGGCGCAAGCCGCGGCCGGACAGACCCCCTGCGAAGTGGTGATCGCCTACCGCGAATACGAAACCTGGTTCCTGGCCTCGGTGGAGTCCTTGCGGGGACGCTGGGGTATCGCGGACGATGCGGCCGCTCCGGACAATCCGGAGGCAAAGCGCGACGCCAAAGGCGCGCTTGAAGAATTCTTGCCGTCCAGGCGCGGCTATTCGCCAACGATCGACCAGGCTGACATGAGCGCCGTATTCGACATGGCGCTTGCCCATCGCCGCAATCGCTCCTTTCGCAAACTGGTCAAGACTGTTGGCGACCTGCTCAGCCAAGTGGGGCAACCGGTTCCGGCGTGGCCGCCCGTGGCATGGCAGGCATGAAAACAAAACAAAAACTCGAACTCACCTGGATCGGCAAGGAAAACCGGCCGAAGCTGGAGCCGCGCATTCTGTTGGAAGACCCGGCGAAGTCGTATCACGCGAAACACCGTGTCGCCAGCGCCGACTTATTCGACAACCGGCTGATCTTCGGCGACAACCTGCTGGCCTTGAAAGCGCTGGAGGGGGAGTTTTCCGGCAAGGTGAAATGCGTGTTCATCGACCCGCCCTACAACACCGGCAGCGCCTTCACGCATTACGACGACGGCGTGGAGCATTCGATCTGGCTATCGTTGATGCGCGACCGGCTGGAGATCATCAAGCGGCTGCTGTCCGACGATGGCTCGCTGTGGATCACCATCGACGACAATGAGGCGCATTACCTCAAGGTGCTGTGCGACGAAGTATTTGGACGAGGGAACTTTGTCGCGACCGTTATTTGGCAAAAAAAGTACGCGCCGAAGTCCGATTCAAAGTACTTCTCGGAGTCTCATGATTTCGTCCTGGTGGTCGCGAAGCAACTTGATCGATTCAATCTCAGAAGACTACCGAAAACAGAGAAGCAAACGGGGCGCTACACAAACCGTGATAACGATCACCGCGGCCCGTGGAAGGCTAGCGACGTTCTTCGCAACGAGGCCCGAGACTATGCAATCTTTCCAGTCAAGCTGCCGTCGGGGCGCGAAGTTATGCCGCCAGCCGGAACAAGCTGGCGGTACACAAAGGAGAAGTTCGCTGAACTGATTTCTGACAACCGTATCTGGTTTGGTGTTGATGGCGACGCACGCCCCGCGTACAAGCGGTTTCTCTCTGAAGTGACAGACACCATTCCGAGCACGACTATTTGGCCGTATGACGAAGTTGGACACAACGACGAATCGAAGAAGGAAATGCGTGCGATTTTCGGAGAGGATTTATTTGGTACTCCGAAACCGGAGCGTTTGCTTGAACGTGTCTTGAACCTTGCCACGAACCCCGGCGACCTCGTCCTCGACTCCTTCGCCGGTTCCGGCACCACCGGCGCGGTCGCCCACAAGATGGGCAGGCGCTGGATCATGATTGAGCTGGGCGAGCACTGCCACACCCACATCATCCCGCGCCTGCAAAAAGTCATCGATGGTGCAGACCCCGGCGGCATCAGCAAGGCGGTGAACTGGCAGGGCGGCGGCGGTTTCCGCTATTACCGCCTGGCACCCTCGCTGCTGGAAAAGGACAAGTGGGGCAACTGGGTCATCAACCATGACTACAACGCCGCCATGCTGGCCGAGGCGCTGTGCAAGCTGGAAGGCTTCAGCTACGCGCCGTCGGACGCGGTGTATTGGCAGCACGGCCATTCCACCGAGCGGGATTTCGTCTATGTGACCACCGCCAGCCTGACCCATGAGCAATTGCAGCAGCTCGCCGACGAGGTGGGGCCGGATCGGTCGCTGCTGGTGCTGTGCACCGCCTTCCGTGCAAAAGTGGATGCCTACCCCAATCTGACGGTGAAGAAGATTCCCAAGCAGGTGCTGTCGCGCTGCGAGTGGGGGCACGATGATTACTCCCTGCAGGTGGAAAACCTGCCCAAGGAGCCGCCCAAGCCCGGCCAGCAGGAGCTGGCACTATGACGGTCTCGGCAAACGGCGAACATTTCCGACGCAGTGTCTCGGAAATTGCCCGGCATGTCTGATCGCTACAGCGCACACGGGCTGGAAACAGAATTCGAGCCGGGCTCGCGAGGACGGGTATTGCGCAATCGCATGGGAATACGTTCTGTCCGCGAAATGGCGCGGGTGGAATCGGAACGGCTGCTGGAGGCCACGGAACGGTCGCTCGATGAGACCGAAGTCGATCAACGCTTTACGGCCGAGGATATCTGCCGCATGCACCGGCTATGGCTGGGCGAGGTGTATGCGTGGGCGGGCGACTACCGCCAGGTGAATCTCGGCAAGGACGGCTTCATGTTCGCGGCGGCGCCTCTCGTGCCGGGGCTGATGGCCGAGCTGGAGCGCGGCCCCTTGCAACGCTACACGCCCTGCCGGTTTGCGACCCGGCGCGAGCAGGCGGAGGCGCTGGCCATCGTTCATGCCGAACTGATATTGATCCACCCGTTCCGCGAGGGCAACGGCCGCTGTGCGCGTTTGTTGGCAACCTTGATGGCCTTGCAGGCAGGTCTGCCTGCGCTGGATTTCGGCGGCATTCGCGGCCAGGAGAAACGACGCTATATCGTCGCCGTGCATGCGGCCGTTGGCCGCGACTACGGGCCGATGACTGCGGCGTTCGAGCGGGTGATTGCCCGGACCGAGCGGTCCCAGGCTAGGCTTTTGCGCGGGTGATGGCCGTGACGGGGGACTTGCGCTTGCCGGTGGCCTTGTTGAAGGGCGCGCGTATACCCTCGATGACCGAGGAGGTGGCGACGGACTTGAGCACACTGCGCCGGCGCAGGTCTGGGTCGCGCAGGTAGGGATTAGCCAAGGCAAGAGAAGAAGACATGTTCGAATTATACCGGGGTAAATGCTTGTGAACCGTAACGTCAACGCCATTGCCGGCCGCCTGAGCCTGCGCCATCCGCAGCGCCGCTCGCTGGAAATCCTCGACCGCATCACCGAGATTGCCCCGCCGGGGAAGGACGCGGACCCGGTGGCCCTGCTGGAAGCCATCCGCAGCGAGTTCCCGTCCGTGACGGACTTCGAGCGCGAGTTTCCGTCGCTCTGCTTCGCGCTCGCCACCGGCGTGGGCAAGACGCGGCTGATGGGCGCTTTCATCAGCTATCTGCACCTGGCCCACGGCATCGACAACTTTTTCGTGCTGGCGCCGAACCTGACCATCTACAACAAGCTGATCGCCGACTTCAGCGACCGCAACCATCCCAAGTACGTGTTCCGGGGCATTGCGGAATTCGCCATCGATGCGCCCTCGATCATCACCGGCGACAACTACGATCAGCACGACCCGCGCAGCGGCACGCTGTTCGGTGGCGTGCGGATCAACATCTTCAACATTTCCAAGATCAATTCCGAGGTGCGTGGGGGCAAGTCGCCCCGCATCAAGCGGCTTTCGGAATACATCGGCGAGAGCTACTTCGACTACCTGGCCGGCTTGCCGGACCTGGTGATGCTGATGGACGAGTCGCATCGCTACCGCGCCAGCGCGGGCATTCGCGCCATCAACGAACTGAAGCCAATCCTCGGACTGGAGTTGACCGCCACGCCGTTTGTGGAGACAGCGCGCGGCGCGGTGGCCTTCAAGAACGTGATCGTCGACTATCCCTTGGGCCGCGCCATGGCCGACGGCTTCGTCAAGGAACCGGCCGTCGTGACGCGCAAGAACTTCAACCCGGCCGGCATGTCGCCGGAGGCAATCGAGCAGCTGAAGCTGGAAGACGGCGTGCGCTTGCATGAGAGCGTGAAGGTGGAGCTGGAGACCTATGCCCGCGAGAGCGACAAGCCCATCGTCAAACCTTTCCTGCTGGTGATCGCCCGCGATACTACCCATGCCGGACAACTGTCCGAGCTGATCAAGTCCGACAATTTCTTCGAGGGGCGCTACCGCGACAAGGTCATCCAGGTGGATTCGAGCAAGACCGGCGCGGAAGAAGAGGAGATGATCGGCCGCCTGCTCAAGGTGGAGCACACCGACGAGCCGACGGAGATCGTGATTCACGTCAACATGCTCAAGGAAGGCTGGGACGTGACCAACCTCTACACCATCGTGCCGCTGCGGGCGGCCAATGCCCGCATCCTTATCGAGCAATCCATCGGGCGCGGCCTGCGTCTGCCCTATGGCAAGCGCACCGGCGTAACAGCCGTTGATCGGTTGAACATCGTCGCCCATGACAAGTTTCAGGAGATCATTGCCGAGGCCAACAAGCCGGGCTCGGCGATCCATTTGCAGACCCTGGTGCTGGATGAGGATACCCTCGGGCAGAAAACCACCACGGTGGTGTCGCAATCGCAACTGGCGACCAAGCTGGGTTTGACTCCTGCCCACGCGACGAGCAGCACGACCGTGGCCGGGCAGGATCAAACGCCTGTCTTCACCAAGCCGGAAGAGCAGAAAGTCGCGCAGATCACCTACGAGGTCATCCGCAAGCTGGAAAACCAGCCGCAGACACTGCCCACCATCGAGTACCTGAAGAAGCCGGAAATCCAGGCCGCCATCGTCAAGGCGGTCGAGGAGCAGCATCAGCCGACACAGTTGGAATTGGAAGGAGTGACGGAGAAGCCGGACTTTGCCGCCGTGGTTGCGAAAACCGTCGAGCTGGTGACACAGCAGACGATCGATATCCCTCGCATCCTGGTGGTTCCCAAGGGCGAAGTGAAGTCGGGCTTTAAAGCTTTTACGCTGAAGCTGGATACCTTGAAGTACCCGGCAGTGTCCGATGAACTCTGGATACAGCATCTGCGCACGAATCAACTGGAAGTGGTGGCTGTGGGTCGTGGCGGCATCGATGAAGCGCAGCTGGAAGACTATGTCGTCAGCGGCCTGGTGGATTTCGACGATATTTTCTACGACGAGCACGCCGATCTGCTCTACGACCTGGCCACCCAGACCGTGCAGCATTTCAAGACTTACTTGTCCGAGGAGGACACCCGCAAGGTGCTGCGCTGTTACCAGCGGGACATTGCGCGATTCATCCATGCCCAGATGCAGGCGCATTACTGGGTGGATGTCGTTGGCTACGAGGTGAAGGTCAGCAAGGGCTTTACCGAGCTGAAGCAGAGTGCCTACTCGCATTCCGTACAGGAACCAACTGCCAACTATCGGGTGGAGCCGGCCGACAAGAGCAACATGGCCAAGTACCTGTTCGGCGGCTTCCAGCGTTGCCTCTATGCCGTGCAGAAGTTCGATTCCGACTCGGAGCGCAAGCTGTCGGTGATTCTGGAGCGCGATTCACTCAAGTGGTTCAAGCCCGCCAAGGGCCAGTTCCAGATTTATTACCAGAATGGCGCGGATCATCCGGAATACCAGCCGGACTTCGTTGCTGAAACGACTGCAACGATTTATATGCTGGAACCCAAGAAACGTACGGAGCTTCAAGACCCGATTGTGATCGCCAAGAAGGAAGCCGCCGTCAAGTGGTGCGCAAATGCCTCGGACCATGCGGCGAGTTATGGCGGCAAACCGTGGCGCTATGTGCTGATTCCGCATGACGAGATCGCGGAGAACATCACGCTTGAGGGGCTGGCGACGCGGTTTGGTTGCTGATGTGAAAGTCGGCGCTGGCGGGACGGCGATTGTGAATTGCGCCAACTCTGTTTGCGTGCTCAGGCGGCGAGTTGTGCCAGCGCGTGGGCCAGCTCCACCGGCATCGACAGGAAGGGCGAGTGGCTCGCGGCCAAGGTCGTGACGCGTGTCAGATTCTCCGGCGTCCAGGCGTCGGCTTCACGGATGAAGCGGTCCTGTAGCGCCGGCATTACGGCGCGATCCTCGCTGCAGCGAATGTAGGCGCGCGGCACGCGGCCCCAGCGCTCATGTGTGGCCACGGTCGGTGTCGCCACCGGGCCGGCCGGCACGTCGGGCGTCAGCAGGTGGTTCATCGCGGCGAAGCGCGTCGCATCCACGTCATGGGCAAAAGCCGAGCGGATGCGCTCGTGCTGGGAGGCGTTGCGGTAATCGATGCGCATGGCGCCGATCTTGGGCGGCGGCGCGACGAACAGGCCGGCCACTTCCTCGCCGGCATTCTCGGCGCAGCGCACGTAGTCGATCATCGGTACGTCGGGCAGGGGCATGAAAGCGGCGAGGTAGACCAGCCGGCCGATCTTCTCCGGCGCGCGTTCGGCGACGGCGGTCAGGGCAATGCCGGCCATGCTGTGGCCGACCAGCATCACCGGGCCGGCGCCGGTGGCATGTGCGGCATCGACGATTTCCAATACGGCATTGACATAGTCGTCGAGCGTGATGCTGGAAGTCGGCGCTGGCGAGACGGCGAAACGCGCGGCATCGCTGGCCCAGCCCTCGGGAAAGCGCGCGTGGATGCCGTGCGCTGGCAGGTCGAGGGTCAAGGGGGCGAGGCGTCGCTTCAGCAACTCGGGGATCAGCGCCTGCCAGCACCAGGCGCCGTGCCAGGCGCCATGGACGAGGATGACAGTGGTGATGGCCATGCGGGTTGTTCCAAATAACGAGGGCAGGCCGCGGCCTGCCCCGATTTGCCGAATGCGGCTTACAGGCTGCCGTAACGCTTCAGCAGCATCACCGCTTCGTCATAGAGCGCCTTGCCGTTGGCGCCCTTGTTGCCGGCTTCCTTCATCCACTCGTCATCGACCAGGTCGGTGGCCTTGCGCCAGCGCTCGTATTCGGCCGGGCTGATGATGATGAACGTGGCCTTGCCATCGACGGCGATCTTGCGCGCGGGAACTTCGGGACCGTCGAAGACCTTGCCGGCCCACTTGGAGGTTTCGAGGCCGCTGTTGGCGTCGATCACCTTCTTCAGGTCGGCGGGCAGGCTGTCGTACTTGGCCTGGTTCATGGCGAAAACGAAGATCGAATTCGAGGGCTTGGGTTTGCCCGGCGGCACTTCGACGTGGAACTTGGTGATCTCCTGCAACTTGAGCGGGGTCATGACTTCCCAGGGGATCATGGCGCCATCGACCACGCCCTTGGCGATGGCCTCCGGCACCGCCGGCGCCGGCATCTGCACCGGCACCATGCCCAGCGCCTGGATCACCTTGGAGCCGATGCGCGTCGGCGCGCGCACCTTGAGGCCCTTGAGCTCTTCCATGGTCTTCGGCCCGACCTTGCCGAAATGCAGCGTGGCGCCGTCGTGGAAATGCATGAAGATCGGTTTGGTGCCCTTGAATTCGTCGAGCGCGTTCTTCTGCACATAGTCCCACAGCGCGGGGCTGGCAGTTTCGGCGTTCTTCGTCAGGAAGGGCAGCTCGAAGACCTCCGACTTGGTGAAGCGGCCGGCCTGGTAGGTGGGCAGGGTCCACACGATGTCGGCGACGCCGTCCTTGGCCTGGTCGAAGAGCTGCGGCGGCGTGCCGCCAAGCTGCATCGCCGGGTAGATCTGGCATTTCAGCTTGTTGGCGGATTCCTTGGCGATCTTGTCGCACCAGGGGGCGATCAGATTGGCGTGGGCGTTGGAGGCGGGCGGCAGGAAGTGGTGCACCTTGAGGGTGATTTCCTGGGCGAGGGCGGCGCCGGATGTCAGGCCCAGCGTTGCGGTCAATGCGGCAAATGCTCGTAGTTTCATGGTTTCTCCTCCGTGGGTGATACAAACTATTGGAATGTATTGACCAGGTACAACGAGATGATCGGGAAAAACAGCAGCAGCGCGATGCGCAGGAAGTCGGACGCCAGGAAGGGCATCACACCCTTGAAGGTCTCCACCAGCGGCACGTCCTTGGCCAGGCGGTTGATGATATACACGTTCATGCCCACGGGGGGATGGACCAGGCCGATTTCCACCACCATCAGCGCCAGGATGCCGAACCAGAGCGACTTGTCGCCCTGCGAGAGGCCCCAATAGTCGAGGCCCATCACCACCGGGTAGAAGATCGGGATGGTCAGCAGGATCATGGCCAGCGAATCCATCACGCAGCCGAGCAGGACGTAGATGATCAGGATCATCACCATCACCAGCAGCGGCGAGAGGCCGCTGTTCTTGACCCAGGTGGCGAGCTCGACGGGCATTTGCGATACCGCCAGCGCGGTGTTGAGCATGTCGGCGCCGAGCAGGACGAGGAAGATCATGGCGGTGGCCTGCGCCGTGCCGACCATGCTTTCGAGGATGCCTTCCCAGCGCATGCCGCCGCTGACCACGGCGAGGATCCCGCAGGCGGCGGCGCCGATCGCCGCCGCCTCGGTCGGATTGGCCCAGCCGCCGTAGATGCCGACGATGACCACGACGAAGACCAGCAGCACCGGGAACACCGCCATCAGGCTGGCGAACTTTTCGCCCCAGCTGGTGGCCGGGCCGGCGGGGCCGGCGGCCGGGTTGAGGGTCACGATGATGCGGATCACGATCATGTAGCCGAGCATGGCGATGATGCCGGGCAGCACCGCGGCCATGAACAGCTTGCCGATCGACTCCTGGGTGAGGATGGCGTAGATCACCAGCGGCACCGAGGGCGGAATCATGATGCCCAGCGTGCCGCCGGCGGCCAGCGCGCCGGTGGACAGCGCGCCGGAGTAGCCGTAGCGCTTGAGCTCCGGCAGCGTCACCTGGCCCATGGTGGCGGCGGTGGCCAGCGAGGAGCCGCAGATCGCGCCGAAACCGGCGCAGGCACCGATCGCCGCGATGGCGACGCCGCCCTTGAAGTGGCCTAGGAAAGACGAGACGAAGCGGAACAGCGCCTTCGACAGGCCGCCATGCGTGGCGAACTGGCCCATCAGCAGGAACAGCGGTATGACGATCAGGTCGTAGTTGGAGAGCCGGGCGTAGGCCAGGTTCTTCAGCGAATTGAGCAGCGGCAGGCTGTCGCCGACGAGGAACCAGTAACCGCCGGCGCCGACCATGAACATGGCGATGCCGATGGGGATGCGCACCACCAGCAGCGCCATGAGGATGCCGAACATGATGAAACCGATCTGCATTCCGCTCATGGCTGTCCCCTCGCCGCCATGCGCAGTTGATGCACGAACATGTAGATCCCGGCCACCGCCAGCAGGGTGAAGCCGGGCACCATGAAGGCCTGCGGGACCCATACCGGCCAGGCCAGGATCATCGAGGTTTCACCGGCCTCCTTGACGGTCATCGCGCCGGCCCAGGAGCGCCAGGCCACCAGGGCGCCGAACAGGCCGACCAGCAGCGAGCCGAAGGCATCGATCACCCACAGCGTCCGCTGCTTCATGTTGTGGGTGAAAAAGTCGACCTTGATGTCGCCATGCAGCAGGTGGCAGTAGGGGAAGAAGGAGGCCGAGGCGCTCGCCGCCAGCATTTGCAGCATCTCGACATCGCCCGGCACGACATAGCCGACAGTCTTGCGGCCGACGATGGAAACTACCGACATGATCACCAGGCCGACGAAGATCAGGCCGCCGATGATCGCCATCAGGCGCGACAGCGAGAGCAGGAAGTTGCCGCCGGGACCGAAGCTGTCCTTCAGGGCGTAGGGCGTTGCCGGCTTCGGTTCCTGCATCTCGACCTCCGGGTGAACGTCTATTCATTGAATACCCGTTCAATATAGCAGGTATGGAGTGCGAGGCAAAGGCATTGTGGGTACTATTAGCTATCTCATTTTGTTATGGCGCCGCAAGCGGCATGAACCTCAAGCAGCTCGAATACTTCGTCCGCGTCGCCGAACTGGGCAGTTTCAGCAAGGCCGCGCTGGTGCTCAACATCGCCCAGCCGGCGCTGTCGCGCCAGGTGCGCCTGCTGGAAACCGACCTCCACGTGAACCTGCTGACGCGCAACGGGCGCGGCGTGGTGCTCACCGAAGTCGGCCAGCGCCTGTTCGACCACAGCGTCGGCATCCTGCAACTGGTGGCCCGTGCCGCCGAGGACGTGGCGGCGGCGCGCGACGAGCCGGCCGGGCGCATCGTCATCGGCCTGCCGCCGAGCATAGGCCGGCGCCTGACCCTGCCGCTGGTCGAGGGCTTTCGCCGCCACCTGCCGAAGGCACGGCTGGCCATCGTCGAGGGCCTGTCCACCCACCTGACGGAATGGATCGCCACCGGCCGGGTGGATCTCGGCCTGATCCACAACCCCGAGCCGAATCCGGCCATCGAGGTGACGCCGGTGCTCGACGAACCGCTGGGCCTGGTCAGCCCGGCCAGCGCGCGGTCGGCCAAGGTTGCGCCACTGCCGATGGCCGACCTGGTGAATTTCCCGCTGATCCTGCCCGAGCGCACCCACGCCATGCGCAAGCTGATCGAGACCCAGGCCGCGCTGGCCAACCTCAAGCTCGACGTCCGGCTCGAAATTTCCGGCGTGCCGGCGATACTCGACCTGGTTGCCGCCGGTTACGGCCACGCCATACTCACCCGCACCGCGCTGGCCGCCTTCGGCAAGCCCGATACCTTCACGCTGCGGCCGCTGACCAAACCCGGTCTCTCCAGCACCCTGTTCCTTGCCGTGTCGGCGCACAAGCCGAGCACGCCACTGGGCAAGCGCGCCATGCGCCTGTTGCAGGAACTGGTGGTTGCCGAATCGCTGGACGCCGTGGCCCATAACAAAACGCGATAGCTAGTAGTACGCACCGCGCCTTGGACGGCGGCGGGGCATTTGCCAGAATGACGTCATGGGCATTCGGCTTACAGGTATTTCGTCGATGGCAACCCGGTTGGTGCTGGCCGAGTTGGCGGCCGTCTATCGGGACGTAAGCGATGTCGATATGGCCATCGAATCCGTGGGCGGTGTCGATGCGGCGAAGCGCGTCGTGGCGGGCGAGGCCTTCGACCTGGTGATTCTCGCCGCCGATGCGATCGACAAGCTCATCGGTGGCGGCAGCGTGCGGGCCGGATCGCGCGTCGACCTGGTGAGATCAAAGGTGGCGATCGCGGTGCGCGAGGGCGCTGCGCCGCCCGATGTGTCGAACGAGGAGGCCCTGCGCCAGGCCGTGCTGGCGGCGACCAGCCTCGGCTATTCCACCGGCCCCAGCGGCAATGCGCTGCTCACGCTGTTCGCGCGCTGGGGTGTGGCGGAAGTGCTGAAGGACCGCCTCGTCCAGGCCCCGGCCGGCGTGCCGGTGGCGCAGCTGGTGGCCGAGGGCAGGGTCGCGCTCGGCTTCCAGCAACTCAGCGAAATGCTCGTCGCCCCCGGCATTCGCGTGATCGGCGGCATGCCGCCGGGTTGCGAGATAGTGTCTACATTTTCCGGTGGCACCTGCACCGCGTCGCGCCATCCAGAGGCGGTGCGCGCGCTGCTTGCCTTCATGCAATCCCCCGCCGCCGCCGCTGCCAAGCGCAAGCACGGCATGGAACCGGCATAGGAGAAGATATGCACCCCCACGCTCACATTCGTTCGCTGCCCCCCGAGGGGGCGCAGGCCTCCCTTGGGGCGGCCCGGCAGGAGGCCTGACCATGATCATCGACATCCACGGCCACTACACCACGGCGCCCAAGGCGCTGGAAGAATGGCGCAAGCGCCAGATCGCCGGCATCAAGGATCCCTCCGCGATGCCGAAGTCATCCGAGCTGAAAATCAGCGACGACGAGCTGCGCGAATCGATCGAGACCAACCAGTTGAAGAAGATGCGCGAGCGCGGCTCCGACCTAACCATCTTCTCGCCGCGCGCCAGCTTCATGGCCCACCACATCGGCGACTTCAATGTGTCGAGCACCTGGGCGGCGATCTGCAACGAGCTGTGCCATCGCGTCGCGCAACTCTTCCCCGACAACTTCATCGGCGCGGCGATGCTCCCGCAATCGCCCGGCGTGGATCCGAAGACCTGCGTTGCCGAACTGGAAAAGTGCGTCAGGGAATACGGCTTCGTCGGCATCAACCTGAATCCCGATCCCTCGGGCGGCCACTGGACCTCGCCGCCGCTGACCGATCGCCACTGGTATCCGATCTACGAAAAGATGGTGGAGCACGGCATCCCGGCGATGATCCATGTCTCGACCTCGTGCAACGCCTGCTTCCACACCACCGGCGCGCACTACATCAATGCCGACACCACGGCCGTGATGCAACTGATCCAGGGCGACGTGTTCAGGGACTTCCCCGAGCTGAAATTCGTCATCCCCCACGGCGGCGGCGCCGCGCCCTACCACTGGGGGCGTTATCGCGGACTGGCGCAGGAGTTGAAGAAGCCGCTGCTGACGGAACACCTGCTGCACAACGTGTTCTTCGATACCTGCGTGTACCACCAGCCGGGCATCGACCTGCTGACGCGCGTGATTCCGGTGGACAACATCCTTTTCGCCTCGGAAATGATCGGCGCGGTGAAGGGCATCGATCCGGAGACCGGGCACAACTTCGACGACACCAAGCGTTACATCGAGGCGACGCTGAACCTGTCGGCCGAGGATCGCCACAAGGTGTACGAAGGCAACGCGCGCCGCGTCTATCCGCGCCTGGATGCCGCGTTGAAGGCCAAGGGCAAGTAAGGAGAAAGCCATGTACGAACTGGGCGTCGTCTATCGCAACATACAGCGCACCGATGCGGCCGTCGCCGACGGCCTGGCCCGTTACGGCAGCGCCACGGTGCACGAGGCCATGGGCCGCGTCGGCCTGATGAAGCCCTGCATGCGGCCGATCTACGCCGGTGTGCAGGTCTCGGGCACGGCGGTCACCGTGCTGCTGCATCCGGGCGACAACTGGATGATGCACGTGGTGGCCGAGCAGATCTGGCCCGGCGACATCGTCGTCGCCGCGATCAGCGCCGAATGTACCGACGGCTACTTCGGCGACCTGCTGGCGACCAGCTTCATGGCGCGTGGCGCGCGCGCGCTGGTGATCGATGCCGGCGTGCGCGACGTCAAGACCCTGACCGAAATGGGCTTCCCGGTGTGGAGCAAGTGCATCAGCAGCAAGGGCACGATCAAGGCCACGCTGGGCTCGGTGAACATCCCCGTGGTCTGCGCCGGTGCGTTGGTGACGCCGGGCGACGTGATCGTCGCCGACGACGACGGCGTGGTCTGCGTGCCGCGCGCCATGGCGGCACAGACGCTGGAGGCGGCGCAAAAGCGTGAGGCCAACGAAGGCGCCAAGCGCGAAAAGCTGGCTTCCGGCATCCTCGGCCTCGACATGTACGACATGCGTCCGGCGCTGGAAAAGGCCGGCCTCAGGTACATCGACTGATGGCCATCGCAGACGATCCCCTGCACTGGTCCATCGGCCTCGTCGGCTACGGCGAGGTTGGGCGCATCCTCGCCGAGGACCTGCGCGCGGCCGGCGTTGAGCGTGTCCTGACCTACGACATCAAGTTCGGCACCGACGCCGATGCGCCGCTGCTGGCCCATGCGGCGCAGCATGGCGTGCGGCCGATGACGGACCATGCCTTCCTGGCGCAGGCCGCCGACCTGGTGATTTCGGCCGTTACGGCCGACCAGACGCTGGCGGTCGCCGTGGCGTCAGCGCCGACTCTTGCGCCGGGTGCCTGGTTCCTCGATTTCAACTCGGCCTCGCCGCGCGCCAAGATCGAGGCGGCGCGCCTGATCGATGGCGCCGGCGGCCGCTACGTCGAAGGCGCGGTGATGACCTCCGTGCCGCCGTATCGCAGCAAGGTGCCCCTGCTGCTGGGCGGTTCGCAGGCGGCGGCGCTGGCACCTGCGCTGACCACGCTCGGCTTTGCGCCGCGCGTCGGCGACGAAAGGCTCGGCGTGGTATCCGCGACCAAGATGTGCCGCAGCGTGATGATCAAGGGCCTCGAAGCCATGGTGATCGAAAGCTTCAGCGCGGCGCGTGCCTACGGTGTCGAGGATGCCGTGATCGCCTCGCTCGCCGAAACCTTTCCCGGCATCGACTGGGAGAAGCAGGGCAGCTATTTCTTCCAGCGCGTCATCGAGCACGGCCGCCGCCGCGCCGAGGAAATGCGCGAAGTGGCGCAGACCGTGCGCGAGGCGGGCCTCGCGCCCTGGTCGGCGGCCGGCAGCGCCGAGCGCGACGCATGGATGGCGCAACTGGCCGATGACGGTGTCTTCGGCGATCGTGGATCGCCGGGCTTCGCCCGCAGCCCCGACTGGCGCAGCGAGGCCGACCGGATACTCGCCGCCGCGAACAAGGACAGGACATGAATTTCGCCAAGACCCCCGGCTGGCTCGACTGGTTCGCCGTACCTTCAGCGCCGACTTTCAAGCTGCCGCCGGGCAGTGTCGATGCCCACTGCCATGTCTTCGGCCCGGGCGACGAATTCCCCTATGCGCCGGAGCGCAAGTACACGCCCTGCGACGCCTCGAAGCAGCAACTCTTCGCCCTGCGCGACCACCTCGGCTTCGCCCGTAACGTGATCGTCCAGGCCACCTGCCACGGCGCCGACAACCGCGCCCTGGTCGATGCGCTGCGCCATTCGAAGGGCATGGCGCGCGGCGTGGCGACGGTGAAGCGCGGCGTCAGCGATGCCGAGTTGCAGGAGCTGCACGCCGCCGGCGTGCGCGGCGTGCGCTTCAACTTCGTCAAGCGCCTGGTGGATTTCACGCCCAAGGACGAACTCATGGAGATCGCCGCGCGCATCGCGCCGCTGGGCTGGCACGTGGTGATCTATTTCGAGGCGGCAGACCTGCCCGAGCTGTGGGACTTTTTCACCGCCCTGCCGACGACCGTGGTGGTCGACCACATGGGCCGGCCCGATGTCTCCAAGCCGGTCGACGGCCCCGAGTTCGAACTCTTCGTCAAGTTCATGCGCGACTATCCGAACGTCTGGAGCAAGGTGAGTTGCCCCGAACGGCTGTCACTCAGCGGGCCGAAGGCGCTGCACGGGGAACGGAGTGCCTACCGCGACGTGGCGCCGTTTGCGAAGCGCATCGTCGAGAGCTTTCCCGATCGCGTGCTCTGGGGCACCGACTGGCCCCACCCGAACCTCAAGGACCACATGCCCGACGACGGCCTGCTGGTGGATTTCATTCCGCATATTGCCGTCACCCCCGAACTGCAAGGAAAACTGCTGGTCGAAAATCCCATGCGGCTTTACTGGCCGGAGGAGGTCTGAAATGGCGCTCGACAAGCCTTACAAGGACATTCCGGGCACCACCATCTTCGATGCCGAGCAGTCGCGCCTGGGCTACCACCTCAACCAGTTCTGCATGTCGCTGATGAAGGCGGAGAACCGCGCCCGCTTCAAGACCGACGAGCGCGCCTACCTCGACGAATGGCCGATGAGCGAGGAGCAGAAGCAGGCGGTGCTGGCGCGCGACCTCAACTGGTGCATCCGCCTCGGCGGCAACATCTACTTCCTGGCCAAGATCGGCGCCACCGACGGCAAGAGCTTCCAGCAGATGGCGGGCAGCATGACCGGCATGAGCGAGGAGGAATACCGCGACATGATGATTTCGGGCGGCCGTTCGATCGAAGGCAACCGCCGCGTCGGCGAAGACGGAACAGCGCAGGCGCACCGCCAGCCGCAGGGCCGCGCCGGCCGCAAGGAAGGAGCCTGACATGGCCCGCATCACCGCCTCGGTGTATTCCTCCCACGTGCCCGCCATCGGCGCCGCGCTCGATCTCGGCAAGAGCGGCGAGCCCTACTGGCAAAAGGTCTTCGCCGGCTATGAATTCTCCAAGCAGTGGCTGCGCGACAACACGCCCGACGTCATCTTCCTGGTCTACAACGACCACGCCAATGCCTTCAGCCTGGAGATGATTCCGACCTTCGCCATCGGTTGCGCCGCCGAGTTCGAGCCGGCCGACGAGGGCTGGGGGCCGCGCCCGGTGCCGGTGGTCAAGGGCCACCCGGAACTTGCCGCGCACATCGCGCAGTCGGTGATCCAGGACGACTTCGACCTCACCATCGTGAACCGGATGCCGGTCGACCACGGCCTCACCGTGCCGCTGTCGCTGATGTGCGGACAGGTGGCTGCCTGGCCCTGCCCCGTGATCCCCTTCGCGGTGAATGTGGTGCAGTACCCCGTGCCCTCGGGCCGCCGCTGCTACAACCTCGGCCGCGCCATCCGCAAGGCGGTGGCGAGCTTCGATGCGCCGCTCAAGGTCCAGGTCTGGGGCACGGGCGGCATGAGCCACCAGTTGCAGGGGCCGCGCGCCGGCCTGATCAACCGCGAATGGGACAAGGCCTTCCTCGACCGCCTGATCGCCGATCCCGAGGGGCTCTCGCAGTTGCCCCACATCGACTATGTGCGCGAAGCCGGCTCGGAAGGCATCGAACTGGTGATGTGGCTGATCGCGCGTGGTGCGATGGGCGACGCCACAGGGCCGGGCACGCCGAGCGTGGCGCATCGCTTCTACCATGTGCCGGCGAGCAATACCGCCGTCGGTCATTTGATCCTGGAGAACACATGAAAACCATCAAGGTCGCGCTGGCCGGTGCCGGCGCCTTCGGCATCAAGCATCTGGACGCCATCAAGCTGATCGACGGCGTCGAGGTGGTGTCCCTGGTCAGCCGCGAGCTGGAAAAGACGCGCGAGACCGCCGCAAAGTACGGCATCGGTCACGTCACCACCGATCTGGCCGACAGCCTGGCGCTGAATGAAGTCGATGCCGTGATCCTGTGCACGCCGACCCAGATGCATGCCTCCCAGGCCATCGCCTGCATGAACGCCGGCAAGCACGTGCAGGTCGAGATTCCGCTGGCCGACAGCCTGGCCGGCGCCGAAGCCGTCGTCGCCCTGCAGCAGCAGACCGGCCTGGTCGCCATGTGCGGCCATACGCGGCGCTTCAATCCCAGCCACCAGTGGATACACAAGAAGATCGGCGCCGGCGAATTCAACATCCAGCAGATGGACGTGCAGACCTATTTCTTCCGTCGCACGAACATGAACGCCCTGGGCCAGGCCCGCTCCTGGACCGACCACCTGCTGTGGCACCACGCCGCCCACACCGTCGACCTGTTCGCCTACCAGACGGGCGGCAGCATCGTCGCCGCCAATGCCCTGCAGGGGCCGATCCACCCGACCCTGGGCATCGCCATGGACATGTCCATCCAGCTCAAGAGCAGCACCGGCGCGATCTGCACCCTGTCGCTCTCCTTCAACAACGACGGTCCGCTCGGCACTTTCTTCCGCTACATCGGCGATACCGGCACCTACATCGCCCGCTACGACGACCTGATCGACGCCAAGGACAACAAGATCGACGTCAGCCAGGTGGATGTGTCGATGAACGGCATCGAACTCCAGGACCGCGAATTCTTCGCCGCCATCCGCGAAGTCCGCGAACCGAATGGCAGCGTGGCGCAGGTGCTGCCGTGCTACCGCGTGCTGCACCAGCTTGAACAGCAGTTGGCTAAGAGTGCGTGAGATGAACCCTCCGGGATTGACTCTGGCGGGGGATCGTGACGGCGGGGCATTCCCCTTCGCTCATGTCCTCCGTCGGCGCCCTGCGGGCGACTCCGCCCACGGCTTGCCCTGCATGGCAAGCCGGCTGCGGCGGCGCGGAGCAGTGCTCCGCGAAACCCCGCCTACGCCCCCCTTTACTTCGCTGCGGGGAACGCCCCACCCTCCCGATCTGGTGACGGTGTTGCCGTGCAACCGTCGCAAGGCAACAGCGTATCCCGCCAAGGATGGCTGGTACCCGAATCCGGTAAGTAAAGGAGGAGGGCCGGCGCTTTTTCGGCCCGGGGGACATGGACGGATTCGGGTACCAGTCGTCCTTGGCGCCCACCGAGACAACTGAAATGCAACAACGCCGCCTCGGAGAATTCGAAGTCTCGGCCCTCGGCCTCGGCTGCATGAACCTCAGCCACGCCTACGGCACACCACCGCCGCCGGAGCAAGCCGGCAAGCTGCTGTTGCGCGCGCTCGATCACGGCATCAACTTCTTCGACACCGCGGCCCTCTATGGCTTCGGCGCCAACGAGACCCTGCTCGGCAATGTACTGAAGCCGCACCGCTCGAAGATCGTGCTCGCCAGCAAGTGCGGCATGACCGGCGTCGATGGCAAGCGCGTGATCGACGGTCGGCCGGCCACGCTCAAGCGCACCTGCGACGAAGCCCTGCGCCGGCTGCAGACTGACGTGATCGACCTTTACTACCTGCACCGCTGGGACAAGCCGGTGCCGATCGAGGACAGCGTCGGCGCGCTGGCCGACCTGGTGCAGGCCGGCAAGATCCGTGGCATCGGGCTTTCCGAAGTGTCGGCGGCCACACTACGGCGTGCGCATGCCGTGCACCCGATCACCGCGCTGCAATCCGAGTATTCGCTGTGGACGCGTAACGCCGAACTGGGCACGCTCGCCGCCTGCCGCGAACTGGGCACCGCCTATGTCGCCTTCAGCCCGCTGGCGCGCGCCTTCCTCACCGGCACCCTGCGCGATCCGGAGACGCAACTCGAAGCCAAGGACATCCGCCGCCAGATGCCGCGCTTCGAGCCGGCCAATTACGCCATCAATCTTGAGCTTCTGCCCGAGTACATGCGCATCGCCGGCGAGGTCGGCTGCACGCCGGCGCAGTTGGCGCTGGCCTGGCTGCTGGCGCAGGGCGAACACATCATTCCGATCTTCGGCACCCGGCAGCCGGAGCATCTCGACGACAACGCCGGGGCGGCCGCCGTGGCGCTCGACAGCAACATCGTCGCGCGCCTCGACGCGCTGATCAACCAACGGACCGTGGTGGGGCCGCGCTACAACGCGGCGACCCAATTGGAAATCGATACCGAGAATTTCTCGGACTGAACAGGAGTCGGAAAATGAATGGCGGCAAGCAGAAGAAAGTCATACCCGGTACCACGCTCTTCGACGGCGACATGGCGCGCAAGGGTTACGCGCTGAACAAGATGTGCTTTTCCTTCAACTCGGCGGACAACCGCGCCGAGTTCAAGGCCGATCCGGCGGCCTATTGCGACAAGTGGGGCCTCAACGCCGAGCAGAAGAAGGCGGTGCTGAGCCTGCAGGTGCTGGACATGCTGGCGGCCGGCGGCAATGCCTACTACCTGGCCAAGCTCGGCGGCATCTACGGCCTGGACATGCAGGACATCGGCGCCCAGCAGACCGGCGTTACCAAGGATGAATTCAAGGCGAAACTCGTCGCCGCGGGGAGGGGGTGATCATGGCCAAGATAGTCGGTGGCATCAATGTGACCCACGTGCCCTACATCGGGCGCGCGATTGCCAACAACCTGCAGCAGGATCCGTACTGGAAGCCCTTCTTCGACGGCTTTCCGCCGGTGCGCGACTGGCTGGCCAAGGTCAAGCCGGACATCGCGGTGCTGATCTACAACGATCACGGCCTGCAGTTCTTCCTCGACAAGATGCCCACCTTTGCCGTCGGCGCGGCAGCGGAATACCGCAATGCCGACGAAGGCTGGGGCATCCCGACCCTGCCTCCCTACAAGGGCGACGAGGACCTCTCCTGGCACCTGATCGACAGCCTGATCGAGGACGAGTTCGACATCGTGAGCTGCCAGGAAATGCTGGTCGACCACGCATTCACGCTGCCGCTGGAGCTGTTCTGGCCCGGCCAGCACCCCTGCCCCGTGCGCACCGTGCCGATCAACATCAACACCGTGCAGTTCCCGCTGCCCAAGGCCTCGCGCTGCTTCAAGTTCGGCCAGGCCATCGGCCGCGCCATCGAGTCCTGGGATTCCGACGCCCGCGTCGTGGTGATCGGTACCGGCGGCCTCTCGCACCAGCTCGAAGGCAAGCGCGCGGGATTCATCAACAAGGAATTCGACTTGATGTTCATGGACAAGCTTGTCACCGATCCGCTCTGGGTAACGCGCTACACGGTGCCCGAACTGGTCGAACTGACCGGCACCCAGGGCGTTGAGCTGCTCAACTGGCTGACCTGCCGCGGCGCGTTGTCCGGCGACGTGACCAAGGTCCATGCCAATTACCACATCCCGATTTCCAACACCGCGTCGGGCCTGCTGGCCATGCAGGTCGCCTGACCCCCATAACAGACCGACCCCGACAGAGAGAGATAACCATGCGCACCCAAGTCTGCATCATCGGCGGCGGGCCCTCGGGCCTGCTGCTCTCCCAGCTTCTTCACCTCAAGGGCATAGACAACGTGCTGCTGGAAAAGCACACCCGCGACTATGTGCTGGCCCGCATCCGCGCCGGCGTGCTGGAGCATGGCTTTGCCGACCTGATGCGCGAGGCGCAGTGCGGCGAGCGCATGGACCGTGAGGGCGAGATCCATCGTGGCTTCATCATCGCCCACGACGGCAAGCAGAGCCATGTCGATCTGCACAAGTACAGCGGCGGCAACTCGGTCATCGTCTACGGCCAGACCGAGCTGACCCGCGACCTCTACGATGCGCGCGAGAAAAGCGGCGGCAAGCTGGTGATGGAAGCGGACGATGTCCAGCCGCATGACCTGACCAGTGCCACGCCCCATGTTACCTACCGCAAGGATGGCGCCGAACACCGCATCGATTGCGAGTACGTCATCGGCGCCGACGGCTTCCATGGCGTCAGCCGCAAGTCGATTCCGGCCAATGTCCTGCGCGAATACGAGAAGGTCTATCCCTTCGGCTGGCTCGGCGTGCTGTCGCGTACCAAGCCGGTCAATCCCGAACTGATCTACGTCAAGCACGAGCGCGGCTTCGCCCTTTGCTCGCTGCGTTCACAGGTATTGAGCCGCTACTACATCCAGGTGCCGCTCACCGACAAGGTCGAGGACTGGTCCGACGATGCCTTCTGGGCCGAGCTCAAGCGCCGCCTGCCGGCCGAGGTCGCCGCGCGCCTGATCACCGGCCCGTCGATCGAAAAGTCAATCGCCCCGCTGCGCTCCTTCGTCGCCGAGCCGATGCGCTACGGCAATCTCTTCCTCGCCGGCGATGCCGCCCACATCGTGCCGCCTACCGGCGCGCGCGGCCTCAATAGTGCCGCCTCGGACATCTACTACCTCTACCACGCCCTGCTCGACCATTACCAGAAGGGCGACGACCGCGGGCTGGACAACTATTCCGCCAAGGCCCTGGCACGGGTATGGAAGGCGCAGCGCTTCTCGTGGTGGATGACCACCATGCTGCACAGCTTTCCCGACAGCATCGAGTACGACCGCAAGCTGCAGCAGACCGAGCTCGAGTACCTGTTTTCCTCCGCGGCGGCGCAGGGCTCGTTGGCCGAGAACTACGTCGGCCTGCCGTTCTGATCGATTCACCCGGCAAAGCGCCGGGTAGGGAGGAAGACTCTTGGCGCGAGGTGAAGCCGCGGCCGCAGGCTGGGCTCGCGCTACACTGACGATTTGATCGACAGGAGTCGCCTCCGGATGTCCCAGTTTCCGCTGCGGCAAACCGACGACCCCGGGCTCGGCAAGGTCGTCGGTGCCGGCGATGGCTGGCGCTTCCGGCTGGCGGCGCCCGCCGCGGTCTTCCTGCTTTCCCTGCTGCTTGGCGGGCTACTCGCGTGGCAGGCTTCCCAGCAGCGCGAACAGCAGGTGCGTGACCGGCTTGCCGACATCGCAGGCGACCATGCCCAGGCGATCCAGCGCAATATCGAACGCGCATTGTCGGCGACCTATGCGCTGGCGGCACTGGTGCGCCATGGCGATGGCAACGTGCCGGAATTCGAGTCCACCGCGCGCGAGATGCTGCCCTATTACCCGGGCGCTTCTTCCTTGCAACTGGCGCCCGGCGGCATCGTGCGCCATGTCGTGCCCCTGCAGGGCAATGAAAAGGCGATAGGCCACAACCTGTTGCTGGATCCGGTGCGCAACAAGGAGGCCTTTCTTGCTCGCGTCAGTGGTCGCCTCACGCTGGCCGGGCCTTTCGAACTGGTGCAGGGCGGTCTCGGCGCGGTGGGCCGCCTGCCGGTGTTCCTCGGCGAAGGGCGCCGTGTATTCTGGGGCTTTACCACGGTTCTGATCCGCTTTCCGGAGGTGCTGGAGGAGGCCGGGCTGGGCCAGCTCGACGCCCAGGGCCATGATTACGAGCTGTGGCGGATGCACCCGGACAGCGGCGAACACCAGGTCATTGCGCGTTCCGGCAAGACCGCGCTGATCGATCCCGTCGACCAGAACCTGGAGCTTCCCAACGGCAAGTGGACCCTGAGCGTCGCGCCGCGCAAGGGCTGGGGCGATCCGGCGCGAACCACCTTCGATGTCGTCCTGGCGCTGCTGTTCAGCCTGCTGCTGGGCTGGGTCGCGAAACTCCTGGTCGATTTGCGGCGCTATCAGGACGGCCTGGAGGTGCGCGTCGCCCAGCGCACGGAGCAGCTCAGCACCAGCGAGCGCCGCTTCCGCGACATTGCCGAGGTTTCCGGCGACTGGATCTGGGAGGTCGATGGCGAAGGACGCTACACCTATGTCTCCGATGGCGTGCGGCGCATGCTCGGCTACTCGCCCGAGGAGGTGCTGGGTCGCACGCCCTTCGATTTCATGGCGCCCGACGAGGCGACGGCCATCGGCGCCGCCTTTGCCGCGCTTGCGGCGGAAAGGAAAGCCTTCAGCGATCTTGAAAACGTGGTGCGCTCCCGCGACGGCTCCGCCCACATCACGCTGACCAGCGGCACGCCGATTCTGGATCGGGACGGCAAACTGCTGGGCTATCGCGGCATCGATCGCGACATTACCGCGCGGCGCGCCAACGAGAACCGCATCCGGCGCCTGACCAGGCTCTACGCGGCCCTCAGCGAATGCAACCAGGCCATCGTGCACTGCGCCTCGGCGGACGAACTTTACCGCGCCATATGTCGCGACGTGGTCGAGTTCGGTGAAATGAAAATGGCATGGATCGGGGCGCTCGACGAGGCCACCGGCCGGGTGATGCCGGTGGCCAGTTCCGGCACCGGGCTGGATTACCTCGATGGCATCGTGATCACCACCGATGCCGACGATCCGCACGGGCGCGGGCCGGTGGGTACCGCCATGCGCGAGGACCGTCCGGTGTGGAACCAGGATTTCCTCAACGATCCGCTTGGCCTGCCCTGGCGCGAACAGGCCGTCCGCCATGGCTGGGGCGCGGTCGCCGCCTTGCCGCTGCATCGCGGCGGCAAGGTGGTCGGCGCATTTACCCTCTACGCCGGAGAGGCCGGCGCCTTCGACGACGACGCGCGGCGCCTGCTCGATGAAATGGCGGTCGATATCAGCTATGCGCTCGACGGCTTCGAGCGCGATGCCAGCATCAAGCTGGCGGCCGCCGTTTTCGAGCAGGGCAAGGAGGGCATCATGATCACCGATACCTCCGGGCGCATCGTGCGCGTCAATCGCGCCTTCAGCGAGATCAGCGGCTACAGCGAGAGCGAGGCCCTGGGCAACGGCGCCGGGCTGTTGTCCTCGGGGCGTCACGGCGAGGAGTTCTACCGCGAGATGTGGCAGGCGATCGACGCCACCGGGCATTGGCAAGGCGAGATCTGGAACCGGCGCAAGGATGGCCACGTCTATCCCGAGTGGCTGGTGATCAGCCGCGTGCTCGGCGCCGACGGGCAGGCCAGCCACTACGTCGGCATTTTCAGCGACATCACGCGCCACAAGGAGGCCGAGGCGCGTATCCAGCGCCTGGCCCACTTCGACGCCCTGACCGGCCTGCCCAATCGCGCGCTGCTGCACGACCGGGCGCACCATGCGCTGGGCATGGCACTGCGCAACGGCGAGCCGGTGGCGGTGCTGTTCCTCGATCTCGACCACTTCAAGAACATCAACGACACGCTCGGCCACCGCATCGGCGACGAACTGCTGGTCGAGGTGGGCAAGCGCATGGTGGCGGCGACACGCAAGGAAGACACGGTTTCGCGCCAGGGTGGCGACGAGTTCGTCATGGTTCTGCCGGGCACCGATGCCGATGGCGCCGCCCACGTGGCGAGGAAACTGATCGACATGATCGCGGTCAGCTTCCGCGTCGAGCAATACGAGCTCTTCGTCACGCCCTCGATCGGCATCGCCATTCATCCCGGCGATGGCGATGACTTCGAGACCTTGTCGCGGTCGGCCGATACCGCGATGTATCGGGCGAAGCAGGACGGACGCAACACCTTCCGCTTCTTCACGCCCGAAATGCAGGAGATTTCGGCGCGCAAGCTGCGCCTCGAAGGTGCCTTGCGCCACGCCCTGTCGCGTGGCGAGCTGGTGCTCTACTACCAGCCGCAACTGTCGCTGGCCAGCGGCAGCGTGGTCGGCGCCGAGGCCTTGCTGCGCTGGCACAGCCCCGAGCTGGGCGAAGTGTTGCCCGCCGAGTTCATCCCGGTGGCGGAAGACAGCGGCCTGATCCTGCCGCTCGGCGAATGGGTGCTGCGCACGGCAATCCATCAGATGAAGGCCTGGACCGGGGCCGGGATGGCGCCGATCACCATGGCGGTCAATCTATCGGCGGCCCAGTTCCGCCACGCCCAGCTGCCCGAGCAGGTGGCGCGGATGCTGGCCGACGAGGATCTGGCGGCCGAATGCCTGGAGCTGGAACTGACCGAAACCGTGGCGATGGACGATCCCCTGGCGGCGATCGCGGTGATGGACGATCTGCATGCGCGCGGCATTCGCATGTCGATCGACGACTTCGGCACCGGCTATTCCTCGCTCAGCTACCTCAAGCGCTTTCAGGCCTGCAAGCTGAAAATTGATCAATCCTTCGTTGCCGACCTGGCGTCCGACGCGGAAAGCCGGGCCATCGTACGCGCGGTCATCAGCCTGGCCGACAGCCTCGGCATGCAGACCATCGCCGAGGGCGTGGAGACGCGCGAGCAACTGGAATTCCTCCGTGGGCAGGGCTGCCGGGAGGTCCAGGGCTACTATTTCAGCCGGCCTCTGGCGGCCGACGAATTCCCGGTCTTTGTCCGCAGCCGAGACTGACGCCACCGGTTTGCCTTGGTGCGAGGGGCGGGGCAGAATGCTGCCTTTCTCCTGACTCGTGGTAGTGGCAAAGGTGGACATGGGTGTCGCCGATTATCGCAATGACATTTTTCGCTGGAGCGATGGCTTCAACATCGGCCTGCGCGAGATCGACGACCAGCACGCGCGCCTGGTGGCAATACTGAATCGCCTGGCGCGGCACCACACCTCGAAGACCGCCGATGACGATTTGCTGCGGGTATTCGACGAACTGGTGAGCTATACGGCCTACCACTTCCAGACCGAGGAACGGGTGATGACGGAGGCCGCCGTGGATGCGCGGCATGCCGACGCGCATCGTCGCGCCCACCAGGATTTCGTGGTCAGGGCGCTGACCGCGCGCCGCGATGCCGAGGCTTCGCCGCGCGAGGTCACCGGCGATACGCTGGTGTTCCTCACCAATTGGCTGATCCACCACATTCTCGGCATGGATCGGCAACTCGGTGTCGAAGTGCGCCGCGCCCAGCAGCGCGACGGCCTTGCCGTGACGGTGGAGCAGACGCCGGACGGCGAGCGCACCACCGAGGTGCTGCTGCATGCCGTCGATGGGCTTTACGAGCAACTCGGGCGCAATACCGCCGAGCTGCGCGAGACCAACGCCCGCCTGCAGCAGGAACTGGCGCGCAGCAGGCAGGCCGCGCAGGATCTGCGCATTGCCGCGACCGCCTTCGAGGCGCAGGAGAGCATCATCATTACCGATGCCGCCAGCCGCATCCTGCAAGTGAACAAGGCCTTCTGTGCCACCACCGGATACAGTTTCGACGAAGTGCTTGGGCGCAATCCGCGTCTGCTCAGTTCCGGCAGGCAGGACGCGGCGTTTTACGCCGAGATGTGGCGCAGCATCCGCGCCAGTGGCAGCTGGCAGGGCGAGATCTGGAACCGGCGCAAGAACGGCGAGGCCTATCCTTCCTGGCTGTCGATCACCGCCGTGCCTGGCGACGACGGCGTGCCCAGCCATTTCGTCGGCACCTCGACCGACATCGCGCCGCGCAAGCTGGCCGAGGACAGGATCAAGAACCTCGCCTATTACGACCAACTGACGCAACTGCCCAATCGCCGGCTGATGATGGATCGCCTCGACCAGGCGCTCACGGCCTGCGCCCGGCATGGGCGCAAGGGGGCCTTGCTGCTGATCGATCTCGACGACTTCAAGTCGCTCAACGACAGCATGGGCCATGGCGTCGGCGACAATTTGCTGATCGAGGTGGCCAGGCGACTGCATTTCTGCGTGCGCGACGGCGATACCGTGGCGCGCCTGGGCGGTGACGAGTTCGTCGTCATCCTCAACGACCTCGACGGCGGCGAGCAGGCGGCGATCCAGGCCGAGCGCATCGCCGAGAAGATCCAGGCACGCCTGGGCGAAGCCTATGTACTCGACATCATCGTCGACGGCGTGGTCACCGGCACCTGCAACCATGCCTGCGGATCGAGCATCGGTATCGCCATGTTCCACGACCGCTCGGTATCGGCGGACGACTTGCTTACCCGTGCCGACACGGCGATGTACCAGGCCAAGCAGGCGGGGCGCCATACCCACCGCTTTTTCGATCCCGAAATGCAGGAGACGGTGAAACTGCGCACCCTGCTCGAACGCGATCTGCGCTGTGCCCTGGCCGCGGGCCAGTTCGTCCTGTATTACCAGCCGCAGGTCGATGCCGCCGGTTGCGTGATCGGCGCCGAGGCGCTGGTGCGCTGGCGGCACCCGGAACGCGGCATGGTCGAGCCCGCCGAATTCATACCCGTGGCGGAAGAAACCGGGTTGATCTTGCAGCTCGGGCAGTGGGTTCTGGAACAGGCTTGCCGCCAGCTGACGCTGTGGGCCGGCTGCGCCGAAACCGCGCACCTGACGCTGGCGGTGAATGTCAGCGCGCGCCAGTTCGGCCGCGCCAGTTTCGTCGAGGAAGTGCTGGCCATCGTCGACGACCTCGGGGTCACGCCCGACCGCCTCAAGCTCGAACTCACGGAAAGCCATCTGCTCGACAATGCCGACGAAGTGATCGACAAGATGGTGGCCTTGAAGGCTCGCCATGTCGGCTTCTCGATGGACGATTTCGGCACCGGCTATTCCTCGCTGTCCTACCTGAAGAGGCTGCCGCTGGACCAGCTCAAGATCGACCAGTCCTTCGTGCGCGACATTCTCAGCCACCCCAGCGACGCGGCGATCGCCAAGACCATCGTCGCCCTGGCGCAAAGCCTCGGTCTGTCGGTGATCGCCGAAGGCGTCGAAACCGAAGGCCAGCGCGAGTTCCTGCGCGACCATGGCTGCGTCACCTGCCAGGGCTTCCTGTTTTGCCGGCCGGTGCCGCTGGAAGAGTTCGAGCACTTCGCGCGGCAGAATCCCTGCCCCGGCTGAAAGTCGGCGCTGGCGATACGGCAATTTATTCAAATAGATACGAAATATGAAGGTCCGGATTACGATTTAGCGTGATTTAGTTGACATGCTAAATTTAGCTGATAGTATAAATTTATCTATAAGGCTAAATTGGAGTTAATCGTGAGCACGTCTGCCTTTGAAAATCCGTTCCGGCCTGGCGCAGGACATAGGCCTCCGTACCTCGCTGGACGAACAGCCGAGCAGGACGAAATGAAGCGACACCTTGAGCAAAAGGTGGTTACGCAGAACGTCATCCTTACTGGCTTGCGAGGAGTTGGAAAAACGGTTTTGCTCGAGACATTCCGTCCTATCGCACTTGCGTCGGGCTGGTTATGGGCAGGTGCAGACCTGTCCGAATCTGCAAGTGTTGCCGAGGAAACTCTCGCCACACGGATTCTTGCCGACATTGCACTCGTGACGTCGGCATTCGTGGTGCACGAACGCAAACAGCTTGAACTAGGCTTTGTCCAGTCTGAAAAGGTGATTCGTCAGCCGCTTAACTACGATATCTTGCGAAACATGTACGAGCAGACACCTGGATTGGTGGCAGACAAGCTGAAAGCGGTTCTGGAGTTTGTCTGGTCAGTACTTCCGCAGCAGGCAATTCGAGGGGTTGTATTCGCATACGATGAAGCGCAAAACCTTGCCGACCATGCGCACCACAACCAATATCCCTTGTCACTGCTGCTTGAAGTCTTTCAGTCGCTGCAAAGAAAGCAAATTCCATATCTGCTTGTCCTGACCGGACTGCCGACCCTGTTTCCCAAGCTGGTCGAAGCCAGGACCTATGCAGAACGAATGTTTCATATCTTGTTCCTGAAGCAACTCGATACAAATGCGTCACGCGAGGCGATCATGCAGCCGATCGAGGTTGCGGGTTGCCCGATCAAGTTCACGGAAGAAACTGTGAACTCGATTGTCCAGCTATCCGGAGGCTACCCCTATTTCATACAGTACATCTGCAAAGAAGTTTTCGATGTTTGGATTGCAAAAATCAGGTCCGGCGATATCCCGAGCGTTCCGACTGCCGACATTGTGCGCAAATTGGACACAGACTTCTTCCAAGGCCGTTGGTCTCGGGTAACCGACAGGCAGCGGGAGTTGCTACAGGTCATAGCGACATTGAGTACCTGTGACGACGAATTTACCGTGCAGGAAATCGTGAATGGTTCAAAGGAAGTATTGACCAAGGGATTCAGTGCCAGCCACGTAAACCAGATGCTCGCTTCAATTGCCGACGCAGGCCTGGTATTCAAGAATCGCGTAGGGAAGTACTCATTGGCGGTGCCCTTGCTCTCCCAGTTCATACGCCGCCAGACAGCACAAGGAATGATCACGATTCCTCCGCTGCCGCGAACCGGCGTTTGACCAACGGAGGAGCATGGCAAATGCGCGTGCTTTCGGTCATCCCGCCGATGACCCAGCTCAACACGCCCTATCCCGCCACCGCCTACCTGACCGGCTTCCTGCGTTCGCGCGGCGTCGCGGCGGTGCAGGAGGATCTGGCGCTGGGGCTGGTTCTGCGCCTGTTCACGTCGCGCGGGCTGGATGCGATTCGCGGCGCCATCGAGGCGATCCCGGCGCGGCAACGCACGCCGAATGTGGCCGCCTTCGATCAGGCCTTCGCCGCCTACCGGGCAAGCGTCGAACCCGCCGTGGCCTTCCTGCAGGGGCGCGATCCGTCGCTGGCGCACCGCATCGCCGGGCGCAACTTCCTGCCCGAGGGCGCGCGCTTCGCCCCGCTCGATGACTACGTCGACCCGGACGGCGGCGATCCGCTGGCCTGGGCCTTTGGCGCGCTGGGTGTGCAGGATCGCGCGCGCCATTTCGCCACGCTCTACCTGAACGACATCGCCGACGTGCTGCGCGAGGCTGTCGATGCGCGTTTCGAATTCGTACGCTATGCCGAGGCGCTGGCGCAAAGCGAGGCCAGTTTCGAGCCGCTGGCGCAGGCACTGGCGGCGCCGGAAAACCTGATCGACCGCAGCCTGCGCGAGCTGACGCTGGAAGCGCTGGCCAGGCACGCACCGCGCGTGGTGCTGCTCTCGGCGCCCTTCCCCGGCAATGTCTATGGCGCCTTTCGCATCGCCCAGGAGATCAAGGCGCGGGATGCCTCGATCGTCACCGTGCTGGGCGGTGGTTACGTCAATACCGAACTGCGCGATCTCTCCGAGCCGCGCGTCTTCGACCATTTCGATTACCTCACGCTCGACGACGGCGAGGCGCCCTTGCTGGCCCTGCTCGAACACCTCGCCGGCAGCCGTCCACGCGATCAGCTGCGGCGAACTTTCCTGCGCGAGGCGGGGCGGGTGCGCTACATCGCGGGGGACGATTCCGACATCGCCTTTGCCGATACCGGCACACCAACCTGGGACGGCCTGCCGCTGGACCGCTACCTCTCGCTGCTGGACATGCTGAACCCGATGCACCGGCTCTGGTCGGACGCGCGCTGGAACAAGCTGACCGTGGCCCACGGCTGCTACTGGAAGAAGTGCAGCTTCTGCGATGTCTCGCTCGACTACATCTCCCGCTACGAGGCTCTGGCCGCTACAACCCTGGTCGACCGCATCGAGGCCGTGGTTGCCGAGACCGGGCAGAGCGGCTTCCATTTCGTCGACGAGGCGGCGCCGCCCAAGGCGCTCAGGGCGCTCGCCGCGGAGTTGCTGCGGCGCGGCCGGGCGATTTCCTGGTGGACCAACATCCGCTTCGAGAAATCCTTCACCCCCGCGCTGTGCGCCGAGCTCGCCGATGCCGGTTGCATCGCCGTGTCGGGCGGGCTGGAGGTTGCCTCCGACCGGCTGCTGAAGCTGATGCAGAAAGGCGTTTCGGTGGCCCAGGTGGCGCGCGTCACGCGCGGCTTCAGCGAGGCCGGCATCCTGGTCCATGCCTACCTGATGTACGGCTTCCCGACCCAGACCGTGCAGGACACCGTCGATGCCCTCGAATACGTGCGCCAGCTGTTCGCCGCCGGCTGCATCCAGTCCGGTTTCTTCCATCGCTTCACCTGCAGCGTGCATGCGCCGGTGGGCCTCCATCCAGGGCAATACGGCGTCAGCCTGAAGCCGCTGGCGCCGGGCGGCTTCGCGAAGAATGATGTCGGCTTCATCGACCCGGCCGGGGTCGATCATGCCGAACTGGGCAAGGCCCTGAACAAGGCGCTCTACAACTACATGCATGGCCTTGGCCTGGAACAGGACGTGCGCGCCTGGTTCGCCGGGCGCGTGCCGAAGACCACGGTGCCGCGCCATTTCATCGAGCGGGCCTTGCGCGGCCATGGCTGACCAGGAACCGCCCTGGGAGATTCCCGAGGCCGAGCTGCATCCCTCGCTGCTGGTGCGCATCGTGTTGTGGATCTGCGGCAGCATCGCGCTGCTGCTGGGCATCATCGGCGTGTTCCTGCCCGGCCTGCCGACCACGCCCTTCGTTCTGGTCGCGGCCGCCTGCTACGCGCGCGCCTCGGAGCGCTTCTACCGCTGGCTGCTGCGCAACCCGACCTTCGGCCCGCTGATCGTCGAATGGCGACGGCATCACAGCATTCCCCATCGCATCAAGTGGCTGGCGATCACGCTGATGAGCCTGACCATCAGCGTCTCGATCTGGAGCTTCGCCGGCAAGCCCTGGTTGCAGGCCTTGCTGGCCGGCATCGGCATTGCCACGGCGCTCTGGCTGTGGCGCATTCCCTCGCGCGACCGGCCGCGCCGGCAGGGGTAAAATTTGCCCGAACACATGAGGAAAAGGGAGTAAGGCAACATGGCGAAATACAACACCGAAGCAATCCGCGCCGTGGCCCTGGTCGGGCATGGCGGCGCCGGCAAGACCTCGCTGGCCGAGGCGCTGCTGTTCAAGGCCGGGGCCATTGCGGCCAAGGGTGCGGTGGAGAAGGGTGGCACTGTCTGCGATTTCGACACCCAGGAAAAGGCCGCCGGCCATTCGCTGCATTCGGCGCTGGTGAATTTCGCCGCCGAAGGCGTGCATGTGCATCTGATCGACACTCCGGGTTACCCCGATTTCGCCGGCCAGGCCGTGGCCGCGCTGGCCGGCGTGGAAACCGCGATCGTAGTGATCAACGCCCAGACCGGCATCGAGCTGGCCACCGAACGCATGATGCGCGCGGCGCAGGCGCGGGGCATCGCACGCATGATCGTGATCAACAAGATCGACGCCGACAACCTCGACCTGCCGGCCCTGGTCGGCCAGATCCGCGAGCGCTTCGGCAAGGAATGCCTGCTGCTCGATCTGCCCGCGCACGGCAACCAGGATGTGGTCGAGGTGCTGGAACACGACGGCGGCCCGAATGATCCAATGAGCGATTTCGATTCCATCGCCCACGCCCACCGCGAGCTGATCGACCAACTGGTCGAGGAAGACGAGTCGCTGCTGGCGCAATACCTCGACGACGGCAAGGACCCGAGCGCCGCCGCACTGCATGCGCCGTTTGAAAAGGCGCTGCGCGAAGGCCATCTGGTGCCCATCCTGTTCACCTCGGCGCGCACCGGCGCCGGCGTCGGCGAGTTGCTGCATGTGCTGGCCTCGCTGGCGCCGAATCCGGCCGAAGGCAATCCGCCGCCCTTCTACAAGGGTCAGGGTGAGCATGGGGGCCACGAGGCGGAAGCCTTCCACGCCGAGCCCGATGCCGGCAAGCATGTGCTGGCCCACGTCTTCAAGGTCATCGTCGATCCTTACATGGGCAAGGTCGGCGTCTTCCGCGTGCATCAGGGCACGGTGAAAAAGGACGCACAGCTGTTCGTCGGCGACGGCAAGAAGCCGTTCAAGGTGGCCCATCTCTACCAGTTGCAGGGCAAGGACTACGTCGAAGTCGACGAGCTGCTGCCGGGCGACCTGGGTGCCGTGGCCAAGGTCGAGGAGATCGAGTTCGATTGCGTGCTGCACGATTCGCACGACGAGGATCACATCCACTTGAGGCCGCTGGAGTTTCCCAAGCCGATGCAGGGTCTGGCGGTGGAAACGCGCAAGAAGGGCGACGAGCAGCGCCTGTTCGACATCCTGCACAAGCTGGAACTGGAAGACCCCTGCTTCGAGGTCGAGCGCCACCCGACCACCCACGAGACCGTGATCCGCGGCCTCGGTGAAATGCATTTGCGCTACAAGCTGGAAAAGATGGCCACGCAGTACAAACTGGAACTCGACACCCGCCCGCCGCAGATTCCCTACCGCGAAACCATCACCGGCAACGCCGAGGGCCATTGCCGGCACAAGAAGCAATCGGGCGGCGCCGGCCAGTTCGGCGAGGTTTACCTCAAGATCGAGCCGCTGGAGCGCGGCGCCGGTTTCGAGTTCGTGGACCACGTCAAGGGCGGCGTGATCCCCGGCGTGTTCATGCCGGCGGTGGAAAAGGGCGTGCGCCAGGCACTCGCCGACGGCGTTACCGCCGGCTTCCCGGTGGAAGACCTGCGCGTCACGGTGTATGACGGCAAGACCCACGCGGTGGACGGCAAGGAAGTCGCCTTCGTCATGGCCGGGCGCAAGGCCACCGTCGAGGCCATCCGCGCCGCCAGCCCGATCGTTCTGGAGCCCATTGTCAGCATCGAAATCGTCTCCCCCGAGGCGGCCATCGGCGACCTCACCGGCGACTTGTCGAGCCGGCGCGGCCACATCACCGGCACCAATCCGCGTCCGGGTAACAGTGCGTCGATCACCGGCGAGGTGCCGCTGGCCGAAATCGCCGATTACGCCTCGCGCCTGAAGTCGATGACCGGCGGCCAGGGTGCCTACAGCATCGAGTTCGCCCGCTACGCCCAGGTTCCGCCGCAGGTGCAGCAGAAGCTGGCGGCGGCCTTCCGGCCGCGGGAAGAGGAAGAGTGAATTACGCCCGCAGCCGATGAAAGTCGGCGCTGGCGGAACGGCGTTCAGGCCGGCAGGCGGATTTCGAAACGTACGCCCCCGGTGATATTGCATGCCGCGATCTCGCCGCCGTGGGCGCGGACGATGGAGCGGGTGATGGCCAGTCCCAGGCCGGCGCCCTCGGCGACCCGGTGGCGCGAAGGATCGGCGCGGTAGAAGCGGTCGAAGATTCGAGACAGCTGGTTGGGCGGAATCTGCGCGCCGGTATTCTCGACGCGCAGGCGGACCGCGCCGTCGCCCGCGTCGATGACGACCTGAATGCCGCCGTCGGGCGGTGTATGGCGGATGGCATTGGACAGCAGGTTGGCTACTGCCCGGCGCAGCATGAGCCTGTCGCCCGACACTTGGCCATTGCCATTCAACACCAGGCGCAGTGATTTTTCTTCGGCCAGGGCATCGAAGAAGTCGAACAGCTCGCGCACCTCCTGGCCCAGGCGCACCGTCTCGCGCGTCGGCACCAGAAGGCCGTTGTCGGCCTGCGCCAGGAACAGCATGTCGCCGATCATGCGCGCCAGGCGTTCGTATTCCTCGGTATTGGAGGCCAGCACCTCGCGGTATTCCCCGGCGCTGCGAACCCGGCTCAGCGCCACCTGGGTTTCGGTCATCAGGTTGCTGATCGGTGTGCGCAGTTCGTGTGCCAGGTCCGAGGAAAAATCCTGTAGCCGTTTGAAGGAATCTTCCAGCCGCGCCAGCATTTCATTGAGGGTTTGTACCAGTTCCACGAGTTCGGCGGGAACCGTGTCGAGCGCCAGGCGGTAGTCGAGCCGACTGGCAGTGACGCCAGCCGCACCCTGGCGGATCGCCTGCAGCGGCGCCAGGCCATGGCGTACCGCGATCCAGCCCAGCAGTCCGGCCAATGCGGCGGCCACGGCGACGGTCAACCACAACGTGCGCTGAAACGAAGCCATGAAATGTTCGTGGTGCGTGATATCCACCGCCACCGCAACCAGGATGGGCGCGCCGGCGGGAATGCCGGTCGCCAGTAGCGCGGAGATGCCCCGCCGCGGTTGTTTGCCGGAGGGCCCGTCCTGATACCAGAAGCTGGGCTGCGGCGGGTTGCGCACCGCCCGGCGATCCAGGAGTTGCGGGGGAAACTCGGTACCCGGCGTGACGAACAGCGTTTGCCCGGCCGCGTCGCGCATCATGACAGAGAGATCGTGATGGCCGACCAGCGCGTCGTCGAGCTGCGCCGGCACGGCGGCCAGTTCGGCCGGCGTGCGGATCTTCTCCAGCAGATGTCCCGCCAGGTGCAATTTGCCGGTCATCAGGTCCATGTCCTGTTCGACGAAGTGGCGCTCGACGGCATTGCCGATCAGCATTCCCAGCGCCAGCAATATCACGGTCGAGGCAGCGGCGAACAGCAAGGTCAGGCGCAGCGTGATCGACTTGCCGCGCTTCATCCGGCGTCGTCCTCCAGCACATAGCCCATGCCGCGCACGGTGCGGATCAGTTTCGGTTCGAAGGCATCGTCCATTTTCGCGCGCAGCCGGCGCACGGCCACTTCGATGACGTTGGTGTCGCTGTCGAAGTTCATGTCCCAGACCTGCGAGGCGATCAGCGAGCGCGGCAGCACTTCGCCGCGACGGCGCAGCAGCAATTCGAGCAGGGCGAATTCCTTGGCCGTGAGGTCGATGCGCTGGCCGCCGCGCGTGACCCGGCGGCGCGGCAGGTCGAGTTCGAGATCGGCGGCGCGCAGCAGATCGGCTTCCTTGGCGCGGCCGCCACGGCGCAACAGGGTGCGCACCCGGGCCAGCAGCTCGGCGAAGGCGAAGGGCTTGACCAGGTAGTCGTCGGCGCCAAGTTCGAGGCCCTTGACGCGGTCCTCGACCTGGTCACGGGCAGTAAGGAACAGTACCGGAATGTCGCGTCCGGCACGGCGCAGGCCGGCCAGCACGTGCCAGCCATCGAGTTTGGGCAGCATCACGTCGAGTATCGCCAGATCGTATTCGCCGGTCTCGCCCAAGTGCAGGCCGTCGATACCGTCGCGCGCCAGGTCGACGACGAAACCGGCCTCGATCAGGCCCTGTTTGAGATATTCGCCGGTCTTGGGTTCGTCTTCGACGACCAGGATTTTCATTGTTTCCTCGCGTTCATGCCGAAGTGATTTTGCGCTTGTCGAATCGCCGCCGGCCGAAGATTACAGAAATGTAATTCGCGCGTCAGCTTGCGGTGAGGCAGACATTTGCACAATGCCTGCCATCGCCTGCCGCAAGGAACGTCGCCATGAAATCCGTCCGCCTCGCCATCACCCTTTTCCTGCTGCCGCTCGGCGCCGCCTGGGCCCAGGGCGCGCCGCATGTCGAGGTCTACAAGAGCGCCAGTTGCGGCTGTTGCGGCGCCTGGGTCGCGCATCTGCGCCAGAACGGCTTTGAGGTCGTCGTCCACGACGTCGGCGACGTGCCGGCGGCGCGCAGGCGCCTGGGCATGCCTGACCGGCTTGGTTCCTGCCACAGCGCCAGGCTTGCCGGCTACGCCATCGAAGGCCACGTGCCGGCTGCCGACATCCGCCGCCTGTTAAAGGAAAAGCCCAATGCCCTCGGCCTCGCCGTGCCCTCGATGCCGCCCGGTTCGCCGGGCATGGAAAGCGCCCGCCCGCAACCCTATGACACTCTGCTGGTGGCGCGCGACGGCAGCGCGCGGGTGTATGCCAGTCACTGACCTGCCGGTTGCAACGAGGGCATTGCGCTCGGCCGCGCTCGCGCTGGGCCTGCTGGCGCTGCCGCCGGCGCAGGCCCAGGGCCTCGCCGAGGCGTTGGAGCGGGCGTGGTTGCGCCATCCGCAGGCGGTCGCCAGCCAGGCCCGCGACGAGGAAGCGCGGGCGCGCGCCGAGCTCGCCGCCGGCCTCACGCCGGGGCCGGGAGCAATTTCGCTGTCCGGCCTTGACGACCGCTTCAACCGCAACCGCGGCAAGCAGGAGTGGGAAGTCGAAATGGCCATGCCGCTCTGGTTGCCGGGGCAGCAGCAGGCGCGCGCGGCAGAGGCCGACGACGCCCTGGCGCAGGTGGCGGCCCAGCGTCTTGCGCTGCGCCTGCAGCTGGCCGGCGAAGTGCGCGAGGCTTGGTGGGCGGCTGCCGCCGCGCGCAATATCAACGACCTCGCCGGACGCCGCCTGGAGACCGCGCGCGTACTGGAAGCCGATGTGCAGCGGCGTTATCGGGCGGGCGAGCTGGCGCGGCTCGATGCCAATCTGGCGCAAACCGAGCGCCTGGCCGCGGAGGCGGAGCTGGCCGACGCCGGGATCACGTTGCTGCACGCGGAGCAGGGTTTCCGTCGGCTCACCGGGATGGCCCTGCCCGCCGCCTTGCCCGCCGAATCCACCGCGGCGGACGAGCTGCCGCGCGACGATCATCCGCAACTGGCCGCCGCCGCTGCCGCCGTGCAACTGGCGCGCGCGCGCCTGCGGCTCGCCGCAGCGACGCGCCGCGAGGCGCCGGAATTGGCACTGCGCGCGGTGCGCGAGCGCGGTGAGTTCACCGCGCCCTATGCCAACAGCGTCGGCGTGAAGCTGACCATTCCGTTCTCCTCGGGTCCGCGCTTGCGCCAGGAAAACGCCGCGGCGCGAGCCGAGCTGGCCCAGGCCGATGCCGAGCTGGCCCTGGCCAGGCTCAGGCTGCAACTCGAGTTGGAAAAGTCCCGCCGTGACCTGGATGCCGCCGAACGCCAGTTGGAGATGGCCAGGCAACGCCGCGAGCTGACGGCCGACAACCTGCGCCTGGCCGAGAAATCCTTTGCCTTGGGCGAGTCGGACCTGCCGGCGCTGCTGCGCGTGCGCACCGCCGCTTTCGAGGCTGCCGCCCTGTCCAACCGCCAGCAGGTCGCGCAGGCGGCCGCGCAATCGCGCCTCAAGCAGGCACTGGGGGCCCTGCCATGAACGTCCGTGTGCTCCTGCTCGCCTTCAGCTTCGCCCTTGCTGCTTTCCAGGCGTCGGCGCATGGCGGCGAAGACCATGTGCATGCCAACGACGCCAAGGCCGGGCCGGCCCCGGTCGTTGCCGTGGCGCCGCGCGCCGTCGCCTGGACCGATGATTTCGAATTGGTGGCGGTGCTGGAGGACAAGACGCTGACGCTCATGCTCGACCGCTACGCGACGAACGAGCCCGTGGTCGACGCGAAAGTCGAAGTCGACGGTGGCGCCGTGAAGGCCGTGGCCCGCCAGATCGCGCCGGGAGTCTATGTGATTCCCGCCACGTCCATTGCCGCACCCGGAAAATACCCCCTGGCGATATCGGTAGAGGCCGGCGAGCTGGCCGACCTGCTGACGCTGACGCTGGATCTGGCCGCCCCGGCCACCGGGGTTCAACATGCCCACTCGGCGCGCGAATGGCTGCTGTGGGGCGTTGCCGCCGCGTTGTTGCTTGCCGCCGCGGGGCTGGTCTTGCTGCGTTGGCGGCGGCAGCACGGAAAGGCACAAGGTCTGTGATGCGCATCCATTTATCGGCCATGGTTCTGTTGGCGACCGCGACGGCGGCTGTCGCCCATGGCGACGAGGACCACGGCAAGGACGCCAGGGCGGTGACGGCGGCGGCTGCGACGACGATCGGCGACGACCCGCGGCGCCTGGCCGACGGCAGCCTGTTCCTGTCCAAGGCCCAGCAACGCCACCTGGGCATCCGCACCGTTCAGGTCCGCAGCGGGCCCCTGTCGGCAAGCATGGAGCTCAGCGGCAAGGTGATCGCCGATCCCGAAACCGGTGGGCGGGTGCAGGCGCCGTTTTCCGGCAGCGTGCTGCCCGGCCCCAGGGGCATGCCGGTGGCGGGGCGCAAGGTGGCCAAGGGCGAGGTGCTGGCCTACCTGCGTCCAGTGGCCGGCGCCATCGAACGCGGCAACCAGAAGGCGCAGCTCGCCGAACTCGATGCGCAACTGGCGCTGGCCGAGGGCCGCGTGCGGCGCTTCGAACAGCTGGTAGGCGCCGTGCCGCAAAAGGAGATCGATGCAGCGCGGATCGAGCGCGAGGCTTTGCGTCAGCGCCGCGGCTTCGTTGCCGCCAGCATCGACAGTACCGAGCCGCTGCGCGCGCCGGCCTCCGGCGTGATCAGCGCCTCGCACCACCTGCTGGCCGGGCAGCTCGTCGATGCGCGCGAAGTCCTGTTCGAGATCGTCGATCCGGCGCGCCTGGCGGTCGAGGCCCTGGCCTATGACCCCGGTATCGCGGCGACGCTGCAATCCGCGAGCGCGCTGGCCGGCGAAGTCGCGCTGGAGCTCAAGTTCGTCGGCGGCGGCCGCCAACTGCGCGAGCAGGCGCTGCCGCTGCTGTTCCGCGTCGCCACGCGCGATGCTCCGGTCGCTGTCGGCCAGCCGCTGAAAGTCATCGTGCGCACCACGCGCGGCATCAGCGCCGCCGCCGTGCCGCGCCAGGCGCTGACGAGAGTTCCCGGAGGGACGCAGGGCGCTGGCGCAGGCGAGACGGCGCTCTGGGTGCACACCGAAGCCGAGCGCTTCGTTGCGCGCCGCGTGCGCATCCAGGTGCTCGATGCGGCCAATGTGGCGGTGATCGAGGGTCTGCGCGACGGCGAGCGCGTGGTTACCTCGGGTGCCAGCCTGCTCTCGCAGTTCCGTTAAACGGCGGTGGTCCGACACGTGCGCGTTCGTTCGCTGCCCCCCCACGGGAGGCGCATGCCCTCCTGGGGCGGCCCTGCGAGTGCATGATGTTCGACTTGATCATCCATGCCGCCCTGAAGCAGAGGCTGCTTGTCCTCGGCGTGTCGCTGCTGCTGATGATCTACGGCGCGCTGACGCTGCGGCAGATGCCGGTCGACGTGTTTCCCGACCTCAACAAGCCGACGGTGACGTTGATGACCGAGGCCGGCGGCATGGCGCCGGAGGAAGTCGAGCAACTGGTCACCTTCCCGATCGAGTCGAGCATGAACGGCATGCCTGGCGTGACACGCGTGCGCTCGGTGTCGGGCATCGGCCTGTCCATCGTCTATGTCGAGTTTGAGTGGGGCTCGGACATCTATCGCAACCGCCAGCAGATCGCCGAGCGCCTGAATCTGGTGCGCGAGGCTCTGCCGCCCGGCATCGTGCCGCAGCTCGGACCGATCTCCTCCATCATGGGCGAGATCCTGCTCATCGCCATTCCGGCAGATCCCGTCAAGGCCAGCCCGATGACGGTCCGCGAATACGCGGACTGGGTGATGCGGCCGCGCCTCCTGACGATTCCCGGCGTCGCCCAGGTCATCCCGATCGGCGGCGAAGTGCGCCAGTTCCGGGTCGAGATCAAGCCGGCGCAGCTACAGGCACTGGGCATCGAACGGGAGAAGCTGGAAACCGCTTTGAAGGATTTCGGCGCCAATACCAGCGGTGGCTTCCTCGAAGCCCAGGGCCGGGAATACCTGATCCGGCAGATCGGCCGCAGTTCGCGGATCGAGGATTTGCAGAATCTGGTGGTCGCGGTGAAGAACGGTCAGCCCATCCTGCTGCGCCAGGTGGCGGACGTGAAGCTGGCCCCGGCCATCAAGCGCGGCGACGGCAGCTACAAGGGCAAGCCGGCGGTGATCCTCTCGGTGCAGAAGCAGCCGGCCGCCGACAGCGTCAAGCTGACCCGCGAAGTGGAAAAAGCCATCGCCGAACTGGGCAAGAGCCTGCCGAGGGGATTCGACACACCGTCCTTCCTGTTCAAGCAGGCCGATTTCATCGAGCATTCGGTGACCAATGTCGAGGAGGCGCTGCGCGACGGCGCGATGCTGGTCGCGGTGATACTCTTCCTGTTCCTGCTCAACCTGCGCACCACGCTGATCTCACTGACGGCGATCCCGGTGTCTCTTCTGGCCACGGCGCTGGTGTTCCACTACTTCGGCCTGTCGATCAACACCATGACGCTGGGTGGCCTGGCTATCGCCATCGGCGAACTGGTGGACGACGCCGTGGTCGGCGTCGAGAACGTCTTGCGGCGCCTGAAGTTGAACCGGGCCGCCGGGAACCCGCGTCCGGTCGCGGAAGTCATCGCCGCCGCGACGCTGGAAGTGCGCTCGGCCATCGTCTATGCGACAGTGATCATCGTGCTGGTGTTCGTGCCCCTGTTCGTCCTGCCCGGCATCGAGGGCCGGCTGTTCACGCCGCTCGGTGTCGCCTATATCGTCTCGATTCTCGCCAGCATGATCGTCTCGGTAACGCTGACGCCGGTGATGGCCTATTACCTCCTGCCGAGGATGAAGCAGCTTCATGCCGGCGACAGTCCGCTGGTGATCTGGCTCAAGCGCTGGGATGCCAGGCTCCTGCACTGGTCGTTCGGTCATGCGCGCCGCCTGCTGGCCGGCGCTCTCGTCATGGTCATGATCATCGCGGCCAGCGTTCCCTTCTTCCCGCGCTCCTTCCTGCCGCCCTTCAACGAAGGCACACTGACCGTCAACGTCCTGCTCAATCCCGGCACCTCGCTCGCCGAATCCAACAGCATCGGCACCCTGGCCGAGCAACTGGTGATGCAGGTGCCCGAGGTAACGCAGGTCGGGCGCCGCACCGGCCGCGCCGAACTGGACGAGCATGCCGAAGGCGTGCATTACACGGAAATGGATGTCGACCTGAAAGCCTCGACACGCAGCCGCGAGGCGATCATCGCCGACATCCGGCAGCGTTTGGCGAGCCTACCGGCTGCCTCCAATGTCGGCCAGCCGATTTCGCACCGCCTCGACCACTTGCTGTCCGGCGTGCGCGCCCAGATCGCCCTGAAGATCTACGGCGACGATCTCGATACGCTTCGCGGCCTTGCCGCCGAAATGCGTGACCGGCTGGCGCGGATCCCCGGCGTGACCGATCTGCAGATCGAGAAGCAGGTGCTGATCCCGCAGGTCAAGATCCGCCTCGACTACGACCAGGCGGCGCGCTATGGCGTTGCTCCCGGCAACCTGCTGCGCGGGCTGGAACAGATGATCGAGGGCGAGAAAATTACCCAGATCATCGAAGGCAATCGTCGCTTCGATCTCTTGGTGCGCCTGCCGGAGTCGGCACGCGGCCCCCAGGCCTTGGCCGATCTGCTGATCGAGACGCCGATCGGCTATGTGCCCTTGTCCAAGATTGCCAGCGTCGAGGAGAGTGACGGCCCCAACCAGGTCAGCCGCGAGAACTCCCGTCGCCGCATCGTTCTCTCGGCCAACACCGACGGCCGCGACATGTCGAAGGTGATCGCCGACATCCGCGCCGAACTGGTTGCAAAACCGTTGCCCGAGGGCTATTTCACCGCGCTCGAAGGCCAGTTCCAGGCGCAGGAGCAGGCGGCACGGCTGATCACCTTGCTTGCGCTGGTGTCCCTGACGATGATCTTCATGGTGCTCTACAGTCGCTATCGCTCGCTGGCGCTCACGCTCATCATCATGGGCAACATTCCGCTGGCGCTGATAGGCAGCGTGATCGCCCTGTGGATTTCCGGGCAGCCCCTGTCGGTGGCGGCGCTGGTCGGCTTCATCACCTTGACGGGCATTGCCACGCGCAACGGCATCCTCAAGATCAGCCACTACATCAACCTGTGTGCCTTCGAGGGCGAGCGCTTCGGCCAGCACATGATCGTGCGCGGTTCGCTGGAGCGCCTGACGCCGGTACTGATGACCGCGCTGGTCGCCGCCTTCGCGCTGATGCCGCTGCTGCTTTCCGCCGACGCTCCGGGCAAGGAAGTGTTGCATCCGGTCGCGGTGGTGATCTTCGGTGGCCTGGTCAGCTCGACCCTGCTCGATACCCTGCTGACGCCACTGATGTTCTGGCTCTGGGGGCAGCGTCCCCTCGATCGTCTGCTGGCCAGCCAGGAAAACGAGAGCTATTGATCCACCTCGCTTACCAAACCCAAGGAGAGTTCCATGAAGAAAACCCTGTTCCTGATCGCCGCCGCCAGTGCATTCGGTCTTGCCAGCCCGGCGCTGCTTGCCCATACCGATGAGGTTCTGGATACCCAGAAAGCGCCAAATGGCGGCCAGTTGCGCATGGCCGGACCGTATCACTTTGAATTGGTGGTGACCAAGGACAGCAAGGAGGCAAAAGACAACCCGGTGGTCGTGTATGTGACTGATCACGCCGGAGCCAAGGTTCCGACCGGCGGCGCGAGCGGCACGGCAACCATTCTCGCCGGCAAGACCAAGGGCACGGCAAACCTGGTTCCCGATGGCGATAACCGCCTGAAGGGCGTGGCGAAGTATCTGACGACGCCGGACATGAAGGCCGTGGTGTCGATCACCTTCCCGGGCAAGGCCGCCGAGCAGGCCCGCTTTACGCCGTTGGCGGCGGCGAAGGATGGGCATGCCGACCACAAGCACTGAGTTTCGCTAAAGGGCTTTCGCCGACCGCTTGCACTATTCGCCGGTTTGGGGCAGTATTAGAACGTTCATTCTAATATTTTGCCCAATTCATGAGAACCACGGCTGCCGAGCGTCGCAGCGAAGATCCCCGTCAGCAGGTGCTGGACGCAGTGCTGGTCCTGTTCAGTCAGCGCGGCTATTTCGCCACCTCGGTGCAGGACATCAGTCGCGAGTCCGGGGTTAGCGTCGGTTCCATCTACCACCACTTCGGCGACAAGGAAGGCGTTGCCCGCAGCCTTTACCATGCGCTCGGCGAACGCATGAGCAGCCGCATTTCGTGGATCAGCGCCCGTCAGGGCACGGTGCATGACCAGTGCCGCGAAATCGTCAAGACGCTGTTCGAAATGACCGAAGATGAGCCTCTGGTCATGGATTTCATGCTTTACGCCAAACACAGGGAATTCCTGCCCGAGGAAAAGCCGATCTGCTCGTCGAAGCCTTTCGAGCTGATGCGCACCATTGTCACCGCGGGCATGGATGCCGGAGAAATCCGGCGCATGGATGTCATGGTGGCATCCACCAGTTTGTTCGGCGGGCCGATCCGGATGATCGTCGCCCGCCTCGACGGTGTCCTGCAGGCGCCCTTGCCGCACTATCTGGATGAGGTGTGGGAATGCGCCTGGAGGTCGGTGGCCGCCCGCTGACGGGCGGCATTTTTTTTGGGTTTATTAGAATGAACGTTCACTCTAGGAGAGAAACATGAAAAGTCTGTCCATCGTGGTTCGCGACGACGCATACGACAAGATCCTCACCCCGCTCGCCTTTGCCTACCTGACCGCATCGGAAGGCACCCAGGTCGACATGCTGTTCGTCAACTGGGCGGTCAAGGCCCTGACGGCGGAAGGTGCCGCCAACCTGCACATCGACGGGCGTCATGCCGACGACGAAGCCAAGGTGCGCGCTGGCGTTGCCAAAGCCGGCCTGCCAACGGAAATTTACGACGTGATCAAGGCACTGAAGTCCACCGGCAAGGTGAATTTCTATGCTTGCAGCCTGGCTGCGGCGATTTTCGGTGTCGATGAAACCAACCTGATCCCCGAGGCCGCGGGCATCGTCGGCGCCGCCTGGTTCCTCAACGACAAGGCCGCCAAGGCCGAGCATTACCAGTATTTCTGAGATTGCGGTCATGGACGAGATCAAGATCACCACCACCCTCGATACTTCGGGCAAGTGCTGTCCGATGCCGATGGTAGAAACCAACAAGGCGATCAAAAACCTCGCGGTAGGCGATGTGCTCGAAATCATCGCCACCGACGTCGGCACTCGCAAGGACATCCCTTCGTGGTGCGAGCGGATGGGGCAAACCCTCCTGTCCACGACGGAACGCGACAAGGTGCTGCGCTACTATGTCCGCAAGGAACGCTGAGCCCGACGAGCTTTGCGTCGGCTGCGTGTATTACCCGCCGAACCTGCCGCGTCAGGCATACGCCGAGGAGGATTGGAAAATCCTCCAGGCGCGGCAGTGTTCCTTCGAATACGCGGTTGGCAGCACAGATTGCCGTGAGACGCGAAAAACCAGCTGTAGCCTGGTCGACCTGCGCGGCGAGGCAAAAACCCTTGACCGGACCCGGGAAACCTCCACCGGGTGAGGCGGATCGCGCTCCGGAATGCGCCCCGGCGAGAGCCACGATTACAAAAATGTAATTTCGGCGTCAGCATGCTGTCGGGTACCCATGACGAGAATGAGGGCAGCGGCTTCGCGACATTCAAAGCCCGGCTCCGTGCGGCAATGCGACCGGCATACCTTTCCCTGACTCAAGGAGATTGACATGAAACTCAAGACTACGCTTGCAACGGCATTGCTCGTCGCCGTTTCGTCGTTCAACAGCCATGCCGCCGATGCAGGCAAGACACCCGCGGTGAAGCCGCATTCCCACATGGAAGAGAAGACCGGCATGGCGGCGAAGGCGGTCGGCGCCACGGCGGCGGACAAGGCAGAGTCGGCGAAAACCGACAAGGTCGGGTCCGCCAAGCAGGACGTCACCAAGGACAAGACCACGCATTTGCATCCGCGGGACGGCAAGTAGGATGTCCGGCCCCGGCGCGGGGCTTGCGCCTGCGCGCCCGAAGCCTGTCGACCGACGCCGGCTTTTGGGCGGCATTCGCCGTTTGGTCGCGAAACGACTGGCCCTCGCCTGGATCCTGCTTTCTCCGGGTCGGGCTGCCGCTGGAAAATCGCGACGGCGTCGCGATCGGCGTTTTCGAGGGGGTTTATCGGCTCGATACCTCGACGCTCCGGCAGGCATCGGCGGATCTCGGGCGCAATGTCGCGCTGGTCCTGCTGGCGGTCCTGGTCACCGCCGCCGCGCTCTATCCGGTCGTCGTCGGATTGAACCGTGGCGTGCTGACGCTGTCGATGAGCCTCATGCGCAGCAATGTGGAACTCATGGAAGTTCTTGGCGCGGCCATCGCCAAGCGGGACTCCGATACCGACTTGCACAATTACCGGGTATGCCTCTACAGCATCCGCTTCGCCGAGGCGCTGGGGCTTGCCGAAACCGACATCGACGTGTTCGATGCCATGACCTCGCGCCGCCGCCTGAGCGGGGGTTCGACGCCGTACGGAAAGATGCTGGTGGGCAGCGCAGGGTGCGAGTGCAGATGAGCTAAAGGCCTAGAATCACCAATACGTCGTGCAATCAGGGACCAAAGGAACCAAGGAAATGTCACACATGAAACGCCAAGCAATATATGCGCTGTGCACCAGCCTGATGATATCGGCCCTGCCGGCGATGGCCGGATCCGATGTCGAACCGCAGTCCGAGGGCGTGATCAGGAAGATCGACGCCGCCAGGGGTAAGGTCAGCATTGCCCACGGCGAGATCGCCAACCTCAAGATGCCGCCCATGACCATGACCTTCACCGCCAGGGATGCGGCCATGCTCAAGGGCTTCAAGGAAGGCGACAAGGTGCGTTTTCGCGCCGCCGAGGTCAAGGGGAACCTGACCGTCGTTGGCATCGAAGCGGCGAAGTAGGATCGTGGCTTTCCGCTCCGTGTTGTTGTTCGCGTTGGCCGTCGCGGCGGCGCTGCCCGCTGGGGCAGCGGAGCTGACGATCGGCGGCCGCGTCGAAAGCCTGCTCGAATTCGCCCGCGAGCGCCATCCCGAGTTCGCCGCGCTGCGCGCCGAAGCCGAAGCCGCCGGTGCCCGCGTCGAGCCGGCCGGCGCGCTTCCCGACCCCATGCTGCGCACCGAACTGCGTGACGTTACCAACGAAGGCCTTGACGCGAGCGCCAATATTCTGCCGCCGCGCATCGGCGGTGCGCGCTACACCTTCAGCCAGTCCCTGCCCTGGTTCGGCAAGCGCGATCTGCGCCGCGACGTCGCCGGCGCCGGCGCCGAGGAGGCGCGAGCGCGAGCGCGCGGCGGCTGGCTGGAGCTGGCGACCCAGATCAAGCTGACCTATGCCCAGCACCACGTCCATCTGATCAGCATCCGTTACCTGAAGGAGACCGTGGACCTGATGCGCCGCGTCGCCGAGATCGCGCGCACGCGCTATGCCAGCGGCTTCGGCAGCCAGCAGGACGCGCTGCGCGCCCAGTCGGAGATCGTCGCCATGGAAACCGACCTGGCGCTGCTGGAAGGCGAAAGCGCCCAGGCCGGCGCGCGCATGCGCGCGCTGCTTGGGCGGCCCGAGAACGTCAGGCTGCGCCCGCCGGAACAGCTACGCACGCTGCCGTTGGCGCCCAGGCTGGCCCTGGCGGCGCTGGAGGAACGGCTGCGCGGCAACAACCCGCAGCTCGCCGCCGACGACGCGCGCATCGCCGGGGCGGAAAAGAGTCGCGCCCTGGTCGAGCTCAACCGCTATCCCGATGTCACGTTGGGAGTATCGCCGACGCAGACGCGCAATCGCGTCAGCGAGTGGGAGCTGATGTTCGAGATCAACATTCCGCTGCAACAGGACAGCCGTCGCGCCCAGGAGCGCGAGGCCGAACTGAATCTCGACGCCGCGCGCCTGCGCCGCCAGAGCACGCTGAACCAGGCACTGGCCGCGCTGGCGGAGAGCGTGGCCGGGCTGGAGGTGGCGCAAAAGCTGGAAGGTCTGATCAGTGGCGGCCTGTTGCCGCAGGCCGAAGTCAACCTGAATGCGGCGCTGGCCGCCTACGAAAACGGCCGCGCCGAATTTTCCGCCGTGCTCGATGCGCATCGCCAGTTGCGGCGCGCCCGCACCGAACTGGTCAAGGCGCGCGGCGACCAGCAGATGCGTCTGGCCGAGATAGAGAAGGCCGTGGGAGAAGAGTTATGAATTCAAGAAGCCTCGGCGTGGTTGCGGCGTTGATCCTGGCGCTGGGCGCCGGCTACTGGGCCGGCGCGCGCAAGACGCGCGCCGGCCCAGGCGAGACGGTGAGCGGAGCCGCTCCGGCCGCTACCGCCGATGCCACGGCGCCAAAGCCGCGCAAGCTGCTTTACTACCGCAATCCCATGGGCCTGGCGGATACCTCTGCCTCGCCGAAGAAAGACTCCATGGGCATGGATTACATCCCCGTCTATGAGGGCGAAGACGAGGGTGTGGCGCCAGGCGAGGTGAAGATCGGTACCGAAAAAGTGCAGAAGCTCGGCGTCCGTACCGAAGCCGCGACGCGACGCGAGCTGGTGCGCCAGGTGACGGCGGCGGGCCGCGTGGAGGTGGACGAGCGCCGGCTGCACAACGTGGCGCCGAAGTTCGAAGGCTGGGTCGAGCGTCTGCATGTCGATGCCACGGGCCAGCCGGTGAGCCGGGGCCAGCCGCTGTTCGAGGTGTATAGCCCCGAGCTGGTTTCGGCCCAGCGTGAATATGTGGTCGCCGCGAAAGGCCTCGCGGCGCTCAAGGACGCCGGCACCGAGATGCAGGCCGGCATGCGCCAACTGGCCGAGGCGAGCCTCTCGCGGCTGTCCAACTGGGACATATCCGAGGAGCAGATCAAGGCCCTGGCCGGCGGCGGCGAGGCCAGGCGTACGCTGAGCTTTCGCGCGCCGGCGGGCGGCGTGGTGATGGAAAAGAAAGCGGTGGCAGGCATGCGCTTCATGCCCGGCGAAATGCTCTACCAGATCGCCGACCTGTCCTCGGTCTGGGTCGTCGCCGATGTCTTCGAGCAGGACATCGGCCTGGCCAGAGTCGGCGCCGGCGCCACGGTGAGAATCAATGCCTACCCGGACAAGGAGTTCAGGGGCCGCGTCAGCTACGTGTATCCGACGCTGAAGGCCGAGACGCGCACCGTGCCCGTGCGCGTGGAACTGGCTAATCCAGGCATGCTGCTGAAACCAGGCATGTTTGCCCAGGTGGCGCTGGCCGTCGGTGCCAGGGCCGATGTCCTTGCGGTGCCCCTGTCGGCCGTGATCGACAGCGGGACGCGACGCATCGTGCTGGTGCAGACCGCGCCCGGCCGCTTCGCGCCGCGCGAGGTCAAGCTTGGCGCGCGCAGCGACGCTTATGTCGAAGTCATGGAGGGCGTGGTCGCCGGCGATATGGTGGTAGTCGCCGCCAACTTCCTGATCGATGCCGAAAGCAATCTCAAGGCGGCGCTGGGCGGCCTCGGCGGCGCCGCGCCGGCGGCTGCGGACAAGGCCGGCGTCAGCCACCGGGCAACGGGTACCCTGGACGCCGTGGATCCCAGGTCGGGCAGCGTTACCGTGAGCCACGGTCCGGTGGCCAGCCTGAAGTGGCCGGCAATGACCATGGATTTCATCCTCGCCAGTCCGGCACTGGCAAACAAGCTCAAGCCCGGCAGTGCCGTTGGCATCGAGTTCGTCGAACGCAAGCCCGGCGAGTGGGTGATCACGCGCATGGAGGCGGCGCCGGCCGCCGCGGCCACCGTTTCGCCACACCGGGGCCACTGAAATGCTGAATGGCCTGATCGACTGGTCAGCGCGGAACAAGTTCCTCGTCCTGCTGGCGACGCTGTTCGTCATCCTCGGCGGCGTCTTCGCTGTGCTGCGCACGCCGATCGACGCCTTGCCCGACCTCTCCGACGTGCAGGTGATCGTCTATTCCGAGTACCCAGGCCAGGCGCCGCAGGTGGTCGAGGACCAGGTCACCTATCCGCTGACCACGGCCATGCTCTCGGTGCCGAAATCCAAGGTGGTGCGCGGCTTTTCCTTTTTCGGCGCCTCCTTCGTCTACATCATCTTCGAGGACGGCACCGACATCTACTGGGCGCGCTCGCGGGTGCTCGAATACCTCAACTTTGCCTCGGGGCGCATGCCGCGCGGCGTAGTACCGCAGCTCGGGCCGGATGCCACCGGCGTAGGCTGGGTGTACCAGTACGCGCTGCTGGCGAAGGACAAGACCTTGGCCGAATTGCGTTCCGTGCAGGACTGGTTCCTGCGCTACCAACTGACCAAGGCCCACGGCGTCGCCGAAGTGGCCAGCATCGGCGGCTTCGTCCAGACCTACCAGGTCACCGTCGATCCGGTCAAGCTGCGCGCCTACGGCATCCCGCTGATGAAGGTGGCGCAGGCGATCCGTGATTCCAACCGCGACGTCGGCGGGCGCGTGGTCGAGATGGCCGAGACCGAGTACATGGTACGCGGCAAGGGCTACCTCGCCGGCCGCGGCGATATCGAGAAGCTGGCGGTGAAGAGCGAGAAGGGAACGCCGGTGCTGATCCGCGACATCGCCCGCGTTGAGCTGGTTCCCGACGAGCGGCGCGGCGTCACCGAGCTCGACGGCGAGGGCGAGGTGGTTTCGGGCATCGCCATGGCGCGCTACGGCCAGAACGCGCTGGAAGTCATCCATAACCTCAAGGACAAGATCGCCGAGATCGGCCCCGGCCTGCCGCCGGGAGTGACCGTGCAGACCGTGTACGACCGCTCGCAACTGATCCACCGCGCCATCGAGACCCTCAAGCGCACCCTGCTGGAAGAGTCGCTGATCGTCGCCTTGGTCTGCGTCGTCTTCCTGCTCCACGTGCGCAGCGCCCTGGTCGCGATCCTGATGCTGCCGGTGGGTATTTTGATCGCGTTCATCGCCATGCGCCTCTTGGGCATGAACTCCAACCTGATGAGCCTGGGCGGCATCGCCATCGCCATCGGCGCCATGATCGACGCTGCGATCGTCATGATCGAGAACGCGCACAAGCACCTGGAACGGCTGAAGGACGGCGGGTCGCGCAGCGAGGCCATGATCGACGCCTGTAAAGAGGTGGGGCCGGCGCTGTTCTTTTCGCTCCTGATCATCACCGTGTCCTTCCTGCCGGTGTTCACCCTGGAAGGGCAGGAGGGGAGGTTGTTCTCGCCGCTGGCCTGGACCAAGACCTTCGCCATGGCCGGCGCGGCGCTACTCTCGGTGACCCTGGTGCCGGTGCTGATGATGATCTTCATTCGCGGCCGCATCCTGCCCGAGGCGAGGAATCCGGTGAATCGGGTGCTGATCTGGCTCTACCGGCCCGTCATCGCCGCCGTGATGCGCTGGAGGATCGGCACCATCGTGCTGGCGATCGCCGCCCTGGCGGTGACCATCTACCCGGCCTCGCGCCTGGGCAGCGAGTTCATGCCCACACTCAACGAAGGCACGCTGTTTTACATGCCGACCTCGCTGCCGGGCATGTCGATCACCAAGGCCGCCGAACTTCTGCAGACGCAGAACAAGATCATCAAGAGTTTCCCCGAAGTCGAGTCGGTGTACGGCAAGGCGGGTCGCGCCAATACCGCGACCGACCCGGCGCCGACCGAGATGTTCGAGACCGTGATCAACCTCAGACCCGAAACGGAATGGCGCCCCGGCATGACGACCGACAAGCTGGTCGCCGAACTGGACAAGGCCCTGCAGTTTCCCGGCGTGGCCAACTCCTGGACCATGCCGATCAAGGCGCGCATCGACATGCTGTCGACGGGCATACGCACGCCGATCGGGATCAAGGTTTTCGGCAAGGATCTCGCCGAGATGGAGAAGCTGGCCAGGGAAATCGAGGCCGTGGTCAAGGAGGTGCCGGGCACCACCAGTGCCTTCGCCGAACGCATCACCGGCGGCTTCTACCTCAACATCGAGCCCGACCGCGAGCAAATGGCGCGCTACGGTCTGGCGATCGGTGACTTGCAGGACGTGATCGGCACCGCGCTGGGCGGCGAAATGGTCACCACCACCGTGGAAGGCCGCGAGCGCTATGGCGTCACGGTGCGCTATCCGCGCGAGCTGCGTGCCGATCCGCAGCAGATCGCGCGCGAGGTGCTGGTGCCGACCATGGGCGGGGCGATGGTCCCGCTCGGGCAACTGGCCAGGGTCGCCGTCGCCAAGGGGACGCCCGGCATCCGCACCGAGAATTCCCTGCTCTCGGCCTACATCTACGTTGACATCCGCGAGCGCGACATCGGCGGCTATGTCGCCGATGCGAAACAGGCGGTCGCAGCGAAAGTGAAGTTTCCGCCCGGCTACTACGTCGCCTGGAGCGGCCAGTTCGAATACATGGAACGCGCCATCGCGAAAATGAAAATCGTGATTCCGGTGACCCTGCTCTCGATCTTCCTCCTGCTCTACCTAAACTTCCGGCGCCTGACCGAGACCCTGATCGTGATGCTCTCGGTGCCCTTCGCCCTGGTCGGCGGCGTCTGGCTGATGTGGCTGCTCGGCTACAACCTTTCGGTGGCGGTGGCGGTCGGCTTTATTGCCCTGGCCGGCGTCGCGGCCGAGACCGGGGTGGTGATGCTGATCTACCTCGATCACGCCTGGGAGGCGGCGCAGGCGCGCTGCGCCGCCGAAAATCGGCGTCCCGCCAGCGCCGACTTGTATGCCGCGGTGATGGAAGGTGCCGTCGAGCGCGTGCGGCCGAAGATGATGACCGTGACGGCGATCATGGCCGGCCTGCTGCCGATCATGTGGGGCACGGGCACCGGCTCGGAAGTCATGAGCCGCATCGCCGCGCCGATGGTCGGCGGCATGGTTTCCTCGACCGTGCTGACCCTGATCGTGATTCCGGCGATCTATGCGCTGGTGAAGGAGTGGCGGCTGCGGCGGTGAAAAAAAGCGGCGCCCGCAGGCGCCGCGAATGGGAGAGAAACAAGCGTTCAGACGATGTTGCGCGGCTTCAAACTCATGGCCGTGAAGTTGTGCTTGTACGGCGATTCACCCATCTTGGTCAGCACGCCGCGACCGAGCTTGTAGCGGTAGTTGTTGGTCATCGGATCGGGAACTGCCGAGACCACCGAGTTGGCCGGCGCGCCGGGGAAGTTGAAGTTGGCCATGGCCACGCCTTCGCGCATCTCGTCCGAGACGATGGCCACGGCAACGAACTGGCCTTCGGTGGTCTTGATGTGGCCGTCCTTCATAAGGTTGTTGAAGTTGAGGTCGGCGTCGAGCACGCCCTGCGGCTGGCCCACCTGTACATACACCGCGTCGTTATGCACCTGGACGAAGTCGCCCGACTCGATGCCCTTCTTCTTCGCGTCGTTGGGATGGACGATGAGGAAGGGATAGGGCCAGCGCTGGCTGAGGTAGGGCTTGCGCAGGTCGTCGAAACCGGATTGCCAGGTCTCGTTGATGCGGCCGTTGGTGACCCAGATTTCGCCCTTCTCGGTGCGTGGCTTGATGGCCTCGTAGAACTGGATCCAGCCGGCGAACTTCCACGGACTCTTCAACAGGATGGCCTTGCCCGAGTGGGTGTTGAAGGCGTAAAGCCACTTGCGCTTGACTTCCTGCCCTTCGATCTCCTCCCAGTCGTTGCTCGGATCGTGCAGGCGCGGGGTACCGATCAGCTTGCCGTCCTTCATGCGGATCGGCGTCTGGATGCCCTCGGTGCCGTAAGTCCGCAGCAGTTCCTGCGCGGGCTGGTTCATCCCTTTGGCCTTGACCACCAGCGGGTGGTAGTTGAGCACGCCGTTGCGGCCGAAGCGCGCCGCTTCCTCGAACACGTCGTTGGAGTTCTTCCAGTTGTAGCCACCGTCGGCGTCGTAGCCCATCTTCTGCGCGAACTTCTGTACCGCCCACCAGTCGGGCTTGGCATCGCCCGGCGCGTCGTAGAACTTCGAATAGAGGCGCAGGCGGCGCTCGGAATTGCAGCGCGTGAAATTATCCTCGCCCCAGGTTGCCGCCGGCAGCACGATGTCGGCGAATTCGGTACCGACCGGCACGCAGGGATAGATGTCGGAATCCACCATCACCATGCCGCCCGAATCGACACGCTGTTTCAGGACCTCGAAGATCGCCGCGCGGTCGAGCTTGGTGATCTGGTGCGGATTGCCGCGCGTCAGCGAGTTCAGCTTGTCGCCCAGAGCCTGCGAGGCCATCATCGCCGCGACCCAGGTGGTGCCGAAGACCCAGGTGAATTTGACCTGGTCGGTCATTACCCACTGGTCGAGGTTGAAGCTCTTCTTGCGCCGCCCCGGGTACTTCTCGGGGTTGAGCCAGCCCGAACCGCCGCCGGCGCCCATCATGCCGCGCTGGTGGCCGCCGCCGCGGGAAATCATGCGCCCCGGCCGGTTGCCGGCGCCACAGATCAGGCCCAGGCTGGCCAGCGAGGTGGTGTTCATGTAGTTGTTGGACCAGTAGTTGCCCTTCTCCAGCATGAACGAGGTCTTCGGTCGCTTGCCATTCACCGGCTTGGCGATCCACTCGGCCGCCTTGCGGATGTCCTCGGCCTTGAGGCCGGTCATCTTCGCCGCCACGTCGAGCTTGGACTCTTCCTGCGCGAGGATGAACTTCTTGTAGTCCTCCCAGTCGCTCTGCCAGGTGCCCCAGGTGGTGCGCCACTGCCAGCCGGTGTTGCGCGTGCCGCGGCCGTAGCCGGAATCCACTTCCCAGGAATTGGCGATCCACTTGTCGATGAACTCCTGGTCCTGCCAGCCGTTCTCGATGACGATGCGGGCCAGCGCCATGTGCAGCACGGCATCGGTGCCGGGGATGATGCCCAGCCACAAGCCACGCCCTTCGCGTTCCGCCCAGGCCGGACCCATGGTCTTGTGCGGCGTGACGAAGATGAACTTCTTGTTGCCCGGCATCATCCAGGTGGTGAACAGCGTGGTCTTGGTCTCGTAGGGATCGACCCCGGAAAGGAAGGCCACCTCGCAGTCGGCCCAGTCCTGGTAGCTGGCGGCGAAGGAGTCGATGCCGACGTCGTCGAGGCCGGTAGCGTCGTTGGTATTCGAGCACTTGTCGTGCGGCGCGATCGCCGGCGTGCCGACCGAGGTCATGCCCAGCTTGGTGATGGCGTAGGTGTTCTCGAAGTACTGGTAGGAGTACATCTTGATCGCCCAGGCGTGTTCGCCATACTTGGCGATGATGTACTTCGAGATGTCGGCCATTACTTCGGTCGCCAGATCCCAGGACACGGGCATCAAGGTGCCGCGCACCCGGATCATCGGGTATTGCAGGCGTTCCGAAGTACGGTTGTCCGGATTGAAGCACTTCTGCGCCAGGGTGCCGCCGCGTATCGAATGGTTGCCGCCGACGTTGACCACCTTGGCATCACGGTCCGGTACTACCACGACGTGGTGCGGTTTGCCCTTGTGGCGCACGATGTTGTGCTGCGAGGGGCTGATCCAGGCCGCGGTGTTCAACAACTGATTGGGGAAATCCACCCCCAGCGCGTTCTTCGCCGCGCTGCGTTCGCCTTCCTTGCCCACCGGCCAGCGATACACCTTGTAGCCGCAAGCCACGGTGCAGTAGTCGCAGGCCGTGGTCAACACCTCGGCATTCTTCGGCGGCAAGGGTACGGATTCCTTGGCGAAGACGCCATAGTTGCCGGATTTGTCTTTTTCGCTCATGTCGATCTCCTCAAGCCTTGCGGCCGCCGGCCACATTGGCCGAGTAGCCCCAGATCAGGCCCATCACGCCGACGGCATAGATGTCGTCGCCCTGGGTTTCCAGCAGGATCTGCGGCAGGCTTTCGGTGCCGTGGCCGGAAACCACCATGCCGTGACGGGTCAGGTCGAAGGTGGTCAGGTGCAGCGGGCAGGGGCCGAGCACCTGGTGCCTGGCCTTGTAGGTGCCGTCGAGCGGACCGCCCATGTGGGTGCATTGCTGGTTGAAGGCCACCACGTCGCTCTCGGCGCCGATGCCGGCGCCGGCCGGCGCCCCGAGCTTGACCAGGATGTTGCGTACGTCCTTGTAGGGATAGGCGAACTCGACCGGAACGCCGGCCTTGAGGGCGGAGAGCTTGCCGATCTTCTGTCGCGGATAGTCGGCCTTCAGCGCCTGCGCCGCATAGCTCAACCCCGGCAGGGCGGCAAGGGTGATGATGGCGCCGCCGGACAGAAGGAACTGGCGCCGGCTCATGCAGGCACGTTCGCCCTGCTCGTGATCGTGGTCAACGTCGTGTAACGGTATGGATTTCATCATGTTCTCCTATCGCGCGATCTTCATCGGCTGGTAAGGCGGCAGCTTGGGTGGATCCATCAGCAGCGGTTTGTCCATTGACAGCGCTTCGAGGAAAGCCACCAGGTCCTTCTTTTCCTGGTCGGTCAGCCCCAGCGCCTTGATCAGCGGGCTCTTGTTCGGCCCGGTCGTGCCGCCGCCCTTGTTGTAGAAATCGACCACTTCTTCGAGCGTGTAGAAAACGCCGTTGTGCATGAAGGGTGCGGTGTATTTCAGCTCGCGCAAGGAGGGCGTTCTGAACTTGCCGATATCCTTGGGGTTCTTGGTCACGTAGTAGTAGCCGTGATCCAGGTCGGCGCCGCGATAGCCCTTCTCGCTGATGCCCTTCTGGTAGTGTTCCCAGCGATGGGTGATCTGGTACAGCGGCTCGCTCTTGAACACTTCGTTTTCCGGCACGCCCAGCGAATGGAACTTCTGGTCGGAGGCCAGCGGCCCGTTGTGGCACTGGATGCAGCCGGCCTTGCCGTTGTAGAGCGCCATGCCGCGCTGCGCCGAATCCGTCATGGCCTTCTTGTCGCCCGCCATGTAGCGGTCGAAGGGCACCTGTTTGGCATCCGAAACCAGGGTGCGCTCGAAGGCGGCGATCGCCATGTAGGCCTGGGTCATGCGCGGCCACTCGCTGCCGAACACCTTCTTGAAGCGCTCGACGTATTCCGGGATGAAGCGCAGGCGCATTTCCATCAGTGAGCGATCGCCGTTGCCGGCGACGTTGCCCTCGGCGGCGGCAGGTGCCTGGGCTTCCAGGCTGGTGACGTTGCCTTCCCAGAACAGCTTGTTGTAGTAGGCCGAGTTCAATACCGTTTGCGAATTGCGCCAGTGCTGGGTGCCGGGATAGCCGCGCGAGATTTCGCCGGCGTCGCCCCAGCCCTTGGATGGCTCGTGGCAAACCACGCAGGGCGAACTGGCGTCGCCGCCGAGGCGGCTGTCCCAGAACAGCATCTTGCCCAACTCGATCTTGGCTGTCGTCATCGGATTGTCGGCGGGAACCGGCACCGCGGGCAGCGGCCCGAGCGGCGGAAAGCCGGCGGACTTCGCCATCGGCTTGTCGGCGGCGGCCGCAGGCAGAATGGCCGTCACGGTCAGGGCCGTTGCGAGGGCAGCGGCCAAGGTGGTGCGTTTGAGTGTCGTCATGATCCTCTCCCTCAGTTCTTGCCGAAGACGCGGGCCTTGTAGGCCGGCAGCCTGGGTTTATCCACGGTCACCGGATCGCCCGACAGGCTCTCCAGGAAGGCCACCAGCGCGCGCTTCTCGGAATCGCCCAGGTTCAGCGGCCTGAGCTCCGAACCGGCACCACCGCCCTTGTTGTAGAACTCGACCACTTCGTCCAGGGTCTTGAACATGCCGTTGTGCATGTAGGGCGCCGTGTACTTCAGGTCGCGCAGCGAGGGCGTGGCGAACTTGCCCTTGTCCTTCGGGTTCTTGGTGATGGCGTAGGAACCGACATCGACGTGCGTGTTCATGTAGTTCGGCATGCCGCTGGTCGAATAGTGGCGCGCCATCGTGATGTGGCGCAGCGGCTCCGCGGTGATCGCGGGATTTTCCGGCACGCCGGTCTTGTGCAGCATGCCGTCCGAACCTGTCGGACCGTTGTGGCAGGCGACGCAATTGGCCTTGCCCTTGAACAGCGCATAGCCCTCCTGTTGCGTGCCGTTGAGCGCGTTCTGATCGCCCTTGAGGAACTTGTCGATCGGCGCGTTCTTCGACACCAGGGTCTTGACGAATTCGCCGACGACATTGAATACGCGCATGCCGTTGATGTCGTCCTTGCGGAACTTCTGCCACATCTCGTTGTACTCGGGCACTTGCTTCAGCCGTTCCTGCATCAGCCGGCCATCCATGTTCATGGTGTGCGCCTCGGTGATCATGTCGCGCACCAGGGTGCCCATGTCGGCGCCGTCGAGCCGGCCATCCCACATGAAGCGTTTCTTGAAGCCCGAGTTGAGCAGGGTCGGGCTGTTGCGGAAGTACTCGGAAGCCGGGTAGGCCTTGGACAGCGGCATACCATCGCCCCAGCCTTTCTGCGGATCATGGCAAGTGGCGCAGGACAGCGCGGCATCACCCGACAGTCGCTCGTCGAAGAACAGGAACTTGCCCATCTCGGCCTGGGCGGCATTGAACTTCGGCTCCGGCAGGGGGGCCAGGTCGGCGCCAATGCCGGCGGTCGCCAGTCCGGCCAGGGCGACAGCCAGCGCCGCGCGTCTGAAATTGCGAGGTTTCATGGATTCCTCCGTGGACGTACTATTTGGAAAACTCGAAAGAGGCGGTCGTCGCTCCCTTGACCGTGACCTGTGCCGATTTCTCGCCCAGCACCGGGTGCCAGGCCTTCAACTCGTAGGTGCCGTCGGGCAGGCCGTCGAGGCTGAAGGAGCCGTCTTCCCTGGTGGCCACGGCATAGGGGTTGTCGGCGGCAAAGGCCCAGGCGTGCATGAAGTCATGGGCGTCGCATTCGACCTTGATGACGTTGGCGCGGCGCACCTTGATCGGCTGCTTCAGATCGCCCTTGTCGGGCTGGCCGACGTTGAACATGGTGCGACGCACGGCGCCGATGATTTCGTAGGTGTGGATGTTGTGCAGCACCGGATCGGAGTTGCGCACCACCATGTCGGCGTCCTTCTTTACCACCAGCGTGTCGGGGGCGAAGCGGCAGCCCTTCTGGTCGAGTACCGGGGCGTCCAGCGCGCCCCAGGGCTTGCCCTTCTCGATCTTGGCCACATACACCACGGCGCCGGCCAGGTTGCCGCCCTTGGCATTGACCTCGACGATCTCGCGTTCGCCGGTGCCGCAGATGGTGTTGTCCTTGGTGATCGGCAGTTTCTTGGAGACCGCCGCGCCCTTGAACGCCACCTTGCCGCTGATCTTGCCGCTCCCCGCGGCGCCCGCCTCGTAGGCCATGGCGTGCGTGACGAACAGCGCGCCAATGGCGACCGCGCATCCGGTCAATGCCTTGTTCATTGCGTTTCTCCTTGAAAGTATCCGGGGCTGATGCACATTGCTGTAGTGCGCTACGCAACAGCCATGCCACGGCCATTCCCCTGAGGCGACAATGGATTTGCGAGATCGGCGGCGCAGCGATGCGGTCAGTTTCCGGCCAGCGTGAACAGAAATCGACCAGCGGCAAACGCCACGCCTCGCGCCGATTCCGCTTGGAGGCCGATTTGCGCGACGGCACGGGTTTTGCCTTGTCGCATGGGTGCGCACGCCCACACCCTCATCGAATTCCACCATCGCCGTCCTTGGCGCAGGCATCTCGGGCCTGACCGTGGCGCATGAACTCATGCGCGGCGGCAAGGACGTCGTCGTGCTCGATCGCCGTGCCGAGCCCGGCGGGCGCATCCGCACCGAAAGGCGCGACGGCTTCCTGGTCGAACACGGCCCCAACAGCATGATCTCGCCGGCGCCCGGCGCCGAGCATCTGGTAGCCGCGTTGGGGCTGGCGGCGGAGCGCATCGAGAAGGGCGAGGATGTCCGCCATCGCTATCTGGTGCGCGGCGGCCGCGCGCACGCCTTGCCGCTCGATCCGCTGGGATTTTTTTCTTCAAGCTTCTTCAGCCTGGGCGGTCGCCTGCGCTTGCTCGGCGAAGCTTTTATCCGACGCGGGCCGGCCGACGAATCGGTGGCGGCCTTCGTGCGCCGGCGCTTCGGCCGCGAGCTGCTCGACTATGTCTTCGACCCGCTGGTCGGCGGAATCTATGCCGGCAACCCGGAGCAACTCAGCATCACGGCCCTGCTGCCACGCCTGAAACAACTGGAAATGCGCTACGGCTCGGTGGTTCGCGGCGTGGCGGCGAAAGCCGTTGCCGGCATGGATCCGCGCTTCGATCCGCGCCGGCGCAAGCTGTGTTCCTTCCGTGAGGGGATGGCGAGCTTGCCGCTGCGACTGGCGCAGGCGCTGGGCTCGCGAATCCGGTCCGGCGTTCGCGTCGAGGGTATCGTGCCGCGGGCCGGCGGTGGCTTCGGCTTGACCTTGCGCGACGGCGAAGACGCGGCAAGGCTGCGCGTCGCCGGTGTCGTCGTCGCCTTGCCCGCGTATGCGGCGGGAAGGGTGCTGGCGCCGCTTGCCGCCGATGTCGGCACCGCGCTGGGCGCGATCGAGCACCCGCCGCTTGCCGTGGTGGCGCTGGGCTATCGCCGCGCGCAGGTTTCCCATGCGCTCGACGGACTCGGCGTGCTGACTCCGACCGTGGAGCGGCGCGGCGTGCTCGGCCTCATCTTCTCCTCCACCCTGTTCGTCCATCGCGCGCCGGACGGCCATGTCCTGCTCACCGCCTATGTCGGCGGCGCGCGGCAACCCGAACTGGCCCTGCTGCCGCGCGAGGAACTGCTGGCCCTGGTGCGCGCGGAAGCCGAGGATTTGCTGGGATGCCGCGGCCAGCCCGCATTCGACAGCGTTCGCTACTGGCGCCAGGGGCTGCCGCAACCGGATCTCGCCCACGCCCGCCGTATAGCGGCCCTGCGCCAGGCGGAAGCGGAATTTCCCGGCCTCGCCATCACCGGCAACTATGTCGCCGGGGTGTCGACCTCCGCCTGCATCGACGAGGCCATTGCCGCGGCCGGGCGCGTCATGCGGCAGCCGATGCAAGAGTCGGCGCTGGCGGAACGGCGAGCTGAGGCATCTTCAATATTGCGATCGGCTTAGGGTCCGTGGCAACAGTATCGACCGTCATCCTGTGCTTTTGGTCATGACGTCGACAAGTTGGAATCTGGATCGAATACCGTATCAATGTCGCGCGCGGAATGGATGACGCGAACGACGTCGATGCCATCGGATAGCGGCTCGTAGAAGATGACATAGCGGCCGTATGGCTGGCTGCGCAAGCCGGGCGCAAGCTCATCGCGAGATCGACCCATCAAAGGCTGGGTCGCCAGCAGGTGCAGCTTGCTGTCGAGGCGATCGACCCAGGCATCCGCCTGGGCCACACTGTCCTCGGCGATGAAATCCCAGATGTCGGCAATGTCGGCGGCGGCGAGCGGCCGGCGAACAATGCGCGCCATGCTATGACTTGGCAGGGCGTACCTTGCTCTGGCGCCGCGCGCGCGCCTCGCGTTTTACCTGCTCCGGATTCCAGGCTTCCGCCGGGCCGCTGTCGAGACCGTCGCGGATGTCCTGGCGCAACTGTTCCAGCCTTGCAGCGCGCAAGCTGTCCTGCTCATCCATCAGGCGCAGTGCCTCACGCACCACTTCGCTGGCCGACGTGTAGCGCCCGGACGCGACCTTTTGCCGCACCATGTCTTCGAGTTGCGGAGTGAGATTGACGTTCATACCCATGTCGGACTCCTTGTCATGCAAGCGCTCACCGTTGACGTGAATTGTATCCAGAATTGTCAATAATTGACATAGCCTGGGTGCATGAATAGCTGCCTGAGTCGTTTCGGCAATGAGTTGCTTGCTGATAAGGACACCGATTGCGGAACGTTGAAAGTCGGCGCTGGCGGCACGGCGCCCAGCGCCTATGCGGTGGCGTCTGGCCGGTTTAAAGGCAGATTCGCCGGGCGGTTGCGGTGCATGAACTCGACCGAGATGGACGCCGCGCCGACGGCGATGGCCTTCTGCTCCAGGTTATCCCTGATCTTGCCGCGCACGAAGCCGGGAATGCGTTCGAGCAGGCGCTGTGCTTCGGGCGACCAGGTCACTCCCGTCTGCCGGGGTGGCAGCAAGACTTCGGGGCTCGCATCGGGTGGCGGGCGGTAGCCGCATTTGCCGTCCTCCGCCATCAGCTCGCCCGTGGTCACCAGCGCGCGCGCGCGACAACCGCCGCAACTGACGCGATAGTCGCAGCCGCCGCATTTGCCGGCCGGCATTTCGCCGCGCAGGCGGAGGAAGTCGGCGCCGGTTTCCCAGATTTCACGCAAGGGCGTCCAACGCACGCTGCCGGCGGCATCCGGAATGTAGGGGCAGGGCGTGACCTCGCCCCTGGGGCCGATGCGCAGATAAGTGCGACCGGCAAGGCAGGCGCTCGACCACTCGGCGTAGCCGGGGGCCACCTCCCCGGCATGCAGGCCGAGCAAGCGGCGCGCATAGGGCGCGCAGCGGGCGCGAATCATCACGTCGGGCCGTGCCGCCTGCAGTGCGAGGATCTCGCGCAGCGACTCCTCGTACGCCGTCGGGGCGAGGTCGGTTTGAGTAACGCCGCGTCCGGTACAGACCAGGAAGAAGAAATTCAGCGCCATGGCGCCGACCTCGACGGCGAGGTCGGCAAAGCCGGACAACTGATTCCGGTTTTCCTCGAACAGGGTGGCCTGCATCAGCACGCCAAGGCCCGCGGCGCGCGCGGCGCGCATGCCGGCCAGCGCGCCGGCCCAGGCGCCGGTCATGCCACGCAGTCGGTCGTGGAACTCCGCGGTGGTCGAGTCGAGGCTGATCCCCACGCCGGCGGCGCCGGCATCGCGCAAGCGCTGCGCGCGCGCGGCCGTCAGCAGCACGCCATTGGTGCCGATCACCGGCATCAGCCCAAGCCCTGCCGCGTGCTCGACGATATCGTCGAGATCCCTGCGCAGCAGGGGTTCGCCGCCGGTGAGCACGAGCATGGCGCCGGGCGCCAGTTCGGCGATCTGGTCGATTACCTGGGCGACTTCCGCAAGCTGAAGCTCATCACCGGTCTCGCTCTTGCGCTGTACGGCATCCAGATAGCAATGCCCGCAGGCCAGGTTGCAGCGCCGCGTCAGGTTCCAGGAGATCAGCTTGGGCGTCGCCATGCGGGCTTATCCCAGCATTTCGGCAATGGCGCGCGAAGCGGACTCCATCATCTCGGCGCTGATGCTGGCCTTGCCCTGCATGATCGCCATTTTCTCCAGGCGCAGCCTGGCATGCTCGCGCATCGAGGCGGGCTCCATGCGCTCCAGCATGGCCAGCGCGGCGGCTTCCCATTGCGGTTTGCCGGCGTCTTGCGCGCGCGGCGCGAAGGGGCACTTGCTGCCGGCGCCGCCGAGCGATTCGGGCGGCACGCCGTTCTTGTCGGCGATTCGATTTACCGCGCCCTGCGGGATGGTCGCCATGAGGGAATCGATCACGTCCGAGGTGACGATGGTGTGGCCCTCCTTCGCCGCGTGCTTGATGATGGACTTCTTCGCCATGCCGCGTGCGAACTCGGGAATGCGCGCCACCCGGGCCTCGGCTTCCTCGGTCCAGGCCATCGTCACTTCGGCGATGTGTTCGATCGGCGGTTCGAAACAGCGCGAGGAGAGCAGCAGATTGCAGTTCGCCTGACGCAGCAGGTTCTCGGTGGCGGAGCCCAGGTCCATGCCGAGCCCCGGCGCCGGGCCGCCCCAAGCCGGGGCAGCCACCGACCCGGAGCCGCCTTGCGGCGAACCCTCGTCACCCCCGCCCTTGGGGCGGGGGCCGGGGGGTGGGTTGTCCGGTTGGGAGTGCACGCCGATGCGGCCGAGCAGCATCAGCCAGGGCTTGCTTTCGCGGATGTAGCACAGCAGCTGCTCGAAGGACTTGCCGGCCAGCAGAGTCGTCTTCAGTTCGACACCCTGCTCCTTGGCCAGCCGGGCGGCGACATCGAGGTGGCCCTGGTAGATCTTGGCCAGCCCGGAATCGATGATTTCCTCGTGCAGCTTTTCCTGCTCCTCGAAGCGGAATACCTTGGCCGCCTCGGTGGAGAGCACCTTGGCGATGCTGTTGAAGGCGACATAGTGGAAGTGCGGATCGAACACCGAAACCGCCTCGACCGGCCGGCCGAACAGCTTGCCGAGTTCCAGCGCCGTCATCAGGCCGCCGTAGGATTGCGGGCTGCCGTCCAGCGCGACGACGATGGCGCCGCCTCCGCCGCTGGGCCGCCCCGAGGCGGAGGCAGCCTCGGAAATCGAGCCGCGCAGCGGCGAACCGCTGTCACCCCCTTCCCCGGGAAGGGGGGCGGGGGGAAGGCTGTCACTTTCGCGTTCCTCGATTTCACGCACCACCAGAAGATCGCGGTCGATGCGCCGCGCCACGCGCTCGCAGACGCTGCCGATCTGCGATTGCTTCACGGTACCGAGACCCAGCGCGCCCATCACCACCAGGTCGTAATCGCCGGCGGCGATGTCCTTGACCAGCGCTTGCCAGTTCTTGCCTTCCAGATTGACGCGCTTGCCGGCGAGACCGGCGGCCTGGCAACGACGGTCGAACACATCGAGGTAGGAATCGGAAATCACGGACAGGCCGCGCGTGATCAGGTCGTCGTGGATGTCGCGCTGCTCGACCAGCTTGTCTTCCTTCTGGTAGGCCTCAGGCAGGCCGCCTTCCATTTGACGGAAGCGCCGGTCGTGCAGCCTGGCGGCATAGACATGGCTGCCGGTCAGTTGCGCGTCGGTCTGGCGCGCGATGGCGATGGCGATGTCCACTCCGCGCAGGGAATGCGCGGAGTTGTCGAGCGGGAGATAGATCGAGCGGTACATGGTCAGGCCTTTCCCTTGGTGACTTTCTTCGGCGCGATCAACCTGCGCAGGGCGCCGACGATTTCCTGCGTCGGCGTGAATAGGCCGTGGAATTCGGTGCGCAAGCGCCCCTGCGGGTCGATCAGCACATACACGGCGTTATGCACCAGGTCGCCCTGCAGGTCGGGCTTTGCCACGATGCCGTAGGCGTCGGCGACCTTGCTCGCTTCCTTCAGCGACCCGGTCAGCAGCGTCCAGCGCTCGGGGGAGAGCTTGTGGCCTTGCATGAAGGCGTGCAGTTTCTCCGGGGTGTCGCGACGCGGGTCGATGCTGATGCCGATGAAGCGCACCTGCTGCTTTTCCTTTGCCGTCAAGGCCTGGTCGGCGCGGTCGATGATCTGCGGCAACACCGGGCAGACATCCTTGCATTCGGTATAGAGGAAGGTCAGCACCACGGCCTTGCCGCGAAAATCCCTTAGCGCGACGGGCTTGCCGTCCTGGTTGGTCAAACGGAAAGTCGGCGCTGGCTCCACGGCGTCGAGGCGCTTCCAGTCGCCGCCGACCTGCGCCTGGGCCATGCCGATCGCACCCAGCAGCAGCAACAGCAGAATCCTCACGATTTCCTCCGCATGCGGCGCAGCAGCCAGACTTCGCCGCCGAGCGCGAGCAAGCCGATGCCGAAGGGCCAGAGGTAGGCGGAGAGCGGCGTCGCCGGTAGCGGCAGGACGCTGTACCAGGTCGACAGCGACATCTTCATGCCTTCCTCGCCGTTGTCGCCGTCCCAGAGCTGGAAGGCGATGGGGACGAACTTGCCTGCCTCGAAGCCGATCTCGCCCGCGGCGCCTTGCAGCGGCCGGCGCAGGATGACGCGGTACTGGCCGTCGCGGTACGAGACCTGCGCCACCAGGCTGCCGGCATCGCGCGGCGCCTGCTTGGCCGAGCCCGCGGCGGCGACGCGGACCAGGCCGTCCCTGGCGTTCCAGCGCCAGCTATCGACCGGGTGCTTGTCGTCGCCGAGGATGAAGTAGGGCTTTTCGCCGGCGATCGGCTGAGTCGGCAATTGCAGCGCGACCTGGTCGGCCGGCTTGCCTTCGCCTTTGTTGTTGGTGCCGTCGTCCCATTCCAGCAGGATGGCGATTTCCTTGTCGTTGTAAAGCGCGCGCGCGGTGATCACGTCATGCACCGGCTTGAACCAGCGCGGCTCCTGGATGATCTGCCCGGCCAGCGGGAAGTCGGCGAACTCGGCATCCTCCCATTGCTTTGCATAAGGATCGGCGGCTATCTCGCCATCGACCAGCGCGGCCTTCAGCACCTGGGCGTTCTTCTGCGGCCGCGCCAGGCTCTTGACGAAGGCCGCCAGGGCCCAGCGGTCATCGGCCGAGGGAATCGAGTCGACGAAGGATGGCATCGGCGTGCCGTTGAATCCGGTGGTAAAGGTGCGATAGATGTCCTCGATGCGGTCACCACCGCGAAAGCGCCAGCTCTTGGTGAAGTTCACCGGCCGGATCGGAAAGCCCCATTCATCCTTCATGCCCTGTGCCGATGGGCCGTCCCCGCGTCCCAGCGGTCCGTGGCACTGCCAGCATTTCTTTTCCTTGTAGAGGGTCTTGCCCTTGGCGATCAGCTCATCGGTGAGCTTGGGCGGCGCGTCGATCGCCACCTGTTCCTTGGCCGGCTCGTCCTTGAACAGGCCCAGTGAATCGAAGGTCTTGACGTAGTGCGCGAGCTGCCAGCGATCGGTTTCGGAAATGAATTTTTCCCAGGCCGGCATCGAGGTGCCGGGCAGGCCCTTGCTGATGATGTTGAACAGGTCGTGGTCGGTGGGCAACTGGCCGGAAGGCGTGGTGCGCACCTTGAAGATCGCCAGCGTGAAATTGCGCGGCCGCGGATAGACGAAGTCGGCGGCAGGACCGTCGCCCTTGCCTTCGTCGCCGTGGCATTGCGCGCACCAGCGCTGGTAGAGCTTCTTGCCGGCGTCGAGGTCGGCGGCGACGGGCGTGGCCTTGACCGCTTCGGTCTTGACCTTGGGCGCGTCGGCGGCGAAGGCGCTGGCTGCCATCAGCCAGGCGGTCAGCAGAAGGCGCTCAATGTTTCTCATGGCCGCCTTCCTCGTCCCAGGTGCGCGGCGTGGACCCCGATCCGGCGTAGATGTAGAGAATCGCCTTCCAGATTTCGTCTTCGCTGAGGAAGTTCTGCCATACCGGCATCGCCGAAAGCCAGGGCGTGGCGCCCTTCGGCAGGCCCGGCCCGCCGGTCGCCACGCGCCAATAGACGAAGGACTCCTGCAGCATGGAAATCGTGCCGACGTCGCGGAAGTTGGCCGGAATCGGCGAGAAGGCGTTGGCGAAATGACCATCGCCGGCCAGCGCGTCGCCGTGGCAGAAGAAGCAGTTCTGGTAGTAGATGGTCTTGCCTTGCTGGGTCAGTTTTTCCAGTTCGGCCGGGTTCTTCTCCTGCGCGGCGCGCAGCGGATTCTTCAGGGTTGCGGCGTCGATGCGCTTGCCGTGGGAACTGAAGCTGGTCGGCGGCTCGGGATGGACCACCCGCGGCTCGAAGGGTGCATCCAGGCTCGGCGCGGTGCGCAGCCAGGCGCCCCAGCCGGCGAGCAGCGGAATGCCGGCGAGCACCGCGATCTGCGCCGCCTTCGGCGCGCGGCCCGCGAACACCGCCTTGAGCGGCGCCAGGAAAGCCTGAAAGCGTTCCTCGTTGGCGGCGACGAAGACCAGGATGCCGATGGTCGTCAGCGTCATGTAGATCATCAGCACCGAGGCCGGCATCGGCGGCCGCACGCCGAGCTTGAGCCCGAACAGCACCGAAAGCCAGAGCGCGACGGCGATGTGCAGTGTCCAGCGTTGCATCAGGCGTCCTCCGCTTTCGGCCGACGATCCGCGCGGCCCGCGACGGCCAGCGCGGCGAGCATGATCAGGTTGAAGACCAGGACCACCAGGCCGAGGCGCACGCCTTCATGCGACCAGGGCGATTCGGCGCCGGTCGGCGAATAGGATTTGCCGGACAGGCCCATCAGGTAGGCGACGATTTCGTGCAATTCGCCGGGGGGAATCGCCTTGCCCAGTTCGGCGGGCATGATCCCGGCCGCATAACCCGGCGCGGTCCAGACCGAGGGCTCGACGATCTTCTTCAGCAGTTCCTCCGCCGTCCTGCCAGCGCCGACTTTTGTGATTTCGGGGCCGACTTCACCGCCTTCGCCCTCCACCTTGTGGCAGCCGATGCAGCCGTGCGTCGCCATCGCCTCCTTGCCCTTGTGCACCGGACCGGCGGCCTTGGCGGCCTGGATGTCCTCGGCCAGGATCTTGACCGAGACCTCGGCGCCGCCCAGGGTTTGCAGGTAGGCGATGATGGCCTTGACCTCGGCCATGTTCATGTTGGCCGGGGGCTTGACGGCGGACGGCATCATCTTCGGGTAGCCGGGCACGAGGTAGGCATCCGGCGTGACCAGCGATTCGATCAGGTAGGCATCGGCGCCCATGCCCTCCCTGCGCCTGCCGGCCAGGCCCGCCGCCTGGCGCAGGTCGGGGCCGCGCACGTTGCCGGACTCGGTGACCTTGTGGCAGATCAGGCAGCCGCCCTTGACGCGCACCAGTTCCTCGCCGATCGCCGCGAGCTCGGCCGGCGGCGTGGCGACCGTGATGAGTTTCTTGGCCGGCGGTTGTTCCTCGAATTGCGGCACCAACTGGCCGACGTAGGAGTAGATGGAAACCGTTGCGATGAGGAAGACAAAGATCTTGAGGAAGGTGAGCTTCATTTCGCGGCCTCCCGCGGGTCGTTCCGGCTTGCCATCCAGAACACCACCGACACCAGCAGGAAAAAGATCACGGTGATGATCGAGACGATGATCGTGGCATGGCCGTGGGTCATCGTGTAGGCATTGACGCTTTCGTCGGCGACGCGGCCGTAGATGTGCCAGTACTGGCGGATGCCGGAGCGGATATAGCCCATCAGGCCCATCAGCCAGGTGAAGCTGATGGCGAGGAAGAACAGCGCGTATTGCGCCCGCGCCGGAATCTGGCCCCAGCGGATGGCGCCGATTTCCTTCGCGCCCTTGAGCAGCGGAATGTCGATGGCGACGAACACGGCCATCGCCGCCAGCACGGCGGAGACCTGATACACCGAAAAGCCGATGCGGATGTTGGACGGCACGTAGTAGCTGTAGATGCCGTAGCCCAGCACCACGCCCGCGGCGGCGGCGATCGCCAGGGCCTGCGCGATCTTGCCGGCAGCGGCCCAGCTCACGGTGGCGACGCGGTTGCCGCGACGGTAAAGCATGAAGGAGAAGAAGGTGGTGAGGATCATCAGATTCACCGCCGTGTTCTTCGCCGCCATGACGCCGAACAAGCCGAGGAAGGGATGGTGCGAGCCGCCCATGGCCGACATCTCGGCGCCGCTGGCGATGATCGAACGCGGTGTGGCCCAGACGATGAAGCCGATGGTCAGCAGGATCATCATCGGGATCTGGAACTTGACGTAGCGTTCGGCACCCGGAATGCGCCCCATGCCCAGCCACAGGTAGAAGTTGGAGGCGAGGAACAGCGAGCCGATCAGCATCGCCTGCAGGATCCACAGCCAGGCGAAGCTGCCGCCCATCATCGAGACGCCCATCTGCTGCGAGAACTGGTAGATCTCGCGGCCCAGCCAGTAGCCGGCAAAGGGCAGCGGAATGAAGGCGGCGATGGCGATGAAGGACCCGATGTAGCCCATCCAGTCGAAGCGCGCGCGCTCCTCGTCGGTCTTGGCGTTGAGGAAGCGCACGGCGCCATAGGCGGCGGCGATGGAGCCGCCGAAGGCCACATTGGCCAGCAGGCGGTGGATGTTGATCGGCATCCAGGTCGGGTTGTTGATTGCCGCCCACAGGCTGGTGAGCTTGCCGGCGTCGTCGATCCCGGCCGGCGACATCATGAAAGTGACCCAGATGTCGGCGACGAAGAGCAGCGCCGTGCCCCACAGATTCACCAGCAGGCCCAGCAGCAGATGCCACTTCTTGCGCGGACCTTGCAGCAGGTCCCACGAATACCAGTAGAGGTAGGCGATGATCACCTCGCCGAAGATCAGCACGAGGTAAACCAGCCAGGTCGGCTTGAACAGGCCGGAGAGGTAGCCGGTGAGCTTGGGGTAAAGCACGACGAACAGCACCAGCAGCACGCAGCCCAGCACGGCAGTCAGCGTATAGGCCATCGCCAGCAGCCGCGTGAATTCTTTGGCCAGGTCGTCGTAGCGCTTTTCCTTGGTCACCGCGCCGACCAACTCGGTGATGACGGCGAAGATCGGCACGCCGAGCACGAAGGCGGCGAACATCAAATGCAGCTCGGCGACGATCCAGACCGTGGTGCGATTGGACAGTCCGAAGAATTGCCGATAGTCGGCGGCGGGCAACCAGGAACTCAGGCTCTGCGCGACGAGGTAGGTCGCCGCCAGCATCAGCGAGATTTTCAGTACGCCCTTGTAGGTGCCCTTGAGCGCGGCGAACGCGGACGGAGCGTCGGTCGGGGAGGCCATGTGCAAGTGCTTGCGTCTCGAGGTGATGGAGTCGCACAGCTTTTGCAGCTATCGTGCCACGCTGCCGATTTGGCGAAAGCGGCCTGTTCCCGCGGGTTTGGCGCCGGTCGTGCGTGCCTGGCGTCCGGGCGCGTCCGGTCAGAAACTGACCACGACGGCCGAAAAGCTACCGCTGGTGTTACCGCCCCGACCCGGCTTCGGTTTTGTCGAGGAACTCGTCCCAGCCGTACTCGGCGATCTTGGTGCGCAGGGTCAGGCGGGTGATGCCCAGCACCTTCGCGGCATGGGTCTTGTTGCCGCGATGCGCGGTCAGCACGCGGCGGATGTGGCGCCGCTCCAGTTCGGCCAGGGACAGCGTGGCGTCATCGGCGATGACCGCCGCGCCGCGCCCGGCGGCGGCGATTTCCTTGGGCAGGTGCAGCGGCAGCAGGGTATCGCCGCCGGACAGGATCAGTGCCCGCTCCATGACATTGCGCAGTTCGCGGATGTTGCCGGGCCAGGCATATTGCTCGATGAGCTTGCAGGCCTGTCGGTCCAGTTCCGGATTGGGCATGCCCATTACGGTCGCCGCCTCGTCGACAAAACGGCGCGCCAGCGCCTGGATGTCGCCGACCCGGGCGCGCAGCGGCGGCATCTCGATGCTGCCGACATTGAGCCGGTAATAGAGGTCCTCGCGGAAGCTGCCGGCCTTGACCATCGCCGCGAGGTCGCGGTTGGTGGCGGCGACGAAGCGCACGTCGACCTGCAGCTCCTTCTGTCCGCCGACGCGGCGAAAGGTCTGGGTTTCGATGGCGCGCAAGAGCTTGGGCTGCATGGCTGGCGAGAGGTCGCCGATTTCGTCGAGGAACAGGGTGCCGCCGTCGGCCAGTTCCAGCAGGCCGCGCTTGGCCGCCTTGGCATCGGTGAAGGCGCCCCTCTCGTGGCCGAACATTTCCGATTCGAGCAGGCCCTCGGCCAGCGCGGAGCAGTTGAGCGTCACCCAGGGGCCGGCGGCGCGCGGGCTGAGATTGTGGATGGCCTGGGCCACGCGCTCCTTGCCGGTACCGGATTCGCCGCGGATCAGCACCGGCACGCGCGAGGCGGCGGCGATGCGTCGCGTGATTTCGACCAGCGCGAGAAACGCGGGACTGCTGCCGACCATGCCTTCGAGCGGCCCCGGCGACGCGGTGCGGATGCGCAGACGCTCGACTTCGAGGCGCAGGCTGCGCGTCTCCAGCGCGCGGCGGACGATCTCCTTGAGGTCGTCGAGTTCGAAGGGTTTGTTGAGGTAATCGTAGGCCCCGGCCTTGACGCAGTCGACGGCGGTGCGCACCTCGGGGAAAGCCGTCATCACCACGACCATGGCATCCGGGTCCGACTCGCGCATGGCCTTGAGGACATCCAGGCCATGCATGTCGGGCAGGTGCAGGTCGAGCATGGTCAGGCCGTAGGCATGCCGGCGCGAAAACTCCAGCCCGCCGGCGCCGTCTTCGGCGAGGTCGACGTGGTAGCCCTGCTTTTGCAGCACGTCCTTGAGCGTCACGCGTATCGTCGTGTCGTCTTCGATGATCAGGATTCGTTCAGCCATTCGCTTCCCTCCGGCAGCATGGCGCGCTCGTTGCGGCCGCCGTCAATGTCTGCACCGACGTGTCAGCAATCGGCCAGTCCAATGCGAAGCAGCTTCCATGCCCAGGGGAGCTCTCGACGTGGATGTCGGCGCCATGCTGCACGGCGATCTTCTTGACCACGGCCAGGCCGATGCCCGAGCCGTCGCTGCGCGTGGTGAAGAAGGGATCGAAAATCCTGGCCTGCAACTCGGGCACGATGCCGACGCCCGTGTCGCGCACGCAGAAGCGCATGCGCGGCCGATCGGCGCCGTCCGCGCCGGCCGCAACACCTGCGCACATGCCGACCTCCACGCTGCCGCCCTCTGGCATGGCGTGGATGGCGTTGATCACCAGGTTCAGCAGTACCTGCTTGAGCTGCGCGGGATCGGCCCAGAGTTCGGGTACCTGCTCGCAGCACGGCGCGTAGCTGATGGCGACCTTGCGTGAGCGGGCCTCCTTGCGGGTCCACAACATGACGTCTTCCAGCACCTGCTCCAGGCGGCAGGGTGCGGGCTTCATCTCCTGCGGCGCCGCGAAGCCATGGAAGGTGCGCAGGAAATCGGCCAGGCGGTTGATCTCTCCCTGCACCCGCAACAGGTATTCGTGCTGGGCTTCTTCCAGTTTGTCTTCCAGCAGCAGTTGCACCACCGCCTTCATGCCGGCCAGGGGATTGCCGATTTCGTGGGCCAGACCCATGGCGACTTCGCCCAGCGTCGCCATCTTCTCCATCTGGAACATCTGGCGGTCGAGTTCCCGACGATCGTCCTGCAGGCGCCTTTCCACGGTCACGTCGCGCACCACCAGGATAAACCCGGCGGACGTCCGCCCCGTCAGCACCGGGGCGATGCCCAGCGAAAGCGTACGGCCCTGCATCGTCAGATCGAAATTGCTGGCGCTCAGAAGCGTTGCGGGTTGCCCGACGTACTCTGCCCAGCCCGGCCAAAACTCGCCGATCGAGCGGCCGACCAGGATGCCGGTGTCGTTGATCAGGTAGCGCCGCGCGGCGTTGTTGGCCAGCAGGATCTCGCCGTCGGTGCCGGTGGAGAGGATGCCGTCGGCGGTATTGGAAATTACCGCCGCAAGCTGGCTGCGCTCGCGCTCAAGGTCCGCGGTACGGGCCTGTACTTCGGCCTCCAGCTCTCCCTTGCGGTTTTCCAGTGCCTTGTAGGACTGCTCGAGCTCCGCCGCCATGGAATTGAAGCGGGCGCCGAGCTCGGCGATCTCGTCGTCGCCGCGAATCTCGACACGGTGGGCGAAGTTGCCCTTGGCGATTTCCTCGGTTTCCGAGCTCAGCAGCGTCAGCGGCCGCAGCAAATGGCGTGACAGCAGGAAACCGGACACGGCGGCGATGAACAGGCTGAGGGCGAGCACGCCATAGAGCAGGTAGAGGTTGAAGATCGCCTGAAACAACTGGCTGCGCGGAAAGGCGAGTGCGACCGACCAGGCCAGCGAGCTGTCGCTGCGGTCGGCGAGGGTACGGCCAATGGCGATCGGGGCGTAGGCGAAAATCCAGTTGCCCTGAATCTCGGTTCCCTTCTTGCCACCGACGACCCTGGCCAAGAGCGGCCGTGGCAACAAATCCGCCAGCGCCTCGACCGATTCCATGCGGAAGGTTTCACTGCCGGTCTCGCCCGCCGAGCGGGAAAGGTAGAAGCCAGAGCGATCGAAAAGGTAGGCGACACCGCCGCGTCCGCCAGCCATCTCCTGAATCTGCCCGAGTATGTAGGCGGCATGAAGGTTGACGATCAGCAGTCCGCGCTTCCCGCCCCGGCGGTCGACTATGGGCGTCGCGAAACGGATCACCGGCCGTTCCGGTTTCTCGGCTTGACCGCGTTCGACGTTCAGGTCCAGCGGCGAGACATAAACCTGGCCGGCCTCGTGCGCCAGTCCTTCGTGGAAGTAGTAGCGGTCCGACTTGTTCTGCAAGTCGGTTTCGGCGACGGTGACCAGGCGCCCGTCGCGACGGTCGACGCGTACGACTTCGCGGCCCTGCGCGTCGAGGAAGCGCACCTGGTAGATGTAGGGATAGGCACGGGCAAAGGCCGCGTAGTCCCGTTCCAGGCGTTGCCGCGCGACGACGGGCAGCTTGCCGTCTGGCGCTGCGCTGCTGTTGGCGAGGTCATAGAGCAGCGACGAGCTGGCGAGATACAGCAGCTCGCTGGCAAGCTGGTCGAAGAAATGCCCCATGCCCGCCGCGCGCCCCTGCACTTCCTGCTCCAGGTGGTGCAAGGTCTCCTGGCGCAGTGTTTCCAGGGACGAGTAGATGCCGACCAGACCCGCCACCATGACCGGCAAGCCGGCGGCGACCAGGAAGGCGATGTAGATCTTGGACGAAAGCCCCTGGAAGCGGTTGAACGCCTTCAAGCTGCGGACTTTGGTAAGGGCGGAGGACTCGATGGCCTTGCATCCATCCGCCCGTGCTTCAGGTAGTAGTCGCAACTCCAGCCGAACTCGTCGAACCGCAGCGGCAACTGGTAGCGGGTGGCGGCAGCCTGCAGCACGCGCAGGCCCTCGGGCATGGCTTCGCGGCCGATGCCGTCGCCGGCGATGACGGCGATGCGCCTTGCCTTCACTTTGACCCCGGGGCGGCTCTCGGATCGACGCCGGCGCGCAGGAAGTGGTCCACGAATTCCCGGTCGAAGCGATCGACGTGGTCGTTCAGCCATTGCTGGATGAAATCCGCCAGGTCGTCGGCGACCTCGAAATCCTGGGCGCGCTTGCGAAACTTCTCCAGTTGATCCCGCAGCGTCTGGTGCTCGGCAACGTGCGCCTCGACCCCGGGGAAGGACAGCATGCGCATCAGGCTTTCCTCGACGGCGAAATGGATGCGCGTTTCGATCGACAGTTCGTCGAGGATGGCTTTGGTGGCGTAGCCGTAGTGCTTGCCGACCGCTTCGCGCAGCCGCAGCAGCAGCGCGTGCAGGCGCTTGTGCTGGGCATCGAGTTCGGCGATGCCGATCTCGAAGTTGGCGGGCAGGGTATTGGAGGCGGGCGTATTCACTCGCGTTCGCGGCGTAGCGGGAAGGCGCATCCTAGCATTCGGCGCCGCCGACGGGGCTCCTAGGTCCCGGCGAAACGCCGCCGGTAGTCGCGCGGGCCGCTGCCGGTCCAGGCTGTGAAGGCACGGTAGAAGGCGGCGGCATCGGCAAAGCCGAGGTCGGCGCCGATGCGGTTGAGCGGCCGCGATGTCTTGGTCAGCCATTCGATTGCCAACTCGCGGCGCAGGCCGTCCTTGATGGCGCGAAAGCTGGTGCCTTCATCCTCCAGCCGGCGGTGCAGGGTGCGCGGCGAAAGGAACAGGCGTTTGGCCAGCGCCGGCAGCGCCAGGTGCTCGGGCAGGGCGGCGCGCAGGTGTTCGCGTACGCGCAGGGCGAGCGCGCGGTCGCGGCGGTAGAGCGTGGTGATGCTGGCCGGCGCGTCGGCGAGGAAGAGCGTCAGCGCCGCCTCGTCGCGACGCACCGGCAGTGCCAGCCATTCGGCGGGAAAGCGCGCTTCCAGGCGCGGCGCGTCGAAGCTGTGGCGCGGGGCGAAGACCAGTTCGTAGTCGGCCACGTGCAGCGGCGGCGGGTAGGGGAAGCTGACTTCATCGAGCGGCAGCGGATGCGCCACCAGCCAGGCGGCCAGGCCGTGGATCAGGCGCAGCAGCCACTCGAAGGCGAACACCCGTCCGGCGCGTCCGACCGGCAACGGCTGCTCTTCGGCGATGACCAGGATTGCCGCGCGGCCGCCGCTTTCGAGGTCGACCGAGAAATCGTCGAGCAGCACGCGCAGGCTGCGCGCGATGCGTTCCAGCGCGGCTTCGAGAGTCGGCGCTGACAATACGGCGCGACACAGCAGCTCGAAGCTGCCACGGCGCAGCGGCCGCGAAAAGAGGGCGAAGCCTTCGTCGTCGAGGCGTTCGTTGATCAGGCGATAGAGCGCCGCGTAGCGCGCCACGGGGACGCGGGCGTTGCGCTGGTGGATCAGGTCGCTGGCAATTCCTGCATGTTCGAGCAGCTCCCTTGGGCTCAGCCCGGTCCTTCCAATTCCCGCCAGAATGCCGGTAACAAAGCCAATGGCGACCGTTGGCGCGCTGCCGGTGGTCCTGCGGGGCCGGGGGCTTGTTGTGGGCATGATGGCAAATTATGCATAGTTAACGTCGTTTTGTGTCATGGCATCGACGCCGGGCTTTCCCTATCATGCGAGCACAGCCGTCACTCTCTGGAGCCGCGCCATGACCGATCTTTCCGCAGTTGCCAATTCGGCCGCCAAGCTGCTGCCCTACAAGCCCAAACACAAGGTGCGCTTCGTCACCGCCACCTCGCTGTTCGACGGCCACGACGCCTCGATCAACATCATGCGGCGCATCCTGCAGGCGACCGGCGCCGAGGTGATCCACCTCGGCCACAATCGTTCGGTGGACGAGATCGTCAATGCAGCGCTGCAGGAAGATGCCCAGGGCATTGCCGTGTCCTCCTACCAGGGCGGCCATGTCGAGTTCTTCAAGTACATGATCGACCTGCTCAAGGCGCGCGGCGGCGAAAACATCAAGGTCTTCGGCGGCGGCGGCGGCGTCATCGTGCCGGCCGAGATGAAGGAACTGCACGACTACGGCGTGGCGCATCTCTACTCGGTCGAGGACGGCCAGAAGATGGGCCTGCAGGGCATGATCAACGACATGGTGCAACGCTGCGACGTCGATCTCAGCCGCCGCGCGCCGCAAGAGCTGAAGGCGCTGGAAGTCGCCGACGGCGCCGAGCGCCTGCGCAACCTGGCGCAGATCATCACCGCGCTGGAAAACGGCGCCTGGCCGGAGAAGGCGAAGAAGGCGCTGCTGGAAAAAGCCGCCACGCTATCCTCGGCGCCGACCGCAGTTCCCACCCTGGGAATTACCGGCACCGGCGGCGCCGGCAAGTCCTCGCTGACCGACGAACTGATCCGCCGCTTCCGCCTCGACCAGGACGATGCCCAGAAGATCGCGGTGATCTCCATCGACCCCTCGCGCAAGCGCACCGGCGGCGCGCTTCTGGGCGACCGCATCCGCATGAACGCCATTCAGCACCCCAACATCTACATGCGCTCGCTGGCGACGCGCGACACCGGCAGCGAAATTTCCAAGGCCCTGCCCGACGTGATCGCCGCCTGCAAGGTGGCCGGCTTCGATCTGGTCGTGGTCGAAACCTCGGGCATCGGCCAGGGCGATGCCGCCATCGTGCCGCTGGTCGACGTCTCGCTCTACGTCATGACGCCCGAGTTCGGCGCCGCCTCGCAACTTGAGAAGATCGACATGCTCGACTTCGCCGACTTCGTCGCGATCAACAAGTTCGACCGCAAGGGCGCCGAGGATGCGCTGCGCGACGTGCGCAAGCAGTACCAGCGCAACAGGGAAAGATTCGGCGAAAAGCCCGATGACATGCCGGTGTTCGGCACCATGGCGGCGCGCTTCAACGACGACGGCGTCACCGCGCTCTACCAGGCGCTGGCGCCACGGCTTGCCGAGCGCGGGTTGAAGTTCGCCAAGAGCCGGCTGCCGGTAGTGGCGGTCAAGGCGTCCTCGGCCGGCAGGGCTATCGTCCCCGCCGACCGCGTCAGGTATCTGGCCGAGATCGCCGAGACGCTGCGCGGCTACCACAGGCACGTCGCCGAGCAGGCGACGATCGCCCGCGAGCGCCAGTCATTGCAAACCTCCAAGGCCATCTTCGGGGGCTGCGGCAAACTGAACAAGGACTTCGACGCGCAGTTTGGTGAATTGATCGCCTGGAAGGACGGCCAACTCACGCCGCACGTCCGCAAGCTGTTGGCGATGTGGCCGGACATGAAGAAGGCCTATGCCGGCGACGAGTACGTGGTCAAGATCCGCGACAAGGAAATCCGCACCGGCCTGATCCATGAGACCCTGTCCGGCACCAAGATCCGCAAGGTGGCGTTGCCGCGCTTCGATGACGAAGGAGAACTGCTCAAGTTCCTGATGCGCGAGAACGTGCCCGGCTCCTTCCCCTACACCGCCGGCGTGTTCGCCTTCAAGCGCGAGAACGAAGATCCGACGCGCATGTTCGCCGGCGAGGGCGACGCCTTCCGCACCAACAAGCGCTTCCTCAAGGTCTCCGAAGGCATGCCGGCCAAGCGCCTGTCCACCGCCTTCGACTCGGTCACGCTCTACGGCTGCGACCCCGATCCGCGCCCCGATATCTACGGCAAGGTCGGCAACTCCGGCGTTTCGATCGCCACGCTGGACGACCTCAAGGTGCTCTACTCGGGCTTCGACCTCTGCGACCCGGCGACCTCGGTGTCGATGACCATCAACGGGCCGGCGCCGATGATGCTGGCGATGTTCCTCAACGCAGCGATCGACCAGCAGATAGCCAAGTTCGTCACGGACAACAAGCGCCAACCGACCGAGGACGAGGCCGAAAAGATCCGCGAATGGACGCTGTCATCGGTGCGCGGCACGGTGCAGGCCGACATCCTAAAGGAAGACCAGGGCCAGAACACCTGCATCTTCAGCACCGAGTTCGCGCTGAAGATGATGGGCGACATCGCCGAATTCTTCGTGCATAACCAGATCCGCAACTTCTATTCGGTATCGATCTCCGGCTACCACATCGCCGAAGCCGGGGCGAACCCGATCAGCCAGCTCGCCTTCACCCTGGCCAACGGCTTCACCTACGTCGAGACCTACCTGGCGCGCGGCATGCACATCGACGACTTCGCGCCCAACCTCAGCTTCTTCTTCAGCAACGGCATGGACCCGGAATACTCGGTGATCGGCCGCGTCGCGCGCCGCATCTGGGCCGTGGCGATGAAGAACAAATACGGCGCCAACGAGCGCAGCCAGAAGCTCAAGTACCACATCCAGACCTCCGGCCGCAGCCTGCACGCGCAGGAAATGGACTTCAACGACATCCGCACCACGCTGCAGGCGCTGATCGCGATCTACGACAATTGCAACAGCCTGCACACCAATGCCTACGACGAGGCGATCACTACGCCGACCGAGGAAAGCGTGCGCCGCGCCATGGCGATCCAGCTCATCATCAACCGCGAGTGGGGCGTGGCGAAGAACGAGAATCCCAACCAGGGTGCCTTCGTCATCGAGGAGCTCACCGACCTGGTAGAAGAAGCCGTGCTCAAGGAGTTCGAAGCCATCGCCAGCCGCGGCGGCGTGCTCGGCGCCATGGAGACCGGCTACCAGCGCGGCAAGATCCAGGAGGAGTCGATGCACTACGAGCACAGGAAGCACGACGGCTCCTACCCCATCATCGGCGTCAATACCTTCCTCAACCCGCATGGTTCGGGTGTGGCCAGCGAGATCGAACTGGCGCGCTCGACCGAGGACGAAAAGCAGTCGCAGTTGAAGCGCCTGGCCGATTTCCAGCAGCGCAACGCCGGCCAGGCCGAGGCCTGCCTGCGCAAGCTGAAGCAGGCGGTGATCGACAACGGCAACGTCTTCGCCGTGATGATGGAGGCGGTGCGGCATTGCTCGCTGGGGCAGATCAGCAACGCGCTCTACGAGGTGGGCGGGCAGTATCGGCGGTCGATGTAGGGACGGCGGCTTCGAAAGTTCTGGCCGCGGTGTCAGGCGGCGTCGGGCCCGGCGGGGTTTCGGCACATCTCAGGCTGATTTAAGCTTGCAAATTGTGTAGTAGTCGCTCAAAATGCAAGGATGCTGACGCGAAATTTGCAACAGGAAATCGGCCGCAGGCTCGGGCAGCAGCCGGCGGTGGTGCTGCTCGGGCCGCGCCAGGTGGGCAAGACGACGCTGGCACGGCAGGTGGCGGCGACGCGGCCGGGAGCGGTGTTCCTCGACATGGAAGACGAGGCCGATCGCGCGCGGCTGGCCCAGCCCGCCGCGTTCTTCGGTCTCCATCGCGATCGACTGGTGGTGATCGACGAAGTGCAGGCCCTGCCGGAGCTCTTCGTCGCCTTGCGCCCCGAGATCGACGCGGATCGGCGGCCTGGGCGCTTCCTCCTGCTCGGGTCGGCCAGCGGCAAGCTGCTGCGCCAGTCCTCCGAGTCGCTGGCCGGGCGCGTGGCGTATCTCGAGCTGACGCCATTTCTCGCGGAGGAAGTCGGCGGCGGTCCGCAGGCGGTTTCGCGCTTGTGGTTGCGCGGCGGCTTTCCGCAAAGCTACCTTGCCACGGATGACGCGACCTCGCTGGCCTGGCGCGCCGACCTTGTCCGCACGCTGGCGGCGCGCGACTTGCCGCAACTGGGGGTGGGCGTTCCGGCCGAAACCCTGCGCCGCTTCTGGCGCATGTGCGCCCATCTGCAGGGGCAGCCGTTCAACGCCTCGCAACTCGGCTCGGCGCTCGGCGGCGTGGCGCATACCACGGTCGGCCGCTACCTCGACCTGACGGTCGATGCGCTGATGCTGCGCCGGCTTGAACCCTGGCACGCCAACGTCGGCAAGCGCCTGGTGAAGTCGCCCAAGGTCTATGTGCGCGACAGCGGCCTGCTGCACGCCCTGCTTGGCATCGTCACGCTGGATGATCTGGCCGGTCATCCGGTGGCCGGGTTCTCCTGGGAAGGCTTCGTCATCGAGCAGCTGATCGCCCGCTTGCCGCCTCTGGCCTCGCACGGCTTCTACCGTACCTCGGCCGGGGCGGAACTGGATCTGGTGGTGGAGTACGGCAGCACGCGCATCGGCTACGAAGTCAAACTCTCCAACGCTCCGCGGCCCTTGCGCGGTTTCTGGAACGCCTGTGAGGATCTCGGCGTCAGCCGGGCCTATGTGATAGCCCCGGTACGCGAGGCCTACCCCTTGGCGGAGAGCGTGGAAGTGATTCCGCCGCAGCGGATTCCGTACTTGCTGTAGGAAGCCAGGGCTTTTCCGCGGCTGCCGACACGCGCGGCAAATCAGCTTGCCTTGGCCGCGGCGGCCGTCAGGGCGGCGATTGTGCTCTCCTCCAGAAAATTGCTCCGCCGACTTGACGTTGCCGTAGCGTCGGCTCCGCGCCCCGTTACCGGCCGGCCGGCAATGGTTGGGGCGCAGGCGCCAGGCTTACGTCGGCCAGTAGCCCTTGTCTTTCATCTTGTTTCGAATTGACTGTCCGACCATCTTGAAGCCGGTGAAGTTGGGATGAATCTCGTCGTGCCACCACGCTACGTTGGGGTGTGTGGCATCCGTCGAAAGTAGCGTGCGGTTATCAACCACGAGAAAGTGCTTGTATTGAGTCTGCAAGGGGGTGAGAGCGTCGTGGAATTTGTCCAGCAAGCCGCGGACGATGTCCCGCTGGTCATCGAGACGGCCCTTGAATCCTTTATCGTCCAGGTACTGCTGAACCCAGCCCCTACCAAACATGGCGCCAAACAGCTTTGTTCCGACGAGGCGCGGTTCAAGATAAGCGTAGGCGTGAGTCACGATCGGCGTGTCTTTATTTTCCTCAGAGGCATCGCGGCTCATGAGCAGGCGCTCGTAGTCGTCGACGATGGATTTGATCTCCGTATCGTAGGTGGCATTGATGAACTGACGCCCTGTCTTGCCCGGTGCCCAGTCGTCGACATATCCCATGATTTCGTCGCCAACGATGTCATTGCCCGCGGCGCTGATGAAAATGAAGTCCCATTTGTATCCCCAGCGCTTTGTTTCAATCAACTGGGTGAGTTGCTTGAACTGGGGGCCTTCGCGGCCGAGCATGCGCTTCGACGTGTCGCCGGGTTGGGCGAGGTTAAGGATGCAGAACCGTCCGTTCCCTTCCATATCGAGTTGGACAGTGATGTTGGGCAGGAATGGGTGCGATACCCAGGAGTCTCCCTCCACCAGAACCTTTGGGGTGCTACCTCCGGGAAAGTCTTGCAATAGCTGGGCAAAGTCTAGCTGGGAGCTAACTTGCGGCATGAGCGTTCTCCTTTGTTGTCAGGTTTTTGCGGGGGGAATCTTGAGCAGGCGATTGAGTTGGCCTCGCTTCTGGAAAGCCGGTTCAATTAACCAGAGATGAATCTTGGTCGGCATCCAGATGGCGACCGGTATGACGAACCGGAGCAATAAATCTCGTCGCAGTATGTTTGGCCAGAGGAAGCGCGTAGCCGGAGCCAATAGGCCGAGGCCGAAAAATGCGACTGTCGTCACCAACGGGCCAAGCTTGATGGTATACAGCGTTGCGTCCCAGCTGATATAGATGGCATAGGTAGCCAGGGCTGCCAGCAATAAGCCCCATCCCGCAGTCACGCCAAGGAGGCATCGATCAAGGCAAAAGGCTTTTAAGAACATTCTGCTGCCAACCCGAAGCTGGAGCTCAAGATCGGTACGCTGCGCGTCCTCCAGGTTTCGTGGTCGCCGCGCAATGGCTTCCAGTTTGAGGAATGGCCAGTCCTCGACAGGTGCTCCGATATAGAATCCTCCCCATTGCCCCGGGCTACCTTTGCGCCTGTGTCGTTGGTCCTGCACGGCGAGCTGATGACTTATCGCTTTATAGCCGCTAAGCATCAGGCTGTATGCTTCTACTTCGCTGAAACTGTCGAGGTCGGTGCGGATTTCACTCAGCGCAGACTGGATATGGCGATCGATGCCATAGGCTGTTTGGGTCGGCAAGGCCGCCTTCGGCGCTCCTGGTGCCTGACCGGTTGCATCGACTGTTGCTTGGGTGAGTCCATCCTTCAGGTGCACGTAACATAGTCCGCGCAAGGCACCTGCTCGCTCGCGAGCAGCCACGTCGGCATATTCGCTTTCGCGAACTCGGTCCTGGCCAATGTCGCTGCTGCGCAAGGCGACGTCAATGGTGCCATTGCCCGGCGCCCGGCTGTCCGCCATTTGTCCGGAGGCATCACTGCAGATGATGAAGTTGCATGACTCGTCCAGCAACCCACCGATTCCCTGGTTGTCATGTATTCCACCGTCGACAAGCTCGATGGTGTGATCGGGATATAGACCGCGCAGGGTGATTGGGGCAAAGAGGATGGGTACACCCGATGACGCTGCTACGGCGTATCCCAGTGGAAACTTGCGCAGCCTTTCATTTTGCACATCCCGATAATAGACACGCCGATAGCGCGCGTTCATGTCTATCTCCGCACCAACCAGGCCGGGTGGCTCCCCCATCCAGTTCGCCGTGAACTGAAAATTGTGGCCGGAGTTCAATGTTGTCGAGTTGATCAGCAAGACGGGCACCTTGGCGTGTCGCCGCCAGTTCATCGCGTTGGGCTTGAAAGCTTGGCTACCAGATGTACCAGCGGGACGGATCAATAATTGATCCATTGATCTGCGCGTTGTGCCATCCACCTGGGCATACAGGAATTCTTCATACAGCTCGCCGATCCGATGGCTGCGCGAATAGCGAGTAAACATCATGCGCAGGTTCTTCCAGAGATCAGCCAGGGTGTTCGCGCGCAAGTTGCGTCGCACACCTGCAAAAAACTGTTGCTGCAATTCGGCAACCAGGGTGATGTAGGCTTTTCGATCCGGATTTGCTGCTCCACCTGTTCCTTCTCCTGTTTCGAGCAGAGCTTTTAGCTTCAGGTAGTACATGGCGCCAACGATGCTGCCGCCGGATACCGTAGACAGCACTTCGACATGTCGCAGAGCGTCAACTTCAGCTAGTCGCGCGAGTACGCCAAGATGGTAAAAGGCGGCGCGGAAGCCGCCTCCTGATAGCGCAAGACCAACTCGGCCTCGAACGAGCCCCAGCGCGGCTTCCAGGTCGTCGCCCAGCAACGGACGCAGTGCGGTGGCCGCCGCGCGTTCCTCGGCGTTTTGGGATTCAGGTGCGAGTTGTACCCCACGACAGACAGCGATGTCGATTAGCTGGCGGATAAAAGTGTCTTGTTCCCAGCTCGCCGGCGGCTGGGTTGCAAGTGAACGCATCAGTGATTCGGATTCCTTGTACCGGCCCAGACCGTATAGCGCTTCGGCTCGTTTGGCGTCCCTCCAGAAACGTCCTTCGTCGGATGCGTCGCCGTCCTCTTCAGGTATCGCCGCAAGTACGCCCTCTCGCAGCTTTTCGGCCTCCCAATGCAAACGGTCGGCCATGTTCGTGTCGCCATTTACCTCCTTGGCTGCCCGTTTGGCGATATAGGCCAGCCGATCCAGCACGCAGGCGGCATTGGCTCCACAATGGACGCGGGCAATTTCCTTGCTGCGCTCCCACCCTGCACGATAAAGCGCCAGCGCCGAGTGGAGATTGGCAACGTTGCCTTCGTGGTTCCAGAAGCGCTTGTAGATCGAGCCACCCAGGCCAAGGGTTTCGGTATCGGTAGTGCGGGAGTCATATAGACCAATCTGGTCGAGAATTCCCAGCGCCTCTCTCAACGCGGCAACCGGTGGGCGTTCGGTGTCCTTGTAGGTGCATAGCGCGCGCTGCTGCTGTACCCATGTGGCGAAGTACTCTCCGGCTTCGGCCGGGGGGTATTCTGCGGCATGATCCAGTACCCGCCTTGCCATCGCAAACTGGTTGCTCGCCTTAAGCTGGGTATTGAGTGTCTCCAGATCGACGCGAGACAGATCCCTCCGTTTCAGGTAGGAATTGACTAGCTGTTCCGGGGTCGAATTGGACATGGCGTTCTCGATCGCAAGCGCCGTGTCTTTTAGGCGAGGCGTGTAACACGGGCCCGTAACGGGCCGCCCTGACCCGGCGGCAACGGGTGGTTATTGCCGTAGCGGTGTTGCCAATCGTTGGCGAAGAACATCAGTTCCGTTCCTGGCGAAACTTCAGGTGGTACCGTCCATTCACGGCCGTCGCCGATGGCGAAGGCCAGCGACAGGTTTTCGCCAGGGCTGCCGCAAAGACAAAGAAACGCGACGTTGGGCAAGCGATTGAAGCGTTGAAGCGGCCAGAGCTTCCAGCCGGAGGGACCAATCGTCTTCCATGCGTCCTTCCAGCATCCGCTTGCGACGAATCGGTAGCAGTCGCCCGGATTCAGCGGAATTCCGCTCGCCACAAACAGAAGCCTTGGGTCGACATCAACGTCACGGGGCTCGCCGATTATTGTAGGGTTCATAGCATCAGCTGAAGCGTGTTAGGTCGCGAAGTTTTGCAGCATGGTGGGCCGACAATCCCGCGCTCAAAGCCGCCACCAGCGGCGCCCCACCGCGCCATCTGGCTGCCTCTGTAGCTGACGAAAAGCTGCCCCCCCATCGCCTCATCGCGCGCGTTGGCCGCGTGCGTCCCCCCGGTTATGCCCCTGGCCCGATTCGCTTGTCCTGAGGCGAATGGAATAGTGCGCTTGCCTTGGGCATATTGCAAGATGCTGATGTGCATGTCGTGGTTCGCGGTCAGGCGGCGACAGGCTTGTTGTGACGCCGCCGGAAGCGCGATAATGCGGCGCACCAAAATCCATCCAAAGGGAGATTCGAATGGGTATCAAGACAGTCGGCATCATCGGCGCCGGCACCATGGGTAACGGCATTGCGCAGGCCTGCGCGGTTTCCGGCATTCCGGCGGTGATGCTGGACATCAACGACGCGGCGGTGCAAAAGGGCGTGGCCACCATTTCGGGCAGCCTCGACCGCCTGGTCAAGAAAGAGAAGATGACGGCCGAGCAGAAGGCGGCGGCGATGGCCCTGATCAAGCCGACCACCGCGATGGCCGATTTCGGCGGCGTGGACATCGTGATCGAGGCGGCGACCGAGAACCTCGGCCTCAAGCTGAAGATCCTCAAGGATATCGAGGCTGCGATCGGTGCCGACACCATCATCGCCAGCAATACCTCGTCGATTTCGATCACCCAGCTCGCCGCCGCGACAGGCCGCGCCGGCAAGTTCATCGGCATGCACTTCTTCAACCCGGTGCCGATGATGGCGCTGGTGGAACTGATCCGCGGATTGCAGACCTCGGATGAAACCCACGCGGCGGTCGAAGGCCTGGCCCGCGCGCTGGGCAAGACGCCGATTACGGTGAAGAACAATCCGGGCTTTGTCGTCAATCGCATCCTCTGCCCGATGATCAACGAGGCTATCTTCGTGCTGGCCGAGGGCCTGGCCTCGCCGGAAGAAATCGACGCCGGCATGAAGCTCGGATGCAACCACCCAATCGGGCCGCTGGCGCTGGCCGACATGATCGGTCTGGATACCATGCTGGCGGTGATGAACGTGTTCTACGAGGGCTTCAATGACTCCAAGTACCGGCCGGCGCCGCTCTTGAAGGAAATGGTCGCCGCCGGTTACCTGGGGCGCAAGACCGGACGCGGCTTTTACCAGTACTGAAAGTTATGTCTCCGGCTCAGCCGGAGACGGTATCCCTTGCGGACGGCGCCGGCGACACGGCGCCGATTGCCCCGTCAGCCGCCGAAGCGGCGCAGGCCGTCGAGGTCGAGCACGGTGACGCCGCCATACTTGGCGACCAGGTAGCCGGCTTCCTCCAGGATGCGCATGCTGCGATTGACGCGCTGGCGCGAGACGCCGGCGAGCAAGCCGATCTCTTCCTGCGAGATGGCGATGCGCGCTTCGATACCGGGTTGCAGCACCGGGTGGAAGAGGGCGGCGATGGCGCGCGCGACGCGCGCGTCGACATCGGCCAGGCGTTCGGATTCCAGCAGGCCGATGAAGAGGCCAAGGCGCTCGTTGATCTGGTTGATGATGAAGCGGTTGAAGGGGATGCTGTGGTCGAGCAGCCAGTGGAAGGTTTCGCGCTTCATGCAGGCCACGCGCGTGTCGCGCAAGGCGATCACGTCGTAGCGGCGGGCTTCGGTCTTCAGCATCGAGCCTTCGCCGAACCAGCCGCCGGCGGCGATGCCGGTGTAGCTGGCGGTCTTGCCCGTGGCCCAGTCGCTGGACATCTTGGCCAGGCCGGCGATCACGCCGATCCAGTGGTCTACCGGCTCGCCCTTGCGGCAGACGAAGCCCTCGGCGGCGACGAAGCGTTCACAGGTGCCCTCGCAGGCGCGGACAAAATCCTCCGGGGGCAATTGCGGCGCCCAGCTTGTGCGGCGCAGCATCTCCTCGATTGATTTTGTTGAATTTTGACAATTGTCAGGCACGCGACAATTATAGGCAACGGAATGGCTTAGACTCAAAATTCCCCGTGGATCAAGCGCGCCCCAGAAGCGAGTCCGCGAGCAAATGCTGGAGGAGAACAACGCATGGCTGCATCCCGATCGGGTTCGCTCGATACCTTTCCGCGCCTGTTGCTGAATCACGCGCTGGTGCGCGGCGAACAGCCGGCGACGCGCGAGAAGTTTCTAGGCATCTGGCAGACGTGGAGCTGGTCGCAGGTGGCGCAGGAAGTGCGTGCCATTGCCTGTGGCCTGGCCGAACTGGGCTTCAAGCGCGGCGACAACCTGGCCATCATCGGCGACAACCGGCCGCGCCTCTATTGGTCGATGTGCGCGGCGCAGATGCTGGGCGGCGTCGCGGTGCCGATGTACCAGGACGCGGTGGCCAACGAAATGGTCTTCGTGCTCCAGGACGCCGGCATCCGCTTTGTCGTCGTCGAGGACCAGGAACAGGTGGACAAGATGCTCGAGGTCAAGGACCAGTGTCCCGACCTGCAACATATCCTCTACGACGATCCGCGCGGCATGCGCCATTACAGCCAGACCTTCCTTCATGGTCTGGACGAGGTTATCGCGGGGGGCAAGATCCACGACGCCAACCATCCCGATTTCATTCCCGGCGAGATCGCCAGGGGCCAGGCGACGGATGTGGCCGTGATGCTTTACACCTCGGGTACCACGGGCAAGCCTAAGGGAGTGTGCCAAACCCACGAGACCTTCATCGCAGCCGCGCAAAGCGGCGTCGGCTTCGACCATCTCACAGACCAGGAGGACATCCTTTCCTACCTGCCGATGGCCTGGGTCGGCGACCACCTGTTTTCCTACGCGCAGGCGCTGGTGGCCGGCTTCACCATCAACTGCCCGGAATCCGGCGACACGGTGATGACCGACCTGCGCGAGATCGGCCCGACCTACTACTTCGCGCCGCCGCGCGTGTTCGAGAATCTGCTGACCACGGTGATGATCCGCATGGAAGACGCGGGAACGTTGAAGCGCAAGATGTTCCACTACTTCATGGCGGTGGCCAAGCGTTGCGGCGCCGAGATCCTCGACGGCAAACCCGGCGTGTCGGGAAGCGACCGGCTGTTGTATGCACTCGGCAACCTGCTGGTCTATGGCCCCTTGCGCAATGTGTTGGGGATGAGCCGCATCCGCGTCGCCTACACGGCCGGTGCGGCCATCGGTCCCGACCTGTTCCGCTTCTACCGCTCGATCGGCGTGAACCTCAAGCAGCTCTATGGCTCGACCGAGACCTGCGCCGCGGTCTGCCTGCAACCCGACCGCGAGATCAAGTTCGACAGCGTCGGCAAGCCGGCGCCCGGCGTCGAAGTCAGGATCGCCGACAACGGCGAGGTGCTGGTGCGCGGCAAGCTGCTGCTCAAGGAATATTACAAGCGGCCGGATGCCACGGCCGAGTCGATCGATGCCGAGGGTTATTTCCACACCGGCGACGCCGGCTTCTTCGACGACGACGGCCACCTCAAGATCATCGACCGTGCCAAGGATGTCGGCAAGCTGGCCAACGGCGCCATGTTTGCGCCCAACTACGTCGAGAACAAGCTTAAGTTCTTCGCCCACATCAAGGAGGCGGTCTGCTTCGGCCACGACCGCGACATGGTCTGCGCCTTCATCAACGTTGACATGGGCGCGGTGGGTAACTGGGCCGAACGACGCAACATCGCCTACGCCGGCTACACCGACCTGGCGCAGAAGCCGGAGGTCTATGAACTGATCAAGTCCTGCGTCGAGGAAGTCAATGCCGACCTCGCCCACGACGCCATGGTGGCCGATTCGCAGATCCACCGCTTCCTGATCCTGCACAAGGAACTCGATCCGGACGACGACGAGCTGACGCGCACGCGCAAGGTGCGGCGAGGCTTTGTTGCCGAGAAGTACGCGGTGCTGATCGAGGCGCTTTACACCGGCAAGGGCAGCCAGTTCATCGAGACCCTGGTGCGCTTCGAGGACGGCCGTACCAGCAAGGTCGCCGCCGACCTGAAAATCGCCGACGCCAAGACTTTACCGGTAATGAGGAAAGCGGCATGAGCGGCAGAAAGATCGGCGACGTCATCCTCGACCTCAACAACATCTCGCTTTCGTTCGGTGGCGTCAAGGCGCTGCAGAACATTTCCTTCAACGTGATGGAGCACGAGGTGCGCGCCATCATCGGCCCCAACGGTGCCGGCAAGAGCTCGATGCTCAACGTCATCAACGGCGTGTATCACCCGCAGGAGGGCGAGATCATTTTCCGCGGCGAGCATAGGCGCGACATGGATACCCATCAGGCCGCCGAGCAGGGTATCGCCCGCACCTTCCAGAACATCGCCCTGTTCAAGGGCATGTCGGTGCTGGACAACATCATGACCGGGCGCAACCTGCGCATGAAGAGCAATTTGTTCATGCAGGCCCTGTGGATCGGGCCGGCCCGGCGCGAGGAACTCGAACATCGCCAGAAGGTCGAGGAGATCATCGACTTCCTCGAAATTCAGCATATCCGCAAGACTCCGGTGGGTCGCCTGCCCTACGGCCTGCAAAAGCGCGTCGACCTGGCCCGCGCGCTGGCGATGGAGCCGGAAGTGCTGCTGCTCGACGAGCCGATGGCCGGCATGAACGTCGAGGAAAAGCAGGACATGTGCCGCTTCATCCTCGACGTGAACGACCAGTTCGGCACCACCATCGTCCTCATCGAGCACGACATGGGCGTGGTGATGGACATCTCCGACCGCGTCGTGGTGCTCGACTACGGCAAGAAGATCGGCGACGGCGTGCCCGACGAAGTGCGCGCCAACCCCGAAGTCATCAGCGCCTATCTCGGCGCCAGCCACTAACGCCCATGGCTCCGGCAACCCTCCGCTAATCATGAAACGCTTGAACTCTTGTCTAGTCTTGGGCGAGCAAACTCGTCCCGCCCCCCTTCGCCCCCCTCGCGGGGGGTTCCCGATCAGATCGCTTCGCTCGATATCACCAGCGACCGTTGTTGTTGCTTCACGCCAAGGAGTTCGACCATGAGCTTCTTCATTGAAACCCTGCTCGGCGGCTTGATGACCGGCATGCTGTACTCGTTGGTCGCGCTGGGCTTCGTGCTGATTTACAAGGCGTCCGGAGTGTTCAACTTTGCCCAGGGCGCGATGGTGCTGTTCGCGGCGCTGGCGATGGCACGCTTCGCGGAATGGATTCCGGGCTGGCTGGGCATCGAAAGCCTGTTTCTGGCCAACCTGATTGCGATCGTGATCACCGTCGGCATCATGTTCGTCGTTGCCTGGCTAGTGGAGCGCCTGGCGTTGCGCCACCTGGTCAACCAGAACGAGGCGACGCTGCTGATGGCGACCCTGGGCATTACCTACGTGCTCGACGGCGTCGGCCAGACCCTGTTCGGCAGCGACATCTACAAGATCGACGTTGGCATGCCCAAGGATCCGGTGATCATGTTCGAAGCGCTGTTCCAGGGCGGCGTCCTGATCAACAAGGAGGATTTCATCGCCGCTGCGATCGCCGCCATCCTGGTCGCCGCGCTGACCCTGTTCTTCCAGAAGACACCGACCGGGCGCGCCCTGCGCGCTGTGGCCGACGACCACCAGGCGGCGCTCTCGGTAGGCATACCGCTCGATCGTATCTGGGTCATCGTCTGGTGCGTGGCCGGCATCACCGCGCTGGTGGCCGGCATCATCTGGGGCTCCAAGCTGGGCGTGCAGTTCTCGCTGTCCACGGTGGCGCTGCGCGCGCTGCCGGTGGTGATCCTCGGCGGCCTGACCTCGGTGCCGGGCGCCATCATCGGCGGCCTGATCATCGGCGTCGGCGAGAAGATTTCCGAGGTCTATCTCGGTCCCTATGTCGGCGGCGGCATAGAGATCTGGTTCGCCTACATGCTTGCCCTGGTGTTTCTCCTGTTCCGGCCGCAAGGCCTGTTCGGCGAGAAGATCATTGATCGCGTATGAACGTGATCAATGATTTCGTAGTGAAGGCTAAATGCGCAGCAAGTTAAGCGAAGCGGCCGTAACTAGAATTGCTTTTGATCACGTTTGAGGTAGTCAAGAATGCTCTACAGAGAAAACGGACAGTTCAAGACCTCCTACCAGGCCGACCAGCAGATCTTCCCGATCGCCCAGGACCGCTTGGGCGTACTGCTGCTGATCGCCTTCGCCTTTGTCGGCGTGCCCTTCCTGGTCGACGAATACATGTTTCGCGCCATCCTGATTCCCTTCCTGATCCTGTCGCTGGCGTCCCTGGGCGTCAATCTGCTGGTAGGGTATTGCGGGCAGATCACGCTGGGGGCGGGGGCCTTCATGGCCGTGGGCGCCTATGCGGGGTACAACTTCCTGATCCGCGTGCCGGACATGCCGGTGCTGGGCGCGATTCTTCTCGGTGGTGTATCCGCCGCCGCCGTGGGCATCGTCTTCGGCGTACCTTCCTTGCGTGTGCGCGGCCTCTACCTGGCAGTGGCGACCCTGGCGGCGCAGTTCTTCTGGGACTGGGCCTTCCTGCGCATCAAGTGGTTTACCAACGACTCGTCCTCCGGCTCGGTATCGGTGGCCAACCTCGATGTGTTCGGCGTCGAGATTTCGTCGCCGCTGTCGAAGTACCTGTTTTGCCTGACGGTGCTGGTCGTGCTGTCGCTGGCGGCGAAGAACCTGGTACGCGCCACCATCGGCCGGCAGTGGATGGCGATCCGCGACATGGACGTGGCGGCGGCGGTGATCGGCATCCGCCCGATGTATGCCAAGCTGACCGCCTTCGCCGTCAGTTCCTTTTATGTCGGTGTCGCCGGCGCGCTGTGGGGCTTCGTGCATCTGGGCTCGTGGGAACCGGCGGCCTTCTCGGTCGATCGCTCCTTCCAACTGCTGTTCATGGTTATCATCGGCGGCCTCGGTTCGATCATGGGCAGCTTCTTCGGTGCCGCGTTCATCGTCATCCTGCCGATCTTTCTCAACCAGATCCTGCCGGTTTTCGGCGCGATCTTCGGCGTCGAGATTTCGACTGCCACCGTTTCGCATTTCGAGATCATGATCTTCGGCTCGCTGATCGTGTTCTTTCTGATTGTCGAGCCGCACGGTCTGGCCCGGCTGTGGTCAACCGGAAAGGAAAAGCTGCGCCTGTGGCCTTTCCCGCATTGATTGGGCAGTTTTCGTAGCAGCAGCATCTCTTACTAGAAGGAGGAGACTCATGAAGCAAATCAGGAAACTCGCAATCGCCGCATCGCTGGCCGCGGCTCTTACCGGCGGTCTGACGGTGCCCCAAGCCTTCGCCCAGGCCAAGGAGCAGTTCTTTCCCATCCTGGTCTATCGCACCGGCGCCTATGCACCGAACGGCGTGCCCTGGGCCAACGGCTTCATCGACTACCTGAAGCTGACCAATGCCAAGGGCGGCATCAATGGCATAAAGCTGGCGTTCGAGGAATGCGAGACGGGCTACGCGACGGACCGCGGCGTCGAGTGCTATGAGCGCCTGAAGGGCAAGCATGGCGGCGCGACCGCGGTGCAGCCGCTGTCCACCGGCATCACCTTCGCCCTGACCGAGAAGGCACCTGGCGACAAGATCCCGGTGATCACGGCCGGTTACGGTCGCAGCGAGTCGCAGAATGGCGCCGTGTTCGGCTGGAACTTCCCGCTGATCGGTACCTACTGGATGGGCGCTGACGTGCTGGTGCAGCACATCGCCAAGAAGGAAGGCGGCTTCGACAAGCTCAAGGGCAAGAAGATTGCCCTGGTCTACCATGACAGCCCCTACGGCAAGGAGCCGATCGCGCTGCTGCAGGAGCGGGCCAAGATGCACGGCTTCGACGTGCAGCTGCTGCCGGTGGCTCATCCGGGCGTCGAGCAGAAGGCGACCTGGCTGCAGATCCGCCAGAACAAACCCGACTATGTCTTCCTCTGGGGCTGGGGCGTGATGAACTCGACCTCGATCAAGGAAGCCCAGGCCACCGGCTACCCGCGCGAGAAGATGTACGGCGTCTGGTGGTCGGGTGCCGAGCCCGATGTCAAGGATGTCGGCGAGGGCGCCAAGGGCTACAACGCGCTGGCCATGCAGCATGGCGCCGAGCCGAACGCCAAGGTGATCAAGGATGTGCTCGGCATGGTGCATGGCAAGGGCCAGGGCACCGGGCCGAAGGAAGAAGTCGGCCAGGTGCTCTACATGCGCGGCCTGATCTCCGCCATGCTTCAGGTCGAGGGCGTGCGCAAGGCACAGGAGCGCTACGGCAAGGGCAAGCACATCACCGGCGAGCAGATGCGCTGGGGCCTGGAAAACCTCAACCTCGACCAGAAGACGCTCGACGCGCTGGGCTTTGCCGGCGTGATGCGGCCGGTGCAGACCTCCTGCCTCGACCACATGGGCTCGGCCTGGGCGCGAGTTCACACCTGGGATGGCAAGAAGTGGAGCTTCAGTTCCGACTGGTACCAGGGTGACGAGAAGGTGCTGCGGCCGATGGTGATGCTGGCCTCGGGCAAGTACGCGGACGAGAAGAAGATCAAACCGCGCACGCCGGAAGACTGCAAGAAGTAGTTCAGGGATCGGGAATCAGGGATCAGGGATCAGAGCGTAGCCGACGCATTGCGCCGCGCGTTGCTTGACCCTGAACCTGATTCCCTGCCCCTGATACCTGATACCTGATCCCTGGTCCCTGAAATGAGCATGGCCAACACAATACTCAACGTCAACAACATCGAGGTCATCTACAACCACGTGATCCTCGTCCTCAAGGGCGTCTCGCTGACCGTGCCCGAAGGGGGCATCGTGGCGCTGCTCGGCGGCAACGGCGCCGGCAAGACGACCACCTTGCGGGCTGTCAGCAACCTGCTGCATGGCGAGCGCGGCGAAGTCACCAAGGGCGCCATCGAATATCGCAACGAGCGCATCGAGGCCAGCACGCCGGCCGATCTCGTCAAGCGCGGCGTGATCCAGGTCATGGAAGGCCGCCACTGCTTCGCCCACCTGACCATCGAGGAAAACCTGATGACGGGGTCGTATACCCGCAGCGAAGGCAAGGCCGCGGTGGCGCAGACCCTGGAGAAGGTTTACAACTATTTTCCGCGCCTCAAGACCCGGCGCAACAGCCAGGCCGCCTACACCTCCGGCGGTGAGCAGCAGATGTGCGCCATCGGCCGTGCGCTGATGGCCAACCCGAAGATGATCCTGCTCGACGAACCCTCGATGGGTCTCGCGCCGCAGATCGTCGACGAGGTCTTCGGCATCGTCAAGGATCTCAACCAGAAGGAGGGCGTGACCTTCCTCCTGGCCGAACAGAACACCAACATGGCGCTGCGCTACGCCGATTTCGGCTACATCCTCGAAAACGGGCGTGTAGTGATGGAAGGCAGCGCCGAGGAACTGCGGACCAACGAGGACGTCAAGGAGTTTTACCTCGGCCTGTCCACGTCGGGACGCAAGAGCTTCCGCGAAGTCAAGCATTACCGCCGCCGCAAGCGCTGGCTCGCCTAATCGGCCGCAGATCGCGTCGCATGGCGGCGTTACTCGGCGACTTGTGTGCAAGAGCACACGGCGCCGCCTCGCGCCTTGCCCTGCGACACGCTTTGCGGCCTCATTAAACCTCGGAGTCTCCCGAAATGTCGAAACATTTTGACGCCCTTGAAACCCGCAGCCCCGACGAACGCAAGTCGGCGCTGGCGGCACGCCTGCCGCAGCAGATTGCGCACGCCAAGGCCAATACGGCCTATTTCGCGGAGTCGCTGAAACATGTCGATGCCTCGTCGATCTCCTCCGTCGAGGCCTTGGCGGCGCTGCCGGTGGTGCGCAAGCACGACCTGATCGAGATGCAGAAGCAGCGCCGTCCTTTCGGCGGCCTGGCGGCCGGCGGTTGGGGCCAGTTGGGGCGCGTGTTTTCCTCGCCGGGGCCGATTTACGAACCCGAGGGCCGCGGTACTGACTACTGGCGCACGGCCCGCGCCTTGTATGCCGCCGGCTTTCGCGCCGGTGACCTGGTGCACAACAGCTTTTCCTACCATATGACGCCGGGTGCCTGGATCCTCGAAGCCGGTGCGCAGGCGCTGGGTTGTACCGTGTTCCCGGCCGGCGTCGGCCAGACCGAGCAGCAGGTGGCGGCGATGGCCGACCTGCGGCCAAACGGCTATGTCGGCACGCCCTCCTTCCTGCGCATCCTGCTGGAAAAGGCCGATGAACTCGGCATCAAGCTGCCCTCCCTCTCCAAGGCGCTGGTTTCGGGCGAAGCCTTTCTGCCGCCGGTGCGCGACGCGCTGCTGGCGCGCGGCATTGCCGGCTACCAGGCCTATGCCACGGCCGAGCTGGGCGTCATCGCCTACGAGACCGAGGCGCGCCAGGGCCTGGTCGTCGATGAAGGCGTGATCGTCGAGATCGTGCGCCCCGGTACCGGGGATCCGGTCGCCGAGGGCGAGGTCGGCGAGGTCGTGGTGACCACCTTCAACAGCCACTACCCGCTGATCCGATTTGCTACCGGCGACCTCTCGGCCGTGCTGGCCGGCGCCTCACCCTGCGGCCGCAGCAACCTGCGCATCAAGGGCTGGATGGGTCGCGCCGACCAGACCACCAAGGTCAAGGGCATGTTCGTGCACCCGGAACAGGTCGCCGCCGTGGTCAAGCGCCACGCTGAAATCGTGAAGGCGCGCCTGGTGGTGACCAACCCGGACAGTACCGACCTGATGACGCTGAACTGCGAAGTCGCGGCACCGGGAGGCGCCCTCGGCAAGTCCATCGCCGATACCGTGCGCGATGTCACCAAACTGCGCGCCGAGGTGAATCTGGTGGCGGTCGACAGCCTGGCCAACGACGGCAAGGTGATCGAGGATGCGCGCAAGTATGACTGAGGGCCCGATCTCGCGCGGGCCGCTTGCGGGCATCCGCGTCCTCGACCTGACGCGCCTGCTGCCGGGGCCGGTGGCCACCATGCATCTGGCCGACCTTGGCGCCGAGGTGATCAAGATCGAGGACACCGGGCCGGGCGACTACGCGCGCGCCATGGGGCCGGGTGAGCGCGCCAAGGGTGGCGACGGCGGCGGCTCGGGCGACAGCGTTTTCTTTCGCCTGGTCAATCGCAACAAGAAGAGCCTGCGCCTCGACCTCAAGCAGGCGGCCGGCGTCGCCGCGTTCATGCGCCTGGCGAAAAATGCCGACGTGATTTTCGAGAGCTTCCGTCCCGGCGTGGTGGACAAGCTGGGCATCGGTTACGCGGCGGTGAAGGCGATCAATCCGCGTGTCGTCTATTGCGCCATCACCGGCTACGGTCAGACCGGCCCCTGGGCCGAGCTTGCCGGCCACGACATCAATTACCTGGCGACCGCCGGCCTGCTCGACCAGATCGGCCATTACGACGGTGAGCGCAGCGGCCCGCCGGCGATTCCCAACCTGCAGGTCGGCGACCTCCTGGGTGGAGCGCTTACTCCGCTGCTTGGCGTTCTTGCCGCCGTGATCGGCGCCAGGGCGACGGGGCAGGGCAGCCATGTCGACGTGGCCATGACCGATGCCGTGCTGGCACACAACATCTTTCCGCTGGTAACCACCCTGGTGCAGGGCTGGCCCGCCGAACGCGGCGCCGACTTGCTGACCGGCGGCGTCCCCTGCTATGGCGTGTATCGCACCGCCGACGATCGTTATCTCGCCGTCGGGGCGCTGGAGCCGAAGTTCTGGCAGGCCATGTGTGCTGCCATCGGCCGCGCCGATCTGGCGCCGTTCGGGTTGGCCACCGGCAGCAAGGGTCGCGAGGTGAGGGAAGGACTGGCCGCTCTGCTGGCCTCGCAGCCCATGGCGCACTGGGTACCGATCTTCGCTGCGGCGGATTGTTGCGTGACGCCGATCCTGCGCATGGACGAGGTGCTGCATCATCCGCAGGTCGCCGCGCGCGAGATGCTGGTCGAGGTCGGCGGTACCCGACAGTACGCGCCGCCCTTCAAGCTTTCGGCCTGGCCCTGGGCGACCGCGATGCCTGCACCCGCAGCCGGCGCCGATAGCGAGGCCGTGCTTGCCGCCGCGGGATTCACGGCGGCCGAGATTTCTGCTTTGAGGGCATCTCGGGTAATCTGACGGGCCCACGCCCGTCGACGCCTCACCCGCCCTCGCCCTCCTTCCCGACTTTGCCCTGATCCTGCTCGGCGCCCGTCTCGCCGGGAGCCGCCGGTGCGGCGTTCTGCATGAAATTCCACGGCCACAGTGCCGGATTCGCGAAGGGATTGGCCTGGGCCTCCGGGCTGCTGGCGGCCTGGCTTACCGCCTGTAGCGCCGACAGGGTGGCGCGCTGCATCTCCAGGCCCTGTATCGTCATCTGCAACATGCCGAGGTTGGTCTTGAGCCAGCCCTCAACGGCCTTCAGGTCGGTAATCCGCTTGTCCAGTTCGTTGGTATCCAGGGTGGGCGTGACCAGGCCGGGTAGCGGCATGCCGGTATTGCCCCAGAGGGACTTGATGAATTCCATCGGATCGGTCGGTGTCGTGCTCATGGCGTGCTCCCGGAAGAATGGGATGATCTTACCGCAGCGCGGGCATCCCCGTTAGAATGGACTTCGTCATATTCCGGTCCGGCCTGGGGAGAAATCAATGCTGAATGTACTGGTGGTCGAGGATCATGCGCTGGTGCGCGAAGGCCTGCTGGCGACACTTGGCGGGCTGGGGTCCGAAACGCGAACCATAGGCGTGCCGGATGCCAACGAGGCCATCGGCGTGCTGGAGAGCGAGGACATCGACATGATGATCCTCGACCTGATGCTGCCGGGAACCAAGGGCCAGACCTTCCTGCCGCTGGTGCGGCGGCGTTTCCCGACGGTGCCGGTGGTGATCCTGTCTGCGCTCGACGATGCCGATACGGTGTCCAGGGTGATGAAAGCCGGCGCCTCGGGTTTTGTCTCCAAGGCCGGGTCCAGCACCGAGCTGCTCGATGCCTTGCGCGCCGTGCTGTCGGGCGCAATCTACCTGCCGCAAAAACTCCAGGAACTGGCCAGTCGCAGCGAGTCGGCTCAGGCCGAGGGCAAGCCACTGGCGCAGCGCTTCGGCCTTACCGCGGCGCAGGCGCGGGTACTGGATCTGCTCGCCGAGGGGCGCAGCAACCGTCAGATCGGCGAACTGCTGGGCCTGACCGAGGGCACGGTAAAGATCCATGTTTCCGCCATCATGAAGGCCATGGGCGTGAGCAACCGCGCCGAGGCGGCCCTGCTCGCCAACCGCAAGCGGCGGGCGAGCTAAGCCAATCCCAGCTTCACCCGCAGGCTGTCGCGCTGCGGCGCTGCGGCTTTGATGCTGTGGCGTTTGACGTGGCCGAAGCCGCGTATCGATTCCGGCAGTCCGGCCAGCGCAATCGCATCCTCCAGCGTGTTGGCATCCAAGTGCGGCAATAGCGCGGCCAGATCGGCCTCGTAGTCGGCGAGCAGCTGACGCTCAAGCCGCCGCTCCGCGCTGCGGCCGAAGATGTCCCAGCGCGTGCCGCGCCAGCGACGGGCGCGGGCCAGCCATTTGAAGGCGGTGAAGATCCAGGGACCGAAGGCCCGCTTGGCGATTTGCCCGGTCGTCGGGTCGGGCCGCGCGAGCAGGGGGGGCGCGAGATGCACGTTCAGGCGGAAGTCGCCCTCGAAGAGTTGGTCGAGCTTGCGCCGGAAATCGGGATCGGCGTGGAGCCGCGCCACTTCGTACTCGTCCTTGATCGCCATCAGCTTGTACAGGTTGCGCGCCACAGCGTCGGTTAGCCGGGTCGAGCCGAGGCCGCTCTCGGCGGCCCGCACCTGATCGACCAGCGTGCGGTAGCGCGTCGCGTAGGCGGCGTCCTGATAGTCGGTGAGCATGCGTTCGCGCCTGGCGACGGTCTCATCGATCGATGGCGCAACGGCGGTTTCGGCTTTGGGCGCGGCGCGTGCGGTGACGGCGTCGACATCCAGCGCGGTGCGCCGACCCCAGAGGAAGGCGGCGCGGCTCATGGCCACGGCCGTACCGTTGAGTTCGATGGCGCGGTCGATGGCTTCCCAGGACACGGGGACGAGGCCCTTCTGCCAGGCGTAGCCGAGCAGGAAGAGATTGCCGGCGATGGAGTCACCGAGCAGGCGGAAGGCGAGCTCCGAGGCATCGACGAAGTGGGCCGCCGTTTCGCCGACGGCTTCGCGAACCGTGGCCTGCATGCGTTCCAGGGGGAACTGCCAGTCGGGGTTGCGCGTGAAATCGGCGGTTGGCGTGCGCGCGCAATTCACCACCACGCGAGTGCGGCCGGCCTGCATGCGACTCAAGGCGTCGGGCGAGGCGGTGACGATGACATCGCCGCCGATCACGGCGTCGGCATCCCCGGTCGCCACGCGCACGGCGTGTATGGCCTCCGGGTGGTCGCAGATGCGCACATGCGAAAACACGGCGCCGCCCTTCTGTGCCAGGCCGGTCATGTCGAGCACGGTGACACCCTTGCCGTCGATGTGGGCGGCCATGCCGATCAGCGCGCCGAGCGTCACCACGCCGGTGCCGCCGACGCCGGTGATGACGATGCCGTAGGGCTGCTCCGTCGATGCAAGAGTCGGCGCCGGCAACACGGCGAATCCGGCGCCGCCACTGCCGTTGGCCGCCGCGCCGCGACCCTTGCGGACCTGCCCGCCGAGCACCGAAACGAAGCTGGGGCAGAAGCCTTTTTCGCAGGAATAATCCTTGTTGCAGGCCGACTGGTCGATGGCGCGTTTGCGTCCCAGTTCGGTTTCCACCGGCACTATCGCCAGGCAGTTGGACTGCGTGCCGCAATCGCCACAGCCTTCGCAGACGGCGTCGTTGATGTAGAGGCGGCGCGGCGGGTCGATCATCTTGCCGCGCTTGCGGCGGCGGCGCTTTTCGGCGGCGCAGGTCTGGTCGTAGATGATGGCCGAGACGCCGGGGCATTCGCGCATTTCGCGCTGCACGGCATCCATTTCGTCGCGATGGCGGATCGGCACGCCGTGCGGCAGATCGGCGGGGCTGTAGGCGCGCGGGCTGCCATCGGTGACCACGACGACGTGATGCACGCCCTCGCCGTGCAGTTGCGCGGCGATCTGCGGTACCGTGAGCGTGCCATCCACCGGCTGGCCGCCGGTCATGGCGACGGCATCGTTGTAGAGGATCTTGTAGGTGACCCCCTTCTGCCCAGCCATCGAGCGCAGCGAGCCACCGTCACCCCCTCCCGCGGGGAGGGGGAAGGGGGGAGGGCCGTTGAATGCCGCTACGGCTGCTCGCACAGCGAGCAAGCCGGAATGGAAATAGGTGCCATCCCCGAGGTTGACGAAGACGTGCTGCTGTTCGGTGAACGGTGCCTGCCCGATCCAGGCCGCGCCTTCGCCACCCATGTGGGAGTAAGTGGCCGTGTTGCGGTTCATCCACAGCACCATGAAATGGCAACCGATGCCGGCCAGCGCGCGCGAACCCTCGGGCACCTTGGTGGAGGTGTTGTGCGGGCAGCCGGGGCAGAAGTAGGGCGTGCGTGCGATCGGAATCACCGGCGATGCCGCACTTTCCTTGGCTTCGAGCAGGGCCAGTCGCTCGCGAATGCGTGGCGAGGTGAAGTGCCGGCTGATGCGCTCCGCGATGACGCGGGCGATTTGCGCCGGCGACAGTTCGCCTGCGGCCGGCAGCAGCCAGCGCCCATGGGGCAGCGCCCATTCGCCCTTTTCGTCGAACTTGCCGATCACGCGCGGGCGCACGTCCTCGCGCCAGTTGTAAAGCTCCTCCTTCAACTGGTACTCGATCAGCTGGCGCTTCTCTTCGACCACCAGGATTTCTTCCAGCCCTTCGGCGAAACGGCGCACGCCCTCGGATTCGAGCGGCCAGACCATGCCGACCTTGTAGAGGCGGATGCCGATCTCGGCGGCCAGCGTGTCGTCGATGCCGAGGTCATCGAATGCCTGGCGCACGTCGAGGTAGGATTTGCCGGTAGTGATGATGCCCAGCCTCGGCTGCGGTGCATCGATCACGATCTGGTCGAGGCGGTTGGCACGACAGTAGGCCAATGCGGCATACAGCTTGTGATCGAGCAGGCGGGCTTCCTGCAGCAGGCGGTCATCCGGCCAGCGGATGTTGAGGCCGCCGGCGGGCAACTCGTAATCCGTCGGCAGGACGATCTTCACCCGCTCGGGCGAGACATCGACCGAAGCCGAGGATTCGACGGTATCGGCCACCGCCTTGAAACCTACCCAGCAGCCCGAATAGCGGCTCATGGCCCAGCCGTGCAGGCCGAGGTCGAGATAGTCCTGCACGCCGGCCGGCACCAGCACCGGCATCATCGCCGCCTTGAAGGCGTGTTCGGACTGGTGGGCGACCGTGGATGAGCGCGCGGCATGGTCGTCGCCGGCAACGGCCAGGATGCCACCGTGCCTGGCGGTTCCGGCCGAGTTGGCGTGCTTGAACACATCGCCACAGCGGTCGACGCCCGGCCCCTTGCCGTACCACATGCCGAACACGCCGTCATGCCTGGCGCCCGGCGAAAGGCTGACCTGCTGCGTGCCCCACAGCGCGGTGGCGGCGAGGTCTTCGTTGACGCCAGGCTGGAACACCACCTGGTGCTTCGCCAGATGCGTCTTGGCTTTCCACAGCGCCTGATCCAGGCCGCCCAGCGGCGAACCGCGGTAGCCGGAAACATAGCCGGCGGTGTCGAGGCCGGCCAGCGCGTCGCGCTGGTGTTGCAGGAACAGCAGGCGCACCAGCGCCTGGGTGCCGGTGAGGAAGACCCGGCCCTGGCCCAGGGCGTACTTGTCCTCCAGGGTGATGCCGAGCAGCGGGGCGTTCATGCGGGCGGCAGGATCTTGCCTGGGTTCATGATGTTGTCGGGATCGATCGCTTGCTTGATCGCGCGCATCAGGTCGATGGCGACATCGCCATGTTCCAGTGCCATGTAGGGCTGCTTGCCGATGCCGATGCCATGTTCCCCGGTGCAGGTGCCGTCCATGCGGATCGCACGTTGGGCCAGGCGCGAAGCGAATTCCTTGGCGCGGGTCAGGTCCTCGGGCTTTTCCGGATCGGTCAGCAACATGATGTGGAAGTTGCCGTCGCCGACATGGCCGACCAGGGGGCCCTTGAGATCGGCGGCCTCGGCATCGAGGTCGGCGAAGGTTTCGGCAACGCAATCGGCGAGGCGCGAGATCGGCACGCAGACATCGGTGGTCAGTGCGCGACAGCCCGGCCTGAGGCCGAGTCCGGCATAGTAGGCGTCGTGCCGCGCCTGCCACAGGCGGCTGCGGTCTTCCGGGCGCGTGGCCCATTCGAAATCCTGGCCGTCTTGCTCGCTGGCGATTTCCTGCACCGTTTCCGCCTGTTCCCTGACGCCGGTGGCCGAGCCATGGAATTCGAAGAACAGGGTCGGCGCCTCGCGCAGCGTGGTCTTGCTGTGGCGGTTGATGGCCGTGATCGCCACGGTATCCAGCAGCTCGATGCGCGCCAGCGGAATGCCCATTTGTATGGTCTGGATCACCGTGCGCACGGCCGCCGCCAGACTCGGGAACGCGCAGACCGCGCTGGAGATCGCCTCCGGTACCGGGTAAAGGCGCACGGTGAGTTCGGTGATGATGCCCAGCGTGCCCTCGGAGCCGACCATCAGCCGCGTCAGGTCGTAGCCGGCCGCTGATTTGCGGGCGCGGCCGCCGGTTTTCAGGATGTGGCCATCGGGCAAGACCACCGTCATGCCGAGGACATTTTCGCGCATGGTTCCATAGCGCACTGCGTTGGTGCCCGAGGCGCGCGTGGCGGCCATGCCACCGAGGCTGGCGTCCGCGCCCGGATCGATGGGGAAGAACAGGCCGGTGCCGTTGAGGGCCGCATTCAGCGCCTTGCGCGTGACGCAGCATTGCACCGTGGCATCGAGGTCTTCGGCGCGTACCGCGAGTACGTGGTTCATGGCCGAAAGGTCGATGCAGATGCCGCCATTGACCGCCAGCAAATGACCCTCCAGCGAGGTCCCGGTGCCGAAGGCGATGACCGGAACCCGAAAACCGTGGCAAAGGGCGACGACCTCGGCGACTTCCCCGGTCGATTCGGCGAACACCACGCCGTCTGGAGGCATGGGCGGGTAGGAGGATTCGTCCTTGCCATGGTGCTGTCGCACGGCGGCGGCGACCGAGAAGCGTGCGCCAAAACGCGATGTGAGCTGCTCGGCAAGCGCCTCCGGCAGGGGAAGGCGGTCTGTTGGGGCGTTCATGGCGTTCTCCGGCGCGGGAAGCCGCCGATTCTACGCCGCAGCGAGCGGAGGACCGGCAAAGGCGGGAATCTCCGAAAGGTAAATATTGCGATGCAATAATGACTTGCGACAGCATCGTTCAGGGGGTGAAAGCGAATTTCGGCGAACTCGTTGACGCAATCGAACGATTTCGAGATAATCACGGGTTCAGCTGGAGGGGTTCCCGAGCGGTCAAAGGGATCAGACTGTAAATCTGACGGCTCTGCCTTCGAAGGTTCGAATCCTTCCCCCTCCACCAGATGAATTTTGAATCAAAGAGTTATGCGGTTAGCGGATGTCGGGCGGCGGTAGTTCAATGGTAGAACCTTAGCCTTCCAAGCTAATGACGCGGGTTCGATTCCCGCTCGCCGCTCCAGGTTTTGTAGTTGCAGTGTTTCAGCCCTTGTAGCTCAGTGGTAGAGCACTCCCTTGGTAAGGGAGAGGCCACGTGTTCAATCCACGTCAAGGGCACCATTTTTTAGTGTTTACTCGTTGGAGTGCGACATGGCAAAAGGCAAGTTTGAGCGTACGAAACCGCACGTGAATGTGGGGACGATTGGTCACGTGGACCATGGCAAGACGACCTTGACGGCGGCGATCACGACGGTGCTGTCGACGAAGTTTGGAGGCGAGGCGAAAGCCTACGACCAGATTGACGCCGCCCCGGAAGAAAAGGCACGCGGCATCACCATCAACACCGCGCACGTTGAA
>JACRLX010000028.1 GCA_016235165.1 Rhodocyclales bacterium
TTCGTTCCTGCCGAAAGAGCTTTACAACCCGAAGGCCTTCTTCACTCACGCGGAATGGCTGGATCAGGGTTGCCCCCATTGTCCAAAATTCCCCACTGCTGCCTCCCGTAGGAGTCTGGACCGTGTCTCAGTTCCAGTGTGGCTGGTCGTCCTCTCAGACCAGCTACGGATCGTCGCCTTGGTGAGCCTTTACCCCACCAACTAGCTAATCCGCCATCGGCCGCTCCAGCGGCGAGAGGTCTTGCGATCCCCCCCTTTCACCCTCAGGTCGTATGCGGTATTAATCCGGCTTTCGCCGGGCTATCCCCCACCACTGGGTACGTTCCGATGTGTTACTCACCCGTTCGCCGCTCGCCGCCAGGTTGCCCCGCGCTGCCGCTCGACTTGCATGTGTAAAGCATTCCGCCAGCGTTCAATCTGAGCCAGGATCAAACTCTTCAGTTCAATCTCTCTTAAAACTCACTCAAACGAAAATCAGGGCCAATTTCTTGACCTTACTGTATTCCGTGCAAGTGTTTGCTTCTCATTACTTTCGCTTTCGAGTCGCAGCAGGTCGATACCTTCCAGCATCCTGCGAACGACTGCTCAGCAGCAAAGAGGGGCGCATTATACGGATCGTCCCAGCCCGGTCAACAGCTTGACGAAAAATTTTTTGCGCTGCGTCAGATGACGGTGACGCGGGCGAATTTTCGCTTGCCTACCTGCAGTACCACGACGGCTCCAGCCGCAATCGGCGTACCGCCATCGCCGACTTTTTCGCCATTGATGCGCACGCCGCCGCCACCGATCATGCGCAGCGCTTCGGAGGTGCTTGCGGTCAGTCCCGCCGCTTTCAGGATCTGCGCAATGCTGCCCGCAGGCACGCTGATTTCGGGCATGTCTTCGGGCAGCACACCACGCTGGAACCTGGCCTCGAACTCCGCCAAGGCGGCCTCTGCATCCTTGCCGGAGTGGAAGCGGGCAACGATCTCCTGCGCCAGCAGCACCTTGATGTCACGCGGATTGCGCCCCTCACCGACCTCTCGTTTGAAACCGGCAATCTCGTCGTTGCCGCGGAAGGAAAGCAGGTCGTAGTAGCGCCACATCAGCTCATCCGAGACCGACATCAGCTTGCCAAAAATCTCCGTGGGCGACTCGGCGATGCCAATGTAATTGCCGAGCGACTTCGACATCTTGTTCATGCCGTCCAGCCCCTCCAGCAGCGGCATCATCAATACGCACTGCGGTGCCTGGCCATAGTGCTTCTGCAACTCGCGGCCGACCAGAAGATTGAATTTCTGATCCGTACCGCCAAGCTCGATGTCGGCCTTCATTGCCACGGAGTCGTAGCCCTGGCATAACGGATAGAGGAACTCGTGAATTGCGATCGGCTGACCATTGGCATAGCGCTTGGCAAAGTCGTCGCGCTCCAGCATGCGCGCCACGGTGTGGCGAGCCGCCAGCTTGATCATGCCCGCGGCGCCGATCGGCTCGAACCAGCTTGAGTTGAAGCAGACCTCGGTCTTCACCGGGTCGAGGATCTTGAACACCTGCTCGCGGTAGGTGTTCGCGTTCTCCAGGATCTGTTCGCGCGACAGCGGCGGTCGCGTTGCATTCTTGCCGCTCGGGTCGCCGATCATGCCGGTGAAGTCGCCGATCAGGAACATCACGTGATGACCGAGATCCTGGAAATGCCGCAGCTTGTTGATCAGTACGGTGTGACCAAGGTGCAAATCCGGCGCCGTCGGGTCGAAGCCTGCCTTGACCCGCAGCGGCCGTCCAGACTTGATCTTTTCCACAAGTTCGGACTCGATCAGCAATTCATCGGCGCCGCGCTTGATCAGCGCCATTTGGGATTCGATGTCGACCATGTTCTGACCCGGTTTGACGGAAGGGGGTTTTTTGCTACACTCGCCCGACTTCAAGCTCGGTCCGCCCATCCAATTGCAAAAAAACAAGAGCGGGATTTTAGCGCATCTCCATAGTTACCGATCCACCCGCCCGGGCCATTTCTGGGCCGGCGCGACGGTGTTTGGCGTGTCCCTGTTCGGCATGGTAGCCGCGTTCGGCACGGCCCGCGACACGCGTTTCGACGATGTTCCGCGACAACAGGTGATCGAGCAGCTTGCCTTGCCGGCTTTGTCGGCCGCGAGCGAAGCCGAGCAAAGCTTTCTGCGCGAAGATCGTGTGCAGCGTGGTGACACGGTCATGGAGCTGATGCGCCGGCTCGGAGTTGACGATCCCGAGGCGATGAGCTTTCTCAAGGGCAACGCCACCGCCCAAACCCTGTTCCGCCAGCTCAGCCCGGGCAAGAACCTCAGCGCCCGCACTGGCCCGCAAGGAGAATTGCAGAGCCTGGTCTTCCCGCTTAACGGGGGCAAGGATAGGGCTCTGGTGATACAGCGGAACGGTATCGGCTTTTCAGCTTCCGAACAGCCCCTGGCGCTGGAAACCGTGGTTGTGATGAAGACCGCCGAAATTCGACACTCCCTGTTCGGCGCCAGCGACGCGGCCGGAATCCCGGATGCGGTGGCGACCCAGATGGCCGACATATTTGGCGGTGACATCGACTTCCACCGTGATTTGCGCAAGGGCGACCGCTTCGCGGTGATCTACGAATCGGTGAATCATCTGGGGCGTCAGGTACGCGCCGGGCGCATCCTCGCCGCCGAATTCGTCAATGGCGGCAAGTCCTACCGGGCCGCCTGGTTCGCCGACCCGGCTGGCGGCGAAAACAGCAGCGGCTACTACACTGCCGATGGCAAGAATATCCGCAAGGCCTTCCTGCGCTCGCCGCTGGAATTCTCGCGCATCACCTCGGGTTTTACTTCGGCGCGATTCCACCCTGTGTTGCAGAAGTGGCGCGCGCACAAAGGCATCGACTACGGCGCGCCGAGCGGGACACGAGTCAAGGCGACCGGCAACGGCACGGTTGAATACGTAGGCGTGCAAGGCGGCTATGGCAAGGTGGTAATCCTGCGCCATCAGGGACGTTACACCACGCTCTATGGGCACCTGTCCGGATTCGCTGCGGGGTTGCGCAAAGGCAGCCGGGTCAGCCAAAGCGATGTGATCGGCTTCGTCGGTGCCACGGGCCTGGCCAGCGGCCCGCATCTTCACTACGAATTCCGCATCAACGATGTGCATCAGAATCCCCTTGCCATGGCGCTGCCCAGTGCGCCGCCGCTCCAGGCACATCAGCTTGGGCAGTTCCGTGCCGGCACGGAGGCCTACCTGGCCCGCATCGACTTAATTCGCGGCTTCAACCTCGCCCAGGCAGACTGAGATGTCGCTGGTAGTCGGGCTGATGTCCGGAACCAGCCTGGATGGCGTCGATGCCGCCTTGGTTGATTTTTCCGTAAGTCCTTTTCGGACGCGTCTCGCAGGTTGGACACCTTATCCGTCCGAAACCCGCAGCCAGGCCCTGGCACTGCAGGCGATGGGAAACAACGAGCTGCATCGCGGCGCACTATTGGCGAACCAGTTGGCAGTCACTTACGCAACCGCAGTGAAAAATCTGCTTGGGGAGGCGGGCTTATCGGCCGGACAAATCGCCGCCATCGGCTGCCACGGGCAAACCGTGCGCCACCAGCCAGCCAGCGGCTACAGCATCCAGCTCAACAATCCCGCCCTGCTTGCGGAATTGTCAGGAATTCCGGTCGTCGCCGATTTCCGCAGCCGCGATATTGCCGCTGGCGGCCAAGGCGCTCCGCTGGTACCCGCTTATCATGCGGCAGTATTTGGTGACAGGAACGAGCACCGGGTAATCGTCAACATCGGCGGCATTGCCAACCTGACCAATCTGCAACCGGGCTTGCCCGCTAGAGGTTTCGACTGCGGGCCGGGCAATATGCTGCTGGACGCGTGGATCGAGCGTCACCACGGAAAAACTTACGATACGGATGGACGTTGGGCCGCAAGTGGCAAGGTTTTGCCGGAACTGCTCGACGCTTTGCTCACGCTGCCTTTTTTTGCGGCGCCGCCGCCCAAGAGCTGCGGACGCGATGAATTCAACCTGGCTTGGCTGGAACGGCATCTGCGTGTCGGCCAAAAGCCCGAAGACGTCCAGGCGACGCTCCTCGAACTGACTGCGGTATCAATTGCCAGTGCCATAGCCAACTGGTGCGGAAAGCCGCAACGCCTCCTGGTATGTGGCGGCGGCGGGCGCAACCTTGCCCTGATGGAACGCCTGCGCAGACTTGCGCAACCTGTCGTTGTTGAATTGACCGACGCGTTCGGGCAGCCGGCGAATTCGGTGGAGGCCGTCGCCTTCGCCTGGCTGGCGTGGCAAACCCTGCAAGGAAGGACAGGCAGCCTGCCCGAGGTTACCGGAGCGAGACATGCAGCGGTGCTCGGCGCGATCTATCCGCGTTGAGTGTCGCGGTAAGCAAAAAGGCGCCGGGGAGATTCCGGCGCCTTCGGGGGAAACAGATCAGGCCGAGAACGAGGAACCGCAGCCGCAAGTGCTGGTGGCGTTCGGATTCTTGATCACGAACTGGGAACCCTCCAAGCCTTCGGTGTAGTCGATTTCGGCACCGACGAGGTACTGGTAGCTCATCGGATCGATCAGCAGCGAGACGCCATTCTTTTGCATCACGGTGTCGTCTTCGTTGGTAACTTCATCGAAGGTGAAACCGTACTGGAAGCCGGAGCAACCGCCACCGGTGACGAACACCCGCAGCTTCAACTCCGGATTGCCTTCCTCGGCGATGAGTTCCTTGACCTTGCTGGCCGCGCTGTCGGTGAAATTGAGCGGCGCCGGCATTTCGGTGGGTGCGTTCATGCTGTTCTCCTGTGGGGTTCGACGCAATAGTGTATCAAATAAGTCTACTAATTAGGATTTCAAGCCGGCAATAGATCAATTGCTTGCCGCAAGCTTGAGTTCAACCGCCTTCGCCGGCGAACCCTGATGCACCAGGCGTCCCTGCACGATGGCGCCGAGGTGCATTTCTATCGTGGCGTACTCGACGTCACCGGTAACCTTGGCGCGCGGCTGAAGCTCGAGAAAGTCGCTGGAATGAACCGGACCGATAACCGTGCCGTTGATCACCACGTGGGATACGGATATCTCCCCCTCGATACGTGCGTGCTCACTGAGCACCAGCGTTGCCGCTTGCCCGTCGGCACTGCGCACATTGCCCCGTACCTCGCCATCGACACGAAGGCCGCCGGAAAACGTAACGTCGCCAACCAGCGAGGTGCCGGCACCGATCAGGCTATCGATACGCCCCTGAGGCTTGCTGTTATTTTTCTTGCCGAACATGTTTTCTCCTGACTCTTGAACGACTGTGCATGCGAGCCTCAAAGGCTCACACTCTGATTGGCCTTGACCACGCCATCCTGTAACAGACGGGCTTCGACACGTTGAATTCGGACTTCGCCAGGAATCTTGAAGCTGCCTTCGAGTCGCCGAAAGTGTCGGAAACTGACGCGATACTGGCTGGCCGCCGGATCGTTGGTGGCGGGAAACTGCATCATAACAGTCTCGTTGCCTCGCTGCACGATCGCCACGAGCTGTATCACCCCATTGAACTCCTTGTCCTTTTTGTCTCCTGTCTGGGCAAGTAGCAGGCTGTAGCGATACTGCCCTTCACCTGCCGGAAGTATTTGCAAGCGGCTGATCGCCAGGCCCGAATTCCCGGTCTGACCTCCGGCAAGGCTTTCGAAGGTCGCCAGGTCCGCCTTGAGTCGCGAGTTCTCTTCCTCCAGGGCGCTGATCTGCTTGGCCAGCCTCTCCTGCGAAGTGCTCTCGATGCGCAGCCGGCTTTCGCTGGCGTTGGCAATCTTGCGCGCTCCCTCCAGATCCGCTTCCAGACGAGCCATGCGCTCGCGCATTCCGGCCAACTCCTGCTCGCTGGCACCGCGGTCGAAGCCGGCAAATTGCCGCCCGGCGTCGTAAATCCATCCGGCCAGCGCCAGGGATGCTCCCGACAGCAATATGACGGACAAGGCCCGCCAATACCAGGGGACATGGGTGCGCACCGCTACGCGCGGCGCGGAGATGCCGAAGCGGCTGCGCAGCCGCCTCAGGATCAGGGCAAGACGGGAACTTGCAAAAGACCCGAACATTCGTCGAGACCGAACATCAGGTTCATGTTCTGCACTGCCTGACCCGCGGCGCCCTTCACCAGATTATCGATCACCGAGAGCACAACCAGGGTGTCGCCCCCCTGGGGGCGGTGCAAGGCGATGCGGCAGGTATTGGCGGCGCGCACCGAGCGGGTATCCGGGTGCGACTTGGGCGGCAGCACATCGACGAAAGGCTCGTTGGCAAAGCGCCTTTCGAACAGGGCCTGGAAGTCCTCCTCGTGGGTGATGCGGGCATACAGCGTAGAGTGGATGCCGCGAATCATCGGCGTCAGGTGGGGCACGAAGGTCAGCCCGATCTCGCTCGCGGCCTTGCCGGCGAACTGGGCCAAGCCCTGCCGGATCTCCGGCAGATGGCGGTGGCCGGGCACGCCATAGGCCTTGAAGTTGTCCGACGCCTCGGAAAACAGGATGCCGATTTCGGCCTTGCGTCCGGCCCCGGAAACCCCCGACTTGGCATCGGCGATCAGGCGGCCCAGATCAACGCAGCCGGCCTCGACCAGCGGCAGGAAACCGAGCTGGGTCGCGGTCGGATAGCAGCCGGGATTGGCCACCAGCCGTGCCTTGCGGATCGCCTCGCGATTCACTTCCGGCAGACCATAAACCGCCTCGGCAACGAGTTCGGGGCTGGCATGGGTCATCCCATACCATTTTTCCCACAGGGCGATGTCCTTGATGCGGAAATCGGCGGCGAGGTCGATTACCCGCACGCCGGCCTTCAGCAATTCGCCCGCCTGCTGCATGGCGATGCCGTTCGGGGTGGCAAAGAACACCACATCGCAGTCACCCAGCGGCGCCTCCTTGGGATCGCTGAAATTCAGCCCGACCGCGCCGCGCAGGCTGGGGAACATGTCGGCTACGGCGCTGCCGGCATCCCCACGCGAGGTGATTGCCGCCAACTCGACATCGGGGTGACGCGCCAACAGGCGCAGCAACTCGACACCCGTGTAGCCCGTACCACCAACGATACCTGCCTTGATCATCGCAAACTCCTTGACTGAACCCGTGATGTTAACCCGAACGCCGCCGCCAACAAAAAAGCCGCCCGGAGGCGGCTTTTTGCGGCGACGCGAAGTCGCGGCTTACCGCTTCGAGAACTGCTTGCGACGGCGCGCCTTGCGCAGACCCACTTTCTTGCGCTCGACTTCGCGGGCATCGCGGGTGACGAAGCCGGCATTGGACAGCGCGGGCTTGAGGGTCGCGTCGTATTCGATCAGGGCGCGGGTAATCCCATGACGGACGGCGCCGGCCTGGCCGGACTCGCCACCGCCTTCGACATTCACCAAGATGTCGAAGGTGGTCAGATGCTGGGTCAGTTCCAGCGGCTGGCGCACAACCATGCGACCGGTCTCGCGGGAAAAGAACTCATCGACCGGCTTGTCGTTGACGACGAACTTGCCGCTGCCGTTGCGCAGGAAAACACGGGCAATGGCCGTCTTGCGGCGACCGGTTCCGTAGTATTGGGTGACTGCCATGTGAACTCCTTAGATTTCCAGAGCCTTGGGCTGCTGGGCGGTGTGCGGGTGGGCGCCACCGGCGTAGCACTTCATTTTCTTCAGCATCGCGTAGCCCAAGGGGCCCTTGGGCAGCATGCCCTTGACCGCCTTCTCAAGGATGCGGCCGGGAAAGCGCTGCTGCAGCTTGATGAAGTTGGTCTCGTTGATGCCGCCCGGGTAGCCGGTGTGGCGGTAGTACATCTTGTCCTGCGCCTTGTTGCCGGTGACCTTCAGCTTTTCGACGTTGACCACGACGATATAGTCGCCGGTATCGACGTGGGGAGTGTAGATGGCCTTGTGCTTGCCGCGCAGGCGGCGGGCGATTTCAGTGGCCAGGCGGCCCAGCACCTTGTCCGTGGCATCGACCACGAACCAGTCGTGCTGGACTTCATGCGGCTTGGCGGAAAATGTTTTCATTCTCTTGTTCCTTGCTTGCTTCGAAGACCCGGACCACGCAGCAAGGGTTCGGCCCATGCGGATCTCGGAGAGCCGGGCATTCTAATCAATCCCGGAAGTTCCTGTCAAATGCGATTTGCCCCATCCGGCCCGGACCGGGCAGATGCGGTTTACTCCTGCATCATTCGCCAGTACTGATACTTCATGGTTGCCGCCGCTCCGGCGACGATGGAAAACAGGGTCAGCAGCGAGCCCAGCGCCAGGGTGGACATGCCGGTGATGGCCTGACCGACGGTGCAGCCCATCGACAAGACGCCACCGATTCCCATCAACACGGCGCCGATAGCGTGATTGATGAAATCGGCGCGATTGACAAACCATTCGATGCGGAAGTTGCGGCTGGTCAGCGAGTAGATAAGCGACCCGAGGATCACCCCGACTAAGGCCATGATGCCGAAGTTGATCAGCGAGGTGTCGGCCGGATTCATCACATAGCGCGCCAGATCACCCATCGGGCTGATGAAGGTGAAGGACTGGGCCTCGACCCGCAGGGGTTTGGTTTCCGCGAATTCCGCCCACTCCTTCCAGGCGCCCCCCATGCCTCCCGCAGTCACGTACCACCCAGCGATGATCGCCAGGCCGATCACCGCGCCGCCGGCAATGTGATCGACATTGCCGCGAAAATCACGCGAGGAAAACGCGAATCCGGCCAGCACCAGCGCCAACACGGCGCCGAACGCGGTGTTGCCGAGGCCGGTGAGTTCGCCCAGCGCCTGGCTGGTCTTGCCCGCCGCCGCCAGATTGACGGTGGTCGCCGACACCAGGCTGCCGAACACGCTGTCGTAAAAATTGGTCCACAACATCGCATAGGCACAGGCCGAGGCGATCGCCAGCACCACGATCGACTTCAGATTGCCGCCGCCGATGCGGATCAGGGTCTTGTTGCCACAACCCGACGCCAGAGTCATGCCGACGCCGAACATCAGGCCGCCAAGCACGTAGCGCAACCAGGCCAGATTGGGAGTCCGATAGGGCGGGAAAGTGCCGGTTCCAAGCGCCACCTTGCCCGAGGCCTCGAGTGCCACGACCCCCAGCGTCGCCACCGCGATCGCCAGCAGCCAGGCCCGCAGGCGCCCGGTATCGCCCATGTTGACCCAGTCCGAAACCGCGCCCATGGTGCAGAAGTTGGTCTTGTTCGCCACCGCCCCCATGATCATGCCAATGACCAGGGCAGCGCCGAGTACCTGCAGATGTATGGTGTTTTCCATGACCCCTCCGAGCCGGGCCGCTGGCGGACCCTTTCATGAAGCGCGCGATTTTAGTTTCCCACGCCAGGGCGCGGAATCAGACTTCTTTGACGCCGAATAATCCGAATCAATTGCCGTCGGCCGCCTGATAACGAGTCGGATCGCCGCATCCCGCGCTGGCAAAGCCCTCGCGGCGCAGGCGGCAGGAGTCGCAGACGCCGCAGGCACGACCATCCGCATCGGCCTGGTAGCAGGACACCGTCAGCCCGTAATCGACGCCCAGCCGCCGCCCGAGGGCAACAATCTGCGCCTTGCTCAACTCGATCAGCGGCGCATGGATACAAAGCGGACTGCCCTCGACCGCCGCCTTGGTCGCCAGGTTCGCCAGCGCTTCGAAGGCACGCACGAACTCGGGCCGGCAATCCGGATAGCCCGAGTAATCCACGGCATTGACACCGACGAAGATGTCCTGGGCGCCCAGCACCTCGGCCCAGGCCAGGGCCAGCGACAGCATGATGGTGTTGCGTGCCGGCACGTAGGTCACCGGGATGCCGGGCTGCACGCCGCCGGTCGGCACGGCAATCGAGCTGTCGGTCAGGGCCGAGCCGCCCAACTGCCCCAGGTCGAGCTTGAGCACGCGATGCGCGGCAGCGCCCAGCGCCTGGGCCACGCGCGCCGCCGCCTGCAGCTCGGCGCCGTGGCGCTGGCCGTAGTCGAGCGACAGGCAATGGCAGGCATAGCCCTGCTCACGGGCAAGGGCCAGTACGGTGGCGGAATCGAGGCCGCCGGAAAGCAGGACTACTGCGGGTTTCATGCCGGGTTTCATGCGCCGGATGGTAGCAAAACCGGGCCGTATAATCCGTGCTCCCCAACGCCTGCCCCGCACCAATGGCCAAGAAAGTCTTCATCCGCACCTTCGGCTGCCAGATGAACGAGTACGACTCGGACAAGATGGCCGACGTGCTGGCCGGCAGCGAAGGTGCGGTGAAAACCGAGAACCCCGAGGAAGCCGACATCATCCTGTTCAACACCTGCTCGGTGCGCGAGAAGGCGCAGGAGAAAGTGTTCCACGACCTCGGCCGGGTGCGCCACCTGAAGCAGGCGAAGCCCGACCTGGTGATCGGCGTCGGCGGCTGCGTCGCCAGCCAGGAAGGCGAGGCGATCGTCCGCCGAGCGCCCTACGTTGACCTCGTCTTCGGTCCGCAGACCCTGCACCGCCTGCCGCAGATGATCGCCCGACGACTTGCCAGCGGCAAGGCCCAGGTCGATACCAGCTTTCCCGAGATCGAAAAGTTCGACGCCCTGCCGCCGGCCACCGTGACCGGCAGTTCGGCCTTCGTTTCGATCATGGAGGGCTGCTCCAAATATTGCAGCTTCTGCGTCGTGCCCTACACCCGCGGCGAAGAGGTTTCGCGTCCGCTGGCCGACGTGCTTGCCGAGATCGAGGGGCTCGCGGCGCGCGGCGTGCGCGAAGTCACCCTGCTGGGGCAGAACGTCAATGCCTGGCGCGGCGAAATGGACGACGGCGACAACGCGGACCTCGCCTTCCTGCTCGAAGCCGTGGCTGCCATGCCCGACATAGCGCGCATCCGCTACACCACCTCGCATCCGCGCGAACTGACGCAACGCCTGATCGACGCCTACCGCGACGTGCCAAAACTGGTTTCGCACCTGCACCTGCCGGTGCAGTCGGGTTCCGACCGGATACTGGCGGCAATGAAACGCGGCTACACCGTGCTCGAATACAAGTCGCTGGTGAAGAAGCTGCGCGCCGCGCGGCCGGACATTTCACTCTCGTCCGATTTCATCGTCGGCTTTCCCGGTGAAACCGCGGAGGATTTCGAAAAGACACTGCGCCTGGCCGAGGAGCTGAACTTCGACAACAGCTTCTTCTTCATCTACAGCCCACGGCCGGGTACGCCGGCCGCCGACATGGCTGACGACACGCCGCCGGAACTCAAGGTCGAGCGCCTGATGCGCCTGCAAAAGCTGGTCGAGGGCCAGGCCTACGCCATCAGCCAGGCCATGGTCGGCAGCATCCAGCGCGTGCTGGTCGAAGGCCATGCGCGCAAGGACGCCACGGAACTGGCCGGCCGCACCGACAACAACCGGGTGGTCAATTTCGCCGGCCATGAGCGCCTGATCGGCCGTTTCATCGACGTCACCATTACCGCTGCCCTGCCGCACAGCCTGCGCGGCGAGATTCCGCTGACGGAGTCCTGAGGCATACTGGTCCGGTGTCCGCAACAACCAAACCCCTTGCCCTGGCTCTCGCCCCGCTCGATAACGGGCGCTTGCAGAACCTCTGTGGCGCGCTGGACGAGAACCTGCGCCAGATCGAGGCCGCCTTCGATGTCGTCATCAGTCGGCGCGGCCCGCATTGCCGCATCAGCGGCGACACCGCGCAGGCCAGGTTGGCCGCCGCGGCCTTGCAGCACTTCTATGCGCAGGCCGCCGAGCCGCTGTCGATCGATGAAATCCAGCTCGGCCTGATCGAGATCACGCGCGGTCGCAAGGCCTACTCCGGGCCCGGTGCGTGGCCGCCCGGCGCCGGCTTGCAGACGCGCAAGAGCGACTTGCACGGGCGCACGCCCAACCAGGTCGACTACCTGCGCAAGATCCAGGAGCACGACATCACCTTCGGCGTCGGCCCCGCCGGCACCGGCAAGACCTATCTCGCCGTGGCCTGTGCTGTCGACGCCTTCGAGCGCGACCAGGTCAGCCGCATCGTGCTCACCCGCCCGGCGGTCGAGGCCGGCGAACGCCTCGGCTTCCTGCCCGGCGACCTGGCGCAGAAGGTCGATCCCTACCTCCGGCCGCTGTATGACGCGCTCTACGACCTGATGGGTTTCGACAAGGTGGCCAAGCTGTTCGAGAAGCAGAACATCGAGATCGCGCCGCTGGCCTACATGCGCGGCCGCACGCTGAACCATGCCTTCATCATCCTGGACGAGGCGCAGAACACCACGCCGGAACAGATGAAGATGTTCCTCACCCGCATCGGCATCGGCGCCCGCGCGGTGGTCACCGGCGATGTCACCCAGGTCGATCTGCCGCGCGGGCAGAAGTCCGGCCTGGTCGAGGCGCGGCGCATCCTGAAAGACGTGCGCGGCCTGGCCTTCACCGACTTCGACGCCAGCGACGTGGTGCGCCACCCGCTGGTGGCACGCATCGTCGATGCCTACGAGAAACACGGCAATGACATCCGCACGCCGCCTGCCTGAACTGCGGCTTGCGGTGCAGTACCCCGGCGGCAGCCGCGATGCGCCCAGCAGGCCCCAGGTGCGGCGCTGGGTGCGCGCCAGTTGCGCGCGGCCCGCCGAAATCGCCGTGCGCTTCGTCGGCGGCGCCGAAGGCCAGGCCCTCAACCGCGACTACCGGGGCAAGGACTACGCCACCAACGTGCTCTCCTTTCCCTACGAATCCGGCGCACGGATTTGCGGCGACCTGGTACTGTGCCGCGAAGTGGTCGAGCGCGAGGCGCGCGAGCAGGGCAAGACGGCGGAAGCCCATTATGCCCACATGGTCGTGCATGGTATGCTGCATTTGCAGGGCCACGACCACGAGACCGGCAGTGCCGATGCCAGACGCATGGAGGCCCTGGAGCGCAAGATACTCTCCGCCCTCGGCTACGCCGACCCCTACATCTGACCATGGACCCGTCCAGCAGACCCAGCCTGATCGAACGCCTGTCCGCGCTGCTGTTGCGCGAGCCCGAGGACCGCGAACAACTGCTGGAGCTGCTGCGCAGCGCCTTCGAGCGCCACCTGATGGACGCCGACGCGCTGTCCATCATCGAGGGCGCGCTGGGCGTGGCCGACATGGCGGTACGCGACGTCATGGTGCCGCGCGCGCAAATGGACGTGGTGGATATCGCCGACAGCCCGGAGCGGATCGTCGAGGTGGTGCTCGCCGCCGCCCATTCGCGCTTCCCCGCCGTCGGCGAAGGCAAGGACGATGTGCTCGGCATCCTGCTGGCCAAGGACCTGCTGCGCTATTTTGCCGGCAAGGAATTCGACTTGCGCGACATGCTGCGGCCAGCCATTTTCATTCCCGAATCGAAGCGGCTGAACGTGTTGTTGCGTGAGTTTCGGGCTTCGCGCAACCACATGGCGATCGTGGTCGACGAATACGGCGGCGTCGCCGGCCTGGTCACCATCGAGGATGTGCTGGAGCAGATCGTCGGCGACATCGAGGACGAATACGACTTCGACGAAACCGAGGACAACATCGTCAGGGACAACACCGGCCGTTACCGCGTCAAGGCCGTGACCGAAATCGCCGACTTCAACCAGGCCTTCGCCACGCAGTTCGCCGACGAGGACTACGACACCGTCGGCGGCCTGGTGATCCACCTTCTCGGCCGCCTGCCCAAGCGCAACGAGGTCGTCAGCGTCGGCGGACTGCGCATCCAGGTGCTGCGCGCCGACAGCCGTCGGGTACATACCCTGCTGGTCGATCCGCAAAAGGATCTGCCGCTCGCGGCGGCACAATCCGGCCGCGAATGATCGCCGGCCGGCCCGCGCTTGCCACGCTGGTCGCGGCCGCGCTGGGCGCCTGCTGCGTCCTCGGCTTCGCCCCCTTCGACCAATGGTTCGCCGTCTGGCCAGCGCCGACTTTTGCGCTGGGCGGGCTGCTCCTGCTCTGGCAGAACACGCCCGACCCGCGTCGCGCTGCCTGGCTGGGGCTGGCCTGGGGCGCCGGCTTTTTCCTCTGCGGCGTGTCCTGGGTCTATGTCAGCCTGTCCGAATTCGGCGGCATGGCGCCGCCCGCTGCTGCCGCCGCGACCCTGGCTTTCTGCCTCTACCTGGCGCTGTTCCCGGCGCTGGTCGCTTACCTGTATCGCCGTTATTGCGGTGTGCAGCCCGCCGGCATCGACAGCCAGCCCATGGCCGACGCCTTCCTGTTTGCCGGCTTGTGGGCCATTGCCGAATGGCTGCGCGGCACGCTGTTCACCGGCTTTCCCTGGCTGGCGATCGGTTACTCGCAAAGCCCGCCCAGCCCGCTCGCCGGTTGGGCCTCGGTGCTCGGCGTGTACGGCGTCGGCTTCATCCTCGCCCTGATCGCCGGCCTGCTGGCCCGCGCCTGGCGCCGGCCAGCGGCCTGGACGGGCATCCTGCTGCTGCTCGCCGGCGGCGCGCTATTGCGTGCGATGGACTGGACCCAGCCGCAGGGCGCGCCGCTCAAGGTCAGCCTGCTTCAAGGCAACGTGCCGCAAAGCCTGAAATGGGACCCGCGTCGCCTGCCGCTGTCGATCGACACCTATCTGGCATTGGCCAGGGCCCACCCCGCGCCACTTACCGTATTGCCGGAAACCGCGATCCCGCTCTACTTCAACGAAGTCCCGCGCGAAGTGCTGCACGGCCTCACCGCCCACGGCAGCGCCCTGGTCGGCGTTGCCGTCAGCACCCGCGACGGCGGCTACAGCAACGGCGCCGTGGCGCTCACCCCGGAGCTGGCGGTCAGCGCCTATGCCAAGCGCCACCTGGTGCCCTTCGGCGAGTACCCGCCCCCGGGATTTGCCTGGTTCTTCCGTTTCGCGCGGATTCCGATGTCGGATTTCACCGCCGGCCCGGCGCGGCAGGCGCCGCTGGACATTGCCGGCCAGCGCATCGCGCCCAACATCTGCTACGAGGATCTGTTCGGCGAAGAGTTGCTCGATGCGCTGCCGGCGGCCACGCTGCTGATCAACCTCTCCAACACCGCCTGGTTCGGCGATTCGCTGGCCCAGCCGCAGCATCTGCAGATCGCCCGCCTGCGCGCCATCGAAACCGGGCGCACGATGTTGCGCGCGACGAATACCGGCATGACGGCGATGGTGCATCCGGATGGCTCGATCGCCGCCGCGCTGCCGCCCTTCGCCGCCGCCGCGCTGGTGGTCGAGGCGCAGGGACGCAGCGGCACGACACCTTACGCGCGCTGGGGCAATGCGCTGGCCCTGTTGCTCGCCTTCTGCGCCTGCATTCCGGCGCTGCGGCGCCGGAACTGAGCAGGCTTAGAGAGTATTGCTGGCCAGATCGATGGTCAGCGTCGGTCGCGCCATGGCTTTCAAGGCATTGACCATGAATCGGCGCAGTTCCGGCGTCACCGGATGAAAGTCGCCGGCCTTGAAATGGGCCGCCAGCAGAAGGATCTGGTCAACCAGCAGCATCTTGCCCATCGGGTTGGGATTTTCCAGCCCGGCCCTGACGAACTCCTCGCCTATCCAGTGGCGCGCGGCGGCCGGCTCGATGGCAGCCAGCTCACCCGCCGCAATCGGAAAACTGAAACGCTCGCCGTTCTTCAACACCACGCTGACTTCATGATCCACGGTACTGCTCCTTGAATAGGGCCAAGACAGGCGCGGATGATACCGGAGTCTGCTGCATCGCAGCTTGACCAGGGGGAGGCCCACAGCATAATGCGGCGCCCCCAGCGCACAGGAGATACCACATGCTGTTCCGCCTCTTGAAGCCGCTTGCCCTGGCACTCTCCGCGCTCATCGCCCCGCCGGCCGGCGCCGGATGGCGAAGAACCCAAGCAGCTCAGCCGACCCCCAGATAAGCGCCATCGACGAACTGGACGACACGCCCGACCGGCAGCGGCGTCCAGGTTTCGTTATCGGTCAGCGGCTGCGTCGCCACCAGGGCGACGCGATCATCGGCGCCGGTGACCTCGGCGAAGTCGATGCTCATGTCCTGATCTGTCAGGTGCGCCATGGCAAAGGGCGCCTGACGCACGATGAAATGCAGTTCGGTGGAACAATGCGCGAACAGACAATCGCCGTTCGAGAGCAGGAAATTGAAGGGCCCCAGGGGGCGAACCCGTGCCGCGAAATCTTCCAGCGCCTCGCGCAGTTCGGCGCGCATCGGCATCCCCCCGGGGAAGCGCGAGCGCAGCGTCTGCAGCAGGTGACAGAAGGCAAGCTCGCTGTCGGTCTGGCCGACCGGATGAAAGCTGCCGTCGAGCTCCGGCGCGTAGCCGGCGAGGTTGCCGTTGTGGGCGAAGATCCAGTAACGGCCCCACAGTTCGCGCATGAAGGGGTGGGTGTTCTCCAGGCTCACCGTGCCCTGCGTCGCCTTGCGGATATGCGCGATGACGTTGAGCGAGTGGATCGGGTAGTTGCGGACCAGCTCGGCCACGGGAGATTGCGATGATGGTCGCGGATCGAGGAAGACCCTGGCGCCCGCCCCTTCGAAGAAGGCAATGCCCCATCCATCGCCATGGACGTCCGTGGCGCCACCTCGCGCCTGGAAGCCGGTAAAGGAAAAGCAAATGTCGGTGGGAACGTTGCAGTTCATTCCCAAAAGTTGGCACATGAGGCATCTCCTTCGAAGCGACCGAATTATCTTCCGGAAACCGCCGCGATCGTACTGAAGCAATCCAACAAGCGGCTGCCCGTCGCGGGACATGCCTGTAAAATCATCGCTTTCGCGATTTGACGGGGCTTCCCGATGAGCAACAAACCCACCTTCCAGCAGATCATCCTGCGCCTGCAGGAATTCTGGGACAAGCAGGGCTGCGCGCTGCTGCAACCCTACGACATGGAAGTCGGCGCCGGCACCAGCCATACTGCCACCTTCCTCCGTGCGCTCGGCCCCGAGCCCTGGAAGGCCGCCTACGTCCAGCCCTCGCGCCGACCCAAGGACGGCCGCTACGGCGAGAATCCCAACCGCATGCAGCACTACTACCAGTATCAGGTGGTGCTCAAGCCCGCCCCTGAGAACATCCTCGAACTCTATCTCGGCTCACTCGAAGCCTTGGGTTTCGACCTGAAACAGAACGACGTGCGCTTCGTCGAGGATGACTGGGAAAACCCGACGCTGGGCGCCTGGGGCCTGGGCTGGGAAGTCTGGCTCAACGGCATGGAAGTCACCCAGTTCACCTATTTCCAGCAGGTCGGCGGCATCGACTGCAAGCCGATCACCGGCGAGATCACTTACGGCCTGGAACGCCTGGCGATGTATTTGCAAGGCGTGGAAAACGTCTTCGACCTGGTCTATGCGCCGGGCCTGAAATATGGCGACGTCTTCCACCAGAACGAGGTCGAGCAAAGCGCCTACAACTTCGAACACAGCAATGTCGATTTCCTGCTCACCGCTTTCGGTGCCCACGAAGGCAACGCGAAGCACCTGATGGAACAACAGCTCGCCCTGCCGGCCTACGAGCAGGTGCTGAAGGCGGCGCACACCTTCAACCTGCTCGACGCACGCGGCGCCATCTCGGTCACCGAGCGCGCCGCCTACATCGGCCGCATCCGCAACCTGGCGCGCAGCGTCGCCCAGAGCTACCTTGAGAGCCGCGCGCGGCTGGGCTTCCCGATGGCGCCAAGAACCTGGGCCGAGGAAGTGCTGGCGAAGCTGAACGAGAAAAAGGCAGCCTGAAATGACGGGCAACCGCTTTGTCTGTCGTCATTCGGCCCTGAATTGGGCAGAATTCCAAACCATCCAGAAGTGGCTGCATCGTACGGTCGAAGAACAGGGATTCTCCGACGCAACTATCGATCTAGCAGACCTGCGCCAAGCCTATCCTAACGGCGCTGTACCTTTGATAGTGCTTCTTGATCAATATCGCCAAACGCAAGGCGTCGATTTCGATATCGTTCCGCCGAGTGATCCCCTCTGTTTGCGAACGATGACAGAGCAAAACTATCTCGGGTATCTGGCCGCAGGAAAAAGTCACGCCGCAGTTTCCGGTCGCCCCAATGCATTGCATCAATTTACTGGCGACTCGCAACTCAATGATCTTATCGACCAACAAATTCATCAAGTGCTGGAGCGCGCCGTTTATGCGGAAGGGGTGTTGCAGTCCTTTGAATGGGCGCTCAACGAGGTCGCCGGAAACGTGCTCGTTCATGCTGGAGTGGATGTCGGCTGGCTTCAGGTCGTCGTTCATCCGAATTCACGCCATATGGCAATCGCAGTTGCTGATGGCGGTCTGGGCATTCCGGCAAACATTCGTAGTGCTTACAAAGAGTTTTCAGGCAAGCGCGACGAAGATGCCATAGCTTTTGCTCTACAGGAGGGAATCACTTCGCGCCCAGATTTCGGACAGGGAAAAGGATTGACCGGTACCTTGGAAATTGCAAAAAGCAATCTTGGTGGCAGGATTGCCATTCATTCACAAAAAGGCAAGGTTGAATGGTTGGATGGGCGACTGCGCATTGCTGGTGACTTTCCTCCTTTCACTGGAACGTTTGTCGACATTCAACTGGATACGTCTCAGCCCATTGCCATCGAAAAGGCTCTATGGGGCAAAGGACCGGCTTTTCCGTTCAACGAAAATTTCTACGGACAAGACACAAGAGTCGGCGAAATGAAATTTCTCCTGTCTGAAGAGGCTTCGAGCTTCGGCAACCGCCCAACAGCTGTCAAGATCAGAAATAAAGTCGAGAATCTACTAGTTTCCGCACCAAACGACGTATTGGTAATCGATTTCCAGAATATTGACTTAATTGCTTCGTCATTTGCAGATGAGCTTTTTGGCAAGCTAGTAATCGCGTTGGGTTTTGTCGGATTCCTGTCCAGGATTCGGATTGTCAATATCAACAAGTTCTGTCGTGGGATCATCGACGATGTCGTCCAGTCACGAATTGTTCAATCAAGAAGCAACCAAAATGAATAAAAATCTTCTGCTCGAACTCTTCGTCGAGGAACTGCCGCCCAAGGCGCTGAAGAAACTCGGTGAAGCCTTCGCCGCTAATCTGGCGACGAGCCTCAAGTCACAAGGCTTGTGCGCCGCCGACTCGATCGCTACGCCGTACGCCTCGCCGCGCCGCCTGGCGACGCATGTCACCTGCGTTGCCGCCAAGGCCGCCGACAAGCAGGTGCAGCAAAAACTGATGCCGGTTGCCGTTGCGCTCGATGCCAACGGCAATGCGACGCCGGCACTGCTGAAGAAGCTCGCCGCGCTGGGGGCCGATGCCGCCGTGGTGCCATCGCTCAAGCGCCAGCCCGACGGCAAGGCGGAAGCACTGTTTCTCGACAGCATGGTGCCTGGCGCGACGCTGGCAGAAGGCCTGCAGGCCGCGCTCGAAGCAGCGCTGGCCGCGCTGCCCATCCCCAAGGTGATGAGCTACCAACTGGCCGACGGCTGGAGCAGCGTCAACTTCGTGCGCCCGGCACACAGACTGTTGGCATTGCACGGCAACGATGTCGTTGATGTCGATGTGCTCGGCCTCCAGGCCGGGCGCGAGACCCAGGGCCACCGCTTCGAGGCCGCCAATCCGATCGTCGCGATCCGCGATGCCGATTCCTACGCGCAGCAACTCGAAAGCGAAGGCGCGGTGATCGCCGGCTTCGCCGCGCGCCGCGCCGAGATCGAGAAGCAACTGAAAGCCGCCGCGGCGAAGGAAGGCTTGCAGCCGATCGATGACGATGCCCTGCTCGACGAAGTCACCGCGCTGGTCGAGCGGCCGAACGTACTGACCTGCGCCTTCGAAGAGGAATTCCTCGACGTGCCGCAGGAATGCCTGATCCTGACCATGAAGGCCAACCAGAAGTATTTCCCGCTGCTCAGGGACAGCAGGCTGACCAACAAGTTCCTCGTCGTCAGCAACATCCGCCCGGCCGACGCTTCGGCGGTGATCGGCGGCAACGAGCGCGTGGTGCGCCCGCGCCTGGCCGATGCCAAATTCTTCTTCGACCAGGACCGCAAGAAGTCGCTGATGGACCGCATCCCGGGCCTTGCCAAGGTGGTCTATCACAACAAGCTGGGCTCCCAGGGCGAGCGCGTCGAACGCGTCGCGGCATTGGCGCGCGCCATCGGCCACAAACTCGGCGGAGAGGCGCTGGCCGGCCAGGCCGGCCGCGCCGCGGTGCTGGCCAAGGCCGACCTGCTGACCGACATGGTCGGCGAATTCCCCGAGCTGCAGGGCATCATGGGCCGCTACTATGCGCTGCACGACGGCGAGCCGGTCGACATCGCGGATGCGATCGAAGATCACTACAAGCCACGCTTCGCCGGTGACGAGCTGCCGCGCGGCGATGTCGGCCTCTGCGTGGCGCTGGCCGACAAGCTGCAGACCCTGGCCGACATGTTCGGCATCGGCCAGTTGCCGACCGGCGACAAGGACCCCTTCGCGCTGCGCCGCCATGCTTTTGGCATGATCCGCATGCTTATCGAACGCGACCTGCCGCTGGACCTGCCAGGGTTGTTCGCCGCCACCAAACTCACCGACGCCAAGGTGATCGGGCAATTGTCCGAGTTCATCTACGAGCGCCTCGCCGGCAGCCTGCGCGAGCAGGGCTATTCGGCGCTCGAAGTCGACGCCGTGGTCGGCCTGCGCCCGCAGCGCCTGGGCGACATCCCCAAGCGTCTGGCCGCGGTGCGCGCCTTCGCCGCGCTGCCGGAAGCCGCCAGCCTGGCCGCCGCCAACAAGCGCGTCGGCAACATCCTGAAGAAGGTCGCGGGCGCGGTGGCGGCGCAAGTCGATGCCGGCCTGCTCAGGGAAGCCGCCGAAGTCGCCCTGCACGGTGCGCTGGGCAATGCGAAGCCGCAGGCCGACGCCGCCTTCGAGCGCGGCGACTACACGGCCTCGTTGCAGGCGCTCGCCGCGCTGAAGGGCCCGGTCGATGCCTTCTTCGACGACGTGATGGTGAACGCCGAGGACCCGGCCTTGCGCGCCAACCGCCTCGGCCTGCTGGCCACGCTGCACCAGGCGATGAACCGCGTCGCCGATCTTTCCAGGCTGTCGGGCTGATCCGGGGCATGGCAAACAGGGGCGGTTTTGCGGCGCTGTTCGCAAAAGTCGGCGCTGGCGACACGGCGAGAATGAATCGCTCGTGGTACGGAGTTCTCTCGCGGAAAATGAATGCGCGACAAGCCATAAAACACCCGCCCCTCCCATCCTCCCCTCGCGGGGAGGCTACTAGTCAGCTCGCTTTGCTCGGCTGTCACCTATCGCTCCTGGCGAGGTTTTCACGTTTCCCATGAAGCTCGTCATCCTCGATCGCGACGGTGTGATCAACCACGACTCCGACCAATACATCAAGTCGCCCGATGAGTGGAAGCCGATTCCCGGCAGCCTCGCCGCGATAGCGCGCCTGAACCAGGCCGGCTACCGCGTGGTGGTGGCCAGCAACCAGTCCGGCGTCGGCCGCGGCCTGTTCGAGACCGACACCTTGATGGCAATCCACGACAAGATGATCAAATCCCTGGCCCAGGTCGGTGGCCGCCTCGACGCGATCTTCTTCTGCCCGCACACCAACGCCGACAACTGCGAATGCCGCAAGCCGAAGCCGGGCCTGTTCAAGGAAATCGCCGCGCGCTTCAATGCCGACCTTGCCGGCGTGCCGGCCATCGGCGACAGCCTGCGCGACCTGCAAGCGGCGGTGGCGGTCGGCGCCGCCCCGATGCTGGTGCTGACCGGCAAGGGGCGCAAGACCCAGGGCGACCCCGAGCTGCCACCGGGCACGCCGGCATTTGCCGACCTCGCCGCCGCCGTGGCGCATATCCTGCGCTAGCCACGGCCGCATGGCTGCGCTCCGCTCCCTGCTGTTCCTGCTGATCCTGGTCGTGGTGACGCCGCCCTATACGCTGGGCGTGCTGCTGTGCTGGCCCCTGCCGCACCACCTGCGCCGCCGCTCGGTGGTGCCCTGGGTGAAGTTCGTGATCTGGCTGGTCAAGTACCTGCTCGGCATTCCTTACCGCCTGGTCGGCGCCGAGAACCTGCCGACGCGGCCGGTGGTGGTGCTGGCGAAGCACCAGTCGGCCTGGGAAACCCTGGTGTTGCAGGAAATTTTCAAGGACACGGTCTTCGTCTGGAAGAAGGAGATCAAGTACCTGCCCTTCTTCGGCTGGGCGCTGGCGGTGACGCCGATGATCGAAACCGACCGCAGCGCAACCAAGGCGGCCTTGAAGAGCCTGGTGGACCAGGGCCGCGACCGGCTCGCCAGCGGTTATACCGTGATCATTTTCCCGGAAGGCACCCGTTCGCAGCCGGGGACCAAGAACCGTTACAAGGGAGGCGGCGCCCACCTCGCGGTGGAGACCGGCACGCCGGTGGTGCCGGTGGCGCTGAATTCCGGCGAATTCTGGGGCCGCAACGCGCTGTTCAAACGCAGCGGCACGGTCACCGTCAGCATCGGCCCGGCCATCGATCCCGCCGGCCTGAGTTCGAGCGAGTTGCTGGCGCGCGCCGAATCCTGGATCGAGCATGAAATGCGGCGCATCAGCCCGCATCTGTACACGGTGGCGGCATGAGTCCAAGCAGGCGCACGCCGCAGCTGAACCTGCGCCTCGATGCCGGCACGCCCGATCCAGCGCAGCGCTGGCACGACGGTGCCAGTCTCGCCTATCTCGGCGATCGCCTGCGCCTGACACTGGACAGCAGCCAGGCCGAGGCGCGCCGCGAAGGCGACCGCCTGCACCTGCCGCTGCCGCCCCAGGCCACCCCGCGCCAGATCCAGGACCGCGCCGAGGCCTGGCTGCGCGAGGAAGCGACGCGCCTGCTGCAGGAGGTCATGACGCAAAAGTTCCTGGAAGGACGCAGCGCACTGGCGCTGGCGACACGGTGCGCGCCGCGCCTGGCGCTGTCCTTCGCTGCCCGCGGAAACTGGGTCGAGCCACGCGACGGCGACAGCCTGCGTTGCAACTGGCGCCTCATTGAACAGCCGCTGCCGGTGATCGAACAGGCCATTGCGCGCGGTCTCGCGGCGCTGCCGCGCGAGGATCGCGGCAGTGACCTGTTCGGCGCCAACACGGCGGCCCCGGCGACCTGACGATGCTCAGCGAACAGCTCCAGCTCTTCCGCCTGCCTTCGCCCCCCGCCACCACCAGGACGCGCCACCTGCTGATCGGCGGCCGCATCGTCGACTACCGCCTGAAGAGCGGCGCCAAGCGGCTGACCATGACCATCGACGAACGCGGCCTGCGCATCGGCGCACCGCATCGCGTCGGCCTGACCGAAATCGAGGCCTTCGTCCGGGAACACCGCGAGTGGGTGTTGAACAAGCTGGCCGAGCTGGCCCACGCCACCCAGCCGCGCCATGTCGCTGTGCGCGACGGCACGCGCCTGCCGCTGCTCGACGGCGAAGCCGAGGTACGCGTGCTGCCCGGTGCCAACCGCGTGCGCTGGATCGGCGAGCAACTGGTGCTCGAAGCACGCGCCGAGGCCGACCTCGGCCAACTGGCGATGCGCGCCCTGCAAAAGCGGGCGCTGGCGCATTTCGGCGAACGCCTGGCGCGCTACTGCGGCCTGCTCGGCCTGCCGACGCCGAAGCTCAGCCTTTCCTCGGCGCATACCCGCTGGGGCAGTTGCAGCAGGCACGGCGGCATACGCATCAACTGGCGCCTGATCCACCTGCCGACCCATCTCGGCGACTACGTGGTGGCGCACGAAGTCGCCCACCTGGTGGAGATGAACCACAGCAAGCGCTTCTGGGTCGTGGTCGGATCGATCTACCCCGACTGGAAGACCGCCCGCGTCGAGCTCAAGCAGCGCACCACTTCGCTGCCGATACTGTGAAAGGCCAGCGATGAGAATCCTGCACACCATGATCCGCGTCGGCAACCTCGACCAGTCGCTGACCTTTTATACCGATGTCCTCGGCATGCGCCTGCTGCGTCGTAACGACTACCCCGAGGGGAAATTCACCCTCGCCTTCGTCGGCTACCAGGAAGAAGCCGACGGCGCGGTACTCGAACTCACCCACAACTGGGGCGTGGACAAGTACGAGATCGGCACCGGCTACGGCCACATCGCACTGGCCGTGGATGACGCCTACGCCGCCTGCGCCGGGATCAAGGCGCGCGGTGGCAAGGTCACGCGCGAAGCCGGGCCGATGAAGGGCGGCACCCGCGTCATCGCCTTCGTCGAAGATCCGGACGGCTACAAGATCGAGCTGATCCAGCGCACGTAGCGCGTCACTGCGTCGTCGCCAGCGTGAATGGCAGTGCCGGAACGGCAAGGCGGCATGTGGAATTCACGTTCACGCTCCAGTCGTAAAGCCGATCACAATCAGCGTCAGTAGTATCAAACCGAAAGCGATCAGCACCAGGCCGAGGATCTTGGACGCAAGCGTAAAGGGGCGCGACGGGGCATCGACCAGGTAATTTTCCAGTTGTCCGCTTTGGACCAGGCGGTCATATTGCGCCGCGTGCTCGTGGCGGAACTCGTCCAGCGACTGGGTGCCGGTGAACATCACCACGTCCGGCGGCGGCAGCTTGTCCGGGCGGAAGTGGTTGTTGAAGAAATGCACCGTGAACAGGAACACCGCGGCCAGGAAGGCTTCTTCGCCATGCACCACCATGGCGATGTTGAAGACCCAGCCCGGCAGATAGTTCGCCACCACATGCGGGAAGGCCAGGGCCATGCCGCTGCTGCCGATGATCGCCATGCCCCAGAACACCGCCCAGTAGTCGAACTTCTCCCAGTAGGACCAGCGCTCGATCGCCGGCCGTGGCCCCTTGCCGAGGAACCACTTGAACATGCCGATCATGTCGTGCATGTCCTTCCAGTTCGGCACGAAGGAGTCCGGACCGAAGAACGTGAAGGTCTTCCTGTTCCTCAGGATGTTGGTCGCGACGCCGATCAGGTGCAGGAAGAAGATGCCGAGCATGGTGAAGGCCGCGATCCGATGCACCAGGCCCGCGTTCTTCGGTCCGCCGAACGTGGCCATCACTGCCTTGGCCCAGCCGGTTTCGGCATAGAAGGCGGCCATGCCGGTCAGCACCAGGGTCATCACCGCCAGGGCGAAGCAAAGGTGCGCCAGGCGCCAGATCGGGCCGAAGCGCTTGACGTGCTTGCCCTTGAAGTCCTCGGGCAGGGCATCGGTGCGGATGTGGGGGGCGGTCTTGCCCTGCTTGCGGTCCTGGTACTCGCGGTACCACCAGAGGAGGGAGTGGGACCAGAAGAAGAGGAAGACGCCGACCAGGAGCGCCACCATGAACTTGGTGGTGAACCAGATCTGCGGGTACTTGTCGAAGTTGTCGGCCGTGCCGTGCGGACTGAAGGTGAGGAAGCCGGCGGTGGCGAGCGGCAGATCCTTCTTGCCGCTGTGGCATTTCTGGCAGGTCTTGAGCCGGTTCTTCTCGTGCAGCTTGGACTTGGGATCCTTGGACGGCTCGATGCCGTGGCTGCCGTGGCAGTCGAAGCATTTGGCGGTGTAGGAGTAGCCCAGGGTATTGACCTGGCCGTGGTAGGAGGCCTTGTAGGACTTGTAGGCATCCTGGTGGCAATCGCCGCAGCTGGCGGTGATGGCGAGTTTGGCGGTATGGGTCGAGCTGCCCACGATGTCATGGGTGGTGTGGCAGTCGGAGCAGACAGCGGTCTTCAGGTTTCGCTTGTCGGCTTCCTTGCCGTGGATGGAGCCGCCCCATTCTTCGCGATGATCCTCATGGCAGCGGCCGCAGATGTCGGCGACCGTGAGGTGCCATTCCTTGCGTTCCTGCGTTCCGCGCGGGGGGACGTCGAAGCTGTGCACGTTGTGGCAGTCGCTGCAGATGGCCATCTGCTTGGTCGGGTCGTCCTTGTCCGGCTTGGCGTGGAAGGATTTCTTGTAGGCGGCGACGTTGTCGGCGACGATGCCCAGGCGGGGTTTTTCCGCGGCCTTGCCCTGTTTCCGGGTCGCTTCCCAGAGGTCGAGGTGGCACTGGGCGCATTCGGCCTTGGCGACTCCCGCAGCCTTCTTGTGAGGGCTGGCGGCGTCGGTGATTTCGGCGTGACAGGCGACGCAGTCCATCCTGGCGTGCACGCTGGCGGCGTATTTGCCGGGGTGGATGGTCTGCACGGGGCGCGTTTCGCCATTGCTGCCCGGCATCTCCAGCTTGCCCTTCTTGCCGTCGTGACAACTCTGGCAGCTGGCATTGTCGAGTTTCGGGGCGGCGGCGATGGCGGCGTGGCCGGCCGGCGCAAGGAGAATGGTCGCGGCGGCCAGGAGCCCTGCCGCAAGCGTGCTGCCCTTCATGTGCTCTTCCCTTTGTGGCGTGATGCCGCCCTTCGCCGGGCGCAAGTCAAGCGACCGGGGCCCGGCCCCGGTCGTTCAGTGCTTCAGCGCGAGAGTATCCATTGCGCGAGGTTGCTCAAGACCTTCGGATCCTTGTTCTCGATGATCTTGTGGTCTTCTTCGGTGCCATCTTCGAGCTTGACCTTGGGACCCGTGGTCATCTGCTTGATGGCTTCCTTTTCGGTGAGCTTCTTTTCCTTGTACTTCGCCGCGATCTTCTTGTAAGACGGCCCCTTCTTGGTCTTGTCGATGGCGTGGCACTTGAAGCAGTCTTCCTTCTTCGCCAGCGCCTGGGCAGCGGCTTCGTCGACGGCGGCATGGGCAGGGCTTAGCGCGGCGAGGAACAGCATGCCGACGATGACGGGAATGGTCCTGGATTTCATGTCTTGGTTTCCTGGGTAATGGTTAAACGGAGGCAACTCGGTCTGTTCAATTCATCAGCGTCATGGCACGGTTTTGCTCGGCCCTGACGAAGCGTTCGGTAATCTCGCCCAGCGCTTTGTAGAACCCGGTTTCGGCCCCGGCATCGACAGCCTTGGCGAAGGCAGGAATCCACGCGCCGAGATGGGCGCTGACGAAGCGACTATACAGCGGCGCATCGTTCGCGGGATCGTCGAGTCCGGCATTGGCGGCATGGATCAGCCGATACAAAAACTCCAGCTCGACCGCCGCATGGTCGGGCAATTCAGGCAGGTCGTCGCCGACATCGAGCCCGCCCTGCTCATAGAAATCCAGCGCCACCTGGGTCGCCTCGTGGCGTTGCGAGGGGTCGTCGGTCAGCCAGAACGAGGCATAGGGCAGGGCACGCGGTTGCCCAGGGCCAATGAACAATCGGGTGTAGTCCACCAGCAACGTGCCTACATCCGTCGCCGCGAAGGCAGCGCCCAGGCGTTCGGCGACCTCGGCGAGATCCGGCTCGATGGCCGCCGCCGCCGCCCGGATGGAGTCGAAAAGGCGCTCTTCGGCAAACGCGGCGCTCGGCTCGTAATAGCAGGCGGCAAGGTAGCGGCACAGATCTTCCCGTGCGCCGTCGATACCGGTTGGATAGGCAGTCATGGCAAGTCCCGCGGCAGGATGCCCCGGAGCCCGCGCAGTCGCCCACGGGTCCGGGATGGCAAAGGATTGTAGTTCAGGCACGGGGACTGTACTTCCCGATGTAGTGCACGTTGGGCTTGGTGCCCTTGTCTTCCTGCAGGCGGAAGGATTTCTCCTTTTTCAGGATCTGCGAGATCCTGCTGTTGGGATCCTGCTGGTCGCCAAAGATCCGCGCCTGGGAGGGGCAGACCTCGACGCAGGCCGGTTGCAGGCCGTTGCTGACGCGGTGGTAGCAGAAGGTGCACTTCTCGATCACGTCATCCGAACGGATCGCCGTCAGCTCGCCGCCTTTCCAATCGTTCATCGCCGGCAACCGCGCGCCGGCCTTCGCCGCCACGTCGGCGCCGGACGAGGTGCCGCCCGGTATTGCCGCAGCCTTGTCGGCCCAGAAGGGTTGCGGCTCGTCTTCCGCCGGGTTGAGACTGATCACGCTGTAGGTCTCGCCGCTGAGGCTCCTGGCATCGAGCTTCTCGTGGCTGTAGGGGCAGCCATTCTTGGTCTGGCAATCGCCGCAGCCGACGCAGAGCTCGGGATTGTGCAGGGTGATGCCTTCCGGCGTCTTGAACAGCGCCTTGTAGGGCTTGCCCTTGCCGGCCTTTTCCGGATTTCCCGGGCAGATCTTGATGCAGGGCGGTTCGTCGCAGTGGTTGCACAGGACGGGGATGACGAAGTGTTTCGTATTGGGGAATGTCCCCTCGCTGTGCATCAGGAAGTCGGCCCAGTTGTGGCTCTGGCCCTTTTCGGTATTGCGGTTGCGCGTGTTGTTTTCGGTCTTGCAGGCAAAGGCGCAGGCGCCACAACCAACACAGCGCGACAGATCGATAAGCATTCCGAGTTTCATCATAGTCTCCTTGTCGAGGGCGCTCAGGCCTTGGTGATGCGCACGCCGGTGAAGCCACCGTTGCGCGCCGTGGCGCCGCTCAAGCGGTCGTAGTCATCGACCAGGATTTCGTTGTTGTTGCCGCCCAGGGGGACTGACTTGGCATAGTCCTTCGCGGCGACGCGGCCGTAGGCCCAGTGGCCCTGGCCGTAACACTTGGCCACGGTGCCGGGACGCACGCCCTCCCACAGCTTGAGGTCGACGGTGATGGAACCCGCCGGCGAGGTGATGGTGACCTTGTCGCCGGTCTTCAGGCCCAGTTTGGCGCCGTCGGCCGGATTCATCTTGACCACGTCGCCCCAGGACACATCGCCCGGATCGACCTTCTTGAACTCCTGGTACCAGGGCAGGTTCTGCGAACGACCTTCACGGTTGAGCCGCGACTTGTAGTCGATGAAGGTGAAGGGGTAGTCCTCGAAACTGCCATGGCGCTTGGGCGGCTCGTAGTGCGGCACGAAGGCCACCTCGCCCTTGGCGGTATAGCCGCTGACGGCGAGGATGTCGTCGACCGAGGTCTCGTGCTTCTTGGCATGGGCGTCCAGCAGCTTCTTCAGGGTCGCGCTGTAGAACTCGAACTTCTTCGTTTCGCTCTTGAACTTGCCGCCCCAGCCCTTCTTGAGCGTGTAGCGCGGGCCGCTGAACATGCCCCTGGCCTTGAACGCGGCCCAGCCCTTGATCGGCGCATCGCCCTTCTGCTCTTCCTTGCCATCCCAGATCGGCGCGCTGATGAACTTGGTGACCAGTTCGGCGAATTCCAGCTCGCTGGTCGCCGACTTGCCGGTCTCAGGATCCTTGATCGTGTCGAAGTAGTCGGCCAGGTTGGGGAAGCCCTTGGCCTTCAGCTTCTGCCCCAGCAGCCACTGCACTTCGGTTTCTTCCTGCTTGACATCGAAGACGCGCTTGATCGGGCTCTGCTGGATCGAGGCGTAGGTGTAGCCGTTGCTGCCGTTGGTGACGATGTTCCAGCCCTCGGACGAGTTGAAGGTGGAGGGCAGCACGATGTCGGCGAACTGGGTCATTTCCGACGGGTTGGTGACCATGTGCACGAAGAAGGGCAGCTTGGCCATTACCTGGTTCCAGCGGTCGGCGCCGGTGCAGGAGTGGTTGAAGTTGTTCCACGAGGCCAGCAGCACCTTGACCGCACCGGGATTCTTCAGCAACACATTGGGAATGTCGTTGACCGCCGCCGTCTGGAAGGCTGGCAACTCCTTGCTGCCCCGGCGATTGGTATCGTGATTCTTGGAGCCCTTCTTGGCCACTTCGTCGATGAAGGCATCCTTGCTGGGGAACTTGTTCAGCTTGGGACCGCTGCCGCCTTCCTGCACCACGATGTCGATCGAGCCAAGCAGGCCGTTCAGGGCATATACGGCCATGGCAGCGTAGGTGCCGCGCGGCCACATTGCCACACCGGGGCCCATCCAGACGGCGGTATTGGGGCCTGATTTCGCCATGGCGCGGGCGACGCGAATGATCTGCTCGGCGGGGATGCCGCATTCCTTTGCAGCGAAGGCCGGCGTGCGGTCCTTCAGCTCCAGGTTCCACCACTTGACCAGGCCGGAGGTTTCCTTCTCGACGAAGGCATCTTCGGCCACCGTGGCACCGGCGACGAAGAGGTTCTTGCCGTCCTTGAAGTCGCCGACGAAGTCGCGGCTCCAGCTACCGTCGGTGAGGATCACGTGGGCGATGGCGCCGGCCAGCGCGCCGTCGGTGCCGGGCAGTACCGGCAGCCACTCGTGCGACTTGGCGCCGGCATTGGAAAGGCGCGGATCGACCGTGATCACGGTGCCGCGGGCGACGATTTCATGGAAGCGATGGATGGTATTCGGCACCTGCCGATTCGAGGCCAGCGGATCGCAGCCCCAGACCACCAGGCAGTTGGTCTTTTCCAGGTCGTAGTCGCGGTAACCGGCGAAGCCCTGGGTCAGGCGCGGACCCATCTTCTCGGCTTCGGCGCAGATCGCGCTGTGCGAGAAGTAGTTGCCGGTGCCGAAGATCTTCGGCAGGGTGCCGTAGAGCAGTTCCTGCGAGATCGGTCCGTAGCGGCCACGCAGGTACATCAGCTTTTCCGGCTCGCCGGCCTTGCGCAGTTCGAGCATCTTGTCGGCGACGATGTTCATCGCCTCGTCCCAGGAGATCGGCACGAACTTCGGATCGATGCCGCGCCCCTTCATCGGATTGGTGCGTTTCAGCGGCTGCTTGATGCGATCCGGGTCGTAGGTCTGCTGCGTGATCAGATGGCCACGCGGGCAGACATAGCCGTGGTTGCTCTTGGAAAACTCGTTGCCGCGCACGCGTGTGACACGCCCGCCACTGACGAACAGCTGGATGGCGCACCACTGGGTGCAGCCCTGGCAGGTGCTGGCGATCCATTCGCCCTTGGCCGGTGTGCTGGCCCTGGCCTTGCGTGGTATCAGCGCGGCCTTGAAGGGCATGGGCTTGGGCTTGGCCGCATCGGCCGCCCAGGCAAGGCCACCACAGGCCCAGCAAGCCGCAGATGCCGCGGATGCCTTGATGAATTCACGTCGGGTCAGCCTCATGACGATTGCCTCCTTAAGGTAGAACCGGGCCTTATCGGCGAAGTACCGATGGCGCCCGGAGTTGAATTTGCCAAACCTGTCGCTCCTGCCAGCCCACGCGTTACTGTTCGGTAACAGGCCACACTCCAGACCTTGCCCGCCACACGGGATTGCGCGGAGCGCCACCACGCCGTCAAAAGTCGGTGCTGGCGATACGGCGCCGCGCAGCGCAAGCCATGGCAGACCATTGCTTGAGAGCTGAAGCGATTTGGCAGGGGGCAGGCGGGTTTCACGGGAAAACAGGGATCAATGTCGTACCCGTAATCCTGCGAAAACCATGCCCAAGGAAAAAACCACAAAGACATCAAGGCATTGATGGCATCCATCGTGCATCGGGCTCGGCAACGCCTGAAATCTGGTCTAGTATCGTTACCATTCCGTAACTAAGAGCCGCCAACATGAACTCAATCACGCCGTTGGTGTTACCAAACCGTAACCGCCGCCAGTGGCTATTCCAGGCCGGCTGTCTCACCGCCGCCGGCCTGGTCGGCCTCGCGCGCGAGCCCGGCGCGACGGAAAAAAAGATCCGCGTCGGCATGACGCCCGCTTTCCTCCACGACCAACACGGCCTGCTCGGCGAATGGCGCGACTTCATGGCCGATTCGCTGCGGCGCCCGGTCGAATTCGTGCAGCGCGACAGCTACCGCGAAACCATGGATCTGCTGCGCCTCGACAAGCTCGAATTCGCCTGGGTCTGCGACTACCCCTATCTGCACCTCAAGGACACCGTGCGCCTGATGGCCGTGCCGCTCTACCAGGGCAAGCCGCATTACCGCTCCTACCTGATAGTGCACAAGGACACCGCCAATGTCCGTTCCATGGCCGACCTGCAGGACAGCGTGTTCGCCTATGCCGATCCGTACTCGAATACCGGCTACCTGGCGCCGCGCTACGAGATCCGCCAGTTGGGTCGCGACCCGGCGGGCTTCTTCCGCAAGACCTTCTTCACCTGGTCGCACCGCAAGGTGGTCGAAGCCGTGGCCAGCGGCCTGGCACGCGGCGGCGCGGTGGACAGCTACATCTGGGAAACCCTGGCCCATGTCGAGCCGGCCCTGGTAAAGCGCACGCGCCTGGTGTCGCGCTCGCCCGAATACGGCTTTCCGCCCTTCGTCGCCCACCGTTCGGTGGCACAGGCGGAATTCCGCCAGATGCAGGAGCATCTGCTCGGCACCGGCAACAGCGAAGCCGGCCGGCGCCTGCTGGCCCGCCTGTACCTCGACGGCTTCACCGCCGGCAGCCCCGCGCTCTACGACGGCGTGGCGCAGATGATGCGCGCCTTCGGCGAAAGTTGAGTGCGGCATCGTGCGCTGGCTGTTCAATCTTTCCTTCCGCCACAAGATTCCCTTGTGGACCTCCTTCCTGATCGGCTTGTCGATCTTCGTGGTCGGCGCCGCCTTGATGACGCGCGCCTACCGGGACATGAAGGCCGCGGTGGTGATCAGCGCCGACAACCTCGGCCACACGCTGGCCAATACCGTGGCGCCGATGCTGCTGCACGACGACGTCTGGCGCGCCTTCGAGATCGTGCGTTCGCCGATCCGCGCCGAATCGGCGCGCAGCCCGGTGCAGGTGGATGCGGTGGTGGTGTTCGGCCGCGACCGCCGCATTTTCGTTTCCAGCCACCCGGAAAGCCTGCCCATGCTGAGCGAGCCGGCGGCGCTCGGCGCCGACTGGCTGGCGCTGGCGGCAGGGCTCGACGCTCCGACGCCCGTCGCCTGGCCGCTGGTGATCGAACCGGAGGGCTCCAGCTACCTTTACCTCGCGCTGCCGATCACCGACAAGGATGCCCAGTTGGGCCACCTGGTCCTGCGCTATGCCAAATCGGTGTTCCATCCCTGGTTCGTCGCCACCACCTGGCAGGGCCTCGGCCTTGGCCTGCTGGTGCTGGCGGTGCTGATTCCGATCAACTGGTACTGGGGCAGTCGCATGGCCTCGCCGCTGGTCGACCTGGCGCAGCGCATGGGCATGATGATGGAAAGGCCGCCCGAGCCGCTGCCGCCGGACCTCTATCCCTACCATGACGAGCTCGGCCAGTTGTTCCAGGCCTATGACCGCATGGTGCTGGCGCTGCGCGAAAAGGCGGCGCTGGAAAGCGAGGTCGTGCGCAGCGAACGCCTGGCCGCGATCGGCCAGCTCACCGCCGGCATCGCCCATGAAATCAACAACCCGCTGGCCGGACTGATCACCGCCGTCGATACCCTCAAGCTGCGCCAGGACCTCGATCCGAGGGCCCTGCGCCACCTCGATCTGATCGATCGCGGACTGATGCAGATCCGCGATACCGTCGCCGCCCTGCTGGTGCAGACCCGGGTGCAGGCCAGGCCCCTGAACCAGCACGACCTCGACGATGTGCATACGCTGATCCAGCCCCAGGTCGCCAAGCGCCGCATCACGCTCGACTGGTCCGCCACCATGCCGCCCGAGTTGCCCGCGCCCGCCAGCCTGGTCCGCCAGATCCTGATCAACCTGTTGCTGAATGCCGTGCAGGCGGCGGCAGAAGGCGGCCACGTGAGCCTGCGGCTGGGCCAGAAAGCGGATTCCGGGTCCTGTCTCGCCATCGTCGTGCGCAATGACGGCACGCTGCTGAGTGACGAACAACTCGCCCACCTGTTCGAGCCCTTCGCCTCCACCCGCGCCGGCGGCCACGGCCTCGGACTCTGGGTCACCTACCAGATCGTCACCCAGCTCGACGGCCGCATCAGCGCCCGCAACGTCGACGATCAGGTCGAGTTCGTGGTCAACCTGCCACTTGGAGATGCTCCATGCAACACCGCATCGGCCTGATCGAGGACGATCCCATCATCGGCGAGGCGCTCTCCGAACGTCTCGAATTCGAAGGCTTCGCCTGCGACTGGTACCGCGACGGCCGCACCGCCCGACGCGGACTCGGCCAACGGCGTTACAGCGTGGTGGTGAGCGACATCAACCTTCCCGAAATCAGCGGCGAATCGTTGTTCAGCGATCTGCTCGCCGGCGGCCAGCCCATGCCGCCCTTCATTTTCATCACCGGCTACGGCGCCATCGACCAGGCCGTGCGCCTGCTCAAGCTGGGAGCCCATGACTATGTCACCAAACCGTTCAATGTCGGCGAACTGATCACCAAGATTCGCGGCCTGTGCGAACGCATGCCGACACTGAATGAATCCGAGGCGACGCTGGGGATCTCCGCCGGCATGCGCCAGATCGAGGCGCTGCTGCCGCGCCTGGCGGCGAGCCGCAGCGCCGTGCTGATTTCCGGCGAATCCGGCGCCGGCAAGGAGGAAGTGGCGCGCGCCCTGCACCGCGCCGGCGACCCCGATGGCAAGGCGCCCTTCATCGCCGTGAATTGCGGCGCGATTCCGGAGAACCTGATCGAGTCCGAGCTCTTCGGCCACGACAAGGGCGCCTTCACCGGCGCGGATCGCGAGCGGCGCGGCGTCTTCGAACAGGCCGACGGCGGCACCCTGTTCCTAGACGAAATCGGCGAAATGCCGCCGACCATGCAGGTCAAGCTGCTGCGCGCGATCCAGGACCGCGCCATCGTCCATGTCGGCGGCGCCACCCGGCGACAGGTCGACATCCGCCTGGTCTGCGCCACCCACCACGACTTGAAGGCCATGGTCGAACAAGGGCGCTTCCGTGAAGACCTCTATTACCGCATCCACGTCGTGCATCTGCATGTGCCACCCCTGCGCGAACGCCAGGAAGACATCCTCTGGCTGGCCGCACGACTGCTCGACGCCCACGCCGCGCGCGGCGAAGCAAGACGAAGCCTGAGCCCGGAAGCGGAGCGTGCGATGGTGCGCTACCCGTGGCCCGGCAACGTGCGCGAGCTCGCACACTGCCTGGAGCGCGCCTGCGTGCTGTCGCTCACGCCGCAACTGCGGGCCGAAGACCTGTTTGGCGCCGCCACCAGTGCCAACCCGTCGTCCGAATCGCTGCGCCAGAACCTCAGCGAGCACCTGCAGGACTGCGAGCGGGCCTACATCCGCGGCGCGCTGGCCGAGTGCGACGGCCGCATCACCGACACCGCCGCCCTGCTCGGCATCAGCCGCAAGAATCTGTGGGAAAAGATGCGCAAGCTGGGAATCGCCGAGACCGCCTGACACCACCCATCCGCCAGCCACGGGCGTAGAATGCGCATGACTTCCATATCCGTGGAAATGTAGAAATGAAAACCGCACACGCCGTTGCCAAGCTGGCCGCCCTGGCGCAGGAAAGCCGCCTGCGCATTTTCCGCCTGCTGGTGCAGGCCGGGCCGGAGGGCATGAACGCCGGCGCCATCGCCGAGGCGGTCGGCATTCCCGCCAACACGCTTTCCTTCCACATCGCCCACCTGGCCCGCGCCGGGCTGGTCGCGGCGCGCCAGGAAAGCCGCTTCATCTACTACTCGGCCAGCTACCCGGCGATGGATGAACTGCTCGCCTTCCTTACCGACAACTGCTGCCAGGGTGAGGGGCAATGCCTGCCCAGGACCGTGGCGGCATCCACCAGCAAGCGCCGCCCTCGGGCGGCTTGAGGAGATAGCATCATGTCTTTCCAGATTCTCGTTTTGTGCACGGGCAATTCGGCGCGCTCCATCCTCGGCGAAATGCTGTTCAACCATCTTGGGCAGGGTCGCATCACGGCGTACTCGGCCGGCAGCAGGCCGGGCGGCACGGTCAATCCGGTCGCCATCGAAACCCTGCACAGGCACGGCATTCCCTGCGAGGGAGCGCGCAGCAAGAGCTGGAATGAATTCGCGGCGCCCGGCGCGCCCGAATTCGATTTCATCTTCACCGTTTGCGCCAACGCCGCCAACGAGACCTGCCCGATCTGGCCCGGCCATCCGACCACGGCGCACTGGACCTTGCCCGATCCCGCCCATGTCGAGCCGATGGAAGCGCGCCGCGCCGCCTTCGAGCAAGCCTATCAATCGCTGAGGAAGCGCATCGCAGCCTTCCTCGCCCTGCCGCTGGAAAGCATGACGCCGCAAGAGTCGGCGCTGGCGGCACGGCGCATCCACGAGGAATCCTGACATGTCCGCGCAATGTGAAACCACCGCCAAGCTCGCCGCCAAGGCACCCATGAGCCTGTTCGAGCGCTGGCTGACACTCTGGGTCTTCCTCTGCATCGTCGCCGGCATCGCCCTTGGGCAATTCGTGCCGGCGCCCTTCCAGGCCCTCGGACGCATGGAAGTCGCCCGCGTCAACATCCCGGTCGGCCTGCTGATCTGGGTGATGATCATCCCGATGCTGGTCAAGGTCGATTTCGGCGCCCTGCACGAAGTCAGGAGCCATGTCAAAGGCATCGGCGTGACGCTGTTCGTGAACTGGCTGGTGAAGCCCTTCTCGATGGCGCTGCTGGGCTGGATCTTCATCCGCCACCTGTTCGCGCCCTACCTGCCGGCCGACCAGCTCGACAGCTACATCGCCGGCCTGATCCTGCTCGCCGCCGCGCCCTGCACGGCGATGGTCTTCGTCTGGAGCCGGCTGACCAATGGCGACCCGCTGTTCACGCTGTCGCAGGTGGCGGTCAACGACACCATCATGATCTTCGCCTTTGCGCCGCTGGTCGGCCTGCTGCTCGGCATCTCGGCGATCACCGTGCCCTGGGACACGCTGGTGACCTCGGTCGTGCTCTACATCCTGATTCCGCTGGCGCTGGCGCAACTGTGGCGCAAGGCGCTGCTGAACAAAGGCCAGGCGCATTTCGATGCCACCATGGAAAGGATCGGCCCCTGGTCAATCAGCGCACTGCTGGCGACGCTGGTGCTGCTGTTCGCCTTCCAGGGCAAGGCCATCGTGGACAAGCCGCTGATCATCGCGCTACTCGCGGTGCCGATCCTGATCCAGGTCTTCTTCAACGCCGGCCTCGCCTACTGGCTCAACCGCGTGGTCGGCGAGAAGCACAACGTCGCCTGCCCCTCGGCCCTGATCGGCGCCAGCAACTTTTTCGAACTCGCCGTCGCCGCCGCCATCAGCCTGTTCGGCTTCGAGTCCGGCGCGGCGCTGGCCACCGTGGTCGGCGTGCTGATCGAGGTACCGGTGATGCTGCTGGTGGTCAAGGTGGTGAACGCCAGCAAACCCTGGTATGAACAAGGAGTGAAGTCATGAAAACGCTTGAAGTCTTCGATCCCGCGATGTGCTGTTCCACCGGCGTCTGCGGCGTCGATGTCGATCCCGTGCTGGCGCTGTTCGCCGCCGACCTGAAATGGGCGGGCGAGCAGGGCGTGACGGTGAACCGCCACAACCTCGGCCAGGAGCCGGCCGCCTTCGCCGCCAATCCGGCGGTGTTGAAGGAAATGGAAGCCGGCATGGAACGCCTGCCGATCCTGGTGATCGACGGCCAGATCGCCTCGACCGGCCTCTACCCTTCGCGCGCGCAACTGGCGCAGAAGCTCGGCCTGAAAGTCGGCGCTGGCGACACGGCGGCCAGCCCGGCCAAATCCTGCTGCGCGCCCAAATCCGGCTGTTGCTGACGTGGTGTTGCCGGCAATCCGCACCCGCCACGCCTTCTTCACCGGCAAGGGCGGGGTGGGCAAGACCTCGCTGTCCTGTGCCACGGGCCTGGCACTGGCCGAAGCCGGCCGGCGCGTGCTGATCGTCAGCACCGATCCGGCCTCCAACCTCGACGAAGTGCTGGGCACGCCGCTCGGACAAACACCCACCGCGATTGCCGGCGCCGATCGGCTCTTCGCCCTCAACATCGACCCCGAGGCGGCGGCGCAGGCCTACCGCGAGCGCATGGTGGCGCCCTATCGCGGCGTCCTGCCGCCGGCGGCGATCCAGAGCATGGAGGAGCAGTTCTCCGGCGCCTGCACCGTCGAGATCGCCGCCTTCGACGAATTCTCCAAACTGCTCGGCGACCCGGCAGCCACGCGGGATTTCGATCATGTGATCTTCGACACCGCGCCCACCGGCCACACGCTGCGGCTGTTGACGCTGCCCTCGGCCTGGGACGAATTCATCGCCTCCTCGACCGGCGGCGCCTCCTGCCTCGGGCCGCTGGCCGGACTGGAAAAACAGAAAGCCCTGTATGCCGCCACGGTCCGCCAGCTCGCCGATGCCGCCATGACCACGGTGGTGCTGGTGAGCCGGGCCGAGACTTCCGCCCTGCGCGAGGCGGAACGCACCCGCGCGGAACTCGCCGCGCTTGGCGTGACAAACCAGCAACTCGCCATCAACGGCTTTTTCGCGGCGGCCACGCCGGGCGACGCGATTGCCGACGCCATGACGCGACGCATGGCCGCCGCGCTGGCCGCCATGCCACCGGGCTTGGCCGCACTGCCCGCCACGACCACCGCCTTCGTGCCGCGCGGCACCGTCGGGCTGGCTGCGCTGCGCAGCCTCGAGCAGCCACCGGACCAGTCCGCCGCCACCGAAACAGTCAGCACCGGCGACACCCCGCTGCCGCCCGGACTCTGCGGCCTGGTCGACGACCTCGCCTCAAAAGGCCGCGGCGTCATCATGACCATGGGCAAGGGCGGCGTCGGCAAGACCAGCCTCGCCGCCGCGCTGGCCCTGGCGCTGGCCGGCCGCGGCCATGCCGTGCATCTGTCCACCACCGATCCCGCCGCGCACCTGACGCAGGCGCTGGGCGACGCCGCCGGCCCGCTGACCGTCGGCCGCATCGATCCCGCCGCCGAGGTGGCACGCTACACGCAGGAGGTGCTGGCGAAGGCCGCCGACCGGCTCGACGCCGCCGGCCGCGCCCTGCTCGAAGAAGACCTGCGCTCGCCCTGCACCGAGGAGATCGCCGTCTTCCGCGCCTTCGCCCAGGCCGTGCATGCGGGGCGCAAGGGCTTTGTCGTGCTCGACACCGCGCCCACCGGCCACACGCTCCTTCTGCTCGATGCCGCCGAGGCCTACCACCGCGAAGTCCAACGGACCCGGGGCGAGATGCCCGAAAGCGTTACCGCACTGCTGCCGCGCCTGCGTGACCCGGACTACACGCGCATCCTCATCGTCACCCTGCCCGAGGCCACGCCGGTGCACGAAGCCGAGCGCCTGCAAGGCGACCTGAAGCGCGCCGGCATTGCGCCCTATGCCTGGGTCATCAACCAGAGCCTGTTTGCCAGCGGCACGCAGGATGCGCTGCTGCGCCAGCGCGGGCAGTACGAGATACCCTTCATCCGCCGCGTCGCCGACCAACTGGCGCCGCGCGCCTGCCTCGCCCCCTGGCTGGCCGAGGCGCCGGAAGGCGAGGGGTTGCGCCGGCTGGTCGCGTAAGCGCCCGCCGCCGTCTCGCCAGCGCCGACTTTCCCTATTTTCAAGTTCTGCAATCAGAATCGCAGAATCTCGACGTAACGAAATATTTTCTATACTATGCCGCCATGACCACGAAGCAGCGCTTTCGCAACAACAAGTACCGGCTTGAAGTGCGCGAGCGCGATCATGGTCCGGCGCATGTCCATCTGGTCGGTGGCGGTTTCGACGTGATCATCGATCTGGGCAGTCTGGAAACCGATGGCGAATGGCCGCGCGGCTTGCGCGCCGAGGTATTGGCTTGGGTCTCGGCGCATCGCGGCGACTTGATGAAGGAGTGGCAAAAATGGCATCCATGAAACGTCCCCGCCTTGCAGCGATCAAGGTACTGACCAGGCAACGCCTGCGGCTCAGTTTCGTCGACGGCAGCGCATTCACCGTAGACTTCGCGCCGCTCATCGAGGGGTCTCCCGGTCTGGCACCGTTGCGCGACGCCAAGGCGTTCAACAAGGCCACCATCGAACCCAATGCCGGATGGTCGGTGGAATGGCCCGCGCTCGATATCCAGATCGGCGCCGATACCTTGTGGCTCGACGCTCAAGCGCAGAATGCCCCGGACGAAAACACGCGCATCTTCGCTCAATGGCGGGTGCGCCATGGGCTGAGTCTCAAGGCTGCCGCGGCCGCGCTGGGGATGACGCCGCGCACCATGAGCGCCTACGGAACCGGGGCGCGCCCGGTACCGCGCTATGTCGCATTGGCTTGCCGGGGATGGGAAGCGGAGCACAGCCAAGTCTGAGCGCCGTCCCGCCATCCGCAGCGGTGAGTCTCCGCAGCAGCGAGGAGAGCGTACTTCGTCCGATCATCTTGTACTCCAGTCGCTTTATCAGCGCCGACCCTCAAGCAAGAATCAAGTTTCAGGAGGAGCCATGAATCCCTTTTCCGCCGCGCGACTCGCCACCCTGCTGTGCGGCCTCTGGCTGCTGGCGCTAGCCAGCCTCGCCCATGCCGCCGCGCCCGATTTTCTGGTCGATGCCGACTGGCTGGCCGACAAGTTGAAGGACCCGAAGCTGGTGGTCCTCGAAGTGCGCTACCACCCGCACCGCCACACCACCGTCGGCCACATCCCCGGCGCAATCCAGGTGCAGCGCTTCGCCGACCTGGGCGCCAATGACGAACTGCCGATCATGAAATTTCCCTCGCGCGCCGCCTTCCAGGCCACGCTGCGGCGCTGGGGCATCGATGACGACTCGACCGTCGTCGTCTATGACGATTCCTCGACCGCCTTGGCCTCACGCGTGCTCTTCCTGCTCGATCTCTACGGCTTCGACATGCGGCGCGTCAAGCTGCTCGACGGCGGTACCGTGGGCTGGACCGGATTCAACGAATTGACCAAAACGCCGACGCCGCCGCGCAAGGCCGGCACGGTGTCGCTCAAGGCACCGGCGGCGCAGCGCATGCCCGGCTGGACCGATGTGTATCGCCGCGTCGTCGCCGAGCGCGCACCGCGCATCACCCTGATCGACGCCCGCCCCGCCGACATGTACGAGGGCAGCCGCATCCAGCACTCGGTGCAGGGAGGCCACATTCCGGGCGCGGTGAACATCGTCAGCCTGCAAGGTGTCGACGGCCAGTCGCAGCAGTGGAAGTCGCTCGACGAACTGGCCGCGCTGTACAAGGCGGTGCCCAGGGATCACGCCGTCATCACCTACTGCCACGACGGCTTCCGCTCGACCCTGGTCTGGCTCCAGCTCAAGGCGCTGGGCTACAAGGACGTGCGCGTCTACAACGGCGGCTGGTCCGACTGGGATCGCACCCTGACCCTGCCGGTGGTCAAGGGCAGCGCGCCCTTCGACGCCGATTTCTCCTTGTAAGCCCATGCGCTGCATCGACGACGCCTGGAGCCGACACGAAACGGAACTGCGCCGCTTCCTGCGCCATCGTGCCGGCTCCGACGCTGAAGGCGACGACTTGCTGCAAGAAGTTTTTTTGCGCGCACTGCGCCAGAAGAGCGGCCTGTGCGGCATCGACAATCCGCGCGCCTGGCTGTTCCACGCCGCGCGCAATCTGCTGATCGACCGCCTGCGCCTCTCCAAGGCGCAAGTTCCGCTGCCCGAGGATCTCGCCGCCGAGCCCGGCGAGGCGCCGCCGGCGGTCGATGGCCTCTCGCAATGCCTGCCGCGGGTCCTGTCCGAACTTTCGCCGGAGGACCGCGAGGCGCTCACCTTGTGCGATATCGAGGGCATGACGCAGCAGGACTTCGCACGCCTGAAGGGCATCACGCTGCCGGCCGCCAAGTCGCGGGTGCAGCGCGCGCGGACGCGCCTCAAGGCGCGCATGACGGAAGTTTGCCGGGTCAGCTTCGAAGCGAGCGGCGAAGTGGCCGCCTTCGTGCCGCGTCCGCCGCTGGAATAGCGTTCGCCCTTGACCTCGACCACCTGGGCCACGAACTCGCCGCCGTACCCGGTGTCAACAACATCCACGACCTGCACGTCTGGCGGCTCTCCGGCGAAGGCCTGGCGCTCAGCGCCCACGTGCGGGTAGACAGGCTTGCCGACTGGCCGACCCTGCTGCCGCAACTGCTGCATATGGCACAGGACCATGGCATCGGCCATGCCACCTTCCAGCCGGAAACAATCCCGCAATCGCCGCTGCTGCGCCAGGAAAGAACCCCGACATGAATATCGCCAGCCTTCCCGACTACCTGCCAGCCCCCCTGCGCGATCAGGCCAAGCTGCTGCAACTCAAACGACGCGAATCCCTGTTCCGCTTCGGCGATCCGGTGACGTCGATCTTCTTCGTCCGCGCAGGCGAGCTGGAAGCCCTGCGCTATTCGCCGGACGGCGAGGCCCTGGTCATGGTGCGCGCCGGCGCCGGGGATTTCTTCGGCGAGCCGGCCCTGGCGGTGGATAGTTACACTTGCGCCGCACGCGCCCGGCTCGACAGCGAGCTGGCCGTCTTTCCAAAACGCGCGATGCTCGCCGCGCTGCTGGCCGACCAGAGCTTTGCCACAGCCTTCCTGCTGGCGCAGATTCGCAATGCCCGCCAGCAATGCTCGCGCTACGAGCGGGTGCGGCTGCGGCGCGCCGAAGATCGCATACTCCATTACCTGGTCTGCGAAGCGGATGCCGCGGGCAAAATCGTGCTCAAGGGATCGCTGGCCGACTGGGCCGGCGAGCTCGGCCTGCAACCGGAAAGCCTGTACCGCGCACTGGCGCGCCTGCGCGACGAGGGCCGCATCGAGGGCGACGGGGATCACCTGCGGGTAAAGGCATAGACCGCCCGGATTGCTGCGGCGCACACTGATTGCAATCATGGTGCGCCTCGGCGGGCTTCGCTAAGGTCGCGACTCCAGGAACATCGAGGAGTCCCCCGTGAAGCGAAACCCCATTGCGGCACTGTGCCGCCCTGCATTCCTGTTGCTGCTTGCGTTCTGTGCGGCAATCCCGGCGCGGGCCTACGACCCGGCGGTCGCCGGCAGCGCCGACGATCCGCAGTACTGCGGCGCCTGCCATCAGCGCATCTATAAGGAATACTCGCAATCGGTAATGGGTAGCGATCTCCAGAACCCGATCGTCTATCAGTTCTTCACCGCCACCAACGCCAGGGGCGAGAAGGACGGCATGGGCTACCAGGGCTTCTTTCCCGGCCAGGCGGGCGACTGCGCCCAGTGCCACGTGCCCAGGCTGGTGTTGAAGGAGCACAAGGCCGGTCGCGAGGTCGACCTGGGTCAGGCCATCCGCGACAAGGCCGACTTCGGCATCTCCTGCAACTACTGCCACGGCATCGAGAAAACCGTGGTGAAGAAGGAAGGCACGCGTTACAAGACCGGCCCGGTCAACACCGTCACGCTCGACGGCAGCGGATCGGTTCGCGGACCCGGCAAGGGAGGAAAGTCGCCGGGGCACCCGATCAAGGTCGATCCGGCGCTGCGGACCTCGGAGTTCTGTTCGCAATGCCACCTCAACCAGGAGGAAGGCCACGCCAAGACCCGCAATGAAGGCAGGGGCGTGCTGGCGATTTCCACGTACGAAGACTGGAAGCTGCTTTACGACAAAGGCATCGTCAGGCAGACCTGCCAGGAATGCCACATGCCGCTGCTGCCGGGCAGGCAGGAGATCGCCGTCGGCGCGCCCAAGCGCCATGGCGCCCGCGCCCATAGCTTCGTCGGCGCCCATGATCCGGCAACGCTGCGAGATTCGGTGAGCCTCGACCTGACGACGCGGATCGTCGGCGACGAACTGGTGGTGACTACCGTCATCGAAAACATCGGCGCCGGCCACGGCATTCCCGGCTCCGGGCCGATCCGCGCCGCGCTGCTGAAACTCGACGTCTTCGATGCCGACGGCAATGTGCTGAGCTATACCGGCGACAAGAACGGACTGCTGCATCCGCTGGCCGGCATGGGCAATCCGCAAACCGGCCAGCGCGGCCCGCAGGACTGGGGCGGCATGCCAGGCAGGTTCTACGCCAAGCCGCTGCAATCGCCGCCCGATCCCAAGACCGGGCAGCCGCGCCTCGGCGTCGGCGGCTTCCAGGCCGAGAAGGTCGCCTTCGACACCACGCTCAAACCCTTCACCCCGGATCGCGGCGAGTTCCGCTTCAAGCTGCCGCCGGGCAAGACGCCGGTCAAGGTGGTCGCGCGCCTGGTCTATCGCTGGGCCCCCATCGGCCTGGCGACAGCCAAGGGCTGGAAGGTCGATGACCGGCCCATGCGGGTGGTCAGCAGGACCGTCGAACGATCCTGAGCGCTGTACGGCAAGCGCAAGTACTACCTGCAATTCGCAAGTTGCATTTCCATCCATGAAAATCCAAGGAGATACCGTATGAAAAATCAGTTGATCGCATCTTTTGTGGCAACCCTGGCCCTATCCACCGCAACGGCCTTCGCCGGCAACAGCCTGCTGCCGGAAACGGCAACGGAAGCCGTCGCACTCAAAGTCGCCAAGGAAGTCCAGCAAGGCGGCTACAAGCTGCTCAGCGTGGCCGACATGAAGAAGATGATCGACGCCAAGGAAGACATGGTGCTGGTGGACGCGCATCCGCCCGAGGAATTCGTACTGGCCTACGTCGCCGGCGCCACCAACTTCGGCTTCCAGTCGAACCGCAACGGCAAGTGGGAAGATGACGCGCTGGGCAAGACGCAGGACGCCTACCGCAAGCTGCTCGGGCCGGACCTCAACAAGAAGATCGTCATCTACTGCGGCTTCGTCAAGTGCGGTCGCTCGCACAATGCCGCCGTTTGGGCCAAGGAAATGGGGTACACCAACCTCTATCGCGTCCCCGGTGGTATCTCGGCCTGGATGGATGCGGGGTATCCCTACAAGACCCAAATCAAATAGACGGCGGAACTGTTGCACGTCCCGCGGCAAGGGGGCTGCTGACCCGCGCGTACCCCGAGCAGGTCGCGGACGACGCCCCGCTGCCTGCCGGACGCAAGCGCTGGTGGCAGGCGCTGTTCGGCTGATCGCCGTCTCGCCGGCGCCGACTTTCCGCATCGCCTGCATCCTTTTTCGCCCGGCTTCGTCTTCTGTGGGAACCCCGATCCGGAGCCCAAAATGAACGAAACCACCCTGACCGCCGTCCCGCCGGCGCCAGCGCCCTGCGTGCCGGAGAAGCCGCTTCGCGGGCCGGCAAGCTTTTGGCGCTGGGCCGTCGGCATCGCCATCGCCGCCCTCGCCTGGGTAGCGGTCTATTCGCAACTCACCCCTTTTGCCGACTGGGTCGTCACATCGCTCGGCTTGGTACGCGGCACGCACTTCGCCGAGGCGATGCATTTTTTCTTCTACGACACGCCCAAGGTGATCCTGCTGCTCATCGGCATCGTCTTCGTGATGGGCATCGTGCAGACGTTTTTCTCGCCGGAGCGTACCCGCGCACTGCTCTCGGGCAAGCGCGTCGGCGTCGGCAACGTCATGGCGGCTTCCCTGGGCATCGTCACGCCGTTTTGTTCCTGCTCGGCGGTGCCGCTGTTCATCGGCTTCCTCTCGGCCGGTGTGCCCCTGGGCGTGACCTTTTCCTTCCTGATCTCGGCACCGATGGTCAATGAAGTCGCGCTGGCCCTGCTGTTCGGCATGTTCGGCTGGAAAGTCGCAGCGCTTTATCTCGGTCTCGGCCTGACGGTTGCCATCGTCGCCGGCTTCGTCATCGGCAAGCTGAAAATGGAAAACCACCTCGAAGACTGGGTGCGCGCCATCCACGCCGGGGAAGCGCAAGCCACCAGCGGCACGGAGATGAGCTGGGTGCAGCGCTTCGAGGCGGGCTGGCGTCACGTCAAGGAAATTGTCGGCAAGGTCTGGCCCTACATCCTCGCCGGCATCGCGCTGGGCGCCGGCATCCACGGCTATGTGCCGCAGGATTTCATGGCCTCGATCATGGGCCGGGACGCGCCCTGGTGGTCGGTGCCGGCGGCCGTATTGATTGGCGTGCCGATGTACACCAATGCGGCGGGCATCATCCCGGTGGTCGAAGCGCTGATCGGCAAGGGCGCGGCACTGGGCACCGTGCTGGCCTTCATGATGTCCGTGATCGCCCTTTCGGCCCCCGAGATGATCATCCTGCGCAAGGTACTCAAGCCAACGCTGATCGCCACCTTCGCCGGCGTGGTCGCGATCGGCATCCTGCTGGTGGGCTATGTGTTCAATGCGGTGCTCTAAGCTAAGGAAACGCTGAACAAGCCACCGCAAAAAGCAGCGACGAATTGAAATCGAGACGAAAACGTGACGGAAATGCCATTTTCATTGGGTGATCGGCCTGTTCGAGGGCAGACAAGGGGTGATTCCCCTGGATTTTGCT
>JACRLX010000027.1 GCA_016235165.1 Rhodocyclales bacterium
CCGACAGGTGCCAGATGGATTTGAGAACCGCCGCAAAGCGCCTGCCTCCAGGAATCGGCGGCAACTTGCCTGCGGCATCCGCACCGCGGCCGGTAGAGATCCGATAGGCATCCTTGGTGTGCAAGCTCATCGTGTCGGGGGTGGCATCCGCCAGTTGCCCGAGTTGGGCGTTGGCGGCGAGCGTGGCATCGGGCGCATTGGACCCATTGGGCTCATTGCGCGCGTGCTGCAGGATTGCGTCAGGGGCTGCCATTGCGGACTCCGTTTCGATTGAGGTGGTTGTGGCTGCCGCGAACGGCCTAGGGTCGCTGTGCCGAGTTGGCAGCGCTGGCGACCAGGATTTGTCGCTGCCGGGAATTCGGACTGGCAGGGGGCTCACGAGCGCTTCTCCGGCGGGCGCCCGGCCTGCATCGCGTCCGCGATCTGTCGCATCTCGGCGCGGCGGGATGCGCGCTTGGCCTGGTGTTCCGGGGTCGCGCACTCGCCGGCAAGACGCTGCTCCTCGGCCTCGCGCTGCTGGCGCAGGATCAGGTCCTCGTCATGCCTGCGCCTGGCAGCCGCCACGCGCTGTCCCAGTTCCGGCACGAACTCGCCGGCCAGGGCACGCCTGACCAGGCCACGCAGGTAGGCGAGCGGACTGGTATGCACTGCTCTTGCCTGCATCCGGGCACTCAGTTCATCGAGCAAGGCCTGGGCTTGCTGCGCGCAGGGCTTAAGCAGGAGGAGCGCCGCCGTACGTTCTTCAGGGAGCAGGCTTTCCGGCAGGATCAGATCACCACCACGACGTTGCGACGGCCCCGCATTAGCGATGGTTTCCCTTGTGGGTGGTTGTTGTACTAAACCACGTGTACTTCCTTGTATATGTAGATTGGCGCTTTCGTCGAAACAGTGATGGCGTTTTTGTCGAATCAATTTTGGCGCTTTCGGCAAAACATGAATGTGGGAATCCCGCATACTTGTTTCGCCTTTTTGTCGACTATTGATTGTGGCAACACCGCACTCTGGCGAATACGGCAAAGCGATGCGATTGGCATCGCCGGATTCATCCCCCGCCAGCCGCGCGAGCAGGCGATCCAGCGGAATTCGGGCGAGTCGTCGCGGAGGAATGCCAACCAGCGCCTCTTCCCAGACGCCGACGCGCGCCAGTTCCCGGCGCGCAATCTCCTGTTCGCGGCGCGTGAGGCCGATCTGCTCGGTCCATACGTCGGTCGAACTGCCGATCCACTCCTGCAACTGCCGGCGCATCTGCAGCCGCGTCAGGTGCAGCGTGCGTGACAACAGCAGGCCGGCATGGACCCCGCCGCCGATGCCCGCCAGCGTGCGGTGATAGGCGAGTGACGGACCCAGCAATTCCGCGACGGCGGCGCCATCGGCCCAGTCCAGACTCGCCGACGCTCTGCCGATCCGGTCGCTGAGCAAGGCGCCGAGCTGATCAACGCATAGGCGGAAATGCAGCCTCGCCGGGATGCCAACGCGCTGCTCGCTGAGGATCGCCAGTTTGCGCAATACCTCGCGTGCGGTGGCTTGTTCCTTGCCGGAAAGTCCGGTTTCCATCTCCCATTGCTCAGTGGTCTTGAGGAACCAGCCGCCGGTCCGGGCGATGTCGCGACCGTGGCGTGTCCAGTAGATCGATTGGGAAAGCAACAGCGCCGCCTTCACGTTCGCCGTCAGGTCCACGAGGCGGCGATGAAACGCGATATGCCGCCCCAGCAGCGGCCAGAGGGTCGCCAACGCTCGCTCCTGTTGGGCGGATTGCCATGGGTCGTCATCAGCGCTGGTTACGGTTCTCGGTTCTCGGTCTCTCATGCTTGGGCCTGTGTACCGTTATCGGCGAACCGGGTTGGCTTGCGCCTGCAATGCGCGCCCTACGGCTTCGGGTCGTACGCGAAACCAGAGCTTCGCCGGCATGCCGGCGCGTCGCTCTTCGAGAAAGCCGCCGGTGCGCAAAGCTCGCCGTGCCGTTTCCTGCTCCCAGCGCGAAAGCCCGGTCTCTTCGGTCCATTCCTCCTGGGACCTGCAGAACCAGCCGCCGACCTCGGGGTCGAGCGCCTCACTGGTCCAGATGGCCTGCGAGAGCATCAGCGCCGCCGTCACGCCACCCGTGATCGGGACCAGACAACGGTGGAAGCTGATCGGCAGGTCGAAGACGTCGAGCAGCAGTTCGGCGGTAAGGCCCGGCGGAATCGAGCGGCGGCCGTTCATGGCTCGTCCTCGAATTCGCGCGCGACTGCCTCGAGAACGGCGATGGAGAGGTTCGGGAAAGCTTGATGCAGGCGGAAGTAGCGCACCCGGAGATTCGGCTCCTCAATGGCATGCCATGCCCGGTAAATGCGCTCGCGCAGAGCGGTATCAGGAAGCGGGAAGCGGCCTGACGGTCTCCATGCACCGCAGTCGCGGCGGCGCCTGAGCGTCACCTTGCGGCGAATCTTGAAGAGCGCGCTCATCATCTGCCAGGACGCACCATGGCGAATGAAATACGCCTCCAGCGCCTTGGCCTCATTCACCAGCGAGACCGTGCGCAGGCCCGCAGTGAGTTCGGCGGCATCAAAGGTCACGCCGATGGTCAGGTCGCGCATCGTGGCCAGGCGGTTCAGATCGAGGGCCGACAGTTGCCGCAGGCCCGCGAGTTGCTCGTTCTCGATGCCGGCGGCGTGGAGTTCATCCGGCTGCGCCTCGGCCAGTCGCACGGCGACGTGATTGAGCAGTACCAGGCGCACCTGCGTATCGAGCAGCGGCAGCATCAGGAGTGCGCCGTTGCAGTTATTTCACTGC
>JACRLX010000033.1 GCA_016235165.1 Rhodocyclales bacterium
CCCGGACGAGGCCGAAGCCGCGCAGTGGTGCAAGGCCAACATGAAGAAGCCCATCGTCGGCTTCATCGCCGGCGTCACCGCCCCGGCCGGCAAGCGCATGGGCCATGCCGGCGCGCTGATTTCGGGCGGTGCCGATACGGCGGATGCCAAGCTGGCGATCATGGAGGAGTGCGGCTTCACGGTGACGCGCAATCCGTCGGAAATGGCCAAGCTGCTGAAGGGCCTGCTGAAGTAGGAAAGTCGGCGCTGGCGGTACGGCGCCAAGGTCACATAGATGCCGCTCCGGAGATTTCCGGGCGGCATTTTTTCTCGGACCGGGCCGGCGCGGCGGTCACGCGGAATAATCACCTGATTTCGTTATTGACTCTCCAATCGCGCCGGCATAAAGTGCGCGGAATCTTTTCCGCAAGAACAATGGCAAATGGGAAAGTAAATGGGGAGAGGGTCGGTAAAGCCGACTTGACATGATTACAGTCAGCGACAATTCTTTGCCGAGCCGAGCCGAGCCGCGCCGAGCCGAGCCGAGCCGAGCCGAGCCGAGCCGAGCCGAGCGAGCCGAGCCGAGCCGAGCCGAGCCGAGCCGAGCCGAGCCGAGCCGAGGATGATCGCGTAACGGTCGTCCGATTCGGCGCGCGGGCGGTCGACGCGTGGTGGCCGGTGTGACGATCCGCGATTCGGCTTGGCAAAGATTCCGCGCCGGTGTCCAGGTTGGGGCGGTTGCCGTGGCCTTGGCCTTCGGCGGGGTGCTGTCCGACCAAACCCCGCGACAGGATGCCGGCGATGTTGCGGCGCTATGCTGCCAACCGGCGCCCGCGCGGTGCGACACTTCGCCGCCGGTCGCTGCGGCACCGGCACCGGCGACGTCAAAGCCGCCTTCCACCGCCAAGGCCGCACCGATCGCCGCCGCCATCAACACCCCCGGCCCCCGCTGTACCACCACGAGTTGCATTGCACAGGCGTCGTCGGCATGCAACTCAAAATCAGCCAAAGTGCTGTCGTTGTCGGACCAGATACAAGCCACGCTGAGCGCGGTCGTCGATTTGCTCGTGGCCGATCGGGCAGGGATCGACGACGTGCTGAAGGCATTGCAGCGCTTTCTCGACACTGGCGAACGCCTGTTGAAACTGCTGGCCGGACTGGGGACGGCTGCGAGCCTGGCGATATTCCTCCTGATCGCCTACCTTACCCGCGACGCTTGGAGCCGCCTCTTATGGCACGCCTGGCTGCGTCGCCCGGATCGCCCCCGCGGCCGTGAAATATTCCTGCTCGAAGGGCAGTGCAAGGTCGTCGAGTCCATCGCCGGGATGATGGGGCGCCTGGACGCCGGGCAGCCCGGCATCCTGCTCGGCCTGAAGGGCGACTGGGGCAACGGCAAGTCCTTCGTCCTCGCCGCGACGCGGGACATGCTTGAGTCGACCTGCGCGGATGCCGTCGTCGTGCCGGTCAACATCTGGGAGCATCAGCGGGAACTCGACTTGCACTTCGCGCTGGTGAAGGCCGTGCTGAGCCACCCGCGGTTGCTCGCGCGCTGCGTCGGCGCCTATCCGGTGCATTTGCTTTTCGTGCCGTTGCTGATGGCCGTGATACGCATGCTGCCGAACGGCTGGGCGCTGAATTTCGAGGTTTCCCGCATGGCCTTCAAGGCGGATGTGCCGGTGTCCGTGCCCTTGCCGTGGCAAGGCGGCTTTCGGCGCGTGGTGGAAGCCGCGAATCGCGAAGGCTTGAAGCTGGTCATGATCCTCGACGAAATCGACCGCGCCGATCCCGAAGTCGCGCAAGCGGCGATAACCCTCGCGCGGCGTGCCCTTGATCTGCCGGGCGTGATGACCATCCTGCCCTACGTCGAGGCGCAGATTCGCCACAAGGTCTTCAACCCGCTCACAGCGAAGAGCCCCGATCTGCGGGCCACTATGTTTGCTGTGATTGACCAGGCCTTTCCGGGTCGGGATGGAATGTACATCTTCCCGGATGACGATCAACAAATAATTGAAAACAAGTACCGCAATGCCTTGCTCGAACTTTGGTTGCGGCCTCCCGGCACGGTTGCCGGCGATTTGGATGCCACAGAGCGGGCACGGTACTACCTCTACAGAAGATTCGCCGAGAAATACCTGACGAACAGCATCGAACTTGCTTCGCTGGTGGCAAACGACTTGATACCGCTGCTTTCCAATTCGGTGGTGACATCGCACCTTTGGGCGGATGCCTGTCGTGGCATACCGACCGGGCGGTTGATTGAGGTCTTGCCCGAGTATATCGACGGCAGCCCGTTGCTGGCGTCCGTCCTGTTGCCGTCCCATCGCGCATTCGAGGGGCGCATGGTCTGGCTACTCTCCGAATTCGCGAAATGGCCTGGATCGGACAAGCCCAGGGATGGCATTCGCCAAGTCGAACTTATGACCCTGATGGGTGTGGCCTGCCTGCTTTCGGACAGCCGCCCTCCCTGGCAGCGATGAGGCCGTGAAATGACTGAATCCGACCATCCTCCAAACGGCGTCGGCGGCGACAGTGCCGGACAACGGGCCATCGAGCCAGGAGGCAGCCATCGCGCTGCCGACCGCGTTGTCGAAGAAGCCATGCTGTCGAAGCCGGTGGCCGTGGCGCTAAGCAATCAGAACATCAAGTACCAGGAAGAAGGTACCGCCGAGAAACTCGTCGAAATCGCGGATGCCTGGCGGGCAATCGTCAGTCAGCTTTGGAGTGATGCGGCCAAGGCCATGACCAAGGGGGATACAGCGCCCGGCGATGCCGGGGCGGTGGCGGACGAAGACTTCGACGATTTTGCCGACTGGCTGGTTGAACGGGTCGACTGGCGCAAGGCCGTCTTGCCGCGGGTCGCTGCAAGCGATAGCCGAACTGGCGACGCATTCGATGGCCCCCTTGAACTCGTGATGCTGAAAGTCCGCGTTGGCGCGGAAGGCTTGCAGGGAAAGCCGCCGGAATTGGCAAGTTTCTTTCGCGGCGCCGTGGCGGCTACCTTGCGCCGGCTGGAAGAAGACGGAATGGCGACGCGCGAGGCCCAGGTCGATCTGGTCATCCAGCCGCTGATCCGTCTTGCGGCAAGCGGAACACCGATCTTCACAGGCAACGGTCTGTGCGATTTCGCCGCCGGGGTCTGGGACTATCTCGACAGGGAGAAGCAACAGCGCAGGGAAGGCTTCTTCGTTACCCAACTCAACCTGGCGCAGTGGGTCGGCCAATGGGGCGGAAAAACCGGCCGAGAGCGTGTGCGTTATTACTACCACCGCCTGCTGAGCGAGGGGCCGCAAGCGACTGGCAGCGCCGTCGTCAAGGTGGCGGCTAACAATCTGGCCGGCCAGATCGCCGACGACATACAAATGCGTCCTGACAAATATCGGGATGGCAACCTCGCGACGGCAAGCCGCGTAGTCAATCGACTACAAATGCTATCGACGGTGGCAAGGTTGTCGGAGCTGGACGCGGACGGGGACGCGAACACGCCCGCCGCAATTGAACTTGCGAGCGGCTTCTGGCGGGCGCTGGGTCGCCCGCAGGCCGACGGTGCGGCGGCGCTGCGATCGGCCCATGCGGTCATGGGCATGGCCAATGTGGTCTCGGCCTGGAACGAGGTTGACTGGACGGTCGTTGCCCCACCGCCGAATGCGAACGAGGGCCGCAGTGCCGGCGAGGGCTGGCAGGCGACCATCAGCGTCCACGCCGCGCTGGCGCGCGTGGTCTTCAACTTGGCGGACGATTGGGATGAAATTCCCAGCGCTTTTTTTAACGCGGGTGCCGCGCTCGGGCGGTTCGACGACGGCCCGATGACGGCGCGGCTGCGCTTTGCGGTCAATGCAGTTGGCCTGCGTTGGGCGCTGGAGCGCGCCACCGAGGCGGACCAGGCCATGGCGGCCTACCACGGCGTGGATTGCGCGGTGAATCTGCTCGGCGCGCTGACTGAAATCGAAGGAGTTATTCCCAAGACCGTCGAGCCCTTGGCCGCCGTGCTGTTGGGTTGGGGAACGCAAGCCGATCCCGCCGAGGTCCAGGTGGATGTCCATCGCATCAAGGCTTCGTTGAGCCAGCTGCACGTCGACATATCGCGACTTAGCGTAATCCCGTTCACCCCGGTCAGCGCAGGCGAGGCACTGCACGCGCTGCTGGCGGTGCAGAGCCCGGCTCTTGCGGTGCCGGATATCACGAAGCCCGCCGATCCGCTCACTCTGGCGCCGCTCGCCAGGGAACTGTCGCAACTGTTTGGTGAGGCGCTTGGCGAGGAAACCTACCGCCAACACCTGGACGACCTCGACGCCTTGCTCGGCGCCTTGGCCAGGCAGGCCGACGTCCCGCAGGATGCATGGCAGAAACTCTATGGCCAGTGGCACGGCGAAAGCAATCCCATCGTCGAAGCCGGCCTCATGACCGAGGATGCCTGGCACCGGCTTGCGCGCGATGCCGTGCGCCCCACTGAATCACTGGCCGACTGGTTGAGTGAATGCTTGCGCGACTTTGCTCCGCCATGACATGAGCGCCGTCTCGCCAGCGCCGACTTTTCGTTGATTTTTCCATTGACCCAAAGGAGTAAAGCCATGCAACCAAAACTCATCGCCGTATCCGTTGCCGCCGCGCTGGCGGGTATTTCCGCGCCGATTATTGCTGGGCCGCTTGACAGGAACGACGTCGCGGCGATGGCCTATGTCAGTCTGCCTTTCGGCGGCGTCAGCCGCGCGCAGCAGGCGCCGATTCTCGGTTTCGCCGTCAATCACCTGCGGCGGGAGCAAGGTGACGGCTTCAGTTATCACCCCTCACTGTTTCAGCAGTCGCCGGTCAGCGCCGTGCGCTCGTTGATGGATGTGCGCTTCAACACGCAGAAACAGAACTGGGATCGCCTGCGCATCGGTGGCGCCGACCTGCTAACCTATAGCACGCGCCTGAAAGCCGACGGCACCACTGAAACCGTAGCAGAAGTTGGCGAGATTTCCACCACCGCCATCGTGGCTGGTGTGGCGGTTGGGGTTGTGGTGATTCATGAGGCCACTAAGAAAGAAGACGACCACCCTCAAGCTCAAGCTTCAGGTGGGGGAGGTGGTTATTGATCTCTCTTAGCCGTTCAAGATGAGATTGCTTGTCAGTGATGCTACTCTCGAAACTCTGTCTAGCCTGCTAACAGGCGACCAAAACTCATTACATCCACAGCGACACAAGCTCACATTGGAACTTAATCAATCATCGATTGATTATCGATCATTGATTGCCTTGCGACCCGGATTTGAAAAGTGGCTTGACGAAGGGCATGAGTTAACTTTTACCAATTTTGCTGACTGCCTTCTACTTGAATTAGTAGGTGCCAATCATTATGAAAGATGCTTGCCGTCACATAATCTGAGACCTCTCTGTGGAACAGCGCAGCTTATTTTGTGCAAAAACTGCACATATTCTTCAGACTGTATCGGTGTTAGTACACTACCTAACAATTTTTCCCGCTGGGCTTTTCGATATCACGGCTACATCAGAGCAGATCAAACTAGTAGATTAACTTCGTTTAATGATCCAGTCGTTGCTAGGCTTTTTTCTAGCTTCAACGATCATGTTAGGACGGCGGGGACGAAGTGCACGGACAGAGCAATCCACTTTGCTAGAAAGATAAATCTGAGTCGCCCTGTTAGCTTAAAGTCCAGCGAAAGATTCATTTACTACTGCTATGCGCTGTCAGATATTGAGATCGTCTCAGAATTTGCATTCTTAAGAAAAAATGTCGTCAACGGTGCATTTGCGAAAAAGTTACTCAACCTTTACACGCAAAGTACATTGCACGGTTATGCCTACTCAGTAATGCAAGATCAAGGTAGGTCGCTAAGGGAAACTTTCTATCTATTTCCGCGCCCTAAATTTTTTGGAAAAGTAGCCAAATACTTCCAGGCAACATGGCCTGAGTATCAGGGTGCGCTACCATACTTTATGGGAATCGATTTTTGTGGCGGCGAATGTACTGCTTTTAAATATTACTATCGAATAAATAAAAGCACTGCGGCTAGGATATTTTTTGACAGAAGATACTTGAGTCTGTCTACTGATGACATCGTGTATGTTGTGCGCATTGGCGGGTTGGGTGATGTGTCGAATAAATGCGAACCTCGATACTCCAGCAAAGATTTTGAAGTGTATCGAAGTATTTTTCAAAACTTCGATTCCGCTTTGTATGATGCGGGAGAAATTTCAATCAATAGAGTATCCTTTGATTATTCGTTTGGACTTGTTACGAAGCTAAACGTTTACTATTGTCCATCCTATGCTGGGTTGTAGTTGTTATTGAACATCCAATCCACCAAAACATACAGTTGCTCTTGGCGGGTCGGGTCACTGCCTCTTGGCGGTAACTAGCCACATCCAGCACGGTGGCTTTGCTCGAATCCATTTCTGTTCATTAGGGAAGAACGCTGACCAAGGCTTCTCGAAACGATCGATTCGAGTGTCGGACAGAGCGTTCAGACTGCCGATTCGTTCGCTTAGCTCGTCAGCAATCCAGAACTTCTGGATCGGAAAGTCGGTCTTGCCCTGGATGTAGCCAAAAAGATTGTTCATGTATTTGGCATGCATAGCGGTGATTTGACGATACGCCTCGGATTCTTCCTTCCGTTCGCCCTCGATCAGCCAAGCCAACCGCAAGTTGCTGTAATAGAGCTGCGATTCGAAAGACGGTAGGAGCATCACCAGCGTGGCGCCTAGCTTCATCTGCGCGACGATGCCGGCCATCAGGCGATTGAAGTCGGTGAGCGACGCCGGCAGCACGCTCGAAACGGCGACAGCGAGATCTACCAGTTCGGGCAGCGCGAGATCGGCGAAGCTTGCTTCGATGAATTCGACATTGGCCTGTCCGCAGACGTTCCGCGCCTTGGCGAGCATATTGGCTGATTTGTCTACGGCATAGACCTTCTTCGCGTCCTTGAGATAGGGCAACAGCTTGCCGGGGCCGCAACCGAGATCTGCAACCACTGTGTCCGGGCCGACATGGCGCAGGATGCGTTCAATCAGCGGACGCGCCGCCTCGGCTTCCTTGAAGATGCTGATAATTTCCTCATCGTAGTTGCCGAGGCTGTTCCAGAAGTGCTCGTCGTGGGGCGTGGCCATGGTTTCCGACTTCTTTTGGGGCGATGTGAAACTATCGGCCGAGCAACTCCACCAGGCTTTTGGCGCCGAGGATGCGCGTTCCCTCGTGACGTTCGAGGGCCAGCAGATGGCTTTTGTCGCCGGTGACGAGATAGTCGGCGCTGGCTGCCTGGCAAAGTGCCAGCAGATAGTCGTCGTTGGGATCGGGCGAGCGGCTGACGGCGGGCAGTGTGTCGCACATCACGGCGAGGCGGCGGATGTCGTTGACCATGCGGCCGACTTCGCTGGCCTTGAGTCGCGCCACGAAAAAGGGGCGGCGCGCCACTTGCCTGAATTCGTCGATTTGCCTTTCGGTCGAGGCGAGCTGGAAGCGCCCATGGCGCCATTCCTCATACAGCCTGTCGGGCGGCGTGCCTCGCACCATCAAGGCCGACAGCAGGATGTTGGTATCGAGGACGACGCGCATGGCCCCTCAGCGGGCCGCGTCTTGCGCTGCGGCGCGAACCTCGCGGACGGCCTCGTCGATCATCGCTTCCAGCATGTCGGCCGGCATGTCCTGGTTACGGTCCTTTACGATCTGTACCGTGCGGTCGAGCATGCGCCAGCGCACGGCGTCCTCGACGAACTTCGACAGATCGCCTTTTTTCATGCCTTGCGCACCGAGAAATCCGCGCAGGGAAAGGTCGGTTTCCGGGGAAACCTTGATGGTCCAGCGGATGGCTTCGCTCATGGTTTGTCCTCATAGGCGTCTATGCGCATAGCTCAACTATAGCATTGGGTGAGGATGGATTCAACGTTGGCCGGCAGCCTCGGTGCCACTGGTGGTGCGCATGAAGGGCACCAACGAAGACCTGGGCAAGAAGATCCTCGCCGAATCCGGCCTGCCGATCATTTCCGCCGACTCCATGGCCGAGGCCGCGACCAAGATCGTCGCTGCCGTCAAGTAAGGA
>JACRLX010000021.1 GCA_016235165.1 Rhodocyclales bacterium
CGACGCCCAAGGCGCCCAAACCACATCTGATCAGCGGTACACTTTGGCATCGGCGGAACCTCGTTAATTTCGGCTTAGACACCTGTATTAACGCGCCTCACGGCTGTTCCGCCGACCTCCCCTATGAAATATCCGGGCTAGGAGCCGCAACGCCGCAGCGCGCCCGATTTGACCCGGCCCTGCGGGTTGAGGCCGGACGCGGCGTCTGCGGCGTTGTCGGACTTGGCAAGGGATTACCCTTGCCGGCGTCCTCCGCCTTGCATCCATCCGCGTCTGGCCTCAACGCCATCCGCCGGATGATTGTGAACACGCCCTAGAGCCCCAGCCAGGGCCGCAGGTTGAGTTCGACGACGATGCCGGCGAACACCGCCGCGCCGAACCAGTTGTTGTGGCGGAAGGCCTTGAAACAGCCGTCGCGCTCGCGCTCGCGAATCAGCGTGTAGTGGTAGCCGGCGAGCGCTGCCGCCAAGATCAGGCCGCCGAAGTAGCCAAAGCCGTAGTGCAGGTCCCAGCCGATCACGCCGAGGATGGCCAAGGTGACCGTGTAGCAGCCCATCACGGCGACGACATCGAAGCGGCCGAAGGTGATCGCGGCGGTGCGGATGCCGATCCGGAGGTCATCGTCGCGGTCCACCATGGCGTACTCGGTGTCATAGGCCAGGGCCCAGAAGATGTTGGCGGCCAGCAGGGTCCAGGCCAGGGGACCGATCTCGCCGGTGGCGGCGGCGAAAGCCATCGGAATGCCGAAGCCGAAGGCCACGCCGAGGTAGGCCTGCGGCAGGGCGAAAAAGCGCTTGGTGAAGGGGTAACTGGCGGCGAGGAATAGCGCGACCAGGGTCAGCTTCCAGACCTCGCGCAGGATCGGCACGGCGACGAGGAAGGCGCACAGGCAGAGCACGGCGAAAAGGACCAGCGCCTCGCGCACGCTGACCGTGCCGGCCGCCAGGGGACGGTCCCTGGTGCGTTTGACGTGGGGGTCGAACTCGCGGTCGGCGTAGTCGTTGATGACGCAGCCGGCCGAGCGCATCAGCAAGGTGCCCAGCGCGAAGGTCCACACCAGCAGAATGTGCGGCTGGCCTTCCGTAGCCAGCCACAGGGCCCAGAAGGTGGGCCACAGCAGCAGCAGCGTGCCGATCGGCTTGTCCAGCCGCATCAGCTTTTCGTAAAGCGTCAGGCGCTGCTTGAGCTGCTCCAGGGTCATGGACGAATTTTACCGGGCGCGGACCCGATCGCAATCCCGCCGGCGGCGAACGTCCCGCCGCGAATGCTGTCTATACAGGGGTGAAGCCCGGCGAATGGGAGCTTGTGGTGAAATCCGTGATCTTCCCGCAGCGACGCGCGCTGCGCCTGATAGGCGCGGCCGGTGCCTTCGGCGTGCCGGCGCCGGCGCGTGACGGCAGCATGGGCGCGGCGGCGGCCCTGGAACGGGCCGATGTCGGCGGCGGCGTGCGCCGCAACGACATCGAGTGCACCTGGGACGGCATCGTCGCGGCACCGGCCGCAGCCGAGCTGCCGCGCGAGGCGGCCTTGCGCCTGATGTGCGACCAGCTTGCGCAACGGGTTGCAGCCTGCATTGGCGAAGGCGCGCTGCCGGTGGTGCTCAGCGGCGACCATGCCCTGGCGGTGGGCACTTGGAGCGGCGTGGCGCGCGCGACGGACGCCGCGCCGGGGCTGCTCTGGATCGACGCCCACCTCGATGCGCATACCTCGCGCACCAGTCCCAGCGGCAATCCCCACGGCATGCCGCTGGCGGCCCTGCTCGGGCGCGAACCGAACCCGTGGCAATGCGGACAGACGGTGCTCGACGCCAGGCGCTGCGCCGTGTTCGGCGCGCGCAGTTTCGAGGACGCAGAGCTGTTGCTGCTGCGCGAAACCGGCGTCAGCATCGTCGGCATGGCCGAGATCCGCCGCCGCGGGCTGCAGCAAAGCCTGGACCAGGCACTGTCGCGCGTCGGCGGCGGCAGCTTCGGGCTGTCGATTGACCTCGACGCCATCGATCCGGGCGATGCCCCGGCGGTCAACACGCCCTGCGCCGGCGGTCTCGACGCGTCGGCGCTGGTCGAGGCCCTGCGCAGCCTGGCGCGCAATCCGAAGCTTGTTGCGATCGAGATCGCCGAATTCAACCCGGAGCGCGACATCGGCGGCCGCACCGCGCGCCTGATCGCGGCGCTGCTGGAAGCACTGACCGCGCGCACCGGCGACGAGTTGCGCGAGATCGAAGAACGCTGCAGCGCACACAACTACGCACCGCTGCCGGTGGTGCTGGCGCGCGGCGCGGGTGTCCATGTCTGGGACACCGCGGGCAGACGCTACATCGACATGATGTCGGCCTACTCGGCGGCCAGCCTGGGGCACTGTCATCCGCGCCTGGTCGATGCGCTGTCCGCCCAGGCCGGGCGCCTGGCGGTCACCTCGCGCGCCTATTACAACGACCGCCTGCCGCTGCTGCTGGCGCGCCTGTGCGAGGTCTTCGGCTACGCGGCGGCCTTGCCCGTGAATACCGGCCTGGAGGCGGTCGAAACCGCGCTCAAGGCGGCACGCAAGTGGGGCTACCGGGTCAAGGGCGTGGCTGCCGGGCACGCCGCAATCATCGCCTGCCAGGGCAATTTCCACGGCCGCTCGATCGCCATCGTCGGCATGTCTTCGGAGCCGCAGTACCGCGACGGCTTCGGCCCCTTCGCACCGGGCTTCACGCTGATCCCCTACGGCGATGCCGACGCCCTTGAGGCGGCGATCACGCCCGACACCGTCGCCTTCCTGGTGGAGCCGGTGCAGGGTGAAGGCGGCATCATCGTGCCGCCCGCGGGCTACCTGCGTCGCTGCGCCGAGATCTGCCGCCACCACCGGGTGCTGCTGATCTGCGACGAGGTGCAGACCGGGCTTGGCCGCACCGGCAAGCTGCTGGCCTCCTGGCACGAGGACGTGCGGCCCGACGGCGTGATCCTGGGCAAGGCGCTGGGCGGTGGCCTGCTGCCGGTGTCGGCCTTCCTCGCCGACCGCGAAGTGATGGACGTGTTCACGCCCGGCGACCATGGCAGCACCTTTGGCGGCAATGCGCTGGCCGCCGCCGTTGCGCTGGTGGCGCTGGACCTGATCGTCGAACTCGACCTCGCGGCGCACTCCGCCCGGCTCGGCGAGCACCTGCTGGCGCGGCTGCGCCGGATTCGCCACCCGGCGATACGCGCAGTGCGCGGGCGCGGGCTGTTTGCCGGCATCGAACTCGACCCGCGCCTGGCCGATGCGCACACGGCCTGCCTGCGCCTGCTGGACGCCGGCGTGCTGAGCAAGGACACCCACGGCACGGTGGTCCGCCTGGCGCCGCCGCTGATCATCGAGCGTGCCCAGCTCGACGAGGCGATCGATCGCATCGAGGCGGCGCTGCGGCGCCTGCCCACCACCCGGATGCGAGCGGCATGAGACACCCTGTGGGCTCCGCCGTAGAACGCGAGACCCTGGCGCGGCTCGGCATCCTCGATGCGATCTGCGGTGCGGACCAGGGTTTCGCCTCGGAAAACCCGGCCACGGGAAAGGTGCTCGCACACGTTCGCCGTGCCACCGGCGCCGACTTTCAGGCGGCGCTCGACGCCGCCCGGGCCGCCTTCCCGCGCTGGCGCGACGTGCCGGCGCCGCGGCGTGGCGCCATGGTGCGCGCGCTTGGCGAGGCGCTGCGGCGGCACAAGGATGCACTGGGCACGCTGATTGCGCTGGAGACCGGCAAGATCAAGGCCGAAGGCGACGGCGAAGTGCAGGAGATGATCGACATCGCCGATTTCGCGGTCGGCCTCTCGCGCCAGCTCTACGGCCGCACCATGGCCTCGGAGCGGCTGCGCCACCGGATGTACGAGCAGTGGCTGCCGCTGGGCCCGGTCGGGGTGATCACGGCGTTCAACTTTCCGGCCGCGGTCTGGGCCTGGAACGCGCTGATTGCCGCGGTCTGCGGCGACAGCGTGGTCTGGAAGCCCAGCCCGAAGGCACCCCTGACGGCACTGGCGGTGCACCGCCTGGCCTGCGCCGCGGCGCAACAACACGATGCCGATGGCATCTTCGGCCTGCTGCTGGCCGACGGCCAGGAAACGGGCCGCGCCATGGTCGCCGATGCGCGCCTGCCGCTGATCTCCTTCACCGGCTCCTCGGCGGTCGGCCGCGACGTGGCGCAGGCGGTGGCCGGCCGCTTCGGCCGCTGCCTGCTCGAATGCTCGGGCAACAACGCGGTGATCGTCGACGAGACCGCCGACCTCGATCTGGCGCTGCGTGCGATCCTCTTCGGCGCGGTCGGCACCGCCGGCCAGCGCTGCACCACGACGCGGCGCCTGCTGCTGCAGGAAACAGTGTACGACGAGTTCGTCGCGCGCCTGGTCGCGGCCTACGGGGAAGTCTGCGTCGGCGATCCGCTGCTTGCCAGCACTCTGATGGGACCGCTGATAGACGAGGCGGCGCGCAGCGCCTTCGTCGCCGCGGTGGCCGAGGCCGAAGCCTGCGGTGGCCAGGTGCTCTACGGCGGCCGCCTGCTCGCCGGCCCCGGCTGGTTCGTGCGCCCCACCCTGGTGGCCGCCGAGAACCACTGGCCGGTGGTGCAGCGCGAAACCTTCGCGCCCATACTTTACGTCATGCGCTGGCGCGACTTCGGCACCGCGCTGGCGCTCAACAACGCCGTGCCGCAGGGCCTTTCGTCGGCGCTGTTCAGCCGCGACCTGCGCCGCGCCGAAGCCTTTCTCGCCGCCGCCGGCAGCGACTGCGGCATCGCCAACCTCAACCTCGGCACCTCGGGCGCCGAGATCGGCGGCGCCTTCGGCGGCGAAAAGGACAGCGGCGGCGGCCGCGAGGCCGGTTCGGATGCCTGGCGCGCCTACATGCGGCGGCAGACCGTGACCATCAATTGGGGGGCGGATCTGCCGCTTGCCCAGGGCATCGAATTCTTGCCTCGGAGCGAATCGTGAACAATATTTGAAAAAAACGATCATAGCTATCAACATCGGAGGGCGAATCGCCGTTTAAGCAGTTAACAACCCCGCACCCACAGAGAGGAGGCGTCCATGTCCATCTTCGACCGCTACCAGGGCCGCTACGAAGCCGCGCAGGAAGAAGACATGTCGGTACAGGAGTACCTGGAACTGTGCCGCAACCAACCGGCTGCCTATGTCAGCGTCGCCGAGCGCATGCTGGCGGCGATCGGCGAACCGGAATTGGTGGATACGCGGCTCGATCCGCGCCTGTCGCGCATCTTTGCCAACAAGATCATCAAGATCTACCCGGCCTTCCGCGACTTCTACGGCATGGAAGAGGTGATCGAGAACATCGTCGCCTACATCCGCCACGCGGCCCAGGGCCTGGAGGAAAAGAAGCAGATCCTCTACCTGCTGGGGCCGGTCGGCGGTGGCAAGTCCTCGCTGGCCGAGAAACTCAAGTCCCTGATCGAGAAAGAGGCTTTCTACGCGATCAAGGGCTCGCCGGTGCATGAATCGCCGCTGGGCCTGTTCAAGCCCGAGGAGGACGGCCCGATCCTGGAAGAGGATTTCGGCATTCCGCGGCGCTATCTCAACACCATCATGTCGCCCTGGGCCGTCAAGCGCCTGCACGAATTCAACGGCGACATCACCAAGTTCCGCGTGGTCAAGCTGCGGCCCTCGGTGCTGCGCCAGATTGCCGTGTCGAAGACTGAGCCCGGCGACGAGAACAACCAGGACATTTCCTCGCTGGTGGGCAAGATCGACATCCGCAAGCTCGAGGAATATTCGCAGAACGACCCTGACGCCTACAGCTATTCGGGCGGCCTGTGCCTGGCCAATCGCGGCCTGCTCGAATTCGTCGAAATGTTCAAGGCGCCGATCAAGGTGCTTCATCCGTTGCTGACGGCGACCCAGGAGGCCAACTACAAGGGCACCGAGGGCTTCGGCGCGATTCCCTTCGACGGCATGATCCTCGCCCACTCCAACGAGGCGGAGTGGATGGCATTCAAGAACAATCGCAACAACGAGGCCTTCCTCGACCGCATCTACATCGTCAAGGTGCCTTACTGCCTGCGGGTTTCCGAGGAAATGAAGATCTACGAGAAGCTGCTGGCCAACTCCTCGCTGTCCAAGGCGCCCTGCGCGCCGGATACGCTGCTGATGATGGCGCAGTTCTCCGTGCTGTCGCGCCTCAAGGAGCCGGAGAACTCGGCGATCTACTCGAAGATGCGCGTCTATGACGGCGAGAACCTCAAGGACACCGATCCCAAGGCCAAGTCCTACCAGGAATACCGCGACTACGCCGGTGTCGACGAAGGCATGACCGGGTTGTCCACCCGCTTCGCCTTCAAGATCCTGTCCAAGGTGTTCAACTTCGATCACCGCGAAGTGGCCGCCAATCCGGTGCACCTGATGTACGTGCTGGAACAGCAGATCGAGCAGGAGCAGTTCGCGCCCGAGCTGGAGCAGCGCTACCTTGGCTTCATCAAGGAATTCCTCGCCCCGCGCTACGCCGAATTCATCGGCAAGGAAATCCAGACCGCCTACCTCGAATCGTATTCGGAGTACGGCCAGAACATCTTCGACCGCTACGTCACCTATGCCGACTTCTGGATCCAGGACCAGGAATTCCGCGATCCGAACACCGGCGAGATCCTCGATCGCAGCGCCCTCAACGACGAGTTGGAGAAAATCGAAAAGCCGGCCGGCATCAGCAATCCGAAGGACTTCCGCAACGAGGTGGTGAATTTCGTGCTGCGCGCCCGGGCCAAGAACGACGGCATGAATCCGGCCTGGACGTCCTACGAGAAGCTGCGCGCGGTGATCGAGAAGAAGATGTTCTCCAACACCGAGGAACTGCTGCCGGTGATCTCCTTCAACAGCAAGGCCAGCGCCGACGACCAGCGCAAGCACCAGGATTTCGTCAACCGCATGAAGGCCAAGGGCTACACCGAGAAACAGGTGCGGCTGCTGGCCGAATGGTATTTGCGCGTGCGCAAGTCGTCGTGAGCTGATTCCACCGCGCCGCCGCACGCGGCGCGGGTTCGTGCGAAAGGGAGCGGCATGCTGCAAATCATCGACCGGCGCAACGACAGCAAGAACAAGAGCGCCGTCAACCGCAACCGCTTCATCCGGCGCTTCAAGGGCCAGATCAGGAAGGCGGTGCAGGACGCCATCGCCCGGCGCAGGATCGCCGACATCGACAATGGCGAGAAGGTCGGCATCCCGGCCAATGACATTTCGGAGCCGCAGTTCCGTCACGGCCGCGGCGGGCGCTGGAGCGTGGTGCAGCCGGGCAATGACCGCTACCTGACGGGCGACGAGATCGAGCGCCCCGAGGAGGGCGCGGGCGGCCAGGGCGGCGGCGCCAGCCCCGAGGGCGAGGGCCTCGACGACTTCGTGTTCACCCTGTCGCGCGAGGAATTCCTCGACATCTTCTTCGACGACCTGGCGCTGCCGCACCTGGTCAAGACCCAGCTCGCGCGCATCGACGAATACAAGCGCGTGCGCGCCGGCTACACCTCGACCGGGGTGCCGGCCAACATCAACGTCGTGCGCTCCCTGCGCGGTGCTACCGGGCGCCGCCTGGCGGCGGGCGGCCCCTACCGCAAGACCCTGCGCACGCTCCACGCCGAACTTGCCGAGCTGGAGCGGCAGGGCGCCGGCGACAGCCCGCGCGCGGCGGAATTGCGCGCCGAAATCGCGCGCCTGCTGCGCCGCATCGAGGGCCTGCCCTTCATCGACACCTTCGACCTGCGCTACAACAGCCGCATCCGCATTCCGGCGCCGACGACCCAGGCAGTGATGTTCTGCGTCATGGATGTCTCGGGCTCGATGGACCACCAGAAGAAGCAGATCGCCAAGCGCTTCTTCATGCTGCTCTACCTGTTCCTGACGCGGACCTACCAGCATATCGAGATCGTCTTCATCCGCCACCACACCCAGGCCATGGAAGTCGACGAGGACGACTTCTTCCGCTCGCGCGAAACCGGCGGCACCGTGGTGTCCTCCGCCCTGGAGTTGATGCTGCGCATCGTGCGCCAGCGCTATGCCTCGACCGCCTGGAACATCTACTGTGCCCAGGCCTCCGACGGCGACAACTGGGACGCCGATTCGCCCAAGTGCCGCGAGTTCCTCGAATCCAGCATCGTGCCCCTGGTCCAGTACTACGCCTACATCGAGATCTCCGAGGGCGAGCCGCAGAACCTGTGGCGCGAATACGCCCGGGTTCTGGCAAACCACCCGCAGCGTTTCGCCATGCGGCAGATCGGCGGTCCGGCGGACATCTATCCGGTGTTCCGCGAGCTGTTCCGCAAGAGCCTGGCATGAGTGCGGCATGAGCGACGCCCCGCCCCCCCTGCCGAGCGGTTCCGAATGGACCTTCGAGGCCATCGAGACCTACGACCGCGAGATCGGCCGCGTCGCCGCCGACTACGGCCTCGATGTCTACCGCCACCAGCTGGAGATCATCACCGCCGAACAGATGATGGACGCTTACGCCTCGATCGGCATGCCGGTGTTCTACCACCACTGGTCCTTCGGCAAGCATTTCCTCAGCACCGAGAAGAGCTACAAGCGAGGGCAGATGGGCCTGGCCTACGAGATCGTGATCAATTCCGACCCCTGCATCGTGTACCTGATGGAAGAAAACACCATGCCGATGCAGGCGCTGGTGATCGCCCACGCCGCCTACGGCCACAATTCCTTCTTCAAGGGCAACTACCTGTTCCGCACCTGGACCTCGGCCGAGGCGATCATCGATTACCTGGTGTTCGCACGCAATGTCATCGCCGAATGCGAGGAGCGCTACGGCGAGGACGAGGTCGAGCAGTTGCTGGACGCCTGCCATGCGCTGATGAGCGTCGGCGTGGACCGCTACAAGCGGCCTCCGAAACTTTCCCTGACCAAGGAGCGCGAACGGCGCAAGGAACGCGAAGACTACCTGCAGTCACAGGTCAATGACCTCTGGCGCACCCTGCCGCTGAGCCCGGAAAAGGAAGCTGAGGAAGCGGAACGGCGCTTTCCCGAGGAAGCCGAGGAAAACCTGCTCTACTTCATCGAGAAGAACGCGCCGCTGCTGGAGCCCTGGCAACGCGAAATCGTGCGCATCGTGCGCAAGATCGGGCAGTACTTCTATCCGCAGCGCCAGACCCAGCTGATGAACGAGGGCTGGGCCTGCTTCTGGCATTACACCATGCTCTATCACCTGTACGACCGCGGCCGGCTAGGCGAGGGCTTCATGCTCGAATTCCTCCAGCACCACACCAACGTCGTCTACCAGCCGCCCTTCAACAGCCGGCGCTTTTCCGGCATCAATCCCTATGCGCTGGGTTTCGCCATGTGGCGCGACATCCAGCGCATTTGCCGCGATCCGACCGCCGAGGATCGCGACTGGTTTCCCGACCTGGCAGGCAGCGACTGGCGCGAGGCGCTGGATTTCGCCATGCGCAACTTCAAGGACGAGAGCTTCATCGCCCAGTACCTGTCGCCGCGGCTGATGCGTGAATTCAGGCTGTTCAACATCCTCGACGATCCCGCGGAACCGATGCTGCGCGTGCGCGCGATACACGACGAGCAGGGCTACCGCCGGCTCCGGCAGGCGCTCGCCGAACAGTACAACCTGGGCAGCCGCGAGCCTGACATCCAGGTATGGAACGTCGACCTGCGTGGCGAGCGTTCCCTGACCTTGCGCCATTTCAAGTACCAGGGACGCGACCTCGGCGAATCGCGCGATGCCGTACTCAGGCACGTCGCCAGTCTCTGGGGCTTTCCGGTGAAGCTCGAAGAACAAGACGAGGACGGCGCCGTCAGGCTGCTGACCGAGGTCAAGATCGACCGCCGCAGGAACCGCTAGCCTGCATTCGGCAGCGGCGCGATCACGCCTTGAGCAATTCCTCGCGCCCGCCCAGCCAGCGTTTGAGGTGGGCGTCGGCGCGATCGGGATCGCTGAGCAGCATGTCCTCGGCGATGGCACGCGCCTGATCCACGAGCACGGTGTCCTCCAGATCGGCATAGCGCAGCAGCGGCATGCCGCTCTGGCGTGCGCCGATGAATTCGCCGGGGCCGCGCAGACGCAGGTCTTCGCGCGCAATGGCGAAGCCGTCCGCGGTTTCGTAGATCACCTTGAGCCGTGCCCGCGCCGTTTCGCCCAGCGGCCGGGCGTAGATCAGGATGCAGGCCGATTGCGCCGCGCCACGCCCGACGCGGCCGCGCAGCTGGTGGAGCTGGGCGAGGCCGAAGCGTTCCGCATGCTCGATCACCATCAGGCTGGCGTTGGGCACGTCGACACCGACTTCGATCACCGTGGTCGCCACCAGCACCTGGATCTCGCTGGCGACGAAGGCGGCCATTACCGCCGCCTTCTCGGCCGCCTTGAGCCGGCCGTGCACCAGGCCTACCTTGAGGTCGGGCAGGTCGGCGGCAAGCCGGGCGAAGGTTTCTTCGGCCGTCTTGAGTTGCAGCGACTCGCTCTCGTCGATCAGCGGGCAGACCCAGTAGGCCTGGCGCCCGGCGCGGCAGGCGTCGTACACGCGTTTCAGCACCTCGTCGCGACGGCCTTCGGCGACCAGCTTGGTGGTCACCGGGCTGCGTCCCGGCGGCAGCTCATCGAGCACCGAGACATCGAGGTCGGCGTAATAGCTCATGGCCAGGGTGCGCGGGATGGGGGTGGCCGACATCGCCAGCTGGTGGGCGAACTGGCCCTTGTCCTTGAGCGCCAGGCGCTGGCGCACGCCGAAGCGGTGCTGCTCGTCGACGATGGCGAGGCCAAGGCGCGCGAACTCGACCTTGTCCTCGATCAGGGCATGGGTGCCGATCGCGATCGGCGTCTCGCCAGCGCCGACTTTTGCGATGGCGGCGTCCTTGTCCTTCTTCTTCAGGCTGCCGGAAAGCCAGGCGACTTCGACGCCCAGCGGGGCGAGCCAGGCGGCAAGCTTGCGGTAGTGCTGTTCAGCAAGGATCTCGGTCGGCGCCATCAGCGCCGCCTGGTGGCCGGCCTCGACCGCGTGCAACATGGCCAGCGCGGCGACGATGGTCTTGCCGCTGCCGACATCGCCCTGCAACAGGCGCTGCATCGGGTGCGGCTGCGCGAGGTCGGCGGCGATCTCGCGCCAGGCGCGGTGCTGTGCGCCGGTAAGGCGGAAGGGCAATGATTTGAGCAGGGCATCGGTCAGCCTGGCCGTCGCCTTGAGCGGCGGCGCCCCGCGCGCGCGGCGGGCGAGGTAAGCGCGGCGCAGGCTCAGTTGCTGCGCCAGCAGTTCGTCGAACTGCATGCGGCGCCAGGCCGGAAAATCGCGTGATTCCAGCGCGGCCTGCGAGATTTCGGGCGGTGGCGCATGCAGAAAGCGCAGCGCCGCACCGAACTCCGGCAGATCCAGCCGTTGCAACAATTCCGCGGGCAGCGTGTCGCTGAACTCGTAGCGCGCCAGCGCCTTGTCGATAAGGCGGCGCAGCGTCGCCTGACCGAGCCCGGCGGTGGTCGGATACACCGGCGTCAGCCCCTCGGGCAGCCCCTCGCCGGCCGCCACCGGATGAAAGCGCGGATGGATGATTTCCGGCCCGAGAAAACCGTGGTTGATCTCGCCGAACACGCGCAGCCGTGCGCCGGCTTGCAGGACTTTCTGCTGGCTGGGATAGAAGTTGAGGAAGCGCAGCGCGACGGCGCCGCTGGCATCGCGCACCCGCGCTATCAGCTGGCGACGCGGACGGTAGGCGATCTCGCTATCCACCACCTCGACCTCGAATTGCGCGGCGATGCCGGGGCGGGCATCGGCCAGCGCGGTGATGCGGGTCTCGTCCTCGTAGCGCAGCGGCAGGTGGAGGACGAAATCAGCGTCGGTCTTGAGGCCCAGCCGCGCCAGCCGGCCGGCCAGACTATTGGCGGCGGGCGCCCCGGGCTCAGCCAAGGACCAGAACGGCGTCGGCCTCGACCAGGGCGCCGCGCGGCAATTCCTTGACCCCCACCGCGGCGCGCGCCGGGAAGGGCTGGCTGAAGTACTTCGCCATGGTCTCGTTGACCTTGGCGAAATTCGCCAGGTCGGTGAGGTAGATGTTGAGCTTCACTGCATCGTTGAGCGTGGCGCCGGCCGCCTCGGCCACCGCCTTGAGGTTCTCGAAGACGCGCAGGATCTGGGCGTCGATGCCCTCGACCAGGGTCATGGTCGCCGGGTCGAGGCCGATCTGGCCCGACATATATACGGTGTCGCCGACCTGCACGGCCTGCGAATAGGTACCTATCGCGGCGGGGGCGGCGGTGGTGGAAATGATCTTGCGGCTCATGGTGGCCTTTCAGGGTTTGAGGGTGGTGAGCTGGCCGCCATAGACGCCCAGTTCCTTGAGTCTTGCCCGCGCCGCCTCGGCTTCCTCCGCACTGCGGAAGGGTCCGATCTGGACATGGGCTTCAATACGCAGGCTCGACGCGATGCCCAGCTTATCGAGCTTGCCTCGCAAATCCTCGGCCGTCGCGACTTCGCTGAAGGGCGGCAGTAGCACGACATGGCGCGTTGCGCCCGGCCTCGCCGCCATCGAATCGACCACCGATTGCGCCGGTGTTCCCGGCGGCGGCGGGGCGGTGTTGCCGGGCGCCGGCTTTGGCGCCGGAGCCGGGAAAAGCGAGGAATACATGATCCAGGCGCCCATCACACCGACCAAAACCAGCAAGGCCACCACCAGCCCGTTGGCGCGGCTGCCGGAATCGCCGCCGGTGTTGGTCTTGTCGCTCACGATGCGCTGCGCTTCAGGGCCTGGTCGATGTCCCACAGGATGTCGTCCAGGGTTTCGATGCCGATCGACAGGCGCACCATGTCGGGGGTGACGCCCGAGGCGCGCTGGTCGGCTTCATTCATCTGGCGATGGGTGGTCGATGCCGGATGGATCACCAGGGTCTTGGCGTCGCCGATGTTGGCCAGGTGCGAACAGAACTGCAGGGCGTCGATGAAGCGCTCGCCGGCCGCCTGGCCACCGCGTTTGCCACCATGGACGCCAAAGGCCAGCAGGGCACCTGCACCGGGATGGCGGGGCGAACCGAGGTAGCGCTGCGCCAGGGCGTAAGCCGGACTCGACGGCAGGCCGGGGTAATTGACCCAGGCCACGCGCGGGTGCTTTTCCAGATGCTGCGCCACGGCCAGCGCATTCTCGCAGTGGCGCTGCATGCGCAGGTGCAGAGTCTCGATGCCCTGCATCAACTGCCAGGCCGAGAAGGGCGACAGCGCCGGGCCGAAGGTGCGCAGGGTTTCCATGCGCGCCTTCATGGTGAAACCGAAATCGCCGAAGGTCTCGAAGAACTTGACGCCGTGGTAGCCGGCCGAGGGCTCGGTCATGCCGGGGAACTTGCCGCTACCCCAGTCGAACTTTCCCGACTCGACCACCACGCCGCCCAAGGTGGTGCCGTGGCCGCCGAGAAACTTGGTCGCCGAATGCACCACGATGTCGGCGCCGTGCTCGAAGGGACGGCACAACCACGGCGAGGGCACGGTGTTGTCGATGATCAAAGGCACGCGGTGGGCATGGGCGATGTCTGCCACGGCTGCGATGTCGAGCACGTTGAGGCGCGGGTTGGCCACCGTTTCGGCGAAGATGCAGCGCGTGTTGTCGGACAGTGCGGTGCGAAAGTTCTCCGGCTCGTCGGAATCGACGAAGACGGTCTCGATGCCGAGCTTGCGCAAGCTGACGTCGAGCTGTGAAAACGTGCCGCCGTAGAGCGAGCGCGCGGCGACGATGCGGTCGCCGGCCTGGCATAGAGTCAGCAGCGCCAGGGTCTGCGCCGCCAGACCCGTGGCGGCGGCCACCGCAGCACGCCCGCCTTCCAGCGCGGCGACACGCTCCTCGAAAGCCGCCACGGTCGGGTTGCCGATGCGCGAATACACGTTACCGAAAGTTTGCAGGTTGAACAGGCTGGCGGCGTGCTCGGCCGAATCGAAGACGAAGGAGCTGGTCTGGTGGATCGGCAGCGCACGCGCGCCGGTGGCCGCATCCGGCTGGGCGCCGGCGTGCAGGCAGAGGGTCTCGATTCCGAATTGGCGATCGCTCATGCTTGGCGTGTCCCGGGCGGGGCAATTGCGCCGATAATGGCGGCCCGCCGTCGCTCGATGATACGCGATCGGGCTGCCCTCCGACCCATGTTCCTGCTCAAGAAAATCCTCACCGCCCTGATCCTGCCGCCGGCCGGCCCGGTGCTGCTGGCGCTGTTCGGGCTCTGGCTGTCGCGGCGCAAGAGTCGGCGCTGGCAGCACGCCGGCGTGGCGCTGGCGACGCTCTCGCTGCTCGCCCTGCTGGCCTTGGCCATGCCCGTGGTCGGCAATGCCCTGGCGCCGGCGTCCGCACCGCAGGCACCGATCAGCGCCGAGGCATTGCGCCGCGCCCAGGCGATTGTCATCCTCGGCGGCGGAAACTATTACGCCGCGCCCGAATATGGCGGTGACACGGTCGGCAGCGCCTCGCTGGTGCGCGTACGTTACGGCGCCAGGCTGGCACGCCAGACCGGCTTGCCGATACTGGTCACCAGCGGCTCGCCGCACGGCGGCCGCGCCGAAGCGGATTCGATGCGCGAGGTGCTGGAAGGCGAATTCGGCGTCAAGGTGCGCTGGAGCGAAACCGCCTCGCGCGATACGGCGGAGAACGCCGCGCTGTCGGCCCCCCTGCTCAAGGCCAGCGGCATCACCCGCATCGCCCTGGTGACCCACGCCTCACACATGCCGCGCTCCGCCGAACTTTTCCGCCGCGAGGGCATCGAAGTCCTGCCGGCACCCACCGGCTTTCGCACCTCCTCGCCCTCGGCCATCGAGGACTACCTGCCACGCAACCTGCGCCCCGCGCAAGAAGCCCTGCACGAACACCTGGGGCAAGTCTTCAACCGTCTCAAGGATGCCCTGCCATGAACGATGAACTGCTGATCGGCCTCGTCTCGATTTCCGACCGCGCCTCTTCCGGCGTGTATGAGGACAAGGGCATTCCGGCGCTGCGGGAATGGTTCGGTGCCGCGCTGGCTTCGCCCTGGCGCATGGAAACCCGACTGATTCCCGACGAGCAGCCGGTGATCGAGCAGACCCTGATCGAACTCTGCGACACGGTCGGCTGCCACCTGGTGCTGACCACCGGCGGCACCGGCCCGGCGCCACGCGACGTGACGCCGGAAGCGACCCTGGCGGTGGCGCACAAGGTGATGCCCGGCTTCGGCGAGCAGATGCGGCAGATCTCGCTGGCCTTCGTGCCGACCGCCATCCTCTCGCGCCAGGTCGGCGCCATCCGGGGCAGCGCTCTGATCCTCAACCTGCCCGGCCAGCCCAAGGCGATCAAGGAAACCCTGGAAGGGGCGAAGGATGCGAACGGGAACGCGCTGGTGCCGGGGATTTTCGCCGCCGTGCCTTACTGCATCGACCTGATCGGCGGCCCCTACATCGAAACCCGCGAGGCCGTGATCAAGGCCTTCCGGCCCAAGTCGGCGATCCGGCCGCGGAATCAGGAATAGGACTGGACAAAGAAATTGGCGACGATGAAGTCTGGCCCCCGCGAGAGAATTTCGCGCGGATGCAGGCGGGCATTCTTGTCGTCGACCTGGAACATCAGGGCCACGTTTTCTTCCAGGGCATTGGGCGCCAGCGCCATGCGTGCATACTCGCCGACCTCGGGCAGGTCGAGCAGCAGCGCTTCGGTGAAGATTCCGCCGGCATCGGCGAGAACCGCCCGCGGCACCCTGGAGATCGTCTCGATGCCTATCGAATCCTCGTTGGGCCCGGTGCGCACGTAGCGCCGCACCACGCCCAGCAGCCAGTTGTCGCCACCCTCGGGTTGCATCGCTACCATGGCGCCGATGCGTATCCAGTCGCGTCGCGCCTGCACCGCGTGCGCCCCCATACCACCCAGGCTGACGTCGTCGACCACCCAGGACTCCAGGCCATCGCCGTTCTGGGCGCGGCCGGAAAGGCGCTGATGTACGGCACCCAGGCCGCTGACCAGCTTGAGCGGCGAGTTGATGCGCCGGCGCGCGGTGTTGCGCAGCGGCGGCTTGGGCGCCCAGTTCAGCGCCAGATGCTCCAGCGCCGGCAGGGCAACTTCCGGTTCGTACTGCGTGCCCAGGTTGATTCCGGGCGGCACGCGGCCCTCGCCGCGGATCTGTTCGACGGTCTTGCGCACGGCGTCCAGCGCGCGCGTACCGCTGAAGAAGCGCAGCGTGGGCGTGACGTCGGGCTTTTTCGCCAGGCGCGTCGGCGGCAGGGGCTTGGCGGCATCCACCCAGTACACACTGTCCTGGCGAAGCTCCCGGGCAAGGCCGAAGAAAGGCAGGAAGTAGGCTATGAAACGCTCGGCAATCTCGATTTGCAGGGGCTTCAGGTTGTCCATGGCACTGGCATGAAAAATCAGCGCCTTGAGGTATTCGGCTTCGACGGTGGTCTCGCTGCCCGGATAGAGCGTCAGGGATTTCTGGTCCAGCCTGGCATCGACCGCGGCCAGATAGACGCTACCCAGCGCCGACCAGGTCGCACCGTCAACCGGACCGTAATGGAATTGCCGCCATTTCAGTTCGGCGGCGAGGGCATTGACCAGCCTGCCGTACAGCAGGTGTTGCTGCGGGCGCAGGGCCTCGCCATCCTTCTCGCCGGAGCGCAGGCGATTGAAACAGTCCTGGTAGGCCTTGACCAGCTGAGCCCAGTGGCCATGGCTGAGCTCCCAATGCCGGCTTTCCTGGGCTCGCGAACCATGCACCAGCGGCTGGTAATCGCGCGCCAGGCGCCGCGAATGCGCGATGGTCGCCTCGTCCAGACGCAGGATCAGATCGAGTCGCTGCACCGGCTTGAAACCCTGCTCGGCGGGAATCGACTCCAGCCAGCCGCTGGCCTCCTCGATGGCGCCGGCGGGTTCCCGCGCGGCGATTTCCGTAAGTACGCGTTTCGCTTCCTTCGGGTCGGCGAGCGGGTGTTGCGGCGATTTGGAGAAGAATCCGAGCATGTCGATAAGCTTTGGATGTCAAGATTTTCCATCAATAGGATAACGGCTCGCGCCGGGCTTGTCATTCTTTGCGCGTCGGCCCCTGCGGAGGGTTTCAGTAAAATGCCGCGCTCGATCCCCACGCCCGGCAGGCAATCGCGATGCGCCCCTACCTCGACCTGATGCAACACGTGCTCGAACACGGCCACATCAAATCCGACCGCACCGGCACCGGCACCCGCTCGGTGTTCGGCTGGCAAATGCGCTTCGACCTGGCCAGGGGCTTTCCGCTGCTGACGACCAAGAAGCTGCACCTGCGCTCGATCATCCACGAACTGCTGTGGTTCCTGCAGGGCGACACCAACATCCGCTATCTCAAGGAAAACGGCGTCTCGATCTGGGACGACTGGGCCGATGCCAAGGGCGACCTGGGGCCGGTCTATGGGCACCAATGGCGCCACTGGCCGGCGCCGGGGGGCACCGAAATCGACCAGATCCGCGACCTGATCGCGGGCCTGAAGCAGAACCCGGATTCGCGCCGCCACATCGTCAGCGCCTGGAACCCGGCCGACATCCCGCAGATGAAGCTGCCGCCCTGCCATGCCCTGTTCCAGTTCTATGTCGCCCCCGCCGCCGACGGCGCGGCCGGCTCCCGCGGACGCCTGTCCTGCCAGCTCTACCAGCGCAGCGCGGACATCTTTCTCGGCGTCCCCTTCAACATCGCGTCCTACGCCCTGTTCACGCTGATGGTGGCCCAGGTCTGCGATCTGGAACCGGGCGAGTTCGTGTGGACCGGCGGCGACTGCCACCTGTATTCGAACCACCTCGATCAGGCACGCCTGCAGTTGTCGCGCGAGCCGCGCCCGCTGCCGGTAATGCGGCTGAATCCCGCCGTGAAGGACATCTTCGGCTTCCGCTACGAAGATTTCACCCTCGAAGCCTACGCCCCGCATCCCCACATCCCGGCGCCGGTGGCGGTGTGAACGTCCCGCCGCCGGGCCGCCCCAAGGCGGGACCATCCATATCCGGAAGCGGCAAAGCCGCTGAACTTCCGTCACCCCCTTTCACGGAAAGGGGGCCGGGGAGTAAGCAGTACATACTCAGCGGTGACGTCGGCGGCACCAAGACGCTGCTCGGGCTGGCGCGGGAGGGCCGCCTGATCGTCGATCGCCGTTACGCCAACGCCGACTTTCAGGACTTTTCCAGCGTGCTGGCGCGTTTCTTCGCCGATACGCACACCGACCCTGCGGCGCTGGGCCAAAGCTGTTTCGCCGTGGCCGGGCCGATCGCCGATGACGGCGCCGCCGCGCGCCTGACCAACCTGCCCTGGGAAATCGTCGCGGGCGAGCTGGCGCGTGACTTCGGAATGCCACCACCGCGTTTGGTAAATGATTTCGCCGCCGCCGCGATCGGCGCGGTCAGCGCCGGCAGCGATACGCTGGTCTGCCTGCAGGCTGGCGAGCCGTTGGCCGCTTCGCCGCGGCTGGTGGTGGGTGCCGGCACCGGCCTCGGCATGGCCATCGTAGTGCCCGAAGGCAAGCGCTGGCGCTGCATTCCCGGCGAAGGCGGCCATGTCGCCTTCGCCCCCGCCGACGAACAGCAGGCCGCGCTATGGCGCCATCTCAGGCAGCGCCATGGTCGCGTGACCTGGGAACGCGTCGTCTCCGGTCCGGGTTTGGCGGCAATCCACGAGTTTCTCGGCGGACCGCAGCTGACACCGGAACAAATAGCCTCTGCCGCGCTGACCGATTCCGCCTGCAGGGAAGCTCGCGCCCTGGAGATCTTCCTTGCCGCTTATGGAGCGTTTGCCGGCGACATGGCACTGGCCTGCCTGGCACGTGGCGGCGTGTATCTTGCTGGCGGCATCGCCGGCAGGCTGCTCGACCTGCTGCCCGGCAGCGGCTTTCTGTCCGCCTTCAATGCCAAGGCGGAACATGCGGCCATCGCCGCCCGCATGCCGGTGAGTGTGACCACCGATCCGCTGCTCGGGCTGCGTGGAGCGCTGATGCAGGCCGCCGACTGAAGCTTGACGTTTGTCAATAAATTGTCATGGGACAGGCGCACCATGGCGATGGAGGGCATGACCACAGGAGGAGCCCATGACAGAGGCAAAAAAAACCGCAAAGACACCCGCCGGCAAACGCACGGCGACGCCCGCGAAAAGCAGCGTGAAGGTTTCGGCAACCACAAAAAAGCCGGCTGTAAAAGCCGTCAAGCCGAAGGCTGAAGCGCCCGCCAAACCTGCCCGCAGCCGCGCAAAGAAGCCGACGATAGCGCACGAGCAGCGTCGCAACTACATCGAGGTCGCCGCCTATTACATTGCCGCGAGGCGCGACTTTGCGCCGGGCGACCCCTTGCAGGACTGGATAGCGGCCGAAGCCGAGATCGACCGCCTGCTGGCCGAAGGCCGCCTCGGGGCGTAATCAGGCCGGCAGCAGCACCAGCGCGGCGAGCGGCGGCAAGCTCAGGGAAAGCGACGCCGGGAAGCCCATCCAGGCTTGCGGCTGGGCCGTGACGCGACCGCCGTTGCCAAGATCGCTGCCGCCATAGTGCACCGAGTCGGTGTTGAGCCGTTCGATGTAGTCCCCGGCCTGCGGTACGCCAAGGCGATAGCCGCGGCGCGGCACCGGCGTGAAGTTGAGTACCACCACGGCATGGCGCCCGTCGCGCCCGCGACGCAGCCAGCTGACCACCGACTGGTCGGCGTCGTGGCAGTCGATCCACTGGAAACCTTCGGGAGAGAAATCGAGTTGATGCAAGGCGGCCTCGGCGACATACAGACGGTTCAGTTCGCGCGTCAGGCTTTGCACTCCGGCATGCAGCGGATATTGCAGCAAATGCCAGGGCAGTTCCTCACCCGGGCGCCACTCCCAGGGCTGACCCAGTTCGCCGCCCATGAACAGCAGCTTCTTGCCCGGCGCCGCCATCTGGTAGGCCAGCAGCAGGCGCAGACTGGCGAAGCGCTGCCATTCGTCGCCCGGCATCTTGCCCAGCAGCGAGCGCTTGCCATGCACCACCTCGTCATGCGACAGGGGCAGGACGAAGTTCTCGCTGTAGGCATAGAGCTGGCCGAATGTGAGGCGTTCGTGGTGGTAGCGGCGGTAGACCGGGTTCTGCGCCATGTATTCTAGGCTGTCGTTCATCCAGCCCATGTTCCACTTCATCGAGAAGCCGAGGCCACCAAGCCAGGTCGGGCGCGACACCATGGGCCAGGCCGTGGATTCCTCGGCAATGGTCAGCGCGCCGGGGAAGTCGGCGTGCACCATTTCGTTCAGTTCACGCAGGAAAGCGATGGCTTCGAGGTTCTCGCGCCCGCCATGCGCGTTCGGCGTCCACTCGCCGGGCTTGCGCGAGTAATCGAGGTAGAGCATCGAGGCCACGGCGTCGACGCGCAGCGCATCAACATGGAACTCGGACAACCAGTAGGACGCCGAGGAGAGCAGGAAGCTGCGCACCTCGTTGCGGCCATAGTTGAAGACGTGGGTGCCCCAGTCGGGATGCATCTTCTGCTTCGGATCCTCGTGCTCGTAGAGCGCCGTGCCGTCGAAATGGGCCAGTGCCCAGTCGTCGGCCGGAAAGTGGCCGGGTACCCAGTCGAGGATCACGCCGATGCCGGCCTGATGCAGGCTGTCGATCAGGAAGCGCAGGTCGTCGGCGCTGCCGAAGCGGGAACTCGGGGCGAAGAAGCCGGTACATTGGTAGCCCCAGGACTCGTCCAGCGGATGCTCCATCAGCGGCATGAATTCGACATGGGTGTAGCCCATGTCGCCGAGGTAGGGCACCAGTCGCGCAGCAAGTTCGCGGTAGCTGTAAAAACTGCGGTCGGGATGGCGCATCCAGCTGCCGGCATGCATTTCATAGACGCTCATCGGCGCGCCGAGCCAGTCGGCGGCGGCGCGCGCCTGCATCCACGCGTCGTCGCCCCAGGCATGGGCCGCCGGCGCCGTGACGCAACAGGCGGTGGCAGGGCGACGCTCGAAGGCGCGCGCGTACGGATCGCTCTTCAACTTTACGGCACCGCCGCGCAGGCGCAGCTCGAAGCGGTACAGCGCACCAGGGCCCAGATCGGGAACGAACAGTTCCCATACGCCCGAGGCGCCCAGCGTTGCCATCTGGTGCGTCCGGCCGTCCCAGGCGTTGAAGCCACCGACCACCGAAACGCGCTCGGCATTCGGCGCCCAGACGCGAAAGCAGACGCCTTCAACGCCGTCGCGGATCTCCGGCACGGCACCGAGACGACGCCAGGCCTGACGCAGGCGCCCGGCATTGAAGAGATACAGATCCTCGGCCGGCGGCTGCGGCGGGAAGGCATAGGCATCGCGGACTTCCCTGCCGTCGACCTCCAGCCGCCAGGGGCGCGGCGGCGGGGTGGCGCCATGCCATTCGAACACATCGGTACCCGGCCGCCTTTCCAGCATCGCGCGGCGGCCGTCGGCCATCGCCAGCGCCACCGTTCGCGCTCCGGGTCGCAGGACACGCAAGCGCCAGCCGGCCCCGACAGCATGCAAGCCAAGCACCGCGAAGGGATCGTGCTCGCGCGCTGCAAGCAGCGCGGCGCAACTGTTGTCTTTCATAAGGGCTTGGACCGGGGAATTATTTGCTATCGTGCGGATTGTAGCCGCAAGGGAGAAAAGACCATGCAGACGAGCAAAACGAGTGGCGCCAGGAGCGACGCATTTTGCATACCGCGGAGAGGGGCATCGTGATGAGCAACGCCATGCTGGCCCATCGGGCCTTTGCCATCATCCTCGCCGGCGGCCGCGGCAGCCGCCTGATGCAACTCACCGACTGGCGCTCGAAGCCAGCGGTACCCTTCGGCGGCAAGTTCCGCATCATCGACTTCACGCTGTCGAACTGCGTAAATTCGGGAATCCGCCGCATCGGCGTCGCCACCCAGTACAAGGCACAAAGCCTGATCCAGCACCTGCAACGTGGCTGGAGCTTCCTCGATGGCCGCTTCCACGAGTTCATCGACATCCTGCCGGCGCAACAACAAGTCAGCGAGGACTGGTACCAGGGCACGGCCGACGCCGTGTTCCAGAATCTCGACCTGATCCGTCGCACGCGGCCAAAACATGTGCTGGTGCTCTCCGGCGACCATGTGTACAAAATGAATTACGGCCGCATGCTGGAGCAACATGTGAGGAATTCCGCCGATCTCAGCGTCGCCTGTATCGACGTGCCGCTGGTCGAAGCCAGCGGCTTCGGCGTGATGCACACCGACGCACAAAAGCGCATCGTCAATTTCGTCGAGAAACCCAAGGACCCGCCGCCCATGCCCGGCCGCCCCGACCGCGCGCTGGCAAGCATGGGCGTCTATGTCTTCAATGCCGAATTCCTCTACGAGCAGCTGATCCGCGATCACGACGACCCGCATTCCTCGCACGACTTCGGCAAGGACGTGATCCCGCATTGCGTGCCGCGCTACCGCCTGTTCGCCCATAACTTTGCCGATTCCTGCGTCGGCATGGACGACACGAACATTCCCTACTGGCGCGACGCCGGCACCATCGACGCCTACTGGGAAGCCAACATGGAACTGACCAAGGTCACGCCCGAACTCAATCTCTATGACGACGACTGGCCGATCTGGACCCATCAGGAACAACTGCCGCCGGCCAAGTTCGTTTTTGACGACGACGGTCGGCGCGGCATGGCGGTCGACTCGCTGGTATCCGGCGGCGACATCATCAGCGGCGCCACCGTGCGCCACTCCCTGCTGTTCTCGCGCGTGCATGTACACAGCTATGCGGTGATCGAGGATTCGGTGATCCTGCCCGACGTAGCCATCGGCCGCCATGCCCGGCTGCGGCGCGTGGTGATGGACAAGCATTGCCGGGTGCCGGAGGGACTCAGCATCGGCTACGACATCGAGGCCGACCGCAAGCGCTTCCATGTCAGCGATAACGGCATCACCCTGGTCACCCCGGAAATGCTCGGCCAACAGGCCCACCATATAAGATGAGTTCTCTGAGCGCCCGCGCCGCCCGCAGGGCCGCCCCAAGGGCGGCGCCGCCAGGAACCGGAGCCGCACAGCGGCGAACCGCCGTCACCCCCTCTCGTGGAGAGGGGGGCGGGGGGAGAGCCGTGTGAAACAACTCGACCTCGTCTTCCTCTGGCACATGCATCAGCCGGACTACCGTGACCACGGCGACACGGCGAGCGAAGGCGAGTTCGTGCTGCCCTGGGTCTATCTCCACGCGACGAAGGATTACGCCGACATGGCGGCACACCTGGAGCGGCATTCGCGCATCAAGTGCGTGGTGAATCTGGTGCCGGTGCTGCTCGACCAGATCGACGATTACAGCCGGCAGTTCGCCAGCGGCCGCTTCCGCGACCCCTTGCTGCGCATGCTGGCGACACCCGACCTCGACGTCATCTCGGAAGGCGAACGGAATCTGCTGCTGGGCACCTGCTTCCGCAGCAACCACACCACGATGCTGGCGCCCTTTCCGCAGTACAAGCGCCTGCACGAGCTCTACCAGATGCTGACGGCGCAGGGAGCGAATGCCTGCCGCTACCTGTCCGCCGACTATTTTTCAGACCTGGTGACCTGGTATCACCTCGCCTGGAGCGGCGAGACCGAGCGGCGACGCAACCCGCTGATCGCGCGGCTGATGAGCCAGGGCGAAGGCTACGATGCCGACGATCGCGGCCAGTTGCTGGCCAGCATCGGCGACCTGATCGGCGGCCTGATTCCCCGCTGGCGCGCGCTGGCCGAGCGCGGCCAGGTCGAGCTGTCCTCGACGCCGCAAACGCATCCGCTCTCCCCGTTATTGCTCGATTTCCGCGTCGCCAGGGAATCCGTGCCCGAGGCGCCGCTGCCCTTCGCCGCCGCCTACCCCGGCGGACGCACGCGCGTAATGGCGCATATCGAGGCGGCACGGGCTAGCCACGCGCGGCATTTCGGCACCCCCCCGGCCGGCATGTGGCCGGCGGAAGGCGCCATTTCGACTGAGTTCGTCGGCCACCTGGCCAGCGCCGGCTGCCGCTGGATCGCCAGCGGCGAAGGCGTGCTGAGGAACAGTCTCCGGGCCAGCGGCATCGGCGATCCACGCGCGGCCTACCACCCCTGGTGCCTCGACCAGGCCCCGGGCCTGACGCTGTTCTTCCGCGACGAACGGCTGTCGGACCTGATCGGCTTCGATTATGCCAAGTGGCACGGGCGCGACGCCGCCCAGCACCTGGTGGAACAGCTCAAGACCATCCTCGATACCGCCGGCCCCGACGAGCACCCCGTGGTCAGCATCATCCTCGACGGCGAGAACGCCTGGGAACACTTCCCCTACAACGGCTACTATTTTTTCGACGACCTCTACGGACTGCTCGCCGAGCATCCCGACATCCGCACCACCACCTATGCCGAACTGCTGGCGCGCGAATCGCCGCCGGCGGCCACCACGCTGCCCAAGCTGACCGCCGGCAGCTGGGTCTACGGAACCCTGTCGACCTGGATCGGCGACGCGGCCAAGAACCGTGGCTGGGACCTGCTTTGCGAAGCCAAGCAGAGCTGCGACCGGGTGCTGGCCAGCGGCCGCCTCGACGCCGCGCAGGTCGCCGCCGTCGAGCAGCAACTGGCGATCTGCGAAAGCTCGGACTGGTTCTGGTGGTTCGGCGACTACAACCCGTCGGCGGCCGTGGCCAGCTTCGACAACCTCTTCCGTCGCAACCTGGCACGCCTCTACCGCCTGCTCGAACTCGAACCGCCCGCCAACCTCGCCATTCCCATTTGCGCCGGATCGGAAACCGCCTCGGGCGGCTCGATGCGGCGCGCCGCACATGAGAAAGCGAATTAAACGCCCCCACCCCCCGGCCCCTGCCCGGGCGGGGGTGACGGCTAGCTCGCTGCGCTCGATTGTCACGGGGCGCTTCGTATCCATATGTTTTCCACGCTAATCAGACTATGACCATCAGCCTCTTGTTCGGCGTCCACGCCCACCAGCCGGTCGGCAATTTCCCCGCCGTGATCGACGACGCCCATGTCCGCAGCTACGGCATGTTCCTGCGCGTCATGGAACGCTATCCCGAATTCCGCTTCAGCGTGCATTTCTCCGGCTGGCTGCTCGACGTGTTGTTCGAGCGCTTCCCCGACGACATGGCGCGACTGGCGGCGATGACCCGCAGAGGGCAGGTCGAGTGGTTCGGCTCGGGCGACTGCGAGCCCGTGCTGGCGGCGATTCCGCACCGCGACCGCGTAACCCAGATCGCGACGCTGTCGGACAAGATCGAACGCCGCTTCGGCATGCGTCCCAGCGGCGCCTGGCTCACCGAACGGGTCTGGGAATCCTCGGTAGTTACCTCGCTGGTGGCCACCGGCATCCGTTACGTCGCGGTCGACGATTACCATTTTCTCTGCGCTGGCGAGGATGGTGCGCGTCTCGACAGCTTCTTTTCCACCGACGAGGACGGCCGTCGCCTCGACCTGTTCCCGATCTCCGAGGGCGCCCGCTATCGCCTGCCCTTCTCGCCGGCCGGCGAAGCCGTGGCCTGGCTCGAGGACCTGGCGCGGCAGGGGCGCCGCGCGGCGATCTATTTCGACGACATCGAAAAGTTCGGCATCTGGCCGGAAACCTACCAGTGGGTCTACGAAAAGGGCTGGCTGACCCAGTTCGTCGAAGGCGTGCTGGCCTCCAGGCTGATCCGCACCGAGACCTATGCCGAGTACCACGCCCGCGAGCGTACGCGCGGCATCGTCTATCTGCCGACCACCTCCTACATCGAGATGAACGAATGGACGCTGCCGGCGCAACGTGCCACCGAATACCACGCCCTGGTCGAAGCCGAAAAGGCATCCGGCCGCTTCGAGGCGCACAAGCCCTTCCTGCGGGGCGGCATCTGGCGCAACTTCATGTCGCGCTACCCCGAGGCCAACTGGATGCACAAGCGCATGCTCGGCGCCTCACGCCGGCTGGCCGCGCTACCCGCCGAGCAGCGTACCGCCGAGCACCAGGAATGGCTGCACCGGGCGCAGGCCAACGACGCCTACTGGCACGGCCTGTTCGGCGGCCTCTACCTGCCCCACCTGCGCCGGGCGATCTGGAACAACCTGCTCCGGCTGGAGGCAGCGCTGGAAGATCTGGCGCCCTGGCCACGCCAGCAGCAGGGCGACCTCGACCATGACGGCCATGTCGAGACCGCGCTACGCAACGAGCACATCCATGCCTATGTACGCGACGACGGCAACGCCGCCCTGGTGGAGCTTTCCAGCCTGCCGCTGGCGCACAACTTCGGCGATACCCTGCGTGCCTACGCCGAGGCCTATCACGCCAAGATCCACCTCGCCGACGCCGCCCCGGCGGAGCCGGCGGGCGATGGCATCGCCTCGGCCCACGACCGGGTGGCCTTCCTCCACACCATCCTGCCCGGCGACGCCGATCCCGACGAACGGCCGCGCGGCCTCTTCGTCGACAGCGCGGTTGATGCCAACAACATGCTGCGGCCGCTCGCTGCCTACGTCCCGGGCGCCGCCGCCGACCGCTGGGTGACCGGCGGCGAAGGCTGGCGCATCGAAAAGCGCTTCGCGCTGGAAGGCGATGCCCTGGTCGTCAGCTTCCGCGTCGAGGGAACGCGCCTGCCGGCCGCGATCGAGACCGAGATCAACCTCGCGATGCCCAGCTGCGACGGCTATGGTGGCCGCTACGTACTGGCCGATGGCAGCGTGCCGGGCGGCTTCGGCGATGTGCTGGCGGCGGCCGACGTGACGCGCTTGCGGCTGGAGGACAGCGAGCTGCGTGGCGCGCTGTGCATCGAGGCCGCCCAGCCGTTCACCATCGAGGCCCACGCCCACCGTACCGTGTCGCAGTCGGAAGCCGGCTTCGAAAAGATCATGCAAGCCGTCTGTATCACGCTGGCCTGGCCGCCGGCCGCCGCCGAGCAGCGCATCACGCTGCGCATCATTCCCGCGGCGTAAAATGCAACGCCGCGAAAAAAAGTCCCCCCACCCCCCGTCCCCCGCCCCGGGGCGGGGACTCCTGATTGGCTCGCTGCGCTCGATGGTCGTGGCGTGCATCGCTAACTGAAACGGTAACCTCATGCCCGGCACCCGCTACCACCTCGAAGTCAATCCCGAGATCCCGTCGCGCCTGAGTCGCCTCGACGAACTCGCCAACAACCTCTGGTACAGCTGGGATCGGCCGACGCGCTCGCTGTTCGCGCGGCTTTCCGCCGGGCTCTGGCGCGCCGTGCACCACAGCCCCAAGGCCTTCCTCAAACGCATCGACCAGAAGCGGATCAACGAGGCGGGCGACGACCCGGTCTTCCTCGGCACCATGAACCGGGTACTCTCGGCCTACGATTCCTATCACGCCGTGCACAAGCTCGACCTGCCGGGCAAGCCTCAGCTGCAAGGCAGTGACCTGATCGCCTATTTCTGCGCCGAGTTCGGCTTCCACGAAAGCCTGCCGATCTATTCCGGCGGTCTCGGCATCCTCGCCGGCGATCATTGCAAGGGTGCCTCCGACATGCGCCTGCCTTTCGTCGCCGTCGGCCTGCTCTACCGCCAGGGCTACTTCCGCCAGACCATCGACCGTGAGGGCCGGCAGACGGCGCATTACGGCGACAACGACTTCGACGACATGCCGATCGAGCCCGTGAGCGGCACCGACGGCAAGGATCTGCGCGTCGGCGTCACCTTTCCCGGCCGTACCGTGTGGGCACGCATCTGGCGCGCCCGCGTCGGCAACAACCAGCTTTACCTGCTCGACACCCAGCTCGCCGAGAACAGCGAGGCCGACCGGGCCATCGCCTACCAGCTTTACGGCGGCGACCGCCGCATCCGCATCGAGCAGGAAATCCTGCTCGGCGTCGGCGGCGCCCGCGCGCTGGCGGCACTGGGCCTCAAACCCACGGTCTGGCACATCAATGAGGGGCATGCCGCCTTCCTCGTGCTGGAGCGCATCCGCGAACTGGTTACCGGCCAGGGCATGTCATTCGCCGCCGCGCTGGAAGCCGCGGCGGCCAACACCGTATTCACCACCCATACGGCGGTGCCTGCCGGCCACGACCATTTCGCCGATGACATGGTGATGCACTATTTCGGCGAGTTCTGTGCCGCCGCCGGTCTCGACCGCGACGGGCTGCTCGGCATGGGCCGCGTCGGCAACCATGGCGGCGAATTCAACATGACGGCGCTGGCGCTGCGCGGCTCGCGCTTCCACAACGGCGTCTCGCGCATCCATGGCGACGTTTCGGCGAGCATCTGCGCCGGCATGTGGCCACAGGTGACGCCGCCGGAAAATCCCATGGATTACGTCACCAATGCGGTGCACGTACCGACCTTCCTCGCCACCGACTGGTATGAAACCTTCGATCGCCACCTCGGTCTCGGCTGGCAGCACCGCCTCACCGACCAGTCCTGCTGGAACGGCGTGCACAAGATCCCCGACCAGATCTTCTGGAGCATCCGCCAGTCGCTGAAGGCCCAGCTGCTGTACCTGGTGCATAGCCGCGTACGCCAGCAGCACCTGCGCAACCAGGGCTCGGAGGCCCACCTCGACCGCGTCCTGAGGAGCGCCGATCCCAACAACCCGACGGTGTTGACCATAGGCTTCGCCCGTCGCTTCGCCACCTACAAGCGCGCCACGCTGCTGTTCAACAACCTCGACTGGCTGCGCGAAATCCTCTCCGATTGCGCCCGTCCGGTGCTGTTCATTTTCGCCGGCAAGGCGCACCCGGCCGACGAACCCGGTCGGGAGTTGATCCGCCAGATCGCCGACCTTTCACGCAAGCGCGAGTTCGAGGGCCGCATCCTGCTGGTCGAAGGCTACGACCTGCACTTGGCGCGGCGCATGGTGGCCGGCGTGGACGTGTGGCTCAACAATCCGATCTACCCGCTGGAAGCCTCGGGCACCTCGGGCATGAAGGCGGCGATCAACGGTGCCATCAACCTTTCGGTGCTCGACGGCTGGTGGGGCGAGGGCTACGACGGCAAGAACGGCTGGGCGATCAAGCCGGCGGCGGAAGGCCTCGACCCCTCGGAGCGCGACGCCGACGAGGCGCGCACGCTCTATGAACTGTTGCAGGACAGCGTGATACCGATGTACTACCGCAGCACCTCGCTCGGCTATTCGCCGGAATGGGTGGCGATGGCCAAGCAGTCGATCGCCTCGATCATGCCGCGTTACAACATGCAGCGCATGCTGACCGACTATGCCGAGAAGTTCTATTCGCCTGCCGCCGAACAGTGGCGCCGTTACTCCAGCGCCGACTTTGCCGGCGCGCGCAGCGTCGCCGAGTGGAAGGCGCGGGTGCGCGCCGCCTGGCCGCGCATCGCCATCCGCCGCCTCGACCAGGCCGCGCCGCGCATCCGCTACGGCGAGACGATGCGCTTCGAGGTCGCGGTCCAGCTCGACGGCCTGACGCCGGGCGACCTGGCCGTGGAAATGGTGTTCACCCGCCCCGGCGAGCCGACCACGGTGCGTGCCCGCCGCTATGCGCTGAAGCACGAGCGCGCGCTGGACAGCGGCGAGCACCTGTTCGCCCGCGAACTGACGCCCGACCAGTGCGGCAAGATGGAATACCGCATCCGCGTCTATCCCACCCACGAACTGCTGACCCATCCCTTCGAGATGGGCATGATGCTCTGGCTGTGATGAAACCCGCCGTCGCCAGCGTCTGGAAGCAGCTTGGCGCCGCCGCCGAGGCCTTGCGCGAATGTCACCTGCGCGACATGTTTGCCGCCGACGCGGAGCGTTTTGCCAACCACTCGGCGGTCTGGCACGACTGGCTGCTGGATTACTCGAAGCAGCGCGTCGATGCCAATGCCATGTCGCTGCTGCGCGCGCTGTGGCTGGTGGCCGACATGCCGGACTGGATTGCGCGCATGCGCGCAGGCGAACCCATCAACCACACCGAACGCCGCGCCGCGCTGCACATCGCGCTGCGCCATCCGGCCGGCAAGGGGACTATCGCCCATACCGGCAGGGACGTGATGCCCGCGGTGCATGCCGAACTGGCGAAGATGCGTCGCTTCTGCACCGAAATCCACGGCCGCCACTGGCGCGGCGCCACCGGCGAGCCGATCACGGACGTGGTGAACATCGGCATCGGCGGCTCCGACCTTGGACCGCGCATGGCCACCCAGGCGCTGGCCGCCCACCGCCACCGCGATATTCGCGTGCATTACGTCGCCAACCTCGACGCCGCCGACCTTGCCACCGTACTATCGGGGCTGCGCCCCGCCACCACGCTGTTCGTCATCGCCAGCAAGACTTTCACCACCCAGGAGACCATGCAGAACGCCGCCTCGGCGCGCGCCTGGCTGGTCGCGGCATTGGGCGAAGCAGCGGTGGCACGCCACTTCGTCGCCGTATCGACCAACCTCGGCGAGGTGGCGCGCTTCGGCATCGACCCGGCCAATGCCTTCGCCTTCTGGGACTGGGTCGGCGGCCGCTATTCACTGTGGTCGGTGATCGGCCTGCCGCTGGCGCTGGCCATCGGCTTCGACAATTTCGAGAAGCTGCTGGCCGGGGCGCATGCCATGGACGAACATTTCTTCGCCGCGCCACCGGAAGCCAACCTGCCCGGCCTGCTCGCCCTGCTCGAAATCTGGAACACGAATTTCCTCGGCGCCGACAACCGCGCCCTGCTGCCCTACAGCCAGTCGCTGGGTCTGCTGCCGCGCTACCTGCAACAGCTGGAAATGGAATCCAACGGCAAGCAGATCGACCGCCAGGGGCAGCCCTTGAACCACGCCACGTCGCCCATCGTCTGGGGCGAGGCGGGCACCAACGGCCAGCACGCCTTTTACCAGTTGATACACCAGGGCGGCCGTCTGATTCCCTGTGAATTCATTGTCTGCCGGGAGGCCGATTTCGATCTGCCCGGCCACCACGAAAAGCTGCTGGCCAACTGCTTCGCCCAGGCCGAAGCCCTAATGCGCGGCAAGACCCTGGCCGAAACCACGGCTGAACTGAGCTCCGCCGGCCTGCCCGCGGACGAGGTGGCCCGCCTTGCGCCCTATCGCAGCTTTCCCGGCAACCAGCCTTCGACCACGCTGTTGCTGCCGCGCCTCGATCCGTTCAACCTCGGCGCCCTGATCGCCCTCTACGAGCACAAGGTGTTCGCCGAAAGCGTGATCTGGGACATCAATCCCTTCGACCAATGGGGCGTGGAATACGGCAAGCAGCTCGCCAGCCGCTTGTTGCCGATCATCGAGGGCAAGGCCGATACCACCGGACTGGACAGTTCAACCCGAGGATTGATCGCCTGGGTCAGCGCGAACACCACGGCGGGCTGACCCCCATGGGGACTACGCCGCATCCCCTAGCGGCGCCCACGGCGTCGATCGACCAGGCCATCGCCCAAGGGCGGACGCTGCACGCTGCCGGTGCCAGCATGGAGGCACTGGAACTCACACGTGAGGCACTGAAATACGACTCCAACCACGTTGGCCTGTTGATCAATCTGGGCATTTTCGCCGCATCAGTGGGCGACCGGCCCACCGCCGAGGGTGCCTATCGCCGCGCCTTGGCCGTGCGCCCCGACCTGGCCGAAGCCTGGAACAACCTGGGAAACCTGCTGGCCAGCAGCCGCAGTTATGACGATGCGGAGGCTGCCTACCGCAAGGCAATTGAGATCCGCCCTGGCTATGGAAGGGCACACCTCAACCTTGGCCTGCTGTTCGTGGACCTCGGCCGTCACGAGGACGCGGCAACAGCCTTTCAAGCGGCAATTGACCTACAGCCGGATTCTCCCGATGCCCATGGCAACTTGGCAGCAGTAATGCTCAAGCTGGGGCGCTTTACCGAGGCCGTATCGGCCTGCCGCGAGGCACTTGCCATCAAGCCCGGTCATGTTTCTGCCATCAGCAATCTGTGCCTGGCCTTGGTCGAACTTGACTCCCTTGAGGAAGCCAAGTCAGTCTACGAGCTGGCAAAGGAATCGGGCATCGAATCGGCTTCGCTGGATTTCAGCCTTGGCAATCTTTACTGGCGCCACGGAAAATTTGCCGACGCGGAAGCACGATTTCGCTCCACCCTCGCAATCGACCCGGGCTACCCGCTGGCATGGAACAACCTGGGGGGCGTCTTGCTGGAGGCCAGGCGCCCAATTGAAGCCGAGGCCGCCTTTCGACGGGAACTGGATCGGGACCGCGGAACCCCAGAAGCACGCTGGAATCTGGCGATGCTGCTGCTGGGACAGGGACGCTATGAAGAAGGGTGGCGGGAATACGAGGTACGACTGGGTGAAGTCGCAGGTGGCGGGCTGTCGGAGGTGAAATTGTTGGAGCCAGCGCGTCCCGACGCGCCGTACCGGCTTCCCCGCTTGTGGTTGGGGGAGGCGCTTGAAGGAAAGAAAATCGTCGCCTGGTCGGAAGGTGGCTTCGGTGACGAAATTCAGTTCGCACGCTTCATTCCCATGCTTCGTCAGCGTGGGGCCCGTCATGTCACCCTTGTCTGTCGGAGTGAACTGAAGCCACTTTTCGAGGCTGGCCAGCTCGCAGACCAGGTCATAAGCAAGGACACTTGGCAGGATTCGATGGCCGACAAATACGATGTCTGGTGCCCGTTCCTCAGCCTTCCCCATCGATTGGCAATCACGCTCGAAACCCTGCCCGCCCGGATCCCCTACCTTTCTGCTGTACCCGGGCGAATCGAGAAATGGCGCCTACGCCTTGCTGGCGAGGGATTGCGAATCGGATTGGTGTGGCGCGGCAATCCGAACCATGATTTCGACGGCTCGCGCTCCTTGCCTAGCCTTTCCATGCTTGCCCCCCTTTGGTCTGTGCCCGGTTTGCGCTTCTTCAGCCTTCAGAGGGGGCTAGGCGAAGACGAGGCCAGGACCCCGCTGCCAGGTCAGCCGCTGATACATCTTGGCAGCGAACTCGGCGACTTCGCCGATACCGCCGCAATCGTCAGCCAGCTTGACCTTCTCATTACCGTCGATACCTCGAGTGCCCACCTTTCCGCCGCCTGCGGAAAATCGACCTGGATACTCGTGCCTGGCCATCGACCCGATTGGCGCTGGCTGACCGATCGCGACGACTCGCCCTGGTATCCCGGCGTGGTTCGCCTGTTCCGGCAGCAACCCGGAACAGATTGGCAATTGGTAATCGAGAACCTGCACCAGGCCCTGGAACGGTTTCGACACGATCACACGTGATGAACGCCATCCTCCCATGGAATCGGCAGAAGGATTGATCGCGCAAGCGGTCGAGCTATCCAGATCCGGACGGTACGCAGAAGCCCTGGCCGCGACGGAGCGCGGCCTCGCGATCACGCCCGATCACGCCGGCCTCCACAACAACAGGGGAGTATTCGCCTTTCGCCTTGGCGATCAGGAGATCGCCGAATCGGCCTACCGGCGCGCCCTCGAAATTCGTCCGGACTATGCCGAAGCTTGGAACAACCTGGGTAACCTGCTCGTCGCACAAGGTCAACCTGATGCGGCCGAGACGGCCTATCGTGCGGCTATCGAAGCGCGACCGGACTACCCCAACGCGCTGAAGGGACTGGCCCACCTGTTGCTGGAACGAGGACGTCCCAAGGACGCAGAACCGCTGCTCAAGACCAGCTTGCGTCTCGTCTCTGGCGATGTGGCAGCGTTGGTCGACCTGTCCGCGGCCTATCTCGGCTCGGGCCGCGAGGCCGAGGCGGCAGATACCTGTCGCCGCATCCTCGGTCTCGACCCGGACAATGTCGCCGCGTTGACCAACCTTGGCGTCGCACTGATGGAATCCCGATGCTTCGGCGACGCCGAAAAGGCATTCAGGCACGCGCTGCGATCCTGCCCGGGAGATCGAAATGCCCGCTATGCCCTGGCGGGATTGCTGCTGATGCAAGGCCGGTTGGCAGAGGGATGGACGCATTTCGAGGTCCGCCTCGATGCCATCCTGGCTAACCCGAATTTCGTGCTCAACATTGCAAGGCCGGGTGGTGCCTCGCTGCCACTCTGGCGCGGCGAGTCCCTGGTCGGCAAATCCCTGCTCGTCTGGCCAGAAGCCGGATTCGGTGACGAGATCCAGTTTGTTCGCCACGTACCGCTGCTGCGGCGCCTGGGCTTGCGGCACCTGAGCCTGGCCTGCAGTCCGGCGCTCAAGCGCTTGTTTGAGGGGCAATCCCTGGCCGACCGTGTATTCGCGATCGACGAGTGGACGCCGGACATGGCAGAGCACCACAATGCGTGGTGCCCGTTGCTGAGCCTGCCGTTGCGCACCCGGACAACGCTGGAAACACTTCCGGCGAGCTTGCCCTATCTTGCAGCCGACCCGGTACTGCAGGCACGCTGGAAAGCGCGCGTCGCTCCGGCAGCCCTGCACGTCGGACTGGTCTGGAAGGGCAGCGTCGGACACCCCAGGGACTCAGTGCGCTCCTTGCCTGATTTGTCGATCCTCGCTCCGCTCGGCGCGGTACCGGGAATCGGATTTATCAGCCTGCAGAAATGCGCGGGCGAAGACGAAGCCGCGTCACCACCGCCAGGGCTGGAGCTGGCGAACCTGGGCAAGGAGATCCGGGACTTCGCCGACACGGCTGCCATCATCAGCCACCTCGACCTGGTCATCACGGTGGATACTGCGGTGGCGCATCTTTCCGCCGCCATGGGCAAGCCGGTCTGGATACTTCTCGCGGCAAAAGGAACTGACTGGCGCTGGCTGACCGATCGCAACGACTCGCCTTGGTACCCGGGCGTCGTGCGACTTTTCAGGCAAGGTCCTGCCGATGACTGGACGAATGTCGTGGCCCGCGTGGTAGCCTCGTTAAGGGAATGGATGGATTGTCGGGCTGAGTAAGCGAATGCAAATACTGTTTGCAACATCAGAATTGGCGCCCTGGGTCAAGACCGGCGGCCTGGGCGACGTGGCCGGCACACTGCCGGCGGCGCTGCGCGCGCTGGGCCATGACGTGCGCGTGCTGGTGCCGGCCTACCCGGCGCTGCTGCGGGCGTTTCCCGATGCGCTGGAAATCGCGCGTCCGCACTGGCTGGGGGGGCTGCTGCCGACACCCAGCCTGCGCCAGGCGCTGGCCGGCGACGGCACGCCGCTGCTGCTGCTCGATTACCCGCATTATTTCGACCGCGCCGGCAACCCCTACCTCGGCCCCGAGGGCCGCGACTGGCTCGACAACCACTTGCGCTTCGGCCTGCTGTCGCGCGTGGCCGCCTGGCTGGGTTCGGAAGCCAGCACCCTGGACTGGACGCCGGACATCATCCACTGCAACGACTGGCAGACCGGCCTGGCCCCGGCCTACCTCGCCTATCGCGCCGAACGCCGCGCGAAATCGCTGGTCACGATACATAACCTCGCCTTCCAGGGCCTCTTCGACCATGCGGCGCTGTTCGAGCTCGGCCTGCCCGACGCAGCCTGGACCATCGACGGCGTAGAGTTTTACGGCCACCTCTCCTTCCTCAAGGCCGGGCTGCAACATGCCACCGCGATCAGCACGGTCAGCCCGAGCTACGCCCGCGAGATCCAGACCGAAGCCGAAGGCATGGGCATGGCCGGCCTGTTGCGACATCGTTCGGCGCGATTGTCGGGCATCCTCAACGGCATTGACACGCGCGAGTGGGACCCGGCCCGCGATCGCCATCTGCCCCATCCCTACGGTCCGCGCCGGCTGGAGCACAAGGCCATCATCAAGGCCAGCCTGCAGGCGGAAGTGGGGTTGGAGCTACGGGCCGATCTGCCCCTGCTGGCGGTGGTCAGCCGCCTCACGGAACAGAAGGGCCTCGACTTGTTCCTCGATGTCGCGGCGCAAGCGCTTTCGCTACCGGCGCAGATCGTCGTCCTCGGCAGCGGAGCGCACGGGCTGGAGCACGGCTGGACCGCCTTCGCCCACCGCCACCCCGGCCTCTGCGCGGTTCGCATCGGTTTCGACGAGGGGCTGGCGCATCGCATCGAGGCCGGCGCCGATATCTTCGTCATGCCCTCGCGCTTCGAGCCTTGCGGCCTCAACCAGATGTACAGCCTGCGCTACGGCACGCCACCCGTGGTGCGCGCCACCGGCGGCCTGGCCGACACCGTGATCGACGCCGCCGACGAAAAACACGGCAACGGTTTCGTCTTCGGCCCGGCGACGGGCGAGGCCCTGTTCGCGGCGCTGCAACGCGCGGCCGGCGCATTCCACGACCCGTCCCTCTGGCGCAGGCTGCAAAAGCACGGCATGGCACGCGATTCCAGCTGGCGCGAAGCCGCCGGCCGCTATGTCCAACTCTACGAATCCATCCTGCGCGAGCCATCATGAGTGAAACCAAGCTGATCCTGATCGCTGCTCTCGCCCGCAATGGAGTGATCGGCAAGGACAACCGCCTGCCCTGGCACCTGCCGGCCGACTTGCGGCACTTCAAGGCGCTGACCGGCGGCCATGCCGTGATCATGGGACGCAAGACCTGGGAATCGCTGCCGGAAAAATTCCGTCCCCTGCCCGGCCGGCAGAACATCGTCGTCACCCGCAATGCCGCCTACCGCGCGGAAGGCGCCAGCGTGGCGGCCTCGCTGCCCGCCGCGATTGCCGCCGCGCGGGGATCGCAGGCCTTTGTCATCGGCGGCGCGGAACTCTACGCCGCGGCGCTGGCCGAGGCCGGCCGCCTGGAACTCACCGAAATCGACCGCGACTACGAGGGCGACACCCGCTTCCCGGCACGCGACCCGGCGCAATGGCGCGAGATCACGCGCGAGGCGCACACGGACGACGACGGGCTGGACTACGCCTTTGTGAGCTACGAGCGGATCTAGCCTGGAATCTCCGCCTCCACCAATTGCCCCAGCAGCAGCAGCGATTCCTGCCAGCCGAGGTAGCAGGCCTCGGTCGGGATCGCCTCGGGGATGCCTTCCTGCACGATATGCACCTCCGTGCCGCAGGACACGCCGCGCAGCACGATGGTCGTCACCATCATGCCCGGCAGGTTGGGGTCGTCGAAGCCATCCGTGTGACGGATGCGTTCGTTGGGTACCAGTTCGAGATAGCCGCCGCCGAAGGAATGCGTGGCCCCGCTGCTGAAATTGGTGAAGGACATGCGATAGCTGCCGCCGACACGTGCGTCGAGGTGATGTACCTTGCCGGTGAAGCCGTGCGGCGGCAACCACTTCGCCATCGCATCGGCATCGAGAAAGGCACGGTAGATGCGCTCGGCTGGGGCGCGCAGGACGCGGTGCAGGGTCACGGTTCCGCTGGGCATGATTGGCCTCTATCTCTCGTGGGGTTGGGGGAGAGAAGCCTACACCCGGAACAGGCGCGGATGGGAGACGAAAGTCGGCGCTGGCGGGACGGCGATCTGGAGCGTGGGTTTGCTGCCGGCACAACAAGCCGGCACAAGCGCTTTACGCTGCGCGGGCAGAGGATGGCACGGCACGGCCGCAGGCCGGCGGGCTCTGCCTGCCGGGAAAAGCGCTTCGCGCGCCGGCAAGGGCCGGTGATGCGCCGACCCGCCGGCCCAGGCGCTATGGGCCCGAGCCCCGGAATTCAATCGGCAACGCAGTCGACGTAATACCGCAGGTTGCCGTTGTTGCCTTCCTTGACCAGGCCGTGGATGTCGGTCTCGAATCCGGGAAACTGGTCGTTGAAGGCACGGGCGAACTTCAGGTAGCGCACGATGGTGGCATTGAAGCGCTCACCAGGGATCAGCAGTGGGATGCCAGGCGGGTAAGGCGTCAGCAGCACGGCGGTGACGCGACCTTCCAGCTCGTCGAGCGCCACGCGCTCGATCTCGCGGTGGGCCATTTTGGCGAAGGCATCGGCCGGACGCATCGCCGGTACCATGTCTGAGAGGTACATCTCGGTGGTCAGGCGGGCGACGTCGTTCTTCTTGTACACCCCGTGGATCTGGGTGCACAGATCCTTGAGGCCGATGCGCTCGTAGCACGGATGCTTGGCGACGAACTCGGGCAGTACCTTCCACAGCGGATGGTTCTTGTCGTAGTCGTCCTTGAATTGCTGCAAGGCCGTGACCAGGGTGTTCCAGCGGCCCTTGGTGATGCCGATGGTGAACATGATGAAGAAGGAATAGAGGCCGCACTTCTCGACGATCACGCCGTGCTCGGCGAGGTACTTGGTGACGATCGCGGCGGGGATGCCGAACCCGTCGGAGAAATCGCCATCGACATCGAGGCCCGGGGTGATGATGGTGGCCTTGATCGGATCGAGCAGGTTGAAGCCCTTGGCCAGCTTGCCGAAGCCATGCCACTTTTCGCCGGGTTTGAGCATCCAGGCCTCGCGCTCCTCGATGCCTTCCTCCGACAAATCCTTCGGCCCCCAGACCTGGAACCACCAGTCAGCGCCCCATTCCTTGTCCACTTTGCGCATGGCGCGGCGGAAGTCCAGCGCCTCGGCGATCGATTCCTCGACCAGGGCTGTGCCGCCCGGCTCTTCCATCATCGCCGCGGCGACGTCGCAGGAGGCGATGATCGAATACTGCGGCGAGGTCGAGGTGTGCATGAGATAGGCCTCGTTGAACACGTCGCGGTCGAGTTTGTTGTGCTCGGCATCCTGTACCAGGATCTGCGAGGCCTGCGAGAGGCCGGCCAGCAACTTGTGCGTCGACTGGGTCGAGAACACCATCGACTCCTTGCAACGCGGGCGGTCGGCGCCGATGGCGTGGTAGTCGCCGTAGAAGTCGTGGAAGGCGGCATGCGGCAGCCAGGCCTCATCGAAATGCAGGGTGTCGATCTTGCCGTCGAGCTCCTCCTTGATGTCCTCGACGTTGTAGAGGATACCGTCATAGGTGCTCTGGGTGATGGTCAGCACCCGCGGCTTGCCCTTGACCTGGCTGGCGAAGGGGTGGGCGGCGATCTTCTTCTTGATGTTCTTCCAGGAAAACTCCTCCTTCGGGATCGGTCCGATGATGCCGTAGTTGTTGCGCGTCGGCATCAGGAAGACGGGAATCGCGCCGGTCATCATGATCGCGTGCAGCACCGACTTGTGGCAGTTGCGATCGACGATGACCACATCACCGGGCGCCACGGTGGAATGCCAGACGATCTTGTTCGAGGTCGAGGTGCCGTTGGTGACGAAGAACAGGTGGTCGGCGTTGAAGATGCGCGCGGCATTGCGCTCCGAGGCCGCCACCGGGCCGGTGTGGTCGAGCAGCTGGCCGAGTTCCTCGACCGCATTGCACACATCCGCGCGCAGCATGTTTTCGCCGAAGAACTGGTGGAACATCTGGCCCACCGGGCTCTTGAGGAAGGCGACGCCGCCCGAGTGGCCCGGGCAGTGCCAGGAATAGGAGCCGTCGGCAGCGTAGTGCGTCAAAGCGCGGAAGAAGGGCGGCGGCAGCGAATCGAGATAGGAGCGGGCCTCGCGCACCACGTGGCGGGCAATGAACTCCGGCGTGTCTTCGTACATGTGGATGAAGCCATGCAGCTCACGCAGGATGTCGTTGGGAATGTGGCGCGAAGTGCGCGTCTCGCCGTGCAGGAAGATCGGGATGTCCGGGTTCTTGTGGCGGATTTCCTCGACGAAGGAGCGCAGGTTCAGCACCGCGGGATCGAGCTCGGGGCCAGGCGTGAACTCCTCGTCGTCGATCGAGAGGATGAAGGCCGAGGCGCGGCTTTGCTGCTGGGCAAACGAGGTCAGGTCGCCGTAGCTGGTGACGCCCAGCACATCGAGGCCTTCCTTCTCGATGGCCTCGGCCAGGGCGCGGATGCCGAGTCCGGAAGCATTCTCGGAGCGAAAGTCCTCGTCGATGATGATGATCGGAAAGTGAAAACGCATCGCGGTTTCCTCAAAAGCGAAAACCCGCCGGGGCGGGTTGGTCGGAAGGGTGGACGAGCCTGGCGCTAGGCGTCAGATCTTGGGCAGGGTGACGCCGACCTGCCCCTGGTACTTGCCGCCTCTATCCTTGTAGGAGGTCTCGCAGACCTCGTCGGACTCGAAGAACAGCACCTGGGCGCAGCCTTCGCCGGCGTAGATCTTGGCCGGCAGCGGCGTGGTGTTGGAAAACTCCAGAGTTACATAGCCTTCCCATTCCGGCTCGAAGGGCGTGACATTGACGATGATCCCGCAGCGGGCATAGGTGCTCTTGCCCAGGCAGACGGTCAGCACGTTGCGTGGAATGCGGAAATATTCGACGGTGCGCGCCAGGGCGAATGAATTCGGCGGAATGATGCAGTGGTCGGCATTCACTTCGACGAAGGAATTGGGATCGAAATTCTTCGGATCGACGATGGTGCTGTTGATGTTGGTGAACAGCTTGAATTCGCGCGAGCAGCGGATGTCGTAACCGTAGCTGGACGTGCCGTAGGACACGATCTTGCGGCCATTGGCCTCGCGCACCTGACCGGCCTCGAAGGGCTCGATCATCTTGTGCTGCTCCGCCATGCGGCGTATCCACTTGTCAGACTTGATGGCCATGGCGCTTCCGGGGAAAGATGGTCAAGGGGGCGCAGTATACGCCGGGACTCAGGCTCCGAGCAGCGCAGCCAGTCGGGCGACGCCGGGCGCGGGATCGGCGCGCCGGACGCCGACCAGCGGAATGCCCGCCACATGGCGCAGCAGGCTGTCCAGCGTCAGTTCGATCGGCACCGGCGAGCCCCCGCTTTCATTGACCACGATGGCGGCGACCGGTGCATCGGCGCGGACCAGGGATTCCAGCGCCGTCAGCGTATGACTCATGCTGCCCAGATAGGAGCCCGCCACCAGCACCGCCGGCAGGCCGCTGGCGGCGACCCAGTCGCGCACCGTGTGGATCTGGTCCAGCGGCACCATGACACCGCCGACGCCCTCCACCAGCAGGGGGCCGGGGCCGGCGAGGGCGGCACGGCGCGTAAAGGCGACCAGTGCATCAAAGGGCACCTGCCGGCGCTCCTGCGCTGCCGCCATGTCAGGCGAAAGCGCCGCCGCATAACGCCAGGGCGCGATCGCCTCCAGGGTGCGCTCATCGACAGCCTGATCCAGCGCGGCAAGCAGTTGGCCGGCATCGCTGGCCTCCGGCGCGTCGGGGTCGAAGCCGGAGAGCACCGGCTTGAGTGCGGCCGGACGCAGCCCCGCCGCCCGCCAATGGCGCAACAGGGCGCAGCAAAGCCAGGTCTTGCCGATGTCGGTGCCGGTGCCGGTGATAAAATTCGCGCCCATGTTTCCCCCGTTGCGCCGCGATTCTAGCGGCCCTCCGGCCATTGCCCATCCCATGTCCGACTGGCTGACCCCGGGCCTCGCCCACCTCTGGCTGCCGTATACCCAGATGCAGACCGCGCCGCCACCGCTGCCGGTCGTCGCCAGTCATGGCGTGCGCCTGCAACTGGCCGACGGCCGCGAACTGATCGATGGCATCTCCTCGTGGTGGACCGCCTGCCACGGCTACAACCATCCCCACATCCGCGCCGCCGTCGAAGCCCAGCTGGCGCGGCTGCCCCACGTCATGTTCGCCGGCCTGGTGCATGAGCCCGCGGCACGGCTGGCGGCGCGCCTGGCGGCCTTGCTGCCGGGCGACCTGGAACGCGTGTTTTTTACCGAATCCGGCTCGGTCTCGGTCGAAGTAGCGCTGAAAATGGCGCTCCAGTATTGGCGCAACCGTGGCCAGGCGGAGAAAAAGCGCATTGTGTATTTCCGCCATGGCTACCACGGCGACACTTTCGCCACCATGGCCCTGTGCGACCCGGAAGAAGGCATGCACACGCTGTTTGCCGGGGCCATGCCGGACCAGATCATGGCCGAGCTGCCTGATACGCCGGCCATGGCGGCGGCCTTCAATCGCGTGCTCGCCACCCATGCCGAGCACATCGCAGCGGTGATCGTCGAACCTCTGGTGCAAGGCGCCGGCGGCATGCACATGCACGATGCCGCCACCCTGCGCGCCATCGCCGAGGCCTGCCACCGACACGAGTTGCTGCTGATCGCCGACGAAATCATGACCGGCTTCGGCCGCAGCGGGCGGATGTTCGCCTGCGACGAGGCAGGTGTCGTACCCGACATCGTCTGCCTGTCGAAGGCATTGACCGGCGGCACCCTGCCGCTGGCCGCCACCGTGGCGCGGCGCCACGTGTTCGAGGCCTTCCTGGCCGACGACACTGGCGCGGCGCTGATGCATGGCCCGACCTACATGGCCAACCCGCTGGCCTGCGCCGCCGCCAATGCTTCGCTCGACCTGTTCGAGCCCGGTCAAAATTCGCCGCGACTCGAACAGGTGGCGGCGATCGAAAGCGCTTTGCGCGCCGAGCTCGAACCCTGCCGCGCCATCGCCGGCGTGGCCGAGGTACGCGTCAAGGGTGCCATCGGCGCCGTGGAGCTCAGTTGCCAACCCGGCGGAAACATCGACCTCGACGGCCTGCGCCGGCGTTTCGCCGAACTCGGGGTCTGGGTGCGGCCCTTCGGCAAGGTGGTGTACCTGATGCCGCCCTTCGTCATCGGAAGCGACGACCTGTCCCTGCTGACCGGCGCCGTACGCCGGGTCCTGACGGAACGCGCGGCCAGCCTGCCGTGAAGAAGACGTTCGACGCACTGCTGCAACGGGAACTGGACGCGCTCGATGCCGGATCGCGGCGCCGCCGCCTGCGTGCCATCGGCTACGGCGATGGGGGCCTGCGCGACGCCAACGGAAGGTCGCTGACCGACGTTTCGTCCAACGACTACCTCGGCCTCAGCCAGCATCCACTGGTCAAGGCGCGCGCCGCCGAATGGGCGCAGCGCCACGGCGCCGGCGCGCCGGCCTCGCGCCTGGTGGCCGGCACGCGCGACATCACGCTGGCGGTGGAACAAAGGCTCGCGGCCTTCAAGGGGCGCGAAGCGGCGCTGCTGTTTTCCAGCGGCTTCCAGGCCAATGCCACGGTGATTCCGGCGCTGACGAGGCTCGGCGCGAAAGTCGGCGCTGGCGACACGGCGAATGCGACGGCGATTTTCAGCGACGAACTCAACCACGCCAGCATCATCCATGGCGCACGTGCCGCGCGCTATCCTGTCAAGGTCTTCCGCCACAACGACCTCGCCCACCTCGACAGCCTGTTGGGCGCACACGCCGGGCGCAAGCTGATCGTCACCGAATCGGTGTTCAGCATGGACGGCGACCGCGCCGACCTTTCCGCGCTGGCCGCGCTGGCCGAACGCCACGGGGCGCTGCTCCATGTCGACGAAGCGCACGCCACCGGCATCCTCGGCCCGCAGGGACGCGGACTGGCGGCCGGCGTCAAAGGCGTCGATGTCGTGATGGGCACGCTGGGCAAGGCCTTTGGTGCCTTCGGCGCCTACATTGCCGGATCGCGCGCGCTGATCGACTGGCTGGTCAATCGTTGCAGCGGCTTCATCTTCACCACCGCGCTGCCGCCGCCCGTACTCGGCGCGGTCGATGCCGCGCTGGACCTGATACCAGGGATGGAGGCCGAACGGGCGCGGGTGGCGACCCACGCGCAGCGGCTGCGCGACGCCCTCGCCGCGCTCGGCATTTCGACGCTGGAGTCGACGACCCAGATCGTGCCGGCGGTGATCGGCGCCGAGGCCGACACCCTGGCCGTCGCCGCGCGGCTCGACGCCGCAGGCTTCCTCGCCGTGGCGATCCGCCCGCCCACCGTCGCCGAGGGCACCAGCCGACTTCGCTTTGCGCTCAACAGCCAGCTCGGCGACAGCGACATGGAGCGCCTGCTGGCAGCCGTTGCGACGCTCTGATTCAATGCGCCGCGGTGCCGAAGTAGGCGGCGTGTATTTCGTCGCTGCCGGCGAGTTCGCTGCCGGGGCCTTCGAGAGTGATGCAACCACGATCAATAACGTAGGCGTAGTCGGCGTGCGCCAGCGCCTGTTTGACGTTTTGCTCGACCAGCAACACGCTGACGCCTTCATCACGAATCGCGGCAATCATCCGAAACATCTCGGCCACCATCAGCGGCGCCAAACCCAGCGAAGGTTCGTCGAGCACCAGCAGCTTCGGGCTCCCCATCAGGGCCCGCGCTATGGCGAGCATCTGCTGCTGTCCCCCGCTCATGGTGCCGCCGAGTTGGTCGGTGCGCTCGCGCAGAACGGGAAACAGATGAAACATGCGCTCCAGATCCTCACGACGCTGACGCGCAGATCGCAAGTAGCCTCCCAGTTCGAGGTTTTCCAGTACCGTCATCCGCGGGAACAGGTGTCGGCCTTCCGGCACTTGCAGCAGCCCGCGCGACACCAGCATCGCCGGCTTCTCGCCGGCGATGCTGGTTCCGGCGAAAACAATGTCGCCCGAAGACCACGCCTTGAGGCCGGAGACCGCCTTCAGCAGCGTGGACTTGCCGGCGCCGTTCAAGCCCACCAGCACGGTGATCGAACTCCGTGTCACGCTCAGGGAAACGTCCTTGAGCACCGCGTAGCCGTTGTAGTCGACGTGGAGATGGCGCACCTCCAGAATATGCGTTTGGGTCATGCGGTCTCGCCCAGATAAGCCTCGATCACCCGCGGGTCGGCGCGCACCGCCGCCGTCGCGCCATCGGCGATCAGCTCGCCGTGGTGCAGCACCAGCATGCGTTCCGCATGGCGCATCAGTGTTGCCACGGCGTGTTCGATCCAGACGATGGAAATGTTCTTCTCGGTGCGGATGCGGTTGATCAGCTCGCCCATCTGCTCGACCTCCAGCGGACTCAGGCCGGCCGCCACTTCGTCGAGCAGCAAGAGGCAGGGTCGGGTGGTCAGCGCCATGGCAATCTCCAGCAGACGGCGCCGGGCAGGCGGCAAAGCGCCGGCCAGCTGACGCTCCTCGCCGGCCAGGCCGACGTAGTCGAGGGCCTCGCGCGCTGCGCGATGGGCGTGGCCGCCGTGCAGCAAGTCGCCGCCGGCAAACAAGGCGCCGAAGGCGGCGTTGTCGTGCAAGCTCATCTCGGGAAATACCCGCGGAGTCTGAAACGTACGGGCAATGCCGCGCCTGGCGAAGACATAGGCCGGCTGTCGGCTGAAGTCCTCGTCACCCACCGTGACCTTGCCGCCGGTCGGCGCGACAACACCGGTCATGGCGTTCAACAGCGTGGTCTTGCCTGCGCCATTGGGGCCGATCACGCCGATCAGCTCGCCGGGGCCAATGCCGAAGTTGACATCGGTCAGCGCCGCCAGGCCGCCGAAGCGCACCGTGACATGCTCCAGACGGATTAACGTGAAACAACAGGCAGGGTCGCTGGTGACATCGAGCGCAGCGAGCCGACCAATAGCCTCCCCGCGAGGGGAGGATGGGAGGGGCGGGCCTTCAATTCGCCTTTCGTGCGTTTCATCATCAGGGGTGCCGCGTCGCCGCAGCATGAAAGTTAGCTCATCCATGGGCGGCCGCCTTCTTGCGCGGGAGCAGGGCGATCAGGCCGTTCGGCAGATAGAGCACCGAGAGGATCAGCAGCAGGCCCAGCAGGACCAGGTAGAAATACGGAAAGCGCATGCGCAGGAACTCCGACAGCAGGCTGAAGATCACCGCGCCGATCACCGCGCCCTGAATCCGCGAAGCGCCGCCGACCATGACGATCAGCACGGTCTGGAAGCCGATCAGCGGATTGAACACGGTGTGCGGATCGATGTAGGTCCAGCGCCCGGCCATGGCGGCGCCGACCGCGCCGGCAAAGGCGGCGGCGAGCGCGAAGCCTGCCAGCTTGACGCGCAGCGGATTGACCCCGAGCGTCGCCGCGCGGTCCTCGTCGGCGCCGATGCCGCGCAGGGCATGGCCCAGCGGCCCGCGCCAGAGCCAGGCGCAGCAGGCGATGGCGGCGAGCGCCAGCGCCAGCACCGCCAGATAGATCGCGTCCTGCTCGGGCGGATTCAGCAGCACCCGGCCGACGGTGCCGGAGATCGAGCGCTCGGTCTGGTTGATGACATGCAGGGCGAGTTCCGACAGGCCGAAGGTCAGCACCGCGAAATAGCTGCCGCGCAACTTCAGCACGAACAGGCCGACCAGGGCCGCGGTGCCGGCCGCTGCCAGGGCGCCGCCGAGCAGCAAGAGCGGCCAGGGCAGATGGCCGAGGCCCCAGGCGGTGCAATAGGCGCCGATGCCGAAGAAAGCCGTGGTGGCCAGTGACAGGTAGCGCGAGGGGCCGCTGAACATCACCCAGCTCACCGCCAGCGCGACGTACATCAGGCAGGTCAACAGCAGCGAAACCATGTAGGCATTGGTCAGCCAGGGCACGGCCGCCAGGGCGGCGATCAGCGGCAGCCATTTGATCCAGTCTTTCATTTTGCGAACAGGCCCTTGGGTTTGAACATCAGGACGCCGATGAACACCGCGTAGCTCAGCACCATCTTCAGCGAGGGACTGGTGAAGTGCATGCCGAAGGTCTCCACCAGACCCAGCAGCAGGCCGGCGGCAAGGCTGCCGACGATGCTGCCGTAGCCGCCGAGGGTAATCACGATCAGCGCGGTGATGGTGTAGGGCTCGCCCATGCCCGGCGAGATTTCATAGACCATCGACAGCAGCGCTCCGGCGACCCCGGCCAGCGCCAGGCCGGCGCCGAAGCACCAGGGATGCAGGCGTGCGGTGTCGATGCCGACCAGTTGCGCGCCGAGCGGCGCCTGCATCATGGCGCGGATGGCCTTGCCGATCAGGGTGAAGCGCAACACCGCGATCAGCCCGGCCGACAAGACGACGACCACGGCGAACACCAGCAGGCGGTTGTGCGGCATGATCACGCCGCCCAACTGCAGCGGTTCGGCGAGATAGGTATAGCCGCGCAGGTCGGCGCCCCAGACCATCAGGGCCAGATTCTGCACCACGAACATCAGGCCGAAGGACGCGACCAGGCCGCGCGCCTCGAATACGTCGATATTGGGCGAACTGTGCACCAGGCGGCGCAGCACCAGTCGGTGCACCAGCAGGCCGACCAGGAACAGCGCGGCCATCGCGATCGGCAGTGTGGCGAGCGGATTCAGACCCAGCGTGGTGTGCAGCACATAGGTCAGGTAGGCGCCAAGCATGAGGAACTCGCCATGGGCGATGTTCATCACGCGCATCAGGCCGTACTGCAAATTCAGGCCGATGGCGACGATGGCATAGATGCCGCCGGTGATCAGGCCAGCGGCCAGCAGATCGAGAAACAGCGTGAAGGTCATGGGCGGGTGGGTTGCCGCGAAAAGTCGGCGCTGGCGGGACGGCGGCCGGTGGCCGCCGTCCCGCCGCGGGGCGATGCCGTCTTCAGTTCCACGCCGGCTTGGGCGACACCAGTGTTGCGGTGGCGCGCGTCTTCGGCCAAACCACCTCGAATTCGCCCTTCTGCCATTGGCTGACGGTGCCGGGGATCGAGGCGTTCATGCCGTCCTTGAACTTGATCGGGCCAAGAATGGTCTGGAACTCGCCGCCGGCGATCGCGTCGCGGATCCTGGCGCGGTCGAGGCCGACCTTTTCCACCGCCTGCTGCAGAATCTGCAGGCTGGCGTAGGCATGTGCCGAGGCCCAGCGATCCGGCTCCTTCTGGAACTTGGCGATGTGAGCGGCGAAGTAGTCCTTGGCCGCCGCGCCGGTCTTGGCATTCCACGAGCCCATGCCCATCACGCCCTCGGTATTGCCGGTGAGCTGCGCCTTGTAGAGCGGGAAGGCGGTGCCGACCGCGGCGTAGAAAATCTTCGGATTGAAGCCGATTTCCCTGGCCTGCTTGGACACCAGGATGGTATCGGGCGGATAGGTGATGCCGAGGAAGGCATCCGGATTCTTCTCCTTCATCGCCTTCAGCACCGGCGACAGATCCTTGACGCCGAGCGGATAACTCTTCTTGTCGAGCAGCCCGATGTTGTGCGAAGCCAGCGCCTTGCTCAGGGCGTCGACGTTCTCCAGTCCGAACAAGTCGTCGACATGCACCACGGCGACGGTCTTGACGCCTTGCGCGACCAGCATGTCGGCCAGTGCATTCATCATCTGGTCGGGCTGCTGCAGGATGGTGAACACGAAGGGCAGCTTCATGTCGGTGAGCTTCTTCGAGCTCGCCGTCGGCGCAATCATCGGATAGCCGAGCTTGTTCGCCAGCGTCGCCACGGCGAAGGTCTGGCCGGTGCCCCAGGGTGGCAGCACGAGGTCGACCTTGTCCTGGTTCATCAGCTTTTCATAGGTGCGCACCACCGTCTCGGTGTCGCTGCGATCGTCATAACCGATCAGCTCGACCTTGCGCTGCTTGCCGGCCACCATCAGGCCGCCCTTGGCATTGACCTGCTCGGCCCACAGCAGGTAATTGGGTTCCTGCGAGACCTGGGCGCCGCCGGCGAAGGGGCCGGTGCGGGCGATGGCATAACCGATCCTGACCGCTTCGTCGGCCAGCGCCGCGGTGCTGGCGGCCAGCCCGAGCAGGCTGGCGGCGATACAAATGCTGTTCCTCAACATGATGTGTCTCCTGTTATTGATTTAGGTGAATGCAACGAGGCGAAAAGAGTGGCGGGGCAAGACCTTGCCCGACCCCGCCCAAGAGGAGCCTTTGCTGTGCGTTCAGAAGGGGAAATGCCGCTGTCCCACCTGGATGGTGATCCACTTCACTTCGGTCATTTCATCCATCGAGTATTTGCCGCCCTCGCGGCCGAAACCGGAGTCCTTGATCCCGCCGAAGGGCACGTGGGGTTCGTCGTAGGCGGTGCAGTTGTTGATATGCACCATGCCGGCTTCGATGCGCTGCGACAGATCCATGGCCCTCTGTAGATCGTTGGTGATCACCGCCGAGGACAGGCCGAAGCAGCTGTCATTGGCTACCGCCAGGGCGTCCTCGCTATCCCTGGCCTTGATCACCGAAACCACCGGGCCGAAACTTTCTTCCTTGAACACCACCATGTCGGCGGTGACGCCGGCCAGCACCGTGGGCTCGTAGAAATTGCCTTCCGACTTGCCGCCGGTGAGCAGCCTCGCGCCCTTGGTCACGGCATCCCTGACGTGACCGTCGATGAAGGCGCACTGCTTGCGATCGATCAACGGTCCGATCACGGTGTGCGGATCATGGGGATCGCCCATCCGGTAGGTCCGGACCTTGGCCGTGAACTTCTCGCAGAAGCTGTCGAAGATCGGCTCTTCGACGATGATCCGCGAGTTGGCCATGCAGACCTGGCCCTGGTGCAGGAAGACACCAAAGGCGGCGGCATTCACGGCATAGTCAAGATCGGCATCCTTGAGCACGATCAGCGGGCTCTTGCCGCCCATCTCCAGGGTGATCTTCTTCAGGTGCTTGCCAGCCTCGGCGGCGAGCTGCTTGCCGACTTCCGTGGACCCGGTGAAGGTCACCATGCGGATGCGCGGATCGGCCACCAGCGAATCGCCCAGCGTCGATCCCTGGCAGGGAATCACGTTGAGCACCCCCGGCGGCAGGCCAGCCGCTTCGAAGATCTCGGCGATCTTCATGGCCGTGACCGGCGTATAGCTGGCCGGCTTGAGGACGAAGGTATTGCCGGCGGCGAGCGCCATCGCCACTTTCTTGCAGGCGAGCAGGAAGGGGAAGTTGAATGGGGCGATGCCGGCGATCACGCCGAGCGGGCGGCGCAGGCTCATCGAGAACAGCCCCGGCGAATCCGAGGGCATGGTTTCGCCGTTGATGCGCCGGCATTCGCCGGCGGCACTGCGCAGCAGGTTGACCACGAATCCGGCCTCGAACATGGCCTTGCCGAAACCGGAGCCGGCTTCATCGATCAACACCTCGGCGATCTCCGGAATGCGGCTGGCCAGCACGTCGGCGGCCTTGATCAGGATCGCCTCGCGCTCCTTGGCCAGGGAATTGCCCCAGGCCAGGCGGGCGGCGTAGGCAGCGCCGATCGCCTTGTCGATATCCGCTTTGGATGCCTGATGCACGCGGGCATAGACGGCTCCCGTGGCGGGATTCATGTCGTCGGCGATGGTGCCCGTGGACGACGCCACCCATTCGCCGCCGATAAACAGCTTGTACTCTTTCATGGAATTTCCTAGAGACTGATGCCGCACCGTCCGGGTGCGAGAATGTTGTTGGGATCGAGCGCCTTCTTCAGCTTCTTTTCGACGCTGCGCTTGACCGGCCCGTAGGTCGCCGCCACTTTTTCGGCAAATGCCGTGTTGGCGCGGTACATGCCGTAGCCTTCCTTGGCGAAGGTGTGCAGCAGTTCGTCATAGCAAGCGTTGGCCTTCCTGGTCTGCTCCTCGTCGGAACGGTCGTAGAGCAGGTCGATGACGTGATGCATGTCGCGCCAGCCAACGATGAACTCGCCGACATAGTCGAAGCCGTACTTGGCCAGGATGTCCTTGGCCATCTTCATCTGTTTCAGGGTCTCCGAGCCCTTGGCCTGCGACACCGGCGCGAACCAGATCGAGCCACCGCCGCCGCGCCAGTTGTAGAGCCCGAACTCGCCAAGATTCGGCTTGCCCTTCATCAGGTCGAAGCGGTAGTCGAGCGCCTTGCTGGTCGAGTTCTCGCGCGTCACGATCTTGCCGCCGGTACCGGCCGCCACCGCCTCGATGATCTTCCAGTTGGCGTCGTTGGTTTCCTTGGTGCCATACAGCGCGGCATACACGTTCCAGGCGCCGATGTTGTGGTCCTTGCGGATCCTGGCCACCGCCTCGTCGGGAATCGCACCCGGGCCGGTGTAATAGTCGGCGCGCTTGACCGGGGTGCACGGCGCTTCCCACAGCGCGTGGGCTATCACCACGGCATTGGGGATGACCATTGCGATGCGCAGGGGCCGCAGGGCCTCGACGATCTTGGTGATGTCGGTTTCTTCCGGGTACTGGATCGAGAACGGACGGAAATCGGGCGGCGCCGGCATCAGCCACATGCCCATCTTGGTCACGATGCCGTAGTTGGACTGGGTGAAGATGCCGTCCAGCGTCGGCCCGTAGCCCCACTTGAAGACCTGCCAGGTGTTGGAGTTGGGCATCGAACCCATGCCGGTGCGCAGCACTTCGCTGTTGGCCATCACCACTTCCATGCCACAGGAGAACAGGAAATGTTCGCCATAGGGCGTGTAGCCGACGCCGCGATCGACCATGTTGCCCAGTGGCCCGGCAATCGCCGAAGGCGCCGGGCAGGAGAACCACAGCGGCAGTTTCTTCTCCTGCAGGTAGTCGTAGAGCTGCTGGTAGGTCACGCCGGGCTCTACCAGCGCAGTGCACAGATCGGGGTCGACGCTTATGATCTTGTTCATGCGGCGCAAGTCCATCACGATCTGGCCGCGCTGCACCGGCGCCGCCGAGCCGTAGCCGAGGTTCTTGCCGGTGGAGATCGGATACACCGGGATCTTGTACTTGTTGAGCACCTTGAGCACGCTCTGGATCTGCTCGACGCTGTCCGGCGTGATCGCCGCCGACGGCGCGTGCTGCTCGTTGGGCACCGGCATCATGATCTTGTTGTAGGGGGCCAGCCGCGACTCGTCGACCACCACGTTTTCGCCGCCGAGTATCGTTTTCAGTTCCTTGATGGCCTTGTCGAATTCGCCTGCCGCGATGCCCTTGGGCAAGGCCTTGCGTTTTGTAGTCATTTGTTGTCTCCGCTAAATGTGGATTCTGAACAACTGTCAGGTATTGATCAGGAAGGACACCAGGCTCGCCGGGGCGCCGCTGCCGGCGCCGGGCGTAGCCGCCGCGTGGGGGCCGGGCGCGGACGCCTGGCCGCCGAGCGTGCCGGCATACAGTCGACTGATGCGCTCGGCATGAGCCGGCAGCGGGTCCGACCAGACGATGCTCGACTCGAGCCCGACCGAGCTGCAGCAGTGCCGCGCCTCCTCGGCGCCGAAGCGATGATGAGTGCTCAACACGCAAGCCGCGCCGCGCGCTGCCGCCAGCTCCTGGAAGATCACGCCGGCGGCATCGTCCATGACACCGATCACACGCCCGCCGGGAACCCGGTCGAGCAACGCGGTGACGTCACCGTACCGGGCCAGCTCGCTGCTGCTGGCCATCACCTGGAGTTGCTTGATGCCGGCCGCGGCGAACACCTGGCCGAGCCGGGCGACGAGTTCGGCCGCCTGTGGCAAACCGCTCTGGCCGACGATCAGCACCGGCTTCGCCGCGCCCGTATTGAATAGTTCGCCCGCCGCCTGCGATGCCATCGGGCTGGCACCGAGCACTCCGCTGGCCGTCAGCGACTTGATGAAGTTGCGCCTGTCCATGGCCGGCCTACTTCTTGGCGACAGCCGTACTGGTGCTGACCAGCTTGACCACCCCGGCCAGCGCAGCCTCGTTGATTTCGGACTCGCGGAAGGCCGGCATGGCGCGATTGCCGTTGCGCACGACGGACTTGATGTAGTCCGGCATCAGGTTGCGCCCGGTGATCACCGGGCCAACATTTGCCTCGTGACAGTAAGCGCAGACCTTGTTGTAGATCTCCTGGCTGTTCTGCCACTTGCCGCTGCTGTCTGCGTTCGCGTTGCCGACGACAATCAATGCCGACGCGGTGGCGAAATACCGGAAAGCCGATGAACACTTCATTGACCCCTCCTTTTATGGTTGTGAATTCCACGCCGCGGTGGAATGGCAAACGCTTTAGCAGGGGCCGTGCCAGTGACTATCTCTATGTAATCAATCCAGTTTTAATTGGTGCGTTGCAACATATTGATTTTAAAGGAGTTACCAAATGATCACGAATTTCCCGGTTTGACCATTTGGTAACAGCTTTACATTTGAAATATCTTACGCCGGCCCGAAATATGCCATTAACATGGTGCAGTGCGATGCCGGAGAGATCGCGGCGACGTGCGGCAGTCCGCGAAACCGACTGCCGCCGGCGTCAGTCGGTGCCCAGTTTGTGCTTCTTCAGGCGATAGGCAAACTGTGGGCGCGTCATGCCCAGCATGCGCGCGGCGGAACTGTAGTTGCCCTGGCTGCGGTCGACGGCGGCCTTGAGCAGGACGCTCTCGACATCGTCGAGACTGACGCGGTTCTTCAGCACATAGTCGAGAAAGGCGCCGACCGTGCTCTCATCCTGTTTGAGTACGCTGCCATCCTTGGCCAGGGCTGCCAGTTGCCGCTTCTTGACCTCCGAGGTCACGGCGGGAAACAGGTCCAGCAAGTCGATGCGGCCGCCGCCGGGCGCCAGGATCACACCGCGCTCGATGACGTTCTCCAGTTCGCGCACATTGCCCGGCCAGCGGTACTGCTTGAGCGCATGCATGGCCTCGTCGGTGATGCCGAGCACCTTCTTGTTGTGACGCGCCTGGTATTTTTCCAGGAAGCGCTGGGCCAGCAGCGCGATGTCCTCCTTGCGCTCGCGCAGCGGCGGGATGGTGACCGGGTAGATGTTCAGGCGATAGTAAAGATCGCGGCGGAAACAGCCTTCCTCCACGGCCTGTTCGAGGTCGACGTTGGTCGCCGCGACGACGCGCACATCGACCTTGCGCGTACGCGAATCGCCGATCCGCTCCAGCTCGCCCTCCTGCAACACGCGCAGCAGCTTGGCTTGTGCCGAAGCGGAAAGCTCGCCGGCCTCGTCGAGAAACAGGGTGCCGCCGTGGGCGCGCTCGAAGCGGCCCGGGCGCGACTGCTGGGCTCCGGTGAATGCCCCCTTCTCGACCCCGAACAGTTCGGATTCGATCAACTGCTCGGGCAGGGCCGCGCAGTTGATGGCGATGAAGGGGAGTTCCGCGCGTGGGCTGACGTTATGCAGCGCCCGCGCGAACATCTCCTTGCCGACGCCGGTTTCTCCCAGCAGCAGCACCGTCACCTGGCTGTGCGCGGCCCGTTTCAGCAGGCCGGCGGCCTGCTTGAAGCCGGGCGAGACGCCCACCAGATCGTCGGTATTGAGATCGTCGTCGATCGAGTAGCGCAGTGATTGCACCTGGTCCTGCAGGGCCAGGATGTGATCCGCCACCGAATCCGGTTCGAAGTATTTCAGATTCTCCGCGGCGTCCTGCCATTCGTCCGCGGGACGGCCGACAATCTTGCAGCGCGGTGCGCCGGCCGCCGCGCATTCGGTTTCCTTGTAGAGGATGAAGCGGCCCATCAGCGTGCTCGAATAGCCGCAGGCGTAGCCCAGTTGCATCCAGCAGGCGGGTTCCGGCGAGAGTCCATAAAGATGGATGTGGGCATCGGCCTCGAACGAGGTCTCCCAGGTGAATTCGCCGTGAAATACGCCCTTGGCAATGTCCATCGTCATATGCAGGATGCGCGAGCTGACGATGCCTTCCAGCATGTGCAGCGCCGGGCCGATGGCGAGCAGTTCGGTGGCGCTGGCGTTGGGGTAGAGCTTGCGCGCCCACTCGGCATCGCGCGCGCCCGACGCGTAACCCATGCGCAGCAACACGCCGCGCGCGCGGTCGACGCCGAGCGAATCGATCAACTCCTTGCGCAGCGCGGTCAGCGCCGCGCCGTGCAGCAGGATCATGCGCGCTTCGCCGAGCCAGATATGCCCGCTGTCGAACTCGAAGCGCAGGCGCGACGCCAGTTCGCTCACCGCCATCGCGGGCTCGGGCGTTTCTTGCGTCTTTCTGCTCGTCTCCACAGCGCCTCCCCGCCAGCTTACCTTCGGCGGCGAAAAGGCCGGACGCCTCTCCGCCATGCACCGCCTCTAATGAGGGTGTAGAAAAACCCCATGAGGGGCCGATTGACTTCGATTGCAGGGGTCTCTTGACCATTCCCCGACCGGAGATCGGCCCGAAGCGAGCGTTTTGGAAGGTCGATTTATCTGCATGGCATTAGCCAAATTCTCAAAGGGGATTTTCTACAGCCTCAACGGGCGAATTTCTCGACCCCGGATTCTGCACCCGCAGCAACCGGAACTCAAGATAGCCGGCAGCGGCAGTCCAGCGGCAATCGCCGTCCTGTCAGCGCCGACTTTCTAGTGTAGTGCTTCGCTTTTCCTTGAACCAAGCTTGCGGTTGGCGCGGATGACTTTTCGAGAATGCCATTGGCCTTGGCGGAATAGCTCAATCTATTCGCAAGCACTACACTGGCGCCAGCGCCCCCCGCAGATCCCCAATCAGCGATTCGAGCGCATCGGCCAGGCGATGGGCGTGATCGGCCCATTCCCCGGCGTCGTTCCTCGCGGCGATCATCAAGGCCTCGGCCAGCCCGACGACACGGTGCGCGCCCAGGGTGCCCGCCGATCCCTTGATCAGATGGGCAAGCCGCTCCAGCTCGTGGCGCACGCCAGCCGCTGCCAATTCGCGCAACTGCGGCGGGGCATCGGCATGCAGGTCGGCAAACATCCGCACCATGCGTTCGTAGATCGCCCGGCGGCCACCGACCAGGGCCAGCCCCCGCGCCGCGTCGAGGCCGGCCACCGCTTCCAGGCGCTTCACCGGCAGCGCCGGCGCCGGGCCAGGCGCCGCCTCACCCGCCGTATCCAGCGCTCCGGACGGCAGCCATTTCAGCAGCAATGCGTACAGCGCCTTGGGCGCGAAGGGCTTGGCGATGAAGTCGTTCATGCCCGCCGCCAGGCAATCCTGGCGGTCTTCGTCGAAGGCGTTGGCGGTCATCGCCAGGATGGGCGTGGCGGCGCGGTCGGGTCGGGCACGGATTGCCCGCGCGGCCCCGAGGCCGTCCAGTTCCGGCATCTGTATGTCCATCAGGATCGCGTCGTAAGCGTGGGCTTCGGCCCGCGCCACCGCCTCACGGCCGTTTTCGGCGACATCGACCGCGAGCCCGGCACGCCGCAGCAGCTCGATCGCCACCTCGCGGTTGACCGCATCGTCGTCGGCCAGCAGGATGCGCGCACCGGCGCGCCGGTGCATCAGCTCGGGCAGGGCATCGGCCACCGGCAGCGCCGTCTGCGCCGGAGCGCCGAGGCCATGGCGCAGTTGCGCAGTGAACCAGAAGATGCTGCCCTGGCCCGGCACGCTGCTCGCTCCGGCATCGCCGCCCATCAGGCGCGCCAGGCGGCGCGTGATGGCAAGTCCGAGGCCGGTGCCGCCATGGATGCGGGTAGTCGAGACATCCCCCTGCTCGAAGGCGGCGAACAGCCTGTCCAGCGTGTCGGGGGGGATGCCCGGCCCCGAGTCCTCGACCTCGAAACGCACCGTCAACAACTCGTCCTGCTCGGCGGCCAGCCGGGCGCGCAGGACGATGCGGCCCCGCTCGGTGAATTTCAGCGCATTGCCGGCGTAGTTGAGCAGGCACTGGCGCAAGCGCGTCGGATCGCCGCGCAACCAGCGCGGCACCGAGTCGGAAACGCACTCGACGGTCAGGTCCTTGGCGCGAGCGCCGTCGGCGATCAAATCGCGCGCGCCGTCGAGCACTTCGCCAAGGGTGAAATCGGTTTCCTCCACGCTTATCCCCCCAGCATCGATCTTCGACAGGTCGAGAATGTCGTTGAGCACCGCGAGCAGGTGTCGTGCCGCGCGCTCGATCTTGCCCAGGCGCTGGCTCTGCTCCTGCGTCAGCGGGGACTCAGCGAGCAGGCTGGTGAGGCCGAAAATGGCGTTCATCGGGGTGCGGATCTCGTGGCTCATGTTGGCCAGGAAACGGCTCTTGGCGGCGTTGGCGGCATCGGCGCGCAGCCGCGCCTCGCTGAGTTCGGCGGTGCGCAAAGCGACCAGTGTTTCGAGGTTGTGGCGGTGGGCATCGAGCTCGGCGGCGATACGCTTTTTTTCGGTGATGTCTTCCTTCACCGCGACGTAATGGGTGATGCGCCCGTCGGCCTGGCGGATCGGGGTGATGGTGGCGAACTCGACGTAGTCGCTGCCGTCTTTGCGCCGGTTGTACAACTCGCCGGACCAGGTGCGGCCGGAGGCCAGTGTCTGCCACATGGCTTCGAAGCTGGCCGGGGGAGTGGCGCCCGATTGCAGGAAACGCGGATTGCGGCCAAGGACCTCGTCCAGCTCATAGCCGGTGTGGGCAAGGAAGGCCGGATTGACATATTCCAGCTCGGCCACCAGGTTGGTTATCACCACGCTTTCCGGACTTTGCTCTACCGCCATCGACAACTGGCGCAGCCGGTCCTCGTCGGCCTTGCGCGCGGTAATGTCGCGCAGCGCGATGCGCCGGCCGAGCGAGCCGCCCGCGGCGTCGGCGAGCGGCCGGCAGCTATGTTCGACCCAGCGCTGCCCGCCGTCGCGGTGCACGACGCGATACACCGTTTCGCCGTGGTCCAGCGCGTCGCGCTGCGCCAGGTGCTCGCAAAACGCCGCGCGATCCTCGGCATGGATGATGGCCGCCATCAAGCCCGGATCGGCAAGGAAGTCCTCCGGCGCATGGCCGGTGATGCCCTCGCAGGCCGGCGATACATAGCGGTAGCGGCCGTCGTTGTCCAGCCAGGCGATGCCTTCGCCGGCGTGGTCGGCCAGCAGGCGGTACTTCGACTCCGCCGCCGCCAGCTCCGCCATGCCGTCCGCGATCGTCGCCTTCATCCGGCGCGCCAGGTAGGCGCTGACCAGCACCACCAGCAGCACGGGCAGCGCCACCAGCGCCAGCCGTCGATGCAGCTCGCGCGCGATGACCGACTCCGGCACCGCGACCGACACGGTGTAGCCGGTGCGCGCCGAGCGGACATGGGCACCGGCCACGGCCGCGCCTTCGAGCGTGGCGGAATGGTGGATACCTTCGGCGGGACCGTTGAGGGAATCCAGCATCGCCGGCGCCGCCGGCTTGCCGACATGGCGCCCGGCGTCCAGCGTGCGCGCGGCGAGGATGCCGCGACGGTCGAACATTTCCGCCAGCCAACCCGCAGCCAGGTCCTGGCCGGCCAGCAGCCTGCCCAGGCGCACGGGCGACAGCACGGCGTTCAGCACATACACGACGCGACCGTCGCGCACCACCGGGACATCGATCGGCACCAGCGGCGCACGGGCCAGCGTGCCGACGACCACATCCGACACCCGCGGCTCGGCGGCGGCGATGACCGCACGCACGCGTTCCATGTTGTCGGTCTTCGGCAGCGGCCAGCCCGGCGTGGCAAGGGTGTTCACCCACATCCGTCCGTCGGCGTCGGTCAGCGCGATGGCATCGACCCCGATCGCCTGCTGCACCACCAAGGCCTTGCGGCGGAATCCGGCGAAGTCGCGGCGGTCGATCTCGTCGGCGGTCATCGCCAGGGTCGCCAGCGCACCCTGGATATTCGTCAGCTCGCGGTCCGCGCCCTGGCCGAGGACGCGCGAGGCGCGCAACAACTCGCCGCGGACTTCGTCGGCCTGGTGGCGGTACACCATGACGGATGCAACGAAAGTCGCCAGCAGGCCGGGCAGTATGATGGCGGTCAGCAGTTTCCGTAGGGTCCAGGCGGGCACGATCGTCTCGGGCAGTTTTCTGCGTGGGACCGCCGATTAAAACACCATGCCCAAAGCATGGCTATTAGTGCTACCCCGTAGTCATGGCGCCCGCGGCAAGGCAACGCCGTGCATTGCCGCCAGGCGGAACAGGTCGGCGACGCTGGCGACACCGCACTTGCGCGCGACGTTCGAGCGGTGCACCTCGACCGTGCGCGGGCTGATGCCGAGCCGCAGGGCGGTTTCGCGGGTTTCGTGGCCGGCGGCGGCAAGGGCGAGAATTTCGGACTCGCGCGGCGTCAGCGACGCCAATTGCAGCCGCAAGGCGCGGGCTTCGCGCTCGGCGCGGCGCTCGGCGGATCCCGTGCGCAGCAGTTCGGCGATGCGCGCCAGCAGGTCCTCGGGGGCCGTGGATTTCGGGATCACGTCGGCGGCCCCGGCACGCATGGCCCGCACCGCCAGAGGAATGTCGCCGTGGGCGGTGAGCAGGATCACCGGCAGCCTGTTGCCGCGCGCCGCGAGCGCCTCCAGTACCGCCAGGCCGTCGATGCCGCCCAGCTTCATGTCGAGCAGGATGCAGCCGTGCCCGTCCAGCTCGCCGACCAGGAAGGACTCGCCGGAAACATGGGTCTCGACCCCATAACCGGCGAGGCGCAGCAGCAGCGACATCGCATCGCGCACCGCAACCTCGTCGTCGATAACATAGACCGTCGTCATGCCGGTTCGGTCAGCGGCAGGGTGAAACAGAACACCGCGCCACCGCCGGGCGGGGGCTCATGCCAGATGCGCCCGCCGTGCAGCTCGACCAGTTCGCGGGTGATCGCCAGGCCGACCCCGGTGCCGGTACTCATGGCATCGCGTTGCGGCTCGAACAGCGTCGCCAAGCGCTCGGCGGCGACGCCGGGGCCGTCGTCCTCCACCCGCAGCAGCGCCTCGGCGCCGACCCGTGCGGTGCGCACCCGGATGCGCGGGCTTCCGGTGCATCCGGTGCCACAGCCGATGGCGACGCAGGCGTTGCGCAGGAAGTTATGCACCGCCTTTTCGATCGCCATCGGATGCATCGCGGCCGGCAGCGAGCCGTCGGCGAAGCCGGTGGCAACGCAGGTAGAGAGCGGCTGGCGGGCTTCGCGAAAGCGCTCGATCGCGGCCAGCGCCACGGCGTTGAGGTCGGCCACCACCATGTCCGGCAGCAGGTCGGGCTGTGCCGACGAGACGGCGAACAATCGGACTGCGGCGCCTGCACGCTCCAGTTCGGCGCCGCCACGCTCCAGGGTGGCGTCGATCGTGGTTTGGCAATAACCGTCGGCCAGCATGCGTCGCGCCGCCGCGACGAACACCGTCGCGGCGTGCAAGGGCTGGTTCAAGTCGTGCGCCAGCGCGGCGGCGACGAACTGCGCCACCCGTTGCCGCGCCAGCGTCTCCATTTCCTCGCCGAGCCGGGCGCGCGTTGCCGCCACCGCCAATTCTGTGGTGACGTCGCGAATCACGGCAAAGCAGCCGTTGCGGCCGCCATCGGCGGGCACCAGGGTGACCCGGCCGCGGTACTGCGCCCCATCGGCAAAGCGGATCACATTGTCGAAACTCGTCGTCTCGCCGGCGAAACTACGCTCGAAATTTGCCGCTACCCGCTCGAAGGCCTCCGCCCCGATCACCTCGGGAACGCGGCGGCCGACGATCCATGCCGCCGGGCGGCCATAGCACTCAGTGTAGTGGCGATTGACGAAACGGTAGCGCAAATCGCGGCCGATCGCGGCGATCATCAGTGGCACGGCGTCTAGGATGGCATGCTCGGTGGCGCGGCGCTCGGCCTCGGCGCGCTCGGCCAGCACGCGACGGGTGATGTCGATGACCACGCCGATGTAGCGCTCCGGCCGTCCCGCCACATCGAGCAGCGGCCGGCCGCGACACATCAGCCAGCGCTCGGCATCGGGCAGGGCAACGCGCCACTCGGCCTCGAACTCTGTCGCCGCAGCCACCGCTGCGTCGATTTTCGCCACCAGGGCGGGCCGCTGCGCCGGATCGACGGTAGCGAGGAAAGCCTCGGCGGTTGGCTCGACCGAGCCCGGCGCCAGGCCGTAGAGCGCCCAGATCTCCTTCGACCACCAGTTGCGCCCGCTTGCCAGCTCAACCTCGTACATGCCGGCGTCGGCGGCTTCCAGTGCCAGGTGCAAGCGCTCGGCGTCCATCCTGCCGCCCTTTGGTGGCAGTGCGTTCACCAACGCGCCAACGGCGACAATGCCGGCGCCGTCGATCCGGCGCCGACTCTGGTGTTGCGCACCGTCCGAACCGTTTCCGCCATGGCTTTCCCTCCGAACGCGCGATTAAACCAGCGCCGGGGACCGGGTGGAATACGGGCCAGCCCGTATGCCGTGCCCGACGGCGCGATATCAGGTATTCATCACCTTGATGCTGGGGAACTTGCTGCTGTGGTCCTTGGCCTTCTCGGCGATCTTCACCGCCACGCGGCGCGCGATGGTCTTGTAGATCACGGTCGCCGGGCCTTCCGGCTCGGCTTCGACGGTCGGCTTGCCGCCGTCCATCTGCTGGCGGATCGACATTGCCAGCGGCAGCGCGCCGAGCATCTCGACTTCATAATCCTTGGCCATGCGATCGCCGCCGCCGGAACCGAAGATGTGCTCGGCATGACCGCATTTGGAGCAGATGTGGATGCTCATGTTCTCGACAATGCCAAGGATGGGAATGCCGACCTTCTCGAACATCTTGAGCCCCTTCCTCGCGTCGAGCAGGGCGATGTCCTGCGGCGTGGTGACGATCACCGCGCCGGTCACCGGCACCTGCTGGGCGAGAGTGAGCTGGATGTCGCCGGTGCCGGGCGGCATGTCGATCACCAGGTAATCGACATCGCGCCAGCGCGTCTCGGTCAGCAACTGGGTCAGCGCCTGGGTCACCATCGGGCCGCGCCAGACCATGGGCTGCTCCGGGTCGATCAGGAAGCCGATCGACATCGCCTGGATGCCGTGGGCATCCATGGGTTCCAGGCTCTTGCCGTCGGCGGATTCGGGCCGCCCGGTAGGGATGCCGAGCATGGTCGGCAGCGAAGGGCCGTAGATGTCGGCGTCGAGCAGGCCGACGGTTGCGCCCTCGGCGGCCAGCGCCAGCGCCAGATTGACGGCGGTGGTCGACTTGCCGACGCCGCCCTTGCCGCTGGCCACGGCAATGATGTTCTTGACGCCCGGGATCAGCTTGACGCCCTTTTGCACGGCGTGGGTGACCACTTTGGAAAACACGTTGGCGCTGACGTTGCCGATGCCCGGCAGCGCCTTCAGGGCGCCGATCACGGCGCCACGCAGGCCATCGATCTGGCTTTTCGCCGGGTAGCCGAGTTCGACGTCCAGCGCGACGTCCTTGCCGTTGATCTTGATGTTCTTGACGCTGCGGCTGGCAACCAGATCCTTGCCGGTGTTGGGGTCGATGACGGCCTGTAGCGCGGCCTGGATGCTTTGTTCGTTGATGGACATGGAAGACCTTTTTGGGAAACGAATGAAGGGTCGCGAAAACCGGACGCGGATTATCGCCCGGAACCCGCGACGTTTATACCTGACTTATTTTGTCGGGATTATAGCGTGACATCGACCAAGCCAGATGGATGTCGGTGAATCCGATTTCAAGTGCCGCCGACTTCGGCCAGCGGCAAATCGATCCAGAAGCTGCTGCCCAGGCCTTCGATGGAGTCGAAGTCGATACGCCCGCGCATGCGCTCGATCAGGCGCTTCGACATCAGCAAACCGAGGCCGGCGCCATGCACGCTGCCCTGTTGCAAACCAAGGCGCGAGAAGGGCTCGAACAACTCGCGCTGGCGCGCCTTGGACATTCCGACCCCGGTGTCGGCAACCACAAGGCGCAGATAGGATTCCGCCAGCAGTTGGCAGGAAACCGTAACCGATCCACCGGCACGGTTGAACTTGACCGCATTGGTCAGCAGGTTCAGCACCACCTGGCGCACCAGCACCCGGTCCGCCCAGACCTGGCGCGCGCCGAACTCGCCGCAATCATCGCTCAGCGCGAGGCGGCGTTTCTCCAACTCGGGCCGGACGATGGACAGACATGGTGCAACGATCTCGGCCACCGCCACCGGCTCGATGCGTATCGAGGTTTCGTCGGCCTCGACGCGCCCCATTTCCAGCAACTGGTTGAGCAGATCGCCAAGATACTGGCCGGCGATCACGATGCCTTGCAGGCTCTGCTGCTCGCGCGCATCGCCGGGCAGAGCCGCGCGCAAGCTTTCGGCCTGGCCCAGGATAGCCTCCAACGGGGCGCGGAACTCCTGGCTCATGGAGCGCAGGAATGCGGCCTTGGCCCGACTGGATTGTTCGGCGGCCAGCCGGGCATCATGCAATCGCGCCTTGACCAGCGCACGATCGCGGGCGAGGAAGTAGCCGGCCAGCACCACGATGCCGGCCGAACCCAGCATCGCCGTCAGCATCAGGCCCGGCAGGTCGGCGGCAACCACGATGCTGGCCGGCAGCCAGCCCAGTACCGTGGCCAGGTAGAGAAACAGCAGGGCCGCCGCCAGTACCAGGCCCATTGCAACCAGGATGGGAACGTTGCCGAAAGTGCCGAGCAGGGCAATATTGGCCAGGAAGGCGGGCAAGGCAATCGACAGGATGCCGCCGCTGAGCCAGGCCCAGGCGGTAACCACGACAATGCCGCCAAGGTTGGTGGCGACCAGTCCCAAGGTGATGCTGGAGGTGAGGCGGATCAACAGCGCGCCGGCTACCGGCGTCAGGATGCAGCCGGCGAACATCAGGTACTCCACCCAGGCAAGGCGGCCGCGCAACAGCGCCACACCCAGCAGCATCACCGTTACCACCAGCGAAATCGTCAGCAGCGCCTTGGTGATGCCGCGGTGGCGCGTACGCATGCGGGAATCGTCGAGCGACTCCGGCGGCACAAACCAATCCAGACAATCCATTGGTCTAGGGTCTGATGACAATCATGCGACGGTGGCGCCGGGACCAAATCGGGATGCGATGCAAGACGCGGCGACGCCGCGATATTCATATCTCGCCAGGAGCCGCAACGCCGCAGCGCGCCCGATTTGACCCGGCCCTGCGGGTTGAGGCCGGACGCGGCGTCTGCGGCGTTGTCGGACTTGGCAAGGGATTACCCTTGCCGGCGTCCTCCGCCTTGCATCCATCCGCATCTGGCCTCAACGCCATCCGCCGAATGATTGTCATCAGACCCTAGGGTACCGCGCCCTTGCCTTCAGCGCCAGCACCCGCCGAGGAAAAGTCGGCGCTGGCGGTACGGCGATTTTCGCCGCGCTCAGCGCATGCCGGGAATCATGCCTTTCATGCCACGCATCATCTTGGCCATGCCACCCTTGGAAAACTGCTTCATCATCTTCTGCGTCTGTTCGAACTGGTTGAGCAGGCGATTGACTTCCTGCACCTGCACGCCGGCGCCGGTGGCGATGCGCCGCTTGCGGCTGGCCTTGATCAGTTCGGGTTTGGACCGTTCGGCCGGCGTCATGGAATTGATGATGCCCTCGATGCGGCGCACCGCCTTGTCCTCGACGGCGCCGCCGGCCTGCTGCGCCAACGCGCCGAACTGCGCCGGCAGCTTGTCGAGCATGGCGCCGAGGCCGCCCATTTTCTTCATCTGGCCGATCTGGTCCTTGAAATCGTTGAGGTCGAAGCCCTTGCCGGACTTCATTTTCTTGACGAATTCCTGCGCTTTTTCCTGATCGACGCCGCGCTGCGCCTCTTCGACCAGGCCGAGGATGTCGCCCATGCCGAGGATGCGGCTGGCCATGCGCTCGGGGTGGAATTCCTCCAGCCCGGTGAGTTTCTCGCCGACGCCGGCAAACTTGATCGGCTTGCCGGTCACATGGCGCACCGACAGCGCCGCGCCGCCACGCGAATCGCCGTCGAGCTTGGTCAGGATGACGCCGGAAAGCGGCAGCGCCTCGTTAAAGGCCTTCGCCGTATTCACCGCATCCTGGCCCAGCATGGCGTCGACCACGAACAGGGTCTCGATCGGCTTCAGCTGGGCATGCAGGTCCTTGATCTCGGCCATCATGGCCTCGTCGATGGCGAGGCGACCGGCGGTATCGACGAAGATCACGTCGTAGTAATGGCGCTTGGCGTGGTCGAGCGCGGCGGCGGCAATGTCGGCCGGCTTCTGCCCGCCCGTGGAGGGGTAAAAATCAATCCCTGCCTGGGCCGAAACCGCCTTCAACTGCTCGATGGCGGCAGGGCGATACACGTCGCAGCTCACCGTCAGCACTTTTTTCTTCTGCCGCTCCTTGAGCCACTTGCCGAGCTTGGCGGTGGTGGTGGTCTTGCCCGCGCCTTGCAGTCCGGACATCAGGATCACCGCCGGCGGCTGGGTAGCCAGGTTCAGCCCACTGCTGGCGCCGCCCATCAATTCGGTCAGCTCGCGATGGACGACGCCGACCAGAGCCTGACCCGGCGTGAGCGAGCCAATCACTTCCTGGCCGAGCGCTTTTTCCTTCACCTTGGCGATGAAGTCCTTGACCACCGGCAGCGCAACGTCGGCTTCAAGCAGGGCCATGCGCACTTCGCGCAGCATGTCGCCGATGTTGTCTTCGGTAAGGCGGGCCTGGCCGCGCAGGTTCTTGACGACGCGGCCGAGGCGTTGGGTGAGGTTGTCGAGCATGGTTGGACGGGGAAGGCGGGGAAAGAGTCGGGGGCCTTGGTGTAGACTTGGCCAATGCCCGCAATCTTAATGCATCTGCTGGCGGCGGCCCTGTATGCCGCCCTGGCGATCCATCTCTGGCGCACGCGTTGGCGCGGCCCGGCGCTCGATCAGCCGCCGGGCGGGCTCAAGCTCGGCGAACGCGGGCTGTTGCTGGTCGCCCTGATCGCCCATGGCATCAGCCTGCGCATGGAAATCTTCGACGGCGACAGCATGCGCTTCAATTTCGCCATCGCCATCTCGGTCATGCTCTGGCTGGCGATCGCTTTCTACTGGATCGAAAGCTTTTACGCCCGCATGGAGGGCTTGCAGGTCATCGGCTTGCCGGCGGCGGCCGTGTCCGCGCTGTTACCGATCGCCTTTTCTGGTGCGCACGTATTGGCCAATGCAGGCTCTCCTGCCTTCCGCCTGCATTTCCTGATGGCGATGCTGGCCTACAGCCTGTTCACCCTGGCGGCACTGCATGCCCTGTTGATGGCGACGGCGGAAAAAAGCCTGCATCGCGGTCGCATTTCGCCCCTGCTGGCTGGCTTGCCGCCCCTGCTGACCATGGAAGCCCTGCTGTTTCGCTTGATCCACGTCGCCTTCGCCCTGCTGACCTTGACCTTGATCAGCGGCATATTTTTTTCCGAAACCCTGTTTGGCAAGGCGTTGAGCTTCAACCACAAAACCCTGTTCGCCTTCATTTCCTGGATCATCTTCGCTGCCCTGCTCGCCGGACGCCACCTGCGTGGCTGGCGCGGTCGCCTGGCCTTGCGCTGGACCCTGGCCGGTTTCGTCGCCCTGCTGCTGGCCTACGTCGGCAGCCGCTTCGTGCTCGAAGTCATCCTCGGCCGCTGATGGAGGAAATTCCGCTTTCCGCGCAGTTCGCTGCGCTGGCGGTGCTGCTGGCTTGTTCGGCTTTCTTCTCGATCACCGAGACGGCGATGATGGCCTGCAACCGCCATCGCCTGCGCCATCTTGCCGGGCAAGGCGATCGCGGCGCGCAACTGGCGCTCGACCTGCTCGGACGCACCGACAAGATGCTGGGCGTGATCCTGCTCGGCAACAACCTGATCAACGCCGCCGCCGCGACCCTGGTCTCGGTGATCACCATCGAACTGTTCGGCGAGGAGAAATGGGCGCTTTCCGTGGGCACCCTGCTGGTCACCTTCGCCATCCTGGTATTTGCCGAAATCACGCCGAAGGTGATCGGCGCCGCCCATGCCGACCGCCTGGCGCGAATGCTGGCCTACCTGATCTGGCCGTTGTTGCGGGCCGCCTATCCGGTGGTCTGGTTCGTCAATCTCTTTGTCGAGGGACTGCTCTGGCTGTTGCGCCTGAAGCCGAAAGCTGGAGCGGAAAGCCCCCATCTGAGTACCGAGGAACTGCGCTCGCTGGTCCTGGAGTCGGGCAACTTCATCCCCCAGCAGCACCGCGAGATCCTGCTCAACCTGTTCGAGCTGGAACAGCTGACGGTGGCCGATGTCATGACCCCGCGCGGGGAAATCGAAGCCATCGACATCGGCGCGCCGATCGAGGACATCAAGCATCAGCTGGCGACCAGCTTCCACACCCGGGTCGCCGTGTACGAGAACGATCCCGCCAACATCATCGGCATCCTGCACCAGCGGCGTTTGCTGGCCGATGCCTTCGCCGGCGAAATCGACCACCCTTCGCTGCGCGACCGGATGTCCGCGCCCTATTTCATTCCGGCGGCGACACCCATTTACACCCAGCTTCAGTTCTTCCGCGAAAACCGCCAGCGCCTGGGCATGGTGGTAGACGAATACGGCGAGATCGACGGCCTGGTGACGCTGGAAGACATCATCGAAGAGCTCGTGGGCAAATTCACCACCCGGCAGTCCGACGTCGGCGGCACGATCACCTGGAACAAGTCAGGCACCGTACTGGTGGATGGCGCGGTGGCGCTGCGAGAGCTGAACCGCCTGCTCGATCTGGACTTTCCCCTCGATGGCCCACGCACCCTGAACGGCCTGATTCTGGAACATCTGGGCGACATTCCCGAGGTCGGACTGGGGCTGCGAATTGGTGCCGTGGCCGTCGAGATCGTGCAAACACAGGACCGAAAAATCAAGATGGTGCGGCTTCACCGGCCCGGCGGAGAGTGATACTCTCGGCATAGACAGGGCGGAAAGTGCCTTGAAGCATGGTTTTGTGCGGGCTATCCGGGCTTTTTTCACGTGCCGGAAGCAGTGCTGGCGGCTAGAATCGGCGCCGGAGCGATCAGGAGAGGCGGATGGCCACAGCAGGCAAGGCGGACGCAAAAAGGGAAGGCCCGAAGGAGCTCAATTTCTCCTGGGAAGGCAAAAACAAGGCCGGCAAGGTGATGCGCGGAGACATACGCGCCGCCAGCGAATCCGTAGCCAATGCCGCCTTGCGCCGTCAGGGCATCAATGTCACCAAGCTGAAAAAGCAGAAGGCGGCGTCGGGCAAGGTCACGGACAAGGAAATCACCTTGTTCTCACGGCAACTGGCCACCATGGTCAAGTCCGGGGTACCGCTGCTGCAATCATTCGACATTGTCGGCAAGGGCGCGAGTAATCCAGCCTTGGCCAAGCTGCTGTTCGACATCAAGGCCGACGTCGAAACCGGATCCAACCTGGCCTCTGCATTTCGCAAGTACCCGATGTATTTCGATGCGCTGTTCTGCAATCTGGTCGAGGCCGGCGAACAGGCCGGTATTCTCGACAGCCTGCTGGATCGCCTGGCGACCTACAAGGAGAAAACACAAGCGATCAAGGCCAAGATCAAGGGGGCATTGTTCTACCCGGTTTCGATCATCGTGGTCGCTTTCATTATTACGGCCGTCATCATGATTTTCGTGGTACCGGCGTTCAAGGGCGTGTTTGCCAGTTTCGGCGGCGAGCTCCCGGCACCGACCCAAATAGTGATTGCCATTTCCGACGGGTTCGTCGCTAATTGGCACATTATTTTCGGGGGAATTTATGCAGTGTTCTATGGCTTCATCCAGACGTTCAAACGTTCGCGGGCACTGCAAATCGCGGTAGACAAATACTCGCTAAAGCTTCCGGTTTTCGGCGATCTGCTGGTCAAGTCGTCCATCGCACGCTGGACCAGGACTCTGTCGACCATGTTCGCCGCCGGTGTGCCATTGGTCGATGCGCTCGACTCGGTGGGCGGCGCAGCCGGCAACTACGTTTACACGCAAGGCACATTACAGATTAAGAACGAAGTATCCACCGGCTCCAACCTGACATCCGCCATGGAAGCGTCAGGACTGTTCCCCACCATGGTGACCCAGATGGTCGCGATCGGCGAGGAATCCGGTCAGCTTGACGGAATGCTGGGCAAGACGGCGGATTTCTACGAAGCCGAGGTGGATGATGCGGTCGAGGCACTGTCCAGCCTGATGGAGCCCTTGATCATGGTCTTCCTCGGTGGCCTGATCGGTGGCCTGGTCGTCGCCATGTACCTGCCGATCTTCAAGCTCGGGTCCGTGGTCGGCTAAGCGACTCTGCGTCGATGTTCGCCCTGCTCGCCGATCCGGTGGCGTTTGCCATCGTCGCCGGATTTCTCGGCCTGCTGGTCGGCAGCTTCCTTAACGTCGTAATCCATCGCCTGCCCTTGATGATGGAGCGCGACTGGGCGACCCAATGTGCCGAGTTGCGGGGGGAAACGCCCGCGCCGCAAGCGCCCTTTTCACTCGCCCGCCCCCGCTCGCGCTGCCCGAAATGCGGGCATTCGATATCCACGCTCGAGAATATCCCCCTTGTCAGCTGGCTTTTGCTGGGTGGCAAGTGCCGTGGCTGCGGCACATCGATTTCCATCCGCTATCCACTGATCGAAGCGACCACCGGGATCCTGTTTGCCTGTTCGGCATGGCAATTCGGTTTCGGAGCAGCGGCTATCGGGGCCATGCTCCTGGTGGCCGCGGCAATTGTCCTGACCGGAATCGACTTCGATACCCAACTGCTCCCGGACGACGTTACCCTGCCGCTACTCTGGATCGGATTGATTTTCAATTATTTCAACGTCTTCACCAGCTTGCACAACGCTGTCGCAGGTGCGATGCTGGGCTATCTGGCGTTGTGGACAGTGTATTGGGCGTTCAAGCTGGCGACCGGGAAAGAGGGCATGGGATACGGCGATTTCAAGTTGCTCGGTGCGCTGGGAGCCTGGTTTGGCTGGCAAATGCTGCCGCTGATCATTCTGCTTTCGTCCCTGGTAGGTGCGGTCGTCGGTATCTCGCTGATGGTTTTTGCGCGCCATGGCCGCAATGTCCCCATCCCCTTCGGCCCCTATCTGGCTGCCGCGGGCTTGATTGCCCTGTTTTGGGGAAAGCCACTGACTCGGACCTTTGTCGGCGTAAGCCTCTAACCCTCGCTAACCCTCGCCGACGAATTTCCTGGAATACTGGATCGGCATTCAGCATGAGCAGAAATTGGCGGCCCAATGCCGATGGGTTGGAAGACGAGAACAGAGGGAAGCTCACTTGTCCAGCCCAGCGCTACCCGCCCCTTGAATTGCGCCGCGTCGCCTGCATTTTGAACTGACCGACGATGCGCACGCGGCGGCTGTGGTGCGCCTTTCGGCTATAATTTCAACCTTTTACGAGTTTGCCGGAGATTGCCATGCCGATCTACGCCTATCGCTGCACATCCTGCGGCTTTGAAAAAGATGTGATGCGGAAGATCAGCGACCCACTGCTGACCACCTGCCCGGAATGCAACACCGAGAACTTCAGCAAGCAGCTGACGGCGCCCGGCTTTCAGCTCAAGGGAAGCGGCTGGTACGCCACCGATTTCAAGGGGGGTGGTTGCGCGGCAAGCAGCAAGAGCGACAATCCGCCGCCTTGTCAGGGCGGAACGGGTAGCTGCGCCGCCAATCCCTGACCTTGACAGCGCTAAAAAAATACTTCATTACGGGGCTGCTGATCTGGGTCCCGCTGGCGATCACCGCATGGGTGCTGTCGCTGATCGTCCGCACCATGGATCAGTCCCTGCTCCTTTTGCCGCAGGCGATACATCCGGAACAATTGCTGGGCTTGTACATTCCCGGCATCGGGGCGCTATTGACGCTGCTGGTGGTTTTTCTAACCGGCCTGATCACCGCAAACATTGTCGGCCAGAAGCTGGTTCGCTTCTGGGAAGGCGTTCTGGCAAGGATCCCGGTCGTCAAGTCGATCTATTACAGCGTAAAACAGGTCAGCGACACGCTGTTCTCCGGCAGCGGCGTCGCCTTCCGCAAGGTGTTGCTGGTCCGCTATCCGCATCCGGAAGCGTGGTCCGTTGCCTTCCAGACCGGACACCCGGCCCGCGATGTCGCCGACCTGCTGCCGGACGAGCATGTAGGTGTTTTCATCCCGACCACGCCCAGCCCGGTCAATGGCTTCTTTTTCTTCGTCAAGCGCAAGGATGTCATCGAACTTGACATGAATGTCGACGAAGCGCTGAAGTACATCGTGTCCATGGGCGTCGTCGCCCCCCCCATGCGCAACCCATCGGGGCGCGCGCAAAACCAGTAGCCCCCCCTGCGGGCAGCCAACTACCCGGAATCACTATGCGTACTCAATACTGCGGCGAGGTCAATGCCTCCCACGTTGATCAGATCGTCACTCTTTGCGGCTGGAACCATCGTCGGCGCGACCATGGCGGCGTCATATTCATCGACCTGCGCGATCGCCAGGGACTGGCGCAGGTGGTGTGCGACCCCGATCGTCCGGAAATGTTCAAGATTGCCGAGAGCGTGCGCAATGAATACGTACTGCGCGTCACAGGCAAGGTTCGCCGCCGGCCCGCCGGCACCGAAAACTCGAACCTCGCATCCGGCGAGATCGAGATACTCTGTCACGAACTGGAAGTACTCAACGCGGCCGTAACGCCGCCTTTTCAACTCGACGAAGAGAATCTTTCCGAGAACGTGCGCCTGACGCATCGGGTACTCGACCTGCGCCGGCCACAGATGCAGAAAAACCTGATGCTGCGCTACAAGGTGGCGATGGCCTTCCGCCGCTTCCTCGACGAAAAAGGCTTCATCGACATCGAAACGCCGATGCTGACCAAGTCCACTCCGGAAGGCGCACGCGACTATTTGGTGCCATCGCGCGTGCACCCCGGGCAGTTCTTTGCGCTGCCTCAGTCACCGCAGCTATTCAAACAACTGCTGATGGTGGCCGGCTTCGATCGCTATTACCAGATCACCAAGTGCTTTCGTGACGAGGATCTGCGCGCCGATCGCCAACCCGAGTTCACCCAGGTGGATATCGAAACTTCGTTCCTGACCGAAGAACAGATCACGGCCCTGATGGAGGAAATGATCCGCAGCGTGTTCAAGACCGCGCTGGCGGTCGAACTGCCAAACCCCTTCCCGCGCATGCGCTACGCCGAAGCCATGGCCCGTTTTGGCTCCGACAAACCAGATTTGCGCGTCACGCTGGAATTGACCGAAGTGACCGATGCCGTCGCCGACGTCGCGTTCAAGGTCTTCAGCGGGCCCGCCACATCGGGCGGGCGCGTCGCTGCCCTGCGCGTCCCCGGTGGCAGCTCGCTGACCCGCGGCGAGATCGACGGCTACACGGAGTTCGTCAAGATCTATGGCGCCAAGGGTCTCGCTTACATCAAGGTAAATGATGTTTCGAAGCTGAACGAGGAAGGGCTCCAGTCCCCCATCGTCAAAAACCTGCACGCAGCATCGTTAAAGGCCATTGTCGAGCGTACCGGGGCGCAATCGGGCGACCTGATCTTCTTTGGTGCCGACAAAACCAAGGTAGTCAACGATGCGCTGGGCGCCTTGCGCATCAAGCTCGGCCACGAGAAGGGTTATATCAATGGCAATGCCTGGGAACCGCTGTGGGTCGTCGATTTCCCGATGTTCGAGTACGACGAGGAAAACAAGCGCTGGGCAGCCTGCCACCACCCCTTCACCAGCCCCAAGGATGGCCACGAGGAGTTGATGGCGACCGACCCCGGCAAATGCCTGGCAAAGGCGTATGACCTGGCGCTCAACGGCTGGGAAATGGGCGGCGGTTCGGTGCGTATCCACTCGGCTTCCGTTCAGGAAAAGGTTTTCCAGGCGTTGGGGATCGGCGCCGCAGAGCAGCAGTCCAAATTCGGTTTCCTGCTCGACGCGCTCAAGTACGGCGCGCCACCCCATGGCGGGCTGGCTTTCGGCCTCGACCGCATCGTCACGATGATGGCCGGTGCGGAGTCGATTCGCGACGTGATCGCCTTTCCAAAGACTCAGCGCGCCCAGTGCCTGCTTACCGACGCACCGTCGGGTGTGGACGAAAAGCAGTTGCGCGAACTGCACATTCGGCTCAGACAGAGAGTCGAGACTCAGGTCGAAGTCGGTAAAGCCTGACCGCCGGCAGGGCATCGTGAATCGCCTTTTCGTCGCGCTGCTTGGCGCCGCATTGCTTGGCGCCCCCCAGGCGCGCGAAGCACGAACCATCCCGGCGGCGCAACTGCCAGTCGAGGCTCGCGAAACACTGCGCCTGATTGATGCCGGAGGCCCGTTTCCCTATCGTCGTGACGGCATCACCTTCCAGAATCGTGAGGGCCGCTTGCCCGACCAGCCCAAGGGCTATTATCGGGAGTACACAGTGCCCACCGCCGGCCGCGGCGATCGCGGTGCGCAACGCATCGTCACTGGTGGCAAGCCTCCCGCCAATTACTATTTCACTGCCGACCACTACAAGAGTTTCCGCCGGATCGAGCGATGAGCACATCCCACTATGAAGCGCTGTTTTCCGACGTCGCGATGGCCGGTGTACACCACCTGCCCCATGGCCCGATCGACGACCTGGTGGCGGGTGCTACCGCCGCGGGCTGTTTGGTGCTTAGGGTGGACCTCGCCGCCGCGCGTGACAAGGAGCAAATGCTCGACTGCATAGCAAAGTCGTTACGCTTCCCCGAGTGGTTCGGGCATAACTGGGATGCCTTGGCGGATTCCCTGTTGGACATGGGCTGGCTGCCGGCGGCCGGTTACTTGGTGATCCTCGACCATTGCGACGGCATCCATGGCCGCGCCGAGGCGGATTTCGTCAAGTTGATGCAGGTGTTCCAGGAGACCGCGGATACCTGGCGTGAAGACGACCTGGCATTCTGGTGTCTGGTCGATATGCAATCGGATGGCATTGCCTGGCTACCCACCTTTCCGCAAGCGGAATGAGATACAAAAAGCCGGTTTCCGTACTGGTGGTGATCCACACCCCCGAGTTGGACATATTGTTGCTCGAAAGAGCGCTACACCCGGAGTTCTGGCAATCCGTCACCGGCAGCCAGGAGGACGGCGAAAGCCTGCTGCAAACCGCCTTGCGTGAAGTTCGCGAGGAGACCGGCATCGTAGCGGCGGCATCGGAAATCCTCGACTGGCACCAAAGCAACCAATACGAGATCTTTCCCGAATGGCGGCACCGCTATGCACCTGGCGTTACCCGCAACGAGGAGCATGTATTCAGCCTATGCGTGCCCACCAGGGAGGAATCGATTCAAATCGCCCCCGGAGAACACCTTGGTACCCGCTGGCTACCCTGGCGCGATGCCGCTGCGGCCTGTTTCTCCTGGACCAACCGGGATGCCATCTTGGCCTTGCCGCAAAAAGTGAACAGGCATAGATGAATTCCTGGAAGAGCAGGCCAGGTCTTGAAAATCCGGCTGTCACACCTACTTTCAGTGCAAGAGACTTCCCTCCCGCCGAAGTCAATCACTGAACGAAAGGAGACTCAAATGAACGGCTTGGTCAGACGTGATCCATTGGATGATTTCTTCCGCGGCTTTTTTGTACGACCTGTCGATTTCGGCAATCAGACCGATTCGCCGGCGGTAAAGATCGATGTCAAGGAACAAGATGGCGCATATGTTGTTCACGCCGAGATTCCTGGCGTGAGAAAGGAAGACATCACCGTTGCCGTAGATGGGCCGGTTGTGTCGATTGCCGCCGAGCGTCGTGAAGAAAGCAACGTCAAGGAAGGCGAGCGCGTACTGCGCACCGAGCGCTACTTCGGGAAGGTATCGCGCAGCTTCCAACTGGCCCAGGAAATCGACGAAGGCAAGGTGGTCGCCAGGTATGCGGATGGCGTTCTCGAACTGAGTCTGCCGAAGAAGGCCGCGACCCAGGCGCGCCGCATCACAATACAGTAAGCGCCGCTGGCGGATTTTGCCTGTCCCGGAATTCCGGGACAGGCCCCTTGCTGTCTACGCAAGCTGGCCGTCTCGGCTTGACAGCGATCCTGCGGGCGGGCCTAATCGTTGCCAATTTCAGCCGGACTTGCCCGGCCTCGGAGTCGAACATGGCAATGCAGCCCCTGGCTTACCGCGAGCGCATGCGCGAAGCCCGCTTTCAGGATATCTGGAGCAACGAACTCAACGACGCATTCGCGGATATCGCTCGTTATTACGACCGCGCCAACGAGATTGCCGCACTGGGGATGTGGTCGCAATTTCTTGACCGATTCATGCGCTCCATCGATATCGAGCCCGGGCAGAAAGTCCTGGATGTCTGCGCGGGAACCAATGCCATCGGCGTTGCGCTGCTCAAACGTGAGCCAACGCTGGTGGTCCAGGCCATGGATCGCAGCGCCGAGATGCAGGCCGTGGGACAAAGGAATGCAGCCGCCCTGGGCTTTGCCATTGCCAGCACCATAGGCGACGTACACAAACTCCCGTTTCCGGACAATCACTTCGATGTCGTGACCTTGCAGTTTGCCTCACGCCACCTGCGGGTAAGCGAAGTGTTCCCGGAAATCCTGCGGGTGCTCAAGCCTGGTGGGCATTTCCACCATTCCGACATGCTGCGCCCGCGCAACCCGGTGGTAAAGAACCTGTACTACGGGTACCTCAAGGCCTGCCTGAACTTCACCAGCACCCTTGTCGGCAGTGGTCCCAGCGCGGTCAAGTTCAAGCAGTACTTCATCGACGCGCTTGACCTCTTCTATTCGGCCGAAGAACTGTCCATCATGCTGCGCGACCTTGGCTTCAACGAGGTCAGTGTGGATCGCGTTTTCTACGGCATGATCGGATTTCATCGTGCGGTAAAACCGTTGTCGCCATAGATCAAATCCATGGAAGGCCAACGTGCGGCGCCTGTTTTCAATCCGGCGTTCAATTCGCGTCGTAGTAATACGCCTTGTTCGGCACCCGCGCCGCTTTGGCTTCATCCAGCGTGAACAGGGGGCGGGGTGCCTTGTCCCACCACAGGGCGCGCCCTTTTTGCTGCTCCTGCTTCTCCTCGGGATGCTTTTCCAGCCATTCGCGCATGAACTTGGTGTGCTCGGATTCGTAATGGGCCATGCTATTTCCTTTCATTTGGGTTTCTGATCAACGTAACGGGTAATGCGCACAACTTCCGGCACACGCCTCAGTGCACGCAGGATGCGGGCCAGGTGGATGCGATCGCTCACCTGAAGGGTGAAGAACAGCGTGGTTGCTTCGCCGCTGTCGTCATCCATGCTGATGTTGATGATGTTCGATCCGGCCTCGGCGATGCCGGCGGCGATTCGCGCCAATACGCCGCGCACGTTCTTTGCGACCACCTTGATGCTCGCCTCGAACACCCCGCTGATGCCGGGCTCCCACTCGACATCGACCCAGTTGCCGCGTTCGCTGCGCAACTTGGCGATGGCTCGACAATCATGGGTATGCACGACAAGGCCCTGGCCCTTGCGAATCATGCCGACAATCGGGTCACCGGGTATCGGCCGGCAGCAGTTGCCGAGTTTGACGGCAACACCGTCAGGACCGTGGATCAGGATCGCGGCCTTGGTGCGACCATCACCCGCGGTTTCGGTCGGCGCTGCCTCGACACCCTCGGCCAGACGTCGGGCGACAATCGCCGGCAGCCGTTTGCCGAGTCCGATTTCGGCCAGCACGGCCTTTTGCGAGCGTGCCCCCGAGGCTCGCTTGAACCGATCCCAGGCTTGGGCCGGCAGCTTGGCCAATGCCAGGCCAAGGTCACGCAGGGCATGTGACAGGAGACGTTCACCGAGAGCCGCGGACTCCTCGTTCTGCTTGGTGTTGAGGAAATGGCGAATCTTTGAACGAGCACGAGCACTCTTGACGTAACTCAACCAGGCCGGATTGGGCGCGGCATTCGGTGCGGTGACGATCTCCACTCGATCGCCGTTGCGCAACTCGGTACGCAAGGGCATGGTCTCGAAATTGATGCGGCAGGCAACGCAGCGATTGCCGATGTCGGTATGCACCGCATAGGCAAGGTCAACCGGAGTCGAGCCGCGCGGCAGGGCAAAAATCTTGCCCTTGGGGCTGAAGACATAAACCTCGCCGGGAAAGAGATCGACCTTGACGTGTTCGAGAAACTCGGACGAATCGCCGCTCGCCGATTGCAGTTCCACCAGCGACTGCAACCACTTGTGGGTTTTCTGCTGCAACTGGTCGATTGCGGATTCGTCCTTGTAAAGCCAATGCGAAGCAACGCCCGATTCGGCGACATGGTGCATGTGGGCATCGCGAATCTGGATTTCGACCGGCGTGCCAAAAGGCCCAATCAGCGTCGTGTGCAAGGACTGGTAGCCATTGGCCTTGGGGATCGCGATGTAGTCCTTGAACTTGCCCGGAACCGGCTGGTACAGCGCGTGCAGCACGCCCAGTGCGAGATAGCAGGTGGGCCGATCCTTGACCACTATGCGAAAGCCGTAGATGTCGAGCACCTGGGAGAAGCTCAAGTGCTTTTCACGCATCTTGCGATAAATGCCAAACAGGTGTTTTTCGCGACCCTTGACCTCGGCATCGATGCCGGCCTCGGGCAGCGACTTGCGAATCGCATCGAGAATGCGGCCGACCACCTCGCGCCGGTTGCCGCGCGCCTGCTTCACCGCCTTGGCCAAGACCCGGTGACGCACCGGATGGGCGTGGCGAAACGCCAGTTCCTGCAATTCGCGATACAGGGCGTTGAGGCCGAGCCGGTTGGCGATCGGCGCATAGATGTCCAATGTTTCGTTGGCAATGCGGCGGCGCTTCTCGGGCCGCATGACATCCAGCGTTTGCATGTTGTGCAGGCGATCGGAGAGCTTGATCAGGATCACGCGCACGTCGCGCGCCATCGCCAGCAGCATCTTGCGGAAATTTTCCGCCTGCGCCTCTTCGAAACTCTGGTGTTCGATGCGGTCGAGTTTGGAAACCCCGTCAACCAGTTCGGCGGCCACCTTGCCGAAACGCGCGCCGATCTGCTCCTTGGTGATCGCCGTGTCTTCCATCACGTCGTGCAACAGTGCCGCGATCAGGGCATTGGCATCGAGGTGCCAGCTCGCCAGATTCTGCGCCACGGCGAGCGGGTGCGAGATATAAGGATCGCCCGACATTCGCAACTGCCCGCGATGCGCGGCGTCGGCAAAAACAAAGGCCGCGCCGACACGGGAAATCTCTTCGGGCTTGAGATAAGTCGCGAGCTTGGCGTTGAAGCGTTCCAGATCCTCGGCAAGATCGATCGGCGGATGCATATCCGCCGGAATCAGCTGCGACTCGTCGGGAGACCCCGGCACCATGCCGGGCTCGATGGCCGGAATCGGCCCGCCGAACAGGGGTGGTGCGACTGCCGTCACGATTCACCCCGCCTGCATGGTACTTAGGCCTGGCTGCGAGTCAGGATTTCGACGCCAACCTTGCCCGCCGCAATCTCGCGCAGCGCAACGACGGTCGGCTTGTCGCGGCCGGCATCGACCTGGGGCGTGCTGCCCAGCGTCAGCTGGCGGGCGCGATAGGTTGCCGCCAGGGTCAGCTGAAAGCGGTTGGGAATAAGCTTGATGCAATCGTCAATGGTGACACGGGCCATGGTTCATTCAATCCTGGTCGAGAAAACGGAATACGTCGGGATGACGCGCGCGCTGGCGTGGAAAACGCAGCCGCGAGGCGCGGACGGCCGCCCGCAGTTCGTCGAGCGCCACATCCAAGTCTTTGTTGATTATAACAAAATCAAACTCGGCCACGTGCCGCATTTCACCCAGCGCGCCGGCCACGCGACGCGCGATGACTTCCTCGCTGTCGGAACCGCGATTGCGCAGCCGTCGCTCCAGTTCCGCGATCGATGGCGGCAGGATGAATATGCTGACGGCTTCAGGAAACTGCTTGCGCATTTGCTGGGCACCCTGCCAGTCGATCTCCAGCAACATGTCGCAGCCTTCGCCCATGCGCTGTTCCAGCCAGTGGCGCGAGGTGCCGTAGAAATTGTCGTGCACCTCCGCCCATTCGGCGAATTCGCCGCGCTCGCGCATGGCGAGAAAACGCTGCACATCGATGAAATGGTATTCGCGGCCATCCTGCTCGCCACTGCGCGGCGCCCGGGTAGTGAAGGAAATCGAATGCCGCACCTGCGAATCGTGCTCCAGCAGGCGGCTCACCAGCGTGGTCTTGCCGGCACCAGAAGGTGCTGCAACAATGAACAGGGTTCCGGAAATCATGGTCGCAAGCGATTGAGGTGCGTCAAGTTTGGCCAAAGGCCCGATGCGTTAGTATATGCGGGCGATGCCTCGATTCCCATCCTGCCTGCCGCCACGCCACCATCCGACACGAATGCTCGTGGTCGGCGTGTTCGCCATGCTGCTGCATCTGCTGGCGGGCACCGGCCTGGTTCGCGCCAGCCTTGCCGAGGATGGCGGCTTCACCCCCAAAATCTGCGGCAACCACGGCTTGGCGGGCGCGGGAACGCAACAAACGCCGGCCGATACGCAGGCAGGTCACGATTGCTGCAAATTTTGCGCCGCCGGAGCGCCACCGATCCTTTCTGGCGCGACGATCGCCGTGGCGCCAGCGCCGACTTTCGTCACTCCTCTGGCAAACCCGGAAACCGCAAGCCAAGGCTGCTCCCAGGCTTCGGCCCATCGCCCGCGCGGCCCGCCAGCCTTGGGCTGAAACTGCACGGCCATCGGGCGTAATTCGCGTCCCGAGTTAAATCCGTCCCGTTCCAGGGACAGCCAACTTTCAGGAGTCACCATGAATCGTTTCGCCATCGCCTGCGCGATCCTTGTCGCCGCCAGTCTCCCGCTCTCCGCCTACGCCCAGGTCACCGTCAAGGATCCCTGGGTGCGTGCCACCGTTTCACAACAGAAAGCCACCGGTGCCTTCATGCAACTCACATCGGCCCAGGATACGCGCCTGGTCGAGGTCAAGTCGCCGGTTGCCGGCGTGGTCGAAGTGCACGAGATGTCCATGGAAAAGGACGTGATGAAGATGCGTGCCATTCCCGGCCTGGATCTGCCCGCCGGAAAGACGGTCGAGCTCAAGCCCGGCGGCTACCATGTCATGCTGATGGACTTGAAGCAGCAGATGAAGGACGGCGATACGGTGCCGCTGACGCTAGTAGTCGAAAGCAAGGACAAAAAGCGCAGCACGGTCGAGATCAAGGCCACGGTCAAGCCGCTGACTACAGCCGCGCCGGCCGGCAAACCGGATCACCAGCACAAACACTGACCGCGCTAGCCAGCGTTGTTGGCAAGGCGTTCGAAATCCGCCGCCGGCAGCGGCTCGCTGAACAGGTAGCCCTGGTAAGTCAGGCAGCCCGAATCGGCAAGAAAATCCCGCTGCCGCGCGGTTTCGACGCCTTCGGCGATCACGCCCAGGCCCAGGCTGCGGGCCAGCGCCACGACGCTGCGCGCGATCACCGCGTCGTTGCCGTCATCGAGCACGTCGCGCACGAAGGACTGATCGATCTTGAGCTGGTCGAGCGGCATGCGCCTGAGGTAGGCGAGGGACGAGTAGCCGGTACCGAAATCATCGAGTGCAAAACTCACGCCACGCGCCTTCAGCGCCAGCATCTTTTCAATCACCTCCTGCACGTTGTGCACCAGCAGGCTTTCCGTCAACTCCAGCTTGAGGCGGCAAGGATCGGCACCGCTGCGCTCCAGCAGACTGAACACCTCGCTGACGAAGTCCTTATGCTGGAATTGCTGGGCGCTGACGTTCACCGCCAGCGTCAAGCCGGCGAGTTCAGTGCGCGCCGCCCATGTGGCCAGTTGCGCGAATGCCGTCTCCAGTACCCAGCGGCCCAGCCGCAGGATCATCCCGGTTTCCTCGGCGAGCGGAACGAACTCGGCCGGATGGATCAAGCCGCGCTCGGGATGTAGCCAGCGCACGAGGGCCTCGGCACCGACGACTCGCCCGTCGGCATCGACCTGGGCCTGGTAGTGCAGTACGAACTGGTTCTCCTTGATGGCGCGCCGCAGGTCGGCTTCCATCGCGGCACGGGCGGTCACTGCCGCCTGCATTTCCGGATCGAAGAAACGCATCGCGTTGCGCCCTGCCGCCTTGGCCTGGTACATCGCCGTATCGGCGCGCTTCATCAGTTCTTCGGCACTGATCGGCTGGCCGTCGAACATCGCGATGCCGATGCTGCAACTGCACTGATGGCTGCGGCGGTTGATGGTATCGCCCATGGTGCCGACATCGAGCAGGTAGGGCAGATTGAGCTGGGTCTGCATCTTCAGTGCCAGGGTTTCCACCTGCATCGCCGCGAGATGATGCTCGTCGGGCCCCTCAAGGTCTTCGAGGACAATCACGAACTCGTCGCCGCCCAGGCGCGCCACGGTATCGCTCTGCCGCACGCAGGTCGTGAGTCGCGCCGCGGCTTCGCGCAGCAGTTGGTCGCCAACATCGTGGCCGAGGGTATCGTTCAGCGTCTTGAAGTTGTCGAGATCGAGGAACAGCAAGGCGCCGCTGCGGGCACTGCGCATGCACCCGGCCAGCGCGTGGCGCAAGCGGTCCAGCAGCAGGCGGCGATTCGGCAGACCGGTGAGCTGATCGTAGAAGGCCAGCTGCGCAATCTCGTTCTCGGCCGCCTTGCGTTCGGTGATATCGGCAAAGGTGCCGACGTAGTTGGTGATCTCGCCCTGCGTATCGCGCACCGCGGTGATGCTGAGCCACTCGGGAAAGATTTCGCCGCTCTTGCGCCGGTTCCAGATTTCGCCCTGCCAGTTGCCGGTGCGCACCAGGCTGTCCCACATCGCGTCGTAGAAACCGGGGTCGTGCCGCCCCGAACTGAGCATGTGCGGCGTTTGCCCGATCGCCTCTTCGGCCGAGTAGCCGGTGATCTCGGTGAAGGCGCGATTGACGCGCAGGATGCGCTTGTTCGCATCGGTGATGGTGACGCCGTCCTGCGCCTCGAAGGTGGTGGCAGCGACGCGCAAGTGGTTCTCGGTGCGGATGCGCTCCGAAATGTCGCGGATGGTGCCGCTGACGAAGCGGCTGTCGCCGACCTCCCAGTGGGCCAGCGACAGTTCAATCGGAAACTCGCTGCCGTCGCTGCGCAGGCCCTCGGTCTCGAAGGCCTTGCCTGTCACCCGCGAGGCCCCGCCCGCCAGAACCCGATTCATGCCACGCAAATGCGCCTCTCGATGCCGATGTGGAATGATCAGCGTCAGCGGACGGCCCAGCGCCTGTTCTTCGCTGTAACCGAACATCGCCTCGGCACGCCGGTTCCAGCCGACGATGTTGCCCCGACTGTCGGCCGTGGCGATGGCGTCGTTGGCGGACTGGGTCACGGCGTAGTAGCGCGCGGTACTCTCGCGCAGGATGCGCTCGACCTGCTTGCGCTCGTCGATTTCGTTCAACAGCTCGCGATTGCTGGCATCGAGCGAAGCGGTACGCTCGCGCACGCGCTGGTCGAGCTCGTCAATCGATTGCTGCAGCAGGGTTTCCTGGCCATCGATGATGCCCTGGGCACGTGCCACCAGCAGGTAAAGCAAGGCATACAGCAAGGCCAGCAAACCGGCCACGGTGGCGATCACCAGACCACGCGTTCTCGCCAGATGCCGGGTCAGGTCGGTCACGTCGCTATAGATCTCGAACACTGCAACAATCTGTCCCGCCTCGTCGCGTATCGGCAAATAAGTCGAGATCACGTCGAGATCGGTGCGGGTACCCTCGAAGGCATCGAAGCTGTCGCGATGGGTCAGGCCACTGGTGACCGCTCCGGCAATCGCGGCGCGAAAGGCCGGATTGTCGTTTTTGTCCTCGCCGGTCAGGCGCGGTTCGCTGGAAAAAACGGTACGCCCGGTCAGCGAGTAAACCTTGATCTTGACCACCTCGGTACCGATCAGTTGGCGCACGACCAGGCTGTAGAGGTCGTTCCCGGCCGCCAAGGACTGTAACTCGTCGGCCGATGCGCCAGCACTGGCTCCGACCAGCGGCGCGAACTTGGGCCACAGCGAGTTCGATAGCGCGTGGGTCAGCGCCAGATTGCGATCCTCGCCAAGATGGGTCAGATCGCGCAAGGCAAGGAACTGATAGCTCCAGCCCAACAGCACCGCCACGGCCAGGGTGCAGACCAGGCTGGCCAAGGCATAGTAACGCGCCAACGCAAAGCGTCGCGGTAACGCCGGATTCCGACCCGCCTGATCCATGCGGCTGCATCTCCTCCCCGACCCGCTCAAGGAAATTCCGGCAAACGCGTCAAGCCATCCGGAACTCAAGGCAGACCATGTTTATGGCATGGATTATAGGCAAGTCGGCGCTGGCCGAACGGCGCGGGCAGGCCTCATTCGAGGTTCTGTACCTGCTCGCGCATCTGCTCGATCAACAACTTCAGTTCCAGGGCAATCGCCGTGACCTCCGACGAGACCGACTTGGAGGACAAGGTATTGGCCTCGCGGTTGAGTTCCTGCATCAGGAAATCCAGTCGCTTGCCCACCGCTCCACCTTTTTTCAGCACGCGTTCGAGTTCGTCGAGGTGGGTACCGAGCCGGGCCAGTTCCTCCGCGACGTCGATCTTGGCGGCGAAGACGCCGATCTCCTGCCGGATGCGATCCTCGTCGAGGTTGGCAACGACTTCACGCAGCTTGGCCGCAATCCGTTCCTGATACGCCGCCAGGGCCAACGGCACCAGCGGCGACACGGCGGCAAGCTGCTCGCGCATGCGCGTCGCGCGCTCGCGCAAGACGTCGGCCAGCTTGGCGCCTTCGCGATTCCGGCTGGCAACGAACTCGTCGAGCAGGCCGGCGAACAGGCTCATTCCATCGGCCTGCAACTGTTCCGCGCTGAGGCTGTCGTCGGCCAATACGCCCGGCCAGCGCAGTACCTCGGCGACCGACAAGGGCGTCGCCTGGGGCAGGATACTTCTCACTTCCTCGGCCAGACGTCCCAGCTCGGCCAGCGTGGCCGCATCCGGCATCTGTCGCCGAGTGGCACCGGCCTGACCCGGCTGGGCCTGCAGGTAACCGCGCACTTCGATCTTGCCGCGACCGACCCGCTCGGTGATTTTTTCGCGCATCGCCATTTCGAGAAAGCGCAAGTCCTCGCCAAGACGAAAGCCGATATCCAGATAGCGGGAATTGACGCTCTTGATTTCGAAATTCAGCACCGCGCGGCCGAGATCGCGGTTGGCGGCGGCGTAGCCGGTCATGCTGTGAATCATGGTCTTGGTGGGTGGCTCCAGTGGTGTTGCCGCCGATCGTGGTTTACAGCGCGGTGGCGAACAAGGAAAATCGCGGCAGTATATCAACCGGCCCGCGCCACACCGACCTTGTTTGCCCAGAACAATCACGCCCTGCCGCCAGGTTGCGAACTGGAGGGCTATCGCATCGAAAAGCAGCTCTCGGTGGGTGGCTTTTCCATTGTCTATCTGGCGCACGACCCTGCGGGCGTGCCGGTGGCGATCAAGGAATACATGCCGAACGCGCTCGCCTTGCGCGGCGAGGGCCAGATCGTGCCCAACATTCCACCGGAACACCAGGCCGACTTCAATCACGGGCTCAAGCTTTTTTTCGAGGAAGGCCGCGCGCTGACCGGGCTTGACCATCCCAACGTGGTACGGGTGCTGAACTTTTTTCGCGCCAACGAAACCGTGTATCTGGTGATGCGTTTCGAGACCGGCCACACCTTGCGCGACCACATCCGCCAGCATCGCGGACGGCTTTCCGAAGCCTTCATGCGCAAGATGTTCAGCGGCATGCTCGACGGCCTCGGCGAAGTGCACGGCCATGGCATGCTGCATCTCGACATCAAACCGGCCAACATCTGGCTGCGCGACGACGGCAATCCCGTATTGCTCGACTTCGGCGCCGCGCGCTACGCCGTGGATATCGGTCCGCCGGCGCCGCGCGCGATGTACACGCCGGGCTATGCGGCGCCCGAGCAGTATCACGGCAAGTTCACCCTGGGGCCATGGACCGACATCTATGCGGTGGGAGCGTGCATGTATGCCGCCCTGGCCGGCTCGGCGCCGCAGGCGGCCGACGCGCGCATGAGCGACGACGAATTGCAGCCGGCCCGCCAGCGCTGGGGCATGGAGTATTCGCCGCGCCTGTTGGCTACCATCGACGAATGCCTGCGTCTGGACCCGCCGCGTCGCCCGCAGCACGCGCGCGCCCTGCAGTCTTCGCTGAATACCGATACCGCCGCCGACAAGCCGCCGGGCTCCTGGCTGTCCCGCATCGGCCTCAAGGGTTGGTGATGAAGTACAGCATCATCCAGGAAAGCCGCATCGGCAAACGTGACATCAACCAGGACCGCGTCAGCTGGCTGGCGACCGATGACACCGCATTGATGATCGTCGCCGACGGCATGGGCGGCCACCTGCACGGCGAAATCGCGGCCCAGCTGGCGATCGACACCATCGGTGCCCGCTTTCGCAGCGAGGCCAGGCCGCGCCTGGCCGATCCAGCCCTGTTTCTTGCGCTGGCCTTGCGCCAGGGGCATGAGAGCATCGTCCGCCACGCCAGCGATTGCCGCATCCCGGCACACGCCGCGCCGCGCACCACCTGCATCGCCTGCGTGGTCCAGGATGGACAGGCGATCTGGGCTCATGCCGGCGATTCGCGGCTGTACCTGGTGCACCAACGCGATGGAGAGCAACAACGCGCGCTGCGGACCCGTGACCACAGCCTGGTGCAACGCCTGGTCGATGACGGCACCCTCAGCCCGGAACAAGCCGCCAGCCATCCGATGCGCAATCGGGTGTTCAGCTGCCTGGGCGGTGGTACCGAGCCGCAGATCGAGGTTTCCGCTCCAGTTTCCCTGCAGGATGGCGACCTGATTGCGCTATGCACCGACGGCACCTGGTCGCCACTCGGCGATGGCCTGGTCGCTGCCCTGGCGAGCAATCCGCTAACCTCCTCGGTGCCCGGCGTGCTCGACGCCGCGGAACGCGCCGCCGGCCCCAATGCCGACAACTTGTCGCTGATCGCAATGCGCTGGGAAGCGCCCGATCCCGATGGCGATACCCTGAACTTGCGCGATGACGGGACGATGCCACGGCCCCTGCAACAATTCAGCGACGACGAACTCGAGCGTGCCGTGGCCGAGATTCGCAGCCGCCTGCCCTATTCCCACAATGGAGTCCGTTCATGAATCGCCCGCCATCCCGTCAGACCCGCGAGGCCGCGCAGTTGCGGCCGCTGCGCATCACCCGCAACTTCACCCGTCACGCCGAGGGCAGCGTGCTGGTGGAGTTCGGCGACACCAGGGTGCTGTGCACTGCCAGTGTCGAGGAGCGGGTGCCGTCCTTCCTCAAGGGCAAGGGCCAGGGCTGGGTCACCGCCGAGTACGGCATGCTGCCGCGCTCGACCAATACCCGCACCGACCGCGAAGCGGCCAGGGGCAAGCAATCCGGTCGCACCCAGGAGATCCAGCGCCTGATCGGCCGCTCCCTGCGCGCGGTGACTGATCTCGCAGCGCTCGGCGAGCGCCAGGTCACGCTCGATTGCGATGTCATACAGGCAGACGGCGGCACCCGTTGTGCTTCGATCAGCGGTGCCTGCGTGGCGCTGCACGATGCGCTCGGCAAGCTGGTCGGCGCCGGCAAGCTGGCTCGGCACCCGATGCGCGAGCTGGTGGCCGCCGTTTCGGTCGGCATTGTCGACGGCTTGCCGGTGCTGGACCTGGACTATGTGGAGGACTCGGCCTGTGACACCGACATGAACGTGGTGATGACCGCCGGCGGCGGCATCATCGAAGTCCAGGGTACGGCAGAAGGCGCGCCGTTCTCGCGCACCGAACTGGATACGCTGCTGGAGCTCGCGGCGGGCGGCATCGGCGACATCGTCGCGGCGCAAAAGTCGGCGTTGGCTATACGGTGAAAAAGCTCGTCCTCGCCTCGGGCAATGCCGGCAAGCTGCGCGAATTCGGCCAGCTGCTGGCGCCCTTCGATTTCGAAGTCCTGCCGCAGTCGGCGTTCAATGTGCCGGAGGCCGACGAACCGCACGTCACCTTCATCGAGAATGCCATCGCCAAGGCACGCCATGCCGCGCGCCTGACCGGGCTGCCGGCCCTGGCCGACGATTCCGGCCTGTGCGTCAGCGCGCTGGGCGGCGCGCCGGGCGTGTTTTCGGCGCGCTATGCCGGCGAACCGAAGTCGGACGCGCGCAACAACGCCAGGCTGATCGCCGATTTGCAGGGCAAGGCCGACCGCCGCGCCCATTACGTCGCCGTGCTGGTGCTGATGCGCCACACCGAAGACCCGCAACCCATCGTCGCCGAAGGCGAGTGGCATGGCGAAATCGTCGATGCGCCGCGCGGCGAGGGCGGCTTCGGCTATGACCCCTACTTCCTGGTACCCGAACTGAACCAGACGGTCGCCGAATTGCCGCACGAGGAAAAGAACCGCCGCTCGCATCGCGGCCAGGCACTCGCCCAGCTGCTGGCCCGCTTGCGCAGCGGCGCGTGATTCCGATTCACCCTGCCGCCGCGACACCCGCGCCGTCCCACAAGGGGATACCGCTGCGCATAACACCTTCCGGCAGCGGGCTGGCGGCGCCACCTCCACTGTCGCTTTACGTGCACTGGCCCTGGTGCGTGCGCAAGTGTCCCTACTGCGACTTCAATTCGCACGAGGCGCAAGGCGCGATCGAGGAAGAAGCCTATCTCGCCGCCCTGATCGCCGACCTCGAAGCCGCCTTGCCGGCGATCTGGAACCGGCCGGTGGGCACCGTCTTCATCGGCGGCGGCACCCCCAGCCTGATGCGCGGCGAAACCGCCGAGGCACTGCTGGCGGCCATTCGCATGCGCCTGCCGCTGCAACCGGAGGCCGAGATAACGCTGGAGGCCAACCCCGGCACCGTCGAAGCGGCCAGATTCGCCGCCTTTCGCGCTGCCGGCGTGACGCGCCTGTCGCTTGGCGTACAAAGCTTCGACGACGACAAACTGGCCGCGCTGGGGCGCATCCATGACGCACACGAAGCACGCCAGGCGATCGACCTGGCGCTGCGCCATTTCGAGCGCGTCAACCTCGACCTGATGTACGCCCTGCCCCGGCAGACCCTGGCCGAGGCCGAGCGCGACATCGCCACTGCCATCGCCAGCGGTGCCGGCCATGTATCCGCCTATCACCTGACGCTGGAACCGAATACCGCGTTTCACCACGCCCCGCCGCCGCTGCCCGACGACGACCTGGCCGCCGACATGCAGGAAATGGTCGAGCAGCAACTGGCCGCCGCCGGCTTCGGGCATTACGAAACCTCGGCCTTCGCGCGGCCCGGCCAACGCTGCCGGCACAACCTCAATTACTGGACCTTCGGCGACTACCTCGGCATCGGCGCCGGCGCCCACGGCAAGCTGTCGAACCACCAGCGGATCTGGCGCGAAACGCGTCGGCGGCATCCGCGCGCCTATCTCGACGCGGCATCGCGCGGCGAGTTCCGCGCGACCCAAACCACGATCGCCGCGGTCGACTTGCCGGGCGAATTCATGATGAACGCGCTGCGTCTCAACGAGGGCTTCCCGCCCGGATTATTCACCGAGCGCACCGGGCTGCCGCTGGCGGCGATCGAAAAGTCGGCGCTGGCGGCACGGCACGCGGGGCTGCTGGAAAGCGCCGACGGCCACCTGCGGCCCACCGCCCCCGGACGCCGTTTCCTGAACCGCCTGCTGTCATTATTTCTCGACAATTCCGTGACATAGTTAACTGGAGAAGGTATTGGCCGGAGCTATACTGATAGCAGGAATCGTCCCACCCCTGATGGAGGCAAACGTGAAAACATCCAAACTGTTCCTGGTGTCAGCGCTGGCAAGCGCCCTGCTGGCAAGCTTCCAGGCATCCGCCGCCGACAGCGAGCGCAAGACCACGTCGATCAACGACAAGGTGCCGACCCCCGAGATGGTGGCCGAAGCCATGTTCCCCAAGGAGATTCGCGATCTGAAGGCCGAATGCGCCGCCGCAGAGAAGGCCGGCATGCGCTGCCAGAGCCGGATTCCGAAATCCTCGCTGGACTCCGTGCTGGTCACCTTCCCGCGCGGCTCGGCAGCTCTGACCGGCGAGGCGAGGGAGTTCCTCGATGCCGTCGGCAAGGCCTTGCAGGCCCGCGAATCGCTGTGGACCTCGCTGCGCATCGAAGGCCATACCGACATAACCGGCAGCCCTGCGCTCAATCAAAAGCTCTCCAAGGAAAGAGCCGACGTGGTGAAGTCCTACCTGGTCAAGAACTACTCGCTGAAAAACGTCGAGACCGTGGGCCGCTCCAGCGAGCAGCCGAAGGACACTGCCGACCCGACCAGCGCGGCAAACCGTCGCATCGAGTTCGTGCCCGAGTGGTGAGCTGATCCCGGCCGGCTACAAATCGCGCTGCCAGAGCGGTCGCAATCTGGCTTGGTCCGGGTGGTCCAAAGCCACCCGGATTTCATTCAGCAGCCTGGCTTTCTCGGCCCCGAGGCTGCCCTTCAGCACCAGGCGATTGGAGACATGATCGGCGAGAAACACGCGGCGCACGCCGGCGCCGAAGCGTTCGCCACAACGGCGTATCGTCTCCATGGTTTCCGCCTCGTCGCGGGCGCGAAACTTCTTTTGCCGCGAGGTATGATGCGGCGCCCATCCGCCACCTTGCCGCTTCATGCCCTTTCCCCCGCTTGCCTTCGTCGACCTCGAAACCACCGGGGCCACGGCGACGGCCGACCGCATCACCGAAATCGGCATCATCGAAGTCGATGCGGAAGGGCTGCACGAATGGTCCACCCTGGTCAAGCCCGGCGTACCGATCTCTTCCTTCATCGAAAGCCTGACCGGGATCTCCAACGCGATGGTCGCCACCGCGCCTGCCTTTGCCGATGTTGCCGACGAAGTTCTGGCGCGCCTCGACGGCAGGCTGTTCATCGCCCACAACGCGCGCTTCGACTACGGCTTCCTGAAAAATGAATTCAAGCGCACCGGCCGGGACTTTCGCGCCACCGTACTATGCACCGTCAAGCTCTCGCGCAAGCTGTTCCCGCAACACGCGCGGCATAACCTCGACAGCCTGGTCGAGCGTCATGGTTTGCAGGTCAGCGCACGCCATCGCGCCCTCGGCGATGCCCGGCTGATCCACCAGTTCTGGCAACAACTGCTCGCCGAGATCGAGCCCGGGCTGCTGGCCGCCACGGTGGCAAAGCTCACCGCCCGTCCCAGCTTGCCGGCCAATCTCGATGCCGGCGCGATCGATGCCCTGCCCGACGGACCTGGCGTCTACCTGTTCCATGGCGAGAACGACTTGCCGCTGTATGTCGGCAAGAGTAACGGCGTCCGCAAGCGCGTGCTGGCGCATTTCGCCGCCGACCATGCGACGGCGAAGGAAATGGCTCTCGCCCAACAGGTGCGCCGCATCGAATGCATTCCGACCGGGGGCGAGATCGGCGCGCTGTTGCTCGAAGCCGCCTTGGTCAAGAAATTGCAGCCGAGCCACAATCGCGTCCTGCGCCGCAACGACGAGCAGTGCTTCTGGCAACTGCATGAAGTCCGCGCCGGCGAATGGCGGCCGCAGCTACTGCTTTCCAGCGACCTGGGCGCCCAGCGCGGCGAGCAACTCTACGGGCCCTTCAAGACCGCACGCGAGGCCAAGAAGACGCTGCATGAACTGGCGCGCGAGCACTGCCTTTGCCACGGCCTGCTCGGACTGGAAAAGCTCAAGCCCGGTCGCCCCTGCTTTGCCCACCAAGTGCAGCAATGCAAGGGCGCCTGCGTCGGCAAGGAGCCGGTCTCCTTCCATAGCGGGCGACTGATGGCGGCGCTGGCCAGGCTGCGACTGCGGGCCTGGCCCTTTCCGGGGCCGGCCTGGCTGCGCGAAGGCGAGGAGGTACTGCTCTTTGATCAATGGCGTCACCTCGGCACCGCGCGCAGCGAAGCCGACCTCTATGCCCTGCTGGAGAACCGGCTGCCGCCCTTCGACCGCGATGTCTACCGCATCGTGCTCGGCGCCGTCGAAGGCATGAGCCCGCTGGCCGGCGGCTGAGGCCGACGCTTACTTGCCGTTGGCGGGTAGTGGTGGATTGCGCAACCGCGCCAGCTTGTCCTTGATCTCGGCCATCGCCGTGGCGGCGGCCTTTTCGCCCTCCAGCACCGCCTTGTGGCGCGCGGCAAAATCGGTGGCCGGCAATTCCGCGGTAAGCGGGCGGATCACCACGTCGGCCTCGATCGTTTCATGGCGGCTGATCGACTGCCCCATGATGGCGAAAGTCTGCAACAGCACATCCAGGGTACTGGCGGTTTTGGCGTCGCGCGGCTTGGCCGAAATATCGACGGCGATCACGAAATTGGCCCCCAGCTTGCGCGCCGAACGCGCGGGTACCGGACTCACCAGCCCGCCATCGACATATTCGCGGCCACTGATCGCGACCGGCTGGAACACGCCGGGCACGGTGGCGGAGGCGCGCACGGCCATGCCCGTATCGCCGCTGCGAAACAGGGTCAATTCACCGCTCGTGAGGTCGGTGGCGACCACACTGAAGCTGCGCGGCAGTTTTTCCAGCGTGCGATTGCCCACGGCGCGGTTGACGAATTTTTGCAGGGCCTCGCCCTTGAACACTCCGCGATCGGGCAGCGACCAGTCGCCGACCTGGCTCTGGTCCATTTCCATGGCCAGTTTCTGCAACTCGAAACCGTTCAGGCCGCTGGCATACAGGGCGCCGACCACGGCGCCGGCGCTGGTGCCGACGATGACATCGGGAACGATGCCCTGGGCTTCCAGGGCCTTGATCACACCGACGTGGGCAAAGCCGCGCGCCGCGCCGCCGCCCAGCGCAAGGCCTATCTTTACGGGAACGGGGGCCGGCGGCGGGGCCGGCTTTTCGCCGAGCAGCGCGCAGCCTGAAAGCAGCGCGACGGCGAGCAGGGCGAAGCTCAGGCGCACATCAATGCGCGTGAAAGGCCGTCGTATTGCGGACACTACGACGACCGTGGCGGACTTGTCTCAGCTCGACGCGCCGGGCTTGCGGCCGGGACTCTTGGGCGGAATGTAGCCGGCGACGCGGCAAAGCACGGCTTCGAACTTGGCGCCGTCGGCGCCGAAGCGCGTCACGCTGCACTTGGAAATCTCGCCACGCGCCGAAAGATCGGAGATGGAGCGACGCACTTTCGCCAGCGACAGGCCTGTCGCGGCAGCGATTTCGGAATCGAAACGCTGGCCGTTGGCCTTGAGGTATTGCATGATTTCTTGCATATCCGCTGCTCCGGGTAAGTTGAAGCTGGTGGGCCCAGCGAGACTCGAACTCGCAACCAAAGGATTATGAGTCCTCTGCTCTAACCATTGAGCTACAGGCCCTGCTTGATACGGCGGCGGCCGCTGCTGCCGGGCCGCCGGTGCTGCATGTTCAGGTTTCGGAATCGAGGAAGCTGCGCAGCTTTTCCGAGCGCGTCGGGTGACGCAGCTTGCGCAAGGCCTTGGCCTCGATCTGGCGGATGCGCTCGCGCGTGACGTCGAACTGCTTGCCAACTTCCTCCAGCGTGTGGTCCGTGTTCATTTCGATGCCGAAGCGCATGCGCAGCACCTTGGCCTCGCGCGGCGTCAGGCTGTCCAGCACTTCCTTGGTGACTTCGCGCAGCGAGGCGAACAGCGCTGCGTCGCCCGGCGAGAGCGTCGCCTGGTCCTCGATGAAATCGCCGAGGTGGGAATCGTCGTCGTCGCCGATCGGCGTTTCCATCGAAATCGGTTCCTTGGAGATCTTGAGGATCTTGCGGATCTTCTCTTCCGGCATTTCCATCTTGATCGCCAGCGTCGCCGGATCGGGCTCCAGCCCTGTTTCCTGCAGGATCTGGCGGCTGATGCGGTTCATCTTGTTGATGGTCTCGATCATGTGCACCGGGATGCGGATGGTGCGTGCCTGGTCGGCGATGGAACGTGTGATGGCCTGGCGGATCCACCAAGTGGCGTAAGTCGAGAACTTGTAGCCGCGGCGGTATTCAAACTTGTCCACCGCCTTCATCAGGCCGATGTTGCCTTCCTGGATCAGGTCGAGGAATTGCAGGCCGCGGTTGGTGTATTTCTTGGCGATCGAGATCACCAGGCGCAGGTTGGCCTCGGTCATCTCGCGCTTCGCGCGACGCGCCTTGGCCTCGCCGGTGGACATCTGCTTGTTGATGTCCTTCAGCTCCTTGAGCGGGATGCCGATACGATTTTGCAGGTCGATCAGGCGCTGCTGCTCTTCGAGGATATTCGGCGCCGCGCGCATCAGTTGCGCGGCATAGGGTTTGCCCGACTGCACCTCGTGCTTGAGCCACTCCATGTCCGTCTCGTGGCCGGGGAAAACCTTGATGAAGTGGGCGCGCGGCATGTGCGCCTTGTCCACGCAGAGATGCAGGATCTTGCGTTCGTGGCTGCGCACCGCCTCGACCATGCCGCGCACCGAGTCGCACAGGCGCTCGATGGCCTTGGCGGTGAAGCGGATGTTCATCAGTTCGTCGGAGATCTGTTTTTGCAGCCGCAGATAGCCCTTGTCCTGCGAGCCCTTTTTCGCCAGCGTCGGTTGCAGCTTGCCGAACAGGGCGTGGATGATGGAGAAGCGTTCCAGCGCATCCTGCTTGAGTTGCAACAGGGAGGCCGACATGCGGCCGCTGCCGTCTTCGTCGTCTTCCTCGCCTTCGTCCTCGACTTCCAGATCCTCGGCCTCGCCGAGGGCGGCAATGTCGTCCTCGGTGGCGTTGGGGTCGATCAGGCCGTCGACCAGTTCGTCGATGCGGATTTCGTCGCGCGCCACCTTGCCCGCCGTTTCCAGCATTTCGGCGATCGTAGTCGGGCAGGCCGAGATGGCCATGATCATGTGCTTGAGGCCATCCTCGATGCGCTTGGCGATCTCGATTTCGCCCTCGCGCGTCAGCAGTTCGACCGAACCCATCTCGCGCATGTACATGCGCACCGGGTCGGTGGTGCGGCCGAATTCGGAATCGACGGTGGCCAGCGCCTGCTCGGCTTCTTCCTCGACCGCCTCGGCGTCCACCGGCGCCGGCGCCGACTCGGCCAGCAGCAGGTCGTCGGCAGCCGGGGCCTCGTCGAAAACCTGGATCGCCATGTCGTTGAAGGTGGAGATGATCGATTCGATCTGCTCGGCATCGACCAGGTCGTCGGGCAGGTGGTCGTTGATCTCGGCGTAGGTCAGGTAGCCGCGCTCCTTGCCCAGCGCAATCAGGTTCTTCAAGCGCGTGCGCTTGGTGTCCATGTCGATCGGCGTTGCCTCGGGAGCAACCAGTTTCTCCTTGGCCTTGCGCCCGCGCGATTCGGCGATCGCCTTGGCCACCGACTTGGCGGCCTGGGCCGTGGGCTTGGCGGCTGCCGCGACCGGCTCGACCGGCGCCACGGCGGCTTTGGCTGCCTTGGCTGCCGCCGCCTTCACGGGCTCCGCCTTGGCGGGAGCCGCTTTCGCCGCAACGGGTTTTTGCGCGGCCGCCTTGGACGCAGCCTTGACGACCAATGCCTTGGCCGGCGCCTTGGCGACGGTCTTCGCCACCGCCTTGGCCGGAGTCGCCTTGGTGGCGGACTTGGCGGGAGCGGGTTTCCTGGCCGGCGCAGCCTTCTGCGGCGCGGGCTTCTTCGCGACCGGCTTGGCAGCGGCCTTCGACTTGCTCGGCTTGGCGGTTTCCTTCGGCATGTCTATCCTCGGCTAAGACTCGATTGCTGCGCTTGGGCGACGAAATGCCACCACCCGCGCGGGCAACCGACCCGACGCGCCATGAGAGCGCTGGGGAACCATTGATTATATCACATGGAGCTGCCGCCCGCCGATCCGGATGCCGAACGCTTCAATGCCAGCAGCTCGGCCAGCCGCTGCTTGTCCCCGGCACTCAAACCATGCCGCGCACGCTCGTTCAAGCGCTTGATTTCCATGGAAATCGCGGCCTGCCTCAGGTGCGCAATGGCGTCGTTGAAGACAGCCTCCAGGGCACCGGGCTCGATCTCGTCCACCATGCCGCCGAGGACTTCTGAAATCAGTGCTTCCTGCGGGCTGCCGCGGAAAAACTCCAGCATCAGGCCGAATCCGCCACTCGGCATCTCGCCATGTTCGATGGCGTCGGCAATCGCCGCCAGTGCCGACGACTCGATCAGTTCCGCATCGACCAGATCCAGCGGCAGGCGCGCTGCCCATTCCGGTTTGTGCAACAGGATTTCCAGCAGTTTGCGCTCGACCGAGGAGGGGGCCGGACGCTGCTTCATCTGCGGCGGGGCGTAGCGGGTCCGCGCCAGCGGCTTCAGCCCGCACTGGGCTTCGACTTCGGCCTGCGAGACCTGCGCCCGACGCGCGATTTCCTTGGTCACCTGGACGCGCAGGATGGGTGCGCTCATTTTCTGCAACAGCGGTTTGGCAGCATGGACCAGCGCCGCGCGTCCTTCCGCCGAATTCGTGTCATTGCGCTTCACCAGTTCGCGCACCAGAAACTCGGAAAGCCGCGTCGCGTTGCGCGCCTGGTGGAGGAAGGCCTCGCGCCCATGCTCACGGACGAACTCGTCTGGGTCCTGGTCGCCGGACATTTGCAGGATCTCGACCACCTTGTTGTCGGAAAGATGCCCCAGGCTGACTTCCATGGCCCGCCAGGCGGCGCGATCGCCGGCCTCGTCGCGGTCGAAGCAGAACACCACGCGGTCGGCGAGCTTGAGCAGGCGCTGCACGTTGGCATCGGTGGCGGCGGTGCCCAGCGTCGCCACCACGTTTTCGACCCCGCTCTGGGCCAGGCCGACGACGTCCATGTAGCCCTCGACCACGAGCACCATGTCCTGTTCCTGGATCGCCTTGCGCGCCTGGGTCAGACCGTAGAGTTCGCGTCCCTTCTCGAACAGCGGCGTCTCCGGCGAATTCAGGTACTTCGGCTCGCCCTGGCCAATGACGCGGCCGCCGAAGCCAATGACATTGCCGCGTTGGTCGAGTATCGGAAACATCACCCGGTCGCGGAAGCGATCGTAGCGCCGGCCCTGGTCGTTGACGATGACCAGGCCACATTCGACCAGGTCGGCATCGCTGTAGTCCGGAAACGCCTGCTCCAGCCCCTGCCAGGCATCCGGCGCATAGCCAAGGCCGAAGCGGGCGGCGATCTCGCCGGAGACGCCGCGCCCCTTGAAATAGTCGATGGCTTTGGGCGAGGCCTTGAGCTGTTCGCGATAAAAGCGCGCGGCACGCGCCATCAGTTCGGTCAAGGGCGCCTTCTTCGCCCGTTCGGCGCGGTGGCGTTCTTCCTGCGGCACCTGCAGGCCGACCGAGGAGGCGAGATCTTCCACCGCCTCGATGAAACCGATCCCGGCATGCTGCATCAGGAAGCCGATCGCGCTGCCGTGGGCGCCGCAACCGAAGCAGTGGTAGAACTGCTTTGACGGGCTAACCGTGAAGGACGGGGTTTTCTCGGAATGAAACGGACAGCAGGCGCTGTAGTTGGCCCCCGCCTTCTTCAGCGGCACATAGCGTTCCACCACATCGACGATATCGACGCGGCCCAGCAGTTCCTGGACGAAGCTCTCGGGGATCACGCGGGCATTATGCCGCGCATCAGCCGCCGGCCAGCTTCGCCTTCACCAGCTTCGAAACCTCGCCCATGTCGGCGCGGCCGGCGACCTGGGGTTTGACCAGGGCGATGACCTTGCCCATGTCGGCCGGCCCCTTGGCGCCGGATTCGGCGACGGCGGCGGCAACGATGGCCTCGACTTCGGTCGCCGACAAGCCTTGCGGCATGTAGCCGGCCAGCACGCCCGCCTCGAACTTCTCGGCGTCGGCCAGATCCTGGCGCTGCGCAGCCTCGTACTGGGTGATCGAGTCCTTGCGCTGCTTGAGCATCTTTTCGATCACCGCCACCACCACGGCATCGGTGATCTCGACCTTGTCGTCTACGCGCTTTTGCTTGAGCGCGGCGCGCAACAGGCTCAAGGCATCCTTGCGGGCCTTGTCGCCGGCCTTCAAGGCGGCCTTCCAGTCGTCGTCGATGCGGGTTTCCAGGCTCATGTGTTTCTGGGTCCGATGGATACCGTCCAGCCCCCAGACCGGACATTACTGTGCATACCGTCCGGCCTCCCGGCCGGACATAAAGTACGAAAACCGCCGGAAGGCGGTTTTCGCTGGATTCAGGTACTACTGCGCGGCTCGCTTGGCGAACCGCAGGAAATCAGTACAGCTTCGGCGGCAGCAGCTGGCTGCGGATGCGCTTGTGATGGCGCTTCACGGCGGCAGCGGCCTTGCGCTTGCGCTCGGTGGTGGGCTTCTCGTAGAACTCGCGGGCACGCAGTTCGGTGAGCAGGCCAGTCTTCTCGATCGCACGCTTGAAACGGCGGATCGCCACTTCGAAGGGCTCGTTTTCCTTGACACGAATTCCGGGCATTGCCTTGATCCTGAAACGGGGAAAGGCGCGCATTCTAACCACTTCGCCGTCGAAGTCAAACACTTCCGTTCGATTCAGGCGAGGACTTGCACCAGATATCGTGCCGCCTCGGCACCCCCCTCCGGATCGGGTCGGGTCGACGCCGGCTGCCGCCACAGGGCGTCCAGCATGGGCATGAAGCTGCCCGCCAGCAGCGCCTCGCGCCCGATGGCCGCGGCGCGGCCATGTTGCGCCAGCCAGGCGGCGAAATGCGGGGTTTCGGGCCAGTCGTCTCGTTCCAGATAAACAATCGGCGTAGCCGCGCAGGCCGCCTCGACAAAGGTGCCATAACCGGGCTTGGTGATCACCGCATCGACACTGGCGAGCAGGTCGGCAAAGCGGGCTTCGGCTGGATCGAAGCCGCGCAAGTCACTCCGGGGAAATGCCGCTGGCGCCCCCGGCAACAGCCAGCAGACATCCTGTCGGACCGGCAAACGCTCGGTTGCAAGGGGGAAATCCATGCCGCCCATGGCTACCAAAAGCCAGCGCCTACTCTCATCCAGACCCAGCAAGCGTGACAAATACCCACGATCACGCTGCCCGACCGTGGCCACCGGGCCGAGCGTAGTCCGGTGCTTGAAATCGGACATCGGCAAGCCCGGCGTGAAACACAGAAACGCGGCCGCCGCGTGGTAGGCCTCCAGAATCTGGGCGTGGATCGGGCCGGCCCAGGCTTCGCCGCCAAAGTAATGGGCAAACATGTCGGCCCAGTTGAGCGAGGACATGCCAACCGCCGGAATGCCGGCCTCGGCCGCGGCGGCCAGCGGCAGGTAGGCGGCATTGCTCAGCACGGCATCGACTTTCCGCCGCCGCAGTTCGTCCGCCTCGGCCGCCACGCGCTGCGCCCAGTCGGCGTGAAACTCCCGATACCTTTGGGCACTGCCAACGCGATCGATATCCACTGCGTTGTGCATCAGGAAGCCAAAATCGCGCGCCTCCGGGATATGCGCGAACTCACCTTCGACGCGCGCCCTCAACCTGGCCAATGGCAAGCCGCTACGCAGGCTCAGGCGCAGGCCGGCCAGCAAGTGGCGCAAGGCATTCAGCACCGGCGCGGTCTGGGCAAGATGGCCCAGGCCATGCGCCGAGATATCGACCAGCAAGTGCACCGGGGTTCAGATTTCCAGTTGCAGCAGGCGCGCCACGCGCCGGTCGACAAAGCTGCGCGCAGCGATGTCGTTGGCACCGGCAGCCTTGGCCGCGCCCACGGCCTCGTCGTTATAGGTGGCAAAGCAGGCGATGATGGTCACCTCGGGATGTCGTGCGCGACGACTGGCGATCTCGTCGAGGGCATCGCGGCGACCAAGGTCGATGACGATGCAGTCGGGCTTTTCCTCGCTGGTGGCCGCCAGCATTTCGACGCCGGCAGCCGTCCAGGTCGCGTTGAGATGCAGGCGCGTGGTGATGTCGTGACACAGCAGCAGAATTTTCTTGTCGTTCATTCCCTATCCCCGATGAATCGCCGTGTCGCCGGCGCCGACTTTTGTCGATTCGATGCCGGATTCTGCCATGCCGCTCCGGCTCGCCGCGAACGCCCGCGCGAGCAGCTTCCACACAACAGCTGTATATAATACCAGCATGAGTACCGGGAATCCGCGCAAGGGCCGTGGCGCCGTGCTCTCGCCCGACGGCCGCTTCGACGCCTGGCAGCGCGAGACGACCGACGACGGCTGGTGGCAGGACGACGAGGCAGCACCCGCCACCGAACTGATCGTCGACACGGCGAAAACGGTGATCACCTACAACCGCTCACCGGACATTCCCTACGACCGCTCGATCAATCCCTATCGGGGCTGCGAGCATGGCTGCGCCTACTGCTTTGCGCGACCCTCGCATGCTTACCTGGGTCTCTCTCCCGGCCTCGATTTCGAGACCCGCCTGGCCTGCAAGGCCGATGCCGCCGACTGCCTGCGTGCCGAATTGTCCAAACCCGGCTACGCCTGCCGGGCCGTGGCGCTGGGCATCAACACCGATGCCTGGCAGCCGGTGGAGCGCCGCCTGCGCATCACGCGCGGCATCCTCGAAGTGCTGGCCGAAACGCGCCATCCGGTGACCATCGTCACCAAGTCGGCGTTGATCCTGCGCGACATCGACCTGCTGGCCGACATGGCGCGCGATGGGCTGGCCCACGTCGCAGTGTCGATCACCACGCTCGATCCCGCGCTGGCAAGAAGCATGGAGCCGCGCGCGCCGTCGCCCCAGCGCCGACTTTCGGTGATAAGGGCGCTTGCTGCCGCCGGCATCCCCACCGCGGTGATGGTGGCGCCGCTGATCCCGGCGCTGACGGACCATGAAATGGAATCCATCCTCGGCGCGGCACGCGACGCGGGTGCCAGCGCCGCCGGCTATATCCTGCTGCGCCTGCCGCACGAGGTGAAGCCGCTGTTTCGCGCCTGGCTACAAGCCCGCTACCCACAGCGGATGACGCATGTCTATAGCCTGATGCGCCAGCTTCACGGCGGCCGCGAATACGACAGCACATTCGGCACGCGCCAGCGCGGCAGCGGCCCGCTGGCGGAAATCGTTGCCCAGCGCTTTCGCGGCGCCACGCGCCGGCTGGGGCTGGATGCGCCCACGCTACCTCTCAATATCGGCGCCTTCCGGCCACCGCCGCGCCCGCAAGCGCCGCTGCCGCAAATGACATTGTTCTGAAGGCGACGATGAACGGCCACCGGTAGAATGCCGCACGATGAAAGTGCTCGGCATTGAATCTTCCTGCGACGAAACCGGCGTCGCGCTCTACGACACCGAGCGCGGCCTGCTCGGCCACGCGGTGCATACCCAGGTGGCGATGCACGAAGCCTATGGCGGCGTGGTGCCGGAGCTGGCTTCGCGCGACCACATCCGGCGCCTGATACCGCTGCTGGAAAATGTGCTGGCGCAGGCGCACTGCGGACGCGGCGAGATCGACGCAATTGCCTATACCGCAGGGCCTGGGCTGGCCGGCGCCCTGCTGGTCGGCGCCAGTTTCGCCGAGGCCCTGGCCATGGCGCTCGATGTGCCGGCGCTGCCGGTGCACCACCTCGAAGGCCACCTGCTGTCGCCCCTGCTGGCCGATGAAGCGCCGGCATACCCTTTCATCGCCCTGCTGGTTTCCGGCGGCCACACGCAGCTGATGCGCGTGACGCGCGTCGGCGACTACCAACTGCTTGGCGAATCGCTGGATGACGCGGCGGGAGAGGCTTTCGACAAGACCGCCAAACTGCTGGGACTGGGCTACCCCGGCGGCCCGGCGCTGGCAAAGCTGGCCGAGGCGGGAACGCCGGGGCGCTTCAAGCTGCCGCGTCCGATGCTCAACAGTGGCGATCTTTCCTTCAGTTTTTCCGGGCTGAAAACCGCGGTGCTGACGGCCGCGCGAACGCGGAACCTGAGCGAAGCCGACAAGGCCGACCTCGCGGCGGAATTTCAGGAAGCCGTCACCGAAGTGCTGACGGCCAAGGCCGTCGCGGCGTGTCGCCAGCACCGACTTTCATCGTTGGTGGTGGCCGGCGGCGTCGGCGCCAATCGCCGCTTGCGCCAAGGCATGGATGCGGCGTTGGCGAAAATCGGCGGCCGTGTGTACTACCCCGCGCTGGAACTGTGCACCGACAACGGCGCCATGATCGCCTACTGCGGCGCGCAGCGCCTGCTGCAAAGCGCAGCCGCGCAAGGCAGCGGTGCCTTCGCGGTGCGCCCGCGCTGGCCGCTGGCCGAACTATCCCTGGGCTAGCTTCCCAGCAGCTTGCCGATATGCAGCACGCGCGCGCTCAGCGAGCGCATCAGCGCGATGCCGAAGGCCGGACGCGTCTTGACCATCGCCAGGAATTCGTTGCGGCCGATCAAGAGCCAGGCGCAATCGGTTTCGGCGGTCGCCGTTGCCGATCGTCCCGACTTATCCACCAGCGCCATTTCGCCGAAGGTGCCGCCTGGACCGACATGCTCGATCACCTTGTCATCGACGGAAATCGCGATGCGTCCCTCGGTGACGACGAACATGCAGGCGCCCACCGCGCCCTTGGTCACCACCACCTTGCCCGCCGCCGCCGTCGAGGGCGTCGGATCGCCCAGCGCCCTGGCCAGGTCGACGAGCATTTTCCGGTCCAGGGTGCCGGCATGGTCCAGGGCCTCGACCACCGGCTTCTGCGCCGTCGCCAGGCGCGTCAGGCCACGACGCAGGCGCTGGGCCATCACACTCATCAGCATCAGCGCGAATTCCGGCATCTGTTGCAGGGATTGCAGGAAGGATTTCTCGTCCAGCGACAGGACGCGGCAGTTCTTGCGTGCGGTCGCCGTCGCGCTGCGCGGCATTTCGGCGATGGCCGCCATTTCGCCGAAGATTTCCCCCGGCGGCACCAGGTCCAGCGGCTTGCCGGCGCGGGTGAGGATGACATCGCCATCGAGCAGCAGATAGATGCGCGCGCCCTTGGAAAAGAAACCGGAGGTCTTTTCATTCTCGGCAAAGATCTGCGTCCCTGCCGCAAATTGTTCCTGCGTTCCGGCAAGCTTGAAGAAGGCCAGCGCCAGCCTGGGATCGTAAAGCGAGGCAGCCTCCGGCGCCGCAGGTGGCTTGGCGGCCACGGCAGGCGGCGGCGCGGGTTTTGCCGGCGCCGGAGTCATGCTGGAAAAATCGAGGTCATCCATGAATTCAGGTCCTGAAAATCGGCGGGCAAATTGAATCAGCCTTAAACTGTCCGGATTGTCGCGCAAATTACCGGGGTCGCCAATGGGCTGGTCGGACAAGTTGTTGACGGGCATCGAGGAAATCGACGAACAGCACAAAGCCTTGTTCGAGGTCATCAACCGCCTCGACCTTGCCGTCGGCTCCGAGGACAAATGGTCGGCGGTGCATTTCGCCCTGGTCGAACTCGACAACTATGTGCGCATTCATTTCGCCGTCGAGGAGGCGCTGATGCGGCTTCATGGCTATCCCGACCTGGCGGACCATATCGCCGCCCACCGCGGTTTCGCCAGCCAGCTCACGGAAATCAAGGGGCATTCGATTCGCCGTGATGTTAGCGACGAGATGACGCGACTGCTGCACAACTGGCTGGTCGGCCACATCCACAAAGCCGACAAGGCCTACGTCCCGCACCTGCGCACGGCACCGGTCACGATAAGGTCTTAACGTGAAACGACAGGGTGGGCCGCTTGCGATATCGAGCGAAGCGAGCCGATTGGGAACCCACCGCAAGGGGGGCGAAGGGGGGCGGGTGTCCCAAAAGGGCTGATTTTCATGATGCGGGGTGATGTTTCCCGCTTCATGAAAGTTAGCCGCGCTTGCGGCCGCCGACGCGGCTTTCCGTGCCGGCCAGCAGTTTGGCGATGTTGCTCTTGTGCCGGTAGATCAGCACCGCGCACATCGCCGCCACCGCGACCAGCGCCTCGCCGCGCCCCACCAGCCACCAGGCCAGGCCCGGTGCCACCAGCGCGGCCGCCAGGGCTGCGAGCGAGGAATACCGTGTGGGCACCACCACCGCCAGCCAGACCGCCGCCGTCAGCCCCGCCAGGGCACCGGAAAAGCCGAGCAGCACGCCGAGCGCGGTGGCCACACCCTTGCCGCCCTTGAAACCGAGCGTGAACGGGAACACGTGGCCGAGGAAGGCGGCCAGCCCGGTCACCGCAATCGCCGTATCGCCAGCGCCGACTTTTGCGGCGACGAACATCGCCAGCCAGCCCTTGGCCGCGTCGCCAAGCAGGGTCAGCGCAGCGGCCTTCTTGTTGCCGCCGCGCAGCACGTTGGTGGCACCGGGATTGCCCGAGCCGAAGCGGCGCGGGTCTTCCAGCCGGAAGGCGCGCGAAACGATCACGGCGAAGGGCAGCGATCCGAGCAGGTAGCCCAAGGCGGCCCAGATCAGCAGGGTAGGCAGGGAATCCATAGAATGACTGCAATTTTAACCGGGGGCGTAATGGACTTCATTTTCATCGACGACATGCGGGTCGAGGCCCAGGTCGGCATCTTCGAGCGCGAAAAGGCAGCGCCGCAGACGCTGGAGATCAGCCTCACCTTCGGCGTGCCCGACGCCGCGGCGCAGAACGACGACATCGAGCAGACCATCCGCTACGACGCGGTGATCGAGCGCATCCGCGCCGAACTGGCGACGCGCCATTTCAATCTGCTGGAGACCCTCGGCGAATACGTGATCGGCCTGCTGCTCGACGAGTTCGGTGCGCCCTGGGTCAAGATCAGCATCGCCAAGATGGGCATCATGAAGGGCGTGCGCCGCGTCGGAGTGCAGATCGAACGTTCGCGTTAATCGCTGCGCTTAACCCAAAATCCAGATCAGTCCGCAGATTACGCAGATTTTGCGGATTGGAATCCATCTGCGTTAATCAGCCAAATCTGCGCATCCACTGCTTTTCCAGATTCACTCCTTCAACGCACACTCGACGATCTTCGGTTGCAGCACGCGCAGGATGTCGTGCGGGTGCACGCCCACCAGGTAGCCGCGCCGCCCGCCGTTGATGTATATCAGCGGCAGATCGAGGATGGATTTTTCCATGTGCAGCGGCAGCGCCTTTTTGGTGCCGAAGGGCGAGCAGCCGCCGACCATGTAGCCGGTGTGGCGCAGCGCGTCCTCGGGCTTGCAGGGGCCGACCTTCTTGACGCCGATCTGGCGCGCCAGTTCCTTGGTCGAGACCTTGCGATCACCGTGCATGAGGACGATCAAGGGCTTGGCGTTCTCGTCTTCCATGACCAGGGTCTTGACCACGGCGTGCTCGGCGACGTTGAGTTCGCGCGCGGAAACCCTGGTGCCGCCATGCTCCTCATAGGTGTAGAGGTGGTTGGAATGGGCAATGCGATGCTTGTGCAGGAACCTGGTCGCCGGGGTTTCCGGGCCTGCATTCGGAGAGGTGGTCTCATGTCTCATAACTACAATTTTACGCCCGTCGCGGCGTAAGGAATTCGCCGCTGACGCGACCAAGCCTGTGAGCGCTTGTGCCCGTTCCATCCGGAGCCGCATCATGAAAATCGATCGTCCAACCGCGCGGCTGCTATCCTGTTTCGCCGCAGCCATGGTATCGCCCGCCTTCGCCGCCAGCACCACCTGCACCGCACAAAGCGGCGAGCGGCGCGGGGTTCTGCTTGAGCTGTACACCTCGGAAGGCTGCGACAGTTGCCCCCCGGCCGATCGCCGGTTGTCACGGTGGAAGACCCAGGCCGGGTTCGCCGGACGCTTGGTGCCGCTGGCCTTTCATGTCGATTACTGGGATCGTCTGGGCTGGATCGACCGCTTTGCCAGTTCGCAATACACACAACGCCAGTACGCGATGGCCGCCCTGGCCCGTTCGCGCGCCGTCTATACGCCGCAATTCCTCAGGAACGGTCGTGACTGGCGCAGCGGCGGCGATCCGCTCGAAGGCGCGGCGGATCTGCTTGCCGGCGCCGCCATCGCGCTCGAACTGAATGCCGCGCGCGGCGGGCAATTTGAAGTCAGCGGCACGGTCACCGCGGCCAAACCGGGCAGCGAAGTCTGGCTGGCGCTGTACGAAAACAACCTGGAATCGCAGGTGCGCGCCGGAGAAAACAGCGGCAAGACCCTGCGCCACGACTACGTGGTGCGCCGCCTGATCGGCCCGCTGAACCCAAACCACGAAGGACGTTTGGCCCTGCGCCAGCAGATTGCGCTGGATGCAGGCTGGAAGCGGGCCGATCTGGGCGTCGCGGTCTTCGTCCAGGACAAGGCCAGCGGTGAAATCCTGCAGGCCGTGCAGCGGCACGCCTGTGCGGCGTGAAGGGTTCAGGCGCGCGGGTGATGGTCGTGGTGCAACTGCTTCAGCCGCTCGCGCGCGACATGGGTGTACACCTGCGTCGTCGAGATGTCGGCATGCCCCAGCAGCAGCTGCACCACGCGCAGGTCGGCGCCGTGGTTGAGCAGATGGGTGGCGAAGGCATGGCGCAGCACATGGGGCGAGATGCGCTGCAGCGGGATGCCGACCTGCAACCCATATTTCTTGATCAGGTTCCAGAACATCTGCCGCGTCATGCCGGCGCCGCGCACCGTGATGAAAATCGCATCCGACACGTGCTGCTTCAGCAGCTCGGCGCGCGCACCGGCCAGGTAGCGTCGCAGCCAGTCGGCCGCCACCTCGCCCAGCGGCACCAGGCGCTCCTTCGAGCCCTTGCCCATCACGCGTACCACGTTGTCGTTGAGGCTCAGTTCGAACAGGCGGATGGCTACCAGTTCCGTGACGCGCAGGCCGGTGGCATAAAGCAGCTCCAGCATGGCGCGGTCGCGCAATCCCAACGCGGTAGCCAGGTCGGGCGCGCCGAGCAGGGCCTCGACCTGCTGCTCCGACAGCGTCTTGGGAAAGCGTTGTGCCTGCCGCGGCTTGTCGATATTGAGCAGGGGATCGGCGCGCACCCGCCCCTGGTCGATCAGCCAGCGGTAACAGCGGCGCAGGCTGGCCATCAGGCGACGCTGGCTGGTGGTCCTGATGCCACCGGGCCGCGCGTGCAGATGGGCCAGGTAGGCGTTGATCGCCGTGGCGTCGGCGCCGACTATCGAATTGCCCTGTGCGCCGAGCCAGGCGGCGAACAACTCAAGATCGCTGCGATACGCGCCGAGCGTGTTTTTCGCCAGGCCGTCGGCCAGCCACAGGGCATCGATGAATTCGTCGATCAGTTCGGAGTCAGGGACGGGCATTCTCGTGCGCCAGCAGCCAGCGCTTGATGTCGAGCAGGAAACCGCCCGAGTTCCGCCCGAAGCCGCCCAGCGCATGGTTTGCGGCAACGACGCGATGGCAGGGCACGACGATGGGATAGGGGTTGGCGCCGCAGGCATTGCCCACCGCGCGCGGCCCGCTGCCGATCGCGGCGGCAACCTCGCCATAGCTCAGCGTCTGCCCCGCAGGAATCGCCGCGATGCGGGCCCACACCCGGCGCTGGAAATGCGTCCCGGCCGGCGCCAGCGGCAGGCCGAACTCGAAGCGCGAATCCTTGAGCCAGGCGCGCAATTGGCGCACCGCTTCCCTGGCCAGCGGAGTTTTCGGCGCCAGCTCGGTACACGGTTCGAGGTAATCGATGCCGGTGATCTCGTCGGCATTGCAGGCGATGCCGACGGAAAAAGTCGGCGCTGACAACACGGCGGCGTAGGTCGTCACGGCGCACACTCCTTGAGTTCGATGATCGCGCTATTTTCGATCCCGGGCAGGTAATCGGCAAGCGACCGGCAGACCGTCGCCGTGCACAGGACATAGGGCGCAGTGTAGGGCGAATGCGAAAGGCGCAACACCGCCTGTGGCGGCAGCGCAGGGCGGTAGTGCCAGACGCCATTCTTCAGCACCGCGCCGGCCGGCGGCTCCATGCCGGCACCCATGCCGCGAATGCGCGCCTCGTCGATGACGAGCTCCCTGCCGACGATGCGCCAGTCTTCTTCCCAGCGGATTTTCTCGATCGAATGCAGCCAGGTCAGGGTGAAGGCGTCGACGGCCAGCGAGGCCACGACCGCACCGACGGCAAGGCAAAGCATCAGGCGGCGCGACGGCTTCGGTACAGGTGCCAGGCCACGAAGACGACGCTCATGGCGAAGCCGATCTCGTCGGTGAGCGGAATCGCCGCCACCAGCATGAAGGCCGCGCCGGCGGCGAAGAGGCGTTCTGCCCAGTTCAGCGGCGCGAACAGGAAACCGATCGCCGCCGCGCCCCACAGCGCGATGGCGATCAGCGCCTTGAAGACGATATAGGCCACTGCCGGCACGGTCCATGCCCCTTGCAGCATCAGGGCGTGGTCATAGACCGCCATGTAGGGAATGACGAAGCCGGCGATCGCCACCTGCACCGCCTTGAAGCCGATTTTCATCGCGCTTTCCTTGGCGATCGAACTGGCGGCGAAGGCTGCCAGCGCCACCGGCGGCGTCAGGTCGGCCATGATGCCGAAGTAGAAGACGAACATGTGGCTGACGATCAGCGGCACGCCGAGCTTGAGCAGGGCCGGCGCGGCGATGGAACTGGTGATGATGTAGTTGGGGATGGTCGGGATGCCCATGCCCAGCACCAGGCAGACCAGCATGGTCAGCACCAGCGAAAGGAACAGGCTCTTCTCGCCGACGCCGAGGATAAAGCCGGCGAAGGTCGAGGCGGCGCCGGTCAGGGTCAGGATGCCGATGATGACGCCGACGATGGCGCAGGCCACGCCCACCGGCAGCGCCTGCCTGGCGCCATCGACCAGGCCCATCTTGATCAGGTGCAGGGTCTTTCCGCCGCCCCTGACGGCAAAGGTTTGCGCCACCAGCGCAGTGATCAGCGCCAGCAGCGGGTAGATGCTCCACTGGTCCATGTTCTTGACGAAGGCCGCGGCGGCCAGGCCCGTGGCGACCCAGAACACGTAACGGAACGCGATGGCCGAAATCCGCGCGGCGATCGCGGCGCCGAGGATCAGGATCGCCGTCAGCGCCAGGCCGACCAGGCCGGCGAACATCGGCGTGAAGCCGTTGAACAGCATCCACACCAGAACCGCCAGCGGCAGCACCAGGTACCAGCTTTCGCGCATCGCGCGCCAGGGATTGGGGCATTCCTCTTTGGGCAAGCCCGTCAGGTTCTTGCGCCCGGCTTCGAGGTGCACCATCCAGAAGGCGGTGGCGTAGTAAAGGATGGCCGGGATCGCCGCCGCCTTGACGATATCGGCATAGGGCACATTGAGGTTCTCGGCCATGATGAAGGCCACCGCACCCATCACCGGCGGCATGATCTGGCCGCCCATCGAGGAGGTCGCTTCCACCGCGCCGGCGAAGATGCCCGAGTAGCCGAACTTCTTCATCAGCGGAATGGTGAACTGGCCGGTGGTCAGCACATTGGCCACGCCCGAGCCGGAAATGGTGCCCATCAGGCCCGAGGAGATCACCGACACCTTGGCCGGGCCGCCCTTGCTGTGGCCAACGAAGCCGAGCGCGATGGAATTGAACAGGTTGATCATCCCGGCGTGTTCGAGGAAGGAGCCGAACAGGATGAAAAGGAAGATGTAGGTCGCCGAGACCAGCGTCGGAATGCCGAAGATGCCCTCGGTGCCCAATGCCAGCTGGTTCACGATCTGGTCGAAGCCGTAGCCGCGGTGCGCGATCGCGGCCGGCAGGTGTTGGCCGAACAGGCCGTAAAGCAGGAAGGCGCCGCAGACCAGTGGCAGGGCCAGGCCGAGGATGCGGCGCGCCGCTTCGAAGCTCAGGATCACCAGCGCGGTGCCGGCGAACATGTCGGCCGTGTTCGGCTCGCCCGAACGCTGGATCAGCTCGGCCTCGAAGACCCAGTGATACGTGGAGAGGGCAAAGGCACCGAAGGCCAGCACCGTGTCGCCAACGCCGACTTTCGACAGCCGGCCAGAGCTCTTGAAGGCCGGGTAAAGGATGAAGGTGATGCAGAGCAGGAAGCCGACATGCAGGCTGCGTATCACCAGGCTGGACAGCGGATGGAAGGCGGCGACGATCAGTTGGTAGGTGGAAAAGGCCAGGCACAGCGCCGTCAGCACGGCCAGCCAGAAACCTCCGAGATGGCGCTGCACGCCGTGCTCGGAGAATTCCTCCTGGCCGTGGTCGGGGGCGGCGGCGCGAAACTCCATCGCGCCCGCCCTACTTCAGCAGGCCCGCTTCCTTGTAATACTTCTCGGCCCCGGGGTGCAGCGGCACCGGCGGCGCCTTGGCGGCATTTTCCTTGCTGATCGCCTTGGCCGCGGCATGGGCGGCATGCAGATCGGGCAGGCTGTCGAAGATTGCCTTGGTCATCTTGTAGGCGGTGTCGACGGAAACGCCTTCGTGGCTGACGAGAAAGTTCGGGATGGCGATGGTCTGCACCTCGACCGTCTGTCCGGTGTAGGTGTTGGCCGGGATCGTCGCCGGCTGGTAGGCGGCCTCGCCGATCTTCTTCACCACCTCGGGCGAGATCGGCACGACGACGATTTTCATCGCCGTCGACAGGTCGCGCACGGCGGCGACGCCAAGGCCGGCGGAAATCAGCGTGGCGTCGAGCTGGCGGTTCTTGATCAGTTCCACCGATTCGCCGAAGGGCAGGTACTCGACCTTGGCGAAGTCCTTGTAGCTCATGCCGGCACCCCTGAGGATGTCGCGCGTATTGAGCTCGGTGCCCGACTTCGGCGCGCCGACCGCGACGCGCTTGCCTTTCAGGTCGGCCAGGGTCTTGATGCCGGAATCGGCGTTGGCGACGATCTGGATGTAGTTGGGATAGATCGCGGCGATGGTGCGCAGCTTCTTCAGCGGCGTCTTGAAGCCGGCTTCCTCGTTGCCCTTCCAGGCCTCGTTGAGCGCGTCGCCCAGGGTGAAGGCTATCTCGCCGCGTCCGGCCTGCAGCAGGTTGAGGTTCTCCGAGCTGGCCTTGGTCGCCTGCACTGCCGTCTTGGCGCCGGGCATGGCCTTGCCGTAGATCTGCGACAACGCGACGCCGAGCGGGTAATACACGCCCGAGGTGCCGCCGGTCAGCACATTGACGAACTCCTGGGCCTGGGCGGTGGCGGCAAGGCTGATCGTGGCGGCGGCCAGCAACAGGCGACGGGCACTCTTCATGGGTCTATCCTCCGTATGGGTTTGTTGTGGGCCGAAGCTTACAACCAGTCGCGCCATGACGGAAGCGCGGCAACGAACGGTTCCACCTTGCCGCGACCGCGTCCTATACTGCTGCCATCCTCCATAGCAGAAGAACAAGAACATGAAGCTGCCAAGACTGGAAAACCCGGCGGGCGATTTCTGGGGCGGCATGGCCGCCATGATGGTGGCCCTGCCCTCCGCGATCGCCTATGGCGTGACCATCTACTCGATACTCGGCAGCGCCCACGTCGCGCTCGGCGCGCTGGCCGGCATTCTTGGCGCCGTGGCGATGGGCATCGTGGCCTCCAGCATGGGCGGCACCAGCCGACTGATTTCCGCCCCCTGCGCGCCCGCCGCCGCCGTGGTCTCGGCCTTCGCCATCGAAGCCATGAAGAGCGGCACGCCGGTGGACCAGACCATGTTGCTGCTGACCCTGCTCGGCCTGCTGGCGGGCTTGATGCAGGTGATGTTCGGCGTGCTGCGCCTCGGCCTGCTGATCAAGTACATGCCCTACACCGTGGTCAGCGGCTACCTTTCCGGGGTCGGCCTGATCATCATTGCCAGCCAGGTACCGAAGCTGCTTGGCACGCCCAAGGGCATGTACTTCTGGGCCTCGCTGCTGGCGCCCGACAAATGGCGCTGGCAGGGCATCGTGGTCGGCCTGGTGACCATCGCCGTGATGGTCGGCGCACCGCGCCTGACCAAGGCGGTCCCCGCCGCCATCCTCGGCCTCGCCGCCGGCATCGCCAGCTACTTCGGCCTTGGCTTGATCGATCCGGCGCTGCTCAGCCTGCATGGCAACACGCTGGTGGTTGGCGCCCTCGGCGGCGAAGGCGGCGGCAGCTTCTGGGATGGCCTGGTGGTACGCTGGTCGGCACTGGCCGATGTTAGCGTGGCGCAACTGCAAACCCTGGCGATTCCGGCCCTGACCCTGGCCGTGCTGCTCTCGATCGACACCCTGAAGAGTTGCGTGGTGCTGGATGCCCTGACGCGGACGCGGCACAACTCCAACCGCGAACTGATCGGGCAAGGCCTGGCCAACCTCAGTTCGGGCGCGATCGGCGGCATTCCCGGTGCTGGCACCATGGGCGCCACCCTGGTCAACGTCTCGGGCGGAGCCAGCACCAGTTTCTCCGGGCTGGTCGAGGGCATGCTCTCGCTGCTGGTGTTCCTGCTGCTCACCGGACTGATCTCCTGGGTGCCGGTGTCGGCCCTGGCCGGCATCCTGATCGTGGTCGGCACGCGCATGATCGACCGCAACAGCCTGCACTTCCTCAAGTCGCGTTCCACCATCCTCGATTTCGCTGTCATCGTGGCGGTAATCGGCACCGCCCTCACGGTGAGCCTGATCGCGGCCTCCGGCGTCGGCGTGATACTCGCCGTGGTGCTGTTCATCCGCGAGCAGATCGGCGGCTCGATCGTTCGCCGCAAGCTGCTGGGCAATGAGACCTTTTCCAAGCGCGTGCGGACTCACGCCGAAATGGAAATCCTCACCGGGAAAGGCGCCCGCGCCGCCATCGTCGAACTCCAGGGCAGCCTGTTCTTCGGCACCGCCGACCAGCTTTACCGCGCGCTCGAAGCCGACCTGAAAGTGCGCGATTTCCTGATCCTCGACATGCGCCGCATCCAGACCGTCGACGTCACCGCCGCGCATTTGCTGGAGCAGGTCAAGGACATGCTGGCGGAACGCCACGGCTTCCTGATCTTCAGCCAGATTCCTGAGAACCTTCCCTCCGGACGCGATCTCAAGGAGTATTTCGACCAGGTCGGCCTGCTGCATCCGGAAAGCCCGGTGCGGGTATTCCCGACCCAGGACGATGCGCTGGAATGGGTCGAGGACCGCATCATCCACGATGCCGCGCTGACGCGCGACGAGGAAATTCCGCTCGAACTCCATGAAGTCGAGCTGTTCGAGGGACGCAAGGAACAGACCCTGGCCGCGCTTGAGCAATGCATGGAAAAGCGCCACGTGGCCGCTGGCGAAACGATCTTCTCGCGCGGTGACGCCGGCGACGAGTTGTTCCTGATCCGGCGCGGCGCGGTGCGCATCGTGCTGCCGCTGTCGGATCGCCAGTCACACCACATCGGCACCTTCGGCCGCGGTGCCTTCTTCGGCGAGATGGCCTTCCTCGACGGCGAGGTGCGCTCGGCCAATGCCCTCGCCTTCGTCGACACCGAGCTTTATGTGCTCTCGCGCAAGGCCTTCGACAAGTTCGCCGACGAGCACAGGAAGCTCGGCCTGCGCCTCATGGAGGGCATCGCCAGCGTGCTGGCCAGCCGCTTGCGCTATACCAATGCCGAGTTGCGCGTGCTCGAATCCTGACGGGAGCTCACAACAGGCCTGTTGCCAAGGTAACATGGGAGCAGCGGCACGGCCCATCACCGATACCGACATGTCCTTCCTCCACGATCTGTCATCCAAATCGGTATCGCCCATCGACATGGACGCCGACTTGATCGATCCGCGACACGCGCCACTGCTCAAGGCCTTGATCGCGGTGATGGTGGGTGGCTCGATCGCCTTGGTCACCGTCGTCCTTGCCACGCCGACCGAGGAAAAATGGCGTCTGTTTCCGGCGATCGGGATCGGACTGCTCGGCCTCGTGGTTTTTGCCGTATATCTCGTGCGCGGCATGATATCGGCGGTCCGCCTGTTGATCGTTGGCGGCTGGACCCTGGTCACGGTAACCGCCTTCTTCGGCGAAGGCTTGCGTTCGCCGATCCTGATGACTCATTCGGTGATCCTGATTTTCGCCGGCTGGATACTCGGGCCGCGCGCCTGCGCGCAACTCTTCGTCGCCAGCGCGATTGCCGTCATCGCCATGACGGTCAGCCACAATTCCGGCTGGATCGCCACCTCCAGGCCGGCGGCGGATCACCTGGTGGTCGCCGCGCACCTGATCATCCTGTCGCTAAGCGTGGTGATGACGCTTTACCTGGTGCGCCTGTTCCGTCAACGCCACGTCGAACGCCGGCGCCTGGCCGAGGACCTGCGGCGACACCTGGATGCGGTGGAACGGCGCGAGCGCTACCAGCGGGCGCTGCTCGACAATTTTCCCTTCGCGGTCTGGCTCAAGGACGAGCAGGGCCGCTTTCTCGCCGTCAATCAGGCATTGGCCGACGCCGTCGGCAAGAATTCGCCCGAGCAAATCACCGGGATGACGATTTCCGACATTGCGCCGACCGACCTCGCCACCCATCACGATATCGAAGATCGCCGGGTGGCGACGGATGGCAAGCCTCGCTCTTTGGAACAAACCGTCCGCATCAACGGCGTGGAGCGCTGGTACGAATCCTATCGCGCCCCGGTGACATTGGACGGCAAGGTGATCGGTACCGTCGGGTTTGCCCGCGACATCACCGAGCGCCGTCTCGCCGACACCGAACTCGAACGACACCGGCATCACCTGGCCGGCCTGGTGGAAGAACGTACCGCCGCCTTGTCGATCGCCAAGGAGGCAGCCGAGGCCGCAAACCGCGCCAAGAGCGCCTTCCTCGCCAACATGAGCCACGAACTGCGCACGCCGCTCAATGCCATGATCGGCATGACGGCGCTGGCACGCAACCGGGCCACCGACCCGCAGCAGATCGACTTCCTGGGCAAGGCCGACCGGGCCTCGCGGCAACTGCTCGGGGTCATCGACGACATTCTCGACCTGTCGCGGATCGAGGCCGATCGCCTGAGCATCGACCACGTCGAATTCCATCTGGGCCGGGTGCTCGACGACCTCGTCGCCCTGGTGGACCTGCGCGTCAGGGAAAAGGGCCTCCGCTTCGAGATCGGCATCGCACCGGAAATCGCCCGCCTCAACGTACGCGGCGACCCGGTGCGGCTGGGCCAGATCCTCCTCAACCTGGTTGGCAATGCGATCAAGTTCACCTCATCGGGCGCCGTTGGCCTGCGCATCCTGCGCCTGGCGGATGATGCGGATGGCGTTCTGCTGCGATTCGAGGTCGAGGATACGGGTATCGGCATTGCCGCCGGCGACCACGAACGCGTGTTTCGGTCCTTCGAACAGGCCGATGCCTCCCTGACGCGCAAGTACAGCGGCAGCGGCCTCGGCCTGGCGATCAGCAAGCGCCTGGTCGAAGCCATGGGCGGCAAGATCGGCGTCGAATCCGAGCCCGGTTGCGGCAGCAGCTTCTGGTTCACCACGCGCCTGGAACGGGTCGCCGCGTTTACCCCGCCGACTCCCGTTGCGGAAGACGAGATGCTGGCCGCCTGTGCCGGCAGGCACGCGCTGCTGGTCGAGGATGATCCGATGAACCAGGCCGTGGCCCGCGAGCTGCTGGAAAGCTTCGGCATCCGGGTCGATATCGCGGCCGATGGCCGCCAGGCCGTGGAGATGGTGCGGCAGGGGGCCTTCGACCTGATATTGATGGACCTCCAGTTGCCGGACATGAACGGCCTCGACGCCACCCGCGACATCCGCCGCCTGCCGGGCGGCTGGAACATCCCGATCATCGCCATCACCGCCAATGCCTACGACGACGACCGGCAGCGCTGCCTCGACGCTGGCATGAACGACTACCTGGCGAAACCCTTCACCTCATCTAGCCTGCTGGCGATCACGGCGGCCTGGCTGAGCAGGACAACGACCGCTCCAGCCCCAGTCTAAACGACGTTCGCCGCCTTCAGGCGCGCCACCTCGGCAGCGTCACGCCCCAATTCGCGCAGGATGGCCTCGGTGTCCTGCCCCAGCTGCGGCGGCGCCGAATGATAGGTGATCGGCGTCGCCGAATAGCGGATCGGGTTGGCTACCTGCGGCGTGCTGCCGCCCGCCGCGTGCGGCAGGTCGACGCGCAGGGCGCGATGCATCACCTGCGGGTCGGCAAACACGCCTGCCAGGTCGTTGATCGGACCGCAGGGCACGGCGGCGTTTTCCAGCAGCGCGATCCACTCGGCAGTGGTCTTCATGACGGTGGCCTGGCGCAGCAGTGGCAGCAGTTCGGCGCGATGCCTGACGCGCGCGGCATTGCTGGCGAAGCGTTCGTCACTGGCCCACTCCGCATGGCCGGCGATTTCGCAAAAGCGTGTGAACTGGCCGTCATTGCCGATGGCGAGGATCATGTCGCCGTCGGCGGTGGGGAAATCCTGGTAGGGCACGATGTTGGGATGGCCGTTGCCCATGCGCTTTGGCGCCGTGCCCGAGACCAGGTAGTTCATCGCCTGGTTGGCGAGGCAGGCCACCTGCACGTCGAGCAGTGCGAGGTCGATGTGCTGGCCCTGCCCGGTCTTCTCCCGGTGCAGCAATGCGGCGAGGATGGCGTTGCCGGCGTAGAGGCCGGTGAGGATGTCGGTCAGCGCCACGCCGACCTTCTGCGGCCCGGCGCCCTCCTCGCCGGTGGCGCGGCCGGTGACGCTCATCAGGCCGCCCATGCCCTGGATCAGGAAATCGTAGCCGGCGCGGGCAGCATATGGGCCGTCCTGGCCGAAGCCGGTGATCGAGCAGTACACGAGCTTCGGGTTGAGCGCGGCGAGGCTGGCGTAATCGAGGCCGTAGGCCTTGAGCCCGCCGACCTTGAAGTTCTCCAGCACCACGTCGGCTTGCACCGCCAGTTCGCGCAGGATGGCCTGGCCCTCGGGCTGCGTCATGTCCACCGTCAGCGAGCGCTTGTTGCGGTTGGTGCACAGGAAATACGCGGCGTCGCTGGTCGCCCGGCCCTCGCCATCGGCCAGCCAGGGCGGTCCCCAGCCGCGGGTGTCGTCGCCGCTGCCGGGCTTTTCGACCTTGATCACTTCGGCCCCGAGGTCGCCGAGCAGTTGCGAAGCCCAGGGCCCCGCGAGCACGCGCGAGAGGTCGAGGACCTTGAGGCCGGCCAGCGCGCCCGACGTCATCCTGCGGCTTTACCGAGCAGTTGTTCCTTGAGGTCGTCCTGCGCCGGCTTGTCGCCCAGCCAGATGCGCAGCAGCGCACGGTAGAAATCCTCGCCGGCGATGTCGGCGCCCTTCTGCGCGCCATTGAAGGTCAGCCGCGTACCGGTCTCGGGCAGCCAGTCGAGCTGCACCACCGATTTTTCGGGCGCGTTGCCGATGGTCAGCATGGTGCTGCGGAACTGGTCGACCCTGGGTTGCAGAAGCTTCATCGCCGCCTCGTCATGATTGTTCTTCAGCGCCTCGATCAGTGCGTCGACGAACTGCTCGGCGGTCAGCTCGCGCAGGGTGACGATGGCAATGCGCTTGGCGCCCTTGGCATTCAGCGCGTCGGCAGCGGTGGCCGCCTTCTGCGGCAGGTAGAGGCCGATCGCATAGACCTTGAAGAAGGCCCGCTTGCGCATGCCGGCGCCGTTGATCACCGTGTCGCCAGCGCCGACTTTTGCCTTGTCGTCGAACTTGACGCCGGCGACCTCGAGCGCAGCAAGGGCGGGCAGGGAAAGTGCCAGCAGCAGGATGGCAAGCAATTTGTTCATGACGATTCTCCAAGGGTAGGAATGCGCGCCATCATATCCCACCAAAAAGCCACCGATGCTCCGTGCTATCGTTCGCGACCTGAACACGGGAGGATGCCATGCAAGTGAAACCAGTCGCCGTCGCCGCTCTGTTTGTCGCAAACCTGGCGCAGGCCGCCGATGTGGCGAAAGATGTCGCATCCACCGCCACCGACCGCGAGGCAGTGGCAGTCACGGTCTACAACGACGACCTGGCGCTGGTCAAGGAACGCCGCAAGCTCGATCTGCCCGCCGGCCAGGTTCGCCTGTCGCTGCGCGAGGTGGCTGCACAGATGCGCCCCGAGACGGCGCTGTTGCGCGCCGCCAGCGGCCAGCCCCTGCAGCTGATCGAGCAGAACTTCGACTTCGACCTGCTGACGCCGCAGAAGCTGCTGGAGAAGTACGTCGGGCGCCAGGTCACGGTGATCCGCCCGCACCCGACCACGGATGCCGAGAAGCGCGAAACGGCCACGGTGCTCGCCGCCGGCCAAGGCACCGTATTGCGCTTCGCCGACCGTATCGAGACCGGGGTGCCCGGTCGCCTGGCCTTCGACAGCGTGCCGGCCAACCTGCGTGACCGGCCAACGCTCTCGGTGCTGCTCGACGCCGCCGGCGGCAGGCAGTCGGTGGAGCTGTCCTACCTGAGCGGCGGGCTTTCATGGAAGGCCGACTACGTGGCGAATCTGTCCACCGACGGCAAGGCCCTCGACCTCAACGGCTGGGTCACGCTGACCAACCGCAGCGGCGCCGGCTTTGACAACACGACGCTGCAACTGGTGGCCGGCACGGTGAATCGGGTACGACAGGCCGACAGTCGCGTCCAATTTCTGGCGGCGCCCGCCGCCGCGCGCGCCAAGGTCGCCGAAGCCACCCAGGAAGCGCTGATGGACTACCACCTCTACAGCTTCGAGCGCCCCACCAGCATCGCCGACAACCAGACCAAGCAGCTCGCCCTGCTTTCCGCCGCCGCCGTGCCGGTGCGCCGCGAGTACCTGCTGGCCGGCAACGACTGGTATTACCGCGAACGCCAAGCACAACAATTCGGTCAGATCGGGCAGAAGCTGAAGCCCGCCGTCTTCCTCGAGTTCGAGAACAGGGGCGGGCAACTGGGCAAGCCGCTGCCGGCCGGCATCGTGCGCGTCTATGCCCGCGACAGCAAAGGCGCCGCGCAGTTCGTCGGCGAGGACCGCATCGAGCACACGGCGAAAAACGAGAAGCTGAAACTCAGGCTGGGCGAAGCCTTCGACATCACCGCCGAACGCAAGCAAACGAATTACAAGCGCATTGCCGACAACCTCAGCGAATCGTCCTGGCGCATCGAGTTGCGCAATGCAAAGGAAGAGGCGGTCACCGTGCGCGTTCAGGAACCCATGCCCGGCGACTGGGAGATGGTGGCCGAGACGCAGAAACACAGCAAGGACTCGGTGCGCGTGGCGTCCTGGAATGTAACGGTGGCGCCCGGCGACAAGGCGGTGCTGGAGTACACGGTGCGCGTCAAGTGGTGAGCCGGCCGCGGCCGTGAGCGCCACCTGCCCCTGGTGCGAGGCGCCGCGCGCCGCAGGGCCGACCTGCCCGCGCTGCGGCGCCGACTACGCCAAGGCCGAGGCCATCAAGAAGCATGGTCGCGCCGAAGTCGCCGTCGCCGCCGCACCCATCGAGGACGCGGCCGACGCCCGGATATTCATTGCCGGCGACACGGAACGCGACGACGGCGCGGCGATCGACGATGCGCACACCGAGTTCTGGTTCTGCGCCGCGGCAATCCCGGCCATGCTGCTGCTCGCCATCGCCTTCCAGGCCACCGAAGGTGGCCGCTTCGTGCAGCGCCTGCTGTTCACCATGCCGGTGCATGAGCTCGGTCATGCCGTCACGGCCTGGCTCTGCGGCTTCGGCGCGATCCCCACGGTGTGGGTGACGATCACCATGGAGGAACGCGGCATCGTCGCGCCGGCGGCGGTGTTCGCCGCTGTGGCCTGGACCCTGTATCGCGGCTGGCAGCTCGACAGCCGCGCGCTGCTCGCGGCGGGCAGTCTGGTCCTGCTGTTGCAGGCCTTCCTCACCCTCACCCTCAAGGAGGACACGGCACGCGCGCTGATCGTCTTCGGCGGCGATGGCGTAGGCCTGCTGCTTTCCTCGCTACTGATGGCGAGCTTCTTCTTCGGCAAGACAACGCAGCTCTACAAGGGCAGCCTGCGCTGGGGCTTCGTCGCCATCGGCGCCAGCGCCTTCGTCGATATCAATGCCGTCTGGTGGGCAGCGCGCCGCGACTCCAGCGAGATCCCCTTCATGACCCGCGACAATGGCATGGAGTCCGATGCCCTGCGCCTGGTCAATGAATTCGGCTGGACCGAGGCGGCGCTGGTGAACCGCCACATAGCCGCCTGCCTGGCCTGCATGGCGCTGCTGGCGCTGGTCTATGCCTGGGGCGTGCGCAAAGCCTGGCTCAAGGCGAAAGCAGCGCGTTAAGCGCGTACCTCACCGTCACCAAGAACAATCCACTTTTGCGAGGTGAGGCCTTCGAGTCCCACCGGGCCGCGAGCATGGAACTTGTCGGTGGAAATACCGATCTCGGCGCCGAGGCCGAACTCGAAGCCGTCGGCGAAGCGGGTCGAGGCGTTCACCATCACCGAGGCCGAATCCACTTCGCGCAGGAAGCGCATGGCGTGGGTGTAGTTCTCGGTGACGATGGCCTCGGTGTGCGCCGAGGAGTATTTGTTGATGTGGGCGATGGCCTCGTCCACGCCGGCGACGATCTTGACCGAGATGATCGCGGCGAGGTACTCGGCGTAGAAATCCTCCTCGCTCGCGGCGACCGCCTGCGGCACCAGCTTCAGGGTTTCCGCGCAGCCGCGGATCTCGACGCCCTTCGCCGTGAGCATGGCGCATAAAGTCGGCGCCTGCGACACGGCGACCGGGCGCGCGATCAGCAGCGATTCGGCGGTGTTGCAGGTGCCCAGGCGCTGGGTCTTGGAGTTTTCCAGGATGCGCAGGGCCTTGGCCGGATCGGCGAATTCGTCGACATAGACATGGCAGTTGCCGTCGAGGTGCTTGATCACCGGCACCCGTGCGTCGCGCGAAACCCTCTCGATCAGGCCCTTGCCGCCGCGCGGCACGATGACATCGACGTACTCGGGCATGGCGACGAGCTGGCTCACCGCCTCGCGATCAGTGGTTTCCACCACCTGCACCGCCGCCTCGGGCAGGCCAGCCGCCGCCAGGCCTTCGCGCACGCAGGCGGCGATGGCCTGGTTGGCGCGCAGGGCTTCCTTGCCGCCGCGCAGGATCGCGGCATTGCCCGACTTCAGGCACAGCGCCGCGGCATCGGCGGTGACGTTGGGCCGCGCCTCGTAGATGATGCCGACCACGCCCAGCGGCACGCGCATGCGGCCGACCTGGATGCCGGAGGGGCGGCGCTTCATGTCCGTGATCTCGCCGATCGGATCGGGCAGGGTCGCGACCTGCTCCACGCCCAGGGCCATGGCCTCGATGCCCTTTTCGGTAAGCTGGAGGCGATCGATCATGGCCGCGTCGAGGCCGTTGGCGCGCGCCTCGGCGACATCGGCGGCGTTCGCCGCCAGCAGGCTTTCGCTGCGCTCGCGAATCGCCGCGGCCATCGCCAGCAAGGCGGTGTTCTTGGCCGCGGTCGAGGCGGGCGCCGTGGCCCGCGAGGCCGCACGGGCGGCCTTGCCCACTTGTTGCATGTAGTTTGCCGTATCCATGTCTGCCTATGTCTTAGAACTCGATGCCTAGAATATCGCGCGCATGGTGCAGTACGCGCAGAATGGTGATGCCCCCGGCTTTTCTGGCGAGGTAATACAGAATATATGGCGTGGACGTCGGCCAGCTGCGCACGCCCTTACCCAGTTCAGGACGCGCCCGCCATCAACGCGAAGCCTTGGCCCGCAATGCGGCGCGCCCACGGAGCTTGACGGCCGCGATATCCAGCACGGCGACTCGCCCGGCGCGTTCGTCGGCGAGTCCCTTGGCGATATCGGCTTTCAAGTTCGCCAGATTCTCGATGCGTACCGTCTGATAGGCCTCGAAAAGGCGCAAGGCTTCACGGATCACCTCGCTGGCAGAACCGTACAAGCCGGAAGCCACATGCTCGCGGACCCGATGTTCAAGTTCGGGGGACAAGGAAACGTTAAGCGACATGGCAATCTCCATGAATGTCAGAGTTTGACATTCTAACGAGGCTTCAGCACGACACCGGCGGCTGTTTCTTTCGTCTTGCCCTGGCCGATGATCTGTCGAAACGTTTACTGGCCTTTTGCTTGCGTCAGGCGCAATGCCAGTTGTAGAAACTCGTCCCAAATGTCGCCACGCGCCAGACCCTTGATCATGCGGTCTATCTTCGCCGCGTGCAAGAGCGCGCGCACCCGGACCGGCATGGCGGCCAGCGCGCGCGCTTCGGTCGCCAGCGCCCAGAGCACCAGGGGCGGCGCCGCGTCCTCGCCCTTGAGGCCCTCCAGCGTGCGGGCGGCGCGCAGGGTGTCGCGATTCTTCAGCGCCTCGCGCAGGTCGGCCACATCGTAGCGGGCAACATTGAGTACGGCGGCTTCGACCTGCGCCAGCGAGATTTCGCCCGGCGGATGGAGCAGGCCCAGCTTCTGGATTTCCTGGTGGGCGGCCAGCAGGTTGCCCTCGACATGGGCGGCGATGAATTCCAGGGCCGGTCGCGGCGCGCTCTGCTGCTGGCGCGCCAGGCGCTCGGCGATCCATAGCGGCAGGCGCGCCGGGGGCGGCGCGTTGCATTCGATGGCGACGCCGGCATTCGACAGTGCCGTGACCCAGGCCGCCTTCTTCGCCTGCCAGTCGAGCTCGGGCAAGGTGATCAGGGTGACGATACCGGGCCCCATTGCACCCGTGGTGCCGACGTAGCGTTGCAGCGCCTCGCTGCCCTCGCGCCCCGGCTTGCCCGAGGGGATGCGCAGGTCGACCAGCTTGGAACCACCGAACAACGACATGTTGCCGGCGGCGAGAAACAGCTCGTCCCACTTGAAGGAGGTGCCGACGACAATGACTTCGCGTTCCTCGAAACCCTGGCGGCGCGCGGCGGTGCGGATCGCGTCGGCAGCCTCGATCACCAGCAGCGGCTCGTTGCCGTGCAGGAGATAGAGCGGAACCAGCGGCTTCTCCAGGTGCGCCGCGAGCTGTTCGGGCCGCAGCTGCATGACGGCCTATTCCTGCCTGACCGGTTGCAGCCTCGCCGCCGCCAGACGGCGCATCAACTGCTGCACCAGGTCGCCCTGCATGTCACGCAACAGCAGGAGCTCTTCCGATTCCTTGGACAGCACCAGATCGTCGCTGAAGGTGATTTCGCGACGCAGCGTGATGGTGCTGGGCGGGAGGTATTCGGTCGGCCCGGCTGCCGGCACGTCGCTGTACTTGGGAACCGGTCCCGTTTGGGCAGGCGCCCGCCCGTGCACGCGGAAGCTGAAGGTTCGCACCAGTTGATACTCGCGGGCGCGCCCGGCGGCGGTGAGCGAAAGAATGATCTTTTCGCTGCGATCGCCGATCACGCTGAGCACGGCCTCGGCCTCGGTGGCATCGGCCACCACGCGCGTGCCCGGCGACTGCGCCTCGATGCTGCGCTTGAGCAGGGCGTGAAACTCGGAGGTTGGGTCGAGGCCGAGCGCGATGGTGGCGAAGGGCAGCTTGTAGCCCGGCAGTTCGGCGCTGCCGCGCAGCTTGAAGCCGCAGGCGGTGAGCAGGCCGGCAAGCGACAGGATGAGGACAAGTTTGACGGCGCGCATCACGACTCCCGCTCAGACGACGATGTTGACCAGACGGCCGGGCACGACGACGACTTTCTTCGCCGGCTTGCCTTCCATGAACTTTTGCGCGGCCTCGGAGGCCAGCGCGGCGGCTTCGATCGCCGTCCTGTCGGCGCCGACTTTCACCCGGATGTTGCCGCGGTGCTTGCCATTGACCTGCAACACGAGTTCCTGTTCGTCCTGCACCAGGGCGGTCTCCAGCGGCTCGGGCCAGGGTGCGGCAAGAATCTCGGCGCCATAGCCGAGTTCGGTCCACAGGGTGTGACAGAGGTGGGGCGCGATCGGCGACAGGACGCGCAACAGGATGGAGAAGCCTTCCGCCAGCACGGGCGCCTGGCTGGCATCTGCGCTTTCCTTGTGCGCCTTTTCCAGGGCGTTCAACATTTTCATCGCGGCCGATGCCACCGTGTTGAATTGCAACTTGCCGAGGTCGTAGTTGGCCTGCTTCAGCAGCAGGTGGATTTCGCGCCGCAGGGCGGCCGGCCCGGCCGCCAGCGTTGCCGGCATGGCCGCAGCGGCCTGCGACTGGATCGCAAAACCGAAGGCCCAGACCCGCTTGAGGAAGCGGTACGCCCCCTCGACGCCGGAATCCGACCACTCCAGGGTCTGCTCCGGCGGCGAAGCGAACATCATGAAGAAGCGCGCCGTGTCCGCGCCATAGGTCTCGATCAGCGCCTGCGGATCGACGCCATTGCGCTTGGATTTCGACATGGTGCCGACGCCGCCGTAATCGACCGGCTGGCCGTCGGCCTTGCAGGTCGCGCCGACGACGTGGCCGTCTTCGTCGCGCCTGAGATCGACTTCCTCGGGCGCGAAGTATTCGATGCCACCCTTGTCATTGCGGCGCGAGAAGATGTGGTTGAGTACCATGCCCTGCGTCAGCAGGTTGGCGAAGGGCTCGTCGTAATTGACGAGGCCGAGGTCGCGCATCACCTTGGTCCAGAAGCGCGAGTAGAGCAGGTGCAGGATGGCGTGTTCGATGCCGCCGATGTACTGGTCGGCCGGCATCCAGTGGTTGCTGCTGGCATCGACCATCGCAGTGTTCGCCGCTCGCGTCGCCGGGTCCACGCAGTAGCGCGCGTAGTACCAGGACGAATCGACGAAGGTGTCCATGGTGTCGGTTTCGCGCCGGGCCGGCTTGCCGCACTTGGGGCAGGCGCAGTCGAGGAAATCGGCCCGCTTGTTGAGCGGGTTGCCGGAACCGTCGGGCACGCAGTCCTCGGGCAGTACCACCGGCAGTTGCTCGTCCGGCACCGACACCGAACCACACTCCTCGCAATGGACGATGGGAATCGGGCAACCCCAGTAGCGCTGGCGCGAAACGCCCCAGTCGCGCAGGCGGAACTGCACTTTCTTTTCGCCCAGCCCCTTGGCGGCGAGATCGGCGGCGATGGCGTCGACCGCGGCCTCGTAGCCCAGCCCATCGTACCTGCCGGAATTCACGCAGCGGCCGCGCTGCTTGTCGGCATACCATTCCTGCCAGGCGTCGAGCGCGAAGCTCTGGCCTTCGACCGCGATCACCTGCTCGATGGCAATGCCGTATTTCCTGGCGAAGGCGAAATCGCGTTCGTCATGCGCCGGAACGCCCATCACCGCGCCGTCGCCGTAGCTCATCAGCACGTAGTTGCCGACCCAGACCTCGACCTTGGCGCCGGTCAGCGGGTGGTCGACGAAAATGCCCGTCGGCAGGCCCTTCTTTTCCATGGTCGCCAAGTCGGCTTCCATGACCGAACCGTGCTTGCACTCGTCGATGAAGGCGGCGAGTTGCGGGTTGGATTGCGCCGCGTGCGTCGCCAGCGGATGCTCGGCGGCGACGGCGCAGAAGCTCACACCCATGATGGTGTCGGCGCGGGTGGTGAATACCCAGAGCTTCTCGGCCTTGCCGTCCAGTTCGTAAGGAAAGGCGAAGCGCAGGCCGGTGCTCTTGCCGATCCAGTTGGCCTGCATGGTCTTGACCCGCTCCGGCCAGCCAGGCAGGGTGTCGAGCGCAGCGAGCAACTCGTCGGCATAGTGCGTAATGGCCAAGTAGTAGCCGGGAATTTCGCGCTTCTCGACCAGCGCGCCGGTGCGCCAGCCGCGACCCTCGATGACCTGTTCGTTGGCCAGCACGGTCTGGTCCACCGGGTCCCAGTTCACCACCTGGGTCTTCTTGTAGGCGATGCCCTTTTCCAGCATGCGCAGGAACAGCCACTGGTTCCACTTGTAGTACTCGGGGGCGCAGGTCGCCAGTTCGCGTTCCCAGTCGAGGGCAAAGCCCAGCGACTGGAGTTGCTGCTTCATGTAGGCGATGTTGTCCCAGGTCCATTTCGCCGGCGGTACCTGGTTCTGCATCGCGGCATTTTCGGCGGGCAGGCCGAAGGCATCCCAGCCCATCGGCTGGAGCACGTTGTAGCCCTTCATCCGGTGATGGCGGGAGAGCACGTCGCCGATGGTATAGTTCCGCACGTGCCCCATGTGCAGCTTGCCGGATGGATACGGGAACATGGACAGGCAATAGTACTTGGGTCGCTTCGCGTCTGCCACGGCGCGAAATGCCTTGGTGCTGTTCCAGTGGGCCTGCGCGGCTCGTTCGATGTCGGTCGGAAGGTATTTTTCCTGCATGGCCGGGGCGTCTTGATTCAATGCTGGCAAAGGGTGGAATTATACCCGGCCGCACTTTTCGAAAGGACTCGCATGCGCGCCCTGCTCAGGCTTTTCGCGGTATTCGCCACTGGCATGCTGCTGCATTCCACCGCTGCACTCGCCCTCGCGCCGGCGACCGTGGAGCTGGTCCAGGCACCGGCCTGGCTGGAGCGCGACGGACGCAGCCAACCCCTGGCGCCGGGCATGGAATTGCGCAACGGCGACCTGGTGCGCACGGGAACCGGCGCCCGCGCCTACCTGATGCTGGCCGAAGGCAGTCGCGTCAAGCTGGGCGAAGCCGCGCGCTTCAATCTTCATAACCGCAGCCTGCACCCGGAAAAATCCTTTCGCGGCGCGCTCGACATCGTGGCCGGAGCTTTCCGCTTCACCACCGGAAAACTGAAGAAGTCGGTGCCGCGCGAGTTGGCGATACGGGTCGGCACCGCCACGATCGGCATACGCGGCACCGACATCTGGGGCAAGACCGACAAGGACGGCGACCTCGTCGCCCTGATCGAGGGCCACATCGAGATCACCCGCGCCGGGCAGGCGACCGAGATGTCCCAGGCAATGAGCTACTACGACGCACCGCGAGGCAAGGATGCAGCGGTGAAACCTCTCGACCTGGAAACTTTTGCCTACCTGGCACGACAGACCGACATCGTCGGCGGCGACGGCGCGGCAGGGAAAGGCGGCAAGTGGTCGATCATCGCGGGCACAGCCGAGAGCCAAACCGCTGCGCTGGAAATCTACGACGCCGCGCGCAATGCCGGCTTCGCCGCCCGCGTCCGTCTAAGCGGTGCGGCCGACGCCAGGAGCTACGAGGTGGTTCTTGGTGGCTACGCCAGTGCCGCCGAAGCCGAAGTGGCGGCAGCCCGCCTCAAGGCAGCCACCGAGCTCAAGCCGCGGGTCGCACGCTGAGCGCTTACTCGGCCCAGCTTCGCTGGCTCCGCTGCGCGACCGATTCGAGCAACGTCCAGCCGCGCGCGCTGAGCGCCGAGGCTTCATGCATCACCCGCATCGACAGGGCCCAGGCCCGCGACTGGGCGCGCGCCCAGGGCCGCCAGCCAAAAGAGGCGGCATCGGCGCGCAGGGACTCCTCGGCGACCAGGCTGAGGAGGCGATCCACCGCCAGCTTGAAATAGTCCGCCGAACCGCTGGTCGCCTGATGCGCCGCCCAGCGCTCGGCCTCATGCCATAGCGTCTCGGCGCGACGCTCGCCGATGCCGGCCTTGCGGGCCAGCCAGGGCAACAGTTTTGGGGTTCTGGTTTTCATGTCGATTCTCCGTGGGTCGGCACCGACCGGCCTCGTGGGCCGGACGAGCCCGATTCGTACACAATGTGTGTTGCATTGCGGCAATCGCATTCTACCTTTTGATGTGGGCTGCCAGCTCAAAGTTCAAGATATTTTGCTGCGATGCAATATTCGGCTGCTCTGCGAACTTTAGACCTCGGCCGCCGTTGTTAGCGCTTACTTAGCAAAGAGCGGAGGGACCGCGTCGATATAATCGGGCGATCTGCCCGGCACCGCCCATGACCTCCCTGCTCGATCACCTCAACCCTCCCCAACTGGCGGCGGTCACCCTTCCCCCTCAGCACGCGCTAATCCTCGCCGGCGCCGGCTCGGGCAAGACGCGGGTACTCACCACGCGCATCGCCTGGCTGATTTCCAGCGGGCAGGTGGCCCCCAGCGGCATCCTCGCGGTAACCTTCACCAACAAGGCTGCGAAGGAGATGCTGACGCGGCTGGCGGCGATGCTGCCGATCAGCGTCAAGGGCATGTGGATCGGCACCTTCCATGGCCTCTGCAACCGGCTGCTGCGCGCCCACCATCGCGACGCCGGACTGCCGCAACTGTTCCAGATCCTCGATTCCGCCGACCAGCAGGCGGCCGTCAAGCGCCTGCTGAAGACGCTTAACGTCGACGACGAAAAGTACCCGCCGCGCGAACTCTGCCACTTCATCAATGCGCAGAAGGAGCAGGGTCTGCGCCCGGCGGCGGTCGAGGCCTGGGACGACTGGGCGAAGAAGCGCGTCGAGCTCTACGAGGCCTACGAAGCACAGTGCCAGCGCGAGGGCGTGGTCGATTTCGCCGAGTTGCTGCTGCGCTGTTACGAGCTGCTGGAACGCAACGAACCGCTGCGCCGGCATTATCAGGAACGCTTCCGCCATGTATTGGTGGATGAATTTCAAGACACCAACAAGCTGCAATACCGCTGGTTGAAGCTGCTGGCTGGCGGGGGCGCGGCGATGTTTTGCGTCGGCGACGACGACCAGTCGATCTATGCGTTCAGGGGCGCCGACGTCGGCAACATGCGCGACTTCGAGCGCGAGTTCAAGGTGACGAACCTGATCCGCCTCGAACAGAACTACCGCTCCCACGGCAACATCCTCGACGCCGCCAATGCCATCATCAGGAACAATCCTTCGCGCCTGGGCAAGAACCTGTGGACCGAAGCCGGGGCCGGCGAGCCGATCCGGGTGCATGAGTCCTACTCCGACGGCGACGAGGCGCGCTTCATCGTCGAGGAGGTCAAGGCCCTGTCGCGCGACGGACATGCCCGCGCGGAGATCGCCCTGCTCTACCGCAGCAACGCCCAAAGCCGGGCGCTGGAACACGCGCTGTTCAATGCCGGCCTGCCCTACCGAGTGTATGGCGGCCTGCGCTTTTTCGAGCGTGCCGAGATCAAGCACGCACTGGCCTACCTGCGCCTGATCGCCAATGCCAACGACGACACTGCCTTCGCCCGTGTGGTGAATTTCCCCACGCGCGGCATTGGCGCACGCAGCCTGGAAAACCTGCAGGACGCCGCCAAGGCCCAGGGCAGCAGCCTGCATGCCGCGATCCCCCACCTGCCCGGTGCCGGCGGTGCGAAGCTGGCCGCCTTCGCCGAGCTGGTCGTCAGGCTGCGCGAGGCGGCCCACCTGCCGCTGCCCGAGCTGGTCGAGCACGTGCTCGACCTGTCGGGCCTCGCCGGGCACTACCGCAACGAGAAGGAGGGCCAGGAACGCCTGGCCAACCTCGACGAGTTGGTGAATGCCGCTGCCAGCTTCGTCGCCGAGGAAGGCACGCCAGGCGCCGAAGGCGAGCTGTCGGCCGACCTCGTCGCCTTCCTCGCCCACGCCTCGCTGGAAGCCGGCGAGCACCAGGCCGGCGAAGGCGACGACGCCCTGCAACTGATGACCGTGCATTCGGCCAAGGGCCTGGAGTTCAACGTGGTCTTCATCTGCGGCCTGGAGGAAGGACTGTTCCCCCATGAGAATTCCCTGCTCGAAGACAAGGGCCTGGAAGAGGAAAGGCGCCTGATGTACGTTGCCGTGACGCGTGCGCGCCAGCGTCTTTACCTCTGCTTTGCCCAAACCCGCATGCTGCACGGCCAGACCCGCTACAACCTGCCTTCGCGTTTCCTCGACGAGATCCCGCAGGAACTGGTCAAGCACCTGACGCCGCGCGCCGGCCGAAACGGATATGCGGCCTCAGATGCCGCCGCCTTTGCCTACAACGCCACGCCCGACTTTGCCGCCCCACGCCGCAGCGAATCGTCGAGAGGCGGCGGGTTTCGCATCGGCCAGAGCGTGATGCACCCGAAGTTCGGGCTTGGTGTCATCATCAATGCCGAGGGCGGCGGCTCCGACGCCCGCGTGCAAGTCAATTTCGGCGCCGCCGGCATCAAATGGCTGGCGCTTTCCGTGGCGAAACTGGAGGTGGTCCGATGAGCAGCATCGAAACCAATGGCATACGGGTCAATTACCGCGTCGAGGGCAGCGGCCCCTGGGTCACGCTTTCGCACTCCCTGACCTGCGACCTGAGCATGTGGGATGGCCTCGCCGCCGCGCTGGCGCCGCACTTCACGGTGCTGCGCTACGACACGCGCGGTCACGGTCACACCAGCGCGCCGGAAGGCCCCTACAGCTTCGAGCAGCTCACCGCCGACCTGCTCGGCCTGCTCGATGCGCTCAAGGTGGAGCATACCCATTTCGTCGGCTTGTCGATGGGCGGCATGATCGGCCAGCATCTGGCCCTGGCGGCGCCGCAGCGCCTGGACAAGCTGGTGATCGCCAACTCCACCAGCCGCATTCCGCCGGAAGCCGGTCCGCTGTGGGATGAACGCATCGCCATCGCCCGCAGCCAGGGTTGTGCCGGGCTGGTCGAAGGCACGCTGGGAAGGTGGTTCACGCCGGCCTTCCGCGCCGCCAATCCGGCGCAAACGGCGCGCATCGGCAAGCTGATCGCCGATACGCCGCCGGCCGGCTTCATCGGCTGCGCCGGTGCCATCCGCGCGCTCGACATCAGCGACCGGATCGGCACCATCAAGGCGCCGACACTGGTGATCGCGGGCGCAGAGGATCCCGGCACACCGCCAGCAATGAGCGAAACGATCGCCGGAAAAATTGCCGGCGCCCGCTTCGCGGTAATCCCCGCCGCTTCGCATCTGTCCTGCATCGAGCAACCGGCCAGCTTCCTCGCCCTGGTCGCCGACTTCCTCAGACCGTAAGGCCGAAGTACTTGCCGATCTGCTGTTGCAGGCGGGCTTCGAGTTCGGCGCCGGAACGGTCGCAGGTTTCCAGGTACAAACCGGCCGCAATGCCCTCGAAGCACGCCACCAGCCGTGGATCGAACAAACGGCCGGCACCCCCGCGTATGCCGACCATCGCCTCGTCAAAGGCCAGCGCATCCTTGTAGGGTCGCTTCGAAATCAGGGCGTCGAACACATCGACCACCGCAAATATCCGTGCCAGCAGGGGGATCTCCGCACCGACCAGACCCTTGGGATAGCCGCTGCCATCATAACGCTCGTGATGAAATTCGACCACGTCCCGGGCGCGCAGCAGCCATTTCGACTTGTTCAGGATTTCGACACCCAGCGCCACATGCCGCTTCATCTGCTCGAACTCGATGGCATCGAGCGGCCCGGATTTGAGCAGGACCGCGTCGCTGACACCGATCTTGCCCACGTCATGCAGGAAAGCGCCGGCGATCAGGTCGCGCATCTGGGTTGCGCCGATGCCGGCCGCCTCTCCCAAACGCACCGCATACAACGCCACCCGATAGCCGTGCAGGTTGGTGTTCGAGTCGCGGGTTGCCACCGCCGAGCCAACCACCTCCATCAGCTCGACGTTGCCGGCCAGCAGCTCGCGCGACTGGCGCAGCACGTTGCGGTTGAGCGACAGGATGATCGGGTAGAGGCACAAGGTGGTCAGCGTCACCGCCGCCAGCGCCACCAGCAGCGTGACCACCAGATCCTCGCGCAAGCGCGCCACGGTTTCCGGATCGACCAGGAAGGCGCCTTCGAAATAGGCTGCAGCCTGCCCCGAGCCCTCGCGCAGGGGCACCAGAACGCGCATGGCATTGCGACCGTCGGCGCTGAATTTGCGGAACTGGCGGTCGAGGTTGAGCGGAAAACTCAGGCTCTGCCGCTCGACTTCCGTTCGCAGCGCGGCATGCAGGGGATTGACCGCGCTCGCCAGACTGCGCCGGCTGGCGTCCTGGAACTCGCCGACGATGAAATGCTCCCAGAGAACCTGGGCGGCCAACTGATCCAGCGCACGGCGGGCCGTCTCGGGCTGGGTCAGCAAGGCCAGGTTGACGGCACCGAAGCGCTTCAGTTCCATGGTCGCCAGCGTGACCAGCTGGCGATCGATCTTGCGCAGTCCGGCCCAGGACACGACAACGCCGATCATCAGCGAAATCGCCACCCAGGCCGCCAGCAGGCGATACAGGATGATCCGATGAATGCTCGGCATGCGTGGGCCCTCAAGCCGCGAGAGTGGCTATGATACGCGCACGCCAAACGGGAGACATTGAGATGGATCTGGGAATTCGCGGGCGCAGCGCCCTGGTCTGCGCGTCGAGCAAGGGCCTGGGGCGCAGCTGCGCCCTCGCCCTGGCGCGCGAGGGCGTGAATGTGACCATCGTGGCGCGCGGCGTCGAGGCATTGGAGCGTACCGCGGCGGAAATCCGCGCCGCCACCGGCGTCACGGTCAAGGCCGTGGCCGCCGACATCGTCAGCGCCGCAGGCCGTGCCGCCGCGCTGGCGGCCTGCCCGCAGCCGGACATCCTGGTCAACAACGCCGGCGGGCCGCCACCCGGCGACTTCCGCAACTGGTCGCGGGAAGACTGGCTGGCGGCGCTCGACGCCAACATGCTGGCGCCGATCGAACTGATCAAGGCCACCGTCGATCACATGATCGCGCGCAAGTTCGGCCGCATCGTGAACATCACCTCGGGCGCGGTGAAAATGCCGATCGATGTGCTGGGCCTGTCCAACGGTGCGCGTTCCGGCCTCACCGGCTTCGTCGCCGGCCTCGCGCGCAAGACGGTGGCGCATAACGTGACGATCAACAACCTGTTGCCGGGCTTCTTCGACACCGACCGTATCGCCACCGTGATCGGCGGCCAGGCCAAGGCGCGCGGTGTAGCCTACGAACAGGTACTGGCCGAACGGGTGGCAACCATTCCCGCCGGCCGCATCGGCAATCCGGACGAGTTCGGCGCCGCCTGCGCCTGGCTCTGTTCCACCCAGGCCGGCTTCATCACCGGGCAGAACTGGCTGCTCGACGGCGGCGCCTACCCGGGAACCTTCTGAGCCAACTTACCCTTTCGGAGCAAACGATGTCCGCAACAATCCCTCCCGTCGATCCCGGCGGGCTGCTGGAGTATTCCGTGGTCTATACCGACCGCGCCCTGAACCACATGTCGCAAGCCTTCCAGGGTGTGATGCGCGACATCTCGGCCATCCTGCGCCGCACCTATGGCGCCGACGCGGTGGCGGTGATCCCCGGCGGCGGCACCTATGCCATGGAGGCCGTGGCGCGCCAGTTCGCCGGCGACGCCCCTTGCCTGATCCTGCGCAACGGCTGGTTCAGCTTTCGCTGGTCGCAAATCCTCGACATGGGAGGGATCACGGCGCAGGCCAGCGTGCTCAAGGCCCGGCGCGTCGGCGTCGATGCGCAGTCGCCGTGGATACCGGCGCCGCTGGCCGAGGTGCTGGCCGCAATACGCGCCCAGCGGCCCGCCGTGGTATTCGCGCCGCACGTGGAAACCGCTTCCGGCATCGTCCTGCCCGATGCCTACCTGGAGGCCGTCGGCGCGGCGACGCGCGAGGTTGGCGGGCTGTTCGTGCTCGACTGCATCGCCTCCGGCGCGCTGTGGGTCGACATGCGCGCCAGCAGCGTCGATGTGTTGATCAGCGCGCCGCAGAAGGGCTGGAGCGGGCCCTCCTGCGCCGGTCTGGTGATGCTCGGCGAACGCGCGCTGGTGAAGATGGCTGAAACCACGAGCAGCAGCTTCGCCTGCGACCTGAAGAAGTGGCGCCAGATCATGGAAAGCTACGAAGCGGGCGGCCATGCCTACCACGCCACGATGCCCACCGATGCCCTGCGCCAGGTACGCGAGGCGATGCGGGCCACCGAGGCGCATGGCTTCGAGCGGGCGCGCGGCCAGCAAGTCGAGCTGGGCCAGCGCGTGCGCGCCCTGCTGCGCGAGCGCGGTTTCCCCAGCGTCGCGGCGGAAGGCTACGAGGCCCCCGGCGTGGTGGTCAGTCATACCACCGACCCCGAAATCCAGTCGGCGAAAAAGTTCGTCGCGCTGGGCTATCAGCTTGCCGCCGGCGTGCCCCTGCAATGCGACGAGCCGGGCGATTTCCGCAGTTTCCGCATCGGCCTGTTCGGCCTCGACAAGCTGGGCGACGTCGATGGCACGGTGACGCGCCTGGCCGCGGCCTTCGACCGCATCGCCTGAACCGCTGCGCCTCGCCATGACCCCGTCGCGCCCGGCGGCCTTGTTGCGGGCACTGGGCGTCGTCCTGATCGGCCTGGCGGGACGCGCCCTGATCGACAAACTGCTGGCCTTGCGCGGCGGCGCCGGGCTGGTGGCACACTGGGCCCAGCTGACCAGCCTTGCCGATGTCATCTCCGGCGTCACGCTGGCGGGCATTGGCGTCGGCCTCACCGGCCTGGTGGCCGCCAAATCGCCGTCCGACCAGCGCCGACTTCTGGGTGAAGGCCTGCGCCTCGGCCTGATCGTTTCCGGTGCCTGCCTGGCGGCTTGCGCGCTGCTCTTCGCCGCTGGCCGGCTGCCCATGCTGCCGCCCGCGCTGGCCTGGCTTGCGCTGCCGGCCCTGCTCACCGGCTGGCTGACGGTGGCCCCCGGCCTGCTCTCCTTCTGGCTTTTGGGACGCGGCCAGCCGGGGCGCGCCATGCTGCTGGCCGGGCTGGTGCTGGCCATCCCGCTGGCGGCGCTGGCGCTGGCCGCCAGCGGCCGGGAATTGGCGACGCTGCTGGCCGCGCAGGCGGCGATCGGGCTCACGCTGACACTCTTCATCCTGCAGCGGGGAGGTTCGTGGCTGGCCTGGCGCATGCCGCGGCACGAGCTGCGGCCCTTCATCTATGCCAGCCTTGCCATCGGCATTTTCAGCCCCTTGGCGACGGCCTTCGCCCGCCAACGAATCGGCGAGGCCGCATCCTGGGAAACCGCCGGCGCGGTGCAGGCACTGTGGCGCAGCAGTGAGTGGATTACCGCCATCGCCGCCGGACTGATGCAGGCCCATTGCCTGCCGCGCCTGGCCGCCGCCCGCGAAACCCTGCCATTCCGGCGCGAGCTGCGCGCCACGGCGAGGCATGTGGTGGCGCCCGCCCTGCTGGCGCTCGGCCTGCTCTGGCTGCTGCTGCCGCAGGCGCTGGCCCTGCTCTATCGCGCCGACCTGCCGGTGACCCGCGTCGACGCCTTGCCCTTCCTGATCGGCGATGCCCTGCGCATGATCTCGTGGATCTTCCTGTTCGGCCTGTTTGCGCGCGGCGCCGGTCGCGCCGTCAGCCTCGGCGAATTTTTGTCCCTGCCGCTGTTTGCCCTGCTGCTCTGGCTGCTGCCCGGCACCATGACGCTGCCCGCGGTCGGCCTGTGCTGGATGCTGGCCTATGCCGCCTACTGCGCCTTCAATGCACTGGCCCTGCGGTCTTGTTTGCAAGCCGGCGAAGGAAAATCGCCAGGCTAACTGAACAGCTGCACGATCAGGTAAGCAACCACCAGCGCCAGCGCCAGGCTGGACCCCACGTAGAGCAGCGGGCGGCCGATCCAGTGCAGGCGGCGCAGCAGCCTTTTCCACCCGCGCTCGAGCATGCCGGCATGGTTGCGCTCGGCCCGGCAAACGTGGCAGATGTAGGCACCCGCCCGATTGCGATGCACGAACTCGCGCGGCACCTTCTCGCTGCACACGGCGCAGGCATGGGTTTCGCGACCGGGATACATGCGCTAGTTCGCCGACCGGGGCCGCCCGACGGACAAACCGGTTCAGGCGCGCTTTTTCGCCGCCGCCTTGGCGCGCACCTTCCTCGCCGCTTCCAGCTCGTCGAACAGCGCGCCGAACTCCAGCGCCAGCTTGTGGCTGCGGTCGAGATGGATCATCGGCTTGGCCTGCTGGTGCGATTCCTTGATCTTGACCGAGGACGAGAGGAAGGATGACAGTACCGGCAGGCCTTCGCCACGCAGCTCTGCAACCACCTGCTGCGGCAGGCTGGCGCGGGCCTGGAACTGGTTGATGACGATACCTTCGACTTCCAGGCCGGCGTTGTGATCGGCGCGGATCTCATTGACGTTGTCGAGCAGGCTGTAGAGCGCCTTGCGGGCGAACTCGTCGCAGTCGAAGGGGATCAGGCAGGCATCGGCGGCGATCAGCGCCGAGCGGGTGTAGAAGTGCAGCGCCGGCGGCGTGTCGATCCAGATTTCGTCGTAGCCTTCCAGCGCATCCAGCGCCTCGCGCAGCTTGTAGATCTTGTAGCGCGATTCGAGCTTGGCCTGCAGTTCTTCCAGCGCCGGGCCGGAGGGCAGGATGGACAGATTCTCGAAGGGCGTCGCGGCAATGAAGTCCCCGGTCGGCAGCGGCCGCAGCTTGAAGGAGAGCATCTGCTCGAAGAATTCGTTGGCCGTCAGTTCCAAATTGGCGGCGGCCGGGCCGAGCAGGTATTGTGTGGAATTGGCCTGCGGATCGAGGTCGATGACCAGGGTGCGGGCGCCGCGCGCCGCCGAGATCGCCGCCAGGTTGCAGGTGATGGTGCTCTTGCCGACACCGCCTTTTTGGTTGAAGACAACACGTTTCATGATGGGAATTTGGTTGGCGACGAAGCGGCGATTGTGCCACATCGTCGCCGCCTCATGACGCGCCTGCGCCGGCCGTCAAATGCCGGCGCAGGCGCAACCGGCCGTCGCCGACGCCAGGTCGACGTAGATGCGCCCGTCGGCCACTTTTACCGCATAGGGCGTGGCCTGGCCCGCGTCGGGCGCCACGGCGACGCCGCTGGCGAGGTCGATGTTGTAGCCATGCATACAGCATTGCACGCGCCTGCCATAGACCATGCCTTGCGAAAGCGGGCCGCCGCGATGCGGACATTTGTCGGCGAGGGCGAAGACCTCGTCGTCGCTGGTGCGGAACAGGGCGATGTCGCCGGCGGCCGTGCGCAGCTTGCGCCCGCCGGGCTTGGGCAGATCGTCGAGGTGACCGACGTCGGTCCAGGTGGGTGTGGATGTGTTCATTTGGGTTTCTCCTTTCAGGCCGCCATGTCGGCGATTTCGAGCATTGCGTATTCCTCGGGCAGCGCACCCTGGGCGCCGCGTTCGACCCAGGGGTCGACCTGGGCGTGCTTCTGCGCTGCGAAGAAGCGTTCGGCCAGCGCCTTGCGATTGGTCTCGCACTCGACGATCTTGTGCTTGACGTAGCCCAGGCCGGCGCGCTCGATCCAGGCCGACGAGCGTTCCATGTAGTGGCCCTCCTCGCGGTAGAGCTGGAGAAAGGCGGCCGCGTATTCCTTGACCTCCTCGGCGGTGGCAACCTTGGTCAGCAGGTCGGTCGGGCGCACGCGCACACCACAGGTGCCGGCGACATGGATTTCCCAGCCGGAATCGACGCCCACCGCGCCGAAGTCCTTGATCGTGGACTCGGCGCAGTTGCGCGGACAGCCGGAGACGCCCATCTTGAACTTGTGCGGCGTCCACGCGCCCCAGAAGGTCTTCTCCATGTCGATGCCGAGGCCGAGCGAATCCTGCGTACCCCAGCGGCACAGACCCTTGCCGACGCAGCTCTTGACCGAGCGCACCGCCTTGCCGTAGGCGAAGCCCGACATCATGTCGTTGTCGGCCAGTTCCTTCCAGACCTTGGGCAGGTCCTCCTTCTTGATGAAGGGAATCGCCAGCCGCTGGCCGCCGGTGATTTTTACCGGCACACCATGGCGCTCGGCGATCTCGGCCACCACGCGCAGTTCCTTGGCGTTGGTGAGGCCACCCCAGCAGCGCGGCACCACCGAATAGCTGCCGTCCTGCTGGATGTTGGCGTGCACGCGCTCGTTATGCACCCGCGCCAGCGGGTCGTCCTTGGCTTCCGCCGGCCACGAGGCGATGACGTAGAAGTTGAGCGCCGGGCGGCACTTCGGGCAGCCGTCGGGCGTCTTCCATTCGAGGAAGTTCATGACCTCGCGGATCGAGGTCAGGTGCTGCTCGCGGATGGCCTGGCGCACCTGCGCGTGGCTGTGGTCGGTGCATTCGCACAGCGGCTTTTCCTTCGGCGCGGCCGAATAGTCGCCGCCGAGGGTGAAGGCGAGAATCTGCTCGACCTTGCCGGTGCATGAACCGCAGGAGGCGGAAGCCTTGGTGTGGGCACGCACCTCTTCCAGCGTGAACAGGCCCTTCTCGGTAATGGCCTTGATGATGGCGCCCTTGGAGATGCCGTTGCAGCCGCAGACTTCCGTCTCGTCGGGCATCGCGGCCAGGGCCATGTGGCCGGAGTGGCCGGCGTCGCCGCCGTGGCCCTTGCCGAACAGCAGGCCGTCGCGCAGCTCGGAAACATTCGAGCCGTCGCGCATCATGTCGTAGTACCAGGATTCGTTTTCGGTATCCCCGTACAGCAGCGCGCCGGCGAGCTTGTTGTCGCGGATCACCAGCTTCTTGTAGATGCCGCGCGCCGGGTCTTCCATCACCAGCTCCTCGAAGCCCTCGCCGCCCGTGAAGTTGCCGGCCGAATAGAGGTCGATGCCGGTGATCTTGAGCTTGGTCGCCATCACCGAATCCTCGAAGCGGGCGAAGCCGGCGCCGGCGAGCTGGTTGGCGGCAACCTTGGCCTGTTTGAACAGGGGCGCCACCAGGCCGTAGGTCTGGCCCTTGTGTTCGACGCACTCGCCGATGGCATAAACGCGCGGATCGAAGGTCTGCATCGTCTCGTTCACCAGGATGCCGCGCTCGCACTGGATGCCCGATTGGCGCGCCAGTTCGGTGTTGGGCTGGATGCCGACGGCGACGACGACCAGGTCGGCGGCGAGGGTGCGGCCGTCGCGCAGGCGCACGCCCTCGACCTTGCCGCTGCCGACGATGCCCTGGGTTTCGGCGCTGAGCAGCACCGACAGGCCGCGTTCCTCCAGCGAGCGCTTGAGCAGGCCGGCCGCCGGCGCGTCGAGCTGGCGCTCCATCAGGCGGTCCATCAGGTGCAGCACGCTGACGTTCATGCCGCGGCGCGCCAGGCCCCAGGCCGCTTCGAGGCCGAGCAGACCGCCGCCGATGACCACGGCATTGCGCCCCGGCTTGGCCACCCGCAGCATTTCCTCGACTTCGGCGATATTGCGAAAGGTCAGCACGTTGCGCAGGTGGCCGCCCGGCAGTTGCAGGGCCAGCGGCTTGGCGCCGGTGGCGAGCATCAGGCGGTCGTAATCGACGATGGTGCCGTCGGCGGCGATCACCTGGCGTCGGCCGCGGTTGATCGCCACGGCCTTGCGGCCGGCCAGCAGGGTTATGCCGTTATCAATATACCAGGACTCGGGATTGAGCACCGTGTCGTCGAACTGCTTTTCGCCCGACAGCACGTGCGACAGCAGGATGCGGTTGTAATTGCCATGCGGTTCGTCGCCGAATACGGTAATGTCGTATTTGTCCGCGGCGACGGCCAACAGTTCTTCCAGAAAGCGGACGCCGGCCATGCCGTTGCCCACCAGAACCAGCTTTTCCTTCATGACAGCTCCTTGCATTGTGATTGATGGATGGCACATGCACTGCAAAGGCCGTGCCATGACGGACGGGTGGCGCGGGTTTTCCGACACATCAACGGTTTGGCGTTTCCGCGCTGCCGCCGGCCTCGCGGGATACCGCGCGGAGAAAGGGGCGCACGGCCCCAAGTTGGGGCATCGCGCACTGGAAAAGTGCTTTATATTCTTGATTTAAATCAATTTTTAGTGTCCGGTGCCGGGTCGCTGAGACAGCGGATCGCACTCCCGAGGCCGGCCCCTCCGGATATTTCCGGAGTCGGACCGGATGCCATGACATCCGATTGATTGCGAGGTCGTCGGCAGCATTATTGTCGCGGGAGTGGATAGATTTCCTCGCCCTTGCAGGTCGCAAGCGGAGCATCCTCGTGGATTTCCGTAATGGTGCTGTCAGTCTCGCAGGGCTATCATCTGATGCTTCCTTCGCCAGTCGGGTGCCCGCCATGTCCCACGAACAAGAGAACCTCTCCGCCGCCGCCCTCGAATACCACGAGTGGCCGACGCCCGGGAAAATCGCGGTGGTGCCGACCAAGGGCCTCACCAACCAGCGTGACCTCGCCCTGGCCTATTCGCCCGGCGTGGCCGCCGCCTGCAATGCCATCGTCGCCGACCCGGCGTCGGCCAGCCGCCTGACCTCGCGCGCCAACCTGGTCGGCGTGGTTACCAACGGCACGGCCGTGCTGGGCCTTGGCAACATCGGCCCGCTGGCCGGCAAGCCGGTGATGGAAGGCAAGGGCGTGCTGTTCAAGAAGTTCGCCGGCATCGACGTGTTCGACATCGAGCTGGCCGAGAACGACCCGGACAAGCTGGTGGACATGATCGCCGCCATGGAGCCGACCTTCGGCGGCATCAACCTCGAAGACATCAAGGCGCCCGAGTGCTTCCACGTCGAGGCCAAGCTGCGCGAACGCATGAAGATCCCGGTCTTCCACGACGACCAGCACGGCACCGCCATCGTGGTCGGCGCGGCGATCCTCAACGGCCTCAACCTGGTCGGCAAGAAGGTGGAAGACGTCAAACTGGTCACTTCGGGCGCCGGCGCCGCCGCGCTGGCCTGCCTCGACCTGCTGGTGAACCTCGGCGTCAAGGTGGAGAACATCTGGGTCACCGACATCGAGGGCGTGGTGTATGTCGGCCGCGAGAAGCTGATGGATCCGATCAAGGACCGCTATGCCAAGAAGACCGACGCGCGTACCCTGAACGACATCATCGAAGGCGCCGACGTCTTCCTCGGCCTCTCGGCCGGCGGCGTGGTCAAGCCCGCCATGGTGGCGAAGATGGCGCAGAACCCGCTGATCCTGGCGCTGGCCAACCCGACGCCGGAGATCACGCCAGAGGAAGTGAAGTCCGTGCGCGACGATGCCATCATCGCCACCGGCCGCTCGGACTACCCGAACCAGGTCAACAACGTGCTGTGCTTCCCCTTCATCTTCCGTGGCGCGCTGGATGCCGGCGCAACCACCATTACCGAGCAGATGAAGCTCGCCGCGGTGCGCGCCATCGCCGAACTTGCCCAGGCCGAGGCTTCCGACGTGGTGGCCCAGGCCTACGGCGGCGAGAGTCTGGCCTTCGGCCGCGACTACCTGATTCCGCGTCCCTTCGACCCGCGCCTGATCGTCAAGATCGCCCCGGCGGTGGCCAAGGCGGCGGCCGATTCCGGCGTGGCGACGCGCCCGATCGCCGACTTCGACGCCTACCGCAACAAGCTCGACAGCTTCGTCTATCACTCCGGCTTCGTCATGAAGCCGGTCTTTGCCGCCGCCAAGAAGGCGCCACGCCGGGTGATCTACTGCGAGGGCGAGGACGAGCGCGTGCTGCGCGCGGTGCAGGCAGTGCTCGACGAAGGCCTGGCCCAGCCGGTGCTGATCGGTCGCCCCGAGGTGATCGGCATGCGCATCGAGAAGGCCGGCCTGCGCCTGCAGGCGGGACGCGACTTCGAGGTGGTGAACCCGGATTCCGATCCGCGCTACAAGGAGCTGTGGCAGGACTACCACGGCATCATGGGCCGCCAGGGCGTGACTCCGGGCATCGCCAAACAGGGCCTGCGCTCCGACGCGACCCTGATCGGCGCCATGCTGCTGCGTCGCGGCTATGTCGATGCCATGCTCTGCGGCGTGGTCGGCCGCCATGCCCAGCACCTCAAGCATGTTGCCGACGTGATCGGGCTGGAAGACGACGCCCACTGCTTCGCGGCGATGAACATGCTGCTGCTGGCCAAGCACACCCTCTTCGTCTGCGACACCTACGTCAATGAAAATCCCTCGTCCGAGCAGGTGGCGGAGATCGCCCTGATGGCAGCCAAGGAAGTCAAACGCTTTGGCGTCGAACCCAAGGCGGCGCTGCTTTCGCACTCCAACTTCGGCAGCCTGCGTTCCGATTCGGCGCTGAAGATGGCCGCCGCACGCGCCCTGATCGAAGCACGCGCGCCCTGGCTGGAAGTAGATGGCGAAATGCACGGCGATGCCGCGTTGTCGCAGGAGATCCGCGAGAAGCTGTATCCCGGCTCACGGCTCAGGGGCGAAGCCAACCTGCTGATCATGCCCAACGTCGATGCCGCCAACATCGCCTTCAACCTGATCAAGGCCACCTCGGGCGACGGCATCACGGTCGGCCCGGTGCTGCTCGGCGCAGCGAAGCCGGTGCACATCCTGACCGCCACCGCCACCGTACGCCGCCTGGTGAACATGACGGCGCTGGCGGTGGTCGACGCCAATCACTTGCGGGAGAAGGCCGGCGGGTAAGCCTCGGGCGGCGAAATCGCCGTCCCGCCAGCGCCGTCCGCAGGGGATACCGCCCCGGCTTTGCCGGGGGCATAACTTTCGGCTATGCTGTCCGCACCCGTTCCACACGTGAGCTAAACGCATGGCCCGCAATGCGATTCCGGAAAACAAACTGATTCAATCGGCACTCGCCTGCCTGAAGCCGGAATTGCCCAGCGGCGCGCGGGTGATCGTTTTTGGTTCGCAAGCGGATGGAAGCGCGGACGCGGCAAGCGACATCGATCTTCTGGTCGTGGAGCCCGGCAACCCGGACCGGGTATCCGAAATGGCGCGCTTGGCGGCCATTTTGGGCCGCCGCCTGGTCCCGGCCGATGTAGTCGTCATGAGCAACGAAAGCTTTTCACGACAAGCGGAAATTCCAAACACGCTGGCTTGGCGCGCCGTGCGCCAGGGAATCGAGTGTGAACTCGGCGTCTGATTTCGGCCGCCTGCTGCTGGAGAAGGCGCGCGACGACGCCTATGCATTCCAGCGGCTTGCCGATGATCCGCGGGCTCCGTCATGGATTCTCGGCTTTCATGCCCAACAATCGGTCGAAAAGGCGCTGAAATCCGTACTCGCCAGCCGCAGGATCGAATATCCGCGCACCCACAACCTCGCCATGCTCGTCGAGCTGCTAAGCCGGAAGGCCTTCCCCTGCCGCCGGCGTCCGATGAGCTGTCGAACTTGACACCATTCGGCGTATCGCAACGCTACGACGATGTAGACGCTTGCGGGGTTGAGGCGCTTGATCGACTCTGGGCCGCAAGAACGCTGCAACAGGTACTCGCTTGGGCTGACGCCAATTGCTCGGTGAGCAAGACCGGCTGAATCGCCGTGCCGCCAGCGCCAACTTCGCCGGCGCTGGTTGAAATTTCCTCCGGCTCGGGGTAGCTTGCGTCCCTTCACTTTCGTCAAACCGAAGGAGACAGCATGAGCCACGCCATCCGCTTTCACGCCCCCGGTGGTCCCGAAGTCCTGCGCTGGGAAGAGCTTGCGGTCGGCGACACGGCGCCCAACGAGGCGCGGGTGCGCCACCACGCCGTCGGCCTCAACTACATCGACATCTACCACCGCACCGGCGCCTATCCCTTGCCGATGCCTTCCGGCATTGGTCTTGAAGGCGCCGGCGTGGTCGAAGCCGTCGGCAGCGCGGTCACCGATCTGAAGGCGGGCGACCGCGTCGCCTATGCCGGCGGCCCGGTCGGCGCCTACGCCGAAATGCGCAACATCCCGGCCGACCGACTGGTCAAACTCCCCGACGCGATCGACTACCAGACCGGCGCGGCGATGATGCTCGCCGGCATGACCGCACAATACCTGCTGCGCCGCACCTGCAAGGTCGAGCCTGGCGACAGCATCCTGATCCATGCCGCCGCCGGCGGCGTCGGCCTCATCGTCTGCCAGTGGGCGCGGGCGCTCGGCGTCACCGTGATCGGCACCGTCAGCTCCGATGAAAAGGCTGCGTTGGCCCGTGCCCACGGCTGCGACCACGCCATCATCTACACCCGCGAAAACTTCGCCGAGCGGGTCAGGGAAATCACCGGGGGCAAGGGCGTGCGCGTGGTCTACGACTCGATCGGCAAGGACACTTTCATGGGCTCGCTGGAATGCCTGCGGCCGCTGGGCATGATGGTACTGTTCGGCGCCGCCTCGGGCCCGGTGCCGCCCTTCGACCTTGGCCTCCTGGCCAAAATGGGCTCCCTGTTCATCACCCGGCCGACGCTGTTCACCTACACTGCCCAGCGCAGCGACCTGCTGGCGATTTCCGGCGAGCTGTTCGACGTCGTCACCCGCGGCAAGGTCAGGATCGAGGTCAACCAGACCTATGCGCTGAAGGACGCGGCACAGGCGCAGATCGACCTGGTCGCGCGCAAGACCACGGGCTCGACCATTCTGCTGCCCTGATCGACGTCAAGCCGGCGAGGAATACATCGGATAGAGGATGTCTTCCTCGCGCTTGATGCGTGCCACCAGGGCTTCGCCAATCGCCTTGAGGTCGGTAGAGAACTCCGCCGCCAGTTCGGGGTGGCTGCCGATGGCCTTGTACTTGCCGAGAAAGCCGACCACCACACGGCCAATGGCATCCATCTCGTGACGGAAGCCATGCATCATTTCGTGGCTCACCGGGTCATCCTTCAGCACGTGCTCAAGATAGACGTAGAGCCGCACGTTTTCCTTCAGCAGGTGGTCCATCAGCAGGGTCTGGAACTGGCCGAGCTGCTGCTGGACCGACGCCAGGTTGCCGGCCAGGCTCGACGCCGCGATCGACTGGAAGCCGGCCAGCAGGCGCTGATGATCCGCCTTGAGCGAGGCGATCAGCCCCGCGTCGTGACCGATGGTGGTGCCCGGCGCACTGGTGCCCGGCGGCGTTCGCGCCGAGGGCATCGGTGCCTGCGGACTGCCGGCGTCAGCAGTCTTTTTCTTGCCAAACAACAGGTCGAACAGGAACATGGCCATCCCCCCGGCTAAGCATTCCAGAAACGTGGAGCCTAGTCGCGGGGGTGGCCGGCTGTAATTGATCTGCATCAGGATATTCCGGGCGGAAAGCCGGAACCCGGTGATAAAGTTCACACCCATGGAAACATTCCTGATCGCCAATCCGAAAGGCGGCGTCGGCAAGAGCACGCTGGCGACCAACCTCGCCGGCCACTTCGCCCGCCAGGGGAATCGCGTGATGCTGGGCGACATCGACCGCCAGCAGTCTTCGCGCGAATGGCTCAAGCTGCGTTCGCCGGCCCTGCCGCGAATTGCCTCGTGGGAAATCGGGCCCGACCAGCCGGCGCGACCGCCGAAGGACACCACCCATGTCGTGCTCGACACGCCGGCCGGACTGCACGGCAAGAAGCTGGGGCTGGTGTTGAAGCTGGTGCGGCGGGTGATCGTGCCGCTGCAACCCTCGATTTTCGACATCCTGGCGACGCGGCAGTTTCTCGGCCGCCTGTTCGAGGAGAAGGAAATCCGCAAACGTGAAGCCTTCGTCGCCATCGTCGCCATGCGGGTCGACGCACGCACCCGCGCCGCCGCCGAGCTTGAGCGCTTTCTCGAAGGCACCGGCCTGCCGGTAGTGGCGCACCTGCGCGACACCCAAGTGTATGTGCAGGCCGCCGCCCATGGCATGAGCATCTTCGACCTGCCACCCAGCCGGGCGGCACAGGATGTGGAGCAGTGGCAACCGCTGCTGGACTGGGCCAGGAAAGCGGCCTAGCAGCCTGGCTGCTGCTACCGGGCAAGGACTTCCGTGGCAGGTGATGCGCAGGGGTAAAATCGCCGCGCCATGTCCGCACCCTCCCCCGGCTTCGTCCATCTCCGGCTCCACAGCGAATACTCGATCACCGATGGCCTGACGCGCATCGACGAGGCAATTGCGCGGGCGGCGGCGGACGGCCAGCCGGCGCTGGCGCTGACCGACCTCGCCAACCTGTTCGGCATGGTGAAGTTCTACACCGCGGCGCGCGGTGCCGGGGTCAAGCCCATCATCGGCTGCGATGTCTGGGTTGGCGACGAAAACGGCGGCAGCGCCGATCTGCCGGCGCGCCTGCTGCTGCTGGTGAAAAACCGCGCCGGCTACCTGCGTCTGTGCGAGCTGCTTTCGGCCGCCTATCTCGGCCCGCGCCACCATGGCCGCGCCGAGATCACGCGCAGCCAGCTGGCGGCGGGCGACAACGCGGGACTGATCGCGCTCTCGGGCGGGCCGCAGGGCGACATCGGCCAGATGCTGGCGGCCGGCAAGATCGAGCAGGCGGAAGTGCGCGCCCAGGCTTGGGCCGGCATCTTTGCGGACAGCTACTACATCGAGGTGCAGCGCCCGGGCGGCGACGGCGCCGCCGCCGAGGTGCTGGTGGCGGCCAGCGCCGATCTCGCCGCGCGGCTGGGCCTGCCCCTGGTGGCGACGCATCCGGTGCAGTTCATCAGCCGCGACGACTACAAGGCGCACGAAGCCCGCGTCTGCATTGCCGAGGGCTATGTGCTGGGCGACAAGCGGCGGCCGAAGCGCTTCAGCGAGCAACAGTATTTCAAGACCCGCGCCGAGATGGCCAGCCTCTTCGCCGACCTGCCCGAGGCCCTGGCGAATTCGGTGGAAATCGCCCGCCGCTGCAACCTCGGCGTCGAGCTCGGCAAGAACCGCCTGCCCGATTTCCCGACGCCGAATGGCGAAACCATCGCCGACTTCCTCGGAGCCGAGTCGCGCGCCGGGCTGGAAAAGCGCCTGCGGCAGCTCTACCCCGATGCCGCCGAACGCGAAAGTCGGCGCCCACAGTACGCCGAAAGACTCGAATTCGAGATCCAGACCATCGTCAAGATGGGCTTCCCCGGCTACTTCCTGATCGTCGCCGACTTCATCCAGTGGGCCAAGAACAACGGCGTGCCGGTGGGGCCGGGGCGCGGCTCGGGTGCCGGCTCGCTGGTCGCCTATTCCTTGCTCATCACCGACCTCGACCCGCTGCGCTACGAGCTGCTGTTCGAGCGTTTCCTCAATCCCGAACGCGTCTCGATGCCCGACTTCGACATCGACTTCTGCCAGGAAGGCCGCGACCGCGTCATCGACTACGTGAAGAAGAAGTACGGCGCCCATGCCGTGTCGCAGATCGCCACCTTCGGCACCATGGCGGCCAAGGCGGTGATCCGCGATGTCGGCCGCGTGCTCGACCTCGGTTTCAATTTCGTGGACCAGTTCGCCAAGCTGATCCCCAATGAACTCGGCATCACGCTCAAGGAAGCCCTGGAGAAGGAACCGGCGATCCGTGGCCGCATCGACAACGAGGAGGAAGTCGCCGAGCTGTGGACCCTGGCGCTGAAGCTGGAGGGCCTCACGCGCAACGTCGGCATGCATGCCGGCGGCGTGCTGATCGCGCCGGGCAAGCTGACCGACTTCTGCCCGCTTTACGCCGCGGCCGGGGCCGACTCGGTGGTCTCGCAGTTCGACAAGGACGATGTCGAAAAGGCCGGCCTGGTCAAGTTCGACTTCCTCGGCCTGCGCACCCTGACCATCCTCGACGAGGCGGTACGCCTGGTGAAGGAAGTCGAGGGCTTGGACATCGATCTCGCCAGCCTGCCGCTCGACGACCGCGAAACCTATGACGCGGTGTTCAAGACCGCCAACACCACGGCCGTGTTCCAGTTCGAATCCGGCGGCATGAAGGACACGTTGATCAAGGCGAAGCCGGATTGCCTGGAAGACCTGATCGCACTCAACGCGCTGTACCGGCCGGGTCCGATGGACTTCATTCCCGACTTCATTGCGCGCAAGCACGGCACACGTTTCGCCTATCCGCACCCGAGCCTGGAGCCGGTGCTGGCCAATACCTACGGCATCATGGTGTACCAGGAGCAGGTGATGCAGACGGCGCAGGTGGCGGCCAAGTACAGCCTCGGCGGCGCCGACCTGCTGCGCCGCGCCATGGGCAAGAAGAAGCCCGAGGAAATGGCCAAGGAACGCACCAAGTTCGTCGCCGGGGCCGAACAGAACGGCATCGACGAACGCCTCGCCAACGAGATCTTCGACACCATGGAGAAGTTCGCCGGCTACGGCTTCAACAAGTCGCACGCCGCCGCCTACTCGCTGGTGGCCTATCACACCGGCTGGCTCAAGCAGCACCATCCGGCGGCCTTCGCCGCGGCGACGCTGTCCTCGGAAATGGCCAACACCGACAAGGTGCAGTTCTTCTGGAAGGACGCCATCGACAACGGACTTTCCTTCCTGCCGCCGGACATCAACCACAGCGGCATGCGCTTCCGCCCGACCGATGCCCGGACCATCCGCTACGGCCTGGGCGCGATCAAGGGCACGGGCGAGGCCGCGCTCTCGGTGATCCTCAAGGCGCGCGAAACGGGGGGGCCGTTCAAGGATCTCTTCGACTTTTGCCGCCGCATCGACAAGCGTGTGGTCAATCGCCGCGTCATCGAAGCACTGATCCGCGCCGGCGCCTTCGATGCCGTCGACGACCATCGCGCCAAGCTGCTGGCCTCCACCGGCGTGGCGCTGGAAGCGGCCGAGCAGGCCGAGCGCAACGCCCTGCAGGGCGGCCTGTTCGACCTGGGCGGCGGCGCCCGCGACGACACCGCGCACTATGTCGAGGTGCCGCGCTGGAGCGAACGCGATCGACTGATGAACGAAAAGCCTGCGCTGGGCTTCTTCTTCTCCGGCCATCCCTATCATGCCCACGCCGGAGAACTGGCCTCCTTCGTCAAGCGCCGTCTCGGCCAGCTTGAAGCGCAACGCGAACCCGTGTTGCTGGCCGGCGTGGTGATGTCCACCCGCACGCAGATGACGCGTCGCGGCAAGATGGCGGTGGTCCAGCTCGACGACGGCACCACGCAGCTCGAAATCACCGTGTTCAACGAACTCTGGGAAGCCGAGCGCGCCAAGATCAGGGAAGACGAGCTGCTGCTGGTCGAGGGCAAGGTGCAGCGCGACGACTTCAGCGGCGGCCTGCGGGTTTCCGCCGACAAGCTTTACACCCTGGCCGAGGCGCGCGGCCGCTATGCGCGCGGCCTGCGCCTGACCATGAACGGCGGTTCCGACGCCAGGCGCCTGCAGGCCCTGCTGACACCCTTCCGCAACGGTCCCTGCCCGGTGCGCCTGTCATATCGCAACGGCGATGCGACAGCGGAACTGCCGCTGCCGGAAAGCTGGCGCGTGCGGCTCGACGACGCCCTGCTCGCCGGCCTCGCCGACTGGCTGAAACCGGAAAACGTAAAGGTGCTGTATCCATGATCACGCTGATCGACGACGCGCTGCTCGACGAAGTCTGCGCCGAAGCCGCCGCCAGCCCGCGCCGGCGCAAGAACCGCAACTTCCACCCGCGCGACGACCACCCCGGCCACCGCCTGCTCAATGCCATGATGGCCGACAGCTACATTCCGCCGCATCGCCACCTGGACCCGAACAAGGACGAGACCTTCGTCGTCCTGCGCGGCCTGATTGGCCTGGTCGTCTTCGACGACGCCGGCGGCGTGGTCCGCACCGCAAAAGTCGGCGCTCACGGAGCGGCGATCGGCGTCGATGTCGGCCACGGCACCTGGCATACCGCCGTCGCCCTGGCCGACAACACGGTTTTTCTCGAAGCCAAGGCCGGCCCCTACCTGCCATTTGCCGAAGCCGAGCGCGCCCCCTGGGCGCCTGCGGAAAACACTCCCGAGGCACGCGCCTACCTGGAGCAGTTGCGGCGGAAGCTCGCCGCCTAGCAGGCGAAGCGGTGCTGCGACGCAGCGTGCGCGCCGAAAAATCCGGTCTATACACAAAGCAGTATCATGACTACAGTGAGATCGTGATCGGAATCGGCTGCCGGAAATGAGGCGAATTTCCAGTTTTCTGGGCTCCCTGCTGCTTTGCGCCGCGTTATCGATCCCCGGGGTCGGTACCGCGGCGCCAGCAAGCGGCGAGACGGCGGGGGTCCCGGTGAAATCGGTGAAATCCGACCGGATCGCGGTGGTGATCGGCAACAGCCGCTACCCGTCCGGAGCCTTGGCCAACCCGCGCAACGACGCTTCGGCCATGGCCGAGGCGCTGCGCAGGCTCGACTTCGATGTCGAACTGAAACTCGACGCCACCAAGGCCGACATGGACGCCGTGTTTCGCCGTTTCAGCGCCCGCGCCGACGGCGCCGCGGTGACGGCGATCTTCTATGCCGGCCACGGCATCCAGGTTGGCGGCGGGAATTACATCGTGCCGATCGACGCCAACCCGCAACACGAGCGCGACCTCAAGCGCGACATGATCAAGATGGACGACATCCTCGAAGACATGGGCGCGGCACGGGTCAAGCTGGTCTTCTTCGACGCCTGTCGCGACAATCCGCTGGCAAGAAGCTTCAGCCGCGGCGGTTCGCGCGGCATGGCGGCCCCGGTCGAGGCGACCGGCACGCTGATCTCGTTCGCCACCAAGCACGGCAACACGGCAGCCGACGGCGAGGGCAAGCACAGCCCTTATGCCGCCGCCTTGCTGGCGGCCCTGGAAAATCCCGCCGGCGTGGAAATCGAACAAATGCTGCGGCGTGTCCAGCAAAGCGTGAAGCAGGCAACCAGCGGCCAGCAGGAGCCCTGGCGCTATGGCTCGCTGGATGGCGATTTCTACTTTCGGCCTCCGGCGCCGACGGATGCCACGGCGGCGTCGAAAGCCGCCGTTGAACAGGCCGTGCAGGAGGCCACGCGGCGCGCCGGCGAGCAGGCCGCGCGCGAGAAGGCGGAGTTGCAGCAGTCAATCAAGGCGCTCAGGGAAGCCAGCGAACGCGCCGTCGCCGAAGCCGTCAAGGCGCAGAAACTGGCCGGTGAAAGCGCCGTGGCCGAGGCCCTCAAACGCAGCAACGAACAGGCGGCGCGCGAGCGCGACGCGATGCAGAAGTCAATGGAAAAAATGCTTCAGGACGCCCTCGACAAACAGAAGGCGACGCTGGAAGCCGAGCGCGCAGCGAGTGCCGCCAAGACCGCGCCGATGGCCACCGGCGACGGCAAGGCTGCACCGCAGGCGATCAGCCTGGCCAGCCTGAGGCCGGCCGAAGCGGCCAGGCCCGCCGCGTCTCCCGTGTCGATGATCGGCGCCGCCGGCGACGAGTGGGAATATGTCGCGACCGACATCTACGGCAAGCAGCAGAAGCTGGTCGCGCGCGTCAAGGCCATCGTCCCCGGCGCCGGGCTGCTGGAGGAATTCGTCCTCGGCGGTCGTCCGCTGGCGGAATGGGTGTTCGACAACAAGCCGCACCTGGTCGGCATTCCGCTCGACTCGGTGCTCCTGTTCGCGCCCAACTGGGCTGGCGAGGATCTCGACAGCGTGGCCATCGTCAATCCCTCGCGCTGCCTGCAGATCCAGTACGTGACCAGCTGCCGGGTATCGAAAATGAAAGTGGTCGGCGAGGAAAGGATCACCGTGCCGGCCGGCAGCTATGACACCAGGAAGCTGGAAATGACGGTGGTTTTCGGCACGGACTACGGTGACGCCACCCTTGACGCCACGATCTGGTATTCCAAACAGCACCAGCGCATGGTGCGGCAATCGGTGAAGGGACGGCATCCGGTGGCCGAAGCGCCGGTGAATCAGCTCTACGAAACCATGGAGCTTGCCGCCTATCGCTCCTGGGCGGCGCGCTGACGGGAGGAATTCAGGAAACGATGCGGCCGCCCGAGCTGAGGCTGCGCTGAACGAGCGGGTGGCGACAATTGAGCGGATGACGGCCTGCCGATCCATGGTGCGCTGACTTGCAGTGGTGGAAACATTCGGTCGGGCCAGCACTTTTGCCGCGCAAACTGACCGGCGTATGATCAATCCTTCCGGTGCCAGCCCGCGTATGCGATGCAGATGAAGCGCTTGAGGTGGTTTTTCTTCTTGTTTTTGGCCGGCGTGCAATGCATCGTCGCCATGCCGGCAGGCGGCGCCGAGCCTGCGCGGGCCGCGGCCGCAACGCAGCCCAAGGACCTGCGTGTCGCCGTTGTCATCGGCAACGGCCGCTACCCCTCGGGCACGCTCGCCAATCCGCCCAACGACGCGACGGCGATGGCCACGGCACTGAAAAACCTGGGCTTCGATGTCGAACTGAAGCTCGATGCCTCGAAGGCCGACATGGACGCGATCTTCAAGCGCCTGAGCGCCAAGGCCGAGCAGGCCGGCGTGGCGGCGCTGTTCTATGCGGGACACGGCATCCAGGTGAACGGCAGCAATTACATCGTGCCGATCGACGCCAACCCGAAGAGCGAACGCGACCTGAAGCGCGAAATGGTCAAGATGGACGATGTCATAGACGACATGGATGGCGCCAAGGTCAAGCTGGTGTTTTTCGATGCCTGTCGCGACAACCCGCTGTCCCGCAGTTTCAACCGCGGCGCTTCGCGCGGCATGGCCGCGCCGGTCGAAGCGACCGGCACCCTGATTTCATTCGCGACGAAACACGGCAACACCGCTGCCGACGGCGAAGGCGAGCACAGCCCGTACACCACCGCGCTGCTCGCGGCACTCGAAGACGCGCGCGGGGTCGAGATCGAGCAAATGCTGCGCAAGGTCCAGCAAGGCGTCAGGCAGGCAACCAAAGGCCAGCAGGAACCCTGGCGCTATGGTTCGCTCGACGGCGATTTCTACTTCCAGGCGCCGGCGCCGCAGGCGGACGCCGGCAAACTGCAGCAGGAGGCTGTCGATCGCGCCATCCAGGAGGCGGTGAAGCGCGCCAGCGAACAGGCTGCGGCCGAAGCTGCTCGCCGTGCGGCCGAACAGCAGGTCAGGGAGCGCGCGACATCCGCCGCCAACGTGGAACTTTCCTACTGGGACAGCATCAAGGCCGGCCAGAACGCGGATGACTTCCGTGCCTACGTCAAGCGCTATCCGGCGGGATCCTTCGTCGACCTTGCGCAAAACCGCATTGCCGCACTCGAGCGCGAAGCAAAGCGGCAGGGGGAAGAGGCGCGCACCGCGGCCAAACAGCCGGCGGCTCCCGCAGGAGGCGACCAGACCGCGGTCGAACTGACGTTCTGGGACAGCATCAAGACCAGCGGCAACGTCGATGACCTGAAGGAATATCTGGCGAACTATCCGCAGGGCCGTTTTGCCGGCCTCGCGCGCAACCGCATCCGCACGCTGGAGTCCGCGCCCGGCCCGGCGGCTGCCAAGCCGGCCGTCGCGCCGGCTGCGCCTCAGGCCGCTCAGGCCACCGTGCAAATCGCCATGATCGCACCGTCGAAACCGGCACCCGCTCCGGCGACGGATTCCGCCTTGCCGCAGGCCGGCGATTCGTGGACCTATCGCTACGTCAACGCCTGGCGCAAGGACAGCCCTCAAACCGTGGTGGTCAAGGTCGAAGAGTCCGATACCGGCCGCGTGATCGACCGGATGTCCTTGCACGGCGGGCGCGTTGCAAACGAGCGCAGCTTCGAAGGCAAGCCGGAGGCCGCTGATCGCGCGCTCGGTCGCGATGTTCGCGTTCTCGAACTGCTGCCCTATGCGCAGATCCTGCTGAAGGAAGATCTGAAGGCGGGACAGGAAAAGACATTTCCCGACCTTGTCCTGGGCATCGAAACCTATCGCGTCAAGGCGAAGATCGTCGGCCAGGAGCAGGTCAGCGTTCCGGCCGGAAACTTCGCTGCCTGGCGCGTGGAAATTCTTGGTGAGCGCCTTGGCTCAGCACTCATCCCGGCTCAGGGTGGCGTCGTCGCCTCGATCACCCATACGATCTGGTTCGTGCCCGAGATCAAGCGCGTAGTCAAGGTCACGCACAAGGGGGGCAATCCGTGGCGTGCCGTCCTCGACAACGACAGTCTCGAACTGATTTCCTATACGCCGTCCGGACAGGCGCCGGCACAACCCACCGCGCCGCCGGCCGGGACCGCAGCGCTGCAAAGTGCCGCGGTGGACGTGGGTTCCGCGCTGCCCAGGGTCGGCGACTCCTGGACCTATCGTTACATCAACGGCTGGCGCAAGGGCAGCCCGGAAACTGTGCTGGTCAAGGTCGAAGAGTCCGAGGCCGGCCGCGTGATCGACCGGATGTCCCTGCGCGGTGAGCGCCTTGCCGACGAGCGCAGCTTCGATGGCAAGCCCGAGGCCGTCGAGCGCGCCCTTGGTCACGATGTCCGCATCCTCGAACTGCTGCCCTACGCGCAGACCCTGCTGCAGGAAGGCATGAAGCCGGGGCAGGAAAAGAGCCTTGCGGATCTTGCCCTGGGTACCGAAACCTATCGCGTCAAGGTGAAGTTCGTCGGCCAGGAGAAGATCAGCGTTCCAGCAGGAAGCTTTGATGCCTTGCGGGTGGAGATTGCCGGCCAGAGGCTTGGAGCGCTCGCGCCCGGGCAGGTGTCGACCGTCAATCTATTCACCCACGTCGTATGGTTTGCGCCCGAAATCAGGAGAGTCGTCAAAGCGACTCACAAGTCGGGCAACCCGTGGCGCACGTTTATCGACGATGACAGCCTTGAACTCGTGTCCCACAGCCTGCGTTAACAGGCGTTCCGGACGTCGGCTGAAACGCCTTCAGGAAACGATATACGCGCCCGAGCCGGTCGACAGCAATTTGCCGTCGGCGCCGAGGAATTCCATGCGCGTGGTGGCGACACGCGAGCCGAGGCGCAGGACTTCGGCATTGAGCATGAAACTGTCACCAACGCCGGGACGCAGGTAGTCGACGCGCAAATCGATGGTGCCCAGCTTGCCGAAGCGATGCAGGCGCTGGGCCGGTGCCTCGTCCAGGTGGCGGGCGCCGATCGCCGCCATGACGGCGAGGCCACCCATGGCGTCGATGCAGGCGCTGATGACACCACCATGGAGGCGGTTGGGGCTGCCGACCAGCTCCGGGCGCATGACGATGGCGCCGGATACGCGCTCCGGCTTGATCGCAACGATCTTCAGCCCGAGCATCTGGTTGAAGCTGATCATGTCCTCGAAAATATGCCTGAGGCCGGCAACAAATTCAGGCTCGAACGCGGTTACCGGTTCGGCGGCTTGCTTCTTCATGGAGACGAAACCTGGTCGGGGAAAGAAACAGTGGCTCGCGGCTTCAAGAACGTCACCCGGCAGAACTTCGATGTCGCCGGGGAACGCGGTTGTGCCCGATGCCTGCCGTACGGCCGCCGAACGCATCGCACCACCGCGGGGCAGCGATGGGATCAGGTCGACGGCCGAACAGAACTGCCAGCATGCGGCGTCGTGAAACTCCCTGCAGGCGCGCACAATGATGTGCAATTGTGATCGCGCCGCCGCTCGTGGACCGCTCCACGGGCGGTTTCAATCATGGGAATTTCATCCCTCATCCAACGCCGCCTGCCTCCATGCAGTATGGATTACTTCTGTGCGTCGGCGAGATCCTTGTCGCTGACCTTGCCGCTCTGGTGCAGCCACAGCAGGATGGCCAGGGGCTTGGGAATATTGCGGCCGGACTCATAACGCGAACCACCGGACTGGGTCACGCCGTAGCGGGTCCAGAAATCCTTCTGGTTCAGGTTGAGCTTCTTGCGCGCAGTAGCGATGTCGGAAAAATCAAGCTTCTTTTTTCTTGCCATGGTTTGCTCCTTTGAGGGGGGGGATGAAACAGTTTGGAAGCATACCGCCATTTATGCCGAATGTGGTAGTCATGCCGCAGGATTTTTTTACATGCCGATAGCCTGCAATGCCTGCGATGCAATCAGGGAGATTTCCTTCAGCCCCGCCGCTTCGGCAATTTCAAGCGCCCTGGCGTAGGCCAGCCGGGCGTCATTGCCACCCGACGCCTGCCCCGGCGCGTACCGGCGCTGGATATCGCCAATCAGCAGCCAGTCGCGCGCGATTTTTTCCGGCAGGGCCAGGCGTCGATCGATGTCGAGCGCCGCTTGCGCCGCCGCCAGGGCCGTGGCCTCGCCGCCGGCGAGGCGCGCGGCGGCCAGCAGGCGCCAGGCATTGCCCAGTTCGCGCGGCTCGTCGCGCTCGCGCAGCAAGGCCAGTCCGCGCTCGGCGTGGGCACGCGCGGCAGGGGCTTCGCCGCGCCGCAGGCTGGCGCGCCCGCGCAGGATCTCCAGGCTGGCCCCCGCCGCGCAGTCGGCGCCGCAGCGGCCGGCGGCATGATCGAGAACCTGGCCGGCGTCGGCGGCACGATCCAGGGCCAGCAAGGCCTGGCCGCGCAGCAGCAGCACATCCAGCTCTTCGGCCAATCCAGGCGGAATACCGTCAAGCATTTCCAGCGCCACGGCGGCACGCCCCTGCGCCAGCTTGACGCGAATCAGGTGCAGGCGATTGCGCGCGCTTCCGGCCACGTCGTCGATGCCGGCGAAGCGCCGCATCGCCTCGGCAAAGCGCCGCTCGGCGACCGCCAGATCGCCGCGCTGGTAACGCTTGGCGCCATCGCTCTCGACTTCCAGCGCGGCCTTCAGCAACGGCGGATCGACCGGCCTTGGCGGCGAGGCGCAGCCGACAACGGCGACCAGCAACAGCAAACCCCACTTAGCGCGCATGACCGGCCTCCCCGCGCGGATCGCTGTCCGCCTTGAGCGTCGCCGGCCCCGGCGCATCGACCAGGTTGCGGATCGGCCAGGCCTGCCTGGCGCCACCGACGATTTCGCGCACATCGGCCGCCACCGCGCTGCCGTCGCGCAACACCGGCGGCACGCTGGTCTCGGCCTCGGCGGTGATCTTCTCGACATGATCGAGGACCTGGCTGGTCCGCTCGAGCATGGCGGGCAGTCGCTGGTTGGCGGCTTCCAGGGTCTGGCCCAGATGCTTGAGGTCTTCTTCGGCCTTGTTCAGCACTCTCACCGCCGAGACGCCTATGCCATCGACCTGGCGATTGCCGTTGGCGAGGAGCACGTTGAGTGCCTCCGAGCTGGCGCGGATCTGTGCCAGCGTGCCCGGCAGGCCTTTCTGCGGATCGGCGAGCGTGCCGGTGATCGCCTTGATGTCCTTGAGGATGGGCACGAACTCGTCGCGCACCTGATTGGCCAGCGCACCCAGGCCGTCGGCGCGCGTGAAAGCCAGCCGCGCCTGCGCCGCCGCCAGCCGGGTCTTGTCCGGACCGGGCACGATTTCCAGCGTCGGCGAGCCGACCAGGCCTTCCTTGCGCAGCTCGACACGGGCGTCGTGGGTGACGAAGCGCATGTGATCGGCATCGACCTCGATGCCCACGGCCACCGAACCATCGTCGCGCAGGCTGACCTCGGACACCGAGCCGACGCGGAAGCCGGCGATGCGCACGGCCTGGCCCTTGGCGATGTCCTGCGCGCTGTCGGTGACGAATCCATAGCTCACGGTCTGGCGCAACAGGCCCTGGCGCACAAAAATTGCGGCCACCACGGCCAGCGTCAGCAAGGACGCCAGGATCAGGAAGCGGCGCGTGCCGCGACGCACGGCCGCCGTGTCCGCGTCGTATTGGGTCAGCAGGGACATGCATCCTCCGCGAAATGGGTCAGGCTGCGACACTGCGGCAATTCCGGCAACTCGTGGCTGTCGAGGTCGACGAACAGTGCGCTGCGAAACGGGTGGCGCCGATGATATGCCGCCTGCACCGCGATCAGGGCTTCGGCCTCGCGCCGCGTCAGGCCGGCAAACAGACGGTCGATCACCAGCAACTCGGGCGGACGAAGCATCCAGCGCGCCAGCCCGATGGCCCAGCGCTCCAGGCGCGGCAGGCGCATCGGCTGCTCGCTGCCCAGCACCTGGATGCGCTGCGGCGACAGGCCGCACAGCTGCAGCGCGATTTCCATTTCACGCTCGTCGTCCCGCGCGTCAACCACATCCTGACCGTAGCGCAGGGCCAGGGCAAGGCTTTCGGCCACCGTCATGGCACCCGGCAGGCTGCCGGTGGCGGTCAGGATGCCGACGCCGGCACAGGCCTCAAGGGCGGCCACCACACGCTTTGCGGAAGCGACGTCCGCCACCACCAGGCGATGGTGCCCGCCCTGGTCGAGCGGCAAGGCCAGGCAAGCGCCATGGCCAGGACGCAGCAGCAGATGACGCCCTTCCATGGTCGCGGTCGGCATCATGACCATGCCATCGCCCAGACCAACGCCGCAAAGGCCACGTCGATGACGAACACCGCAACCAGGCCGGCGCCGACGGACTTGATCGCGGCATCGGAAATGGCCTGCGCCGAGGCTTCGCCGGTGCTGCCCTGATGACAGGCAATGATGCCGATCACGGCGCCGGTGAGCGCGCCCTTGACCAGGCTCAGCATGGCCAGCCACGGGTTGGCCAGATCGAGGAAGCGTCCGGCGGTATCGACCAGAGGGCGGCCGTCGATCAAGGCGGTCGCCGCCCAGCCGCTGGCGAGCGCGGCGGCCTGGAAGCAGACGGTCACCGCCGGCAGGGCAATCGCCAGGCCGAAGACCCGCGGCAGCAGAAGGAAATCGGCCGGCGGTACGCCCAGCCGGCGCAGCGCGGTGAATTCGTCATGCAGATTCATCACCGCCAGTTCCGAGGCGATGCCGGCGCTGCTGCGTGCCACCACCACCAGTGCCGAGAGCAGGGGCGCCAGCTCGAAAAACAGGCCGAGAAACACCAGGCGCTGGGTGAGATCGGCATCGGCGCCGATCAGCGCGGCAAGCTGGGTGCTCACGGCGGCGCCGGTCAGCACCGCCAGCACCATGACGATGGGCAGCGCGGCGACGCCGGCGACATGGATCTGGCGCTGCAACTGGGCGCGCAACAAGGGCCGCCGCAGTTCGCGATGGCGCGCGGTGGCAAGCCGCAGCAAGGCCAGGTAGGCATCGAATGCCGACCGCGCCGCGGTGTTCATGCGCCCGCTCCTGGAACGACTTGCGCCGGCGGCGTCCAGCCCCATGCGCGCGGCGTGGCGGCATCCGCCCGCCGCAGTTCCACCAGACCGCCGCCAAAGCCCACCGCCGCCGCCACGGCTTCCGAGCAGAGCACCGGATGCCCGCCATCCTTGGTCAGGCCTTCCAGGCGCGCGGCAATGCCTACGGCATCGCCGATGACGGAAAACTCGCGCCGCCGTTCGGACCCGACATAGCCGGCCAGCACCTCGCCGCTATGAATGCCGATCCCGATCCGCACCGGCTCGCCGCCCTCGGCCGCCAGTTCGCGGTTCAGGCGCTCGACGCGCAGCAGCAGGTCCTGTGCTGCCTCCAGGGCATTGCGCTGTGGCGCGTCGAGCGGCTGCGGCAGGCCAAAGGTCGCCGTCAGTCCGTCGCCGACGTACTTGTCCACCGCGCCACCGCTGTTCTGTATCGCCAGGGCGGCGGCCTGGTGGAAGCGGTTCAACAGCCCGATCATGGCCTGCGGCGTCGAACTCCCGGCACGCGCGGCGAACCCGCGCATTCCCACCACCATCAGCGTGACCGCCTGCCGCGTGCCGCTTTCCTCGAGTTGCAATTCGCCACCGATCAGCGCGCGCATCACCTGCGGGCTGACATGGCCGGCGAACATCCCGAGCAGCATCCGGCGCTCGCGGAAATGCCTGATGAATTCCCAGGCCAGGCGCGCGAGGTAGGCAAGCAGGCTGACCAGCACGATGTTCGCCACGCGCAGATAGTCGCCCTGCCACAAGGCATAGGTGGATAGGCCGAACAGCGCGCCCAGGGCCGCCGCCAGCAGCAGGCCCTTGGCCCAGCCGCCGCGACCGAACCAGAACAGGGTGCCGATCGCGGCGAGCAGCAGCGAAAGCTTCTCCGGGGCGCGCTCGATCAGACCGCGCGAGAGCAGGGAACGCAGGGCCTGGATATGCACCACGGCAGCCGGCTCGGTGCGGCTGCCCGGAGCCCATCCGGCCAGCGGTACCGGCAATCGGTGGCGGGTTTCGGTCGGTAGCAGGCTGGCGACCACCACGGCACGGCCTTTGACCAATGCATGCAGATTGTCGTTCTCGCCGCGATGTATCCAGCCCAGCACGGTGAGGAGCGGGGTGTATTCGACGCTGCCGCCGACGCTGTAATCGATCATGCCGGAGGGCGAACCCTGGCGCCCAAGGCGCTTGGCCATCGCCAGCGCCAGCGGATCGCGCTTGTCATCGGACTGGCAGCGGCGCTGGTTGATCCGCCGCACCACGCCGTCGGTGTCCTCGCAGATCGCCAGCGACGCCAGTTCCTTTTCGCCGATCACGGCCAGCAGTTCCGGCGCGATCGGGCGCAGGCGGCTGCCGATCCCCGGCGGCTGGCCCACCACCAGCGGCGCGGCGCTCTTGAGCCGGGCGATGCCAGAAATCAGGCTGGCGTCGATGTCCTTCACCAGGAAGTCATAGGAGCGCACCGGCAAGGGCATGGCGACACCCACCACCGCCGGCTCGGCCGCCGAAAGCCCGGCGAACAGCAGGCCGAGATGCGAATGCCACAGCGCGGCCGGCTCGGGGATCGCCACGTAGGCGGCCTCGTCGATGCCGATGACGACAACATCCTGCGCCAGCGGCGTCGGGAAATGCGCGCGTAACCAGGATATCTGCGCATCGTAGAAAGCCTGGTCGGCGAAGCGCAAGGCTCGCGTCCCCATCAGGGTCCAGCTGGCGGCACACACCAGCAGGAAGCCAATCACGATGTCGCGGGGAATGCGGGTCATGTTTTGATTATGGCATGGCCGAATCCGGCGAAAGTCGGCGCTGATGGCACGGCGATCCGCCGCGACCATGAAAAAACGGGCGCCGCGTGGGCGCCCGTTGGTGCCGCGGGAGGGGAGGACTCCGGCGGCCGCTCCCTCCTGGCGGAGGGAGCGGGGAGGAAGGTCAGTTGTGGTAGGCCGATTCGCCGTGGGAGGTGATGTCCAGGCCCTCGCGCTCCTCGTCTTCCGGTACCCGCAGGCCGACGAAGATATCCACGATCTTGTAGCAGATGAAGGCCACCACGCCGGACCAGACCAAGGTCACGCCGACACCGGTGGCCTGGATCATGACCTGGCCCATAATGTCGTAGTTGTCGGCGACCTTGTTCGCCACGTAGTCGTAGATCCCCGTGCCGCCCAGGCTGGGCGCCGCGAAGACGCCGGTGAGGATGGCGCCGAGGATGCCGCCGACGCCATGCACGCCGAACACGTCAAGCGAGTCATCGGCACCGAGCAGCTTCTTCAGGCCATTCACGCCCCAGAGGCAGATCACGCCGGCGGCGAGGCCGATCACCAGGGCGCCGACCACGCCGACGAAACCGGCCGCCGGAGTGATCGCCACCAGGCCGGCGACGGCACCGGAAGCCGCGCCCAGCATCGAGGGCTTGCCCTTGATCAGCCATTCCGCCACCATCCAGGAGGTCGCCGCGGTAGCAGTGGCCAGCCAGGTGTTGACGAAGGCGAGGCCGGCCGTGCCATTGGCTTCGAGCGCCGAACCGGCGTTAAAGCCGAACCAGCCGAACCACAGCAGCGAAGCGCCGATCATGGTGAAGGTCAGCGAGTGCGGCGCCATCGAGTCCTTGCCGTAGCCGACGCGCTTGCCGACCATGTAGGCACCGACCAGGCCAGCGATCGCGGCATTGATATGCACCACGGTACCGCCGGCGAAGTCGAGCGCACCCTTCTGGAACAGGTAGCCCGCAGTCGCCGTGGCCTTGTCCGCGGCTTCGGCCGTGGTATAGGCGTCGGGGCCGGCCCAGTACCAGACCATGTGCGTCATCGGCAGGTAGCTGAAGCTGAACCACAGCACCATGAACAGCAGCACCGCCGAGAACTTGATGCGCTCGGCGAAGGCACCCACGATCAGGCCGCAGGTGATGGCTGCGAAGGCACCCTGGAAGGCCACGTAAATGAACTCGGAGACGACCACGCCCTTGCTGAAGGTGGCGGCAGGCGAATCCGGCGTGATGCCTTTCAGGAACAGCTTGTCGAGGCTGCCGAAGAAGGCGTTGCCCTCGGTGAAGGCCACGCTGTAGCCGTAGATGGCCCACAGCACGCTGATCACCGAAAAGGTGACGAACACCTGCATCAGCACCGCGAGCATGTTCTTGCTGCGCACCAGGCCGCCGTAGAACAGCGCCAGGCCGGGGATGCTCATCAGGATGACAAAGGCCGTGGACACCAGCAGCCAGGCATTGTCGCCCTTGTTGGGCACCGGTGCCGGCGCGGCGGCCGGCGTGGCGGCGGCGGCTTCGGGCGCGGCGGCCGGAGCGGCAGCGGCGGGTGCCGCTACCGCGGCGGGCGCGGCGGGCTTGTCGTCGGCGGCCCAGGCGACCGGCGCCCCGACGGAAATGCCGATGGCAAGCGCCGTCAGCAGGCTGGCAAATACGCGTTTCATTTCGGCTCTCCCTTACAGGGCTTCCTCACCGGTTTCGCCGGTGCGGATGCGGATGACTTGTTCGACGTCGAAGACGAAGATCTTGCCGTCACCGATCTTGCCGGTGCTGGCGGACTTTTCTATGGTTTCGATGACCTGGTCGAGCAGATCGTCGCGGATGGCGGCTTCGACCTTGACCTTGGGCAGAAAATCGACGACGTATTCGGCGCCGCGATAGAGCTCGGTGTGACCTTTCTGCCGGCCGAAGCCCTTGACCTCGGTGACGGTGATCCCCTGCACGCCAACGGCGGCGAGGGCCTCGCGCACCTCGTCAAGCTTGAACGGCTTGATGATGGCGGTTACGAGTTTCATGATGAATTCCTTTATTCCAGAGTGAGGTTTGGGTAAATCCTTGAACTCTCCCGCCGCCGCCGGCCGGGTCGACGGCGGGAGTGATTCAGATGCTTAGAACGTCTTCTTGAAGCTCAGGACCAGGGTGTCCTTGGCCACGTCCTTGAAATTGATCGTGCCGCGATTGGTGCCCCAGCAGTAGGCGGAGGCATTGACGCCGGGCAGGGGGTTGCCGCAAGAGCCCTTGGCATCGGTGGCGGAATAGGTCAGGCCGATCACGCCAAAGCCGACATCCTTGGTCACGCCGATGTTCCAGTCGTTGTAGCTCGGCGTCGCGGTGGCAGCCACGGCGTTGACGTTCTTCACCTTCTGGTGGCCATAGTGGCCGCCCAGGCCCCAACCGTTACCCAGGTCGTAGGCCACATTGAGTTCGAGGTAATCGGAACCGCGAGTGCTGGTGTTGCCGTTGTTGCCCAGCCAGCCGATGAAGCCATCGGACACGACACGCGAGTACTTCAGGGTCACCCATTTGTAACCGAGCGCGCCGTAGACCTCGTTGGTGTTCGGATTCACGTTGGTGCCGGGAATCGCATTGCCCTTGCCGGGATAGGTGTAGGCAATGGCGCCGATGTCATAGGTGAAATCGCTGCCGCCGAAGCTGTTCTTGTAGCCGCCGTAGTAGTCGATCTCGGTGGTGCCGCTGCCATAGGCATCCTTCACCCAGCTGATGGTCGAGGCCCAGACGCCGGCATACAAACCGCTGGCATGGGAGTAGTCGACGCCGCCTTGCAAGGCCGCCCCGCCATGGGTCTGGCTGACGCCACGGAACAGGTAGTCGGAAACGATGCCGACGTTCGGCGAAAAGCTGTGCGGGCTGGCCGGCGCAGCGGCAGCCTGGGCCAGGGCAACGGAAGGAAGGACGAAGGCTCCGGCAATGGCGGCGGCGATAAGGGACTTGCGCATGATGAAGCTCCTGGGTTGAATTTTGGAAAACTACGGGCGATCCAATGCGAAGACCGTGCCAAGCAAAATTTTCATTTACGATCAGGGCACTGCATGATGCTCACGGATGCGGCGAAGCTGCGTCGCACCAAAGCGGGCACCAAACCTGGGCTACGCGCACCATTCTGGTGCAAACCCTGAACTCTGCCCGGCCGCCTCCCGCTGCTGTGCTAGACTTTTTGCCATTCCCGCCCTGCTTCCAGACCCATGCTCAATCCCAAACTGCTCGACGAAATGTCGTCACGGATGTCTTCCCTGCTGGCCAACACCCCGGCCGGCGAAGTCGAGAAAAACCTGCGCGCCGCCCTCGCCGGCCTGTTCGCCAAACTCGATCTGGTGACGCGCGAGGAATTCGACGTGCAACGCGAAGTGCTGGCCCGCACCCGGGCCAAGCTCGGGGCAATGGAAGCCCGCATCGCCGAACTGGAAGCCGCCAGGGCTGCCAAGCCGTCCGGCAGCACCTGAGCGCTCGATGGCCCTCGCCGTCCTGCGCTCGCGAGGGCTGGAGGGGCTTTCGGCACCGGAAGTCACGGTCGAGGTTCACCTTGCCGCCGGCTTGCCAGCCTTCACCCTGGTCGGCCTGCCCGACACCGAAGTTCGCGAAGCGCGCGATCGGGTGCGCGCCGCGATCCAGAACTGTGGCTTCGAATTCCCCCAGCGCCGCATCACGGTCAACCTCGCGCCAGCAGACCTGCCCAAGGAATCCGGTCGCTTCGACCTGCCGATAGCGCTCGGCATCCTGATCGCCTCCGGGCAACTCCAGGCGCCGACGCTGGACCAGCATGAATTCGCCGGCGAGCTGGCGCTCTCGGGCGAACTGCGTGCGGTGCGCGGCACGCTGGCGATGTGCGCCGCGATGCGGCGCGATGCCGCAAGCGCCGCGGCGCGCGCCTTCGTGCTGCCCGCCGAGAGCGCCCCCGAGGCCGCCCTGATTACGGGCATGCGGGTACTGCCGGCCGCCAGCCTGTTGCAGGTATGCGCCCACCTCGCCGGCCGCGAAACCCTGCCCACGTTCGCCGTGTCGCCGGCGCCGACTCTTGCCACCTATTCCGACCTGTTCGAGGTCAAGGGCCAGGCCCCGGCCAAGCGCGCGCTGGAAATCGCCGCCGCCGGCGGCCACAGCCTGCTGCTCTGCGGCCCGCCCGGCGCCGGCAAGTCGATGCTGGCGCAACGCCTGCCCGGCATCCTGCCGCCGATGAGCGGCGAGGAAGCTTTGGCCGCCGCCGCCATCCAGTCGCTGGCGGGATATTTTCGCCTCGATCGCTTCGGCCGGCGCGAGCTGCGCGCGCCGCATCACACCGCCTCGGCCCCGGCCCTGGTCGGTGGCGGCAATCCCCCGCGCCCAGGGGAAATCTCGCTGGCGCATGAAGGCATCCTGTTCCTCGACGAACTGCCGGAGTTCCAGCGCGGCGTGCTCGAAGCCCTGCGCGAACCCATGGAAACCGGCCACATCCACGTTGCCCGCACCGGCCGTCGCACCGAGTTTCCGGCCCGCTTCCAGCTGGTGGCGGCAATGAATCCCTGTCCCTGCGGCTGGCAGGGGCATGCCTCGGGCAAGTGTCGCTGCACCCCCGACCAGGTGGCGCGTTACCGCGGCAAGCTCTCCGGCCCGCTGCTCGACCGCATCGACCTGATGCTCGATGTGCCGGCAGTGAGCGAGGCCGAGATCGGTGCGCGCGGCGACGGCGAGCGTTCGGCGGCGATCCGCGCCCGGGTGGAGGCCGCGCGCGAGCGCCAGCTGAAACGCCAAGGCAAGCCCAACGCGCGGTTGACGCCGGAGGAGATCGATGCCCACTGCCTGCCGGCCGACGCGGGCGCGGCCTTGCTCAAGCGCGCTATGCAACAACTGGGACTCAGCGCGCGGGCTTATCATCGCATCCTAAAGGTGGCGCGCAGCATTGCCGACCTGGCTGATGTCGCCGACGGCCTGCCGCTTGCCGCCGCCCATGTCGCCGAGGCCGTGCATTACCGGCGCGGCCTGGTTCACTGAGGAGATTGATTTGCCCAAGTCATCGCCTGCCGCCGCACTCACCACCGCGCAATTGCAGGGCATCCTCAGCATCGCCGACGATGCCGTGGTCTGCTTCGACGAGAAGCAGCACATCCTGTTGTTCAACCACGGCGCAGAAATGGTCTTTGGCTGGACCCGCGAGGAAGCCATCGGGCAAATGATCGACCTCCTGCTGCCGCCGCAGGTGCGCGCCGGCCATGCCGCACTGGTCCGGGAGTTCGGCCGCTCCGGCGACGTCGCGCGGCGCATGGGCGAGCGCCGCGCGATCAGCGGCATCCGCAAGAACGGCGAGGAGTTTCCCGCCGAGGCCTCGATTTCCCGCCTGGAAACCGGAGGCACGGTGATCTACACCGCGATCCTGCGCGACATCACGGCGCAGGTTGCCCGCGAGCACGAACTCAAGGCCGCGAAAGAGCGCGCCGAGGCGGCGATGCAGGCCAAGAGCATGTTCCTCGCCAACATGAGCCACGAGATCCGTACCCCGCTCAACGCCGTGATCGGCATGACCAGCCTGCTGCTCAACACCCGCATCGACGACGAGCAGCGCGACTACGCCGAAACCGTGCGTGCCAGCAGCGAAGCCCTGCTGACCATCATCAACGACATTCTCGACTATTCCAAGATCGAAGTCGGCAAGCTGGAAATCGAGTGCTACCCCTACGACCTGCGCCGCTGCCTGGAAGAGGCGATGGACCTGATCAGCGCCGAGGCGGGCGAAAAGAACATCAATCTCGCCTACTTCATCGACGACAGCGTGCCGGCCTCGCTGGTGGGCGATGTCGCGCGCCTGCGCCAGATCCTCGCCAACCTGCTGTCGAACGCGATCAAGTTCACCCATCGCGGCGAGGTGGTGATCAACGTTTCCGCCGCGCCGCGCGGCGCGGATGGCCACGACATCCTGTTCGCCGTGCGCGACACCGGCATCGGCATCCCCGAGGACAAACTGGACATGCTGTTCCAGTCCTTCAGCCAGGTCGACGCCTCGACCACGCGCAAATATGGCGGCACCGGCCTCGGCCTGGCCATCAGCAAGCGCCTGGCCGAAATGATGGGCGGCACGATGTGGGTGGAAAGTACCGTCGGCGCCGGCTCGACCTTCTCCTTCACCATCGCCGCCGAAGCCGCCGGCCCGCAACTGGCCAACAGCTACCTCAAGGAATACTCCTCGGCGCTGTCGGGCCGGCGCGTGCTGATCGTCGATGACAACAGCACCAATCGCCGCATCCTGGTCAAGCAGGCACTGATCTGGGGCATGTTGCCCTCGGCCGCCGCCTCCGGCATCGAGGCGCTGGATTTCATCCGCCACGGCCATGCCTTCGACGTCGGCATCCTCGACATGAGCATGCCGGAAATGGATGGTCTGGCGCTGGCGCTCGAAATTCGCAAACACCGCGACTCGCTGGCCCTGCCGCTGATCATGCTGACCTCGGTCACCAACCAGCGCAACCGCGAATCGTCGATGGACACGGCAGCCTTCTCCGCCTACCTCAACAAACCGATCAAGCCCGCCGCCCTGCTCGACTCGCTGCTGCATGCCACCTGCCTCGACACCACCCCTTCGCAACCGCTGCCGCCGGTACCGGTGCCCGCCAACCTGGCCGAAAGCCTGCCGCTGAAGATCCTCGTCGCCGAGGACAACACCGTGAACCAGAAAGTGGTGCAGCAGCTGCTGGCCCATCTTGGCTACCGCGCCGACCTGGTGGCGAGCGGCGTCGAAGTGCTCGACGCACTGGAGCGCCAGAGCTACGACGTGGTGCTGATGGACGTGCAGATGCCGGAGATGGACGGCCTCGAAGCCACCCGCCGCCTGCGCTCACGCCATGGCAAGGAAGGGCCGCGCGTCATCGCCATGACCGCCAACGCCATGCCCGGCGATCGCGAAAAATGCCTCGCCGCCGGAGTCGATGCCTACGTCTCCAAGCCCGTCGAACTCAACGACATCCGCGCCGTGCTGATGGCGGTGGGGTCGGCGCCGACGCCCGCCCCGGCGGCAGGGGCAACCGACGCCGGGGCCGCGCCGGTGATCGACGCGCGCCGCATAGCCCAGCTGCTGGAACTGCAGGACGAGCGCAAGCCGACGCTGGTGGCCGACGTGGTCGAGCTGTTCAATGCCGACTCGCCGCAACACCTGGAAAAACTGGCCGCCGCAATTGCCGCCGGCGAAGCCGAACAGCTTGCCAACCAGGCCCACCGCTACCTTTCCAGCATTGAGAACCTTGGCGCGCGACGCATGCGCGCGCATTGCATGGAACTCGAACGCATCGGCCGCGGCGGCGGCATCGCCGGCGCAGAAACGGCACTCGCCGCCCTGCGCGCCGAATACGCTGTGGCACGCCAGGAGCTGGCCGCGATCGTCGCGGATTCTCGCGCCGTGCGATAGACCGCTCGCCCGAATCACGCCCCCGGCCATGGGCGATCCCCTGGAGATCCTGGAATGAATATCGCCGATCCGATCCCACCGCGCCTCATCCAAGCCCTGGGTCGCGGCCTCGTCGCCATTGGTGTCGTCGTCATGAGCGGCTGCTCGGGAATGGTGGTCCAGGAACGCAACGTGCGGCTTCCCGCGAATTTCATGGCCGGTGCGCAGCATCGAACCGGCGGCGACGCCGACCGCGCCGCGACCGCCGGGGAAGGCTCCGACGGCAAGCCAAGTCTCGCCCGGTGGCGCGACGGCGCAGGGCAACTGTCGGAATCCCTCGAATCCGTGGTGCGTGCCGTGCGCCCCCGGCATGAACTCGACTCGCTGCTCGCGGCGGCAAACGACGTCACCGCGTGCCAGAACGACGCGGATGATCGAAAACATCCTTATCTGTGCGACTACGGGCACGAGCTGGAGGTGCTGGGTCTCGGCGCCGAACAGGTGATTTCGGCAGCGGGTCCGGCGGCGACCCTGGGCATCGCACTTTCCGGCGGCGGTTCGCGCGCCGGATTCTTCGCGCTGGGCGCGTTAAAGGCGCTTCATGCCGAGGGGGTTCTGAATCGTGCGCATTATCTGTCGACGGTATCCGGCGGCGGCTACGCCGCCTACTGGTACTACACGCAGCTATCGCAAAACGGGGACTGGACGAATCCGGCGGCAAATCCCTTTTACGACTGCTTTCCGAACGTGGGCGATGGACTTTACCCCTCCTTCGATCCGGGTAAAGCCGTTTCGGATGGCCCCGCCATCGTCGATTGTGCGCGGGCGGACGCGGCCGTTGACGGCAAACCCACCTTGGACAGACCGCACCCGGCCCAAGCCTATCTTTCCAACCACACCGACTTGCTCGCCCGCTCGGATGGCCAGTTCCGCAATCACGTTCCGGAATACGTCGTCAAGATTTACCCTTTCCTCGGCGGCGTCATATATCCCTTGTGGCCAAGCCACCCGTCCGGCTGGCTTCCGGGATTCCTGACCACCGTGCCGCACCACGTCGCCAACACCTTGTTCGACTGGTCGTGGAACGGCTCCTTCTACGGTGCCTATTACCGCGCCTCGATTCATCGTGCCTGGGGCTCGGTGGGTGGTCGCGAAGTCCCGAACTGCCACGTGGAACTCGGAGACCTGGGCAGGCGTCTCGAAAGCGCACCCACGGTCGCCGCCTCCTGCCTGTTCTTTTCGCGCACCCATCTCGCCAGCGACGCGCCGGGCGCGACCGACAACGCCGCCCAAAGCCTTACCGAGCGAACCCGGCGCTACTGGAGGTCGGCGCGCGAGGCCGCGTCCGCCGTCAAGACAGACCAGCCCTACCCGATCTGGATCGTCAATACCATGGGCCTGCCCAGCCACAGCATCTGGACGGCATGCTCCGACAAGATCGCGCATGAATTGAGGTTGCACAACTACGAGTTCACGCCGTTTGGTCACGGCTCCGGTCTGTTTGGCTACTTTCTCAGGACGGATCACATCAAGGAGGGGCGCAAGGGCCCGATGCCAAGGCTGATCTTTCCCCACGAACTCGACGTGGCACAAGTCGTTCACGCCTCGGGAGCCGCCTTCGACTCCTCCGCGGTGGCAAGCCTGGCCTTGCGCTGCACGATCCGAATCGCGGAGCAGCTCGGCAATTTCGCGCTGGCCCTGCGCGTCGCCAATCCGGTCTTCGACGATGCCGAACGCGCGCTGCACGCCGCCCTGCCGTGGCCGCTGTACTACCTGCACGGCGAACGCGACAGCCCGCGAAACTCGGAGATTTATCTGACCGACGGCGGGCATATCGACAATCTCGGGCTGTACTCGCTGATACGGCGCAGAACCGGGACGATACTCGCCTTCGACTCGACGCATGATCCCGATGGAGGCTTTTCCGACTTGCGCACCACCAGTTCCCGCCTGGCAAAGGAGGGCGTTGGCATACGCCTGGAGGGTTTGTGCGAAGGCGGCGCGGACCGCGGGGTTTCTCCCTGCGCACATCGGGAATCCTATGCCGCCTACGACCCCAGGAATGCCGTCCAATCCGTCTTCGTGGGCAAGTATTTTCGGCTCGACGAGCAACGCTCAGCGGCCGATTCCCCCATGATCGGGCGCGTCGTGTACGTGAAGTCGAGCGTGCCCCACGGCTCCCTGGAGAACCGGGAGTGCGACAAGGCCAGCGAATCGAGGATACCGTGTACGACGCTGGCGCTATTGACCCAACCGGGCAAGGAGGGCGGGACGTTGTCGGGCTATTTCCCGAATCATTCGACACCGGGAATCGTCTTCGAGTCCAACCGCCAGACCTTCTGGGCCTATCGCGACCTCGCCTACTTTCTGGCTAAACAAGGCATCCGCGTCGCACGCACGCACGGAATGCTCGCCAACCCGCGATGAGCGACACGGGGGGCGAGCTGGCGTTTGCAACGCTCGCCTCGCGGTCGTGCTCGCGTCGTCGATCTTGTATCATTTTCACCGCGTCGCACGCTGCTTTCATGGCGTCGCCTTCCCTGTCACCTGGTTCGCACCTCGCGCCTTTCCGGGCCGAATCTCCGAGGCATTCACTCCATGAGCTTGGATTTCCGTATTGTTCCCGTCACGCCCTTCGAACAGAATTGCAGCCTGATCTGGTGCACCGAAACCATGCAAGGCGCACTGGTTGACCCAGGCGGCGACATCGAACGCCTGATCGCCACCGCCGCCAGCCTGGGCGTCAAACTCGAAAAGCTGCTGCTGACCCATGGCCACATCGACCACGCCGGCGGTGCCGGCGCCCTGGCGCAACAGCTGGGGCTGCCGATCGAGGGCCCGCAGCGCGAGGAGAGTTTCTGGATCGACCAACTGCCGCAGCAAGCCCGCGGCTTTGGCTTTCCGAAGGCAGAGGCCTTTACCCCCGACCGCTGGCTGGAGGATGGCGACACCGTCACCGTCGGCAGGCAAACCCTGGCGGTGATCCACACCCCCGGCCACACCCCGGGGCATGTGGTGTTCTTCCATGCGCCGGGCAAGCTGGCCATCGTCGGCGACGTGCTGTTTGCCGGCAGCATCGGCCGCACCGACTTTCCGCGCGGCAGCCATGCGGCTCTGATCTCATCCATCCGCGATAAACTCTGGCCGCTTGGCGACGATGTCGAGTTCATTCCCGGCCACGGTCCGATGTCGACCTTCGGCGAAGAACGCCGTTACAACCCCTTCGTCGGAGGCCATGCATGAGTCATACCTGGAAATTCTTCCTCGCCGGCGGTTTCGACCAGGTGCGCATCGACACCGCGGCCGACCTGGTCAACCTGAAGCATCTCGACCAGAAACTGTGGGTGGCGCTGTCCTGCCCCACCACTGGCGTCGAGTTCGATGCCAGCACCCTGGCCCTGCTCGACAGCGACAATGACGGGCACATCCGCGCTCCCGAACTGCTGGCCGCAATCGACTGGGCCGCGACGCGACTCGATGACATCAAGGTTTTCGAGCAAAAGCTCGGCGGCGTGCCGCTGGCGGCGATCAAGGATGAAGCCGTGGCGGCGGTGGCGCGCGGCCTGCTCAAGGACGGCGAAACCCTGGTCACGGTGGATGCCGCCAGCGCCGCCGAGGCCGAATACTCGGCGCGCGCACTGGCCGCATGGGAGGCCGCCGGCGCCAGCGCGCGGCCGCTGGGCGATGCCACCGCAGCCGCCTGCGCCGCGCTGGCGGCGGTGAAGGAAAAGCTCGACGACTTCTTCGTGCGCTGTCGGCTGGCCGCCTTCGACGCCCGTGCCGAAGACGCGATGAACGCCTCCGATGACAGCTTCAAGGCGCTCGCCACCGCGCCCCTGCACAACGACCACGCCGAGATTGCCGCGCTGCCGCTGGCAAAAGTCGGCGCCGGTGCCACGGTGCCGCTGGGCGCCGGCATCGATTCCGGCATCAACCCGGCCTGGGCCGAGCGTATCGGCGCCTTGCGCGAGGCCGTAGTGGTGCCGCTGCTCGGCGCCCGGCCCGGCCTCAGCGAGAGCGACTGGCTGGCGGTGCAGGACCAGCTTGCGGTATTCACCGTCTGGCAAGCCGCCAAGCCCGCCGGGCTGCCGCCGGAAGCGGAGGCCGTGCGCGACCTGGAACGCCTGGCGCGCTACGTGCGCGACCTGCTGACCCTGGCCAACAACTTCGTCGCCTTCCGCGACTTTTACACCCGGCAGGGCAAGGCCACTTTCCAGATCGGCACCCTGTATCTCGACGGCCGCGCCGCCGAGCTGTGCATTGCCGTCAATGACGCCGGCAAGCACGCGGCGCTGGCCTCGCTGTCGCGCATCTGCCTGGTGTATTGCGACTGCGCGCGCCCCGGCGCCAAACAGACCATCGCCGCCGCCTTCACCGCCGGCGACGCGGACCAGCTGATGGTCGGCCGCAACGGCGTGTTCTACGACCGCCAGGGGCGCGACTGGGACGCCACCATCACCAGGATCGTGGACCACCCGATCAGCCTGCGCCAAGCCTTCTGGTCGCCCTACAAGAAACTCGCGCGCATGGTCGCCGAGCAGTTGCAGAAGCTCGCCGCGAGCAAGGCCGGCGCCATCGAGGGCAAGCTCGCTGAAGCCGCCGCCGGCGCGGTGAAGAAGGTCGAAGCGCCGCCGGCCAAGCCGCCCGCGCAACAGGCCGCAGTTTCCACATTCGACGTCGGCAAGTTCGCCGGCATCTTTGCCGCCATCGGCCTCGCGGTCGGCGCCATCGGCACGGCGGCGGCCTCGGTGGTCACCGGCATGCTCGGCCTCAAGTGGTGGCAGATGCCGCTGGTGATCGTCGGCCTGATGCTGCTGATCTCCGGCCCCGCGGTGATCGTCGCCTGGTTCAAGCTGCACAGCCGCACGCTGGGCCCGATACTGGACGCCAACGGCTGGGCGGTGAATGCCCGCGCCCGCATCAACATCCCCTTCGGCACCTCGCTGACGCAGATGGCGAAACTGCCCGAAGGCGCCGAGCGCGCGCTGACCGACCCGTATGCCGAGAAGGAAAAGCCCTGGAAGACCTACGGCTTCATCATCATCGTGCTGTTCATCGGCCTGGCGTGGTGGACGCGTTAGCCATCCCGGAAAGTCGGCGCGGGTGCCACGGCGAGCAGCGCTGCCACGCGCGCACCGCCCTGCTTTGCCAACGCAGGGTTCTGCAACCACATCTGGATGAAGAACTCACGCATCTGCTCCGACTGTTCAAGCCGCGCGAGCATCACTGACTCGGGAATCACCTGAGGATGCGCGGGCCTCGGGTCAGGCATTCGGGTCCTCGCCGCGCTTGATTTTTTCCAGTGCCTCGATGTCGAGGCGATCCTTGACGCGATTGGCGGATCGCTTCATCGCCAACAGGTCGTCAATGGCGGCAATCGGCACCTCGCAGCCGAACAGTTCGCCGCGCGCGGCATTGGCATACAGCCCTGCGAAATCGATCTCCGGTCGCACCAGCACATCCACCACCATACCTCCCGCTCCGGCTTCGCGCAGCGAAAACGCCAGCATGCCCTTGTCGCGGTGCCAGCGATCGATCTGTACCGCATCGCGCAGTGAGTCAAGCGGTACGGGGATCGCAGGCACCAGGCCAAACTGCTTGGCCACATCGATGAAACGCGACAGATTGTCGTCATTCATGGCCAGAACGAGATCGACATCGAAGGTCGAACGCAGATAACCATGCAGTTGCACGGCAAGTCCGCCAACCAGCACGAAGTTGACCTCCCGTTCCGTCAGCGCGCCAAGTAGTTCGGAAAGCTTCACGCCGCCACCTTACCCCATCCACCGCCGGTCGTCCAAGCGGCAGGTGCGGCCAAAACTTTCGCTCAGGCGCGTCTGCTTGGCTTCGAGGACGAAACAGGCGCGGCAGTAGCAGTCGATGCAGCCGTTCGAGCGGCTGCCATCGCCGTGGCGGAAATAGACGCGGCGCTCGAAGACACAGACGTCGTCGGCAGCCTGCCAGCGGGCAATGAAGGTTTCGACGGGATCGGCCGACGCGCTCATGATGGCGGGATTGTAGCGGGGACGCCGTGCCAGCGCCGCCAGATCGCCGTCCCGTGGGCGCCGACTCCTGGCTAGAGTGTTGCGCCCAGCCGCGCAGAACGACTATGGCAGAATCCGCGGGTGCCGGCATCAGCCGCACCCATCCGCCCCGGCGCCGCCATGACCGTCCGCAATCTCGACTACCTGTTCCACCCGCATTCCGTGGCCATCGTCGCCGAAGGCAAGCAGCCCGGCTGCTATGCCGACGTGGTGGAGCGCAACCTGGCCGGCGGCGGCTACCAGGGACCGATCCTGCATGCGCGGGCGAAGAAGCATTCGCTGTTCGGCATCGGCGGCCACATGCATATTTCCGAGCTGGAAACGGTGCCCGACCTGGCGATCGTCTGCGCGCCGCTGCGCGACATTGCCGAGATCGTCGGCGAACTCGGCGAGCGCGGCACGCGCGCCGTGATCATCGGCCCCTCGCTGCATGAAAAGCTGAGCGAGGCGCAGGTGGCCGAGGCGCGCAAGGCCATCCTCGATGCGGCGCGGCCGCGCCTGCTGCGCGTGCTGGGGCCGGGCAGCGGCGGCCTGGTGGTTCCCGGCTGCGGCCTCAATGCCAGCGTGGCGCCGGTGATGGCCAAGCGCGGTCGCGTCGCGCTGGTGGTGCAGTCGGCGGCGATCGCGGCGGCGGCGCTGGATCGCGCGGCGGAGAAAGGCATCGGTTTCTCGGCCGTGGTGCATCTCGGCGCCGGCATGGACGTCGACCTCGCCGACGTGCTCGACTGGCTGGCCGAGGACCCGGACACCGAGGCCATTCTGGTCCAGTTCGAGACCGTGCCGACGGCGCGCAAGTTCATGTCGGCGGCGCGCGCGGCGGCGCGCAACAAGCCGATCGTGGCGATGCGCGGCGCGCGCCTCGACACCGACGACAAGGGACTGCCCTTTCGCGGCGACGACGTGTATGAATCGGCGCTGCGCCGCGCCGGCTGGATCCGCATCGATACCCTGGAAGACCTGTTCGACGCCGCCGAGGCCATGGCGCGCGTGCGTCCGCTGCACGGCGAGCGGCTGGCGATCGTCGGCAACGGCCAGGGCCTCGGCCGCATCGCGGCGGGCACGCTGTTGCGGCATGGCGGACGCCTGGCCCGCTTCACACCCGAAACCGGCACCCTGCTCGCCGGCCTGATGCGCACCGGAAGCGCTCCGGCCAATCCGCTGGCCTTGCCGCCCGACCTCAGCCCGGCCAGTTGGGCCGCCGCGCTCGACGCGCTGGTGGCCGACAAGGAGGTGGACGCGGTGCTCGCGGTGTATTCGCCCTCGCCCTTCGCCGCCGGCACCGAGGTGGCGGAAGCCATCGGCGCCGCCTCGAAAAAGACGGCGAAGAACATTTTCAGCTGCTGGGTCGGCGGCAGCGCGATGCAGCAGGCGCGGCAGGTTGCCGCCGCCCAGGGCATGCTGGCCCACGACTCGCCGGAAAAGGCAATCGGCATTTTCCTCGGCATCGTCAATTACGAGCGCAACCGCGAGCTGCTGTTGCAAATGCCGCCATCGGTGGCCGAGGAATTCGTGCCCAACCTCGAACGCGCGCGTGAAGCGGTGCATGAGGCGCTGGATGCCGGCGCCAAGCTCCTGCCGCCGCGCGCGGCGCGCCAACTGCTGCTGGCTTACGGCATCGAGGCCGAGGACTCGACCCCGGCGGGTAACATCGACGCCGCGATCGCCACGGCCGACGAGATCGGCTACCCGGTGGACCTGGCGCTGAACCTGGCCAATGACATCGACCACGCCCTGGTGGCGCGCGAACTGCGCTCGCCCGAAGACATCCGCATCGCCACGCGCGGCCTGCGCGCCCGCGCGCGCAAGGATTTTCCCGGCGTCCGCGTCAGCGGCTACCGGCTGCGGCCGAGCGCGGCGCGCAGCGGCCTGCCACCCCTGCGCCTGGGCGTCGCCGACGATGCGGTGTTCGGCCCGGTGATCTATCTCGGCGAGTCGGGTAGTGGCGAGCGGCGCAGTGTGGTGGCCCTGCCACCGCTGAATCGTCGCCTGGCGATGGACCTGGTGACGCGCGGCGGCTTCGCCCGCGACGCCGCCGACGCTGAGCGCGAAGCGCTCGAAACCGAACTGGCGACGACCCTGCTGCGCTTGTCGCAACTGCTCACCGACATCGACGAAGTCACCGCCATCGAACTCGACCCGATCCATGTCGAAACCAGCGGCGTGGTGGCACGCGAACGCCGCATCCATGTCGAACGGCGCGGGCGCCGCCTCGGCTACCGCCGCTTCGCCATCCGCCCCTACCCCAAGGAACTCGAACAGCATATCGACTGGCACGGCAGGAAGCTGCTGATCCGCCCGATCCGGCCGGAGGACGAAACCACGCTGGCCGACCTGATCGTCTCGCTCGACCCCGAGGATTCGCGCATGCGCTTCTTCGGCACCATGCGCAAGCTGCCGCGCTCGCAGCTGGCGCGCTTTACCCAGATCGACTACGACCGCGAGATCGCGCTGGTGGCGATCGAACGCGACGCCGATGGCGTCGAGCGTTCGCTGGGCGAGGCGCGCATGGTGGCCGACCCGGACAACGCGGTGGCCGAGTTCGCCATCCTGGTCGCCTCCGACGTCAAGGGCGGCGGCCTCGGCCGGCGCCTGATGGAAAGCCTGGTCGACTGCGCACGCAATCGCGGCATCGGCGTGCTGCGCGGCGAAACCCTCTCGGAAAACGCGCGCATGCAAGATCTGGCGCGCAAGCTCGGTTTCGAGCTGAAGACCGGCCCCGGCGTGGTCGAGATGCGCCTGGCGTTGCACCCGCCGGCGCCGCACGCCGCCTGAAACTTCAGCCGGGCGAAGTCCCGCTGTGCATGTGTATGCGACCGACGAAGGCGATTGCCGTTAGCGTCGCCGCGGCGGCCAGCCAGCCGACGTGGTTGTAGCCGGTGACGCGGCCCGTGGCGTCGGCGGCGATCATCGCCCCGCCCAGCCAGGAGGCGAAGCCGGACCCCAACTGCTGCACGGCGCCGTTCATCGCCAGGAAGGTGCCGCGCAGGCGCGGCTGCACCGCCGAGGTGACCACCGCCATGGCCGGCACCATGCGCCCCGGCACCAGGATGAAGAACAGCGTGGACCAGAAGATCATCAGCCACAGCGACACCGGCCACAGGTGGGTGATCACCAGCAGCGGCAGCAGCGAGCAGGCGGCCACCAGGCGATAGACGCGGATCTTGCCGTGACGGTCGGCCAGGCGCCCGATCAGGCGCGAGGTAAAAAAGGTGGCACTGCCGCCGAACAGGTAGATCAGGGGAATGTCCTCGATGCGGATGTTCACGTTCGAGGTGATGTAGATGGTGATGTAGGGAATCACCGAAAAGCCCGAGACCATGATCAGGGCCATGAACAGCAGCGCACGGCAATGGTTGGCCTCACGCAGCACCTCGAACATGGCGCTCAGGGGATGAGCACGTTCCTCCTCGTTCACCTCGGACGAGGGCAGGTGGCCGCGCAATTCCGGCAGCATTTTCCAGCCCAGCGCGAGCAGGCCGCAGGACAGCAGGGCGATGAAATAGAAGGGGAAGCGCCAGCCGAAATGGTTGGCCAGGTACAGCGAAAGCGGCACCCCGGCGACGGTGGACAGCGAGAAGGCCGACATGATGGTGCCGCTGGCGCGGCCGCGCCGCTCGAAGGGAATCAGGTCGCCGACCATGGTCTGCACCATCGAACCGAGCACGCCGCCGAAGGCACCCGCGGTGCCGCGCGCCGCCAGCAGCGTCCAGTAGCCAGGCGCCAGGCCGCAGGCCAAGGTGGCCACGGCGAACAGGCCGAACATGGCGAGCAGCAGGCGCTTGCGCTCGAAGCGGTCGACGAACATCGCCGCCAGCAGGCCGGTGAAGGCCGCCGAAAAGGTGTAGGACGAGACCAGCAGGCCGAACTCGTGGGTGCCGACGCCGAGTTCCCGCATCAGCATCGGCCCCAGCGGCATCATGATCATGAAGTCGAGGATGTGGGCGAACTGGATGCCGGCCAGGGTCAGCAGCAGCAGTCGTTCGCGGCGCGGGTCGAGGGGCGTGGAGGTGGACATGAAAGTCGGCGCTGACGGGACGCCGTTTCAGGGCGACGCCAGGGCATCCGGGGCCAGCAGGCGCGCGCGCCACCACTTCAGCGCCTCGCCCTGCTCGCCTTCGGCGCTCCAGGCCAGCCACAGCGGCTCGGCGGCGCGCGGCGCGGCGACGGCCAGTGCCACCAGCTCGCGTTTTTTCAGCGCGGCGTCGATGCGGCAGCGGGGCAGGAAGCCGTAGCCCAGGCCGACGATTTGCAGGGCGATCTTGGCCTCGATGTTGGCCACGGTGATGCGCGAACGGCCCGCGACCAGACCGATGCTGCGCGCCGGCAGCAGGCGAGCGCTGTCGGCGACGACGATCGCGGTGTGTTCCAGCAGGTCGTCCTCGACAACGGGATGATCGAGGCGGGCCAGCGGATGGCCGGGCGCGACGCAGCACACGAACTCGATCGCGTGCAGGCGTTTGGCATGCTGGGCGAAGCCCGGCGGCGGATCGCCGACCGCCAGCACGATCTCGGCGCGGCCCTCGCGCAGCGCCTCCCAGGCGCCGGTCATGACCTCGGTGCTGAGGCGCAGGCGGGTGCCGCAGCCCAGCGCCTCGAAGTCGCGGATATGCCCGACCAGCGCCGTCACCGGCAGCAGCGAGTCATGCACCAGGCGCAGTTCGGATTCGTAGCCGGTGGCGATGCGGCGCAGGCGCGATTCGAGGTCGGCCGCCGAGCGCAACAGCCAGCGGCCCTCGGCCAGCAGTTCGCGCCCCGCCGGGGTCAGGCTGACACGCGGTCCGCGACGGGCGAAGAGGTCGAAGCCGAGTTGCTCCTCCAGCTTGGACACCGTGTAGGAAATCGTCGACGGCACCTTGTGCAGGGCCTCGGCGGCGGCGGCAAAGGAACCGCCACGGTCGATGGCATCGATGATCTCGATCGCGTCGAGGCTCAGTTTGAGCATGGCAACGGCAAGTACATTCGAAATTTTCGATTCTAGGCAGGGAAAAGTCTCACGACCGAAAGCCTTGCAATACCTGATACTCCACCTTACCTGATCATTCTACTCAACTTTCAATCGGTGGACGTTGGGGAGTGTTGGCAAATCCATCATCGGCATTATCGAATGCTCAACCAAGGAGAAAGCACCATGTCGCACACCGTCGTCGTCTATCACAGTGGCTACGGCCATACCCGCAAACAGGCCGAAGCCGTCCGCCAGGGCGCCGCCGGCGTCGCCGGTGCCACCGCCGAGCTGGTCGAAATCAATGCCGAGGGCCAGCTTGCCGATGGCGCCTGGGAGAAGCTGGACACCGCCGACGCCATCGTCTTCGGCACGCCGACCTACATGGGCGGCCCCTCCTGGCAGTTCAAGCGCTTCGCCGATGCCAGCTCCAAGGCCTGGTTTACCTCGGAGTGGAAGAACAAGATCGCCGCCGGCTTCACCAATTCCGCCTCGCTCAACGGCGACAAGGTGCAAACGCTCAACTACCTGTTCGCGCTGGCCATGCAACAGGGCATGGTCTGGGTCGGCACCGGCATGATGCCGGCCAACAGCAAGGCCGCGCAGCGCAACGACGTCAATTGGCTGGGCGCCTTCTCCGGCGCCATGGCACAGTCGCCGTCCGACTCCAGCCCCGAGGAAGGCCCGCCACCCGGCGACCTGGAAACCGCGCGCCTGTTCGGCGCCCGCGTCGCCGAAACCGCCGGGCGCTGGAAGCGATAAGCCGTCCTCCGGAGGAAACCGACATGCTCGAATTGCGCAGGGCATCGGAGCGCAGCGTCGCCGAGTTCGGCTGGCTGGCGTCGCGCCACACGTTTTCCTTCGGCCACTACCACGATCCGCGGCAGGTCGGTTTCTTCGACCTGCCGGTGATCAACGACGACCGCGTCGCCCCCGGCATGGGTTTCGGCACCCACCCGCACCACGACATGGAAATCTTTTCCTCCGTGCTGGAAGGCGCGCTTGAGCACAAGGATTCGATGGGCAACGGCTCGGTGATCCGCCCCGGCGAGGTGCAGATGATGAGCGCCGGCAGCGGCGTCAGCCACAGCGAATTCAACCCCTCGCGGGCGGAAGCGGTGCGCTTCCTGCAGATCTGGATCGCGCCCGACCGGCTGCACGTCGCGCCGCGGCGCGCTGCGGGTCAATGGCATCGCTCTGGCAGCCGGCGACGGTGCCCGCGTGCGCAATGCCGGCACCCTGGTGTTCGACGGCGGACACGGTGCCAAGGTGCTGGTCTTCAACCTGCGACCGAACGAACTGCCGGCGCGCTGACGGCGACTGCGAACATCGCCTGCGGCCATGACCGGCTACTGGCTCGAACTCGACGACGCGGCAGGCTTGCCGGAAATGCCTGAGGCCACCGGCCAGCCGCGGCCCTATCCGCAACGAATATAATCCGCCGCATTCGGCCGGCCGTTCGCGCTTGTCGAGCACGACGGGGATGCTTCATGGCGGAATTCAGGCAGTGGGCGGCCGCAATGCTCGGTACGGCGGCCATGTCGCTGGCGGGTGGCGGCCTGGCACAGGCAGTCGATGTGCCGGCGACCAGGGTGACGACCACGGCTCCGGATTCGTTCTCGCGCGGCGATCCGATTCCGCCGTGGGTGCATCCCGTTGCAATACCGCCGACCAGTCGCCGCAATCCCGTGGTCACGCGCCTTGCCGATACCCAGTTCCGCGCCGGCACGCCCAATTCCCTCTATTCCAATCGCGCCATACAGGTCAATGACGCCGCCGCGCTAGCGCGCATCGGCCAGTATCAGCTGCACTACGTGCCGCAATACCAGAAATTGCGCCTGCACCGGGTGCATCTGCTGCGCGACGGCGCCGTGCTCGACCGCACGGCCTCATGCAATGTGAGCTTCCTGCAGCGCGAGATGAACCTCGAACAGGGGGTGTATAGCGGCGGCATCACGGTGGCCCTGTTGATCGACGACGTGCGCGCCGGCGACACGCTGCACATCAGCTACTCGATCGAAGGCAGCAACCCGGTGCTCGGCAGCGCCTATACCGAGACCGCCAGTTGGGACCAGGACGATCCGATCGAGCTGCGCAGCGTCAACCTTTCCTACCCGCTCGGGCGCGACATCCGCTGACAGATGCACGGCGATTTTGGCCGGGCGCGGCCGGAACCGGAGGTCACCCTGGACAAGACCCATCGGCATCTGCGCTGGCAGGAGAGCGGCATAGACGGCATCGATTTTGAATCGGGCGTGCCCGACGATTTTTTTGCCGCCCGCACGCTACAGTTCAGCGAGTACCAGGACTGGGGCGCCGTCGCACGCTGGGCCGAACCGCTGTTCGCGAATGGCGCCACGCTGCCCGCGGAAGTCCGCGATCTGGTGGCAAAACTGAAGCAGTTGCCCGGCGAGGAAGCCCGGGCGCTGGCGGCGCTGCGCTGGGTACAGGAAGAAATCCGCTATTTCGCGGTGTCGCTGGGCGAAAGCTCGCACCGGCCCTATCCGCCCCAGGTGGTGGTGGATCGCCGTTTCGGCGACTGCAAGGACAAGACCCTGCTGCTGCTGGCGTTGCTGCGCGAACTGGGCATCGAGGCGCACCCGGTGCTGGTGGCACAGCGCTCGCCGCGGCTGCCGGCGAAACTCCTGCCGACGCCGCTGGCATTCGATCACGTGCTGGTGCGCGCCAGGGTGGACGGGCAGCACTGGTACCTGGACGGGACGCGCCTCGGCCAGCGTGGCAGGCTGGCGCGGCGCGGCTCGTTCGCCACCGACACGCAGGGCCTGGCGGTCGCTCCGGGGGTCGTCGAGCTGGCCAGAATCGTGCCGACGGAGGCGCGCGAACTCAACACGCAAAGCCTCAGCGAGCATTTCACGCTGGCCGCCTTCGAAGCCGATGCCAAACTGGACAGCGCGATCAGCTGGAATGGCAACCATGCCGAAGGACTGCGGATTGCCGCGGCGCAATTCACCCCCGAACAGCTGCGCAAGTTTGCCCTGGGCATGTACGAGCGGGTTTACCCGGGCATCGAGCTGGCGGGCACGCCCACTTGGCAGGACGACGCCGAGGACAACCGCATCACGCTGCGCGCCACGTACACGGTGCCCAAGCTGGCCACCCAGTTCGATGCCGACTGGGGCATGCGCTTCTTCCCGGCGAATTTGCGCGGCGTGGTGCAAGTGCCGCCCCAGATCAAGCGCAATTTCCCCCTGGTGGCCTTGAGCCCCTACTACCAGGCCAAGTATGAGCTGACGGTCGACTGGCCGGCAAGCGTGGCGATGGCCAGGGATCCCAGCACCAAGCGGCTCAGCAATGACTTCTTCCGCATCGATGCGACGCGCAGCTTCCGCGGCAACCAGGCCCGCGTCGGCATCACGTTTGCGACCCTGGTCGAGGTCGTGCCGGCGGATCAGGTGCCGCGCCTGATGGAGGAAATCAAGGCCATCGACAAGACCGTGCAAGGCTATGTCGCGGTGGATAAGGCGGCGATCAAGAGCGAGGGACTGTTCGGCCTCGGCCGCGCCACGCTCCAGGACAATCTGCGCAAGCGCCTGCAGAAAACCGCGGAACGCATCGGCAAGACGATTGCCGAAGGTCGCCTGAACGGCGAAGACCTGGCCGAAGCGCATTGCAGCCGGGCCGAAACCCTGGCCGACCTCGGTACCCCGGACGAAGGCATGAAGGACGCCGAACGCGCCATCCAACTGGCGCCGCAATTCTGGCGCGCCCGGCAATGCCGCGGCAATCTGCATTTCAGCCTGGGCGAGTTCGCCAAGGCGGACAGCGATTTTTCCAAGGCACTGGCGCTCGGCGGCGAGCCCGACATATATTACCGGCGCGGCCACGCGCGCTTCTACCAGGGGCGGATCGCCGAGGCCGCCGAAGACTTCGCCAAGGCGGCGGGCTCTGCCGCCGACAGTTCGGCCCGGCTCTATGCCGAGCTATGGCAGATCTGGTCGCTGCAACGCCTGGCCAGGGCCATCCCGCCCGAACTGGCCAAGCGTGCGCAGGCAGAGCCGCACGGCGAATGGCCGCGCCCGGCCCTGGCCATGCTGGTCGGCGCCCTGAGCCCGGAGCAGATGCTGGCGGAAGTCGAGAAAAAGCTCGGCGACGAGCGCGAACTGAACATGACCGAGGCCTTGTTCTACCTGGGCCAGCAGCGTCTGCTCCAAGGCCAGCCGGCGCTGGCCAGGACCGCCTTCGAGCAGGTGCGGCAGAAGGGCATCACCATGTATATCGAGCATGTTGCGGCCGGGTTCGAACTCGGCGCAAAGAGCGTAGCGGCCAGCGAAAAGAAATAACCGGCCGCGGCCGGCGGCATCAAAGATCGAGGCCGCGCGGCTTCCTGCCGGCACGGGCGAAGAGGATATCGAACAGCGGGTTGGGCAGCAGGCGCAACAGCTTGCCGACCACGCCCATCTGCCAGGGAATCACCGTGTAGCTGCTGCCGCGCGCGATGGCACGGGCAAAACGCCATGCCGCCTGGTCGGCGGGCATCAGGAAGGGCATTGGATAGTCATTGACGGCGGTCATCGGCGTCGCGATGTAGCCCGGCGCGATGGTGACCACCTTGACGCCGCTGCCGCGCAATTCGACGCGCAGCGATTCGAGGTAGGTGAGGGTCGCCGATTTCGAGGCGCAATAGGCGCCGGCGCCGGGCAGGCCACGTATCCCCGCCACCGAGGCAATGCCGGCCAGACGGCCGCTGCCGCGCGCGCGCATGGCGGCAATGAAGGGCTGGAAGGTCTGCGCCATGCCCAGCACATTGGTCTCGAAAATGCGGCGGAAGGCATGCAGGTCGTCGGCCTCGTGCGCCAGCGTGCCGGCGGAAATTCCGGCGTTGGCGATCACGATGTCGGGGCAGCCGCCGGCGATGAAATCCCGCGCCGCGGCCTGTAGCGCCGCGCCATCGGCGACATCCAGCATATAGCATCGGTGGCGGCCGGGAATCGAGGCAACCAACTCGGCCAGCCTGGCTTCGCGCCGCGCCACCAGGCCCAGCGTGGCACCTTGCGCCGCGTAGTGGCGGGCCAGGGCTTCGCCGATGCCGCTCGACGCGCCGGTGAGGAAGACGCGCACTACCTGCCGCCGCGTTCGGCCGTCAGGCAGGCACAGGACAACAGGAGTGCGATGCCGAGGCGGCGCATCATCCGGCTATTCCTTCTGCTTGACGACCGAAGCCTGCACTCCGTTTTGCGCCAACAGGGCGCGGGCGCGATTCATCTCGTCGGGGTCGCGGAAGGGACCGACGCGTACCCGATGCATGGTGCCCTTGTCGGGGATATTCACTTCCTGCACGCTGGCATAAAGCCCGGTGAGCGCCAGCTTGGCCTTGAGGTTGTCGGCGTCGGCGGCCTTCTGGAAGGAGCCGACCTGGAGATAGAACACATCGTTGAGCTGGGGCTTGGTATCGACCGCCGGGGCACCGGCCGCCGGTACCGCGCCCGCGGCTGGCGCGGTACCGGCGGGCGGCGTCGCACCCGGCGCCGCAGCCGGCGTCGGCGCGCCGGTCGGCGGCATGCCGCCCTGCGGCGGCTTGCCTTCGAGGATGTTGTAGAAGTCGAAGCGGCGCTCGGCCGGCTTGTCGCCCGGCTTGCCGGGCAGCGGCGCCGGCGTGGCGGTGCCATTGCCGCCCGCCGGCTTGTCGGTCTTGGGCGCGCCTTCGTACTTGTTCTGGAAGGGCAGCGGCGACTTGTTGAGGTACCAGACCACGCCGAAGGCGATCAGGATACCGATCACCAGGCCGATGAAAATGCCGAGCAGCGTGCCGCCACCGCTCTTGCGCGGCGGCTTGCTGCGCGCAGCAGGCTTGCCTGTCTTGTCGAATTTGCTCATGCCCGTCCCGTCACATGCTCATCGGTTGCGAAACGCCCAGCAGGGAAAGTCCGTTCCTCAGCACCTGGCGCGTGGCCAGCGCCAGGGCAAGGCGGGCATCGCGCGTCGCCATGTCGTCGACCAGCACGCGCTCGGCGTTGTACCAGCTGTGGAAGTCCCCGGCGAGGTCCTTGAGATAGAAGGCCAGCGCATGCGGCGCGTAGTCGCGCGCGGCGGCCTGCACCAGCTCGGGGAACTCGGCCAGCCGCGCACACAGGGCGAACTCGCGCTCGTGTTGCAGGGGTGCCAGATCGGCCTGGGCCAGCGTCGACTCGTCGCCGTCCCACTGCGCCAGCACCGAACAGATGCGGGCATGGGCGTATTGCACGTAGTACACCGGGTTGTCGTTGCTTTGCGACTTGGCCAGGTCAAGGTCGAAATCCAGCGCCTGGTCGCATTTGCGCAGCATGTAGAAGAAGCGGCAGGCGTCGTTGCCGACTTCCTCGCGCAGCTGGCGCAGGGTGACGTATTCGCCGGAGCGCGTGGACATCGAAACCTTCAGCCCGTCGCGGAACAGGCTGACGAACTGCACCAGGGTGACATCGAGCTTGCCGGCGTCGGCGCCTGACGCCGACAGCGCGCCGCGGACACGGGGGATGTAGCCGTGGTGGTCGGCACCCCAGACGTCGATCACCTTGTCGAAGCCGCGCTCGAACTTGTTCAGGTGGTAGGCGATGTCGGAGGCGAAGTAGGTGTAGATGCCGTTCTCGCGCTGCACGACGCGATCCTTCTCGTCGCCGAAGGCGGTGGACTGGAACCATTTGGCGCCGTCCTGGGTGTAGATGTGGCCGGCCTTCTCCAGCTTCTCGACGGCGCGCGCCACCATGCCTGTGTCGTAAAGGCTGCGCTCGGAGAACCAGACGTCGAAATGCACGCCGAATTCTTCCAGGTCGGCGCGGCAGTCCGCGAGCTGCTCGGACAGCACGTGGCTATGCACGTAGGACCAGTCCTCGCCGAGCAGATCCTTGCCGGCGAGGATGAAGCCGTCGAGGCGCGCCTCGATGTCGTCCGTCTCGGGAACGCAGGCCAGCACCGCCTCGGCCGGATGCACGTAGCGGTCGCCGTGGGCCTGCCTGATCTGCTCCGCCATCTCGCGCACGTAGCCGCCCTGGTAGGCATTGGGCGGGAAGGGCAGCGGCTCGGCGAAGAGTTCGAGGTAGCGCAGCCAGGCCGAGACGGCGAGGATGTCCATCTGCCGCCCGGCGTCATTGACGTAGTACTCGCGCGTCACCTCGTAGCCGGCGAAGGCCAGCAGCGAAGCCAGGCTGGCGCCGTAGGCGGCGCCGCGCCCATGGCCGACGTGCAGCGGGCCGGTGGGATTGGCGGAGACGAACTCGACCTGCAGGCGCCGCGCCATGCGACCGTTCCTCGCCGGGCCGCGACCGAAATCGCCACCGGCGGCCAGCACGCTTGCCACCACGGCGCTGCGCGCCGCCGGCGTCAGCGTGAAATTGATGAAGCCGGCACCGGCGATCTCGACCTTGGCGACAAATGGCGAGGCGGGGAGTTCGCGTACCAGTCGCTCGGCGATCTGGCGCGGATTGGTCTTCAATTCACGTGCCAGCTGCATCGCCAGGTTGCTGGCGAAATCGCCATGGCTGGCCTGCTTGGGGCGTTCGAGAAGAATGTCGGGAAGGCCTTGGGAAGGCGCCACGCTGGCCAGCGCGGCGCGCAACAGGCCGGCAAGGTGCTGGCGGGCGTCGAAGGCGTGTGCCGGATTTGCGCTGGGTGCGGCCATGTCGGAATTACGCGGAGCTTTCGATGGGGCGTGAATTATACTTGCCCGCTTGCAGCCGCTGCGCCCGGCATGAGCGACGCCGGGGCCGGCCTTTCCAACATCCGCATCTTCGGCATCTCCATTCCGTGCGCATCTTCCGCCTGTTTCGCATCGCCCGTGTCGCCTATCGCCATGGCCTCGACCGCCTGATCCTCGACCACGAGATGGAGCAGGGCTTTGGCGCCCGCCTGCTGGGTGCGGTGCAGGGGCTGTTCTTCTGGCGCGAGCTCTCGGCGCCGCGCGCGGTAAGGCTGCGCCGGGCCCTGGAAGACCTGGGGCCGATTTTCGTCAAGTTCGGCCAGGTGCTTTCCACCCGCCGCGACCTGCTGCCGCTGGATGTCGCCGACGAACTGGCGCGCTTGCAGGACCGCGTGCCGCCCTTCCCCTCCGAACTGGCGATCGCCGAGCTGGAAAAGGCTTACGGCAAGCCGGTGGACCAGGTCTTTGCCCGCTTCGACCGCGATCCGGTGGCCTCCGCCTCGGTAGCGCAGGTGCATTTCGCCGAATTGCCGGATGGCCGCGAAGTGGCGGTGAAAATCCTGCGTCCCGGCATCCAGCCGGTGATCGAGCATGACATCGCGCTGCTCCAGGTGGCCGCCAGCCTGCTGGAAAAGCTGTGGGCGGACGGCCGGCGCCTGAAGCCGCGCGAAGTCGTGGCCGAGTTCGACAAGTACCTGCATTACGAGCTGGACCTGATGCGCGAGGCGGCCAACTGCTCGCAGTTGCGGCGCAACTTCGCCGACTCCGAGCTGCTGATGCTGCCCGAAGTGCATTGGGACTGGTGCAGCGAGAGCGTGATGGTGATGGAACGCATGCACGGCACGCCGATCTCGCGGGTCGACGACTTGCGCGACAAGGGCGTGGATATCCCGCAGCTGGCGCGGGCGGGGGTCGAGATCTTCTTTACCCAGGTGTTTCGCGACGGCTTTTTCCATGCCGACATGCATCCGGGCAATATCTTCGTGTGCACCGAGGGTCCGCGCAAGGGGCAATACATCGCGCTCGACTTCGGCATCGTCGGCACCTTGTCCGACATCGACAAGAACTACCTGGCGCAGAATTTCCTGGCTTTCTTCCGCCGCGACTACAAGCGCGTTGCCGAGGCCCACATCGAATCCGGCTGGGCGCCGCGCGACACCCGGGTAGACGAGTTCGAGGCCGCGATTCGCGCCGTATGCGAGCCTTTCTTCGACCGGCCGCTGAAGGAAATCTCGCTCGGTCGCGTGCTGCTGCGCCTGTTCCAGACCTCGCGCCAGTTCAACGTCGAAATCCAGCCGCAACTGGTGCTGCTGCAAAAGACCCTGCTCAATGTCGAGGGCCTCGGCCGCGAGCTCGACCCCGAGCTCGACCTGTGGCAGACCGCCTTCCCCTACCTGGAACGCTGGATGAGCGAACAGCTCGGCCTGCTGGCGCTGGAAGCCAACCTCCGGCGCGAGGCTGCGCAATGGGCGCGCCTGTTGCCCACCCTGCCGCGCCTGGTGCACCAGGCGCTGACCGCCACCGCCGAACCGCCGCCCAAGCCGGAGCTGGAGAACCTCGCGGCCGAGGTGCGCGCCCTGCGCCAGATGCTCTGGCTGGCACTCGCGGTCGCAGTGTTCGCACTCGGCTTTGCCATTCACGTCGCCTGAACCGGGGCCAGCCCGCGACGACCCCTTGTCGCGCCGGGGCTTGAATCGTTTGGCATGAGCGACAGCCAGGAATCCGGCCCGATCCAGACCGCCCTTGCCTTGCTGCGGCAGGGAAAAGTCGATCTCGCCGAGGCGGCATGCCGCACGCGCCTGGCTGCGGCGCCGCAGGACCTCGACGCCTTGCAGTTGCTGGGAGCACTGCTTGCCGCAAGGAATGAGCCGCGCGAAGCCATCGCCTGTCTCCGCATGGCGGTGGGCATTGCGCCAGGCCACGCCGGCGCGCGGGAGACGCTGCGTTGCCTGATCGAGCAATATTCCCGGTCGCAGCTGTCGCTCGCGGCACGCTGTCGCGACGAGGGACGGCTCGACGACGCCGAAGCGATTTGCGGCGCGGTCCTGGAATTCGATCGCGCCTGTTTCGACGCGCTCTTCCTGGCGGGCACACTCGCCGCGCAGAAGAAAAACCTTGCCCGCGCGCTGGAACTTCTGCAAGAAGCCATCGACCTCCAGCCGGATCACGTCGAGGCCAACATCAACAAAGGGAAGGTATTGCAGGAACTCGGCCGTTGCGCAGCCGCCGTCGCAAGCTATGACGCGGCAATTGCCCTGGAGGGCGGCTGCGTCGAAGCGTATTTCAGCCGGGGCATGGCGCTGGCCAGCCTCGGGCACTACGAATCCGCGCTGACCAGCTACGACGCGGCGATCGCCTTGCAGCCGGACCACGCCCAGGCCCACTCCGACCGCGGCAGGATGCTCGCGGCCCTGGCGCGATTCGATGCCGCGCTGGAAAGTTACGACCGCGCCATCGCCCTCGACCCGGAAGATGCCCAGTTCCGTGTCAACCAGGCCTTGGCCATGCTGACCCTGGGCGATCTCGCGAACGGCTGGCGGCTGCTCGAGTGGCGCTGGAAGACCGCGGCGCTGGCGCCAAGATTACGCCCTTACACCCGGCCGCTCTGGCTTGGTGCCGAGCCGCTGCAAGGCAAGACACTGCTCTTGCACAGCGAGCAGGGACTGGGCGACACGATACAGTTCTGCCGCTTCGCCGCCGAGGTGGCCAAACGCGGGGCGAAAGTGCTGCTGGAAGTCCCGACTCCGCTGCTCGCCCTGCTACAGGGCATCGAGGGAGTGCACGGCGTGCTGCCCTGGGGAAGCCGCCTGCCCGACTTCGACCTCCATTGCCCGCTGCTTTCGCTGCCCCTGGCGCTCGCCATCGACCTCGCCACGATACCGGCGCCGCGGGCCTATCTGCATGCCAGCCCGGGCGAAGTCGCGGCATGGGCACAGAAGCTCGGCGTCCGCTCGAAGCCCAGGGTGGGCATCGCCTGGAGCGGAAATCCGCGGCACGGCAACGACCGTGATCGCAGCATCGCGCTGGCAACCCTGTTGCAACACCTGCCGCCCGGCTGCGAGTATGTCAGCCTGCAAAAGGAGGTTCGCGCCGACGACCTGGAGGCGCTTGGCAATGACACGCGGCTGCGGCATTTCGGCGATCAACTGGAGACTTTCGCCGCGACGGCGGCCTTGTGTTCGCTGATGGATGTCGTGATCAGCGTGGATAGCAGCGTCGCCCGCCTGGCCGGGGCAATCGGCAAACCGACCTGGATTCTGCTGCCATGCAGCCCGGACTGGCGCTGGCTGCTGAACCGGCGCGACAGCCCCTGGTATCCCTCCGTCACGCTCTATCGCCAGGGCCCGCGCCGCGAATGGCGCAGCGTGCTCGAACAGGTGCATGACGACCTGCTCAGGCTCGCGCCGGACTTATACTTCGCCACCTGATCCCTGATCCCGGGTACCCGCCATGCTGCTCTGGTTCGTCATCCTCTATTCGGTCGGCATCGGCCTGTTCGCCGCGACCCGGGTCCATAACGCCAAGGACTTTGCCGTCGCCGGCCGCCGCCTGCCGCTGCCGGTGGTCACCGCCACGGTATTCGCCACCTGGTTCGGCGCCGAAGCCGTGTTCGGCGTTTCGGCCACCTTCGTCAAGGACGGCCTCGGCGGCGTGGTCGCCGACCCCTTTGGCTCCTCGATGTGCCTGATCATCGCCGGCCTGATCTTCTCGCGCTACCTCTACAAGCTCAACATCCTGACCTTGGGCGACTTCTACCGCATGCGCTACAACCGCACGGTGGAGGTGCTGACCACCATCTGCATCGTGCTCTCGTATCTGGGCTGGGTGGCGGCGCAGATCAAGGCCCTGGGCCTGATCTTCTACGTCGTCACCGACGGCGCCGTGTCGCAGGAAGCCGGCATGATCCTCGGTGCCGCGATCGTGCTCAGTTACACCATCTTCGGCGGCATGTTCTCGGTGGCCATCCTCGACTTCGTGCAGATGGCGGTGTCGATGGGCGGCCTGCTGTTCATCGCCTGGACCGTGAGCGGAAAAGTCGGCGGTGGCGCCACGGCGGTAATCGGCCATGCCGCCGAAGCCGGCAAGCTGAAGTTCTTCCCCGATCCCGACCCCTGGCTGTGGCTGACCTTCCTCGGCACCTGGATGACCATGATGCTGGGCTCGATCCCGCAGCAGGACGTGTTCCAGCGCGTGACCTCGGCGAAAAGCGCCACTATCGCGCTGTGGGGCTCGGTGCTTGGCGCCTCGATCTATTTCTGCTTCACCTTCGTGCCCATGTTCATCGCCTACTCGGCGACGCTGATCGATCCGGGCATGTTCGGCGAACTGCTGCAAAAAGACAGCCAGCTGGTGCTGCCGACCCTGGTGTTGCAGCACACCCCGGTGTTCGCCCAGGTGCTGTTCTTCGGCGCCGTGCTCTCGGCGATCATGAGCTGCTCCTCGGCGACGCTGCTGGCGCCCTCGGTCACCTTCGCCGAAAACGTGGTCAGGGGCTTCTACCCCGACATGGGCGACAAGACCTTCCTGCGCGTGATGCGCGGCTGCCTGGTCGGCTTCGCCTGCATGGTGCTGGTGGTGGCGCTGAAGTCCGAGGCCTCGATCTTCAAGATGGTGGAAAACGCCTACAAGGTCACCCTGGCCGAAGCCTTCGTGCCGCTCGCCGCCGGCATATTCTGGCGGCGCGCGACGACGCAGGGCGCGCTGGCGGCGATTTTCGGCGGCCTGCTGTCCTGGGTGATGATCGAGGTGCTGATCGGCGAGGCCAGCCCGGTGCCGCCGCAACTCATCGGACTTGGCGTCTCCCTGCTCGGCATGCTGGCCGGATCGCTGCTGCCGCAGTGGGTGGGCCATCACCAGCCGGGGCAGGATCCGCACGCGATCCTGCATCACCATGCCGCCGCGCAGACCCACCACGCGGAGCCGGAGCATAGACACTGACGCCCATGGCTTCGGTGACCACCCTCGCAATCATGAAATGCCCGCACCCTTGCCCAGCCATGGGCGAGCAAACTCGACCCGCCCCCCCTTCGCCCCCCTCGCGGGGGGTTCCCAATCGGCTCGCTTCGCTCGATATCACCAGCGGCCCATCCCGTCGTTTCACGCTAAGCCCACGCCATGGCCGACAAGCAATCCCTCTATGAACTGCTCGGCCTGACCGACAAAGCCTCCCCCGAAGACATCCAGAATGCGTTTGCCGACCTGCGCCGGGCACTGGACGCCCAGCCCGACAGCGAGGAAAAGCACAATCGCATCGCCATCCTGATCGACGCCCGCGACGTGCTGCTGGACCGGCGCCAGCGCGCCGGCTACGACCGCCGGCAGCGTGACCGACGCGGCGGCGAACGCCGTTCCGCCAACACCCCGACGCGACACGCATGGCTAAAACCCGTGCTGGGTTCGCTGCTGCTTGCTTGTGGCGCCTACGCGGCCGGGCGCTACATGACTCCGGCAGCGCCACCCGGCCCGTCCCCTGGCCCAGCCCAGGCGCCCGCACCCAAGACCGCAAGCACGCCCGTCGCGGCAGCCGGCGCCGATGACGGCCAGGCGGACAAGCTGGCCGCCGAAATCGCCACCCTGCTTCCGCCGCCGGTCCCGACTCCGACGCCGGCCGCCGCCCAGGTACCTGCCGCCACGTCCCAGCCGTCGCCAATGCCCGCTCCGCAGCCGCAGCGCTCACTGTCGGAGTTGCTGCAAGCAGCGGCAATCAATTCCATCGCCGAGTCGACCTATGCCGTGGTCGGCGGTGGCGGCCAAGGCACCGGCATCGCCATCGAACGCGAAAAGCTGCTCACCAACTGCCATGTCATCGCGCCCAACATCCACAAGGGGCCGCTGCTGGCCATCCATGCGCCCAGCGGCAAGATGACCGCAATCACCCATGCCGCGTTCCTGGTGCGCGAGGATGCCTGCGTCGCCCACGCGCCCGGCCTCAACGCCAAGCCGATAGCCTGGGGCGCCTCCTCGCGCATGGCGCCCGGCACCACCATCTACAGCCTGGGCTTTGCACAGGGACGACCAATCTTTTCGGCCGGCACGCTGCTCGGCGTCCTCAATCGCAGCGGTCAGGACTACCTGATATCCACCAACCATTGCGATTTCGGTGTTTCCGGCGGCCCCCTGGTCGATGGCGAGGGTCGCCTGATCGGTCTGACGTCGGGCGGTACCCGCGACAAGAAATACTGCGCATCGCTCACCGCCGAAACCGCGCGCCGCGTGCTGGACCAGACCCTGATCGCGATCGACGGCTTTCCCACCGACTATCTCAGCAACCTGCGCCGCCGCTGGTAGCCATGGGCGCGGCCTTGTCGCCCCGCGGCGAAGGCCTCAGAATCGCGCCATGGGCAAGGACGCGCGCAACCATCTGCTGCTCTACCTGAATCTCGGCTATGCGCTGCTGATCGTCTACGCCAGTCTTTACCCCCTTGCCGGCTGGCGCGACAATGGCGGCAGCCCCTTCGATTTCCTCGTCGCCACCTGGCCGCGCTACTGGACGCCGTTCGACCTGGCGACCAATGTCCTCGCCTACCTGCCCTTCGGCTTCCTTTGCGCCGCGCTGCTGCGCCTGCGCCTTGGGCCGCTGGCGGCCTGCCTGGCGGCCACGATCCTGGCCGCGACACTCAGCTTCGGGCTGGAGCTGACGCAGAACTACCTGCCCAATCGCGTGCCCTCCAACCTCGACCTCGCCTGCAACGCCGGCGGCGCCCTGCTCGGCGCGGCCGCCGGCGCGCTCTGGGGTCGCCAGTTGTTCAGCGATCGCCATCACGCGATCTGGCAGGGCCATGTCATGACACAGGCGTATGGCGCCGATTTCGGCGTGCTGCTGATGGCGGCCTGGCTGATGACCCAGCTCTCGCCCGAAATCCTGCTGTTCGGCACCGGCGACCTGCGCCAGATGCTCGAGCTGCCGCCGGTGCAGCCCTTCGCGCCGGAACGCTTCGCCCATGTCGAGTCCACCATCGCCGCCTCCGGCCTGCTTGCCGCCGGATTGATCGCGCAATTGCTGCTGCGTGGCCACGCCCGCCTGCTGACCCTGCTGCTGCTGCTGCTCGCGCTGCTGGTCAAGACCCTGGCACAGGCGCTGTTCGCCGGGCCCACTGCGGCGCTGGCCTGGCTTACGCCGGGCAACGGCAATGGCCTGGCGCTCGGCTTCGCCCTCTGGTGGGGCGCCAGCTTCCTGGCACCGCCGCTGCGGCGCGCAATGGCGGCGCTGGCCCTGCTGTTTGCCACGGTGATGGTGAATGCCGCGCCGGAGAACCCCTACCTGCACAACATGGCCCAGCTGTGGCAGTCGGGCCAGTTCCTCAACTTCAACGGCCTGACGCGCATGATCTGTTCGCTGTGGCCCTTCCTCGCCCTGCCCTGGCTGATGATCTACCGACCGGAGAACACGCATGCCCGCCATTTCTGACCTGAACACGCTGCGCGATGCGCTGCGCGAATTCTGCGCCGCGCGCGACTGGCACCGCTACCACACGCCGAAGAACCTGGTGATGGCGCTGTCGGTCGAGGCCGCCGAGCTGGTCGAACATTTCCAGTGGTCGACGCCCGAGGAGAGCCTGGCCCTCGCCGCCGACAAACGTGCCGAAGTAGCCGACGAGATCGCCGATGTGCTGATCTACCTCACCGAGCTCGCCGATGTGCTGAACATCGATCCGATCGCCGCGGCGCGCGACAAGATCGTCAAGAACGCCGCCAAGTACCCGGCGCCGGGCCGGTAAAATCGCGCGCACCCCTTCTTCACGGCCCGCTTATCATGAGCCACTTCAAGCACCACGTTTTCTTCTGCACCAATCAGCGCGCGGCGGGCGAATCCTGCTGCAACAACCATGGCGCATGCGACATGCGCGCCTACGCCAAGGACCAGGTCAAGGCGCTCGGCGCGCGCATGCCGGGCAAGGTAAGGATCAATGCCGCCGGCTGCCTCGACCGTTGCGAAAAGGGCCCGGTGATGGTGGTCTATCCCGAGGCCGTGTGGTACACCTACGTCGACCGCGAGGACATCGACGAAATCATCGAAAGCCACCTGATCGGCGGCAAGGTGGTCGCCCGGCTCAAGGTGGACTGAGCATGTCGCGCCACGAACGCGTACTGGTCGACGGCCCCGACGGCAAGATCGAGGTCTTCGTCGAGGATCACGAAAATGCCAGTGGCCTGGCGCTGATCGCGCATCCGCATCCGCTGTTCGGCGGCACCGCCGACAACAAGGTGGTCACCACCCTGGCGCGCGCCTTCCGCGAGCGCGGCTGCATCACGCTGCGCCCCAGCTTTCGCGGCGTCGGCGGTTCGGAAGGCGAGCATGACCACGGCGACGCCGAGACCGACGACCTGCTGGCCGTGCACGACTGGGCGCGGGCGCGCTTCGCCGAGCGGCGGATGCCGGACGGCGCACCGCTGCCGCTCTACCTCGCCGGCTTTTCTTTCGGCGCCTATGTCAGCACCCGCCTCGCCAAACGCCTGGCGGCGGCCGGCGATGCGGCGCGCTGGCTGGTGCTGGTCGGCACCGCCGCCGGCTTCGTCGAGGGCATGCGGCGCTACGAAACCGAGGCGGTGGCGCCCGACACGCTGGTGATCCACGGCTCCGCGGACGAAACCGTGCGCCTGGCCAATGTCTTCGCCTGGGCGCAACCACTGGACATTCCGGTGGTGGTGATTCCCGGCGCCGACCATTTCTTCCATCGCCGCCTGCACATCATCCGCGACATCATCCATCGCGCCTGGACCGGCACGCAACGGTGAGCCCGCTGGCGGTTTCCGGGCTGCGCAAATCCTATGACGGCCGCGAAGTCGTCGCCGGGCTCAGCTTCGAGCTGCGGCGCGGCGAATGCCACGGCCTGCTCGGCCCCAACGGCGCCGGCAAGACCACCACCCTGCGCTGCTGCCTCGGCCTCACCGCGCCGGACGCGGGCAGCATCGTGCTGGCCGGCGAGCCGGTTCCCCAACGGGCGCGCGAGGCAAGGCGCCGGATCGGCGTGGTGCCCCAGTTCGACAACCTCGATCCCGATTTCACCGCCGCCGAAAACCTGATCGTCTATGGCCGCTACTTCGGCATGGCCGACGCCGAGATTCGCCCGCTGATCCCCGGCCTGCTCGACTTCGCCGGCCTCGCCGGCAAGGAAAACGCCAGCATCCGCAGCCTTTCCGGCGGCATGAAGCGACGCCTGACGCTGGCACGCGCCCTGGTCAACGACCCCGAGCTGCTGCTGCTCGACGAGCCCACCACGGGGCTAGACCCGCAGGCGCGGCACCTGATCTGGGAACGCCTCAAACGCCTGCTGGCGCAGGGCAAGACCATCCTGTTGACCACGCATTTCATGGACGAGGCCGAACGCCTCTGCCAACGCCTGGCCATCATCGACCACGGCCGCATGGTCGCCGAAGGTCCGCCGCGCGAATTGATCTGCGCCAACATCGAACCGCAGGTGGTCGAGGTCTATGGCGAGGATGCACCGGGCTGGGCACAACGCGAAGCCGCGCGGTTTTCGCGGCGGGTCGAAACCAGCGGCGAAACAGCCTTCTGCTATGTCGCGGACGCCGCGCCGCTGCTGGCCCACCTCGCCGACCAGCCGGCGCTGCGCACCCTGCACCGCCCGGCGAACCTGGAGGATGTATTCCTCAAGCTGACCGGGCGCGAGTTGAGGGATTGAGCGAAAGTCGGCGCTGGCGGGACGGCGAATTCCGGGTTTGACCAAACAGTCCCCAATGGGGATATACTTGAACCCATGAGACAACAAGACTTGCTAAGGCAGGCCATGCGCCAGTCCGGTCAAACCCGGTCCCAACTGGCGACAGACATGGGCATTTCCAGCCGCACGCTGGATAAATGGCTGTTGCCGGAAAGTTCCGGCGATTTTCGCCGCATGCCTGAAACCGCCTTGCGTCTGCTCGCGAGCCGGCATGGCCTGCGCAAATCGGCCAATCTTTCGATGCCCTACGACTGGTCCAACCCGTCACTGGCCGACGACACCCTGATCCTTGCCGTCCTGCGTCGCGCCAGCTTCCCCGATCTGGTGCGTACTTGTGCCGACCTTGGCCTGGGCACGGTGCAAGCGCATGTAAACGCCGCACTCGCGCTGGTGCCGGACGATGAACGCGGCATCCTCGCCCGCATCCTCGCCCGCATGTTGCGCAGCATCGAAATCGCCTTCAACGAGAGTTCGGCCGCATGATTACCCTGCGCGTCGACGTGCTGCCGCCGGCCACGACGGCGGTCATCACCCGACTGGCCGATGAGCCTGCACTGGAAGGCTTCTGCCTCGTCGGCGGCACGGCGCTGGCGTTGCAAGCCGGGCATCGGCGCAGCCTCGACCTCGATCTTGCGGTGTTTGCCGCCACATTGGACAAGAACAAGCTGTTCCATGCCATGCGCGCGCACGGCGCGACGCTGATCACACCGCAGTCGGCGATTTCGACCGCCAGGATCAACGGTGCCGACCTGCTCGCCCGAGTGCAGGATTACGTGCTCGATGGCGTCAAGGTGCAATGTTTCTCCCTTCCCGAAGGGCAACGCTTTGCTGCCGGCATTCAGTCGGTCGCGGGCTGGCGGTTTGGCCTGATGGACACGCCCACCCTGTTCGCCATGAAGAGCGCACTGCTGCTCAAGCGCTCTCGATCACGCGACTACTTCGACCTGATGTGGTTCTGCCAGCATGGCAGGACACTGGCCGACATCGTTGCCGCAGCGCAGGAGGCTGACGATGCACCTGAAGTGCCAACGCTAGTCGAACACAAGCTGCTGGGATTGATGCCGCTTGATGCAGATGATGAGGGACTTGATCCGGTGGGTGTTGAAGTCACGCCGACGGATATTTACAGGTTTTTTGAAGCGAGGGTCCAGCAGGAGGAAGTGGCAAAGGCTCGGGTCATACTATCCGGGGGCGACATCCGGCCGAAGCGCTGATCCAGTCCTGCCCGCTGCGTCGGGACATCGAAGAACCGGCTGCGGCATGACCGGGCGCGAGTTGAGGGATCGAGCAAGAGTCGGCGCTGGTAGTACGGCGTCCTTGAGTCAGCAAGGCTTCCAGCGTGTATTTGCTGGTCGTCCCGGATCAGGAATCCTTGAGTCTTTCCTCAACCAAGCCCATCAGGTGCGCAACCGGAAGATTCAGCGCGGCCGCAAGATTTAGTATCGTCGCGAGCGTCGGGCCTTTCTCCGCCCGCTCCAGGGCACTGATGTGGCTACGCTCCGTTCCCGCGCGCTCGGCGAGTTGATCCTGGGTCAATGCCTGTTGCAAGCGCAGCTCTTGCAGCACTTCGCCAAAGATTTTCGTCGGTAGCCTCTTGTCCCGCATAGACGGACAAGGTTTGCCGATACGCCTTCGCTTGTCTGCATACGGTTGTATGCGCTATCCTGCAAAATATTCGATTCGCAAGGATTCGAATCAAGGAGTGATTTTGTTCTATCCAAAGCACTTTCATTATGGAGAATCACCATGCGCGCACCGTACTTGCTATTGTTGATAATTTCGCTTCTTTCCCCGGTCCGCTCCTTCGCTGACACGGCAACCCAAGAAAAACTTAGCAAAGAATTGCTCGGCTCTTGGCTGGTGACAGTCGCCTACGAAGGGAGAACTCGTCTCTTGAAGATCTCTGAGGTCTCACAAGGGACTGACGGGGTCTACCCGCTCACCGCTGTCTACGGTTGGTCTGACGGGAATCAAACGCCAATCAAAGCGGAATTCCACGACAGTGGCAACAAAAAGCTAACCGTCGTAACCCAAGCTGACTCAGTCATCACTGCCTCACAAGACTCCAACACAACGTACATCGGCACTTTTACTCCCAAGAACGGTGCTTCGAAGGGTCTTCGTATCTCCAAGATTGACGAAAAGCAACTCAGTGACAAAACGTTCGGGTTCGAAAAGCCTGATGGAATAGTTCCTCAAAAATGCGCTTCGTTTTTTGGTATATGGAAAGGGTCGTGGGTGGCTGGTTACATCGAAGAGCAGACCCTGAAGGTCAGAAAAGTTACCTTAGTTGGGACCGACTGCATGGCAACGTTTACTTACGGAGATACGACATCTGATCCGAAGAATTTCTCGACCATAAAAATGGATAACCAGGAATCTCTGTCATTCGTATGCAACAGAAGCACTGGTGGAACCTGCACCTTCACCGTCAAGGGAGATGAACTCTGGGCAAGCTACTCCAACCCAAGTGGTGGAAGCAATAGCGGGGTCTTCAAGAAGCAACAGTAGTCGCTTCGAGAAGGTTCCGAGGGGCGGTGCGGAACCTTGCGTTCTCTGTCGAATTGAGGATGACGAGGAAATGCTGGAGCCAATTGAAAGCGATAGGCGCCGCCTATTTGAGCATCCCGCTTACAGAGGCCGAATCGGGTAAGGGCCGGCGTCTAACCGGCCCTCCCCACACCACCCGGCATGCGGGTCCGCACCGGGCGATTCATCAACAGGGCGCACACGATTTCCCTCAGTCGGGAACCAGCCATTCAGCTTGTCTGGAGATTTCCTGATGCAACCAGTCGGGGTCGAGGTCGGCCCCGTTCGGCCAGGTGATCACACCCAGCTCAAGTCTCGCCTGCTCGAAAACTGCTGGATCGGCAAGCGCCCCATAAACACCCGGATTGCGACCCGCGACCAGGCGCGACAAGTCCGCCACCCCGCGGGTTCCGTCGACAAAGGTGATCGCCAGCCGAAATCCGGGCTGCACGCTGAAGGCGCGGACGCGCCATGGCGCCGCCGGAACTACTCCAGCGGGGCGATCCGTTTTGGACTTTGCTTCGATTGACACAGGTTCCAATCCTCCATCAACTCCGCGCGATGCTCTGTCGCCCACTCGAGTACCAGCGCCAGCGCTCGTCGCGGCAAACTTCCCTTGATGACCTCAAGAGTCCGAATATCGATTTCCACCTCGAACTCGGCATAGAGGGCATGAAAATGCGGCGGAGCATGCTCACGCCAGAACATCTGGATCACGATTCCGAAGAATGCACTGATAGTCGGCATCGGCAAATCATAGTCCAAACGACGACCGACAACAAAGCAAGTTCGCTATCATCGCCAGATGGCCTCCGCCCACGCCCTGCCTGAACTTTTCCCACGACTTTCCCCCCGCGCCTTCGCCGTCTGGCGGCGCAATTTCCTGGTCTGGAAGAAGCTGGCGATTCCTTCCATGCTGGGCAACCTGGCCGACCCGATGATCTACCTGTTCGGCCTCGGCTACGGGCTGGGCGGCATGCTGCCCGAGGTGGGCGGCGTGCCCTACATCGCCTTCCTTGCCGCCGGCACGGTGTGCGCGTCGACCATGAATGCCGCTTCCTTCGAGGCGCTGTACTCGGCCTTTTCGCGCATGCATGTGCAGCGCACCTGGGAGGCGATCATGAATGCGCCGGTGAACCTGGAGGACGTGCTGGCCGGCGAACTGCTGTGGGCCGCGGCCAAGGCCACGCTGTCGGGCACGGCGATCCTGGTGGTGATCGCGGCGCTCGGCTTCATCGCCTCGCCGCTGGCGCTGTGGGCGCTGCCGGTGATCTTCCTCACCGGCCTGGCCTTTGCCGCGCTGGGGCTGATCGTCACCGCGCTGGCCCCGTCGTATGATTTTTTCATGTATTACTTCACGCTCTTCATCACGCCCATGGTGCTGGTCTGCGGCGTCTTCTTTCCTGCCGACCAGCTGCCCGGCGTGGTCCAGGCGGTGGCCGCCTGGCTGCCGCTGACCCACGCGGTGAGCCTGGTCCGGCCCTTGCTGTTCGGCGAGGTGCCGGGCACCATCGGCCTGCATCTGGCCGCGCTGCTGGCATTTGCCGTGGCCGCCTTTTGCGTCGCCTCGGCGCTGATCCGGCGCCGCCTGCTGAAGTAAAATTCGGCGATGGAAGTCATCATCAACGGCGAGCCGCAGCGGCTGGCCGAACCCCTCACCGTCGCCACCCTGCTCGAAGCCCGCGGCATGGCCGGCAAGCGCGTCGCCGTGGAGCGCAATGGCGAGATCGTGCCCAGGGGCCGCCACGCCGATACGCCGCTGGCCGAGGGTGACCAGATCGAAATCGTCGTCGCCGTCGGCGGCGGCTGAACCGGGAACACAGCATGCACGCAGATCCACTCGTCATCGCCGGCAAGAGCTACGGCTCGCGCCTGCTGGTCGGCACCGGCAAGTACAAGGACTTCGCCCAGACGCGCGAAGCCATCGTCGCCTCGGGCGCCGAGATCATCACCGTCGCCATCCGCCGCACCAACATCGGCCAGGAGCCGGGCCAGCCTTCGCTGCTGGAAGTTCTGCCCCCCGCGCAGTTCACCATCCTGCCCAATACCGCCGGTTGCTTTACGGCGGAGGACGCGGTGCGCACCTTGCGCCTCGGGCGCGAACTGCTCGACGGCCATGCCTTGTGCAAGCTGGAAGTGCTGGGCGACCCGCAGACCCTGTTTCCCAACATGCCGGAAACCCTGAAGGCCGCCGCGACCCTGGTCAAGGACGGCTTCCAGGTGATGGTGTATTGCGCCGACGATCCGATCCAGGCGCGCATGCTGGAAGACATCGGCTGCGTCGCAATCATGCCTTTGGCATCGCTGATCGGCTCCGGCATGGGTATCCTCAATCCCTGGAACCTGAAGCTGATCATCGAGCAGGCCAAGCTGCCGGTGCTGGTCGATGCCGGCGTCGGCACCGCCTCGGATGCCGCGATCGCCATGGAGCTGGGCTGCGACGGCGTGCTGATGAATACGGCGATCGCCGCCGCGCAGGACCCGGTGCTGATGGCCGGCGCCATGAGGAAGGCGGTCGAGGCCGGCCGCGAGGCCTTCCGTGCCGGACGCATGCCGAAGAAAACCTATGCGGCGAGCCCCAGCTCGCCCGGCGGCGGGCTGATCGGCCAAGCCGGCAAGTGAAGCGTTTCACCGCCTGGCTGCTGCTGGCGCTGCTTTCCGCCGCGGCGACGGCACAGGAAACTCTACCCGCCGCCGAACCGTCGGCCCCGCTCGCGGCCCCCTTGCAGCCGCTGCACCAGGGCTACGCCTTCGAGCAAACCGATGTACTGGTGCGCCAGCGCCTGTTCGGCCTGGCGCATGGACTCTCGCTGCTGGCCGGCGCCTGCCTCGACCTTGCCGACCAGGCGGGCTCCACCCAGGAGGCCTACGCGGCCTGGCACGCCCGGCAGGCCACGGTGATCGACGGCCTGGTGCACGATCTCGCGCGCCACTATTTCGGCGCCCGCGCCGACGAAGCCCGCTGGGGCGACCTGGTGCGCGCGCTGAACCTCAAGGACAACATCCGCGACGTGCTCGGCGAAGTCACGCTGGAAGAGGCCTGCGCCACGCTGCCGACGGCGATCATCCGCCCGCGCTATGAACTCGATCGCCTGCTGGCGGACAGCAAGACTCACGAAGACCCGGCGCCGGCCGCAAACCGGGGAAACGCCGTACCGTCAGCGCCGACTTCTGGCGCGAACCCCGATGCTGCTGCGCCCAAGGCCAGCGAATGAGCGAATCCGATACCACCCTGCCGCGCCGCGACGGCCACATCCGCAGCTTCGTGTTGCGCCAGGGCCGCGTCTCCGAGGCGCAGCGGCGTTTCCACGAACAGGGCATGCCGCGCTGGGGCATCGCCTACCGCGCCGGACTGCTCGACCTCGACGCAACGTTTGGCCGCCAGGCGCCACGCTTCCTGGAGATCGGCTGCGGCATGGGCGAGACCACGGCCATCATCGCCGCCGCGCATCCGCAGCACGACTATCTCGGCATCGAAGTGCACACCCCGGGCGTCGGCAGCCTGCTCAAGGAAATCGCCACGCGCGAGCTCACCAACCTGCGCGTGATCCAGCACGATGCGGTGGAAGTGGTGCGCGACATGCTGGCGCCACGGTCGCTGGCCGGCATCCACGTCTTCTTCCCCGACCCCTGGCCGAAGAAGCGCCAGCAGAAGCGGCGCCTGATCCAGCCGCCCTTCGTCGCCCTGCTCGCCAGCCGGCTGGCGCCCGGCGGCTACCTGCATTGCGCCACGGATTGGCAGGAGTATGCCGAGCAGATGCTGGCGGTGCTGTCGGCCGAGCCCTTGCTGGAAAACACCGCGCCGGGTTTCGCGCCACGCCCCGCCTACCGCCCGCAAACCAAGTTCGAAACCCGCGGCCTGAAGCTCGGCCACGGCGTCTGGGACGTGGTGTTCCGGCGCCGGCCCGCGCCATGAGCCTGGGCATGCATCCGCTTTGGCTCGCCGGCTTCCGGCCCTTCTTCGCACTGGCCTGCCTGGCGGGCTTGGCGCTGCCCCCGCTCTGGGTGCTCTTGCATCTGGGCCTGATCGAGTCGCCTTCGCTGGCGCGAGCGCCACTGCTTTGGCATGGCCACGAAATGTTCTTCGGCTTCGGCTGGGCGGTGCTGGGTGGCTTTTTGCTCACCGCAACCAAGAACTGGGTCGGCATTCGCGGCTACCATGGCCCGCAGCTGGCCTGCCTCGCCGCGGCCTGGGTCGTCGAGCGGGCCGGCATGTGGTTCGGTGGAGCCTGGCCGCCGGCGCTGTTCGAGATCTCGAACAAGCTGTTCCTGGTCGGCATCGTCGCCATGCTGCTGTGGACCCTGATCCGCTACCGGCACCAGGACAGCTACCGCGACAACTATTTCTTTCTGCTGATCCTGCCGGCCTTTCTGGTCGCCAAACAGCTGATGCTGGACGGCGAGCATTTTCGCGATGGCGCGACCATGGCCACCGGCCTGTTCCGCGTCGCTTTCCTGGTGATGCTGGAACGCACCCTGAGCCAGTTCATGAAGGGCGTCTTCCAGGTGGAGATCCTGCGCCATGCGGCGCTCGACAAGACCATCAAGCTGCTCGGCCTGGTGCTGGTGGCCGCGCCCTGGCTGCCGCCATCGGTGGCCGCGCTGCTGGCCTTGCTGCTGGCCGCACTGCTGACGGGGCGCCTCGTGTTCTGGCATCCCCGGCTGGCACTGCGGCGACTGGACATCGGCATCATGTATCTCGGCTATGCCGGCATCGTGCTCCAGTTGCTGCTCGAAGCACTGGCGGTACTGGCGCCGCCGGCCTGGGTCGGCGCCGTGTCGATGCACGTCTTCGGCCTGGGCGTGATGGGCCTGATCATTCCGGCCATGCTGATCCGCATCGCCAAGGGCCACACCGGGCGCAAGGTGGTGTTCGACGGCGGTGACAAGGCGGTGCTGTGGCTGATGATCGCCGCCTTTCTGCTGCGCGTGCTGGCGCCGCAGCTGGACGGCGGCGATTATTCGTTGTGGCTGGCCCTGGCCGCCACCGGCTGGCTGCTCGGCTTCGGCGTGCTCGCCCTGCGCCTGACACCGCTGCTGCTGGCGCCGCGCATCGACGGCAAGGAGCACTGAGTCCGGCCTATTGACGCGATTCCAGCGCCAGGTCGTGGGTGTAAGGGGCGTGCGGAATGTGGAAGGCGACCGGGCCGTCGGGCTCGGAGTGGATGAACTGGTGCACCGAGGGATCGCTTGAATTGCTCAGCTCCTCCGGCGTGCCAGAGGCCAGCACCACGCCGTCATGCACGAAGAAAGCGTAATCGACCACCTTGAGGGTTTCCGAGACATCGTAGGTAACGATGATCGAGGTCGCGCCCAGCGCATCGTTGAGGCGGCGGATCAGCTCGGCGATGACATTCAGCGAAATCGGGTCGAGGCCGGCAAAGGGTTCGTCGTACATCGCCAGCATCGGGTCGAGCGCGATGGCGCGCGCCAGCGCCACGCGCCGCGCCATGCCGCCCGAAAGCTCGCTCGGCATCAGGCCGGTGGTGCCGCGCAAGCCAACGGCGTGCAGCTTCATCAGCACCAGGTCGTGGATCAGGTCTTCGGGCAGGTTGGTCAGCTCGCGCATCGGGAAGGCGATGTTGTCGAACACCGACATGTCGCTGAACAGGCCGCCGGCCTGGAACATCATGCCCATGCGCCGGCGCATCTCGTAGAGGCCGTCGCTGTCGAGTTCGTGCACCACCTTGCCATCGACCCGCACCTGGCCCCGGTCGGGGCGCAGCTGACCGCCGATCAACTTGAGGATGGTGCTCTTGCCGGCACCGCTGACACCGAGGATGCCAACCACCTTGCCGCGCGGCACGGAAAACTGCACCCCCTTGAGCACCCGGTTGCCGCCATAGGCGAAGTGCAGGTTTTCGATCTCGATGAAATTCTTGGCTACGCCGCTCACTGGAACACCCTGATTGCGCCGGACATGGAGTCTCGCATTCTAGCCGTCGGCGGCTGCCGTCAGCGCCGCCTCGCCGGCGGCGGCGACGACGCCGTCCTCGAAGGACTTGAGTCCGGAAACGCCGATGGCGCCGACGTAGACGCCATCGCGAATCAGGGGCAGGCCACCTTCGAGGCAGATCACGTCGGGCAGGGTCATCAGGTTCGGCCGCCCCTGCATCACCGCGTCCTCGAAGGCCTTGGTCGGACGCTTGAACAGGATGGCGGTGCGCGCCTTTTGCTCGGCCACGCGCACCGAGCCTTTCTGGGTGCCATCCATGCGTTCGAGGGCAATCAGGTGGCCGCCGTCATCGAACACGGCGACGACCACGTTCCATTGCCGTTCCGCTGCCGCCCGGCAGGCGGCGGCGATGATGCGACGGGCATCTTCCAGACCAAGCATGGCAACTCCGTGTCGAAAGTGAAGCGATGATACGCCGCGCCCGGCCGGTACCTACAGCGGCAGGCGCAGGCGGAACACCGCGCCCGCATCGTTGCCAAGACCGAGCTCGCCGTGGCGGGCGCCGTTGGCATGCAGCTCGGCGACCTGCCGCGCCAGGTAAAGCCCGAGCCCGGTTCCCCTGCCGTCACCCGGCATGGCCATCGCCGGCGCGCCCAGCATTTCCGGCGGATAGCCCGGTCCGTCGTCGGCCACGGAAAACTCCAGGAATCCATCGACCGCCCGCGCGGCAATCCGGATCGCGACCCGGGCGTGACGCATGGCGTTGTACAGCGCGTCCTGCAACAGCATGCGCACCAGTGCCTCGTCGTAGCAGGCCAGCACCGGCGCCCCGGCAAGATCGATATCCAGCCTCAAGGCGGTTTGCGCGCGGAACTCGGCCGCCAGTTCCTCGACCACGTCGGCTGGCGCATGGGCATCGACATTGAGCCGCAACCGGCCGGTGCCGGCCTTGTAGGCATGCAGCAAACGTGTCAGCGTGGCCGCCGCCTCCATGGCGATGCGCAGGGTTTCCATGTCGCCCTTGCGCTCGGCCTGCCGCACCAGCAGGTTGAGCCGGTTCTTGACATCGTGGATGGTCAGCACCGCCAGTTCGGAAAAATCGCTCATTGCGCGGTTGCAGCGTACTTTTCGCGGATCCGCGCCACCAGCGCGGCGATCTCGGCCAGCTTGGGATGGGCAGGCACGGCCGCCTGCACCGCCTTCTGGAAACCCTGTGCCTGACGCATTTTTTCCGCGTCGAGACCATTGTGCAGAACGTCGAAATACAAGGCCGCCGCCGCGTTGGCCACGATCTGGATATTGCCGGGCAGGCGTTGCGCCGCCTCGGTCAGCATCTGCGCCGCGGGACCGAGCTCGCCGGCCTTGGCGCGCCTGACGGCATCGTTATTGATCTGGATGATCTCGTTGACGCTGTCGGCCACCAGCGACTCGGCAATCGCCTCCGCGCCATGGTCGCGCAGCACCGAAGACACGCGCTGGTGCAGATCGGTGGCCTCATGGTGGGTCTGCACCAGCTTGCGCAGGATGTCCTGCGCTTTGTCGTGGCGGCCGGTGCTGAGGCAGGCCTTGGCCACCGCCATCGTGACGGCAACCGGCAGCTTGCTGGCGTCCGCCTGCAAGGCGCGCTCGAGCGCGGCCCGCGCCTTGTCGGGATTGCCCGCCTTCTGCTGGGCAACGGCCTCCACCGCCGCCAGCATCGGATCCTGGGCGTCGCTCCTGAAATTGCTCAGGGCCTCGCCGATCAGATCCAGGGCCTTTGCCGGCTCGCCCAGTTCGGTGAACGCATTGCCCAGGCGCGCAATGTCCTGGGTTTCGCGCAGGGGAGAGTTGCGGGTGCGCTTGACCACCTTGTCCAGCGCCTGTTCGACGCGTTTGAAATCGCCTTGCTCCTCGACCACCGAGGCCACCGCGCGATGCCGCGCCAGGGAATTCGGCGAAATGACGCAGGCGCTGTCGAGCACCGCCAGTGCCGCATCGGGATCGCCCGAAGCAAGGTGCACCTTGCCCAGCAGGTCATACGCTGCCATCAGCTGCGGCGCTTCCGCGATCAAGCCGATGAGCATGTCTTTCGATTCGGTGTCGTCGCCGCGCAGGTGCAAGGCACGCGCGAGGCCGAGCCTGGACCAGGGCAACGGCCGCTCCAGCAACATCAGCTGATAGAAGCCCACCGCGTCGTCATGACGGCCGGCGGCAAGCAGGGCATTGCCCTTGATGCGCATGGCATCAACCATGTAACGATCCCTGGCCGCGATGATCTCGCCGCAGGCGGCGATCACGCCAGTCCAGTCGCCCCGGTCCTGCAATTTGTCGATGCGCGCCAGACGCTGCTTTTTTTCCAGCAGGCGCTCCAGGCGCAGCTTCAGCACCTCGGCGGTGAAAGGCTTGAGCAGGTAATCGTCGGGCAGGCATTCGGCGGCGGTCACCACGCTTTCGTAGCGCTTCTCGGCCGTAACCATGATAAACAGCACGCCGCGACCGATGATGCCCCGTGTGCGCAGGAATTCCAGGAACTGCTGGCCGTCGGTGCCCGCGCCAAGGTAGTAGTCGGCAAGGATGACATCGAAGTTGTGCTTGCGAAACTGGTCCAGCGCATCCTTGACGTTGCCACTGACGACTATCCGCTCGAAGCCGAGCATGCCGACCTGGGAGCGCAACGAACTGCGCGCCTCGGGCATGTCGTCGAGGATCAGGAGGCTCTTGTTGCTGAAATTTGTCGTCAGGGCCATCTTTGCTGCCGGTTGCTCAGGCAACGGCGCCACGTCGCCGTTGCAAAACATCAAGCATAGACCACACACCGCCAGATACGGCGAATCCGGTCAGGGTCTGCGGAATTCCAGAAAATAATTCTCGCGCAAAAAATCGTGGCTGCGCAGCAGCATGAAACCCGCCGCTTCGATTTCGGCGATCACGGTTTCTCGCCCGGCGCGCACGTGACCAAGAATCCACGGGCTCGATCGGCCTGGAATGCGTTCGTAATCGATCACCACCAGTCGGCCCCCGGATTTCAGGGCCGTGTGCAAGGAAGCCAGCATGGCCTGGGGATACTCGACGTGATGGTAAGTATCGCTGGTAAACACCAGATCGATGCCACCGGCCGGCAGGTGGGCATCCCGTTCGCCGCCAAGCACGGTCCGCACCTGGGCAAGGCCTGCGCCACGGGAACGCGCCTCGATCCCGTTGATGAACTCGGGCGTCACATCCTGCGCAATCACCGTGCCGCCAGCGCCGACTTTTCGAGCCAGCGGCAGGGAAAATGCTCCCGTCCCGGCACCGACATCTGCCACCACCATGCCGGGCCGAATGCCCAAGGCATCGACGATGCGCAGCCGCTGCACGAAAACCTCGCGCCCCTCGGTTTCGAAAGCGGCCTGCCAGCGCGCGTAATCGGCGCCCTGGTATGCCTGGTTGATGCCCGGCTTGACACTGACTTCCTGGGCCAGGGCCGCGGATGCGGCAAACCAGGTCAGCGCGAACAAGAAGCGGCGGAAATAGGCAGGCATGGCGACGATTCTATTTCACGACCCCGCGAAGCAATAAGGCCAACCACCGCTAAGTGATTGGCCTTATTGTCTTTTTGTTGGTTGCGGGGGCAGGATTTGAACCTGCGACCTTCGGGTTATGAGCCCGACGAGCTGCCAGACTGCTCCACCCCGCGTCGGAGAAGCAGGATTATGCCGTGCATTGCGCAGTGCGTCAACGCAATTGGCCGATCCGGATATAATGTCGGGCTTCCGAGGAGCGCTGCAAGGGTAGTTGCCATACCCCCCAGGCTCGGACATCTTCAAACCGCGCTCACCTAACCCGTACCGGGCAGGGTGAGTTCGCATCCCTCCCGGTCACAGTTCAAGGAGCCGCCATGAACGCCGTGACTGAGCAAAAAGACTACGCCATCGCCGACCTCGGGCTTGCCGCCTGGGGCCGCAAGGAAATCCGCATCGCCGAGACCGAGATGCCGGGCCTGATGGCGATCCGCGAGGAGTTCGCCAAGGGCCAGCCGCTCAAGGGCGCGCGCATCACCGGATCGCTGCACATGACGATCCAGACCGCGGTGCTGATCGAGACGCTGACCGCGCTGGGCGCCGAAGTGCGCTGGGCCTCGTGCAACATCTTCTCGACCCAGGACCATGCCGCCGCCGCCATCGCCGCCGACGGCATTGCCGTGTTCGCGATCAAGGGCGAGACCCTGGTCGACTACTGGGACTACACCCATCGCATCTTCGAGTGGCCCGATAACGGCTACTCGAACATGATCCTCGACGACGGCGGCGACGCCACGCTGCTGCTGCACCTGGGCACGCGCGCCGAGAAGGATATCGCCGTCCTGTCAGCGCCGACTTCCGAGGAAGAGCGCATCCTGTTTGCCGCGATCAAGGCCAGGCTGGCGACCGATCCGGCCTGGTACTCGACCCGCCTGGCCCAGATCAAGGGTGTGACGGAAGAAACCACCACCGGTGTGCATCGCCTGTACCAGATGCACGAGCGCGGCGAGCTGAAGATTCCCGCGATCAACGTCAATGACTCGGTGACCAAGTCGAAGTTCGACAACCTCTACGGCTGCCGCGAATCCCTGGTCGATGGCGTCAAGCGCGCCACCGACGTCATGATCGCCGGCAAGATCGCCGTGATCGCCGGCTACGGCGACGTCGGCAAGGGCTCGGCGCAGGCCATGCGCGCGCTGTCGGCCCAAGTCTGGGTCACCGAGATCGACCCGATCTGCGCGTTGCAGGCGGCGATGGAAGGCTACCGCGTGGTGACCATGGAATATGCCGCCGACAAGGCCGACATCTTCGTCACCTGCACCGGCAATTACCACGTCATCACCCATGAGCACATGGCGAAGATGAAGGACCAGGCCATCGTCTGCAACATCGGCCATTTCGACAACGAGATCGACGTCGCCTCGATCGAGAAGTACGAGTGGGAAGAGATCAAGCCGCAGGTCGATCACGTGATTTTCCCCGATGGAAAGCGCATCATCCTGCTGGCCAAGGGCCGCCTGGTGAACCTGGGCTGCGGCACGGGGCACCCGAGCTACGTGATGTCCTCGTCCTTCGCCAACCAGACCATCGCCCAGATCGAGCTGTACACCCGCAACGCCGATTACCCGGTCGGCGTGTACACGCTGCCCAAGCACCTCGACGAGAAGGTGGCGCGCCTGCAGCTGAAGAAGCTCAACGCGCAACTCTCCGAGCTGACCGACCAGCAGGCCGCCTATATCGGCGTACCCAAGGCCGGCCCGTACAAGAGCAACCAGTACCGTTACTGAGCGAGGCACCGGGCCGGCGCGCCGGCCCGCCCCGCGCCGAGGAAACCGATGCGCCTGTTCGCCGTCTGGCTGATCAATGCCGTGGCCCTGCTTGCCCTGCCCTGGCTGCTCTCCAAACTGCTGCTGAGCCCCAAGCCCTGATTCCTGGAACGCAAATGAGTCTTGAACTGTCGATCGAGTTCTTTCCCCCGCACACCGAGGAGGGCGTGGAAAAGCTGCGCGCCGTGCGCCAGCGGCTGGCGGTGCTGAAGCCGGAGTTCTTTTCCGTCACCTACGGCGCCGGCGGCTCGACGCGCGAACGCACCCTGGCGGTGGTGAAGGAAATCGCCGCCGAAGGCTTCAACGCCGCACCGCATCTTTCCTGTATTGGCTCGACGCGCGCCGGCATACGCGAACTGCTGGCCGAATTCGGCGCCAGCGGCATCCGCCGCATCGTCGCCCTGCGCGGCGACCTGCCCTCCGGCATGGTCGATGCCGGCGAATTCCGCTATGCCAATGAACTGGTGGCATTCATCCGTGCCGAGACTGGCGACCGCTTCCGCATCGAAGTCGCCGCCTATCCGGAATGGCACCCGCAGGCGAAAAGTCCGTGCGATGACTTGTTGAACTTCAAGCGCAAGGTCGATGCCGGCGCCAGTTCCGCCATCACCCAATACTTCTACAACGCCGACGCCTACGAGCATTTCGTCGCCGAGGCGCGCACGCTGGGCGTGAGCATCCCGATCATCCCCGGCATCATGCCGATTGCCAGCTTTTCCAAGCTGGCGCGCTTTTCCGATGCCTGTGGCGCGGAGATTCCGCGCTGGATGCGGCGCAAGTTCGAGAGCTTCGGCGACGACGCCGATTCGATCCGCGCCTTCGGCCTCGATGTGGTCACCGAACTGTGCCAGGGCCTGATTGCGCGTGGCGCACCCGGCCTGCATTTTTATTCCATGAACCAGTCGGGGCTGACGCTGGAGCTTTGCCGCCGCCTGGGCCTGCCGCCGACCGGCTGATTTTCATGATGCGGGAAACATCACCCCGCATCATGAAAATCAGCCCTTTTCGGACACCCGCCCCCCTTCCCGCTGCGCGGCCCACGGCTGGCTTTGCACAGCCAGCCGGCTGCGGCGGCGCGACGCATGCGTCGCGAATTCCCGCCTCGCCCCCTTGCGGGGGGTTCCTGAATGGCTCGCTGCGCTCGATATCGGCAGCGTCCCACCCTGTCCTTTCACGCTAAGACGAACTCGACAGCAAGGTGCGCAGGGCCGCGCGCAGGCGTCCCGGCGGCAACGGCTGCTTGAGCAGCGGGAACCCGGCGGCGCGCGCCGCCGCCTGGGTTTCCTCGCTGGTATCGGCGCTGACCAGCAGCACGCCCATGGCCGGATAAACACGTTGCAGTTTGCGCACCAAGTCGATGCCGGACTCGCGCCCCGGCAATCCAAGATTGCAGATCGCTATGTCCGGCCTCATGCCGCCTTCGCAACAGCGCCATGCTTCCTCGCCGTCGGCCGCCAGCATCACCTTGGCACCCCAGCCGCCGATCGCCGTCTCCATGCCTGCCCGAACCATGGGATCGGCGTCGATCACCAGTACCGAGCCATCGATGCGCGCCAATTCCTCGGCCGATTCGGCGGGCAAGGCCGAGGGCTGCTCAATGGCGGGAACCGCCGCGGCGGGCAGCAATATCCAGAATACCGAACCGCGCCCAGGCCGCGAACGGACGCCGATCGGCGCAGCCAGAAGCCCGGCCAGCCGGCGACAAATCGCCAGGCCAAGGCCAAGGCCCTTGGCACGGTCGCGCTCCGGATTTTCCAGCTGGGCGTATTCCTCGAAGATCTCGTCGCGCGCATGCTCGGGAATGCCATTGCCGGTATCCCATACCTCAACCAGCCACTGGTCGCCACGACGGCGGCAGCTCATCAGCACGCCGCCACTGCGCGTGTAACGAATGGCATTGCCGACCAGATTGAGCAGGATGCGCTGGAGCATTTCCCTGTCGCAACTTACCCAGGCCTCGCTCGGGCGGGCCCTCAGGCTCAGGCCCTTGTTCTCGGCGATCAGCGACAAGGCCTGCCGCGTATGCGCGAACAGGGGCCCGATGGCAATCGGCGCGATGCGCGGCACGACCTTGCCGCTGTCGAGCCGCGATACATCGAGAATGGCGTCAAGCAGATTCTGCAGGGTATCGGTCGCCGATCGGATGTTGCCCACCAGGGCCGGTTCGCGGCGCGCGGCATCCGACTGCGCCAGAGCCGCCACGAACAGGCCCAGCGCATGCAGCGGCTGGCGCAGGTCGTGGCTGGCAGCGGCAAGAAAATGCGACTTCGCCAGGGTGGCGCGCTCGGCGGCATCCTTTTCGTGTTGCAGCCCGGAGGTTGCCTGTGCCACGCGCGTAAGCAAATCCTCCTGGGTAAGTCCGATCCGCGCCGCCATGCTGTTGATGCCGATCGCCAGGGACTGCAATGGACCGGCCGTGTCGGCCGACATCCTGGCATCGAGATCGCCGCCGCCGATACGGGCAACGACTTCATTGGCGGCCAGCAGCGGCAGGGTAACCGAGCGCGCAATGCGCCAGGCCAGCCACCCGCCCAGCGCGACGCCGAGTCCCGCGACGGCCAAGGCGATCCATGCCAGACGCGTAATGCGCCCCGCGATCTCGCGCGAGGACAGTTCGATCACCACATAGCCAAGCAATCTGGCCTTCTCCGGCGGCGTCTCGACGCCGCCATAGATGTCGTCCACCGGCACGCTGAGTTGCCGCACCGGCTCGACAAACAGGAGCACGTCGACGCCGAGGCGACGTCCCTCGATCTGGCCCAGATCGGGCCACCGTGCCGGACTCAGATCGCCACCCCGCGCGAGAATCTCTCCCCCCGGTTCAACAATTGCCGCGCCGCGGACTTCCGGATCGATGCGGATCGCCGATTCGGCCAGGCCACTCAGCGCCATGCGCTGGCCGGAAAAGATGCCGAACTCGGCGAGACCGGCAACCTGGCGCGCGATCGCCTTGCCGCGCGTGCGCAAACCCTGGTCGATGCTGTCGATCGAATGCACCAGGAATATCGCCGTCAGCAGGACGGCGACCAGGGTCCCCGGCAGCAATGCCAGCCACAGGATGCGGGTCCGCAGGTTGCTGTTCACGGACGCTCCTTCTGTCGCAGCTGCTGCGCCAACTGCGCCTCGACCAGGTTCAGCTCAAGCGAGCGGGAAACGTCCTGATTGACACCGACGACGAATTCGCGCGGCCACTGCGGTGGTGGCAGCGCGAGGCCCGGAAGGGCCTGACGCAGCATTTCGCCGGCACGCGTGCCCACTTGGGTTGGGGTCGAATACAGTGACAGCAGCGCTCCGGCCCGCGTGTAAGCCGGCGAGAAACCAATCATCGGAATCCGCCGACGGTAGGCGGCCGCCAGGATATTGGCTACGGTCTGACTGTTGAACACGGCGGGATCGGGCGTCGCAAGCAGCACATCCACCTCCGGCAACAGGCTTTGCAGCGCGCCGAACAAACCGTCGCCCGCGACGACCTGAATGTTCAGCCGGATGCCTTGCTCACGTGCCGCCTTCTCGAAGGAGGCGGCCTGCCCTCGTGATTCGGCGCCAAGGAGAATTCCGAGACTGCGCAGCCCTGGAAACGCCAGCTGCGCCAGCATCAGCTGGCGTGCCGGCGGCTGGTCGAGGTACACGGCCGACACTTGGCCGGCACGTACCCGCCCGGGATCGGCAAGCCGCTCGAAGGCCAGGCGCGGTACCAGCATGACGAGCAAGGGTGGCGGCGTCGGATCCTCGGCGAAATGCTCCTGCATCGCGCGCTGGGCGGAACCGCCGACTGCCACTACCCATTGCGGCTCCGACCGGGTCTGGCGCAACTGGGCAGCGCTCGCAATGCGCCACTCGATGCGGCCGGGATAGACGCGCTCGACCTCGGTGCGCAGCGCCTCGGCCGCCTCGGCATAAACGCCGCCCATATCCGACAGCGCGATCCAGACCGATACCGGCGCCGCCCTTGACCCATATGTCATTATACATAGGAAAGCGGCGATCAGCAGCCTGCGCAGGCGAGGACTCATGGATCAGAAATCCAGCCGAAGCGTGGCGAAAGCGCGGCGCTCGAAACGGTTGGCGCGCACGTACTCCTGGTGGCCACCGTTGACTGCCTGGACGGTGACCGAGGCCTCGCCCCGAGTCGCCCCCACGGCGAACGCCCAGGCCAGGCGCGCATCGAGCTGGCGCGGCGTGTCGAGGACGTTGTTGGTTCCCGACCAGGAGAAGGGTGTCGTGGAGTGGCTGATCAGGCTGAGATCGACACCGCGCATCAGTTGCTGGATGAAGCTGAGCGTGGTGCTGCGATGGGGAACTTCGATGATCTCGTCGGCGCGTCCGCTGGCGGCCCGCAGGTGGGCCTCCGCCAGCAGGATCCGGGTCGTGGTCGTTGGCTGCCAGTCGAACTGGTACTCGAAACCGTGAATATGCGGTCCTGGCGCGTTCACCGCGTCGTTGGGCACCCCGACGCCGGTACGCCCGGAGAAGCGGATGCGGTCGTTCATGCGCTCGACGAAGGCGCGGCCGTCGACCGTCAGCCCCAGCGAGCGAAAACGACCGAGATAGCCGACTTCCTGGCTGAGCACGCGTTCCGCCTTGACTTTACCGCTGGAACGGAAGGTCCAGTCGGCCAGCACGCCACCACTGAAGAAGCGCGTGTCGCCCCGCAGTTCGTAGAGCCCGGGCGCGCGCGAGGCCGAGGTCATCCCGGCGCGCAAGGTATGGTCGGCCGCGACGTGCAGGTTCGCCGTCAGGCGCGGCGCAAAACTGTCGCCTATGATGTTGTGGTTTTCGTAGAGCCCGCCGGCATTGACCACCACTTGCGGATGGGGGCGCCACTCGTAGTTGAGGAAACCACGAAACCGGTTCACCGAGAAGGTCGCATTGCTGAAGAAGAAGGACTGCGATTGCGCCGTTTCGCGGCGCCATTCAATGCCCCACACCAGTCTGTCGCGCACCGCCAGCCCGAGCGTATGCTGGAAGCCGATTTCCATGCGGTCGCCGATGCCGCCGTTGTCGATGGCGATGGTGGGAATCGTTGCATAGGGAAAGCGATCCGCATAGCCATCGCGCTCGTAGCTGGCATGCAGCGCAAGCCCCCCGCCATCGCCCAGGTCCCTGCGCCAGGAGGCGTTCACATACACGTCCTCCCATTCGATCATGCGTTCGATGTTTCCCGGGTTGGTCGCCGCCGGGCGCGCGCCTTCGCCGAAGCGCCCGCGCATCGAACCCGCGTTGAGCCGGACTTCGTCGCTGGGTCGGGGATTCCAGTCGGCGCGCAGATGTGCCTGCGCCAGCAGGCTGTCGTCATGCACCCGATCGAGGCCGCGGTCGCGGCGATGCGATGCCGTCAGGCGCAGGTTCACGTCGCCCGCCGCCCAGCCGACGCGGGCGACGCCATCGTCTATCCCCTTGTCGCCACGCGTCAGGGAAACCATGCCGCCGTGGCTATCGGCGGCATGGCGGGTGATGATGTTCACCACGCCGAGGAAGGCGTTGGCGCCATACGAGGCGGAGTTGGACCCGCGCAGGACTTCGATGCGCTCGATGTCCTCGAGCACGACACCTTGCAGGCCGCGATGGGTATCGCCCAGGTAAAAGCTCGAATACACCGAGCGGCCATCGACATAGACCTGCATGCGCGCGCCGTAGATGTCCAGAGCACCATGGTAGGTCGCCACGGGATTGGCACCGTTGCGCCGGGTAAACAGAAAGCCGGGCACCAGCCTCAGCACCTCGGCAACTTCGCGCGCGCCGGAGCGGCGGATCAGGTCGCGATCGATAACGGTAACCGCCCCCGGAACCTCGTTGAGCGGCTGCGCCAGGCGGCTGACCGAAAGCACCACCGGCAGGTCTTCGAAATAGCCATGCTCCGAGGCCTCTGCCACGGGGGCCTGCTGCGCCAGCGCGCCGCCTGCTGCCCAGGCGGCCGAAAGCGCGAGCAATCCGGCGAAACGTGCCATGTTCAGCGGCGGCGCCCGCCGAGGATGGAACCGAGCACGCCGCGCACGATCTCGCGGCCGAGCGAGGAGCCGATGGCGCGTACCGTGCTGGTCACCGCCGCCTCCACCACCGTTTGCCGGCCACGCGGCCGCGAAGCGCCCCCCAGCATGCCGCCCAGCGCATCGCCGAGGCCGCCCAGCAGGCCGCCGCCTGGTGCCGCCGCGTCGGCGGCCGGCACGCTCGCCGTGGTGCCAGCGCCGACTTCCGCGCTGGCTGCGCCTGCCGCCTGGGCCGGCTTCGCTTGCAGCTTCTCGTAGGCCGATTCGCGATCGACCTGCTTCTCGTAGTGGCCCGCCAGCGGAGAGTCGGCGATGGCGGCACGGCGTTCCCCGTCGGTCAGCGGCCCGATGCGCGAGGAAGGCGGCAACACCATGGCGCGCTCGACCACGCCCGGCCGGCCGTGGTCATCGAGAAAGGAGACCAGCGCCTCGCCGACAGCGAGTTCGGTAATCACGCTGGCTGCGTCGAAGGCCGGATTGGCGCGCATGGTTTCCGCCGCCGCCTTGACCGCCTTCTGGTCGCGCGGGGTGAAGGCGCGCAGGGCGTGCTGCACGCGGTTGCCGAGCTGGCCGAGCACCGTGTCGGGAATGTCGAGCGGGTTCTGGGTGACGAAATAGACACCGACTCCCTTGGAGCGGATCAGGCGCACCACCTGCTCGATCTTTTCCAGCAGCGCCGGCGGCGCGTCGGAAAACAGCAGGTGTGCCTCGTCGAAAAAGAAGGCCAGCTTGGGCTTGGGCAGGTCGCCGGCCTCGGGCAGCCGCTCGAAGAGTTCCGCCAGCAGCCAGAGCAGGAAGCAGGCGTAAAGGCGCGGCGCGTTCATCAGCCTGTCGGCCGCCAGCACGTTGATCACGCCGCGGCCGCTCATTTCCCCAACCCCGGTCTGCATCAGGTCCTCGATGTCGAGCATCGGCTCGCCGAAGAAGCTGTCACCGCCCTGCTCCTCCAGCGTCAGCAAGCCGCGCTGGATGGCGCCGATCGAGGCGGCCGAGACATTGCCATACCTGGTCTTGTAATCGGCCGCGTTCTCGCCGACGTGCTGCACCATGGCGCGCAGGTCCTTGAGGTCGAGCAGCAGCAGGCCCTGGTCGTCCGCGATCCTGAACACCAGTTGCAGCACGCCGGCCTGGGTGTCGTTGAGGTTGAGCAGGCGCGCCAGCAACAGCGGCCCCATGTCCGACACCGTGGCCCGTACCGGATGGCCGGCTTCGCCAAAGACATCCCAGAACATCACCGGATTGGCGCGCGGCTGCCAGTCCGCAATGCCAAGCACATCGAGCCGCTTCTGCAACTTTTCCGAGGCCGTGCCGGCGGCGCCCAGGCCCGACAGGTCGCCCTTGGCGTCGGCGAGGAAGACCGGCACGCCGGCGTTCGACAACTGTTCCGCCATGCGCTGCAGGGTCACCGTCTTGCCGGTGCCGGTGGCGCCGGTGATCAGGCCGTGACGGTTGGCAAGCGGCGCCAGCAGGGCCAGTTCGGTGTCGCCAGCTCTGGCGATGGGCAGGGTCTGGGTCATGGCGGGAAATTCCCGGATGCTAAAATTCCGGATTCTAAGAGCAATCAGGGAACCCACCATGGCCGGACATTCCAAATGGGCCAATATCCAGCACCGCAAGGGGCGGCAGGACGCCAAGCGGGGCAAGGTCTTCACCAAGCTGATCAAGGAAATCACCGTCGCCGCCAAGATGGGCGGGGGCGATCCCGGCGGCAATCCGCGCCTGCGCCTGGCGATCGAAAAGGCCAAGGCGCAAAGCCTGCCCAAGGACAACATGGAAAACGCCATCAAGCGCGGCACCGGCCAGCTCGAAGGCGTCAATTACGAGGAAATCCGCTACGAAGGCTACGGCATCAACGGCGCCGCGGTGATGGTGGATTGCCTCACCGACAACAGGACGCGCACCGTGGCCGAAGTACGCCACGCCTTCACCAAGCACGGCGGCAACCTTGGCACCGATGGCAGCGTCGCCTTCCTGTTTACCCATTGCGGGCAGATGATTTTCGCCCCCGGCACCGACGAAGCCGCGCTGATGGATGCGGCGATCGAGGCCGGCGCCGACGACGTGCTGAGCAACGATGACGGCTCGATCGAGGTGATCACGCCGCCCAATGATTTCGCGGCGGTCAAGGATGCACTGGAAAAGGCCGGCTTCAAGCCCGAATTCGGCGAAGTGCTGATGAAGCCGCAGAACGAGACCGAATTCAGCGGCGACGATGCGATCAGGATGCAGAAGCTGCTCGACGCCCTCGAAAGCCTGGATGACGTGCAGGAGGTGTACTCCACGGCGGTGATCGACGAATAGCGTGAACTCCCCGGCGATCACGCGTTTCGCCCCGCTGCTCTTCGTCGGCCTCTGGAGCACGGGCTTCATCGGCGCCAAACTCGGCCTGCCGCATGCCGAGCCGCTGAGCTTCCTGTTGACCCGTTACCTGCTGGTGCTGGGCCTGATGACCATGGTTGCGCTGGCGACGCGTGCGCCCTGGCCACGCGATGCGCGTCATTGGTTCCACATCGGCGTTTCAGGCCTGCTGGTCCACGCCGTATATCTTGGCGGCGTGTTCGTCTCGATTTCGAAAGGCTTGCCCGCGGGCGTATCCAGTCTGGTGGTGGGCATCCAGCCGCTGCTGACCGCCGTCGGCGCCGGCTGGCTGCTGGGCGAAGCCGTGCTGGCGCGGCAATGGTTCGGCCTGGTACTGGGCTTCGTCGGCGTGGCCATGGTGGTCTCCGGCAAGCTCGGCAGCGGCTTCGGCCTCGATGCCCTGTGGCCGGCCTTGATCGCGCTGGCCGGCATCACTGCCGGCACGCTCTACCAGAAACGCTTCTGCCCCAGCTTCGACTGGCGCACCGGCGCCATCGCGCAGTTCCTGCCGACGGCGGTGGCCACTGCAATCGTCGTCAGGCTGACCGAGGACTACCGCATCGAATGGGCGCCTGACTTCATCTTCGCCCTGGGCTGGCTGGTATTGGTGCTCTCCCTCGGTGCGGTTTCCCTGCTCAACTGGCTGATCCGCCATGGCAGCGCGGTTAATATCGCCAGCCTGTTCTACCTGGTGCCGCCGACCACGGCACTGATGGCCTGGGCGCTGTTCGACGAACGCCTCGCCGGCATGGCCCTGGTCGGCATGGCCCTGGCGGTCTGGGGCGTTTATCTGGCGCGGAAATGACAGCCATCCCCCCGCCCCCCTGCCCAAGGCAGGGGGTGACCTCGGTTCAGCTGCTGGCGCAGCTTCCGGTTTCTGACTCGCCAGCTTCTTGGGGCGGCCCGGCGAAGCTGGCATGACACCCACGACTTCGATCCGCATCCTCGGCATCGACCCCGGCCTGCGTTCGACCGGATTCGGCGTGATCGACAAGACCGGCGGCGCGCTTGGCTATGTCGCCAGCGGTTGCGTCAAAACCGATGACAAGGCGGGCTTGCCGCAGCGCATCGCCACCATCCTCGACGGCATCGCCGAGATCGTCGCCGCCTACCAGCCGCAGCAGGCAGCCGTGGAAATCGTCTTCGTCAATGTCAATCCGCAGTCCACGCTGCTGCTCGGTCAGGCACGTGGCGCGGCCATCGCCGCGCTGGTGACGGCCCGGCTGCCGGTCGCCGAATACACCGCCTTGCAGGTCAAGCAGGCGGTGGTCGGCCATGGCAAGGCCGCCAAGGAGCAGGTGCAGGCGATGGTCGCGCGCCTGCTCAAGCTGCCCGGCGAGCCCAGCGCCGATGCCGCCGACGCCCTCGCCTGCGCCATCGCCCACGCCCACGGCGGGCAGGGTTTGGGAGCACTGGCCACGCTGGGCAGGCGCGTGCGCGGGGGGCGCATCGTCTGATGGCCTCGATTCTGTACGCCTGGGAGTTCGGCGCGAATCTGGGGCATATCGGCACCTTCCTGCCGATCGCCCGCGAACTGCGCGCGCAGAGCGCCACCGTGCATTGGGTGGTGACCCAGCCCTACCAGGCCTCGCGCTTGCTGCCCACGGCCGGTTTCACCTGGCTGCAGGCGCCGGTGATGCCGGAACAGCGCCGCGAAGGCCCGCCGCTGAACTATGCCGATATCCTGCTGCGCTTCGGCTATGCCGATGGCACCGACCTGCTCGGCCTGGTCGTCGCCTGGCGCGAGCTGCTGCGCCTTGCGGGCGCCAGGCTGGTATTGGCGGACCACGCCCCGACGGCCATCGTCGCCGCGCGCAGCCTGGGCATACCGGTGATGCTGTTCGGCAGCGGCTTCTTTGCACCGCCGCAGGTGCACCCGACACCCAACATGCGGCCCTGGTCGCCGGTCCCCGAGGAGCGCCTGCTGGCAGCGGACGAACTCGCCCTGGGCAGCATCAACGCCGTGCTGGCTCGTTTCGACTGCCCGCCGCTTGGCCGCCTCGCCCAGCTTTTCCAGGTGGCGGAAGACAGCCTGTTGAGCTTTCCCGAACTCGACCACTACCCGTCGCGCGGACCGGCGCGCTACTGGGGCATGCTGCCGGCAGCGGTAGCCGAAGGCAGCAGCTGGCCGGAGGCGGGCGGGCCGAGGGTGTTTTCCTATGTGCGACCCGACACGCCCCATGTCGAGGCCGCCCTGCACGCGCTTCACGAGCTACCGGGGAGCATCCTGATCTATGCCCCCGGACTGCCCAAGGACCTGGTTCGACGCTATGCCTCGCCGCATATCGCGTTCTCGCCACGCCCCGTCGATCTGAACAAGGTCGCGGCCGAGGCCGAGGCGGCTCTGACCTATGCCAGCCCCGCGGCGACGGTTGCCTTCCTGATGGCCGGCAAGCCGGTGTTGATGATGCCCGGACACCTGGAACAGTTCCTTTTCGCCAAGCGCGTCGAGGAAATGGGGGCGGGACTGATCCAGAGCCCCGAGGAAGCACCGACCCATCTGCCGGCAATGCTGCGACAGATATTGGCTGACCCGGTGTTTCGTTCCAACGCGGCGGCCTTTGCACGGAAGTACGCCAACTTCGACCAGAATGCCGTGGTGTCGCACATGGTCGCGCGCATCCAAGAACTGGCCGAAGCAGGCCAACCGCCGGGAGCTGAGCCATGATTGGCCGAATATCGGGAACCCTGATCGAAAAGAATCCGCCGACCATCACCGTCGATGTGCAGGGCCTCGGCTATGAAGTCGATGTGCCGATGAGCACCTTCTACAACCTGCCGGCCAGCGGCGAAAAAGTCTCGCTGCATACCCACCTGATCGTGCGCGAGGACGGCCACCTGCTGTTCGGTTTCGGCACCGAGGGCGAGCGCGCCGCGTTTCGCCAGCTGCTGAAGATCAGCGGCATCGGCGCGCGCACCGCGCTGGCGGTGCTCTCCGGCATGTCGGTGACGGAACTGGCGCAGGCGGTCACGCTGCAGGACGCAGGACGCCTGACCAAGGTGCCAGGCATCGGCAAGAAGACCGCCGAGCGCCTGCTGCTCGAATTGCGCGACCGGCTGCCCAAGGCCATGCCCGGCAGCACGGTGAAAGTCGGCGCCGGCGACACGGCGACCGATGCCGCCAGCGACATCATGAACGCACTGCTGGCGCTGGGCTACAACGAACGCGAAACCCTCTCGGCGATGAAGTCCCTGGCGCCCGGGGTCTCGGTTGCCGATGGCATCCGCGCCGCGCTCAAGCTGCTGTCGAAGTCGTCGTGAGGGGCTAAACTCGCGGCATGGCCATCCAGACCGACAAGTTCGCCGCCGCCGAGCCCGAGCGCCTGATCGCCGCCGGCAGGGAATCGAGCCAGGAAGAGGCGCTGGAGCGCGCCCTGCGTCCGCGCAGGCTGGCCGATTACGTCGGCCAGCAGAAGATTCGCGGCCAGCTCGAAATTTTCATCGAGGCCGCCAAGCGGCGTGGCGAATCGATGGACCACGTATTGCTGTTCGGCCCGCCGGGCCTGGGCAAGACCACGCTGGCGCACATCATCGCCCACGAGATGGGCGTCAATCTGCGCCAGACCTCGGGCCCGGTGCTGGAACGCGCCGGCGACCTCGCCGCGATGCTGACCAACCTCGAACCGCACGACGTACTGTTCATCGACGAGATCCATCGCCTGAGTCCGGTGGTCGAGGAAATCCTCTACCCCGCACTGGAGGACTACCAGATCGACATCATGATCGGCGAAGGCCCCTCGGCGCGCTCGGTCAAGCTCGATTTGCCGCCCTTCACCCTGATCGGCGCCACCACGCGTGCCGGCATGCTGACCAACCCGCTGCGCGACCGTTTCGGCATCGTCGCCCGACTGGAGTTCTACACGCCGGAAGAACTGGCGTTGATCGTGCGCCGCTCGGCGCACCTGCTCAACTGCGCCATCGTCGAGGATGGCGCGGTCGAGATCGCGCGCCGCAGTCGCGGCACGCCGCGCATTTCCAACCGCCTGCTGCGCCGCGTGCGCGACTTCGCCGAGGTCAAGGCCGACGGCAGGATCACACGCGAAAAGGCCGACGGCAGGATCACACGCGAAATCGCCGACGCCGCGCTGACCATGCTCGACGTCGACCACCTCGGCCTCGACATCATGGACCGCAAGCTGCTCGGTGCCATGCTGGAAAAATTCGGCGGCGGGCCGGTGGGCGTCGACAATCTTGCAGCAGCGATCGGCGAGGCGCGCGACACCATCGAGGACGTGCTGGAGCCGTATCTCATCCAGCAGGGCTACCTGCAGCGCACGCCGCGCGGACGCGTCGCCACGGCGGGCATCTGGCGCCATTTCGGCCTGCGTTCGCCGCAGGACAACAACCAGAACCTCTGGAACGAGTAGTCCCCGGACAATGGACTTCCAGCTCGTACTCGTGAAACCCGAGGGATTCGACTATGTCGAATCCTTTCGCGAGACGATGGAAGTTCTTCAGGAATCGCTTACCGCTTTGGGACACGGATCCCGAATCCAGGTCAATCGCATCGATGCGGACGCCATCCCGATCCTGTTCGGGGCGCATCACATCTCGCCCGAATCGGCGTCGCGCCTGCCGCCGCAGGCGATCATCTACAACCTCGAACAACTCGAGCCGGGATACCCCTGGTTCCAGCCGCATTACATGGCCCTGCTGGCGCGGCATCGGGTTTGGGATTATTCCATCAGCAACCTGCAGCGACTTGCATTGCCGGGCCGGACACAGCCGCTGTCGCTCGTCCCCTTCGGCTTCGCGCCCTGCCTGAAGCGTATCCACAACCTGGATACCCCCGATGTCGACGTGCTGTTCTTTGGCATACAGACCGAAAGACGGCTGACTGTCCTGCGTGCCCTGGGGGACCGCGGCCTGAAGGTCGTCGCCCTGCGCAATGTCTGGGGCGCCGAACGTGACGGCTGGATCGCGCGCTCGAAGCTGGTACTCAACCTGCATCAGTCCGCACACGGAAAATTCGAGTGGGTGCGGATCCTGTTCCTGCTTGCCAATGGCAAGACGGTCGTCACGGAAGTGACAGGCGACGGGATTCCCCATCCGGCGCTGGCATCCGCCTTGTGTGCCGTGGCCTACGACGGGCTGGTTGATGCCTGTGTCGCGCTGGTGACTGACGACGGCAGGCGCGCCGAGCTGGCGCAACGCGCGCTGGTAGCCGCCGCAACCTCCGCCCTGCAGGCGCGCCCGGGCATCGCGCATGCGGTTTCGGCGCTGACGCCAGCGGACTTCCAGGCGACATTGACCCGCCAGACCAGGGACCGCCACGCCGATTACCGGGAGTATGCCGAGAAGCCCGCGCTCGAGCTCCCCTTCGAGCGCTTTGCCTTTTATCTGCCCCAGTTCCATCGTTGCGCCGAGAACGACGTTCACTGGGGCGCCGGATTCACCGAATGGAACAACGTCAGCCGCGCCCTGCCCCGATTTGCCGGCCACGAGCAACCGCGGCTTCCCGGCGAACTCGGCTACTATGACCTCGCGGCGGACCATGTACTGCCCCGCCAGGTCGCGCTGGCGAGGAACTACGGCATCAGCGGCTTCATGTTCTTCTACTACTGGCTGGAAGGCCGCCCGGTCCTGGAACTGCCGGTGCGCCGCTTTCGCGACGATCCCTCGCTCGAGCTGAAGTATTTCTTCATGTGGGCCAACGAAAACTGGACGCGTCGCTGGGACGGACAGGAAGCGGAAGTGTTGCTGCGCCAGCACTACTCGACCGGCGATGCCGAGGCGATGATCCGCCACATGGTCAGGTATTTCCACGACCCGCGATATCTGAAGGTCGGCGCCCGCCCGGTGCTTGCGGTATACCGGGCGGATCTCGTGCCCGACCTCGCGGAATACCGTGCCGTCTGGGACCGGGTATGCCGCGAAAACGGCTTCGGCACACCCTACCTGATCATGGCGCAGGCCTTCGCCAACGACGACCCGCGCGCGGCAAGCTTCGACGCTGCAATGCAATACCCGCCCCATCCCGGCCTGGTCCGCCGCGACTTTGCCCCGGCGGACATCCGCCCGACGCTGACTGCCTACGATAGCGAATTTTGCGGTCGCGTATTTGACTACGGCAGCAAGGTCGCATCCGAACTCGCACTGGCGGAACGCCCGTTCCGCGTCTTCCGCTGCGCCTTCCCCGCCTGGGACAACAGTCCGCGGCGCAGGCGCGGCGAAAGCTGGACTTTCACCAACTCATCTCCAGGCGAATTCGCGCGCTGGGTACGCCACCTCTGCCGCGAGGAAGCGGACAGTCCCGGTCCCTTGCGCATGGTTTGCATCAATGCCTGGAACGAATGGGGCGAGGGCGCCTATCTGGAACCCGACGCGCATCGCGGCTATGCCTACCTCGACGCGCTTTACGAAGCACTGGGCAGCTACCGCGATGCGCAACCGGAAGTGCGGGAAATTGCATGCCATCAATCGCCCGCACCGGCGGCATTGTCCGCCGTGATGCCCGCGCTCCCGGCCGCAGCCGCGCCCGGCGCATCCTTGCGCGAGACCTACATCGACCTCGTGCGCAGGAGCGTCATCGGCCTGATCCACCAGGATCCTCCGCTGGCCTGGGACGGCAAGGGGCTGCGTCGCTATGATGCCAGCGACCGCGAGTTGGGGCGCGACTGGCCGAGCCAGGCCGAATCGATGATCGGGAATCGCCGCATGATGCAGTTGCAGAAGGCGGCGCTCCAGGTCATCGCGGAAAACATCCCGGGGGACTTCATCGAAACCGGCGTCTGGCGCGGAGGCGCCTGCATCCTGCTGCGAGCCATCCTCAAGGCATATGACATCATCGACCGCAAAGTATGGCTGGCGGATTCGTTTGCCGGCCTGCCGCCACCCGACGAAGACCACTATCCCGCCGACAGGGGCGATACCCACCATGAAATGACAGTACTCGCGGTGTCTCTTGACGCGGTGAAGGCAAACTTCGAACGCTACGGCCTCCTCGACGACCAGGTCGGCTTTCTCGTGGGTTGGTTCCGGGATACCTTGCCGACCGCCCCGCTACACCGACTGGCCATCCTGCGGCTGGACGGGGACATGTATGAATCGACGATGGACGCGCTGAACGCACTCTATAAAAGGGTATCGCCAGGCGGTTATGTCATTGTTGACGACTACGGCTACATCGACAGTTGCCGGCAGGCGGTGGAAGATTTCCGGCGCCGCGAAGGCGTTACCGAACCGATGGAGGATATCGACGGCATGGGCATCTACTGGCGCAAGGCGGGAAAGGGAGCCGCGCTGAAATGAAGTGCGCCCGCCAAGACGCGATGGGCAGCGTCGAAGTCCGCGTCTATTACGAAGACACCGACGCCGCCGGCATCGTCTATTACGCCAACTACCTGCGCTTCATCGAGCGCGGGCGCACCGAGTTCCTGCGCGCCCTGGGCCACGACCAGCACCGGCTGATGGCGGAAGGGGTGGCCTTTGCCGTGCGCTCGGTGCAGGCCGAATACCTGAAGCCGGCGCGACTCGACGAGCTGCTGACGGTGGACACCGCGATCGCCGAACTGGGACGTGCCCAACTGGTATTCGCGCAACGCATCCGGCGCGGCGAGGAATTGCTGCTTGATGCGAAAATACGCATTGCCTGCATCGATCCCGCGCGCGGCAAGCCGATACCCATGCCGCGCCCCATCCATCTACAGCTCGCCACCCTGTCGAAAGCCGCGCAATGAACATCACGCAAGACCTCTCCATCATCGAACTCGTGCTCCATGCCAGCCTGGTGGTGAAGCTGGTGATGGGGCTGCTGACCCTGGTCTCGCTGATGTCCTGGTACTGGATCTTTCGCAAGGCCTTCGCGATCCGCGACGCGCGGGCCAAGACCGACAAGTTCGAGCGCGATTTCTGGAGCGGCGGCGACCTCAACGCGCTCTACCAGAGCGCGGTCAACGACCGCCACCACTGCGGCGCGCTGGAACGCATCTTCGAGGCCGGCTACCGCGAGTTCGCCAAGCTGCGCGGACAGAAGACGCTGGACCCGGCCACCGTGGTCGACGGCGCGCGGCGCGCGATGCGCGCCACCTACCAGCGCGAAATCGACGACCTGGAAGCCCACCTCGCCTTCCTCGCCTCGGTCGGCTCGGTATCGCCCTACGTCGGCTTGTTCGGCACCGTCTGGGGCATCATGCACGCCTTTCGCGGCCTCGCCAACATGAGCACCGCCACCCTGCAGGCGGTCGCCCCCGGCATCGCCGAGGCGCTGGTGGCCACGGCCATCGGCCTGTTTGCCGCGATACCCGCGGTGATCGCCTACAACCGCTTCGCCCATGACGTCGACCGCCTTGCGGTGCGCTTCGAGAGCTTCATGGAAGAGTTCTCCAACATCCTGCAGCGGCAGATGCGATGAGTTCATTCAAGGTGACGGGTTCTGCATGTCTGTCTGCTGCGCGCAGCGCAGCACCGATTTTGTCGCCCCCCTTCCCGGAAGGGGGGGCGGGGGGGATGCACACCCTGGCGCGGGACCCTGCGTTGTCTCATCGGGGAACCCGATGAGACAACGCAGGCTACTCAACGAGATCAACGTCGTGCCCTACATCGACGTGATGCTGGTGCTGCTGGTGATATTCATGGTTACGGCGCCGATGATCCAGACCGGCAGTGTCGACCTGCCCAGCGTCGGCAAGAGCAGCCAGCCGCCGGTGGCGCCGCTGGAAGTGATCATCAAGGCGGACGGCTCGCTCTCGCTGCGCGACCGCGCCAAGGGCAGCGCCGAGCAGGTCGTCACCCGCGCGGAGCTGCCGGAGCGGCTCAGGCAGGCACAGACGGCAAGCCCGCAGCAGCCGGTGCTGATCGCCGGCGACCGCAACGTCAAATACGAACTGGTGCTGAATGTCATGGACGAATTGCAGAAGCAGCATGTGGCGAAGATAGGACTGCTGGTGCAACCGACGGCGGGCAAGTAGTTGGCCGGCGACTCCCCGATCAGGCCCCCGGGCAACCCGGCCGGGAAACGGATTTCCATCGCCCTGGCCGTGGCGGTGCATCTGTTGCTGGCCGCCTTCCTCTTCTACGGCGTGAGCTGGCAGACCAAGGCGCCGGAAGCCGTGGAGGTCGAACTGGTGCGCGCTGCGCCGGAAGCCCCTCCGCCTCCAGTCGCCGTACCGCCAGCGCCGACTCCCGAGCCACCACCACCGGCACCTGAGCCGACACCCGCGCCGCCGCCACCCAAGCCGGAGATCGCGATCAAGGAAAAGCCCAAGCCGCCGCCGCCCAAGCCCGTGCCGGCACCGACGCCGCGCGTCGATCCCTTCCAGGAGCAGTTGAAGCGCGAGGCCGAGCAGCTCACCCAGCGCAAGCAGGCCGAGACCGCGGCGCAGGAACTGGCCCAGGTCAAAGCCAGCCAGGCCGCCGCGGCGCGCAACAAGGCGATCGCCGACTACCTCGGTCGCATCCGCGCCAAGATCCGCGGCAACATCGTGCTGCCGCCGGACATCAAGGGCAATCCCGAGGCCGTTTTCGAGGTGACGCAACTTCCCAGCGGCGAAGTGATCAGCGTGCGCATGAAAAAATCCTCGGGCAATGCCGCTCTCGATGCCGCCGTGGAACGCGCCGTCCTCAAGTCCAGCCCGCTGCCAAAACCCGAACAAAGCGATGTTTTCGACCGTTTGCTGAATATCCCCTACCGGCCGCGCGAGGACTAGACGGCTATAATTCAGCCGATGAAATTCAATGCCTTGCTCGTTGCCTGCGGCCTGGCCGTGGCGCCTTGGCTGGCCCATGCCCAGCTTACGGTCGAGATCACCGGCGCCGGCGCCAACCGCCTCCCCGTCGCCATCGCCGATTTCAGCGGCGAACGCATCGTGGCCCAGGCCCTGACCTCCGTGGTCCGGGCCGACCTCGACCGCAGCGGCCTGTTTCGCCTGATCGATGCCGGTGCCCCGCTGGCCGACAACGCGACGCCGCCCTGGGACGAGCTCAAGGCACGCGGTGCCGATGCCGTGGCCGGTGGCAGCGTGACCGTCGCCACCGAGGGCCGTTACGAAACCCGCGTCCGTCTTTCCGACATCCCCAAGCAGGCGGCGCTCGGTACCCCGGCCTACCTGCACACCGGCGTCCAGCTCCGTGCCACGGCGCACCGCATCTCCGACTACATCTACGAGAAACTGACCGGCGAACCCGGTGTGTTCTCCACGCGCATCGCCTACGTGGTCAAGAGCACCGGACGTTACGAACTCAAGATCGCCGACGCCGACGGCAGCAATGACCAGGCGGCCCTGGCCTCGCGGGAACCGATCATCTCGCCGGCCTGGTCGCCCGACGGCAGCAAGCTGGCCTACGTGTCCTTCGAAGCGAAGAAGCCGGTGGTATATGTGCACGACCTCGCCAGCGGGCGGCGTCACGTCGCGGCCAACTTCAAGGGCTCGAACTCCGCCCCGGCCTGGTCGCCCGACGGCAAGCAGTTGGCGGTGGTGCTGACCAAGGACGGCTCGTCCCAGCTCTACGTGGTGAATGCCGACGGCAGCGGCGTGACCCGCGTCGCCAACTCATCCGGCATCGACACCGAGCCGCGCTGGTCGCCCGACGGCCAGCACATCTATTTCACCTCCGACCGCGGCGGCAGCCCGCAGATCTACCGGATTGCCAACAGCGGCGCTGGATTGGGAAACCCGGCCGAACGCATCAGCTTCGAAGGCAGCTACAACGTCACGCCGCGGCCATCGCCCGACGGCAGGAGCCTGGCCTTCATCACGCGCAACGGCGGCCGTTTCCAGCTCGCACTGATGGATCTGGCAACCAGGCAGGTGCAGATCCTCACCGATTCGACCAAGGACGAATCGCCCAGCTTCGCCCCCAACGGCCGCATGATCCTCTATGCCACCGAGATCGGTGGCCGCGGCGTGCTGGCGGCCGTTTCCGCCGATGGCCGCGTCAAGCAAAAGCTCTCGGTGCAGGCCGCCGACGTGCGGGAACCGGCCTGGGGCCCGCTGGTCCGATAGAAACATTACCCGCCGCACTCATCCAGGAAACCATCATGCGCGCACTTCTCAGCCTCTCCGCCCTGACCCTGCTGCTGGCCGCCTGCGGCTCACAACCCCCCGCTCCCGAGCAGAACCCCGCCGGAGTCGAGTCGCGTACCCCGTCCGGGATCAAGGTCGAAACTCCGCCGGTCAAGGAGGTCAAGCCGGAGGCCGCCTTTGATCCCAACAGCATTGCTGCACTGAAGGATCCGCGCAGCCCGCTGTCGAAGCGCAGCGTGTATTTCGACTACGACAGCTACGTGGTCAAGGACGAGTTCCAGTCGCTGCTAGGCGCCCACGGCAAGTTCCTCGCCGCCAACCCGAAGATGAAAATGCTGATCCAGGGCAATGCCGACGAACGCGGCAGCCGCGAGTACAACCTGGCCCTGGGCCAGAAGCGCGCCGACGCCGTGCGCAAGGCGCTGACGCTGCTCGGCGCCCGCGAGGACCAGCTCGAAGCCGTCAGCCTGGGCGAAGAAAAACCCGCGTGCAGTGAATCGGCCGAAGACTGCTGGGCCAGGAACCGCCGCGGCGACATGCTGTATTCGGGCGAGTTCTGAGCATGCGCCTGCGGGCCCCGCTGCGCGTCGCATTGCTGGTCGCCGCGACCCTGTCGTTGCCGGCCGGTGCCGGCGTGTTCGACGACGACGAAGCGCGCGCGCGCATCGAGACACTCAAGGGCGAGTATGCCGAGCTGGCCAAGCGGGTCGAACTGATCAATCGTAACCAGGTCGATTTCGCCAACCAGATCGAGGCGGTCAAGGCCGAGCTCGCCAAGCTGCGCGGACAAATCGAAGTGCTGGGCTACGAACTGGAAGCCACGCAAAAGCGGCAGAAGGATTTCTACGTCGATCTCGACAACCGCGTGCGCAAGCTGGAAACCGCGCCGCCGCCCGAAGCCAAGCCGGAGGCGCCCAAAGTCGACACGGCACAGGAAACCCGCGATTACGAAGCCGCCCTGGCCAGCCTCAAGGCGCTCAAGTACAAGGAGGCCGGCGCCGCCTTCCTCACCTTCATCCAGGCCTATCCCAACGGCACGCTGGCGGCTTCGGCGCACTACTGGGGCGGCTACGCCCACGCCCAGGCCAGGGATCACGCCACTGCCGCCGACCTGTTCGGCAAGTTTGCCGCCGGCTGGCCGAACGACGAGCGCGCAGCGGGTGCGCTGGAAAGCCGCGTTGCCAGCCTGGAAGCGCTGAAGAATGCGAAAGCGGTACGAGCAACGCTGGAACTGCTGGCCGACAAGTACCCGGCGACCGATGCCGGCAAGCGCGCCAAGCAGCGGCTGAAACGCAAATAAGTCCCGGCGGCAGCGGCGCCGTGCTGCGCGTCAGCGAAATCTTCCATTCCCTGCAGGGCGAGACCAGCCGCGTCGGGCTGCCGACGGTCTTCGTCCGCCTCACGGGCTGTCCCTTGCGCTGTACCTGGTGCGATACCGCCTATGCCTTCAGCGGCGGCGAGTCGCTGGCGCAAGACGAAGTCCTGCGCCGCGTCGCCGCCTTCGATTGTCGCACCGTCTGCGTCACCGGTGGCGAACCCCTGGCGCAGAAGGCATGCATCGAACTGCTGACGGCCCTCTGCGCGGCGGGATACTCGGTATCGCTTGAAACCAGCGGCGCGCTCGACATCGCTGGCGTCGATCCGCGCGTCTCGCGCATCGTAGACCTCAAGGCTCCCGGCTCGGGCGAGGCAGCGAAAAACCGCTGGGAGAACCTCGACCTGCTGACGCCACAGGACGAGCTGAAATTTGTCCTCGCCTCGCGCGAAGACTATGACTGGGCGGTATCGGCGTGTCGCCAGCGCCGACTCTTTGAACGCTGCCCGGTGCTGTTCGCCCCGGTGCAGGGCCAGCTCGATCCGGCGCGGCTGGCGCAGTGGCTGCTCGACGACAAACTGCCGGCGCGCTTCCAGCTGCAACTGCACAAGGTCCTGTGGGGCAACGCCCCGGGACGCTGATCCGGTCCGTCAGGCCGGCAGCGGCGGGCAGGGCGGCCGCTTCGCGGAAATCACCCGCGTGTTGACGCCGGCATAGTTGAGGCCGCCGAACAGGCGTGCGTACTCGATCTTCACGCAACGGTCCATGACCACGTCGAGCCCCGCCTCCGCCGCGAGCGCGGCGGCCTCGGGATTGATCACGCCCAATTGCAGCCAAAGGCAGCGCGCGCCGATGCGGACCGCTTCGCGGGCGATCGGCAGGGCATCCTCGGGTTTGCGGAATACGTCCACCATATCCACCCTGACGGGGATGGCGGCGAGGTCGGGGTAGCTTTTCTGGCCGAGGATCTCGGGCGCGGCGGGATTCACCGGAATCACCGTGTAGCCGTGTTCGAGCATGTACTTGGCAGCAAAGTAGCTGGGGCGGTTCCAGCTCGGCGAGAGGCCGACCACCGCAATCACGCGGTTGCCCTGCAACACCCGGCGCAGGCCGGCGACATCATTGACGAGCATGGTGAACCTCCCTGGCGGATCGATTATGCCACCGCAGCGGGAGCGGTCGCCGGTCCGCGCGGCACCCGCTCCAGGCGCCAGTTGGCGCCGGCCCAGGCCCAGAGCTCGGCCACCGTACCGCGCACCAGCTCCGCCGGCGGCCGCTGTCCGAGGAAGTCCAGCGCCGCGACCAGTGCCGGCACCGGATGGTTTGCATCCAGCGGTGCCGCCAGCGTCTGCTTGGAAAGCTTCTCGCCGGCGGCGTTTACCGCCACCGGCAAGTGCGCATAGGCAGGCGTGGCGACGCCCAGGCAGTGCTGCAGATGGATCTGGCGCGCGGTCGACAGCAGCAGGTCGGCGCCGCGCACCACGTCGGTGATCCCCGCCTCGGCGTCATCCACCACCACCGCGAGCTGGTAGGCGAACAGGCCGTCGGCACGCAACAGCACGAAATCGCCGGCCTCGGTGGCGAGATCGCTGTCGATGCGGCCCTGGATCGCGTCCTCGAAGCCGAGGCGGGCATCGCCTACACGTAGCCGCCAGGCGCGCGCCTCGCGGCCCGGCGCCAGGCCGGCGCGGCAGGTCCCTGGGTAGATCGCGGCGCCATCCGGCGCCAGCGCCGAATCCGCCAGCTCGCGACGGGTACAGGCACAGGGAAACACCACGCCGGCAGCCTTCAGTCGCTCCAGCGCCGCAGCGTAGGCCTCGTCGCGCCGGCTCTGCCATACCGGTGCGCCATCCCACTCGAATCCGCAAGCCTCCAGCATGCGCAGAATCTCCCCGGCCGCCGCCATCGAACAACGCGGCGCGTCGACATCCTCGATGCGCAGCAACCACGCTCCGCCACGGCTGCGCGCTTCCAGGCAGGAGCCCATGGCGGCCACCAGCGAGCCGAAATGCAGCGGGCCGGTGGGCGAAGGCGCAAAGCGCCCGCGATAAATGCCGGCGTGTTGACTCATTGCGTTCCGTGATGGCACGAGGCGGCGCAAACCGGTAGCATTCGCATCAACTTGATAGGGGAAACCTTCATGGCCACGCTGGAACTCACTACCGAGAATTTTCAACAAACCATCACGGACAACGCCAACGTAATCATAGACTTCTGGGCGCCGTGGTGCGCGCCCTGTCGCGGCTTCGCGCCAACCTTCGAGGCTGCCTCCGAGACGCGGCCCGATATCGTATTTGCCAAGGTGAACACCGAGGAACAGCAGGACATCGCGGCCGCCTTCAATATCCGCTCGATTCCGACCCTGATGGTTTTCCGCGACCAGATCATCATCTATTCCGAGGCTGGCGCGCTGCCGGCACAAGCCTTCGGCCAGTTGGTGGACCAGGCGATGGCACTGGACATGGACCAAGTCCGCGCCGAAATCGCCGAGCAGGGCGGCCAGGCCTGAACCAGGGAACGCCGGGCATGGCCATTTCCAGCCTTGCCGGCGAACCGCTGTGATGAGGCGCTTGTTGGGCAAGCCCCTGAGCCCGGATGCCAACATCCGCCGCATCCGCATGCTCTACGGACGCCTGCCCTCGGGCCTCGTCTCGGCGCTGATTGGCGTCTTCCTGTGTTTCGTGGTGCTGCTGGACAGCGTGAGCCTGAATCTGATCAAGGCCTGGTCGGTGTATATGGTTTCGATCATCGCGGCGCGCAGCTGGATCTGGTACATGTTCGCCAATGCCGACCTGGACGCAAGCTCGATTCGCCGCTGGGAATGGCTGTTCGCCGCCGGCGCCTTGCTCACCGGGCTGGGCTGGGGAGCGCTGTTCGGCCCGATGCATCCACCAGCCACCCATCCCGAGGCGCGCATCATGATCGTGCTGCTGGTGATCGTGGTCAGCTTCGCCGGCGGCGTCTTCCTCTCGCTCAGCAACCTCTCGTTCTGGCTTTTCGTGACGGCCGCGCTGGGCCCGGCCCTGGTCCACTTCACCAACACGCTGGGGCGCCAGCTGCAATGGCCGGTGGCCGCGGCCATCAGCTGCATTGTGGTTCTGGTGCTCCTGCAGCGCACCCTGCATCATTCTGAAAGCATCAACCTCGAGCGCGGTACCGAGGCCAAGGCCCTGCTCGACGAACAGCACGCGATCTTCGATTCCTCGCCCCTGGGCATCGCCATGATCGAGGACAAACGCATCGTCAAGTGCAATGTGCGCCTGGCCGAACTGCTCGGTCGCCGCATCCAGGACCTCAGCGGCAGCACCCTGCAACTACAGTTCTTCAGCCCGAGCGAAGCCGAACAGTTCTTCGCCGACGCCAGAACGGCATTCGACAAGGGCAGGCTGGCGCAGGGCATGTACCGCCTGCGTCGCGCCGACGGCACGCAGTTCTGGGCCGAACTTTCCGGTCGCCGCATGACCGGCGGCTCACAGCACAGCGTGTGGACCATCGCCGACGTCACCCTGCGCGTCGCCAACGAACGCCGCGCCCACCCGCGGCCGGCGATTCCGGACGCAACGGCGAAAGTCGCCGTGCCGCCAGCGCCGACTTCCGGCAGCGGTTCCGGCCAGGCTTAGACGTTGAACAGGCAGGACAGCCGATAAAGCCTGGATTCGCGAGCCGTGCCCCGGATGGCAATGTCCGTGCTTGCTACCCGGCCCGCGCGGCTTGCCGGATCGCCTCGGCGGCCCACTGGTTGAGGCTCTGCCCATGCGCCGCGGCGGCAATGGCGGCGGCCTCGTGGAGTTCGGGATCGACGCGCAGCGAGAACTTGCCGGAAAAGTGTTTGCGCGGATCGACGCCATCCTCGGCGCAGGCTTCAAGAAAAACCCGCAAGGAAATCTCACCTTCTTGGCGCAGGCCATCAACATCCCTGGCATAGAAGTCGGCCCCACCGTTCAGCCCGACGAATTCCCCGCGGAACATCTGAATGTCCGGGTCGAACGAGATGACCGCCTGATAACCGTTGATCGTCATGATGTTCATGGTTTCACTCCGTGATCTTCCAGCCACTTGCGGATGGATTCCACCGCGCCCTTGTCCGTGGTTGGTTCGGGGTGCGGCCGGTGGAACACCCGTCTGTCGCCAAACAAGCGCACCAGCACACGCGATCCTTCCCGCTCGGCCACCTGCCCGCCCAATTCGACGAACAGCGCCTCGATGTCGGCCCAGCGAACATTCGCTGACACGGGCCGGGAAAAGATCAGTTCCAAAGTACGCTGATGCTTTCGCTTCATGATTAATGGTAGCAGAAAGTGGTATCACACAGCAAGGTGACGCCGCATGTCTTTGGCCACCGTCCCGCCGGCGCCGACTTTTCGCGCCGCTACACGTTGAACAGGAAGTTCATCACGTCGCCATCCTTGACGACGTAATCCTTGCCTTCGGCGCGCATCTTGCCGGCTTCCTTGGCGCCGGCCTCGCCCTTGCAGGCGACGAAATCGTCGAAGGCGATGGTCTGGGCGCGGATGAAACCCTTCTCGAAATCGGTGTGGATCACGCCGGCGGCCTGCGGCGCAGTGTCGCCCTTGTGGATGGTCCAGGCGCGCACTTCCTTGACCCCGGCGGTGAAGTAGGTCTGCAGGCCGAGCAGGTGGTAGCCGGCGCGGATCAGGCGGTTGAGGCCGGGCTCGTCCAAGCCCATGTCGACGAGGAACATCTGCTTTTCGTCGTCGGCCAGGTCAGCGATCTCGGCCTCGATCGCGGCGCACACCGCGACCACGTCGGCGCCTTCCTTCTCGGCATGGTTGCGCACCGCGTCCAGATGCGGGTTGTTCTCGAAGCCGCCTTCCTTGACGTTGGCGACGTAGAGCACCGGCTTGGCGGTGATCAGGAAGAATTGGCGCAGGTTGGCCTTTTCCTCCTTCGACAGGTCGAGCGCGCGCACCGGCTTGCCTTCGTTGAGTTGCGCCATGCACTTTTCCAGCACGCTGACCAGCAGCTTGGCCTCCTTGTCGCCGCCGGCCTTGGCCTGCTTGGAGTAGCGGTTGAGCGCCTTTTCCACGGTCGTCATGTCGGCCAGCGCCAGCTCGGTATCGATCACCTCGATGTCATGCAGCGGATCGACCTTGCCGGAAACATGCACTACGTTGTCGTCGGCGAAACAGCGCACCACATGCACCACGGCGTCGGTCTCACGGATGTTGGCGAGGAACTGGTTGCCCAGGCCCTCGCCCTTGCTGGCGCCGGCCACCAGGCCGGCAATGTCGACGAATTCGACGATCGCCGGCTGGATCTTCTGCGGCTTGACGATGGCCGACAGCGCGGCGAGGCGCGCATCGGGCACCTCGACGATGCCGACGTTGGGCTCGATGGTGCAGAAGGGGTAGTTCTCCGCCGCGATGCCCGACTTGGTCAGGGCGTTGAACAGGGTGGACTTGCCGACATTGGGCAGGCCGACGATGCCGCATTTGAGGCTCATGGGGTTTCCTTGGGTAGCGCCTTGGGCACGGTGTTGATTTTTTGCGTCGCCGCGTTGAACTCGCCTTTCGCCAAGGTCGGCCAGGCCAGCAGGGCGCGGTCGAGCGCAGCGTCGATTTCCTCGCGCTCTTCGCGCCGGGGCGGCTTGAGCACGAAATTCACGACTTCGTTGCGGTCGCCCGGATGGCCGATGCCGATGCGCAGGCGCCAGTAATCCTGGGTGCCCAGATGGCTGGCGATGTCCTTGAGGCCGTTGTGGCCGCCGAGGCCACCGCCGAACTTGAGCCGCATCTGGCCCGGCGGGATGTCGAGTTCGTCATGCACCACCAGCATTTCCGCCGGCTCGATGCGATAGAAATGCGCCAGGGCCTGCACCGCCTGGCCGGAACGGTTCATGAAGGTCTGCGGCATCAGCAGCCAGCAGTCGGCGCCATTGACGCGCGCCTTGGCCACCAGGCCGTGGTAACGCGACTCGCGGTTGAAGGACGCGCCGAGTTCGACGCCCAAGCGCTCACAAAACCAAAACCCGGCGTTGTGCCGGGTTTCAGCGTATTCGGACCCGGGGTTGCCGAGTCCGATGATCAAGCGCAGGGCAGGTTGCAAGGATTATTGTGAAGCGACGGGGAAGGCTGCTGGTGGTATCGAGCGCAGCGAGCCAATCAATAGCCTCCCCCGCGAGGGGGAGGATGGGAGGGGGCGGGCCCGCTTGCTGTTCTGGAGAAGAAAGTCGCAAGGCGGTTTCATCATCAGGTGCACAGCGTGCCGCGGCCGGGTGGATTATCTCTTGTCGACGCGCTCGGCCTTCTTCGCCGGGGCGGCAGGCGCCGCGGCAACCACCGGTGCGGGCTCGGCTTCCTCGACCGCGCCGCCACCCTTCATGACGATGCTGGCCACCACCGGGTCGCCCTCGCCGTGATGGACGATTTCGACACCCTTCGGCAGCGCCAGCTGCGAGACGTGGATCGACTGGCCGGCGGCGAGATCCTTGAGGTCGACCTCGATGTAGGCCGGCAGGTCGGCGGGCAGGCACTTGACGTCGACGTCGTTCATGGTGTGCGAGACCATGCCGCCGCCCAGCTTGACGCCCGGGGCGATGTCGGCATTGACGAAGTGCAGCGGCACCTTCTGGTGGATCGCATGGGTGGCATCGATGCGCTGGAAATCGACATGCAGGATCTGCATGCGGTAGGGATGGCGCTGCACGTCGCGCAGCAGGCACATTTCCTTGGCGCCATCGATGTTGGCGTTGAGCACGGAGGAATAGAAGGCCTCCTTGCGCAGGAGCTGGAACAGCTCGTTGTGGTCGATGTCGATCTGCTGCGGCGCGGCGCTGCCGCCGTAGAGGATGCCGGGGACCCGGCCGGTGCGACGCAGGCGGCGGCTCGCTCCGGTGCCCTGTCCATCGCGCTTCTTGGCGTTGAATTCGAGTTGCATGATTTACTCCGATAGGTGCTGCGTTGAATTCCCCGACCCGCGACCAGGCCGGGGGCTTGAAAAACTAGTCCATGAACAGGGAAGAAACCGACGACTCGTTGCTGATGCGCAGCATGGTCTCGGCCATCAGTTCGGCGATCGAAATCTGGCGGATGCGCTTGCTGGCACGGGCATCCTCGGCCAGCGGAATGGTGTCGGTGACCACCAGTTCGTCGAGCTCCGAACTTTCGATGCGCTCGACGGCGCTGCCCGACAACACCGGGTGGGTACAGTAGGCCAGCACGCGCTTGGCGCCGTGTTCCTTGAGCGCCTGCGCCGCCTTGCACAGGGTACCGGCAGTGTCGACCATGTCGTCCATGATGACGCAGGTGCGGCCCTCGACCTCGCCGATGATATTCATCACCTCGGACACGTTGGCCTTGGGGCGGCGCTTGTCGATGATCGCCAGGTCGGATTCGAGGCGTTTGGCCAGGGCACGGGCACGCACCACGCCGCCGACGTCGGGCGAGACCACCAGCAGGTCGTCGTGGCGTTGCTTCCAGATGTCGCCGAGCAGGATGGGCGCGGCGTAGATGTTATCCACCGGAATATCGAAGAAGCCCTGGATCTGGTCGGCGTGCAGGTCGACCGTCAGCACGCGCTGCACGCCCACGGCCTGTAGCATGTTGGCCACCACCTTGGCGGTGATGGCGACGCGCGCGGAGCGGGTACGGCGGTCCTGACGAGCGTAGCCGAAATAGGGAATCGCGGCGGTGATGCGTCCGGCCGAGGCGCGCTTCAGCGCATCGACCATGACCATCAGTTCCATCAGGTTGTCATTGGTCGGATTGCAGGTCGATTGCAGGACGAAGACGTCATGCCCGCGCACGTGTTCGAGAATCTCGCAGCTCACCTCGCCGTCGGAGAAACGCCCGACATTGGCGCGACCGAGGGATATGTTCAGGCGCTTGACCACGTCGGCCGCCAACTTGGGGTTGGCGTTGCCGGTAAACACCATCAGGCTGTCGTAGGCCATGTGTGTAGCTCGAGGAAGTGGCGAATGCTGCTGCCGAGGTCGCGTCCGATGAAGGTTTGGCTGGGGAGGAAGGATTCGAACCTTCGCATGCCGGAATCAAAATCCGGTGCCTTAACCAACTTGGCGACTCCCCAAAAACGGCCGGTCGCCGATCAGGGCGACGGTCGAAAGGCGCGCATTTTCAAGGTTTTCGCCCCGCCTGTCAAATCAAAACAGCGTCCGGCTCAGGCTGTGGCGGACTCCAGCAGGGGATGGCGGTCAAGTCCGGCGGCAACATGGCCCTGCATGCCTTGCGGCAGGGCAAGCAGGGCCGCCTGCGCCGTCTCCCGATCCGGGAAATCGACGAAACAGCAGGCGCCGGAACCGCTCATGCGGGCATCACCGTAACGCCTTAGCCAGTCGAGGTAGCGCGCCACCTCGGGATACAGGGAGCAGGCCACGGCTTCGAGGTCATTGTGGCCGAAGCCGGGACGCCAGTCCGCGGCGGCAATGGCGGGGGTATCGCGCCGCAGTTGCGGGGAGCGGAAGATTTCCGGCGTCGGCACGGCGACCGGCGGTACGACCACCAGATACCAGGCCGGCGGTGGCACGACATCGGCAAACACCTCGCCCACGCCCTCGGCGAAGGCGCTGCGCCCATGGATGAAGATCGGCACGTCGGCGCCCAGCGCGAGGCCGATCCGCTGCAATGCCTCCGAGCCAAGCCCGGTGCCCCACAGGCGGTTCAGCGCCATCAGCGTGGTGGCGGCATCGGAGCTGCCACCACCGAGGCCGCCGCCCATGGGCAAACGTTTTTCCAGATGCAGGCTGACGCCGGCCGTCGCCCCGGTGGCGGCGCGCAATGCCTGCGCCGCGCGCAGCACCAGGTCGGTCTCCGGCGGCACGCCGGGCAGGGGATTGGCCAGCACAATGCGTCCGTCATTGCGCGGTTCACAGCGCAGGCGATCGGCCAGGTCAATGAGGCGGAACACGGTCTGCAACAGGTGGTAACCGTCGGCGCGACGGCCCACGACATGCAGGAAGAGGTTGATCTTGGCCGGCGCCGGCCAGAGGCGATCCCAGTCAGTCATTCTCGCCCCAGCCGGTGACGACGATCTTCAGTTCGATGTCATCACGGCGGATTTCAATGCGGCGCGGAAGTCGGCGCTCACGGTACGGCGCGCTCTCGGTAACCATGATTTGCCAGCCATCGACTTCGCCTTCCGGCTGCGGCCGCGCGCCGCCCAGCCATTCGGCGAGGACATCCAGCGGCAGCGCGACGCCGAATACCTGCTGTGCCAGCGTCGGCAGATCGGCCGCGCGCTGCGCGGGCTTGCCGGGAAGCTTGAGCCAGGCAGCGCCGGCTTCGCGACCCAGCTCGGCCAGGCCCTGGCCCAGCGGCGAGGAAAACAGCACCACGTCGCGCCCCGGCGCGTGCTGCCAATCGAATTGCAGGTGGTCGCTGCGATCGCCCTGGCGCAGGGAAATCCGCCCGTCGGCAGCGAAGCGTTCGAGCGCCGGGCCCAGGGCAGGCATGGTGTCGTTCCGGACCGGGCCGAGTTCGGCGCAGGCCGCCAGGGCGAACACGGCGACCAGGCAGACCAACCGACGCCACATCAAGGCAGGAAGCGCTTGATGGTCGCGTTCAGCGCCTCGTTGCCCGGATGCGCCTTGTTGGCCTCGATCCAGATCGATCTGGCCTCGTCCTTGCGCCCCAGCTGCCACAGCACCTCGCCGACATGCGCGGCGATCTCGGCATCCGGCTGCCTGGCGTAGGCTTTTTGCAGGGTTTCCAGGGCGGCATCGAGCTTGCCCTGGCGAAACAGCACCCAGCCCTTGCTGTCGAGGATGAAGGAGTCGTCGGGCGCAAGCGACAAGGCCTTGTCGACCAGTGCCGCCGCTTCGTCGAGCCGGATGTTGTGGTCGGCGAAGGTGTAGCCGAGGGCGTTGTAGCCCTGCGGCGATTCCGGCTTGAGGGCGATCAGTCGCCGCAGATGGCGCTCGACGACATCGAGCTGACCGAGCTTTTCAGCCGCCAGCGAAACCTCGTAGAGCAGGTCATCCTGGTCCGGCTGGGCTTCCAGGAACCTGGCCAGGAAGGCATAGGCCTCCTGGTGGCGCCCGGCATCGCGCAGCAGCTGGCCTTCGGCAACCGTCAGCCGCACTTCGCCGGGCATCGTGGCACGCGCCGTCGCCAGGCGCTCGCGGGCCTCGTCGAGCTTCTTCTGGCGTGCCAGCACGCGTGCCGCGCGTATCCTCGCGGGCAGGACGTTCTCACCCGCCTCGACCTGATCGAACCAGCGGATCGCGTCGTCGAAACGCTGCGCCTGTTCGGCGATCTGGCCAAGATAGAAGCGCGCCGGGTTGAGGTCGCCGCGGCCGAGTTCGACGTAGCGTCGCAGGGGTTGCTCGGCATCGCCGACCGCGTTGACTTGCAGCGAGAGTATCCCCACCGCATAAAGAATTTCCGGATTGTCCGGATTGTCCGCGAGCAGGCTGCGAAATTCCACGCGGGCCTCCTCGTAGCGCTTCTCGCCCACCAGGACGCGGGCATAGCCGAGGCGCGCCTGCTGGGCGCCTGGATTCGTCGCCAGCCAGGTCTTGAGAAAATCCAGCTGCGCGGCGCCCTTGGGCAGCAACTCGGCCTTCGCCAGCGCCGCCTGCTCCCAATCCGGGCGCAACTCCAGCGCCCGGTCGACGGCGGCACGCGCCTTGTCGGTTTCACCGACGCCCATCGCCACTTGCGCCCGCGCCAGATGGCCTTCGGCAAGCTGCGGGTAGGGCTTGGTCAGGGCCTCGAACAGACGGTTCACCGCCATCCGGTCCGGGTAGCGCGCAAACCCCCGCACCAGTTGCAGCATGGCGTCGCCGACACGCGGCCCTTCGGCAGCCAGGTCACGCCCGAGATTGATCGCCAACTCGTCGATCCGCCCGCTGGCCAGCAACATGGTCACCTGCATCTGCTTGGCCTGCTGTGACGCGGGGTCGATGCTCAGCCAGATCCTGATTGCCTCCAGCGCGCTGTCGTACTGTCGGGCATGAAAGGCGATCTCGGCGGCGCGCCGAACGATGCGCGGATCGCGCGTGCTGCGGGCCAGATCGAGGTAAGCACCGGCGGAAAGAGCGAACTGTCCGCGCTGGGCGGCGATTTCGGCGAGCAGGTACTGGTAGAGGATCTGCGGTGTGAGATCCAGCCTGGGCAGGCTGCCGGGATCGACCTGAATTTTGCCGTGGGGGTTTTCCACCATCTGCGCGGCCGCGCCAACGCTTGCCAGGCCGAGCAATGCAGCAATTGCAGGTATCAGGGGATTCATGGCTCCAGGAGGCGTCGGGCGGGACCGAAGGGTCGCATACAATGCAGTGATGTTAGCAGTTTCGTCAGTCGTTTCGTGCGGGCCGGGCCGTGCCTGAGCTACCCGAGGTCGAAGTCACGCGCCGCGGAATCGAGCCCTCGCTGAATGGGCAAGCCGTGGTCGGGGTCGTTGCGCGCGTACCCGCACTGCGCTATCCGCTGCCGCCCGATCTCGGCGCGCTGATTGTCGGCCGGCGGCTGACAGGTGTCGCGCGCCGCGGCAAATACCTGCTGCTCGATTTCGGCCGCGGTCACCTGCTGATCCATCTGGGAATGTCGGGCAGCCTGCGCCTGGTGACCGCCTCCCAGCCGGCGGCGAAGCACGATCACCTCGACCTGCTGTTCGGCCGCAAAGACCGCCCGCTGATCCTGCGCATGCGCGATCCGCGCCGCTTCGGCGCCGTGCTCTGGCTGGAGGGAGACGCCGAAGCCCACCCGCTGCTGAAGGTACTCGGCGTCGAGCCGCTGACCGGGGAATTCGATGCCATCTGGCTGAAGCGGGAACTGGCGGGGCTGAAGGCCGCGATCAAACCGACCCTGATGGACAGCCACCGCATTGTCGGCATCGGCAACATCTACGCCTCGGAAAGCCTGTTCCGCGCCGGCATCGATCCGCGTCGCGCGGCGGGAAGCGTTTCGCGCAAACGGCTGGAAAAGCTGGTGCCGGCCATCAAGGCAACCTTGTCGGCCGCGATAGCCGCCGGCGGCAGCAGCCTGCGCGATTTCATCCACTCGGACGGCGGTTCCGGCTACTTCCAGCAGCAGTATTTCGTCTATGGTCGCCGCGGCGAGCCCTGCCGCGTCTGCGGTCGCGCCATCAGGGAACTGCGCCAGGGGCAGCGGGCGACTTTCTACTGCGCCGGCTGCCAGAAATAAGCGTTTACTTGGCGGTAAGGGCGAGGAATTTCGCCATCAACTGATCCTTCGACTCGGCGTGGCTCGGGTCGTCGGGAATGCAATCGACCGGGCAAACCTCGCGGCACTGCGGCGTGTCGAAATGACCGACGCATTCGGTGCACTTCGCCGGATCGATGATGTAGATCTCGTCACCTTGCGTGATTGCGTTGTTCGGGCACTCGGGCTCGCACACGTCGCAATTGATGCATTCATCGGTGATCATCAGGGCCATGGGAATTTCCTCAGTGGTTTAGTTTGAGTTTCAGTCGCTCCGCAACGAGCGGATGGACAAATTTCGACACATCGCCGCCCAGCGTCGCGATCTCGCGCACCATGGTGGCGGATATGAACATGTAGTTTTCGTCGGGCGTCAGGAATACGGTTTCGACATCGGGGTAGAGGCTGCGGTTCATTCCCGCCATCTGGAATTCGTATTCGAAGTCGGACACCGCGCGCAGTCCGCGCAGGATGACCGACGCCCCCTGCTTGCGCATGAAATCCATCAGCAGGCTGTCGAAGCCCAGGACTTCGACATTGGGATAGTCGGCCAGGATTTGGCGGGCAATATCCACACGTTCGTCGAGGTTGAACAAGGGTGCCTTTTTCTTGCTCTCGGCGATGGCGATGATCACTTTCTCGAACAGGCCCGAGGCACGTCGCACCAAATCCTCGTGTCCACGCGTCAGCGGATCGAAGGTGCCGGAATACACGGCGGTGAAATTGTTCATGCCTGCTCCAGCAAGTGAAAGAATACCTGGCCCGCCCGCCCTTCGCGAACCACGGACCAGCGTCCGAGCTGCGTCAGGGGCCTTTCGGCCTCGGCATACAGCCTGGCCCCGGGTGCCGCGAGTTCGTCCAGCCGACACGCTACCCGTTCCAGCCAACCCTGACCATAAGGCGGATCAAGAAAAACGAGATCGAAGCGCCGGCCCGACGGGGGCGTAAATTTTAACGCATCGCAACAAAACAGTTCCACGCGCGGACTGGCGAAACCGTCGGCATGCTTGCGCAGCGCGGCAAAGGCGGATTTCGAGCGCTCCACCAAAGCCGAGTACTCGGCGCCGCGCGAAGCCGCCTCGAAGCCGAGAATGCCGCTGCCGGCAAACAGGTCGAGGCAACCCAGTCCGGAAAGATCCTGGCCCAGCCAGTTGAACAAAGTCTCGCGCACCCGGTCCGGCGTCGGGCGCAGGCCGGGCGCATCCGGCACCTGGATCAGGCGGCTGCGCCACTCACCGCCGGTGATGCGGATACGGCTCAAGCTCAGTCCGCGGCAACCACCACGGTAACAAGGTTTTCCTGTTTCACGTGCCGGGCGAAAGCGGATTTGATCTGCTCGGCGGTCACGGCGTTCACCTTGGCCGGAAAATCGTCGAGATAGCTCAGGGGCAAACCGTAAAACCCGATCGCGGAAAGGTAGCCGAGAAGCTTGGCATTGCTGTCCATGCGCAGGGCCAGGCCGTCCACCATGTTCTTTTTCGCCGCCGCCAGTTCCTTGGCGGTCGGCCCCTTGATGACATAGTCGCGGAGCACCTGATTCACCACCTTGAGGGCATCGTCGACCTGCTCGCGCTTGGTCTGCAAGCCTATTTCAAACGGGCCTTCCAGCTTGCGTGGCGCGACATAGGAATACACGCTGTAGGCGTAGCCGCGTTTTTCGCGCACTTCCTTCATCAGGCGCGAGACGAAGCCGCCGCCACCGAGGGTGTAGTTGCCGACCAGCAGCGGAAAGTAGTCCGGATCGCCACGGCTGATCGCCGGCAGGCCGACATGGACGTGACTTTGCGCCGCCGGGTGGGGAATCTTCACCATTGCCGCCTGCGGCTTCTTCACTGCCGGTGGCAGCAAGGCGCCGCCGCCGGGCGGCAGTGCCTCGGTCAGGCGCTGGGCAATGGCTTCGGCCTCGGCACGGGAGACATCGCCGATGATGGAAACGACCGCGCCCCTGGCGCCGTAATGCCGGCGATGGAATTCGACCAGATCGTCGCGCGTGATCGTATTCACGGTATCCACCGTGGGCGATACGCCATAGGGATGGTCGGGATAAATGGCGGCGGCAAAGCGCTTGCCGGCAATCGCGTCGGGACGGGTCTCCGCCTCGCGGATGCTGGCGATGCTGCGCGCCTTTTCGCGTTCCAGCACGGACTGCGGAAAAGTCGGCGCCGACAGCACGGTGCGCATGAGTTCCAGAGCGGTGTCGCGCTCGGTTTTGGTGGCCAGGGTGCGCAGGCTGACGCTGGCGCGATCGCTGTCGGCCCCGCCGCCAAGTCGCGCGCCGATGTCCACCAGGCGGCCGGCAATGGCTTCCTCGTCGAGACTGCCGGCGCCGGCTTCGAGCAAGCCCTTGGTCAGCCCGGCGAGGCCCGCCTTGCCCGGCGGAACGAAAGCGCCGCCGGCGGCGAAATCGATCTGTACGTCGAGTATAGGCAGCACCCGCGCCTCGATGAAATACACCTTGGCGCCCGACGGCGCGACCCAGTGCTCGATCTTGACGCCGGCACGAGCGAGGCCGACGAGGAAAAACGACAAAAGAATGAATGTCAGGGTACGCATCAGTGCCTCACTGCCCCGGAGGGCTTCCTCGGTTTGCTCTGCTCGACCGGCTGCGGATCGAGTACGGCGACGGTCAGCGTGTCATCGGTGAAATATTTTTTCGCCACGGCCTGGACTTCCTCTGCAGTGACGGACTTGAGTTTGTCGAGCAGAGCGTCGATATCGCGCCAATGCAAGCCGCTCGCCTCCAGACCACCGATTTCCATGGCCTGCGCCATCAGCGAATCGCGCTTGTAGGTTTGCGCCGCGATGGCCTGGGTTTTCACCCGCGCCAGTTCCTCGGCCGAAACGCCTTCGTCCTGGATGCGCTTGAGCTCGGCACGCAGCGCGGCCTCCAGTTCGGCCACCGTCTTGCCCTCCGCCGGCTGACCGTCGATGATGAAGGTGGCTTCGCCGCGCAAGGAACCGTCGAAGCCCGCGCCGGCGGACTGCGCGATGCGCGAGCCGCGCACCAGGTTTTTGGAGAAGCGCGAGGCATCGTGGCCGTCCAGCACCGCCGCCAGCATTTCCAGCGCAAAGGGATCGCGGTCCTTCTGGATGTCGCGCAGCTTGGGCGCCTTCCAGGCCATGGACAGGTAGGGCAGTTTGGCCGGCGCCTTGACACTGACACGGCGCATGCCGGCCTGCTCCGGCTCGTTCTGCGGCTTGCGCTCGGGCAATGCCTTGGACTTGTGCCCCCCGTAGTACTTCCGGGCCAGGCGGAACACTTCACGATGATCCACATCGCCCACGACGACGACATAGGCATTGTTCGGCGCGTACCACTGCCGATACCAGTCGCGCGCGTCCTGCCAGGTCATGTGCTCCAGGTCGTCCATCCAGCCGATGATAGGGCGGCGATAGGGATGGGCCTGGAAGATGGTCGAATTCAACGCCTCATGCACCCGCGCCTGGGGATTGTCGTCGGTACGCAGGCGCCGTTCTTCCATCACCACCTTGATCTCGGCGGCAAATTCCTTGGCATCCAGCGTCAGGTTGGCCATGCGGTCGGCTTCCAGCTTCATCATCTCCGGCAGCGCAGCCTTTGGCACGATCTGGAAATAGGCCGTGTAATCGCGGCTGGTGAACGCATTGTCGCGCCCGCCGGCCTCGGCCACGCGCTTGTTGAATTCGCCCGACTTGAGGGTGCGGGTGCCCTTGAACATCAGGTGTTCGAGAACGTGGGCCACGCCGGACGTGCCGTCCTTTTCATCCATGCTACCGGCGCGGTACCAGACCATGTGTACCGCGGTCGGCGCGCGCCGATCCTCCTTGACGATCACCCGCAACCCGTTGGCCAGTTTGGATTCATAAGGGTTGGCAAAAGTCGGCGCTGGCGATACGGCGACGACGAACAGGGCAAGTGCGGCAAATGATGTTCTCATGTCAGGCTTGGTCGGACGCAGGCGGAATGGGGAGAATGGGGCTTCTGCTAGAATTCCCAAGCCGCGCATCTTAGCGCGGCTCCTGCCTCCGACCGCATTCCGCATGTTTGGTTTCCTGAAACCCAAGGACGATTCCGCCGCGCCGGAAATCGAGCCAACGCCGCCCCGCGCTTCCTGGAAGGAGCGACTGAAGGCCGGGCTGTCGCGTACCCGCGCTACGCTCAACACACCCCTTTCCGAGCTTTTCAGTCGCGGCAAGATCGACGACGAATTGCTCGAAGACCTCGAATCCACACTGCTGATGGCCGACTGCGGCATCGAGGCCACGCAGTGGCTGCTCGCCGAACTCAAGACCACCGTCAAGCGCGAAAAACTGGAATCGCCTGCGCAACTTCGTGCCGCGCTGGCGCAAGCGCTGAAGGCCCTGCTCACCCCCCTGGAACAGCCCCTGGCGGCGGGTGGACACCAGCCCTTCGTGATCATGATCGCGGGCGTCAATGGTGCCGGCAAGACCACCTCGATCGGCAAGCTGGCCAGGCATTTCCAGGCGCAGGGCAAGAGCGTTCTGCTTGCCGCCGGCGATACCTTTCGCGCTGCCGCGCGCGAACAGCTGATGACCTGGGGCGAACGCAATGGCGTCACCGTGATCGCCCAGGAAGGCGGCGATCCTGCCGCTGTGGTGTTCGACGCGATCTCGGCGGCGCGGGCGCGCAAGATCGACGTGGTGCTGGCCGATACCGCGGGCCGCCTGCCGACCCAGTTGCATCTGATGGAAGAAATTGCCAAGGTGCGTCGCGTGATCGCCAAGGCCGATGCATCCGCCCCCCACGAAGTGCTGCTGGTGCTCGACGCCAACATCGGCCAGAACGCGGTGCAGCAGGTCAAGGCCTTCGACAAGGCGATCGGCGTTACCGGGCTGGTGGTAACCAAGCTCGACGGCACGGCCAAGGGCGGCGTACTGGCAGCGATTGCGCGACAATGCCCGAAGCCGGTGCGCTTCATCGGCGTCGGCGAGGGCATCGACGACCTGCAGGCGTTCCGCGCCGACGAATTCGTCGAGGCCTTGCTGGGAAGCTGAGGGTGATCCGCTTCGACCGGGTCTCCAAACGCTACCCGCCGGGCGTCGATGCCCTGCTCGACCTCAGCTTCGAAGTATCCGAAGGACAGGTGCTGCTGGTCGGTGGGCATTCCGGCGCCGGCAAGTCCACCCTGCTCAAGCTGATTGCCGGAGTCGAGAAATCGACCTCGGGCGCGGTGCTGGTCGGCGGCCAGAACCTCGGCGGCCTCCCCACTTCGGCGCTGCCCTATTACCGGCGCCGCATCGGCATGGTGTTCCAGGACCAGAAACTGCTGTTCGATCGCAGCGTGTTCGACAACGTGATGCTGCCCTTGTCGATTTCCGGCTTTCCGCCGCGCGAGGCGGCCAGCCGCGTTCGGGCCGCGCTCGACAAGGTGGGTTTGGGCAAGCGCGAAAAGGCCTTGCCCATCATGCTGTCCGGTGGCGAGCAGCAACGGCTGGCAATCGCGCGCGCGGTGGTCGGTCGCCCCGAGCTGTTGCTGGCGGACGAGCCGACCGCCCATCTCGACGGCGACACGGCCAGCGACGTAGCCCGCATCCTTCTCGAATTCAACCGCTTCGGCGTAAGTCTGCTGGTCGCCACGTATGCGCATGAGTTGTTTCCCGGCGGCAATCGCCTCCTGCTCGATCACGGACGGCGGGTCGGATGAAGGCCTGGTTGAGCCACCATCGGCAGTCCGCCTCCCTGGCCTGGCGACGCCTTGCGGCAACGCCGGTCAATAGCCTGCTCTCGCTGCTGGCGATCGGTATCGCCCTGGCCTTGCCGGCAGGCGGGCAAATGCTGCTGTCGGCGGCACGCCAACTCGCCGGCACGGCGACCGCAACGCCGCAGATTTCAATATTCATGGGCAACACGGTGGATCGCGCCATGGCAAACGATATGCGCTCGCGCTTGGAAAAGCAGGCGGGCGTCAAACGGCTTCAGTTCATCACCCGCGAGGAAACCTTGGCGCGCATGAAAGCCGGCGCCGGACTGCGCGATGTAATCGAGGCCCTGCCCGCCAATCCCTTTCCCGATGCTTTCGTGATTGGTGTCGGCGACGAGCGGCCGGAGGCGATGGAAAAGCTGGCGGCCGAGTTGCGCAAATGGCCCGGGGTGGAACAGGTACAACTCGATTCGGCCTGGGTGCGGCGCCTGGATGCCCTGTTGAAACTGGGTCGTAGCGCGCTGCTGTTGCTGGCTTCACTGCTCGGCTGCGGCCTGGTGGCGATCAGCTTCGGCATCATTCGCATGCAAGTGCTTACTCAGCATGCGGAGATCGAGGTCAGCCGCCTGCTGGGGGCCACCGAGGCCTATATCCGGCGCCCGTTCCTGTATCACGGCAGCCTGCTCGGCTTGGGCGGTGGCCTGGTCGCCTGGCTGCTGGTCACGGCGTCGACGCTTTGGCTGCGCGCCCCCATGGCCGAACTGGCCGGCATGTACGAGATCAACCTGGCACTGAAGGCGCCCGACATTGTCGAATCCGGCCTGCTTCTGGTTTTTGCGGCAGTGCTGGGCTGGCTGGGTGCCGTATTCTCCTTGCGCCAAACGATTGAGAACACTTAGGCCGTGCCAAAAATCCGACATTTGAGACAGCAGGCGGCCGTTCTATTGGAACAGGCGCTTGCGATTCGGGCGATAATAAGCCGATGAGTGAAGAACAGTCCATCGAGCCCTCAGCAGCTCCGCCCGTGGTGCAAACTCCGGTCGAACCGGTCCGCGCCGAACCTCCCCCGCAAGACCCGCGCCGTCGCTTGCGTGAGCTGCTGGCAATTCCGGATCATCAGCGCACCGACGCGATCTGGGACGAAATCATCGAACTCGAAATTTCCCTCGCCCCGGGCAATCGTATCCAGCCCGGCAGCAACCCGGGGGATCCCGGGCGTCGTCCACAGGGCCCCGGCCAGAATCAAGGGCGCCGCCAGGACCAGCCCCGGCGCCCCGACGGCACGCCGGGCAACAAGCCCGCCAAGCGCTTTTTCAAAAAGCCCAAACGTCCGCCGGGCGCCCAGCCGAAGACCTGAGTGTCGCCCTTTCCCGACAGAATTAGTCGGGAACTTCCTGCGCGATTAGCACTCCCAGCGATTGAGTGCTAATATTTGCCGCAAGGAGGTTAGATCGTGAGTCAGACTGCAACCCTTGATAATTTGCCCATGCTTGCCGCCAGCGGCAGCATCGAAGCCTACATCTCGGCCGCCAATCGCGTTCCCATGCTCACCGAGGTGGAAGAGCAGCGCTTGGCGCGGCGTTTCCGCGACGATGCCGATCTGGATGCCGCGCGCCAATTGGTGACATCCCATCTGCGACTGGTGATCGCCATCGCGCGGGGTTATCTGGGCTATGGCCTGCCGCATGCCGACTTGATCCAGGAAGGCAATATCGGCCTGATGAAGGCGGTGAAGCGATTCGATCCCGATCGCGGGGTCAGGCTGGTTTCCTTCGCCATGCACTGGATCAAGGCCGAGATTCACGAATACATCCTGAAGAACTGGCGCCTGGTCAAGATCGCCACCACCAAAGCACAGCGCAAGCTGTTCTTCAATCTGCGCAGCATCAAGGCCTCGCTGGCCCAGGACGCCGATTCGCGGCAGGGTTTCAACACTCTCGGTGCCGAGGAAGTCGCTGCCGTAGCCAGGCAACTGGGGGTCAAGCCCGAGGAAGTGGTGGAAATGGAAACCCGCCTCACCGGTGCCGATGTTTCCCTCGAACCGCTGAGCGATGACGACGAGGATAGCTATGCGCCGATCGCCTATCTGGCGGCCGACCGCAGTGTCGAGCCTTCGGCGGTAATCGAGCGCAAGGAATACGACCGCCTGCAGGACGAAGGCCTGCGCAGCGCTTTGGAAAGCCTGGACGATCGCAGCCGCAGCATCGTGCAGCGGCGGTGGCTGGTGGCCGACGGCGAGGAAGCCGCCACCCTGCATGAACTGGCCGCCGAGTATGGCGTCTCGGCCGAGCGCATCCGCCAGATCGAAGTCAAGGCAATGCAGAAGATGAAGGGCAAGTTGCTCGCGGCCTGAAACAATCAGGTCATGCGATGTGGGGCAGCCTGCGGGCTGCCCCTTGTTATTCGCCCGCCAGCAGGCGCCTCAGGTCCTCGCCCATGCGCTGCGGTGTTTCGCCATGGCGAAAATACAGGCGCAGCCGTCCCGAAGGATCGAAGACATAGGCGCCGGCGGTGTGGTCCACGGTGTACGTTGCCGGATCGCTACCCGCCTGCTTGCGGTAAAAAATCTTGAACTCGGCAGCCACCTTGGCAGTTGCGGCGGCATCGCCATACAGCCCAAGGAAGGAGGGATGAAAGGCGGGAACATACTGGGCCAGAAGCCGCGGTGTGTCGCGTTCCGGATCGACGGTGACGAACAGTACCTGCACCCGCTGCGCGTCGGCACCCAGGGCAGCCATCAACTCGCGCAGGCTGCCCATGGTAACCGGGCAAACATCCGGACACTGGGTGTAGCCGAAGAACAGAACGACCGCGCGTCCCTTGAATTCGGCCAGGGTATGTGATTTTCCGTCGTGGCCGGCAAGGGCAAGTTCCCGGCCCCAGTCGACATCCTTGAGATCGGTGCCGTTGAATTTCGGAGCCGGACCGCAGGCGCCGAGCAACAGCACCAGACACAGCAAAAGGAAACGCATCAGAACGGCAGGTAGTGGTCGACCAGCAGCGCGGCAAAAAGCAGGGCCAGATAGAAGATCGACCAGCGGAAGCTGGCGCGGGCGACATCGTCGGAATACTCCCGCCACACCAGCCACGCGTAGCCGAGAAAGATCGAATCGAGAACCACCGCGGCCGCCAGGTAGAACAGGCTCGACATGCCGATCAAATAGGGCACGAACGTCACCAGCGTCAGGCCGATGGTGTACAGAAAGACATGGCGGCGGGTGTATTCCGCGCCGTGGGTCACCGGCAACATCGGCAGCCCGGCGGCAGCGTACTCCTTGGTGCGATACAGCGCCAGCGACCAGAAGTGGGGCGGCGTCCAGACGAAGATGATCAGGAACAGCAGCCATGCCTCGCCCGGCGCTTCGCCAGTCACGGCGGCCCAGCCGAGCACCGGCGGCATGGCACCCGAGGCACCACCTATGACGATGTTCTGCGAAGTGTTCGGCTTGAGGAACACGGTGTAGATCACCGCGTAGCCGACGAAGGTGGCGAAGGTCAACCACATGGTGTAAGGATTGACCCAGTGATACAAGAGAAACAATCCGAAGCCGCCAAGCAGACCGGAAACCGCCAGGGTTTCCAGCGAATTGACCTCGCCCAGCGGCAGCGGACGGCCACGGGTGCGCGCCATCAAGGCATCGATCTTCTGCTCGATCAGGCAATTCACGGCGGCGGCGGCGCCGGCCACCAATGCAATCCCGATGGTCGCGGCAATCAGGATGCGCCAGGGCACCATGCCGGGGACGGCGAGGAACATGCCTATCACCGCGCAAAAAACGATCAGCGACACCACGCGCGGCTTGGTCAGCAGGAAATACTGCCGCAAACGGTGGCTACCGCCTTGCAGTGCGAGGGCCGGAGTTTTCACGCAGGATTCGGGGATTGTTTAAACCAAAAGTTGTGGCGAGTTTAGCATGCGCGCCGCCCCGGCAAAGGCCTAGCGGCGCGCCAGACGAGCGAATTCGGCGGCCAGCGCGGCAGCCTGCTGGGGAGGCGGGAATACCGCCGCCGGCCGCCCCTGGGGGTCGATCAGGTGTATCGCCGCACCGTGGTCCACCGTGTAGGTCCGGAGGTCCTTTTCGTCATTGCGGCGATAGTCCACCTTCAAGGCATTCGTCAGCGGGCGCAGTGCTTCATCGCTGCCGCTGACTCCGATGAATGCCGGATCGAAGGCGGCCAGATAGTCGCGCAATAATTCCCTGGTATCGCGGCGCGGATCGACGGAGACGAATACCACCCTGAAAGTCGGCGCCGGCGATACGGCGATTGCCTTGATTTCCTTCATCAGGGCCAATGCCGTGGGGCAGATATCGGGGCACTGGGTATAGCCGAAAAACATGAAGGTCCAGTGGCCGTGCAAATCCGTATTGCGAAACTCGCCGCGCGGCCCCTGGAGCTTGAAATCGGGCAGCCTGGCGGCGTCGCCGGCTTCCACCACGCGCGGGACTTCACCGGCGGGAGCCGGGCCGTTCGGCAGGTTGCGCCAGGTGAGCAGGCCGCCCGCCAGCACCAGCACCAGACCGCCGGCAAGCAAGACGGCACCCGCATTGAACTTCATGTCGCCGAAGTACAAAGCGCCCCGTTGGGGGCGCTTTGCACGGGGCTGGCGGCCTGCTCAGCCCTTCTTGAATCCATACGGATGCCAGTCTTCCGCCACCGAAGGAGGCGAAGGCCAGTTGCCATGCGGCGGCGGCGAAACAGTGGTCCATTCCAGCGAGGGCGAACCCCAGGGATTGTCGCCCGCCGGTTCGCCGTTGATTGCGCCAAGTATCCAGTTCAGCACGGCAATCGCGAAGCCGACGGCGAGAATCGCGGCACCGACGGTCATCCACTGATGCGCGCCCTCGAACTGCGGAAAGTGGGCGTAGTCGTAGTAGCGACGCGGCATGCCTTCGACGCCGATGTCCATCATGATCCAGAACACGATATTGACGCCGACGAAGGTGATCCAGAATCCCAGCTTGCCCCAGAACTCGTTGTACATGCGCCCGGTCATCTTGGGAAACCAGTGATAAACGCCACCGAAGATGGCAAAGGTTCCGGCGACGGCCATCACGTAATGGAAGTGTCCCACCACGTAATAGGTATCGGAAACGCCGATGGTCAGCGAAGGCACCGCCAGCGGGATGCCGGTCAGGCCGCCGATCAGGAACAGGAAGACGACACCCAGTGCATACAACATCGGCGTATTGAAAGCGATCGAGCCCTTGTAGAGCGTACCGATCAGGCCGATCATCATCAGGCCGACGGGAATCGAAATCATCAGCGTCGTCACCATCTGGCCGATGCGCAGCCAGTCGGCCATGCCGGACACGTAGAGGTGGTGCACCCATACCTCGCCGGCCAGCAGCACGATGCCGCCGACGCCGCCATACACCACCATCTTGTAGTTGAACACCATGTTCCTGGCATGCGCGGCGATGATCTCGTAGACCACGCCGATGAAGGGCAGGAAGATCACATACACCGCCGGGTGCGAGTAGAACCAGAACAGGTTCTGGTAGGTCAGCACGTCACCACCCTTGGTCGGGTCGAAGAAGTTGGTACCGAGATACTTGTCCATCGAGATCAGCGTCACGGCGGTACCCAGCACCGGCACGAATATCAGCTGCAGCACGAAGGCGGCCAGGGTGCACCAGACGAAGATATTGAGCTTGTTGAGCTTGATGCCAGGCGCGCGCATGTAGGCGACTGTCGTCAGGAAGTTGACGCCGCCGATGATCGAGGCAAAGCCCAGGATCAGCACGGTGAAGGAATACATCGCCGTATTGCCGGTGGTGATCGTCGAATAGGGCGGGTAGCCGGTCCACATCACATCGGGAGGATCGGGGATGAAGAAGGTCAGCACCGCGAGGATCACGCCGACGTAGAACAGCCAGACCGACAGCGCGTTGACGCGCGGGAAGGCGACGTCCTTGGCCCCGATCATCAGCGGGATGCAGTAGTTGGCGAAGAAACCGGTCAGCGCCGGGATCTGGAAGCCGAGGATCATCACCGCGCCGTGGGTATAGAGCCAGACGTTGTATTGCGTCGGATTGGCGGTGATGGTCGGGCCGATGGTGGAAAGCTCGGCGCGCATCAGCAGGGCCATGATCCCGGCCACGGCGAAGGCGAGCATCGAACCGATCAGGTAAAGCACCCCGACGCGCTTGTGGTCGGTGGTGAAGATCCATTCCTTGAGATTCATCATCTGCGTCCTTGCTTCAGGTCTTTTTCGCCGCCAGCTTGGCGGGTTTGGTGGCGGTGGCCGGTTCCACCGCCGGGATGCTGGCGGCGGCAAGGCTGGTCTCTTCGCCCTTCATCCAGGCGGCGTATTCCTCGGGCGCCTTGACGATGATGCGACCGGCCATGTAGCCGTGCATCACGCCGCAGTACTCGGCACAGGTGACAACGTGCTCACCGGGCTTGGTCGGATTGAACCAGAGGTAGGTGATGCGGCCCGGCATCGAATCTTCCTTGACGCGGAAATCCGGAATGTAGTGGCTGTGCAAGGTATCGCGACTGGTCATGCGCAGCACCACCGGCGTGCCGGCGGGAACCACCAGCTGGTTCTGCGTACGCACGCCATTGGGGTAGGTGTAATCCCAGCTGTACATGCCGGCTTCGAGCTTGATTTCGAGCCGGTTGGCGGGAACGTCGCGGAATGTATTCCACAGCACCCAGCCGTTGGCGGCCGTGTAAAGGTCGATCGACAGAAAGACGAAGATCGGGATCACCACCCAGCCGACGGCCGACGCCGGAGAAAGCCTGGGCGAGGCGCCGACTTCGTTGCCCGGACGCCGCCGCGCCTGCCAGATGAACCAGGCGGTAACGATGGCGAACAGGACGCCGATGATGGTGATATCGACGATCACCTCGCGCCAGAGGTGGTCCCAGTCGCGCGCCGGATCGACCACCTTGGGCTCCGACTTGGCGCCCGCGGCCCAAGCCGGTGCCGCCAGCAGGAGCGCGGCCAGCCCGGCGGCGCCTCGCCTGATCTTGTCATGCATGCCTTTCCCCTTCGTTTTCCATCATTCCCGCGTCTCGCCGCGCCATGCGCCGGCGATACGTCCATGCTCCCAGCAGCATCAGTGTCAGCCCCATCACCAGGGAACCGACTCCCGCCAGCAGCGAGTAATTCAGCTGGTACCTGCCCTCGGCATAGTTGTAGCTGAAGCAGGCTCCCGTCAGCATGTCGAACACCGCCGTCGAATTGGAGATGCGCTCCCAATCGGCGTCGGTAATCGCCAGTTCCAGCGTTCTTGCATCCATCCGCGTGCCGTAGATGTAGCGGGCAACACGTCCTTCCGGCGTCAAAAAAACCAAGACATTCGGATGCAGAAACGCCTTTGCCGCATCCGACCAGAAGAAGCGGAATCCCACTTCCCCCGCAAACCCTTCCACTGTGCCCGTCTTGACCACAGCGTGACGCCATCCGGCCCTGATCGCTTCCGCCGCCAGCCCGTCACGGCCAGCCACGGCTCCCGTCTTGGCCAGAAACTCCCTTGCCGTTCCCGGCGTATCCCGCCTGTCGAAGGACACCGTGAGAACCCGGTAATCCTTGCCCAGTGAAAACCGCGTCACCTTCGCCAGGACTTTCGCCAACTCGGCGTTCATCGTCGGGCAGGTTCCGTCACACCCGTAATACGACAACAACAGGATCACCGGCTTGCCCAACATCTCGGCGACCCGAAAATCCCTTCCTTCCACATCCGTCAGCACGGTGTCGCCGATCATCCGATTGCCGAGAAATCTCGGCTCGTCGATCTGCATCACCGATCCGTCGGGGATGCTGTTCTGCGTCGGCGCGGTGACCGCACTGGCCACCGGCGCCAGCAGCGCAGCGGCGGCTACCAGTAATAAACCTGCGAAACGACGAAGAACCAAATGATGTCCACAAAGTGCCAGTAGAGACCGGCGGTGCGCATGAAGCCCTGATCGACATCGCCGCCTCGCATCACCGATGGCAGGCCGGCAAGGAAGATCGCCAGGCCGACCACCACGTGTGACCCGTGCAGCCCGGTGACGGAGAAAAAGACCGTGCTGAAGGCATTGGTGCTGATGGTGAATCCACCATGGATCAGGTGCGACCACTCATACACCGACATGCCGAGGAAGCAGGCCCCGAGCACGATGGTCAACAGGTACCAGACACGGAATCCGCCCTTGTTGCCAAGGTGCAGCAGGTGCTCGGCATAATGGATGGTCAGCGAGGAAGCCACCAGGATGAAGGTCATCACCATGGGCATGATGCGGGGCAACTCGACCGTGCCGGCGGGCGGCCAGACATCCACGTGCAGCTTGGTGTACCAGTAGCTGACGAAGAAGGAGGCAAAGATCATCGCCTCGGCGAGGATGAACCAGCCCATGGCGCCATAGGAAAGGCCTTCGCCCTTGCCCATAGCCTCGCTGGTCCAGCCGGCGACGCCGGCAATGATCATGGGAATGCCCAGCCCCAGGGAAAGGATTGCGGCGAAGCCGTTGTGATAGACGAACTTGAAGGAAAAGGCGACGGCCAGGAACAGGATGCCGAAGCTGATGATGAAGGGATAGATGCTCGTATCCCAATGGGCGTGGGCATGTCCTTCAGCGTGATGGGCGTCGTGCGCCATTGCGTCTCCCCGTGTTATCGCTTTGTTCTCGTCGTCGCCGGCGCCGAAAAATTCTTCGCGACGGTTGCCAGTCGAGCAATGTTAAAACATAATTGACCTAAATCAACTCCGCCGAATTATTTCAAGCTTCGGTAATTTTCGCAACCCGAATCAGGGGGAAGACAAAAAAATGAGCACCCATCACCTGCTGGTCGCGCTGGCTTGCGCGACCCTGGCGACTTCGTCCTTCGCCGCGACGGCCAAGCCTGCCGGCAATGCGGCGGCCGGCCAGCAAAAGTCCGCCGCCTGCGGCGGCTGCCACGGGCCCGACGGCAACAACCCGCCCGAGATGTTTGCCGCAATCAAGGCTCCCAAGCTGGCGGGGCAAGTGCCCGAATACATCGTCAAATCCCTGCACGACTTCAAGGCGGCGCGACGCAGCAACGAGGTCATGAGCCCGCAGGCCCAAGCCGTCGCCGAGAACGACATGGCCGACATTGCCGCCTGGTTCGGTAGCCAGAAGGCGCAAGCGAATCCGGCGCAGAACAAGGATCTGCTGGCGCAGGGCGAAAAAATCTTCATGAAAGGCAAGGGGCGCCCCGACGTAGTTGCGGCCTGCATCGGCTGCCACGCTCCCAAGGGGGCCGGCAACAAGGATTGGGCCAAAATCATGTCGAATCCCCCGGCGATCCTGGCACCGGCGATCGGCGGTCAGCATGCCGGCTACCTCAGCGACCAGCTCAAGGCCTACAAGACTGGCAAGCGTGCCACCGATCCGGCCAAGGTGATGCGCGATATCGCCGGCCGACTGGACGACAAGGACATCGCCGCGGTTTCCGAATACATCGCGACCCTCGGCCGCTGATTCGGCTTCCATTAGGCAAAAAGCCCGCGCCACGGCGCGGGCTTTTTCATTCCTGCAACCGCAGGCTCAGGTGGCCAGTTCGGTCAGCAGCTTCTCGTGCACGCCACCGAACCCCCCATTGCTCATGACCAGTATCTGGTCGCCGGCACGGGCATCGGCACATACCGCCTGCACCAGTCCGGCCAGATCGTCGAAGCAGCGCGCCTTGGCTCCCAGCGGTGCCAGCGCCTCGGCGGCATCCCAACCCAGATTCGCGGCGTAGCAGTAGGTCGCATCGGCGTCGGCCAGGCTGGCGGGAAGCTGCGATTTCATCGTCCCCAGCTTCATGGTATTGGAACGCGGCTCCAGCACGGCAAGTATCCGCGCGCGCCCGACCCGTTGCCGCAGGCCCTCGATGGTGACGCGGATCGCCGTCGGGTGATGGGCGAAATCGTCGACCACGGCGACGCCGCGCACTTCGCCACGCGTTTCGAGGCGTCGCTTGACCCCCTGGAAGCCCGCCAAGGCCTTGAGGCCGACCTCCACCGGCACGCCGGCATGGCGTGCCGCCACCAGTGCCGCTATTGCGTTGGCACGGTTATGGGCTCCCGGCAGGGCGAACTGCTCTACCCGCCCCTGCATCCGGCCGGCCAGGGAAACCTCGAAGCCACCCACGGCATCCGGCTCCCCTGCCTGCCAGCCCGTCTCGCCATTGAACCATTCGACCGGGGTCCAGCAGCCGCGCGCCAGAACGCGCTCCAGCGCCGCCTCGGCGGCGTTGGCGACGATTAGGCCATTCCTTGGCAAAGTCCGCAGCAAATGATGGAATTGCGTCTCGATGGACGCAAGATCAGCGAAAATGTCCGCATGATCGAATTCAAGGTTGTTCAGGATCGCGGTTCGCGGTTGGTAATGGACAAACTTGGAACGCTTGTCGCAAAAGGCGGTGTCGTACTCGTCCGCCTCGATGACGAAGAAGGGGGAGTCGGTGAGCCGCGCCGAAACACCAAAGCCCTGCGGTACCCCGCCGACCAAAAAGCCCGGATTCAGGCCGGCATAGTCGAGAATCCAGGTCAGCAGGGATGTCGTCGTAGTCTTGCCGTGGGTGCCCGCCACGCCCAGCACCCAGCGCCCCCGCAGGATGCTCTGCGCCAGCCACTGCGGGCCCGACACATAGGCCAGGTTGCGCTCAAGAATCGCCTCCAGCATAGGATTGCCGCGCGAAATCGCGTTGCCCACCACGAACAGATCCGGCGCCAGCGCCACCTGCCCGGCGTCGTATCCCGATACCAGTTCTATCCCCTGTTCTTCAAGCTGCGTACTCATCGGCGGATACACATTGGCATCGCAACCGGTGACGCGATGCCCGGCGGACCTTGCAAGCAGGGCGATGCCGCCCATGAAGGTGCCGCAGATGCCGAGGATGTGGATATGCATGAAGCGGTTCCGTGAAATAATCGCCCTCGATTCTACCGTTCGCCGTTCGCCGCCACACCCAGTCATGCCGCGCCGCAAGCCCACCGCTTCCGCCTCCAGCCACGCCCGGCGCGCCATTGCCAGCGCCGCCGCGCGCCTGATGGCCGAACACGGCATCGCGGATTACGGCATGGCCAAGCGCAAGGCCGCCCGCAGCCTGGGTGTCGGCGAGGGCGAGGCGCTGCCGACCAACGAGGAGATCGAAGCCGAGTTGCGTGCCTGGCAATCCCTGTATCAGGAAGACGAACAGCGCGAGCGGGTGCATGACCTGCGCAGCACGGCGCTGGAGGTCATGGAAGCCTTGGCCGATTTTCGCCCCTACCTCACCGGCGGCGCCCTCAGTGGCACCGCAGGCCGCTATTCCGCAATCGAGCTCGAACTATATGCCGACAGCAGCAAAGATGTAGAGATTGCCCTATTATCTTCAGGCATTTCCTACGAAGTACTACCCAACAGACGCCAGGACGTCGATGCCCAACTGAGCTTGGAATGGAATGAATTGCCGGTGCTGATCACCGTCTACCCGCTGACGGCCGAGCGCCAGCAGCCCAAGGGCACCGGACCGGGCCGTGGTCGGCCGCGTGCCCGCGCCGAAGCCGTTGAGGAATTGCTGCGCGAGGCGGGTGAGTGAAATCCGGCCGCGTCGGGCTGCTGCTTGCCGGCCTTGCACTGCTGATCGCCGGCATCGCCTATCACCTTGTTCCGACGGGTAAAACCAACGATGTGCCGGCACCGACAGCAGCGCAGACCGCGATTTTCGATCTGGTGTTGACCGATGTCGATGGCAAGGCGCAAAGCTTCCAGCAATGGCGCGGCAAAATCCTGGTGCTCAATTACTGGGCCACCTGGTGTTTCCCCTGTCGCGAAGAAATGCCCGGGTTTTCCCGCTTGCAGCTCAAGTACCAGGACAAAGGGGTTCAATTTGTTGGCATCAGCATCGATGATGCAGCTAAAATCGTCGAATTCCTAAAAGAGACGCCGGTCAGCTACCCGCTTCTGATCGGCGACATGAAAACCATGACCAATAGCGCCGAACTGGGTAATTCGCGCCAGGCACTGCCCTTTACCGCCGTATTCGACCGCAACGGGCAGTTGGTCATGAGCCGGCTGGGGCGCTGGAACGAAGCCGACCTGGAGCCCAGGCTGCTCGACCTGATTTCGCGCTAGCTGGACAAACTGCTGGTATTTGCGGCAAACTTGCACCCATGACGAAGCAAACTCGCTCCAAAGCCAAGTCGACTGACGATGGCAACGGGACCATACTGGTACTCCACGGCCCCAATCTGAACCTGCTTGGCAGCCGCGAACCGGAGATCTACGGCCGCACCACGCTGGCCAGCATCCATGCCGCGATGGCAGCCCGGGCACAAGCCTCCGGGATGCGTCTGGAGAGCTTCCAGAGCAACCACGAGGGCGAGTTGATCGACCGCGTGCAGTCGGCGCGCGATCAGGGCGTACGCTTCATCATCATCAATCCGGCCGGTTATACCCATACCAGCGTCGCCCTGCGCGATGCCCTGGCGGCGGTGGCCATTCCGTTCATTGAAATTCACCTGTCCAACGTGCATGCGCGGGAGCCCTTCCGCAAGCACTCCTATTTTTCGGACATCGCCGTCGGCGTCATCGCCGGCCTGGGCGCCCAGGGCTACGAACTCGCGCTGGAAGCCGCGCTGGCCCGCCTGCGGGCCGCCTGATCCTTCCGTTCCTGGCGGCGGCGGCCGCTGTTTCACTGTTTGAGGAGTCCCCATGGACCTGAGAAAACTCAAGACCCTGATCGATCTCGTGCAGAACTCGGGCATTTCCGAGCTGGAGATCAGCGAGGGTGAGGAAAAAATCCGTATCGCCAAGCATCTGACGGCGGCACCGGCGACGACGGTGGTCAGCATGCCGGTAGCGGCGGCCCCGGTCGCCGTGGCGCCAGCGCCGACTCCTGCCGGCGCACCGGCGCCATCGCAGATCGACGGCCACGTGGTCAAGGCGCCGATGGTCGGCACCTTCTATCGTTCCAGCGGCCCCGACGCCGCCCCCTTTGTCGAAGTCGGCAAGACGGTCAAGGCCGGCGACACGCTGTGCATCATCGAGGCCATGAAACTGATGAACGAAATCGAAGCCGAGGTCTCCGGCGTGGTCAAGGCGATCCAGGTCGAGAACGGCCAGGCAGTGGAGTACGGACAGCCGATGTTCGTGATCGGCTGATCATGTTCGGCAAGGTTCTGATCGCCAACCGCGGCGAGATCGCCCTGCGCATCCTGCGCGCCTGCCGCGAGCTCGGCATACGTACCGTGGCCGTGCATTCCGAGGCCGACACTGAGGCGAAATACGTCAAACTGGCCGATGAATCGGTCTGCATCGGCCCGGCGCCCTCGGGGCAGAGCTACCTCAACATCCCGGCCATCATCTCCGCAGCCGAAGTCACCGACGCCGAAGCCATCCACCCCGGCTACGGCTTCCTCTCCGAAAACGCCGATTTCGGCGAGCGGGTCGAAAAATCCGGCTTCGCCTTCATCGGCCCGCGCCCGGAAACCATACGCCTGATGGGCGACAAGGTCAGCGCCAAGAATGCGATGAAGGCCGCCGGCGTGCCCTGCGTGCCCGGCTCGGACGGAGCCCTGCCCGACGACCCGAGGGAAATCGTCAAGATCGGCCGTGCCGTGGGTTACCCGGTAATCATCAAGGCGGCCGGCGGCGGCGGCGGGCGCGGCATGCGCGTGGTGCACACCGAGGCAGCGCTGCTCAACGCGGTCAACATGACCCGCAGCGAAGCCGGAGCGGCCTTCAACAACCCGATGGTCTACATGGAAAAGTTCCTGGAAAATCCGCGTCACGTGGAAATCCAGGTACTGTCCGACGCCTACCGCAACTCGGTTTATCTGGGCGAACGCGACTGCTCGATGCAGCGCCGGCACCAGAAGGTGATCGAGGAAGCTCCGGCGCCGGACATCAACCGCCGGGTGCTGGCGCGCGTCGGCGACCGCTGCGCCGAAGCCTGCCGCAAGATCAACTACCGTGGTGCCGGCACCTTCGAGTTCCTCTACGAGAACGGCGAGTTCTATTTCATCGAGATGAACACCCGGGTCCAGGTCGAGCATCCGGTCACCGAACTGATCACCGGCATCGACATCGTCCAGGCACAGATTCGCATCGCGGCCGGCGAAAAGCTCTGGTTCCGCCAGCGCGATGTCGAGCTGCGCGGCCATGCCGTCGAATGCCGCATCAACGCCGAGGACCCCTTCAAGTTCACCCCCTCGCCGGGCAGGATCGTCAACTGGCATCCGCCCGGCGGCCCCGGCATTCGCGTCGACTCGCACGCCTACTCGGGCTACACGGTGCCCCCCCACTACGACTCGATGATAGGCAAAGTGATTGCTTACGGCGACACCCGCGAGCAGGCGCTCCGGCGCATGCACATCGCGCTCTCGGAAATGATGGTGGATGGCATCAAGACCAATATCCCGCTGCACCAGGACCTGATGCTCGACCCGCGCTTCATCAAGGGCGGCACCAGCATCCACTATCTCGAAGAGAAGCTCGCCGCCCGCAGCGACGCCACCAAGGGGAAGTAAGCGGCATGTGGGTCAGCGTCGCCCTGGAAACCGACGCCGCGCATGCGGATGCGCTATCCGACGCGCTGATGGCGGCCGGTGCGATTTCGGTCAGCGTCGAGGACGCGCTGGCCGGCACCGACCTCGAAACGCCCCAGTTCGGCGAGCCGGATGGCGCCGGCGGCATGCCGGCAACGCCGCTGTGGAACGAGAGCCGGGTGGTGGCGCTGTTCGACCCCGCGCCCGACCTGATAGGACGCATTGCCACCGCCGCAGCGAGCGCCGGCATCGACGACCTGCCGGAAATCGAATTGGAGGACGTCGCGGAGCAGGACTGGGTACGCCTCACCCAGGCCCAGTTCGACCCGATCCGCGTCGATAACCGCCTCTGGATCGTGCCGTCCTGGCACGCAGCACCCGATCCTGCCGCCGTCAGTCTGGTGCTCGATCCCGGCCTGGCCTTCGGCACCGGCTCGCATCCGACCACCTTCCTCTGCCTGCAATGGCTGTGCGAACACCTCCGCGCCGGGGAGTCGGTGCTCGACTATGGATGTGGCTCGGGCATACTCGGCATCGCCGCCGCGAAACTGGGCGCCGCTTCGGTGCTCGGCGTCGATATCGATGACAATGCCCTGGTCGCCGCGCGCAACAATGCCGCCAACAATCGGGTGGCGCTGGAATTGCGGCACTCGAAACAGGCGCTGGAGGAAAGCTTCGACATCGTGGTAGCCAACATCCTGACCAATCCGTTGTGCGTGCTGGCCCCGCTGCTGGCCGGGCGAGTCGCACCGGGCGGGCGCATCGTGCTGGCCGGGGTCCTCGCCACGCAAGCGGAACAGGTCATCGCCGCCTACGCCGCGCACCTGCCCCTGCACGCCGGCGCCGAGCGCGACGGCTGGGTGCGCCTGGAAGGTCGGCGGTGCTGACCCGCTGCCCGGCTTGCGCCACGCATTTCCGCGTCACGCCGGATCAGCTCAAGCTGCGCTCCGGCCGCGTGCGCTGCGGTGAGTGCCAGCATGTGTTCAACGCTCTCGATACCCTGATCGAGGAGCCGCCGATCGTAATTGCCTCGGCGCCGGCTGCCGAGCCACCGCCGCCGACTGCATCGACGCTGACCACTGCGGAACCGGGCCAAGCCGCAGAAATCGCCGTGGCGCCAGCGCCGACTCTTGACCCGATTCCCGCGCCTGACGAGAACGCCCCTGACGCTACGTCAAGCGAGATGGCAGCTCCGGATGCCAGCGAATTTACAACCGGGGAGCCACCTCCCGTAGACAAGGTCCACGCGGCTACCGACGCCGCCGTGGTCGATATCGCAGTGCCCGCCTCGGACCAAGAGCAAATCGAGGCTTGGGAGGATGTGCTCGACGAACCCGCTCCGCCGCGCCGCTGGCCATGGCTGCTCGGCAGCCTGTGCGCGCTGGTCGCGCTCGGCGTCCAGGCCGCCGTCGTGTACCGAATCGAGCTTGCCGTGTTGTGGCCGGAAATCAAACCCGCCCTGGTCAGCGCATGCCAAACGCTAGGCTGCGAAGTCGGCCTGCCGGCCAAGGTCACCCTGATCGGCATAGAAGCTTCCGACCTGCATCCGGATAGCGCACAGAAAGGCCGCCTGACGCTGACGGCAACGCTGAAGAATCGGGCGCCCTTTGCCCAGCAGTTTCCCAACATCGAACTCACGCTGACCGACACGGCGGACAAGGCCATCGTGCGCAAGGTGCTTGCCCCAGCCGACTACCTGCCGCGCAACACGCCGTTCGCCAGCGGCATGGCGCCGAATGTCGACGTCGCCATCAACATCGGACTCGACGCCGGCGAACTGCCGGCCAGCGGTTACCGTCTCTACATTTTCTATCCCTGACCCTTGCGGAAGACAGCATGAAGACACTCATCTGCGGCTCCATGGCCTACGACACCATCATGGTGTTCGGCGACCGATTCAAGAACCACATCCTGCCCGAGCAGATCCACATCCTGAATGTCGCCTTCCTTGTCCCGGACATGCGACGCGAGTTCGGCGGCTGCGCCGGCAACATTGCCTACAACCTCAAGCTGCTGGGCGGCGAGCCGCTGATCATGGCCACCGTGGGCGACGACAGCGCGCCCTACATGCATCGCTTGAAGCATCTCGGACTTGATGCCGCACATGTACGCGAAGTGGCCGGCAGCTTTACCGCCCAGGCCTTCATCACCACCGACCTCGACGATAACCAGATCACGGCCTTCCACCCGGGGGCGATGACCCATTCGCATCTCAACAAGATCGACGATGCCCGTGGCGTCGGCCTCGGCATCGTTTCGCCGGACGGGCGCGACGGCATGCTGCAACATGCCAGGGAGTTCAGGGCGGCAGGCATTCCCTTCGTCTTCGATCCAGGCCAGGGCCTGCCGATGTTCGACGGCGCCGAACTGATGGCCTTCCTGAAACTTGCCGACTACTGCACGGTCAATGATTACGAAGCCAGGCTGCTGACCGAGCGCACCGGCCTGCCGCTGGAGCGACTGGCCGAAGAGGTAAAGGCACTGGTAGTGACGCTGGGCGGCAGCGGCTCGCGGATCTACACGTCCGGGCGTTGCATTGACATTCCCGTCGCGCCGCCGGAAGCCGTAATCGATCCGACGGGCTGCGGCGACGCCTACCGGGCCGGCTTGCTTTACGGCATCGGCAAGGGCTGGGAGTGGGAGAAGACGGGCCGGCTGGCATCGCTGATGGGCTCGCTTAAAATCGCCCATCGCGGCGGGCAAAATCACAAGCTCGCACGCACGGACATCGAAGCGCGATATCGCGCGGCCTTCGGCGAAATGCTGTAACAAGGGAGAAGACCATGACATCCAGCTTGACGCGCCTTGCCGCCACCGTCGTGGCAGCCCTGCTGCTGGCGGCTTGCGCCGGCAGCCAGTCGGGTTCCGCCTATTCCCGAGCCCAGACCCGCGGCGAAATGAATGTGCGCATGGGCGTCGTCGAATCGGTACGCAGCGTGACCATCGAAGGCAGCCAATCGGGCGTCGGCGCCGTTGCCGGTGGGGCGATAGGCGGCATCGCCGGCAGCAATGTCGGCCAGGGCCGGGGTTCGACGGTCGGCTCCATCCTTGGTGCGGTGGCCGGCGGCATCGCCGGGCAAGCCATCGAAGAGCGTGTCTCGAAGAAGGATGGCCTGGAAATCACCATCAAGCTGGACAGCGGCCAGATCATCGCGGTCACGCAGGAGGCCGATGAAGCCTTTCGTGCCGGCGATCGCGTGCGCGTGCTATCGGGTAGCGGCGCCACCCGCGTCTCGCATTAAGGCAAGCCCGACACCTCAGTCCCAGCCGGAGGGCAGGACCTGTTGCGAGCAGGGCTGGCGGAACACGCGCCGGTCTTCCAGCCGCACAGCGGTAAGGCACCCGCCCCAGAGGCAACCGGTATCGAGGGCGAGCAGCCCGGGCTCGTCGCGAAAACCCAGCGCCGACCAGTGGCCGCAAACAATGGCGTGATCCGCGCTGGCGCGCCCTGGAACATCGAACCAGGGCCGACAACCGGCCGGCCCCTTTTCGGGCGGCCCCTTCGAGCCCTCGGCGCGAAACTCCATGGCACCGGAGGATGTCACGAAGCGCATCCGGGTCATGGCATTGACCACCACCCGCAACCGGTCCCAGCCGGCAAGATCGTCGTGCCATGTGGCCGGTTCCGACCCCCACATGTTGGCCAGGAATTCTTCGAAGTTCGGCGCCTGCAACGCCGTCGACACCTCGTCGGACAGGGCTTGCGCCTGGGCCACCGTCCATTCCGGCAGCAAACCGGCATGGACCATGGCCCACTCGCCCTCGACATGGAACAGCGGTTGCGCACGCAGCCAGGAAAGCAACTCGTCCCGATCCGGGGCGGCAAGTATCGGCGCCAGGGTGTCCTCCCGATTGGCCTTGCCGCACCCCTCCGACTGCATCACCAGATGCAGGTCGTGATTCCCGAGCACCACGCAGGCCATCGTGCCCAGGGATTTGACGAAGCGCAGCACCTCCAGCGACGCCGGCCCGCGATTGACGAGATCGCCGACGAACCATAGCCGGTCGGCGGCCGGATCGAAGCTGATATAGTCGAGCAGGCGCCGCAGCGGATCGAAACAGCCCTGCAGGTCGCCGATTGCATAGGTAGCCATAGCCGGCGAGTTTAGCTTGAGTCCCGATTCCGCCCCGAAGATCCTCGTCATCCGCCGCGACAACATCGGCGACCTGGTATGCACCACGCCGCTGATCGCCGCGCTGCGCCAGCACTTCCCCAGGGCCTGGTTGGGTGCGCTGGTCAATAGCTATAACGCCCCAGTGCTCGCCGGCAATCCGGATCTCGACGAAGTGTTCGTCTATACCAAGGCCAAGCACCGCGCGGCGGGAGAATCGTTGCCGGCGATTTTCTGGCGCCGCTGGCGGATGATGCGGCGGTTGCGCGCCATGCAGCTCGACGACGTCATCATCGCCACCACCTCGCCGCAGCCGCGCGTGGCCAAGCAGGCGCGCTGGCTGCGACCCAGGCGCGTGATCGGATTCGGCGCGGTGCCGGCGCTCGACGTGTCGATCCCGGTCGACAGCGAGGAGTTGCACGAAGTCGAGGATGTGTTTCGCGTCGCCCGGCTTTATGGCATCGAAGGATCGCCGCCGGCCTGCCGCGTCGTCGCCCCCGAAAAGGTGCCAGCGTCAGCGCACGAACCCACTCCGGAAACAATCACCGTCGCAATCCACATCAGCGCGCGCAAGCCCTCGCAGCGCTGGCCTGCGGAGCGCTTCGCCGAGGCGATGCGGCAACTGGCAGCCCAGGGCCCGATGCGCTTCATGCTGTTGTGGTCGCCGGGAGCGGACGACAATCCCCTGCATCCGGGCGACGACGCCAAGGCGGCGGAAGTGTTGGAAAAAGTCGGCGCTGGCGCGACGGTGATTGCGCAACCGACGCAGACACTGACGGACCTTATCAGGGCGTTGGCAGGCTGCCGGGCCATGATCTGCGCCGACGGCGGTGCCATGCACCTCGCCGCTGGCCTGAGCCTGCCGATTGTCTGCCTGTTCGGAAATTCGGGCGCTACTCGCTGGCGACCCTGGGGGGTGCCTCAGCGCGTGCTGCAAAAGCCCTCTCTTGACGTTGCGGACATCGGGGTCGGCGAAGTCGTCGGAGCTTTCGCATCCTTGCGCGAGGAAATCGGTCGATCGGTTCGCTGAGTCTTGGCCGATCCGCTCAAAGCAGCTTGCGTTCGCGTGCCGCCTGACCGATCCGCTCTAGCTGAAAGGCGACGACTTTTTCTTCGTCGTAGAGCCGCAGCGCACGCTCCCGTCCCGCACTGCCGAGTTTGCGGGCCCATTCCGGATCTTCGACAAAGCGTTTCATCGCCCGGGCCAACGCTTCCGGCGCGCGCGTCGGCACCAGCAGCCCGGTGAGCTCGGGCACCACTTCCTCGCGCGCGCCGCGAATGTTGGTGGCCAGCACCGGCTTGCCCATCACCATCGCCTCGATGATGGTGCGCGGCATGCCCTCGCGCCAGGAAGGTAGACAGAAGAGGTCCATCGCCGCCAACAGCTGCGGCACATCGGAGCGCAATCCGGGCGCGACCAAGCGTGCGCCCAGTGCGGCCCGTGCGGTGGCGAACTCGGCGTCGATACCTACCGCATGGTCGCTGGCGAGACGCTCGCCGACGAGCAGAAACCAGACCTGCGGATAAGCTTGCGCGACCATGGCGGCGGCGGCGAGAAACTCGGCAATGCCCTTCTCGCGTACCTGGCGCCCGATCATGCCGACAACAAATGCGTCGCGCGGAATCCCCAGCGCATCTCGCGCCGTGTCACCAGCGCCGACTCTTGCAGGATCGAAGCTAGCCACCTCGATGCCGTTGCCGATCGCCAGCACGCGCTCGCGTGGCGCAATGCGCTCACGCACGGCATCCTCGGCATCCTCGGCGCTCTGCGAAAACAGTAAATCGGTAAAGCGCCCGCCAAAGCGTTCGAGCACAACGAACAGCGCCCGCTTCCAGCGCGGCATCTCGTCGTGGAAGTAGAAGCCGTGGGCCGTGTAGACGATCAGCGGAACTCCCGCCAGGCGCGCCGCCAGGCGACCGATCAGTGCCGCCACTGGCGTATGGGCATGCAACACGTCGAAGCGTTCGCGACGAAACAAACGGGTCAAGGCCACCAGGCTGCGCACAGCGAGCAGCGGATTCATGCTGCGGGCGATAGGCAGGGTCTCGATCGTGTAGCCAGCGGCCCGCATCGCGCCGACTAGCGGGCCATCGCTGCATACGGCGGTAACCCTCCACCCCTGTGCGCGCATGCCATCGAGCAGGGGCAGGAGAAAATGCTTCAGCGTGAAATCGACGGCGCAGAGTTGGCAGACTTTCAAGTCATCATTCCGATCGACCATGCCGGACATGTCGCCATCGCAATCACTCTCGTCCGCGCTCCGGATCGGGAGACCTGCGAAGCGAAACGTAGCCGATGGCTGCCAGCACCATAAGCACCGGTTCAATCGGCAATCTGTACTTTGGTGACGCTACCGGGCCGTTAACCAGAAGAATGAATGCAGCCCACCCCAGCAACAACAGAACCGTCGGTAACTGGGGCTGTCGCACCAGAGCAATTGTCATTCCACGCAGTTGAAGCAGCCGGTATGCAATGACACCAAGAATTCCAATCAGAGTGCTCCAGGCAAATGCGGCGCTGTCCGAATGAAACAGAAAATTGATCACTTTCTCCGGTAGTGACGAACCGGATGTTGCAAAGAATCCCGTTCGCGGAAGTTGCGCCAGGGGCGGGAACACCGTCCCTATCGGCGCACCCAGGTTGATCGCGGCACCGTACAGCCAAGCCTTGACTACCGCCACCGCACCCAATTCAGCCATGGCCTCGGCAGCCACCAGCGAATGGCGCCGCGAATTCTCGGCGGCATCGTCGGTATCCGGGCCAAACCTGGACTCCACTCTTCGCCGCATTTCGGCAACTCCCTTTTCCCACGGAGTCCCATCTTTCGCTTGCATGACCAAGGGTACGACCCAGAATGCACTGTGCGCGCCGGCTTGGGTCGTCAGCGTCCAGGCACCCGCCTCGGCGTGGTTGCGCGCTACGATAGGGCTGGAGCACAGCAGCGCGATCAGCAGGGCAAACGTCAACTGCGTCACGTGAACGCGCTGCAGGGAACGCCGCAGGATCGAGATCACGCCGAGGTAAGCAACAAGGAACACAATCCAGGGTGCTATCAGCACTCTTGAGAGCAGGGCCCCGCCAGCACCAACACCAACCAGCAGTGCCGATTGCCAGCTAGGGCGGCGCAGCCACCCGTTCGCGCCAAACAACAACAATGTAGCAAAGCACAGGAATATCGAATCGGTGTAATACAGGTCCGCCATCACGATCTGGGTCGGGTTGCCCGCTGCCATCAGACCTGCCGGGAATGCAAAACGCGGGTCGATATGTTGCGCGATCCTGTAAATCAGCACGCAAGTCACGCCATCCATTGCCCCTTGGCAAAGCACCGATGTCAGGGCCGCAAGATCGCCGAATGCCAGCCCGTTGATTGCCCACAACCAGGAAGGCAGCGGCAGCAGCGAGACATTCGGCCCAAACCACTCCCACCCACCTACTTCACCCCTACTGATTTGCGCCACATAATCGGAAATCCATCCGTAATAACCACGCGAATCGGTCCCGAACAGGCCGTCGTTGCCCATCGCCGCGAAAAGAGCCAGGGCCACGGCCCACCTCAGGGCAACCGCAACGGTGAAGACAATGAACTGCCGGCGGCGCTCGGTCATGGGGAAATCACCGCGCTCTCCCGTTCGTGACGCGACGCCCCACCCGACACCGACGATTCGCACAAGAAAAGGACATCTGTATAACCTTTCCGCGAAAGGGCACGATCCAGCACTTCCGCTGTCAAGACAACCGCTCCAGTTGACGTCACTTGATGCGGCAGATAGCCGAATCCGGCAAGATAGTCAAAAAGCCTGTCGGTGGTGGTGTCAAAGCGTTGCAATCCCCGCGGATCGATTTCGATGAACAGCGCTGGCTTGTCCATTCGCAGTATCTCGGTCGCCCCTTCCAAGACTCGCTGCTCGGCACCCTGAACATCGATCTTGATCAAACATACCGGCCGTGGCAGGTCGGAAATCAATTCGTCCAGCTTCCTGGCCGGCACCGGTATGCCCTGCGTACCAATCTTGTGATCTCCAGGATGGTCCGGGTTAACGTCCAGCATCACCTGACCAGATACCCGATCGGCAACTGCATGATAGGGCACGACGCGGGAGGCATATCCACGTGCCGCAAGGCGCCGGGTCAGTTCCTCGTAATTCTTCCGTTCGGGCTCGATTGCCACGACGCGCCCATGGCTGCCAACCCATTCCGCGAAACGCAGCGCAAAGAAACCGACATTCGATCCGACATCGACCACCGTTCCGCCGGTGGGTATCCAAACCCGCAGCAAATCTATCTCGCCTGCCTCCAGCCACTCCTTATAGATGTCGTAGAGGCCGAAAAACATCCGCCGTCCCCAACCAAACTTCAACAAGCCTTGGGCAAACACGGCGCGATACAGCGCGAGCAGCGCGTTTTGCAGCAGCCGCCGCATTCAGGTTTTCTCCAGGACAACCATCAGCCGGAAGCCCATAAAACCGCCCAGCATTGGCAACAGCAGGTCTTCCAGGCGCAACAACGGGGCCACGCATGCCGACGGCATCATTGACCAGGACTTGAACCCTCCGGTCAGCGGATAGACGACTAGGCTCAGCCATCTCGCCTCCCTGATCTGCAAAGATGTTTCGGCAGCGGCAATCCAGTCCGGCGAGCGCTTGAACAGGATGGTCGGAATTGCCTGATTCGAGGCATAAGGATCCTTCCCCGGATCAGGCACGCAATCCGGATCAGGCTGCCAGCCCAGGTCAACCGGCTCCTCATGCCCCAGTCGATACAACATGCCACTGACTGGGGTAATCCCGGGTTCAACCATGATCACTCGGCCGCCTACCCGCAGCACACGATCAGCCTCCGCAAAGAATCGCAGAGGACACTGAAGGTGATGCAACACATCGAACAGGAAGATGTTCGTGAAGCTGGCGTCGGCAAACGGCAAGCGATGCGCATCGGCGGCTAGATCTACCCCGGGTGAGCACTGGATATCCATGCGCAGCAGGTTGCCGCATCCGGAGGCCAGGTTGCCGATGCCGGCACCAATCTCCAGGCCGGGTCCGGATACCGCCGCGTCGGACATGCGGCGGTGCAGGTCGGCGTAAACAGCGCGTAGCGCCGGCTTCGATTCCCATCGGCGGCGGTATTCGTCGAGCTGCATCAGACGATCTTCAGTTTGCGATAGGCGAAGACAACCATTTTCAGCAACAACCAGCCATGGCGAAATCGGGAAATCTGGGTTTCGCCGTAAGCTCGGGCAGCGTACCGGATTGGCACTTCAACCACCTTGAGATTCAACTTTGCCGCACCGAAAATTAGATCAAAGTCGCCAAAGGGATCGAAATCCCCAAAGTAGGAGCGATTGGCCAGCAGCACTTCATAGTTCTTTCGCGTCAGCACCTTCGTCCCGCACAAGGTGTCCGTGTATCGCTGATTCAACAGCCACGTAAAGAGCCAGGAGAACGTCCGGTTGGCGAGGAAATTGAGAAAGCGCATCGCCTGATCCTGCATCGGATAAACCAGTCTGCTGCCATTGATGAACTCACCCTTGCCGTCCGCAATGGCCTTGTAAAACTTGGTCAGATCCTCGGGAGGTACCGTCAGATCCGCATCGAGAATCATCAGGATGTCGCCACGTGCGTTTGCAAATCCCTTGCGTACCGCATCGCCTTTCCCTTTTCCATCCTGCACCAATACCTTGATGTCAAGCTCCGGGTAGACATCGATAACGCGCTTGATCTCATCGAGCGTGCCATCCTGACTATGGCCTTCCACATACAGGATTTCCATGTCGGAACAAAGTCGGGGCATGCGCTTGACCGCATTCTCGATATTGCCCCGCTCGTTTCGGCAAGGGATCATCACGGTTACCGAGGGATCGCGCATCGCAATGTCCCGCATCGGCCGTGCAACGAGGTAGTTGCGCAGCGACAAACGCCGGATCACCGGCAGCGTGCCAACGAAACGGTTCAGCAAGCTACCGAGTCCGAACAGGCTTCTTGGTACGATCTGTCGCCACTCGCGGCGCACCGGTTCGAAATCCGCAAGATGGAGAAACCCCATGGTGTCCTCGGTTGACAGCCAATTGACTTCGACCGATGGCATCTTCAAGCCGAGGATTTCGCCCAGTTTCAGGATGGGTTCCCAAAACCAGCCGAAATAAGCGACCACCAGCCTTGTATCCGGTGTGCAGAATCTATGGAGGCTTTCGAGTGTCTGCGCACAATCATCGAGATAACCGATGGTATCGGACAGTACGATCACGTCGAACTGTCCATGCACTCCGGAGAGCACGTCTGGATTCTCTATGTCGCCCTGGAAGAACTCCAGGCGTGGATAGCGATCGCGTGCGACCCTGATCATCTCGCCGCTGAGGTCTACACCTACTCCCCGCGACGGCCCCAGAGCGTTAAGCAGTTCGCCGGTACCGCACCCCAGCTCAAGCACGCTCTGCCCCGGACGAACCAGGAATTGCATGTACTTGCGATCGTCTCGGTAGTAGAACGAATTACGTCGAATCCATGTGTCGCGACTCGCCGCGAGCGTGTCGGCACTGGCTTGTATGGTTTGCTTACGCTTGCTCAGGTTCATCTGAGTCACCCATGATCATTGTCGCGCTGCTGCCGTCCGCCGAGCGCCCAAGCCAGTCCGCCTGGCAGCGCCACCACCAACAACAGTAGTCCGTAAAGGACGGAGAGAGCCATCGCACGCTCCGGACTGACCGAAGCGTAACCAAGCCCCACCACCATGACTCCCTCGCGAACCCCCCAACCCGCTACTGAAATCGGTATGGTCATCAGTAGCGTAGCTATCGGAAGCACCAGAATCAGCGCATCGAACGCGACATCGATGCTTGCTGCTTTGGCCAGGATGGCAATTGCCGCAATCGACAGGAGTTGGATCACTACGGACAGTCCCAGCACTTGCAGCCCGGGGCCCTTGCCAAACATCAGATGCCTGGCTTCCCTGGACATGGCAGTCAGGCCGCGTGCAAGCCGCCACTGCAAAAAATGGGTAGCTACGCGGTCGAGTAGCATCAGCAGAATCAGACCGAACAATGCGCAGGCGACGACAGCCAGGACGCCTGAGCGAGCCGCACCGGCAGGAAGATATTTGAACGAAAGCGGAGACGTGATGACCACCAGGAGCACCAGACCTGAAATCCCCATCACACGATCCACCAGGACGGCAACGGAAGCCGCCCCGAGGCTGCACCCCTCGCGGACCAAGCTGTAGCCCCGAACCGCATCACCGCCAACCGTCGACGGCAGGACCTGATTGAAGAACAGACCCAACCAAAGAAACCGAAGCAGCTTGGTGAAGTCAATGGCAATGCGCTTGTAGTGAAGAACCAGATTCCAGCGCCACGCGGCAAGGATGGCCTGAACCACCATGACCGCCATCCCGGCGATGAAAAGCCAGGGATCGGTTTCCTTCAGGTGATCGGTCATGCGGCCGATATCGACGTTCTTTGCCAGAACTCCGATCAGGCCAATGGTTACGGCTCCCTTGATGACAAGCGGAATCCAGGTACGAAAGGAAAAAGCCAAGGCCGGAGAAGAAACGGGTTAGGATGAATCGTCAGCGGACGCCGAAAGTTTGCGACCGATACAACGACGTCGAAGCAACGGCATCAGCAAGCAAGCCGTGGGCATAGCCGTTCCAATGGGAATCGGTCGGAAATTCAAACCTCTTGTGATCCTTCGCAAATGCCCGTTCGAAGACCGGTTGCATGTCGATGACGGTATACCCGCGCATGGAGGCCTGCTCACTCATATAGACGCGCATTCTTCCCCAAAGGCTGCGCTCCAGTTCAGGCTTCTCGGCCGGACTATAGACCGCTTCGCGAATTCCATCGATTGCGATCACGATTCGTTCCCGCGGCAATCCGGTCGCCTTCGGCAGGTGGTCGAGAAAGTTGCGAACCGCCCATTCATAGTCGGAGACCAATTCAGGCGACGCATCGCGGGTAATGTTTCCCGCCCAACGCCGGTCGTCACCACCAAGGTGTTGAAGATCGATCTTCAGCACCGACTCGATCTTGACGTTGGTAACCAGATAAGTGGCCAGCGCCGAATATCTCAACAGTCGTCTGAACATTCTCGGTTCGTAATCGACTCGCCGCATTACCGCCGATCCGTCCTGTGCCTTTTCGAAATGATGAAAGCCTGGGCTGTGCTCCAGATGGTATAGCGACTCCGAAAAGTCGTTGCTAATGTTCAGGAACAGGAAGATATCGGGGCGGAATTTGTCGCGTGCATACTCAGCCCAGACGAGATACTGGCTCAGGCCCGCTCCCGATGCGGCATAGCTGTATACCCTGCCGCCCTTGCCAATATTGCTTGCCAACCGCCCCTGAATCGTCTCGCGAAACGGCACCATTGCGGCCTCGATGTAGCTATCGCCGACGACCGCGATCAGTGGCCGCGGCCCATCCGCTACGTAGTCCTGGTCATTGACGAAGCCGTCGTTATTGACATGCACTTGGTTAACGATCGAGAAGTTCCAGCCGCGCGACCAAATGGAACTTCGGTTGGGCTGAAACCGGTGAATCGGGTTTTCCGCGTTTACCGGCTGTGTCCGCAACCCCTCGTTGACCGGCAACAAACGGCAGGCGATCTCACCGAGCATCAACAGTCCCGCCAACACCACGCCGACCCCGATACAGGCATACGCCACACGGCGCCACCACGGTATTGCAGCAAAAATTCGTTGCTCTTCGGTCTGGTCCATGACAGTGGAAAGCCGCCTAGTCGAGTTCGAAAGCCGAGGAATAATCCTGGGCCAGCGCAGGATCTTGTTCGTCCTTCGCCACCCAGCAATTGCCGATCGCAAGCGCATCCAGGCCGGTTCCCATCAAGCAGCGGAATGCATCCTCAGGCGTGCATACGATGGGCTCTCCACGCACGTTGAAACTGGTATTGACCAGGATGGGGCAACCCGTCCGCCGCTTGAATGTCGTCAAGAGTTCGTGGTAACGCGGATTGGTGTCCTGATGCACCGTTTGAATTCTCGCCGAGTAATCGACATGAGTAACGGCGGGAATATCCGACCGGCAGACATTGAGTTTGTCGATCCCGAACAGGTTTTCTTCCTGGTCGCTCATGGCAACCCGCCGCTCATTTCTCACTTCGGCAACCAACAGCATGTAGGGGCTGTCACCCTCCAGTTCGAACCAGTCGGCAACATCTTCACGCAACACCGATGGCGCGAACGGACGAAACGACTCGCGAAACTTTATCTTCAGGTTCAAAACCTTCTGCATTGTCGACGACCTGGGATCGGCAAGTATCGAGCGGCCGCCGAGTGCGCGCGGGCCGAATTCCATTCTTCCTTGAAACCAGCCGACCGCCTTTCCATTTGCCAGAGCCTCGGCCGTCCTCTCGACCAGGGCACTGTGGGTAAACGTCTTGACTCTGGCACCAACAGCGGACAATCGACTTTGAATTTCCGAATCCTTGAATTCGGGACCGAGATAGCTTCCGGCCATCGAGTCCCTCCCTGGTGTCGTTTGGCGTGGCCGGCCGGAACGTGCGTAGTAAGCTGCCAGCGCGGCACCCAAAGCCCCCCCAGCGTCGCCAGCCGCCGGCTGTATCCAGAGGTTCTCGAAACTACCGTCACGAAGTATCTTGCCGTTGGCAACGCAATTGAGTGCAACTCCGCCAGCAAGGCATAGATTTCGCTGCCCCGTCCGCTTGGCGAGCGACCGGGTCAGGCGCAGCACGATTTCCTCGGTGACTGCCTGAATCGAAGCAGCGATGTCCATGTGAAATGGCTCGAGATCGTCCACATCCGGTCGTCGCGGGGGGCGACCAAAAAGCTGCTCGAACCGCTTGTTGGTCATGCGCAGACCAGTCACGTAATCAAAGTAAGACTGGTTCAGACGGAAACTGCCATCTTCTTTGATATCAACCAGGTGTGACTTGATCGCTTCGACAAATCTAGGTTTTCCGTATGGTGCCAAGCCCATCAGCTTGTATTCACCAGAATTGACTTTGAATCCGACGTAATAAGTGAATGCGGAATACAGCAGGCCGAGTGAATGAGGAAAATGAATTTCCTTGATGACGTTTAACTTGTTGCCGGAGCCTAGGGCAGCGGAGGTTGTCACCCACTCCCCCACGCCATCCAGGGTAAGCACCAGTGCTTCGTCGAAAGGCGACGGAAAGAAGGCGGAGGCAGCATGAGCCTGATGGTGCTCTGTAAATAGCAGCTTATCTGCCGAGGCAAATCCATCGTCAAACTCGGAGAATTCCCGCAGCAGCAAATCTTTCTGGAACAGCTTTTCGCGAAGCCAGACAGGCATTGCCGCACGAAATGACTGAAAGCCCCAAGGGACGGAAGCGATGTAACTTTCCAGCAAGCGCTCGAATTTAAGGAAAGGTTTATCGTAAAACACGACGTGGTCGATATCGCTCAGGCGCAGTCCGACGTGTCCAAGGCAGAATTGCACCGCCTCGCGCGGGAATGCGGAATCGTGCTTTTTTCTTGTGAAGCGTTCTTCCTGGGCCGCAGCCACGGGCTGGCCATCAATCACCAGGGCTGCGGCGCTGTCATGATAGAGCGCTGAAATTCCGAGAATATTCATTGTTCGCCGGTAAACGGTCGGCTGGCTTCAGAATAGCGTGTAAATGAATGGCGCCACGGCGGACCCCTGAGTCACCACGACCAACCCGCCGAAGAGTGCCAGCACAACCAGCACCGGAATCAGCCAGTACTTCTTTCGGGCTCGCAGATAGACCCATAGCTCCGCGATAAAACTTTTCATAGTCGCTCCAAATGGTTCAGAACTGCCGGGGCAAACTTTCCGGCCCAGGACCAGGAGGATCGCGATCGATCCAGTAACTTTCCCTATCAGGCTCAAATGATCTCTGCAGGGGATCCTTGCCAAGCATACGCATGACCAGTCCAACCGGAATGATCGTGGTGAGATAGACAACGCCCAGGATGACTGGCGTAACGATGCGGTGCAACAGCTCACCGAAACTGAACCAAAGGCGATTCAGGGGCCTGAGCACGCCCGGCCATGCCAACGCTGCAACCAAGAGAATCGTGGCGCCGCCAAGCCCCCACCAGTGAGGAGTTTGTCCGCGGGTTATCGGCCAAGCGGCGATCACCACCAACACCGAGCCAATCACCAAGCCGAAAGATCGATCGGAACCGATCTGGACGACCTCATGCCGCTTTACCGTTTCGTGGTGGCTGCCCTTATCCGCCAATTTCAGTCGTCCTCAACCCGCCGTACCGTGCGCCCGCTCCTTTGGGAGAATCCGCGCTGGCCCGGCCAAAGCTGCCGATTATCCTACGATCTGCCACTATCGGCCCAGCTGTTCGAGCCACGCCTGGAACATCAGGACACTCCATAACTCGTATTGCCGGTTGAAGCGTCCGGAAAGGTGCTGCTCCCACGACGACCTGACCGCATCGGGATCGAAATAGCCTTCGTCCTTGAGTCGGTCCCTTGCCAAAAGCGCCTCGGCCCAGTCGCGCAAGGGCCCCCTGAGATAGTCGTGAAGCGGAAGCGCAAAGCCCGATTTCGGCCGGTCGAGCAGATTCCTGGGCAGATAGCGATAGGCAACGTGCCGCAAGACGGCCTTGGTCTCCCCGCCGCGGATTCGGAAATCCAACGGTAGCGACCAGGCGAACTCGAACACCCGATGATCGAGAAAGGGGGCGCGGGTTTCCAGGCCGACCCCCATTGCTGCCCGATCGACTTTCACCAGAACATCGTCCGTGAGATAGGTTAGCGCATCGGCCAGCATCATCCGTTCGGGGAAGGACAGTCCAGGCACCCAGGCTGCGTCGTCCCAGGGGTGCCATTCGGTGGCGGTGCCGCTCCCGACAACCGGAACTCCGCGGTGCCAGAAACCCGCCATCCGGCGATAGAGTTCCCTGTCGTCACGGGCGTCGAGCACGCCTGCCAGCTTGTGCATCTTCTCTCCGGGGTGACGCACCCTGGCGCCGAACGGAAGCCGATGGAGAGCGCTATCCCATTCGGCCGGACCGACCCCGGAAATCAGTGCCTGCGCCCCGCGCCTCAGGCAAAGCGGCAGCCCGCGAATGCCCTTCCACACCCGGCCGCCCCAGAGATAACGGTTATAACCGCCGAAAAGCTCGTCGCCACCGTCGCCGGACAAGGCAACGGTCACGTGCTGCCGCGCGAAGCCCGACACCAGTGCCGTAGGCAATTGCGAAGCGTCGGCGAACGGTTCGTCGTAAAGGGAGGGCAACCGCGGAATCAACCGCAGGATGTCCGCGGTTTCGAGCCGCAACGACCGATGCTCGGCGTGAAGGTGTCCGGCAACACGCCGCGCCTCTTCCGATTCGTCATAGGCCTGGTCGGCAAAGCCGATGGTATAGGTTTGTACCGGACGCTTCGATGCATTTTGCATCAAGGCAACGATGACACTCGAATCGATTCCGCCCGAAAGGAAAGCGCCAAGCGGAACATCGGCCTCCATCGATCCGCCGATGGCATTGGTAAGCAGCGCATCCAGGGCCTCGACCGAGTCCTCGAACGAGCCCCTGAATCCGTTCGCCCGGGCTTCCCTGGCCGTCTCCGCCGCCGACCAATAGATGCCTTCTTCCGTCGTCCACCCGGACCCCGAGGATCTCAGGCGCAACCAGGTTCCCGGCCGCAATTTCGCAATGCCGGGATGTATGCTCAGGTTTCCCGGGATGTAGTTGTAGCGAGCAAGCAATGCGACGGCACGGCGGTCGACCCCCCCTTTCCATGCCGGATGCACACGCAGGGCCTTCAACTCCGAGCCGAACAGGAAGGTTTGTTCCTGCCAGCCGAAATAGAGCGGCTTTTCGCCGAACCGGTCACGCGCCAACACTAGGCTGCGGTCGACACGATCGAACCAGGCGAAGGCGAACATGCCGATCACGCGCCGCAATGCCGCGTCGACTCCCCAGTGTTCGATCGCCGCAAGAAGGACCTCGGTGTCCGAGCCGCCGCAAAAGCTCAGCCCCGCGGCTTCGAGCTCCCTCCGCAGGGCACGATGGTTGTAGATCTCGCCGTTGTAGGCGATCACCGAGCGACCGGAAGCCGCGATCATGGGTTGCCGGCCTTCCGGGCCGAGTTCAATCACGGCAAGCCGGCGATGGGCCAGACCGACACCAGCCTCGGCGTCGAACCAGTGCCCCGCCTCGTCCGGACCGCGCGCCGCCAGTTGCGCGGCCATGCGCACCAAGGTTGCCTCGCCCGCCAGTTGAAGCTCGGGAAGCCCTACGAATCCGGCAAAGCCGCACATCTAGGCGCGCCCCGATCCCAGGTAGGTCTTGCGATACATCTCGGCGATCCGGTCCAGCGCAAAGTGGTCGCGGATTCGCTCACGTGCGCACCTGCCCAAGTTCGTCCTTGTGCTATCGTCGAAATTCAGCACCTCGTCCATGGCATGCGCCAGTGCCACGGGATCGCGCACAGGGACGACACGCCCGCAGTCTCCCACCAGCATCGCCGAGTCACCGACGTCGGTAACAACGCAGGGCACGCCGGTGGCCATCGCCTCGCCCACCGCATTGGGAAACCCCTCACCCCATGCCGACGGCAATACCGCCAGGTCGATCGCCGCCATGATCCGCGGCACATCGGACCGTTCGCCGGCGAAGATCACGTTCCGCTCCAGTGCCAGGCGGCGAACCATGGCGGACAACTCGGCGTTTCCATTCGTCACGCCATGTCCGACCAGCAGGAATTTCGCATCGCCGATGCGGTCGACAAGCAAGCGTGCCGCCTCCAGCAGCGTCGCGTGATCCTTCATCGGATGGAAGCGGGAGACATGAGCGATCAGCCTGGCTGCCGGATCCAGATTGAATTCCGCCCTGACCTGCGCCCTGGCATCGGGATCCGGCTTCAGCACGTCGAGATCGAATCCATTCGGGATCAATACCCGCTTTTCGGGCCGGTAACCGACGGCCTCATGCTGTCTGGCGCTGAGCACCGAGTTGTAGACAACCGCATCCGCTGCGGCCGACAACACCGCTCCGGCCCTGATCACATGGCGCGTCAGCAAACGTTCGCGAGAAAAATCATAGAGGGTCTGGCGCACATTCATCACGAACCTAGGATTTCCGCCAAGGACGCGGCTTACCAGCCAGGCGGCAAGGTTGCCGTGATACATCCAGCCCTGCACGACATTCGGCCTGAACTTCCGCGCTGCCGCAACCAGCCGAAGAATGGCTTGCGGCCCGGGCAACCCGTTCCGACGCACCCCCAGAAAATGCACGGGAACGGCAAGTTCCTCGATCCGCGACGCCAGGGGCCCGCGATCCTTCAGCGCGACCACAGCCGAAGGAACATCGGCGGCCAACTCCTGCAACAGCTTTACAAGCATCGTCTCGGCACCGCCGACATCGAGGCTGGTGATCACGTGAAGCACGCGGAGCGGTTGCAGCTCAGGCATGTTCCGCCAACCACGAATCGAATGTGGCAGCAACGGATTCGATCCCGAATTCTGCAGGAAGCAGGCTTGCAACGAGCGGACCCTCCGGTTTCGGGCGTACCGCCGCCATTGCCGCCGCAAATGGCGCACCAAACCCGGCAACAGTAACTGCCGCAGGGACCGACTTGGCCGCAAGTTCGGCAATACCGCCCGATTCCGGCGTCGCGATGACCGGGGTCCCCACTGCCAGCGCCTCAAGAACCGCATTGGGCATCCCCTCCCAGCGCGACGGAAGCAGAAGCGCGTCGGCAATCGCAAAGTGGCCCCAGGGGTTTTTCACGAAGCCTTCGAACATAACCCGGCCCGTCATCCCCAAATCCCGGGCCAGGCCGACCAGTTCGTCGCGTTGCGGTCCGTCACCCAGAATTGTCAGCCTGGAGTCCGCATCCGGCATTTCCGCCATCAGTCGCAGAAGGCGGTCGAATCCCTTCTGATGCGTCAGCCGGCCTGCGGCGACAAACAGGCGCCCGCCGGTTTCCCGATTCGGGCGGGTAGCAGCCAGTCGCCTGATTTCGGCCTCATCGACGGGATTGGGAAGAATCCTGATCGCCGCTGGCGGCACGGCAAAATCCCTGGTCAGTTCGTCGGCCATCCGCTGCGAGGAGCAGATAAGCAGGTCGGCACGGGGATACAGCCGGCGATATCCCAATCGCATCATCCGGGGCGCCCGGTTGTTTGCAAGGCTGATCGACGGCAGGTTGGCTTCGCGAATCCACACCCTCGTATTCCGCGGAAAAAAAAGTCGAAGCGCCAGGACGGCGAGATTGACGTAGCCCAGGGTCGAAAAGACCACCCTGGGCCGGACACGGCGAACCTCCGCCAATAAGGGAAGCAGAGAGCGACGCAGGCTGGTGGTCGCGAGGTTTGTCACCCGCGCCCGTGGATCAAGTCTGTCCCACAAGGGCCCACCCTGGGTGAACGCGGTGACTGAAACGGCACGCCCCTGCTGCGCGAGGTGATTGACGAGATTGAGCACGACACGCTCCGCCCCGCCGCCGTTAAGGTCGGGTATTGCGACGAGGAGGTCAGGCGCTGCCTTCTGCCGGCCCGGAGGGAGGTTGCTGCCGGGCATCAGGATTACCCGGCAGACACAGGAGCGCGCAGCGAGTAGGCGGCACGCCACGCGTCGGCCAGATCGGCCGCCCGCCCCGGTCCGTTGCACTCGACCATGACCTTGTTTCGGGCTGCCGCCGACATCCGTTGACGCAGGTCGTCATCGGAGGCCAGCGCGTCGATGTCCGCTGCCACCCGGCCCGGATCGAATCGATCGTCATGCGGATGAAGGTAGCCGCTGACGCCCGGCTGCACGAACTTTTCGTAAGAGCCGCAAGCCAGCACGGGAAGTCCGAAGGACATCGCCTCCAGGATATCGCGGCCCCATGGATTGTCTTCGCGGGAGGGCTTGATCAATGCATGGCATGCCGAGAGCACGCTCTCGGGAACGTCGACATGGCCGAGAAACACGAACATGTTGCCAACACCACAGTCGACGGCGTAGTCCGCGAGACTTCCGCCGCTGGCGGCAATGTCCCCCAACCGTCCAGGCAGGGACCCGGAAAGTCGCATGTCGCCGGCGACGACGAAACGGATGTCTGCGCGCCCGATGGCCTTGAGCGCAACCGCCACATCGACGATGCGGTCGATGCCGCGACCCCAGGAGAAGTTGGACAGGCAGGCGACGCGAAACGTCGAATCCATTGGAACCGCAGCATGCGGCGCAGGCTCGGCGGCCGGTATCTCGACCACGTTGTGGATGATCCGTCCGCCGGACCACCGCGCCAGCCTGCAAATGTTCTCCTTCTCGCGTTCGGTGATGAAGACATTCAGGTCGTTGTCTGCCACCAGCCGGCGCGCTTGCATCCGAGCGAATCCCGTGTCCCACAGCTGCGTCCGGTTGTGCATGACGAATGCCGCCCTGGTCCGGCGGCGCAGCCAGCTCGCGAGCAAGTACAGCGCCTCGTGGTTGAAATGCACGACGTCGAAACGCCGGTTGATCTCCTCGACCAGGGCACGCCGTAGCCTGCGCGCGCGGACAAAGTCAAGGGCAAAGCGCAGATGGGCCCAGGCGCTGCGCGACGGCCGGGGCAAGGCGCTGACCTTCGGCAGATCGGGCACAACCCTGACAGTCACTCCGATCTCCCTGTATTTCTCGACTATCGGCCCTTGTCGCCGGCACCAGACCTCGACCCGGTTGTGTGTGGAATCGACGTGCCTGAGCAGGTAAAACAGGCTCCGTGACGAACCGCCATAGCCGCCCTCGATGTCGAGGCACAGCACGCGCAGGGGATCCGGGATCATCCCGCTTCCCCGCGCAGGTACTGCGCCGTTGCATCCCATCCGGTATTGAACAAGGCATCGGCAATCGACAGGCCTGGCAGGTGGGCGCCGGAATTGAACTGGGGGTAAACCGGCGGTCGGTACGACGAATACATGAAACCGAGCCCCGCGGCGGAAAACTTTTCAGGGTCCTGATAGTTCGCCGCGCCTCGTCCCGAATAGTAGGTGGCATCCTTGCCCACCGCGGCGACGATGTCGATCAGCCTGTCGTCGGAGGCGGAGGAAAGACCAAGCTCCGAGGAACGGCGGAACTCGCAGCTCAATCCGAGCCGGAGGGCAAGCTGCGACACCAGCCAGCAGTTCGCAGCCGCCAGGTCGCCGGTCGGCAGCTTGCGCAACAGCTCGCCGACAACCGGCCACACCTCGGCAAATGCCGGGGCGCGCCGGTAATAGCCGCGCAGGCTCTCCGCATGGGCGCGCTGCCAGTCCTGACTGGCAAAGGCAACCTGGTTGATGGCCTGGCCCAAATGCAGCCGGATCGGTACGGTAAGCCACTTCGGACCGGTCGGTGACAGCACCTGGACCCGGTTGGTATAGCTGCCTTTCGAAAACTGAACGTCGTCGAGGAAGACAAACACGTCCGCTTTCGCAATTTTGTGGAAATACCCGAGCCAGGGCAGGTAATTTGGCTGATGGATCGCAACGAGCATCGTGACGGCGAGGAAAGAAGGCAGCAGTGCAGACAGCGGGGAAACAGGGTGCAGCGAGACTAGCCGTCGGCGCCGCGCCCTACCGGATTCGAAAGCTCGTCCATCTCGTCGGGATAAAGCAGGACACCACCCCCGGCGCAGAATCCGGCGGCGATCCCGGCTTCCGTGGCCCACGGGGTCCGGTGGCCGTCCGGCAGCACGATGACTCGCGCGGCAGTCGTCGCCACCGCGTCGATGCCGATGAGCGGTATTCCCTCTGCCAAGGTATCGCCTGCCATCCCGTCCACCACGTATCCCACCACGCGATGTTCCGGATGCGACCGAACCCAATCCCTCGCCGCTTCCCCCGTTCCGAGCACGAGGCAAGCATCGTCAAGACGCACACCCGGCATGAAGTATTTTTGCTGGACGCCGGAAAGACGTTGACGGACCGGTATTCCCAGGATGCACTCGCGGAGGTGTCGCGCGATCTCGCGGTGGAAATGTCGGCTGAAATGCCACTGGTCGATCAGGCACTCGCTCGCGCCGCCAGACGCGCCCATCAGCGCATCGGTATCGAAATAGCGGCAACCGTAAACCCGTGACAACTCCTGCATTTCGGCATTCAGCGCCTCCAGGCAGCGCCCCCATCCGGGGAGGCAGCGATAGTTGCCGGCGAAATGGATGCCGTCGAGATGATGCGGCGGCGTCACCGGAAGACCGAAGACGACGGCGCCACGCCCACGGCGGAGAAAGAAGGAACATATCCGGCGCTCGCGCTCGATGTACTTCGCCGGGGAATTGGCAAGTTTGTCGGCGAGGAACAGGCGCACCAGTTCTTCCCCGGAAAAGCTGAAGTCGAGGGGTTCGCCCGACGGCTCGCGCTTTTGGCCGATTTCCCCCTTCACGTAATCGAGGAACATCTCCCTGGTCAGCAGGGTTTCCCATATGCCATTGACCAGCACGATCAGTTCGGGATTCGTCAGGGCCAGGCGGATGATGTTGTTCTGCACCGTCCCGCCCCGGTAGTGATCGGGAATATGGACCAGCTCGTGGCTTCCCTCGGCGGCGAATTCCCGGCTCAACAGGTAAGGGAAAGTCTCGTGGTAACCATAGCTTTCGACGTAGCGGGAATTCACGTAATAGGTATCGAAGCCGCGCGAATCGGCAAGCACCGAAACTCTCACCACGCCGCTCCCCGTGCCTGGACGCCACGCAGGTACATTTCCAGCGCTTCCTCGAAGCGTTCTGGCGTGAAGCCCATTTCACGTTCGAACTGCCCTGTCGCGAGCACCCGGTACTTCGGGCATCGTGGTTCGGCAATCTCGACAGTGCTGGACGATCCTGTCTTGCACACGATCGTGCGCGCTAGATCCTCGACCGACATCGGCGTGTCTCCGGCGACGTTGTAGCTGGAAAACGGGCGGCAAACGGGTCGCCGTGCCGCCATTTCGACGGCCCTGGCGGCATCGTCGATGAACAGGTAATTGAACACCAATTGCGGCGAGGATACCCGCAGCGGCTCGTTGCGCATCGCCTGTCTGGCGAAACCGGCGATCGCGCCCGAGTTGCGGCCGGCGCCATGAATGCCGCCCAGGCGCAGGGCAATCCCCTCCATCGCGGAACCGGCGACCGCTTCCTGCAAAAGCAGTTCGCCAGCCACCTTGCTCATGCCATAGGGCGTCGTGGGCCGCGTCGGCAAGTCCTCGGTGAAGCCGCCTGCCGGCGACTCGTCACCGTAAACACCGACGCTGGAACAAAACACGAAACGTCGAACGCCATGCTCGCGGCTGGATCGAACGAGATTCGCGGTACCGATCAGATTCGCGGATGTCATCATACCCACGGCGTCGGCGGTGGTACTCGTCGAAATTGCCGCCGCGGCGTGGATCACCACCGTCGGTCGTTCCTGCGCGACGATCCGCGCCACGGCGTCGGCATCGGCGATGTCGAGCCGCACCGTCCGCACATTGGCCCGATCGGCCGAATCGGCTACCTGGCGATGCCAGGTAGCCAGCACGCGAGCCTCGGGATCGCGGGAAAGCGCCTCGACAATCCGGCTTCCCAGCCAGCCAGCCGCACCGACGACCAGATGGATTGTCATTGCGATTGGTTGCCGTCGACCGTCGTCCGCAGGGCGCTAACGACCCTGGCAACGTCTTCATCGCTCATGGTCGCGTGCACTGGCAGGCAGAGCGAGCGATGAAGCATGTCGGCGGCATTGACCAGCGAGCCATCGTCCAGGTGCCGGAAGCAGACTTCCTCATGGGTCGGCGTATAGATCTTCTTGGACTGGATGCCGAACTCGTCGTTGAGGCGCCTTGCGACGCGCTGTTGCAGTTCGCGCGAGGAAAGGAAGACAGGGAACTGGTAATAGCTGGGCCTACTCTGCTCCGGTACCCGGGGAAAGCCGATCCCGGGCACCCCGGCCAGCCCCTTGCGGAAAGCGTGGGCGATGGCGTCCCGTCGTGCCGACTGTTGCGGCATGCAGGACAGATGATGCCTGGCGACGCAGGCACGGATTTCGTCCAGAAACCAGTCGTTTCCAAGCGCATCCACCTGCCCGTCGCCCGGGCGCTTGCCGAACAAGCGCATCTTGCGCACATGCGCATCGAGACCTGGGTTGCTGGTGACCACCGCACCACCGGTACCGGACGTCACGATTTTCGTCGGGTAGAAGCTGAAACAGCCGGCATCGCCCAGCGAGCCCGCCTTGCGCCCCCCATACGAGGCGCCGAGCGCATGGGCACAATCCTCGACGACGAACAAGCCGTGCTCCCTGGCGAACTCCAGGATATCGTCGGCCTCCGCGGAAATGACTCCCGTCAGGTGCACCCACAGCATACCGCGGGTTCGCGGCGTGATCTTCCGTCGCAGGTCTTCCAGCGAGAACGAGAGTGTCTCCGGGTTTGCGTCGACCAGTACCGGCGACCCGCCGGCGAACAAGACCGAACTGACCGAGGTGATGAAGGACGCGCTGGGAACCAGCACCTCGTTCCCTCTCGCACCGAAAAAGTCCAGCGCGAGGGTAAGCGCCGTGGTGCAGGAATTGACGGTCGCGGCACAGGTCGTTGCCGCTGTTTCGGCCAGTGCGGCCTCCAGCGCAGTGTTGTGGGCGCCAAGCATCAAGGCGCCGTCGCGCAAAATCGAATCAATGTCTTGCGTGATCGCCTGCCGAACCACTTCGGGAAAGCTGGGGCGAAACAAGGGAATCATCGGGCTCATGTATGTCACGTGGAAAAGGGAAACGCTACTCGGGCACGCTGCCAGCCGGCGGATTGCCGTACGATTCGCCCGTCAGATCACCCAGCGGAGTACCTCGAAGCATTCCGCGAACTCGGAACCGATCTGGACGCCCCGTGTGCGCGCCAGGGACATCACGAACTCGGACGACACATAGGACCTTCCGCGCTGCGACTCGTAGGCACCCAATGCCGCGATCTTTCGCTCCAGATGCCGCTGCTGCAGACGGACGAATGAGGTCGTATTGAATGTCAGATTGTTCCAGATCAACTCGTAGCCGAGCACCGTCCTGTCCTTGAATGCCCGCAGGCCCTCGGCAGCAACCGTTGAATGGTCCTGGTGTATGTCCTGCAGGCAGGGCATGAACACCACGTCAATCGGGCGTTCCCGCTTGATCCGCACCAGGGTTTCCAGAATTTCCTGGCGCACGTAGTTGAGCTTGCGCACTTCGAAGTCGAACACCAGCACATTGGCCGCGGGAATGCCAAGGCGCTGCGTCGCCTCCTTCACCTCCAGCTTCAGGGTATTCGGGGGAAATCCTGGGGGCAGCGAGAGCTCCGCCGTGGAAAATGCCACGTAAGTCACGTTGCAACCCTCTTCCAGCAGCCGCACGATAGTGCCGCCGCAGCCAAGCTCTCCGTCATCGGTATGGGGGGCGAGCACAAGGACATTGCTGTTCGGCTTAATCATCTCGACTCCCTCGCTCGAGAATGCGGGCCGGGTTGCCGGCGATCACGCTGTTGTCCGGAAACGACCTGGTAACGATGCTGCCCGCGCCGACAAGGACGTTCCTCCCCAGCGTCACACCGGGCAGTATGACCGCCGCCGCGCCAATCCAGCATCCATCGCCGAGACGGATGGGTTTGCCGACGTGGAGGCGCCTGCCGGTCGACCGCAGTTCGTCGAAATCCAGGCCGGCGTCCAGCAGCATCACGTTCGGCGACAGAACGACATTGTTTCCGACGTCGATCCCGCTGTGCCCCTGCAGGATCACTCCGCGATTGATCGAGCAGTTCGCCCCGACCCGGATGTTCTCCCTGTATCCCACCTGGATTGGGCCATGGACGAAGGAATCGAAGTGCCGGAAGTGGTAGAACGAACGCAAGCGCTTCAGGACATGCCTGTAATAGCCCCGGATATGTCTCAGCATCTTACTTGCCGCAGACCTTGCAGATCGGGTACTGGCGATTGGCGCCCCGCTCCCTGATCGTCGCGTACTTCTGCGACCCCCAGAGTTCCACCAGGTTGTTGTTCTCGATGTTCCCGATCTTCACCGAGTTGTTCAGGTCATGGCAGCACATCAGGATTTCGCCGTCACCCCGTATCACCGGGGTCTGCACGATCGAGCAGGGAGCACGCTTCTTCTCCACCTCGATGGCACCGGAAGCCTCATCCGTCTTGTACAGCGTCATCTTGCTCTTTCTGGGCAGCCAATGCACCAGGTCATGCTCCTTCTTGTCGTCCGAGCGCCGATGCACGTTCAGGTTGATCGGCTTGTCGAAGAAGTAGTTCACTCCCCTATTTTCCAGCCAGTAGCTCCTGGCGGACTCGACCTCGTCTTCGTTGTAGGAGTTGACCAGGAAGGTGATGGTGACCACCGGCAGCCCCAGGCCGGCGCGCTGCTTGGCGTCGATGACGGCATTCACGTTGGCCAGCACCGAATCGTAGTTGGCGCCGACGCGATACTTTTCGTAACTTTCCTTGGACAAGCCATCGAACGAGAACTGGAGGTAATCGATTCCGTCCACGAGGGCTTCCAGGCGTCCGCCCTTTATGACTGTGCCATTGGAAATCGTGGACAGGTAGAACCTAGTCTTGGCGTATTCGACGATTTCCTTGAAACTCGGGTGCAGCAACGGCTCGCCGGAATAAACGAGAGACAGATCGGTGACATGGCCTTCGAGTTCATCGGCGATCCTCTTGAACTCCACCAGGTCCAGGTGCTTCTTCTGCGTCGCCCCGATGGCTATGTCCGGCGGCACCGAGCACATCGGGCACCGCAGGTTGCACACCGAGACGAGGTCGATCATGACGCGGCGCGGCCGCCTCTTGAGCTTCGATGCCAACAGCCGGAACGGGTACAAGGTCGCCTTTCTCACCTGTCCCCGCCTCATGGTCCGGACGATGCGGTTCAGCACAAAGTCCGGCAGCGCATAGCGGAAAAAGCGATATACGTCGGCCAGGACCGTCGTGCTGAGTTGTTTTCTGAGAGTGCCGACATCCATGTCAAGTCACCAAAATTGTTTAGGACCGAAGTTCTGCGAGCAAAGTTTCAGCATAGCGCCCCAGCGGCGACTGCAGCCGGCGAAAGTCGCGCAAATGTGCTCCAAACCCATACGGCGCATAGTGGTTTGAATATTTCCCGAAGTAGGCTGCCAGGCGGTAGGTCTGGTTCTTGGCTCCCGTCCCGGCAAGCATCCCGACCATGCGGGCAAAGGGAAATATCGCGCGGCCCCAGCCGTGGAAATTCTCGACCGGAAACTCGCGGCCCCTGAACATCCCGCAAGGATTCGTCTGCCGCAGGTAAGCCTTGTACAGCGACTGGCCTGTCTTGAAGCGATAGGGCACGGCCCGCCAGAAGTTGAAAAGCTCACGGTCCCACAGGGGGAGCCGCCACTGCAGGCCTATGTAGTCGTAGGAGCGCTGGCCGTTAACGACATATTTTGCCTGTCGCTCTTCGGCCTCCCAGAACTCGTAGAGCTTGGCCAACTCTTGTCCTCGATAGGGGCCCTGGTCGGTTCCGATTTTCTCCAGGACGAGCCGGGAAAACGCCTGCCTCCCGGCGTCGGAAAGGGGGCGCTGCGCATAGTGCTTCTTCAGGATCCCCTCGACGATCACGGACAGTGAGTAGCGCTGCTCGGGGTCTAACCGTTCCAGGTGCTTGCCCAGCAGGTGCCCGCCGGAGGTGAAGTCACCAGACTGGCCGTTGATGATGATCGCCTGCGTCGGATCCGCCATTTGCCGGCTGGACACAAGGTGCCTGAGCGCAACTTCGTCGACCATGAAAGGCACCGAGACTCCGCAGGACGCATAGCGCCAGTACTTCCTGCGCTCCTCGGACCAGAAGTAGTCCCGCACCGCACGTCCCTCGTAGGCAACGAAAGTCCAGGGCACGCCAAGTTCCCGCGCGATCCGGGAAGCGCCACGCGCGTCGTCGTTGCCGGACGGACCATAGGAGAACGTGCGCAGTCTCTCGTAGCCAAGGGACTTCAGCTTCGCGAGCACCAGCCGCGAATCCAGTCCCGCCGACAGGGGTATCCAGATTTCGCGACCGGCAGCATCGTCCACGATGCGCCGGAAGATGGCCGACACTGCCGCGTCGTGCTCCTCGATCAGTTCGGCCTCGGTCCGTTCCGCAAGCTCTTCCGTCAGGTAGTTCGTGTATTTGCAGCGAACGGGGGGCGTGCCGTCCTTGCGAAACAGGATCGCCTCCCCCGGCTGCAACTGCATGACATCGCAATAGAGGGTTCTTGCCCCGGTAACATAGTTCGTCGTCGCCAGTTCGAGGCAGGCAGTTTCTTCGAGCACCAGTCCTTGCTGATCTCCAAGGTCATAGGGAGAATTCGAGACCTGCGGCACCCCGGGGCCGATGCGGTAAATGATCGGGTAGCTGCGAATGCGGTCGACAAACGCGAGGACATGGTTTGCGCTTTCGAGAATGCAGGCGAAGTGGCCCGGCCAAGCCTCGACCTGTCGCATCAATCGCGGCAAATCGGGCCGCGACTGATCGGGGGCTTCCAGCTCGGCAACGATGTCCGCCATGTTTCCCGGTGTCCCGGCCCAGGCCAGTACCTGGCCCTGTCCCGCCGACTCCTGCCAGCCATGACGTGCCTGCAGGCGAACGTGCCGCCACGCCGGCCGGCTAGACATGATCGTCGCTCCCCGCGCCGGCAGGCCTGCCATCAAGGATATCGCCATGAAACCTCAGCAGTGCCCGGTAGGCATGCTCGGCCACTTCCGGTTGCGGTTGCCGCGAGGCATAGGTCTTCTCGAACCCGGGCACCGAAAAGGACACGTCGAGCTGAGCCTGACGTAGCGCCCGTCGCGAACGCGCACGGACCTCGTCGTCGATCTCGCCGCCTAACAGCGATTCGATCGCCTGGCGGGTACTCGGGTAATCGCTGGCGAAACGGACCGAGGGCAAGTGATTGACAACCTGGTGCCGGCCATAGGAGAGCACCGGCTTGCCGTGATGGACGGCCTCGATGGCGGCCGTTCCCGTTATCGTCGCGACCACCGTCGCGTGCTCGATCCAGTCCCAGCTGGGCACCTGCGGATCCGCCCAGCAGGCATTGGGAATCCGCAGCACACGTTCGTAATAGCGGCGCGAGCGAACGCCAAACGACAGCGGATGCTCCTTGATCACCAGCACGGCATCGGCCGGCAAAGCCTTGCTTATCCAACTGACCATCTCGATCGAGTTGTTGAATTCCGGGGATACGCTGAGCAAGGCCACTTCCGGTTCGAGGTGCAGCGGGAAATAGACGATCCGCCGCCCCGTCAGGTCCTGCGGACGCTTGCCGTGCGCGGCGACGAATCGGTGGTTGGCAACGCTGGCAAACAAGGAGGGAACCCAGCCGAACAGCGGGTAGGAATCCTCCTTCGAGCTTCCCTTGAGCAGGCGATAGACATCCTTGACGGCGATGCGCATCGCCTTGCGGACGGCGTCGGAATAGCTGAACCTGATCTTCGAGTGGTTGAGCTTCGATCCCGCTTCCTGCTCGTAGGCGGAGTCGTCCGGGACCCCTGTAGCGGCGTCCGCAAGGAGCCGCTGCTTGATGGCGGACACATACTCCCGGCTCGAATACTCGGGACAATCCACCCAGAACAGGCGTGTTCCATACTTGATCAGGCCGGGTGCCAGATAGGGGACTTCCCTGCGGCGCGTGATCAGCCAGAGCGTCCGCAAGATGGTCTGCGAAATCACCAGGTCGGGCTGCACGCGCTCGACCAGATCTTCGTAATAGGCGATCTCGCCAACGATGCCGGCGTACTTCTTTGTCATGCCCCAGTCCGCCCGGCTGGCCATCGGATACCCGTCGATGTTCAACAGGTAGGCATGCCCCAGCGCGCGGTCCTGGGAGCAGAGCATGGCAAGGGTCTCGCCATAGGCGCCTTCCACCCGCAGGCTCTCGCGCAGCACCTCCGCATCGCTCCCGGGCGCGCCGCGCCGGAAGTCCATGACCTCGATGTCGATTCCGGGCAGGCAGGGCCGCAGGACATCCGCGATGTCGGCCTTGAAGACCGCTATCTTGACGTCCGCGCTTTTCGCCAGGCGCTGCGCCAACGAGATAAAGAAACCCTTCTGCTGGGTTCCCACCACGATCAATACCTTCTTTTTTGCCATCATCACGGGTCGTTGTTGGTCGCGGGGCCGGACGAAGAAGCGTTCACTTTCTGGAGGCATGTGGCAGCAACTCTTCGAGCAACCGATCCATGCACTCACGTCTGTTGAGGGCGCTGGTATCGAGTCGGATCGACGGATCGGTCGGCGTCTCGTAGGGGGCGGATACTCCTGTGAAGTCGGGAATCCGCCCTTGCCTGGCCTTTTCGTAGAGCCCCTTCGGGTCCCTTTGCTCGCATATCTCGATCGGCGTGCTGAGATAGATCTCGACGAAGCGTTCTTCGCCGATGACGCGCCGCGCGCCATCGCGATCCCGCCGATAGGGCGATATGAATGCCGAGATCACGATGAGCCCGGCATCGTTCATCAGGCGCGCCACTTCCGCCACGCGACGAATGTTTTCCGCCCTGTCGTCCGCCGAAAAGCCCAGGTCGCCGCACAGGCCGTGCCTGACGTTGTCGCCGTCGAGGACGAAAGCCTTGAAGCCGCGATCGAGCAGCTCGTACTCGAGATCGTAGGCAACCGTCGACTTTCCGGAGCCACTGAGACCGGTCAGCCAGATGGTCAGCGGATTCTGCGCCAGGCTGCCGCGGCGGTCGTCCTCGGAAACCCGGCCCTGGTGCCAGACCACGTTGCCCGAGGATGTCTTGGCAATGTCATTCATAGCGAAACGCCTTCCTGAAGGGGCCGAGGTGCCTGTCGATCAGGACACGCTTGGCCGGCGACAGCACATCCTGCCTCTGCATTTCCAGCCCGGTACCGCCCGTGCCGGCGCCGAAACTGGAATTGTTGGTCCATGGCTGCCCCAGCATGCTGGGCGCCATCAGGGCCTCGGAAAACGGGATGTCCAACCACTGGCACAGGCGCTCCATCACACCGCGCTGGTCCGCCAGGAGATCTTCGTAGCGAACGACGTGAAGTCGCTCGTCGCCGATCGCCTGCATCGAGGCTTCGGCCAACGAGTTCATCGCCGCCATGGCATGCACCAAGGTAGGCCAGCTCAGAAGTTTTTCATTGCGGTTCAACCGGTACTGGTGCAGGCTGTTCAACGCGGCCTTCGGCTCCCTGACGACGACGATACCCTTCGCGTCCGGAATCAGCCCGAGCGCACCGAAGACCGATCGGCCGTAGTCGGCTGCCTTCATGCAAGTGAATTTGCCGCTGTGCGACTGCCCCAGCGCTGCAAGGTAGGCTGTCGAGGTGACTACCCAAAGTTCGTCCAGGGACTGGCATTGGTCGAGGGCAAGCAGTCTGCGGAACAAGGATTCGTCCCACTGGTAGTCGAGCGTGGGGAAATCGGAGAAAGGCCGGTGCGTCAACGGAAACAGCGACCTGTCGCGCACGCCATCGACATAGGTATCGACATCGAGCCTGGCAGCATCCAGGAACAGCTCGCGGCTCACCGCTCCCAGATTGTGGATGTGCTCGAAGAAGAATCCCTCGTCGGGAAGCCAGTTGACCTGTTCGTGGCCATCCAGCAAGGCGGAAAAAAATGTCGTCCCGGACCTTGGCGGCCCGCTGATGATAAGGGGAATCGGTTTCATGGCAGATATCGGTATGTTGCGGCCGGAGCGGTTGCTCCGGTTCTCTCGGTCAAACTCAAACGAATCGGGTACGGCAGATCAGGATTCGAGCGCAACGGAAGTCCGCAGGAAGCCGGCGAGGACCTGAAGGCCGGTGGCCCCGCTGCGCTCCGGGTGAAACTGGCAGGCGGTGATGCCACCTCGCCGGACTGCGGCGCAGATTCTCACTCCCTGGTAGTCGACGTGGCTCAGCTCGTCGTCGGAATCTGCCGGCTGTGCCGCGTAGGAATGGGAGAAATAGGCTCCCGCCGGTTCCTGCACGGCTTCGAAGGCTGTCTGGGTCCAAGGGCGCGCCGGCACCAGTGCCGCCCAACCCACATGCGGCACCTTCCTTCCGCCACCGCCCGGAATGCGCGTCACCCGACCACGGAACAAGCCGATACCCTCATGCAGGCCGAATTCGTCCCCTTCCTCGAACAGGACTTGCATGCCCACGCAGATCCCAAGCAGGGGGGTTCCCGCGGCGACGGCGTCGCGGATCGGATCAATCAGTCTGCGGCGGCGAAGATTGTCCATGCAGTCGCCAAAGGCGCCGACTCCAGGCAGCAGCAGTCGGCGCGCGGTGCGAATGCCATCCGCCGCATCGGTCACGGCAGTGGAAGCGCCGCAATGCTCGAACGCCCGTTTTACGGAGAACAGATTGCCCATTCCGTAATCGATGATAGTGACATCACTCATCATATCGGCCTTGCGTAGTAGCCAGCGCCGGAGAGCAGCGCGCGGATCGACTGCAGGCTGGCCTGCCCATAGTGCAGGACGCGGGCAACAGCCACGGCATCCGCCGCGCCCGCATCGACCGCCTGCACGATATCCCCGGCCGATCCAGCCCCACCCGACAGGATTACGGGAATGTCCACCGCGCCCGCAACCGCCCTGCCGAGTTCGATGTCGAATCCCTTTCCGGTGCCCTCGCGATCGACCGAAGTCAGCAGGATTTCACCGGCGCCGAGTTCGGCGCCCCTGATCCCCCACTCCACGGCATCCAGCCCGCTGTGTTCCCGCCCGCCATCCGTATACGCTTCCCAGCGGCCGGACCCGCTGGCCTTGGCCTCGATATAGAGGACCATGCACTGACGGCCAAAGCGCCTGGCGATTTCGGAAATCAGCGCGGGATTCTTCACGGCAGCCGTGTTTACGGCCACCTTGTCGGCACCGGCACGCAGCAGGGCAGTCACATCATCGACAGAGCGGATTCCGCCGCCCACGGTCAACGGTACGAAGAGCTTGTCGGCAGTGGCCCTGACCAGGTCAATCAGACTGTTCCGGCCATAGAGGGAAGCAACGGCATCGACATACAGCAGTTCGTCCGCGCCTTCGCGATAGTAGCGCTCGGCGAACTCCCTGGGATCGCCAACCACCCGCAGGCCTTCAAGATTGATCCCCTTGATCAGGTTGGCGCCCTTGATGTCCAGGCGCGCAATCACGCGGACGTTCCTCATGCCCCGGTATTGCCCCGCCAGGATGCGGCGGAACGTTCCTGGTCGCCGCTGGCCACCTCGTCCCAGACCTTGTGGCGCAATGCCCAGCGCCCTTCCTGTTGCCCCCAGAGGTGGGGCGAACGGAAGCTGTCGGCGAGCCGGTCGAAATACGCGCGGTCGAACACCGGCCGTTCGAAGCCCTTGCATGCCACCGGAAACTCGCGCTGCGGAATCGAAAGATAGCGGAATATCTCGTCGGCGAAGCGTTCCGGAAACTCGCCGTCGTAGCGCTTCACCAGCGCAACGCCCTCCTCGCGGGTGATGTCCCCCGAGCGTACCTCCTGGGCCGCATCGTAAGTGGCACGTCCGATTCCGAACTTGACGAAGGTGGTGTAGTAATGGAAGTCGTCGATCCGGTCATCAATGCTGTTGTACTTGCTGTAAGTACCCGGCGTGCGTTCCGGAGAAGCCTGGAAGCCGCCATGCTCGACCGAATAGTAGTAGCAGCCCTGGGGGTGCCACTTCAGGTAGTAACCCAGGTAATGCACCTCGATGCTCTTGTCGCGCATCTGCTCCTGAGCCAGCGGCAGGTAGGGCTCAAGGTCGATCAGCTCCAGCCCCCAGTCGGCAAGCAGTTCCGACACCGGTACCCCGCCCAATGCGAGATTTTCGAGATCCGAGGCGGCGAAGTAGCTGGCGTCACGGGTCGCCGCCGCCGCGCTCTCCTTGCGGTTTCCGTACTCGGCCTCGTTCTCCCCATAGAAAACCAGGGGAATGTCGAATCTCGCCGCCATCCGGGGAGCGAGGTTCTTCTGGCCCAGAATGAAGGGCTGGAACGGGTGGAACAGCTTGTCGACCGCGAAGCGGGTCAGCAGCCGATGCACGCGCCCATTCGGCGTCATCAGCAGGTTGTCGAACCCGGCATGGATCCACGCCTGGTGGTTGCGCCATCCCCAATCGGTATAGATGTGGGGCGCCCAGGTCACCGTCAGCGGATGCATCCCGTACTTGTACTTGAGCACATGGGCGGCGTAGAAGCTGTCCTTGCCGCCCGACCCGGGCACCAAGCAATCGTAGTGCCCATCCTTGCGCCGGTAGCGATCGCACAGCTCGCGCAACTCCTCTTCGCGTTGCCGCCAGTCGATCTGCATCTTCATCTCCGCCACACGACAGGCGTCGCAGACTCCCTCATGATCGAAATTGATCGTCTGCTTGAGCGAGTCCGGCCGATTGCGGAATTCGACGGTCGAGTTCGGGCGCTGGTTGGAAATCACGCACCGGCGGCAGAATTTGACCTCGCGCGGCAGGCCGTAGCGCGTCTCGGTGCCCTGATCGAAGCGCGAAGCATCGATCGACTGGGGGTACTGAACTATTTGCATGGTGGGGCGTTCCTGATCAGAAATTCACAAAGCTGGAAATCGAACTCGGTATCGATGTCGACCGACCGCTCGCGCGGCATGAGATACGGCACCATGTCGGGCCGCAGGAAACTCCCCTGCTCCGCCAGACGCCGGGCATTCGCAACGTAGATGGCCCCATTCACCGTGACGACGCGGGGCAGATCCTGGCGCCGCAGGGGCACCTGATCGCCCAGCACCGGCCGCAACGCTCCACCGTCCATGTAGTACGACCAACAGGGCGAATCGGCCGCCTCCGTCATGGCGACGCAGTTGCGCTGCTGCGATGCCTCGTGAAGCCGCACCGCGGTGGCCACATCTGCGGCGGTACGCAAGGGCGACGTCGGCTGGAGCAGCACCAAGGTATCGAAATCCGGCAACAGTTCGAGTGCATGGCGCACCACCCCGATGGTTGGCGTCTCGTCGCCGGCCAGCCGGGGCGGCCTCATGAACGGTATCTCCGCACCCCAGGTCGCGCCGACTCCTGCGATTTCCTCGTCGTCCGTCGACACCACCACCCGGTCGATCACCCCTGAGGCCAGTGCCGCCTCGATGGTCCAGGCAATCAGCGGCTTGCCGGCCAGTGGGCGTACGTTCTTCCGGGGCACGCCCTTGCTGCCACCGCGTGCCGGTACAAGTCCCAGAGTCCGCATATGACGTCGTGCCGCTAGGACCGCCGGCGCGCCGTTTCCAGGTCCTGCGGCCTGCCGACATCCAGCCAGGGCTCGTGCATCGGATAGGCAATCACCCGCCTGCCTTCGAGTATCGCCCGTTCAAACAGTTCCGGCATCTCGCAGCGCTGGTTGGCCTCCAGCAAGGCAATCACGGCGGGCTCCAGCACGTAGATTCCGGCATTGACCTGGCTTCGGTGGACCGGCTTTTCCGCAAGACCGGTGATGTTTATTCCTTCCGTCTGGATCACGCCGAAGGGATGCTGCCATTCATAAGCGCGCACGGCCATCGTCGCGTCGGCGTGGTGACGGCCATGGAAATCGAGGATCTCGCCGTAGCTCACGTCGGTAAGGACATCGCCATTGCTGACCAGTACCGGCAACGACGGCAGGGGCGAAAACAGGCAAAGCGCTCCGGCGGTACCCAGGCTCGACTCTTCGCGCAGATAGGAAATCTCGACACCCTTCGCCGAGCCGTCGCCGAAGTAGTTCTCGATCATGTGTCCGAGGTAATTGACCGCAATGACGAAACGGCGGAAACCCTCACTCACCGCCCGGTCGACGATGTGCTCCAGCATCGGCTTGCCGGCAACCGCGATCATCGGCTTCGGACAGGTCTCGGTCAGCGGCCGCAGGCGCTCGCCCTTGCCACCGGCCATGATCACCATGGCATTGGGCCGCAACTGCGGTTCCGTCAGATGGCTCCAAAGGTGCAGACCGACGACCTTGCGCACCGAATCGACGACGGGAATCTGCAGGATCTTGTTGACTCGCATCAGTTCGATCACCGCCTCGTAGGGCAGGCCCGGCGGAACGACCAGGGGCGTGCGATGCACGATGTCACGCAGGCGGGAACCGAGATCGAGACCGCGCAACAGGCCGCGCCGGATGTCCCCGTCCGACACCGTGCCCACCAGTTCGCCCGCACCGGACACGACGAGGACGATCTTGAACGCGGTCTCGTCCAGGTTGCGTATCGCGACCTGCAGGGTGTCGTCCTGACCCAGTTGCGCCTTTTGCCAATCGATGGTCGACTCGGCGGTATTCATGGGGCTGTCATCTCGCTGTTTCTCCCGTCCGGCACTGGGCCGATCGGCTCGTCCTGCCCGATATCCCGCTCCGCCTTCCTGCCCAGGAGATCCCAGGTCCACATCGGCGAGAGGCCATCGCCGGGACGCTTGGCGGCGATGTCGGACTCGGTCAATCGGCTTCCCTGCTGGATCGGCCGTGCCGCCACGAGGCTTTTGCGGGCGGCTGTGCGGTTGGCGATTTCCGCGGGCGATGGCCGTTTGACACCGTCACCCAGGGCAAGCTCGACAGCCCGAATCCCTGAAACCATGGCCTGCAACTCACCGGGTTCGAGCGATGCCGCATGATCGGGACCCAGCATCGTCCGGTCCAGCGTGAAATGCTTTTCGATCACCGTGGCACCGCACGCGACGGCCGCAAGCGGAATCGCGATGCCGGGCGTGTGGTCCGACAATCCGACCGGGATCCCCCAGGCATCGCGCATCGTCGCCATGGCGCGAAGGTTCGTGTCGGCATAGTCCGCCGGATACTCGGTCGTGCAATGGAGCAGGGTAAGCTTGGCGCGAAGGCGGGAAAGGGTCTCGGCGGACGGCCGGTAGTCCTGCAGTTCGTGGCGCGACCCGGGGCATCCTGCGGCCCGGTCCAGGCCCCATGCCAGCAAACGTATCGCCTCACCCACTTCGTCGAGCGTGCTCATTCCGGTTGAAAGGATCAACTGCCCGGCCCGGCGAATCGCATGCAACAGCAAGGGCCCGTTCGTTACCTCGCCCGACGAGAGCTTGATGGTCCGCAGTCCCATCGCATCGACCAGGAAGTCGAGGCTTTCCAGATCGAAGGGCGTCGACAGGAATCGGATCCCGCGCCGCGCACAGTGCCGGGCTATCGCATCGTGCATGACCGGCGAAAGTTCGAGCCGCCGCAGCATTTCGAACTGGCCCTCGCCCGCTCCCGCAGACCGTCTCTGGTAGGCCGCCTTCTGCGCACTCGCCGTAACCAGTTCGGCGGTGCGGAAGGTCTGGAACTTGACGGCATCGGCCCCGGCATTCGCGGCAACATCGACCAGCGCCATGGCCAGCGCCAGTTCACCGTTGTGATTGACGCCCGCCTCGGCAATGATGAAAGTATGTTCAGTCATGCGACGCCCCAGGCAGGTCATGAAAGCGCTTCAGCAGCAGGCCGTCCAGGGGGTGGTCGAGCAGCACGCGGGCGATGCGCGGTGCCGCCTTGCCGTCTCCGTACGGAGTGCCCGCTGCGGCCGCCAGCTGCCTGAAGGCGGGATCGAGCGCGCGCCGCAGCGCATCGGCAATCGCGATTTCCTCCTCGGCGCAATCGATGACCGAACCGGGCCGCAGCCGGCCCAACTGCCTGTCCCCGATGTTTACGGTCGGCACGCCCAGTGCCGGCGCTTCGAGAATCCCGCTCGACGAATTCCCGACCACGCAATCCGCATGGCGCATCAGGCTCAAATAGCGTTGCTGACCAAGGGACTTCACCGCGATGGCGCGCCCGGCATGGTCGGCCACAAACCGCTCGATCGTCCGGTTGATCACCTCGCCGTCCGGATCCGCATTGGCCATGGAGAAAACGCAGCTTGCAGTCGGGAACTGCTGCAGGGCTCCGAGCAGGGCGGCAATCGCCGGCCCGGCACCCGAGCGACTCAGGGTTGCCGGATGATAGGTAACGGCAAACAGGGGCTCGTGCAAGCGGATACCCAGGCTTCGTTCGAGATCATCCCTCGTCAGCAGCGGTTGGCCGATGATGTTGTCGAGGCCCAAGGCGCCGACGTTGAAGACCCGCTCCGGCTGTTCTCCGAGCTGGATGACACGCCGGCGATGCGGCTTGGCCGACGTGAAATGGAGGTGCGACATCTTGCTCAGCGAATGACGAATGGCTTCGTCGATCGCTCCTTCCGTCGTCTCGCCGCCATGGATGTGCGCGATCGGCAGGCGGGCCAGCATCGCGGCCTGTGCCGCGGCGAGTATCTCGTAGCGATCCCCGAGCACGACCACGAGATCGGGCCTCGACGCCGCGAAAACATCGGCAAAGCCCATCACGGCCAGCCCCATGGAACGCGCAATCCCGGTCGGCGTATCGCTCGACAGGAGCATTTCCACCCTGGCGTGGATCTCGAAACCGTCCGCCTCGATCGCCCGGCAGGTCAAGCCGAACTCGGGCGCCAGATGCGCACCGGTAACGGCCAGCTGGACCTCTGCTGCGGGCTCCGTCACCAGTTGGCGCAGCAGCGGGGTCAGCAGGCCATAGTCGGCCCGCGAGCCGGTGACCACGCAGATGCGGCGACGCTTCATGCTTCCTCCACCGCTGCCGTGACGGCCGCGACCACGGTTTCGAGCTCCGCGTCGGCGATGCCGGTCGACGCAGGAAGCGTGACTATTCGCGACCAGAGCGCTTCGGTAAGCACAAGCTCATCGCGTGGTGCATCGGCATACGGCGCCTGCTGGTGTATCGGTCGCCAGAAGGAACGCGACTCGACGCCCCGTGCATTCAGGGCAGCCCGAACGGCGGCCGGATCTCCCCGCTCCACCACGAATCCCGATAGCCAGCAGGCGCTGTCGGTCCATTCCGGCCAAGGGAAGGCCCGCAACCCTGCCTTGCCTGCCAGGCGCGAATCGTAGAAGCGCCTGATCTGGCGCTTCCTGGCGACGAACTCGTCCAGGCGCTCGAGCTGGGCGCAGCCGACCGCCGCCTGCAGGTTGGTCATGCGGTAGTTGAAACCAACCCGGTCATGGACATAATCCGGCCCCAGTCGCGCCGTCGTCGTCAGATGGCGGACGAGGTTGACCAGCGTGCGATCGTTGCCGACGACGGCGCCGCCTCCACCCGCCGTGATGGTCTTGTTGCCGTTGAATGAAATGATCGACAGGTCGGCCAGTTCCCCAAGCGGGCGCCCTCGATAGGTGGCCCCGATCGCCGCCGCCGCGTCGGCGACGACCGGAATCCCGAATTCATGCGCCAGGCTGACGATGGCCTGCATGTCCGCCACGTTGCCGAGCACGTGTACCGGCATGATGGCCGCCAGGCGCCGTCCCGATCTGGCATGCACCAGTTTTCCGCCGCGCATCGCGCATTCCTTGCGCAAGGCTGCTTCGAGACGTTGCGGACACATGCACCATGAGTCGGGCGCAATGTCGACGAACCACGGCGTGGCGCCGCAATGGGCGATTGCATTGGCGCTGGCGATGAAGGAGAACGACGGTGCCAGCACCAGGTCGCCGTGGACCACGCCAAGCGCGGTCAGGGCCGCGTGCAGTCCCGTGGTGCCGCTCGACGTCGCCGCGCAGGCGAGAGCCCCGGTGGCCTCGGCCGTCATTTCCTCCAGTTTCGTCACGAACGGGCCGACCGATGAAACGAAGCCGGTGCGAACGCATTCCATGAGGTAGTCCGCTTCCCGCCCGCTGATGTTGGGTATGGCTGCCGGAATCATGCCGTCATCCCCCCGCCCGCCTGGAAACCAGCTTCGCGCCGGCAGCCACGTCCCGATCGACGATGCAACCCATGCCGACCACCGCCCGCTCGCCGATCCGGATGCCCTGTTTCAGCACCGCACCGCTGCCGATGAAAGCCCCGGTGCCGATGGTGCAGCCGCCGTTTACCAATGCGCCGGTCGCCACGTGGCAATGATCGCCGACCCGGACATCGTGTTCGACGAGGGCCCGCGAATTGATGATGCAGTTGACGCCGATCCGCGCCGCCGGCCCGACCATTGCCATCTGCATGACGATCGTCCCGCCACCGACTTCGGCGTCGCCCGCCACGTGCGCCGTCCGCGCGACCACCGCGGGAAGCCTGGCCTCCAGTTCGAGCAGTCGGGAGTACAGGCGAATTCGCGGATCCGGCGACAGGATCTGGCCGACAGTCACCAGCGCGGCATTGCCGGCGGCGATCAGCCCGGGCAGGTCGCTGTCGCTGCCGACAACCGGCACGCCCGCCACGTCGCCTCCTTGGTACTCCCGCCTTTCGACGATTCCCGCCGCCCTGAAGGCATCGAGGGACGCAAGCACATCGAGGCAGGCTCTGGCATGTCCGCCGCCTCCGATCAGTATCAAGTCTATCGCCACGATGCGTCTGCGCCGAGCCGGCTAGATGTTGTAGACATGGGCCTTGTAGGCGGACAGGTTGTCGCCGGAGGCAAACCAGGCCACGGTGTTCTCCAGCCCGCGCCGGAAGCCTTCGCGCCCGCCGTAGGCCGGCGCCCAGCCCGTGAGTTGGCGCAGGCGTTCGGCCGAGGCAAACAGGCGCTCGACCTCGCTTTTTTCGGGCCGGACCCGCTGCGGATCGCAGACGAGCTCGATCTCCCTGCCCATCACCTCGGCGATCAGGCGGGCCGTATCCTCGATCGATATCTCGAAACCGCTGCCCGAATTGAGCACCTCGCCAATGCTTGCATCGCATTCGGCGACGCTGACGAAGGCCTGGACCGTATCGGCCACATAGCTGAAATCGCGTGTCGGATGCAGGGTGCCGAGCTGAACCCGGCGCTGCCCGTTCGCCAGTTGCGATATCACGGTCGGAATCACGGCGCGGGCACTCTGCCGCGGACCATAGGTATTGAACGGCCGCAAAACCGCAACCGGCGTACCGAACGAACGCTGGAATGAAAGCGCGATCTGGTCGGCACCGATCTTCGACGCCGAGTAGGGCGACTGCCCCTGCAGCGGATGACTCTCGTCGATCGGCACGTAGGTTGCGGTGCCATAGACTTCGCTGGTCGAGGTATGCACGACCTTGGCCACGCCCAGTTCGCGGGCAGCCTGAACGACATTCAGCGTTCCCTTGATGTTGGTATCGACATAGGTATCCGGGGAATGGTACGAGTACGGAATCGCGATCAAGGCCGCAAGGTGCAGTACCACGTCGCATCCTGCCATCGCCGTGCGCACTCCGTGCGGGTCCCGGATGTCGCCGGCAAACACCTCGATGGCATCACGGACTTCCTTGCGGCTCGCGTCCAGCCATCCCCAGGAATTGAAGGAGTTGTAGCAAACGAAAGCCCGGACGTCGTAGCCGCGTCCGACCAGGGCCTCTACCAGGTGCGAGCCGATGAATCCGTCGGCGCCGGTTACCAGGATTTTCTTGCCGCTCAGTTCCATGACCTGTGACCTCGATTCAGATCGCGGCAGCCTGGAGTCCGGCCACTCGCGCATACCAGTCTTCATTCGTGGCAAGCTCGTCGTGCATGCCTTCCTCCGTTACTCGCCCATCCTGCAGCACAATGATCTTGTCCGCATTGCGGATCGTCGACAGGCGGTGAGCAATGATGATCACAGTCCTGTCGCCCCTGGCGCGAAGCTCGGCAAGCGCCTTCTGCACGCCCGCCTCGGTCTCGTAATCCAGCGCGCTGGTCGGTTCGTCGAGAACCAGGATGCTGTTGCCCTGGAGCAAGGCACGCGCCAGCGAAAGGCGTTGGCGTTGCCCGCCCGAAAGACGGGTTCCGCGCTCGCCAAGCTCGGTATCCAGCCCGTTCGGAAAGGCGCTCACGAATTCCGCCGCCTGGGCTCCGGCCAGCGCACGCCAGAGGTCGTCTTCACCGGCCTCGGGCCGCACGAAGCGCAGGTTCTCGCGCACGGTATCGTCGAGTAGCGAGGCTTCCTGCGAAACGAAGGCGATCTCCCGGCGCAAGGATCCGAGATCGAACTCCGTCGCGTCGACGCCGTCGAAAAGGATGCGGCCGCGCTGGGGCACGAGCAGCCGGGGAAGCACGTCCGCCAGGGTCGTCTTGCCTGCGCCGGACGGACCGACGAGCGCCGTGACCTTTCCCGCCGGAATCTCCAGGCTGACATCCTGCAGGGCTTCGACGGTACCCCCCTCATAGGCGAAGCCGACGCCGACCAGCCGGATCGAATCACGCAGGCCGGTAAAGCTTCGGCCGCCACCGCCCGGCTCGATGGCAGATCTCGCGCCCGCATAGGCACCGGTGACTGCGGCAATGCTGCCGACGCAGGCCATGTACGACTGGCGCGACTTCATCACCTCCTTGGCCAAAGGCAACAGCCGCAACAAGATGAGGAGGAACAGCCCGACCTCGGAGAGGCTCATGCCCAATGCGGTAACGGCGAGAAACAGGATCGCGCCGCCGCAGAGCAGGATCATGGGCTCCATGATCAGGTCGACGCTTGCCACGATCTTGGATAGCCAGAACAGCCGGTCGCGGACATCCTCCGATGCCAGCCGGGTCTTTCCCGCTTCGCGCGACGCCGTCGCCGTAAGCTTGAGCAGCCTGAAGGCGCCGAGGCGATCCAGCGCAATCCGCGAATAGCGATCATTGGCCCCCGACGCGGCGTGGCTCAGGCGGCGGGTGTGGCGAACGTAATAGCTGACGACGAGCCCGGCGCTGCCGAGGAAGGCGACCGACAACACGGTCAGCGGAGCCGACAGCCAGAGCAGCACGGCAACGAACCCCAACCCGACCGCCGCGTTGGCTGCCAGCGCGAACAGGGCGTTGAAACTCCCCGCCGCGCGTTGCGCCTCGGTGGTCAGGACATTGATCATGCTGCCGCTGGACTGGCGCCCGAAGGACGCGTACGCCATCCCGACATAGGCATCGAACAGATTGCTGCGCGTCGTATGCTGGATTTCCTGGCTGAGCCAGGTCGAATATACCTGGCGTGCATAAATCACCACGACCCGGACCAGCATGGTCCCGATCGCCGCGGCCAGGAGCGTGAACAGGCTGACATCGATGCCCAGTGCCGAATAGATCCCGATCAAGCGGCGCCAACTGTCGGACACGGCGGCGAGTTGCCTGATGTCCTGGCCCTTTTCCACGAACTCGAGCACGGGCAAGAACATGGCCATGCCGAAGCCTTCGAATATCGCGGCCGCAACGCTGAGCCCGGCTAACGCCGACAGGCGGCTCCGCGTAAGGCCGAACAGTCCCGGTGGGCCAAGCAGCGAATCGATCGAGAAGCGCATCTTCGGTTCCGGATCCCGGCTCAGAGTCGCCGCCAGATGGTCTGAAACGCCTCGGCGGCCGCCACCCCGACGCAGACGCCGCGATCGACGGCCTGCGCTTCCACCGCCCGCAGCGAGCGTGGGTGGGGAAACGCGCGGATTTCGCTGCCATAGGCACGGAGCGCGTCCAGCTTATTGGCAAGGAAGGCGGAAATATCCACGTAGGTGTCGGGCACGAACGCGGGCGAGAACTTGCCGAACGCCCATTCCGACGAGGATGCCACCTCGAAGGCCCGCAGCTCCCGGGCGCGGGTCCCTGGCAGCGGGCGAAAGGCCGTCATCGCGGCGCGAAACGTCAGTTCGTGGTCGCGGTTGAGATCGCCACCGTGCTGGACCAGCACCAGCTCAGGATCGAAGCGCGCGGCCAGTTCCTCGACCACCTTCACGATATCCAGCAGATCCAGCGCATCGAAGCGGTTGTCGGCCAGGCCGCAATGGACAAGGTCGCGCACGCCGAGGATGCGTGCCGCCTCGCGACTGCACTGTTTCAAGGCGGCAACCTCGGCCGCTCCCTCGGCGCTGCCCACAGAATGGCGCGACGTACCACCCTCGCCCAGGATCGCGACGGCGACCGATCTGCCTTCGGCCGACATGCGTGCAATGCTCCCGCCGCAGCCCAGGACTTCGTCATCCGGATGCGCGGCGATCACCAGAACGTCGCTCATTGCGCCATCTCCTCCTGCCAACCGGCAATCAGCCCGCACATGTCGCGGGCGAGCGTCACGGCGATCCTCTCCTGGGCTTCGTCGGTCGAGGCGGCCATGTGGGGGAAAACCACGACGCGCGGATGATGCAGATAGGGATGATCGTAACCATGGCTGCCCGGCTCGGCATTGAAGGGCGGCTCCGGTGCCAGCGTATCGATGGCCAGGCCGGCCAGCCGGCCGGAATCCAATGCGGCGAGCACGTCCTGGTCCACCATCAGGCCGCCGCGGGCGATATTCACCAGCCATAGCCCTGGCCGCGCATGCTGCAGGATTTCGCGGTTGATGATCCCTTTCGACTGGTCGTTGTACGTGGCATGCAGGCTGACGATCTCGCTCGCCGCCAGCAGTTCGGCAACACTCGCCACCGGGGTCGCCCCCTCGGCAACGGCTTCCTGCATCTTCTGCGCTACGGAATCGTGGACCAGTACCTTGCATCCGAATCCCCTCAGGCGCTCGGCTGCCAGTCGGCCGACATTGCCGTAGCCCAGCAGGCCGACACGCAGGCCCTGCAGTTCGCGTCCTTCAAGCAGGTCGCGCCGGAAATCCCCCGCACGAACGGCATCGATCGCCGGCACTGCCCGTTTCGCCAGCATCAGGATGCACATGACCGCGAACTCGGCGGCGGAAACCGAATTGCCGCGCGGAACGGTCAGCAAGGGAATGTTCTTCTGCGCCAGGTAGGGCTTGTCGAAATTGTCGGTACCGGTGCCGGCCCGGCCGACCAGCTTGAGTCTGGGGGCCGCATCGATGAACTCGCGGTCGACGTGCGTCACGCTCTTGCAGACCACCGCGTCCGCACGATGCAACTGCGCCAAGATTCGCTCCCGCGGCCAACCGATCATGTTTTCCACCTTGCCGGCGTCGCGCAGGACATCGATCCCGCTTTGGTGGATGCTTTCCAATACGAATATCGTGACCATACTCAGGCGCCTGAAGACTCGATCACGGGTACCAGGTCGAATACCGGCTTGCCGCCCTTACCCCAGGGAACAGCCACCTCGGGGACCTTTTCACCCAGGAGCATCAGTACCGCGAACTCCAGGAGATTGACGCCGTGCAGCACCGACACCGCGACGCTGGCGCTCATCCGCGGATTGACTTCCAGCAGCCAGGGGCGGCCGTTCGCATCCTGGATGATGTCGTAGTCGAACAGGTTGGGCAGGCGCAACATGCCCTGGACCTGGGCAGCCAGTTCCAAGACCTCCGGATTGCGGTCGATCCAGCAGCCGCGAAACGGCGTCGTCCTGACGTGGTAACGATGGCGGGGGACGAGATAGCTGGGGCTGCCCTGTGCATCGGCCAGCACATCCACGTCAAACATGTCACCGGCAAGCATGGGCATTGCCAGCAGTTCGTCAATGCGGTCGTCCTGCGCCGATCCCAGGTAGGTTTCCAGGTCGAGGGCATCGATCGCCAGGCCCTTGTTCCGCTCCGCCATGGTCGGCACGCGGGCCGAAATCACCCAGACGCCGCGCCCGCCGCGACCGACGGTCGGTTTCACCACGAAGTCGCGCCCGGGATAGCCGAATTCCGCGGCAACCTGGCGCAGTTCGGCGGCGCTCCGCACGCGACGGTAGGCCGGCAGGGCCAGCCCCTTGTCCGCCAGGTGATCGTACATGTCCGCCTTGTTCCGCATCAACCCGGCCATTTCCGCCGGAGGGCAGGAAACCTTCACCTTCTCCGCCGCGAAGCGTTGCTGATGCACCGCCAGGGCGAGCGCCTCCTCGTCGGAGGTGGGGAAGAGGACGTCGATCCTTTCCCGGACGCAGAGTTCCAGCATGCGGTCGATGTACGACGGATCGTCGCCGAAAGGAACCTGATGAAAGCTGTCCGCATAGCCACGTCCGAGGGCGTCGGCGCGGCCGTCGGTGCCGACCGCGCTGATGCGCAGCCGTTCGCTGCGTTTCAGCGCCTGCAACAGCCACGGCGACAGTTGCCCGCCGACGCAGGTCATCAGGACTCTTACGCTTTCCTTCATGGTCATTTCCCTGGTTCCCCCTGTTCAAGGTCCTCTGGTCGAATCGCCTGGTAGCGCCGCAGCGGGCGCAGGGTGCGACGACCGCACCACTGTTCCCAACGGGCCGGTTCCGCCCCGCGCTGCTGGGGCAGGGTCCGCATGAAGCCGACGTTTTCCAGCGACAGCACCTCTCCCGCATCGATGTCGCGGCGCGCGACGATGCTCCGGAAGTATCGCGTTCCCGCCTGAACCTGCTCCGCCGAGCGCGACTTGGCGGCCGAGCCCATGATGGCTTCCGCCCGGCGCACGGCAGTAACCAGGGCGGCGAGGCCTTCCGCGTCCACCGAGAGGCGATGGTCGAATCCGGGTCGCGACGGGTCGGAACTGAAATGCTTTTCGATGACGCAGGCGCCTGCCGCAACCGCAAGGGCCGCCGCGTCTTGGCCGATCGAATGATCCGAGAACCCGCAGGGCACGCCGAAGGTTTCCGCAAGGATACGGATCGCCGCCAGGTTCAGCATTTCCGGCTCGGCCGGATAGATCGAGGTGCATTGCAGCAGGCACAGGTTTTCGTTACCCGCGGCGCGTGCGGCACCGACCGCCTGCGTCACCTGTGGCAGATCCGACATCCCCGTGGACATGATCAACGTCCGCTTCGTTGCAGCCGTTGCGGCAATCAGCGGAAGATGCGTCAGAAGGCCGGACGAAATCTTGTGCGCCGCCGGATTCAATGCCTCGACCCACGCGAGGGTCGCCAGGTCGCCGCAGGTCGTCAAGGCGTCCATTCCCAAAGAGCGCGCAAGTCGAAACGCAGCCGCCGTATCCTCCGGCCCCAGCCACGCCCGGCTGAACAGATCGTGCGATTCGGTGCCGGGAACGTAGTTTTCGTCGGCATCCAAGGTTTGCAACTTGATCGCGTCGGCCCCGGCACGTGCAGCGTCGCGGATCAGGCGCATGCATTCTTCGGCATCCCCTTCGTGGTTGATCCCGATTTCGGCGATCACGGCCACGGGATTGTCCTGACCGAGGGATCGCGTACCGAAGGCTACGGTCTTGTGTCCTGTCATGTCCTTGCCGGCGTCAGCGCCAGGCCAAAGCCCCTGCAATCCCGGCCCTGTTTGCGGCGGGGACCGAGATCGCGATATCCGGCCGCAAGAAACGCGCGCCGCGACGCCGCATTGTCGTCGATCACCACACCGGTCGCTTCGCCGATCCCCAGCCGCGATGCCGCAAGCGCGGCACCGTCGCGCAACAGGCGCCTGCCAAGCCCGCGCCTGCGGAATGCCGGATGGATCGCGTAATCGATTTCGGCGCCGCCCCCGGTCCGATCGAAACGGATCAGCCCGGCCACGACGGCCTCGACCTCGATGACGAACAGGGCGCAGTCCGTGCGCCCCAGGCGATCGATGAACCAACGCGTGTGATCCTCAAGGCCGATCGGCTCCGGTGAAAAGGAATTCGCGCGCACCTCGCGGTCGTTGGCGATCCGATGCACGGCTTCGAGATCGTCGATGCGCGCCGGCCGGATCGACCAACCATGCTTCGGTTCCTCGCCATCCAGCGTCGCCAGGACGGCGCATACCCGCTGGGCACCGAGACCGTCGCATGCCTGCGGGCCGGCCAGTGCCATCGCCGATCGGCGACCTTCGTCCCCGAGCAGGCCGGCCAGCAAGTCCGTGAATTCGGATGAAACGAGATCCTGCGGGCCACCCAGACTGACTGCGACGCCGGCGGCGGCCAGGAAAGCCGCGCCTGCTTCCTGGTTCGACGCCACCGGAACAAGAATCGCCGGCAGGCCACAGGCCGCCATTTCCCACGCCGCGCCACCGGCGGCACTCAGGGCGATATCCGCCCGTGCATACAGTGTCGCCATATCGGCGACATCGCGGTGCAACTCTTGCCGGCAGGCAAGCCCGGACAAGGCCGCAGCAACCGCATCGCCATGCCGGTTCAAGGGCCCGAGCACGACGATGACCAGATCCCGGGCATCGAGCAGGGGAGCAAGCGCCCCCAGCGCACGGCAGGTCACGTTGGCCGAATCGGCAGCGCCAAAGGCGACGAGAACCGTCGTTCCGCCGAGGGATGAACCGGTATCCCTTCTGCATTCCATGAATCCTGCGCGCAGCGGCCTGAACTTGAGTCCGGCCATGACGACCGTGGCCGGAAGCGTCGCGTAACGCGAAATCCTGGCGTCGTGCCCCGGCGCCAGCACGGCCTGGACCGGATACGCGGAAAGCTTCGCCTCGTCATCGACCACCAGCACCCTGTATCCCTCCGCCACGAGGCTGGAATGCCAGTCGGTGCTGAAATGATAGCCGTCGAGCACCACCCAGCTGCCGTCGAGTCCGTTGTCACGCAGGCAGGCCGCAGTATCTTCCGCCGCGGGGCCGGGCACCAGGCATTCGAAGCCCTCGGCCTCCATGCGCTCGCGCAGCGAGGCCGAGTCGATCCGGCCGCAGAACACGGCGCGACCGTGAGCGGCCTTCCATGCCTGGGCCAGAGCCAGGCTGCGCATGACATGGCCGGCGCCGATCCGCGCATCGGCGTCGGCGCGAAGAACCAGGACGGATCGGCAAGGCAACGGGTCTGACATCAGGACAAACGCTTGAACCCGGAAGCGGCCGGTTCGCCCCTGAGCGCACGGCCGAGCCCGCCCTCGGCCGCCAGTCTGGCGATTTCGGCGAAAGCCGCATCGCTGGCAGCCAGATAGAACTCGACGTCGTCCATTGCATGGGCATACATGGAATAGAAGCTGGTCGAGGCAAGAATGCCCTGGTCCAGCATCGACTGGATGTAATAGGCCTTTGCCGACAGGGGCTCTTCGAGTTCGAACGAAAAATGCGAAAGCGGTGGAATCCCGCCGATCGCCAGGCGCAAACCGTGCTTCTCACCCAGCCTGCGCCAACCCGCCTGAACGGCTTCCCCAATCGCCACCAGGTGCCGATGCACGTCCTTCGCGCGGAACTTGCGGATCATGGCCAACGCCGCACTGGGGCCCACCCGTTCGGTCCAGTTGGTCGAGCTGATGAAGCTGCGCTGCGCCGCCTCCATGACGTTGCCGCGGCCGATGATGGCGGCGATCGGGTAGCCGTTGCCCAGCGCCTTGGAAAACACCGCAAGGTCGGGTACCAACCCCAGTTCGAGATGGGCACCGCCGCAATTCAGACGAAAGCCGGCCGAAACCTCGTCGATCACCAGCACTGCACCGCAGGCATCGGCAAGCTCGCGCACGGTCTGCAGAAACCCCGGGGCCGGCTGCGCACTGCGGATCGGCTCCATCACGATCGCCGCGAGATCGCGGCCATGTTCGGCGATGATCGCCCGCAAACCGGCCTCGTCGTTGTACGAGAATGGAAACGCGGTCCCGGCAAGGCTGCGGGGCACACCGGCCGGATCGAGCCCGGAAATCAGGTGCTCGCCCAGCGCATTTTCGGTTCCCAGGTTGGCCGCGAGATACCAGTCGTGCCACCCGTGGTACCCGCAAAACGCCAGCTTTTCCCTTCCCGTCGCGGCACGGGCAATGCGCACCGCGATCGCCATGCCTTCGCCGCCACCGCGGCAGAACCTGACCATCTCGGCCCAGGGATGCAGCTCGCAAAGCAGGTCGGCAAGCTCGACTTCCTCGGGACAGTTCAGCGACGACGCGACTCCCCTGCCGATCGCGGCGAGCACCGCGGCATCCACGTCGGGATCCTGGTAGCCGAGCACGGTTGCCCCGATGCCGCCGATCGACATGTCGAGGTAGCGATTGCCGTCCATGTCCCAAACGGTCGCCCCCTTCGCCGCGCTGCTGTAACCCGGCCACACTCCGTAGGAAAAGCGGTCGGGCCGCTTCGACAGCAGTTGTGCCAGGCCGGGAATCCTGGCCTTCGCGTGTTCCTGCAGGGCGAGACTTTTCGCGATCTGTTTCACTTCGAAATCGATCCCTCGTTGCGTTGAATGCCTTGGTTGATCAGCGTCAGTTCCGGACGTTCCCGAACCAGCGCCAGTACGTCCCTGAAGCCGAATGCCGGCGATGCCGGGTACAACGACTCATACACCCGGCGCACGAATTCGAGGTCCGTCGGGCGATCGACCGTCCAGCGCATCGCCGACAGGTCTTCCGTCCAGGTCCAGTTCGCGGTACGAAAGCGCTCGGGCCTGCGGATGATGAAGGGAACCACGTGCTCCCTTTCGAACGGATCCGTGGCTTCGCGCCAGGCCTGCGCCAGCGCCTTCATGCCGAAGATCTCCGCATCAAGCCCGTCCGGCAAGCTCGGGGGCCGGCAATTCGATGCGTAGTCGACTTCCCGTTCGAGATACAGGTCCGCCAACGCATCGATCAATTCCGGATCGGCAAGCGGGCAATCGCCGGTCAGCCTGAGCACGTGTGCCGCATCGAACTGCCGGGCGCATTGGTAAAAACGGTCGAGCACGTCCTCCAGACTGCCGCGGAAGCAGTCGACGCCTTCGCTCGCGCACAGCGCGGCAACGGGCGCATCTTCCGGCCGGTCGCTGGTGGCCACCACCAGCCTGCCAATGGCGCGGCTGCGCCGTACTCGCTCGATCTGCATGCCCAGCATGGGCCGGCCGAGGATGGGTGCAAGAACCTTGCCCGGCAAGCGCGAGGACGACATCCGCGCTTGCAGGATTGCCACGATCCCGCCGTCAGCCATCGTGAAACTCCGATGCCAGCAGGCCGACCAGGGTTTCGTCGCGCCAGGTCGACTCGCACAGATTCTGTTGCCGCCGCACACCCTCGACGACGAATCCGTTCTTCAGGAAGGCTTTCAACGATGCCTCGTTGCCATCGATGATCCCGGCCGTGAGCTTGTGCAGTCGAAGCGGGCCGAACGCATGTCTTGCCGCAAGACGGATCGCTTCGGACGCATAGCCCCTGTTCCAGCAGGTTCTTTCGCCAATCACAAGACCAAGGCTCGCGGTCCGGTGTATGGCGTTGACCGGTCCGATCTTGATGTTGCCAACATGGCGGCCGCCCTCGGTCTCGAACAGTCCCATCAGGAATTCGCTGTCGCTCACACCCAGTTTATCGACATACGCAAGCAGGCTTTCGTAGGTATGGACGCCATGCCTGGCTTCCGTAAAGCGCACTACCTCGGGGTCGTTCATCCAGGCGACATAGCCGGCCCCGACATCGGCCCGGGTCAGTCTGCGCAGATGCAGCCGTTCGGGGAAAACGTCCAGCGGACTACTCCTTGACCGCGCTGACGATCCATTCGTTGATCCGGCGTCCGAACAGCTTGTGCGCCGAAAACCCCGAATCGACCACTTTCAGGTGGGGGCTCACGAGATCCACGAATGCCTGCTCGGTCGGCAGGCAATAGCACCGCACCGGCGGCTCGTTGCCTTTCATGCCCCGGAACAGGAATACGTTCGGCTCCACCTGTTCCTGGTTCGTCGAGAATTCCGAATCGTGGTCGTTGATATCGAGAACCACCTTGCCGCCCGGCTTCAGCACGCGCCGGAATTCCGCTAGCAAGTGCTTCACCGCGGACTCGCCGCCCAGCAACGAAAGGATGCTGATGCCAACCACGAAATCGAAGCTTTCATCGGGATACGGAAGCGCACTTGCCTCGGGATCGATGCGCGACAGGTGCAGCCGTGACCTCAGCTCCGGGCGCGTCGCCAGTTTCCGACCCACCAGGTCGATGGCACCCTGCGCCGCATCGACCGCCTCGACCTCATACCCGCATTCGAGCAGGTGGATCGTGTTTACTCCCGTGCCACAGGCATATTCGAGCACCCGGCCGCGTCCGGGATGACCGAACAGCCAGTATTCGAGGCGAACCAGTTCGAGCGAGGGATAGCGCTTGTCCGATCCCGAGGCATACACGCCTTCCCACTTCTTGAGCACATCCGCTTGCACCAGTTTCATCGAGTTCTCCAAGGCTCAGTAGCCCAGTTGCTTGTTGACGGGATTGAACAGGTTCTCGCCCCGCAGGTGGCGGGCGATGTTGTTGCGCACCAGTTCGAAGCTCCTGCGCCGATTGTGATCCGACGGTCCCGCCATGTGCGGCGTGATCAGGACATGGGGGTAGGACCAGAGGGGATGCGCGGCAGGCAGCGGCTCCGGATCGGTGACGTCGAGTCCGACTCCGCGGAACTTGCCGGCGGCGACCGCCTCGGTCAGCGCGGCCGTATCGACCACCGCACCGCGCGACACATTGACGAAAATGCTGTCGTTTTTCATCGCGGCAAAGTGGCTGCGATCGATCACCTGCAGGGTGCGCGCCGTGGTGGGCGCGGCGCAGACCACCACATCCGCGCGCGGCAGCTGGGCCAGGAAGTCCTCCGGTCCGTAGAACTCGTCGACCATCGAGAGCATTGGCGGCAGGTCGTTTGCTATGCCGATCACCGACATGCCGAATGCCTTGACGCGTTCGGCTACCAGCAGCCCGATGCCGCCGAGGCCGAACACCAGGCAGGTCTTCTTGCGCAGCTCTATCGCCCGCGGCATCTCCTGGCGCGGCTGCCCGCGCAGCAGGCGCGCCACGTTCCGCGACAGGGCAAGGATCAAGGCCACGGCGTGGTCGGCCACTTCGGGACCCTGAATGATGCGTCCGTTGGTGAACACGAACTCGCCATCGACGAACTCGGGGAAAATGAACTGTTCGACGCCCGCGCCGGTGCTGTGCACCCAGGCGAGCCGCGGTGCCCGCGCCAGAAGCTCTGCGGAAAAGATGTGCCGGGGACAGCCGACCAGCACGCTGGCGTCGGGCAAGGCAGCAAGGATCGCCTCGCGGTTGTCGTCCGCGGCGATGAAATCCGCCTCCGGAAAGGTGGCCGTCATTTCATCGATCCACTCCTGGGGAAAACCTGCCGACCTCACCAGGAGGATCTTCGGTCTAGTCTGTGTGCCTGCGTGCATTCCTGCTCCTCAGTCAATGTGCGATTCGTACCATTCGGCGACGCTCCAGAGCTTCCAGAGAAGATTGCTGAACGAGCAGGTCTCCTCTTCTCTCTGGGCGTCGACCAGCGCCGCCATGAAGCGCGGGTCCAAGGCGCCGCTGCGCAGATAGGCGCCTTCCATGAGCATCGCCCGCATCCGCGCGAAATTGCGGAAGAACAGGCTCTTGTAGGCCGGCTGGCCGAAATCCAGGCCCGCCCCCTTGAAGTGTTCGCGCCGCGCCGCGGGCAGGCCGAACGGCGACTTGGGTCTGTCGAGGGCCTCGCCGGGAAGGACGCCGGACATCACCTTGCGCAGCATGTACTTGGTGCTGCCGTCACCGATCCGCTGTCGCATCGGCATGCGATACATCAGCCGCACCAGGGCGTCGGAAAGGAAGGGAAAGCGCATCTCGACGCCCTCGCCCATCGACGGGCCTTCCGCGCGCCGCAGGAGGTTCTCCGGCACCTTCTGTGCATAGTCGATGTAGATCAACTGCTGGTCGAGTTCCGCTGCCGCCCCGCCCTCGGCTGTGGTCTCGGCGACAAGGCCGCGCACTAGGTCCTTCACCGACCGGGTCGTCTTCGCCGCCGCGCCGAACAGTTCACCCCGGGCATTGTCCCAGTCGATGTTGGCGCCGCCGCCAAGGAATATGTCGGAGAGCATGCAGGGCCGGTCGCCAAGGGCCGTCGCGTAATCGCCGCGCAGGTAGTAGCGTTCGCCAAGCCAGGCAAACTCCGGGATCATCCGGGCCACCACGGCCATATAGTGATCGTAGCCGAAGAACATCTCGTCGGCACCTTCACCGGAAAGGGCGACATTGACCCCGGATGCCGCTGCCGTGCGCGCCAGCCGCTGGACGACACTGTCGATGACACTGGAGGTCGGCAGGTCGAACTTGCCGAGGTCGGCGACGACGTCATCGACCGAAACGATGATCTCGTGGTGCTCCGTCTGGTAATGCTTCGCCATGCGGCCGGCGAAAGCAACTTCGCCGATTGCCCTGCCCGATTCGGCATGGGCGAATCCCGCGGAAAACGTCTGGATGGCCAGACCGGGATGAATCTTTCTCAACAGCGCGAGCACGGTCAGGGAATCGATTCCGCCGGAAAGATAGATTCCGACTTCCTTGTCGCCCAGCATGCACTCCTTGACCGAGGTTTCAAGGGCTTCCCGTATCGCCTCGACCCATTCCCGCTCGTCCAGCGAGCGGTCGACCGAGAAGAAGTCGTCTCCGGGCACATAAAAGCGGCGGCGTTGCGGCGGGGTGCCCACGTCGCCGCCGAGCGCAAACCCGGCCCTCAGGTGGCTGACGCCCTCAAAGAAAGTCCGCTCGTCGCCGGTCGAATCCTGGATCACGAAGTCGGCGAAGGCCTGGGTGTCCATGCGCCGCGACAGGCCAGGTTGTGCGAACAGGGACTGCGGCGTCGAGCCGAGCACCAGATGCCCGTGGTGCTCGGCGTGGAACAGGGGCGAAATTCCGTGTGAATCGCGCGCCGCGAGAAACCGCTTCGCCACCGTGTCGTAGCAGACGAAGGCAAACTGGCCTTCGAGCCGCGGCAGCACCGCCTCGCCCCAGACCCGAACCGCATTCGCCAGCACCTCCGTGTCGTTGTTGCTGACGAAGGTACAGCCCGCCGCCTCGAGCTCGCGGCGTAGTCGCCGGTGATTGAAGATTTCGCCGTTCATGACCGCAACCACGCGGCGGTCGTGACTCCAGCAGGGCTGGTTGGCCAGCGGCCTGGCATCCTGGGTCGCGAGACGCCGGTTGACCAGGCCCACCGTGCCGTCCTCGGAAATCCAGATGCCGCAGGCATCGGGACCGCGGCCGGCGAGGGCCTCGGCCATCGCCTCCAGCACGGGTCGGTCAACCCGTGGGGACCCACCACCTGTTGCGATGATCGCGCCTATTCCACACATGCTCAGACACCCGCTTTCAATATCGCCCGCACCGCGCCGATCGGTTCCTGGAGACAGGCTGCCCCGCGATCCGGCAGGACGGCGGCACGCAAGCCGGGCACCGACGGCAGGCCCAGGCGCAGCCCTTCGATCACGCTGGGAGTCCATTCGAAGTCGAGAAAGACGTAGGGCATTCCCGAGCCATCGACCCAGCCCAGCGTGCTCTGCGTGCTCGCGGTCACGCTGAGGTCCGCGGCAAACCTGACGAAGCGGAAATCGATGTCGCCGACGATCCGCAGGTTGGAATGCTCGGCGACCAGGTCGGAAAAGTCGTAAGTGTCCGCATAGCGCTGCGTGGGATACAGCTTGAGTATCACCACAGAACGCGGGAAGGCCCTGCACAGCGTCATCGTGATATCCCGGGTCTTCTGCATGAATTGCAGGTCGTTGTCTTGGCTGGGGCCGTAGATGAAGTTGTTGCGTTCGAGATCCGGCACGATCATGACGACGTGCTGATCGGGGGCGATGCCCAGCAGTTGCCTGCCAAGGCGACGCTGCAGACCGCGGACCAGTGGCCTGGCGGTAACCCTGGGCAGGCCGACCGCGTGCATTTCCTGTCCGGGCGCATGCAGTCGGACCGCCTCGATGGCGCGGGAGCAGTGATAAAAGGCGCGGTCCGCCGCCAACATGCCGGCCTGGCGCGCCTCGGACAGGCTCCATTCGGAAAGTCCCAACGTGACGCCGTGGTCGAATGCGCACACGGACGTCCGGCGCCACGAGCAGTATCCGTAGAAGGCGCCTTCCAGAGGGCTGGTCAACGCGTTCGACAGAATCTCGTCGCCAGGGCGAACCCCCGCCAGGCTCTTCTCAAACCCGAGCGCCAGCGCGTCGAGGTTGCGGTGAAGAATTTCCAGGAAGGCAAGGCAGCGCTCAACCGTCAGCTCGAACGCGGCCCCGAACTCGGGCAGGCACTTCACCGCATGCACATCGAGAGCCTCGCGCAAGCCTTGGTTCAAACGCAGGGCAACGGAGTCGCCATCGGGCAGCCCGTGGATCTCGGCACCACCGAGGTCGACCCGCGGCAGGGCAGGCAGGAAAGCCAGCCGGACGCCGCCCATGAGCAGCCCGGCCGTGGCTTCCTGGATCAGCTCGCACTCCTTGTGCACCCACAGCGTCCGGCCGGCCAGGAAGGGACGCAGGCTGATGCCGCGCCGGGGCAATACGCCGCGCCGATGCAGATGCTTCCAGGCCTTGAAAAGCAGCGAGCCCCAGGTATTGTTGATCAGGCTGAGGACCTTCTCCACGCCCTCCAGCCGGCGGTGCCGGATGCGCGTTTCGAGCTGCGATGCCTCGCCAGGCGGCAGCTCGTGCTGCACGACCCGAATCCCGGCGGAAGCGAGCTTGCCCGCCAGCATGGCGAACACCGTATCGATGCGGCCAAAGTTCAGCGCAAACGACTCAAGCGCCGGTGCGCGCGGATTCCCGACACAGACCACAGGCTCGGAGCCAGCTGCGGCCACGATCCGCGAGAGCAGTTTCGCCTTGTAGAGCAGGACGAAGGCCAACCGGGTCAGCTGGAGCGCCAGCACGAATCGAAAATGCACGAATCGCGCCCAGGCGCAATTCGCCTGGTACCAAGCGCAAAAGCCGTCGCCGAAATCGCGTGCCGCGCGTGCCAGGGCATCGAACTCGGCCTGGGCGAGTCCTTCTTCCGGCGAGCGCACGCTCTCCCCCAGTCCGGGCAACTGCTGTAGGAGGAAAGGCGACGTCGTCCACCAAACTCGGGCTCCCGTCGGGTCTGCCGCCCGTACCGATTCGTAGGCGGCGAAGCTCTCGATCACGGTGTGGACGGCCATGTCTTCAGTGCAGTTGCCAGCATGACGGATTGACGAATTTTTCGTCGTCAAGCGCAAAGCGTGAAAAATCGATTGCCCCGAAACTGCCGCAGGCAAAGTCGTGGATATTCGTTGCGAGGTGTTCCGGCCCATCCACTCCAACCAGAACGACGTCCGCACCAATCGAGGAAGCAAACGCCAATGCCCCCTGCGCGGGACTCAAACCGGCATCTTGCAATGCCCCTCTCCATTCCTCCAGGTCCCGGCGAATCGGCGCGAAATAGCTTGGCAAGGCTGCGGGTGCGAGCAACAGCAGCCCCTGCAGGAAAACCGAGCGCACATGAACCTCGACGCCCCGGCGCTTCAAGCGCTCGATCTGCCCTCCGCTGAGCAGACGCTGGTCGAGGACGTTGACCGGCACCTGCACCAGATCGATGTCGAAGCGCGAGAGCGCCGCGTCGATGTCTTCGCCGCGATAGGCCGACAGCCCGATCCGCTCTACCCGGCCCTCATCCTTGAGCCGGCTCATTTCGGCATAGGTCTCCTCCCCTTGCGCACCGAGCAGGTCTGCCGCATGGTGCGCCAGGAGTCCGTACAACGACGGCATGCGCAGGCGCTCCAGCGAGCGCATGAATCCCGAACGGACCACGTCCCGCGCATCGGCGCCGGGGTGTGCCTTCAGCGGCGGCGTCTTGGTAACCACGCACCACCCGGCACGCGGTTCCAGGCAGTCGCCCAGCACCGTTTCCGATTCACCGTAGGCGGCGGCCGTGTCGAGGAGGCGGATACCGTTCCGCTCCGCCATGGCGATGATCGCCCTGACCTCATCCCGGCTGGTCCTGCCGCCTGCATTGGCAATGCCGTAGTCCATGCCGAACTGCACCGTACCCAGCCCCAGCCGTGTGGCGGACCTCGTTTCGCTGTCTTGAGCGACGACCAGCATCACGATGCCAGGGCAGCCGCCAGCGCACCGATGACGCGGTCCTGGCCAGCGACATCGAGCGAAGGAAACAGGGGCAGGCTCAGGGCAGACCGATAGTGGCGTTCCGCTTCCGGGAACATCCCCTCCGCAAAACCCATTGCCTGGAAATACGGCTGGGTATGCACCGGAATGTAATGCAGGGCTACACCGATGCCCTCATGCCGCATTGCGCCGAAGACCCTGTCGCGCAATCCGCCGCCGTCGGACGACTCGATGCGAACCACGTAAAGGTGAACCGAGGAGCGATTTCCCGCATCGCGCCGCGGCACCCGCAATGGCAGTTTCCCGAAGGCGGCATCGTACCTGTCGGCCAGGGCATTGCGGCGCGATACAAACTCGTCGAGGCGACGCATCTGGCTCAGGCCCAGCGCGGCGTGGATATCCGTCATCCGGTAGTTGAAGCCGAGGGCGATCTGCTGGTAGTACCAGGGGCCATCCGGCGCGTGCGTCATGCGTTGCGGATCGCGGGTGATGCCGTGGCTGCGCAGGAGTTCCATACGTTCCGCCAGATCGCGACGCCTGGTCAGCGCCATGCCTCCTTCGCCGCTGGTGACGATCTTCACCGGATGGAAGCTGAACACCGTGACGTCGCTATACCTGCAATTGCCAACGGTGTCGCCGCGATAGCGGGCCCCGATCGCATGCGACGCATCCTCGATCACGGCAAATCCGTACTCGGCGGCAAGCGCAGCGATGGCCTGCATGTCACACGGCTCGCCGGAGAAATGAACCGGTATCACGACTTTCGGCAAGCCACCCGCTCTGCGTGCCTGTTCCAGTTTTTCACCCAGGCAGGCGACGCTCATGTTGCAGCTGTGCGGATCGATGTCGACGAAGTCCACATCGGCGCCGCAGTACAAGGCGCAATTGGCACTGGCAACGAAGGTGTTCGGGGCAGTCCATACCCGATCGCCGGGACCGACGCCGAGCGCCAGGCAGGCCAGGTGCAGCGCGCTGGTTGCGCTATTGACGGCAACCGCGTGGTCAACCCCGCAGTAGTGGGCGACTGCCGCCTCGAAGGCAGGTACCGTCGGTCCCTGGGTCAGGAAGTCCGAACGCAGGATTTCGACGACGGCAGCCACGTCATGCTCGTCGATATCGTGCCGCCCGTAGGGAATGGGATCACGCATCGGGGGACTCGGGGACCTGGATTTTTCCGGACGACAGCGCTTCGGTCAGCCGGCCCAATTTTCCGAACAGCAACTGGTCGCGAGGATCCAGCTTCCATCCCCGCAGGATGGTCCGCAGCGTGCCGTTGGGGATGAGCCTGTTCACCATCCTCGCGAGGGCAATGGTCAAGGTGCCATAACGGGAGACATTGTGGCTTCCGGATTTTTCGAGCGCGGGAACATCCGCGCCGATGAAGGCGCACAGGTCGCCGAGGAACCTGGCTCGATCCTCGCGCAACTGTTCCTGCGAAAGTACCAGGAGTTTCACGCCACGCGCACCCAGACGCTCCTCGAGTTCGACGCGGACATTTTTCCAGCGCGCGAGCCCGGTGTTGGTCCGGCACCAGTCTTCGATCGACGACACCCCGCCTTCCTTGATCGTCTGAAAGTACAGCGAGCGCGTCCATGACCGGAATTCCCTGACGACCAGGATCACGTGGGTGATCGCGAACAGTTCGATCAGAAAGTCGAGCCGTTCGTAGTTGGGCCCTTCCGTCAGGGGATACGGCCAGCCCAGGCCACCTTCGGTCGAGATCAGCGGAATTTTCGCCAGGTCCGCATCGCCGCGCCGAAGGTAGTTGCCGAGTGCGAAGCCCTCCAGGTAATTGACGCCGGCAAGCGCGGGAAAGACCGTCTTCTGGAGAAAGGTCGAGCCCGACTTGTGCAAGCCCACATGCATTACCCTGGCCGGCATGCTCGTCATCCCGAGTTTCACTCCCGAACCTGTCAGTCCTTAAACGTGTTGCGCGATCAGGTCGCGAATCTGTTCCACGCTGAGGAAGTCCGGATTGGTTCCGCTGTTGTATGCATACCCCTGGCGGACACGTTGGGCGCTGAATTCGCGGCAATACTCCTCGATGCCGTAATTGCCGCCCTGCGGCAGGATGGCAAAATAGTCGCCGCGATCGACGGTGTTGTAGCTGTCGCTGTCGGTGATCATTTCTTCGTGGATCTTCTCGCCGGGGCGGATGCCGACCACCCGTTGCTCGCACTCCGGGCCGACGGCGGTCGCCACATCGACGACGCGATAACTGGGAATCTTGGGCACGAAGATCTCGCCACCCTTGGCATTCGCCAGCGCCCAGAGCACCATCCTCACGCCCTCGTCGAGGCTGATGTTGAAACGCGTCATTGCAATATCGGTGATCGGCAGCACGCCGGACTTGCGGCGTTCCAGGAAGAACGGGATCACCGAGCCGCGGCTACCCATGACATTGCCGTAGCGCACCACGCTGAAGCGCAGATCGCGCTTGCCGCGGATGTTGTTCGCGGAAACGAACAGCTTGTCCGAGCACAGCTTGGTTGCGCCATAGAGATTGATCGGCGCCGCCGCCTTGTCGGTCGAAAGCGCGACGACGCGGCGAACGCCGGAGGCAAGCGCGGCCTCGATCACGTTCTGCGCCCCGAGAACATTGGTCTTGATGCACTCGAACGGGTTGTATTCCGCGGTCGGGACCTGCTTGAGGGCGGCGGCATGGATCACCACGTCGATCCCTTCCATCGCCCGCCGCAGGCGGTCGGCATCCCGTACATCGCCAATGAAATAGCGTATCCCCGGGAAGCGGTCCGTGTCGAACTCCTGCGACATCTCGTACTGCTTCAGCTCATCGCGACTGAAGATCACCAGGCGAGCTATGCGCGGCGCTCGCTCGAGGACGGCGCGGACAAAAGCACGGCCGAAGGAACCCGTGCCCCCCGTGATAAGGATGTGTTTGTCGTTCAGGTCTTCCATGGCCGGCTCCGCTTCAATACTCGAGGGGCAGGGCCACTTTGCGGCCGTCCCTGGCAGAAAGGTAAAGTGCAATCAGGATTTCGAGCGACTTGAGCCCTTCCCGTCCGTCCGTATCCGGCTCCGCCTTGCCGCGCAAGGTGGCAATCACATTTTCGTAGTAGCGTGGATGACCGAAGCCGTACACCGAGGTTGTTTGGTAACTGGCATCTTTGGTCTGCTCGTCGTCGGGATGCGCGTCGGCGAATTGCCACTGTTCGATCTGGTTGACGGCAACTCCGCCGATGCGGACGGTACCTTTTTCTCCCAGGATGGTGATGGACCCTTCGAGGTTCTTCGGGAAGGTCAGCATGCTGACGTTGACCGTACCCAGGGCGCCGCTGCGCCAGCGCAGGCAGGCCACGCCCGAGTCTTCGACCTGAATATTGCGCGCCAAGGTCCCGGTGTAGGCCATCACGCTGTCCACCGGACCGATCAGCCAGTCGAGCAGATCGATGTAATGGCTGGCCTGGTTCATGAAGGCACCGCCATCGAATTCCCAGGTCCCGCGCCATTTGGCCGAATCGTAGTATTCCTGGGGGCGGGTCCAGAAGACGTTTATGGCGACGGAGTAGATGCGGCCGAACCTGCCTTGCTCCACTGCCCGCTTGACCAGCCTCAGCGTATCGTTGCACCGATTCTGCTTGACGACAAAGAGACGCACGCCGGCCTCATCGCAAGCACGCACCATCTCGACGCCGTCGCGCCAGCGCGTTGCCATGGGCTTTTCGGTCATCACGTGACATCCGGCCTTTGCCGCCGCTATCGCCTGCCCGGAATGCAGGCCACTAGGCGTGGCGATCACCACGATGTCCGCCCCGCATTCGCGTACCATCTCGACATGCGAACGGTAAGGTCTGGCGCCGGTTCGGGAAGCGGCCTTGTCGAGAGCCGCGGAGTCCACGTCACAGACTGCGACCACCTCGACATCGTTCGCATGCTGCTCCAGGGCAGCGAAATGATTTGCCGCAATCCGTCCGCAGCCGGTGAGCGCAAATCGGATCTTGCGATCCGTTATCGGTTGCATGTTCTTCATCGGCCTGCTCTCTGGTTTTCGTTGATCGACGCGGCCAGCGCTGCGACGATCCGGTCCTGATCTGCATCATCGAGGTCCGGTCCCATCGGCAGGCTAAGCACAAGGCTGGCCGCCATCTCGGCTGCCGGCAGCGGCACGCGGCAGCAATCAATGCCGGCAAATGCCGCCTGGCGATGAAGCGGAACCGGATAGTGCACTGCTGTGGGTATTCCTGCCGCGTTGAGTGCGGCCGCAACGGCATCACGTTGCCCAACCTGAATCGTATATTGCGCATAGACACTGGTGTTCCAGGGCGGGATGGTCGGGGTCACCACGCCGGGGCAGGTTGTTGCGATCCGTTGCGAGTAGCGCCTGCCGATCTCTTCCCGCCGCGCCACCTCCCAATCGAAGCGATCGAGCTTGGCCAGCAGCACGGCCGCCTGCAAGGTATCGAGTCGGCCGTTGATGCCAATGCGGGGATGGTGATAGCGCCTGTCCTGGCCGTGAACACGGATCTCGCGCATCGCCTTGGCCAAGTCGTCGTCATTAGTGAATAACGCACCGCCATCGCCATAGGCACCGAGCGGCTTGCTGGGGAAAAAGCTGGTCGAACCAATGGTCGAGAGCCCGCATGAGCGGCGGCCCTTGTAGCGCGCGCCAAAGGATTGTGCGGCGTCTTCGATCACGGGCAGTTTGTGGCGACCGGCAATCGCCGTGATTGCATCCATGTCGGCGCACTGCCCATACAGGCTGACCGGCATCACGGCGCGCGTCCGCGGGCTGATCGCAGCCTCAATCTTTTCGGGATCGAGGTTGCAGGTCTGGGGATCGATGTCGACGAAGACCGGGGTCGCTCCCAGCAGCGCGATCATCTCGCCCGTCGCGATGAACGTGAACGGAGTAGTAATCACTTCGTCGCCCCGACCAATGCCGAGTGCCATCATCGCGATCAACAGCGTATCGGTGCCACTGCTGGCCGAGATGCAGTGCCTGACACCAACATAGGCGGCAAGGCGCTCCTCGAGTTCGGCAACCTCGGGCCCCATCACATACTGGCCGTGTTCCAGGACGCGGTCGATGCGCGCGCGGATATCGGACTGCAAAGCCCGGTATTGCGCCTTCAGGTCAATGAACGGGATCACTGTTCGATCCGCTCGCAATAGCCATCCACCAGCCGGTAGCGCTCGCCGGTCGTCCGGCAAACCGCCTCGGCCGCACCTTCCAGTGGCAGATCCAGTCTTTCGCCATGGCGACTCATCCAGCCGATCTGTCGCGCGGGAACCCCAACCATCAGGGCGTAAGGCTTGACGTCGCGATTGACAACGGCACCGGCAGCGACAAAGGCAAATTCGCCTACCGTGATGCCGCAGACCACAGTACAGTTGGCGCCAAGCGTGGCGCCGCGTCGCACCAGTGTACGGCGGTACTCACTCTTTCTCGCCACGGCGGCACGCGGGTTATATACGTTGGTGAACACCATGCTGGGGCCACAGAAGACGTCGTTCTCCAGGGTCACGGCGTCGTATATGCTGACGTTGTTTTGCACCTTGACGTTGTCGCCCAGGCTGACGTCGTTGCCAACGAAGACATTCTGTCCAAGTGAGCAGCCGCGACCTATGCGTGCGCCACCGCAGACATGTACCCAATGCCAAACTCGCGATCCCTCGCCTATGCTGGCGCCGGGGTCGACGATCGCCGTCGGATGTATGCTGACCTCGCTCACTCTTCCCTCGAAACATGCGTTTTGGGCACGCTACCGCCCTGCCGGTGCGCATCCCATAATGCGCACAGCATGAATCCCGCGGCGCCTCAGGCGCAGCGCTTACGCTAAGCCGCCAACTCCAGGGCCGACGGCACAAGCCTGACGCGGGTATCGTTGCCGAGGAGCTGCATCAGCACCTCGACCCTTTTTGCCGAAACGGAGGACACCAGTCCTTCCAGTCCGGCCAATGGCCCTTCCACCACTGTGACCCGGCTACCAGGCACGATGGCGCTCAACTCCTCAATGCTGTACAGATTCTGCCGCGACTCCAATTCATGGATTGCGTCCAACTTTTCCGCATCGAGTACGGCCGGCTCCGTGCCGAAACGAACCACTCCCAGCACGCCAAGCGTTGAACGCACCGGCGCAATCGACTGCGCTTCGCGCCCGGGCCTGAAGAACAGATACTGTGGAAACATGGGCTCCAAGCGAAATACCTGCTGACGGCGGATGCGGCGCAGCACCTTCAGGCGCGGCAGGTAAGCCGCATAGCCCTGACGCAGGAGGTTGGCTTCGGCCACCGATTCCTGGCGCGGTTTGGTCCGCACGACATACCAGATACCAGCGCTCACGTCCTCTCCACCCCTACCTTGGCGGCCAGTTCTTCGCGCAACTCGGCGATCTCGCGGTGCAAGGCAAGGTACTCGGCTTCCTTGTGCTGCAGAAAATCCCGCGTGAGATTGAGCTTGGCTGCGATACCCGAGGGTGTCAGCTTGTAAACATAGGCCAGCTTGTTGTCATGGCGGCGGAAATTACCCATCTTGACCAGGCCCTTGTCGAGCAGAGCCTTCAGCAGATAATGGGTCTTGCCCAGGCTGACCCCCAGTTCGCCCGCCAGCTCACGCTGGCTGATCTCGGGGCGGTCCTCGATCAACCGCAAGATACTGAAATGTGCCTTTTCTCTAAGGTTCATCGTGCCTGGGGGGTGCGTTCAATCGCTGAACGCACGAAGTCTAGCACATCCTTTTGAATTCCAAAGGCTTTCTTTTAACCTGCTAATTGCGGTAGCGCCCGAGAAAGTCCTCGCAAGCCAAGGCTATACCCGCAGATAGGGAGGTCCGGGCATTCCAGCCCCGCTCATGCAGGCGGCTCACGTCAAGTACCTTACGGAGCGTTCCATCCGGTTTGCCAGCATCAAAAACGATGCGTCCATCGAAGCCGGCCGCGCGCATCACGGTCTCGGCCAATTCCCGGACGGTGAGGTCGGTGCCGGTACCGACGTTAAAGAGTCCGTCCGGGGTCCCGGCACTCATGAGAAAGACGCAGGCATCCGCGAGATCATCGACATAAAGAAACTCCCTCCGCGGAGTACCGCTGCCCCACACCACCAACTCTTTGTCACCCCGCAGTTTTGCCTCGTGCGCCTTGCGAATCAGCGCCGGCAACACATGGCTGTTGGCCAGGTCGTAATTGTCGTTGGGACCATATAGATTGGTCGGCATCACTGAAAAATACTGCCGGCCGTACTGACGGTTGTAGCTTTCACAGAGTTTGATTCCGGCGATTTTGGCGATAGCGTAAGGCTCGTTGGTTGGCTCCAGCGGACCGGTCAGCAAATACTCTTCCTTGATCGGTTGCGGGCAATCGCGCGGATAGATGCAGCTCGACCCGAGAAAACACAGGCGTCCGACTCCGGCGAGATGGGCGCCGTGGATCAGGTTGGCCTCGATCATCAGGTTCTGGTAGATGAAGTCGGCACGCAAAGTATTGTTGGCGTGAATGCCGCCGACCTTCGCCGCCGCAATGAAGATGAAATCCGGCTTTTCGCGGCATAGAAATTCGCGGGTTGCGGACTGGTCGAGCAGGTCGAGTTCGACGTGGGTCCGGGTCAGGATGTTTGTGTACCCTCCCGCCGTCAGCCGACGCACCAGCGCCGACCCCACCATGCCGCGGTGGCCGGCCACATAGATTTTCGCCGTCCGATCCATCATTCGTGACGGTCCATGGCCTTGTAGCCATGCTTCTTGACCAGTTCATCCCGCTCGGCGGCCTTGAGGTCCTCGCGCACCATTTCCGCGACAAGTTCGTCGAAGCTCACCTGCGGGGTCCAGCCCAGCTTCTCCTTTGCCTTGGTGGCATCGCCCAGCAGGGTTTCGACTTCGGTCGGCCGGAAGTAACGCGGATCAACCTGGACGATGCACTTTCCCTGGGTGTCATAGCCCTTTTCCTCGACACCAGCGCCCTTCCAGGTGACGCTGATGCCGATTTCCTTGGCGGCGGCATTGACGAACTGGCGCACGCTGTATTGCACGCCGGTGGCGATCACGAAGTCGTCTGGGGTTTCCTGTTGCAGCATCAGCCATTGCATCTCGACGTAGTCCCTGGCATGGCCCCAGTCGCGCTTGGAGTCGAGGTTGCCGAGGAACAGGCAGTCCTGCAAACCGAGCTTGATGCGGGCCAGGGCGCGGGTGATCTTGCGGGTAACGAAGGTTTCGCCCCGGATCGGGCTTTCGTGGTTGAACAGGATGCCGTTGCAGGCATAAATTCCGTAGGCTTCGCGGTAATTGACGGTGATCCAGTAGGCGTAGAGCTTGGCCACGGCGTAGGGGCTGCGCGGATAGAAGGGGGTGGTTTCCTTCTGCGGGGTTTCCTGGACCAGGCCAAAGAGTTCGGAGGTGCTGGCCTGGTAGAAGCGGGTTTTCTTTTCCAGGCCAAGGATGCGGATGGCTTCGAGCACCCGGAGTGCTCCCAGGGCGTCGGAGTTGGCGGTGTATTCCGGTTCTTCGAAGCTGACCGCAACGTGGCTCTGGGCGGCGAGGTTGTAGATTTCGTCGGGCTGCACCTGCTGGATGATGCGCACCAGGCTGGAGCTGTCGGTCATGTCGCCGTGGTGGAGGACGAACTTGCGGTTCGTTTCGTGCGGATCCTGGTAGAGGTGGTCGATGCGGTCGGTATTGAAGAGCGAGCTGCGGCGCTTGATGCCATGCACTTCGTAGCCCTTGTCGAGCAGGAATTCGGCAAGGTAGGCGCCGTCCTGGCCGGTGACGCCGGTGATCAATGCGACTTTGCTGGTCATATGCTGCGTCCGTAAGTGTCTTCGAATCTGACGATGTCGTCCTCGCCAAGGTAGCTACCGGATTGCACCTCGATGATTTCGAGCGGGATCTGGCCGGGGTTTTCGAGGCGATGGGTGACGCCAAGGGGAATATAGGTCGACTGGTTCTCCGACAGGAGAATGATTTCATCGCCCCGGGTCACTTTGGCGGTGCCCTTGACCACCACCCAGTGTTCGGCACGGTGGTGGTGCATTTGCAGCGAGAGGCTTGCGCCTGGACGCACCACGATGCGCTTGACCTGGAAACGCTCGCCTTGGTCGATGCTGTCATACCAGCCCCAGGGGCGATGTACCTTGCGATGCAGGTCGGCTTCGCTGCGCCCGGCCTGCTTGAGCCTCCCGACAATGGTCTTGACTTCCTGGGTGCGCTGCTTGGGGGCCACCAGCACGGCGTCCGCGGTTTCGACGACGACCAGGTCTTCGCAACCAATGCAGGCCACCATGCGGCTTTCGGCCATGACCAGGTTGCCGGTGGAGTCTTCGGTCCAGACATCGCCTTTGAGTGCGTTCCCCTTGCCATCACGGGCGATGGCCGCCCACAGGGCGTCCCAGGCACCGACGTCCGACCAGCCGGCGGCGAGCGGGACGACGCTGGCGGGAATGCCGAGTCCCATTGCGGCAGGCAGCTTTTCCATCACGGCGTAGTCGATCGAGTCGGCGGGACAGGCGGCAAACGCGTCGCGGTCGAGGCGGACAAAGTCGCTGTCGGCGCGGGCGCGATCGACAGCGCCACGACAGGCCGCCAGCATGGCGGGGGCGAAGTGGCCGATGGCCTTGAGCCAGGTCGAGGCGCGCAGCAGGAAGATGCCGCTGTTCCAGAAGTGGCGCCCGCCGGCGACATACTCAGCGGCTGTCGCGGCGTCGGGCTTTTCGCGGAAGGCGGCAATCGCACGGGGGGCCTCGTTCGCCGTATCCCCAGCGCCGACTTTTGCGGCAGCGGATTCGATATAGCCGTAGCCGGTCTCGGGACGATTCGGAACTATGCCGAAGGTGACGATCGCACCGGTGTCGGCCGCCGGCAGACCGCACAGGATCGCGGCCCGGAAAGCAGCGGGATCACCGACATGGTGATCCGCGGGCGTGGTCAATAGCACCGGATCGCTGCCATCCCGGCTGGCATGGAGGGCGGCAACCGTCAGCGCTGGGGCGGTATTGCGACCGACCGGTTCCAGCAGCAGGGCCCAGCCCGGGAGCCCAAGTTCGCGCAATTGTTCGGCCGTGACGAAGCGATATTCCTCATTGCTGACGACGATCGGTGCAAGCAGCGGCAGGCCGGCCAAGCGCTTGATGGTGTCTTGCAGCAGGCTGTCGCCGCCTATCAGCGGTTGCAGTTGCTTGGGATGTTTTTCGCGCGAAATCGGCCACAGGCGCGTACCCGAGCCGCCGCTGAGAATGACGGGAAGAATCGTTTCGCTCATGAACCCAAGGCGGAAAGGCGTCGTTGCGGATAGTGATCAGGGATTATCGCGCACTCGCAGGAAGCGCGGGAAACGCGGCATGCCGCCGGGGGTCAGCTCGCGATAGCGGTAGGTCACCTGGGTACCCAGGGGCGGCGGGTTGCGCCGCCATGCGTCCGTCAGGCCGCTGCCCAGCGAGAAATGGCGTCCATCCGGCAATTCCATGCGCAGCGCGCCCAGCCTGCCGGCATGCCTGCCTTTGCCGGGAAGGTGTCCGACCACGGTCGCCTCCGCATCCAGCCACGGCGTGTACTTCAGCAAGGCAGTGGAGCGGCCGGTTTCGTAGGCGGCATCTGCCCGATGCAGCATCAAGCCCTCGCCCCCGGCGCGCAAGATCTCGTCGAGTTTGTTTTTCAGGGCCTCTGCGTCAGCCAGGCGAAACTGCGGGATGACCGCAAGCCAGGGACGATGTGCCACCGCGACGATGCCCTGCATCCGTTCGATCCGCACGCTGAAGGTGCCGGCGGCACCCGGCAGTTCGAACACCATGTAGCGCACGCGTCGCCATGCCGCGTCGTCCGGCACGTGGCGGCGCACGATCGCCGACAGCTCATCGAAGCGCCCGCGCCCCAGCCAGAGCTCGCCGTCGAGTGCCTCGGCGGGCAGTCCGTCAAGAAACCATGGCGGCGCCGGCACCGGATTGCCGCTGCGAAACCTGAGCACGCGTCCGTCCCAGAATGCGCGTACGCCGTCCAGCTTTTCACTGATCCAGTAATCCGGGACATCGATTCCGCCGCGATAGCGCTCGGCCAACAACAGGGACGGTGCAGTGGACTCCGCGGCGGAAACCGTCGGCGGAGCAGCAATCAGCAAAGCAAAGGCGCAGGCCAGCCCGCGCCAGTCAAGCATGCATGTAGCTCCGATACCACTCGACGAACCGTCTCACACCTTCCGTCACCGGCGTCTTCGGCGCAAAGCCGGTAATGCGATTGAGTTCCGTGGTGTCAGCATGCGTCGCCGGTACGTCACCGTCCTGCAAAGGCAGGAAGTTCTTCGTCGCCGTCTTGCCCAACGCCTGTTCCAGCGCTTCGATATAGGCCATCAGCTCGACCGGCTGGTGGTTGCCGATATTGAACACGCGATACGGCGCCCAACTCGTCGCCGGATCCGGCGCCTGCTTGTCGAAGGCCGGGTTCGCCAACGGCGGCCGGTCGAGGACACGGATCACGCCCTCGGCGATGTCGTCGATATAGGTGAAGTCGCGGCGCATCCTGCCGTGGTTGAAGACGTCGATCGGCCTATCCTCGATGATCGCCTTGGCGAACAGGAACAGGGCCATGTCCGGCCGGCCCCAGGGTCCATACACGGTAAAGAAACGCAGGCCGGTGGTCGGTACATTGAACAGATGGCTATAGGTATGCGCCATCAGCTCGTTGGACTTCTTGGTCGCAGCGTAGAGGCTCACCGGATGATCGACGTTGTCGTGTTCCGAGAAAGGCATGCGCTCGTTGCCGCCGTAGATGCTGGAACTGCTGGCATAAACGAAATGCTCGACCCCCGCGTGGCGGCAGCCTTCGAGGATATTGACGAAGCCGACCACATTGCTATCGACATAGGCATGGGGGTTGACCAGCGAATAGCGCACCCCGGCCTGGGCCGCGAGGTTGATCACGCCTTGTGGCCGCTCCCGCTCGAACAGCTCGGCCATGCCGGCACGATCGGAGATATCGAGCCGCGACAGCTTGAAACGCGGATTCGGGGTCAGGCGCGCAAGGCGGGCTTCCTTGAGCGCGACATCGTAGTAGTCGTTGAGGTTGTCGACGCCGATGACCTCATCGCCGCGGGCCAGCAGGCGCTCGCAGACGTGCATGCCGATAAAACCGGCAGCGCCGGTGAGCAGGATTTTCATTAGCTGCTTCTCTGAAAAGCCAGCATTTTCGCATACTTGGCGAAGCTGGCCTGGCAGCCGATGAGGATGTGGATCAGGCCCGGCAAGCCGTCGAGCAGGCCAAGGCGCAGGAAATAGAACTTGATGAAGCGCAACAAAGGCGAGATCAGCAATTGCGCCACACCAGCGCGCTTGCCACGCGCCAGGGCTTGCTCCGCGGCCAGGGTGCTGTAACGGTTCTGCTTGGCGAGGTAGCTATCCAGCGACTCGGCGGAATCGTGCAGCAAATCGCCCTGCAAGCTACCGGTTTCACCCTCCACAATCACCCGCTCATGTACCGGATCGTCCGACCAGCGCGCGTGGCGACGGTCGAAAAGGCGCAAGCTCCAGTCCGGATAACCTTCGCCATGGCGCAGGTAGCGCCCCATGAAACGGTTGCAGCGGGCGAAGCGGTAGGACTTATAAGTCGGCGCTGGCAGTACGGCGAGGATGGATGCGCGCAAGGACTCGCTGACGCGCTCGTCGGCATCGATGCACAACACCCAGTCGTTGCCCGCCTGGTCCACCGCAAACTGCTTCTGCGGCCCGAAGCCACGCCATTCGCTTTCGATCACCCGCGCACCATGTTGCGCCGCCAGCTCGCGCGTACCGTCCCGGCTTCCCGCATCAACCACCACGATTTCGTCGCAGAAATCCAGGCTGGCCAGGCACTCGGGCAAGGACCCGGCGGCATCGCGGGTGATCAGCACCGCCGAAAGCCTGGTCCGGGGTTCAGGCTGCATGGGTGGATATAATTCGCATACTTCGCATTCTACGGCGCAAGGCGTCAGCTCCCGCCTTTCCGATGCGCATTCTCCTGATCAAGACCTCCTCGCTCGGCGACGTGGTGCACAACCTGCCGGTAGTCACCGATTTGCGCCGCCACTTCCCCACTGCCCACATCGAATGGGTGGTCGAGGAAACTTTCGCCGACATCCCGCGACTGCACCCCGGGGTCAGCGAGGTCATCCCGGTGGCAATGCGCCGCTGGCGCCGCGGGCTAACCAGCCCGGCCACGCGCAATGAATTCGGTGCCCTGCGCAAACGGCTGAGCAGCGTGCGCTACAACTTGGCGATCGACACCCAGGGCTTGCTCAAGAGCGCCTTGATCACGCGTCTGGCGCAGGCGCGCCGCTGCGGCTACGCCTGGCGCTCCGCGCGCGAACCCCTGGCCAGCCGTTTTTACGACGAACGCCATGCCGTGTCCCGCGAGCTTCACGCCGTCGAGCGCAACCGGCGCCTGGTAGCGCTGTGCGCCGGCTACGCCGTCGACGGCCCGCCCGACTATGGAATTGTTTCCGCCAGCGCACCGATCACTCTGTCGGGGACAGGTAACGGACTGCCAGCCTTCGATTTCCCCTACGCCTTGCTGCTCACCGCCACATCGCGCGACGACAAGCTGTGGCCGGAAGCCTCCTGGGTCGTGCTTGGCCTGTACTTGCGAGCGCGCGGCATAGCGAGTCGCCTGCCGGCCGGCACCACAGCCGAATTCCAGCGCGCACAGCGCATTGCCGCGCAGATCCCTGGCGCCGCGGCGCTGGCGCCTTCCCGCCTCGGCGACCTGGCGCAACGAATCGCCGGCGCCACTCTCGTCGTCGGCGTCGACACCGGCCTGGTGCACCTCGGGGCCGCGATGGGTCGTCCCACGCTGGCCCTGTTCGCCGCCTCCGATCCGACGCTGACTGGCATCCTGGCCCCCACGCCGGCAATCAACCTCGGCGCGCGCGGCCAGCCGCCATCGGTCGACGCCGCCACGGCGGCTGTCGCCGAACTGATTTGATGGCGCGGTGGCTTTATTCGGCGCTGGTTCTCGCGCTCCTGCCCTGGGCGCTTGCCCATCTCCTCTGGCGCGGCCGGCGCCAGCCGGCTTACCTGTCGCACTGGAACGAGCGCTTCGCGCGCTATAACGGCAGCGACGGGAATCGTTCGCCAACCATCTGGCTGCATGCCGTATCGGTCGGCGAAACCCGGGCGGCGCAACCGCTGGTAAATGCCCTGCGCGAGGTCTACCCCGGCCATCGCATCCTGTTCACCCACATGACACCCACCGGGCGCGAAACCTCGGAGGCGTTGTACGGCGACGGCGTGCGTCGGGTCTATCTGCCCTATGACACTCCCGGTGCGATGCGTCGCTTCCTGCGCCATTTTCGTCCCGACTTCGGCCTGATCATGGAAACCGAACTGTGGCCCAACCTGATCGCCGCCTGTCGCGCGGAATCGGTGCCCTTGCTGCTGGTGAACGCCCGCCTGTCCGGGCGTTCCGCGCGTCGTTATGCGCGCTTTCCCGCGCTGACCCGGCAGGCCCTGGGCGGGCTAAACGCCATCGCCGCGCAAGCACCCGCGGACGCCGAGCGCCTGAAGTCGCTCGGAGCGGGTGAAGTCACGATCACCGGCAACCTCAAGTTCGACATCGCCGTGCCGCCGTCCCAGATCGAGCTGGGCGGGGAGCTGCGTCGCCGCTGCGGGACTCGTCCCGTCTGGCTTGCCGCCAGCACGCGCGAGGGTGAGGAGAGCCTGATCCTCGATGCCTGGCGCAAAGTGGTGCCCGGAGCAGGCTCATCAACGGCGGGCGCCGCCGGCACGGCTTTGCTGGTGATCGTTCCGCGTCATCCCCAGCGCTTCGACGACGTCGCCCGCCTCGCCGGCGAACGCGGGTTCCGCATGCAACGGCGCAGCGAAGGCGGCGTGATCGCCGCGGAAACCGACGTGCTGGTGGGCGACAGCATGGGCGAAATGTTCGCCTGGTACCTCTCGGCCGACCTTGCCTTCATCGGCGGCAGCCTGCTGGATTACGGCAGCCAGAACCTGATCGAGGCCGCCGCTTGCGGCACGCCGATCCTGATCGGTCCATCCACGCGCAACTTCGCCGATGCCGCGCGTGAAGCCCTGGCCTGCGGCGCGGCACAAGCGATACGTGATGCGGATGAATTGATTGCCGCCGTCACCGCGCTGCTGCCAGACCCAAGCACGCGTGCGCGCATGGCTGCCGCCGGAAAGGCATTCGCCGAGCGCCATCGCGGCGCCACGGCAAGGACCATGGAGCTGATCAGTCGAGCAGTGCGTTGATCGCGGCGACGTCTTCTTCGCCCAGGGTGCCAGCGGCGGCCTTCAGCTTGAGCAGAGCACCCAGCGTATCCAGCCTGGCCTTGGCCAGCTTCTGTCGCGTATCGAACAACTGGCTCTGCGCGTTCAGCACGTCGATGTTGATGCGCACACCGACCTCGTAACCCAGCTTGTTCGAATCCACCGCCGACTGCGAGGATGTGATCGCCGCCTCGTAAGCCTTGACCTGCGCCAGCCCGGAACTGACGCCGAGATAGGCCTGGCGCGCGTTCAGCGCCGCGCCGCGCCGCGCGTTGTCGAGATCGGCCGCCGCCTTTTCCTTCAAGGCGACCGCCTCGCGATCCTTGGACATCGTCGCCCCGCCGGAAAACAAGGGAATCGACAATTGCACGCCAATGGTACTGCTGGTGCTGTCGGTGCCGCTGCCGGCGGTCGAACTGAAGCCGCTGCCGGCCTTGCCGTGGGTGGCAACGAGGTCCAGCGTCGGGTAGTGGCCGGCGCGCTGTTTTTCGACTTCGCGCTGGGCGATCTCGCTCAGCGCCTGGTAAATCTGCACCGAGGCGCTGCCGGACTCCGCCAGTTCCACCCACTTGTTGATGTCGGCCGGCTGCGGGGTCGCCAGCTGCACGCCGCCACGCAGGTTCTTCAGCCCTTCGGGTTCCTTGCCAATGACACTGCGCAAGGCCTGGCGCTTGACCGCCAGATCGTTTTCCGCCGCGATTTCCTGGGCCGATGTGAGGTCGAAGCGCGCCTGGGCTTCATGGGTGTCGGTGATGGTTGCGGTACCGACTTCGAAATTGCGCTTTGCCGATTCAAGCTGCTCGGTGATCGCCACTTTCTGCGCCTTTGCCGTGGCCAGCACGTCCTGCGCCAGCAATACATCGAAATAGGCCTGGGCGACGCGCACGATCAAATCCTGGCGGGCGGCAACGAACTGAGCTTCGGCCTGTGCCACGGCGAGCTCGGACTGGGTATAGCCGACCCAGTTCTGCCAACGGAACAGGGGTTGCGTCAGCTGCACCGTCCAGCCATTGGTGTTGTACTGGGTGGTGGCGGTGGTGGCACCATTTACCCGCCGCGTGGTATCAATGTCGTTCCACGTCGAGTTGGCCGACAGCCCGATCGTCGGCAGCAAGCCGGAGCGGCCCTGCGGCAGCTTTTCCTGCCCGGCCGCCAACGCGGCGCGCGCCGCGGCGAACTGCGCATCGTAGGCGACGGCGTCCCGATACACGCCCAACAGGTCGGCGCCATGGGCAAGGCCTGTGGCAATACAGCCGGCGAGGATCAGGGGCAAGGTCTTCTTCATAAGTACTCCACGGCTCAATTCAATACGTTGGCATTTTCGGATCGACATCCCGCGCCCAGGCGGCAACGCCACCTTGCAGGTTGATGATGCCGGTGTAGCCCATTTGCTCCAGGAACATGCCGGCCTGGAAGCTGCGGGCGCCATGGTGGCAGACCATGACGATGTCGGCGTCCTTCTTCAATTCGCGGTAACGCGCCGGTATGCCGCGCATCGGCATCGAGAGCGAACCGGCAATGCGACAGACCTCGAATTCCCAGGGTTCGCGCACGTCGAGCAGCACCGGCCTGGCGCGTTGGGAATCGGCCAGCCATGCCTGCAATTGCGTCGCCGACAACTGGCGCATCAGAACACGAATTTCCGCGCCGGCTCGGCCTCGCGCAAGGCGGCGACTTCGATTTCGAACACCGCGACACGACGGAAATCGTCGCCGACGCGGGTGTAAAGCACCGCTTCCTTGGCTGGCGATTCGCCTTCGATGGCGAACAGGCGACCGCCCGGCTTGAGCTGTTCGAGCAGCGCGCGCGGCACCTTGTGCACCGAGCCGGACACCATCACGGCATCGTAGGGGGCGTGCGCGGCGAGTCCGGCGAGGCCGTTACCAACCTCGACCACGACATTGCTGACGCCGGCGCGCAGCAGATTGGCGCGCGCGATTTCCGCCTGCTGCGCATCGATTTCCACCGACCAGACGTGGTCGGCATGCGCGCCGAGCAGGGCCGCCATGTAACCCGAGCCGGTGCCGACTTCCAGCACGTTTTCATGCTTTTTCATTGCCAGCGCCTGCAGGGCATGGGCTTCGACCTTGGGGGCGAACATCGCCGTGCCGTTATCCAGCGCGATCTCGGTGTCAGCGAAAGCCAGGCGACGATGTACCGCCGGAACGAACTCCTCGCGCTTGACGACGTGGAGAACATCCAGCACGTCGGGGTCGAGCACCTTCCACGGACGCAGTTGCTGCTCGATCATGTTGTAGCGGGCCTGCTCGAAGTTCATGATTTCTCCTGAGAATCTATATTAGCATAATCTAATGCACGGCCGGGCCGGCGAGGCGTGGATTCTACGCCTCCGCCGCCATCGATTCGGGCTCGCGCACCCGGAACCAGGCGGCGTAGAGCGCCGGCAGGAACAGGCAGGTCAGCACCGTGGCGACGATCAGGCCGCCCATGATGGCCACCGCCATCGGCCCCCAGAACACCTGGCGCGTTAACGGGATCATGGCGAAGATCGCCGCGCCGGCGGTCAGCACGATGGGCCGGAAGCGGCGCACGGTGGAACCGACGATGGCCTCCCATTCGCTCTTGCCGGCCTGCTCGTCCTGTTCGATCTGGTCCACCAGGATCACCGAATTGCGCAGGATCATGCCCATCAGTGCAATCACGCCCAGATTGGCGACGAAACCGTAGGGCACCCTGAAGATCAGCAGCGCCAGCGTCACCCCGATCAAGCCCAGCGGCGCCGTGAGCAGCACCATGAAGGTCCGCGAAAGGCTTTGCAACTGCATCATCAGCAGGGTAATCACGCCGACGATCATCAGCGGCACCACGGCCTTGATCGAATTCTCGCCCTTGGCCGACTCTTCGGTGGAACCGCCGAGCTCGATGCGGAAGCCGGGCGGCAGCTTGGCGCGCAGTTCCAGCAGTTGCGCATCGATCTGCGCCGAGATCGCGGCCGGCTGCATGGCGCCGACAGCGTCGGCGCGCACGGTAATCGTCGGCAGGCGGTCGCGGCGCCAGATCAGGCCTTCCTCCAGCACCGGCACCAGCTTTGCCACCTGCGCCAACGGTATGTGGCGCCCGCTGGCGGACACGATGTCGAGGTCGGGCAGACGCGCCAGGCTGCGCGGATCGGTGCCCCCCTCTCCGCGACCGGCATCGGCGCGCCAGACCACGTCGATCAGCTGGTCGGCTTCGCGATACTGCGTCACGGTGGCGCCGACCAGCCAGCCCTGCAGCATCAGGGCCACATCCTGGCTAGCCACACCCAGCGCCCGCGCCCGTTCCTGGTCGATTTCGACGCGCACCGACTTGACCTTGTCGTTCCAGTCGAAATTGACGTTGCGCAGGCTGGGGTGCGCCCGCATCACGGCGGCAATGCCTTCCGCGTTGTCGCGCAGGGCGGCAAGGTCTTCGCCAAGCACGCGGAACTGTACCGGGTAACCGACCGGCGGGCCGTTCTCCAGGCGCACCACGCGCAGCCGCAGGTGCGACCAGGCGCCGTCGGCGGACTCGAAGGCCTGCTCCAGGCGTTGCTTGACGATCTCGCGCTCCTTGAGGCCCTTGGTCACGATCACCATCTGTCCGAAGTTGTCGGCGAACAGCTGCTGGTCGAGCGAGAGGAAGAAGCGCGGCGCGCCGTTGCCGACGTAGGACGACCACGAAGCGATGTTGTCGTCCTTTTCCAGCAAGGCCTCGACCCGCTTGACTTCGCGCGCCGTGGCTTTCAGCGAAGCGCCCTGCGGCAGCCAAATGTCGATCATGATCTCGGGGCGGCTGGCGGCGGGAAAGAACTGTTTCTGCACGCCCTTGTTGAAGGCCACCAGCGACAGGCCGAAGACGCCGATGGTGGCGACTATCACCAGCCAGCGATGGCGCAGGCACCACACCACCAAGGCGCGAAAACGCCGGTAGAAGGGGGAATCGTAGATGTCGCCGCCGTGCTTCTCGCCAATCGCGCGCAGCTTCGCCGGATCCAGCAGCCGGTAGCCCAGCCAGGGCGTGAACACCACGGCGACGATCCAGGAGGCCAGCAGGGCGATGGTCACCACCTGGAAAATCGAAATCGTGTATTCACCCGCGCCAGACTTGGCAAAGCCCACCGGCGTGAAGCCGGCGGCGGTGATCAGGGTGCCGGTCAGCATCGGAAAGGCGGTCGAGGTATAGGCAAAGGTGGCGGCCTTGAAGCGGTCCCAGCCCTGCTCCATTTTCACCACCATCATTTCCGCGGCGATGATCGCATCATCGACCAGCAGGCCCAGGGCGATCACCAGCGCCCCCAGCGAAATCCTTTGCAGGTCGATGCCGAACACGCTCATGGCGACGAAGCTCATCGCCAGCACCAGCGGGATCGACAGCGCCACTACGGTGCCGGTACGCCAGCCGAGGCTGAGGAAGGACACTGCGAGCACGATCAGCATCGCCTCGCCCAAGGTGCTGACGAAGAGGTTGAGCGAAGTCTTGACGATCTGCGGCTGGTCGAACACGGTATGCACGTCCATGCCCAGCGGCAGATCCTGCTTCAGGCGATCCATGGTCGCGGACAGGTTGTCGCCCAGCGCGATCACATTGCCACCCTTGGCCATGACGATGCCGAGCCCGATCGCATCGCGGCCGGCGACGCGCATGCGCGGCTGTGGCGGATCGGCCAGGCCGCGCGTCACGCGGGCGATGTCGCCGAGGCGGAAACTGCGCCCGCTGACAGCCAGGCTGGCTTCGCGCAGGGCGTCGACGCTGTCGAACGGGCCGCTGACGCGCAGGCGCACGCGATCGGTCTCGGTTTCGACCTGGCCGGCGGGCACCACGGCATTCTGCCGTTGCAGGGCATCGAACACCTGGGTCGGCACCAGACCCATCGACGCCAGCCGCGCCGGGCTGGCGTCGATGTAAATCTTCTCGTCCTGCACACCGATCAGCTCGATCTTCTTCACATCCGCAACGCGGCGCAGCTCGCGCGCCAAGCGGTCGGCCTCGCGGCGCAGATCGCCCATGCCGTAGCCGGCCTTGTCGTCACGCGCGACCAGGGCGAAAACCTTGATCTGCACGTCGCCGAACTCGTCGTTGGGGAAAGGCCCTTGCACGCCGGCCGGCAGGGTATGGCGGATGTCGTCGAGTTTCTTGCGTACCTGGCGCCAGGCCTCGGGAACCTCGGTTTTCGGCGTGTAGTCCTTGAGGATGACGATGGTCAGCGATTCGCCCGGCTTCGACGCCGTGCGCAGCACATCGACCCAGGGGGTTTCGGCCAGCTTCTTCTCGATGCGCTCGGTCAGCTGCTGTTCCACCTGCGCCGCCGAGGCGCCCGGCCACAGCGTACGCACCACCATGACCTTGAAAGTGAAGTCCGGGTCTTCGGCACGGCCGAGCTTGAGAAAGGAAATCACCCCGCCGACCATGAACACGATCATCAGGTAGAGCACCATCGACTGGTGCCGCAGGGCCCATTCGGAAAGATTGAGCTGCCTCATTTGGCGTTTGCCTGGGTGACGCGAACCTTTTCGCCGGTGGTCAGCAGATTCACCCCGGCCGCGACGATGGTCTCGCCGCCGGCCAGCCCCTCGCTGACCACGGCACCGGCATCGCTGTAAGCCGTGACGGTAATCTTCTGCAAACTCACCGTGCCGTCAGCGCCGACTGTCCACACGGCGGCCTGGTTGCCCTGCTGGAAGATCGCGGTCAGCGGGATCACCTGCCGGGTCGTGCCGGCGGCATCGGCCTTGGGGAAGCGCACCGTCGCGGTCATGCCCAGCGGCAGGCGCGGGTCGGCATCCTTGAGCGCGATGCGCGCGGCGAAGGTGCGCGTCACCGGGTCGGCGGCCGGCGCGATTTCGCGCAGGCGCCCGGCAAGTGCCTTGTCGGCGCCGGACCACAGCCTGACCTCGGCCGGCTGGCCAAGCGTGAAGCCGCCGACTTCGCTTTCCGGAAGCGAAATCGCAAGCTCGCGCTCGCCGTCGGCGGCAAGGCGAAACACCGCCTGGCCGGCGCCGACCACCTGGCCCGGCTCGGCCAGCACCTGACTGATCACGCCGGCGCGATCGGCGACCAGCGCCGTGTAGGCTGACTGGTTCCTGGCCAGGGCGGCCTGCGCCTCGGCCGCCTTGAAGGCGGTCTCGCGCGCGTCGAGTGCGGCGGCGCTGATGAAGTTCTTCGCCTTGAGGTCGCGGGTACGCGCCAGGTCGGCGGCGGCGAGCGCCTTCTGCGCCTCGGCCTGCGTGACTTGCAGGGCCGCATCGGCCGCATCGAGCCGCGCCAGCACCTGGCCAGGCTTGACCGCCTGCCCGACGTCGACGCGACGCTCGACGATCTTGCCGCCGATGCGAAAGCCCAGCGTGGTCTCGACGCGCGCGCGCACTTCGCCGCTGTAGCTGCGTTCAAGCGTCGAGTTCGCCGTGGCATCAACGCCGACTTTCAGTACGCGCACCAGCTTGGGCGGCGGGGCCGGCGGCTCGGGCGTGCCGCAGGCGGCGATCAGGGGAAGCAGGAGGGTGAGAGTGGCCTTGCGCATTGCGGCTCCTTCAGGCGTGCGGCTTGGGCAGCAGGCCCTGCACGCGGTGGACGAGGTCGTCGACATAGGTGAATACCACGGGAATGACCAGCAGGCTGAGAAAGGTCGAGGTGATCAGGCCGCCGATGACGACGATGGCCATCGGCGCGCGAAAGCTCGGGTCGGTGCCCAGCCCGATGGCGATCGGCATCATGCCGGCGCCCATCGCCACCGTGGTCATCACGATCGGCCGGGCGCGCTTGCGGCAGGCATCGAGCAGGGCATGCCAGCGATCGAGGCCGTGCTCGCGCCGCGCCAGCACCACGTAGTCGATCAGCAGGATGGAGTTCTTGGTGGCGATGCCCATCAGCATGATCAGGCCGATCATCGAGGGCATCGACAGCGCGGTCTGGGTCACGAACAGGGCGAGGAAGGCGCCCGGCACCGAGAGTACCAGCGCGGCGAGGATGGTCACCGGCTGCACGAAGTCCTTGAACAGCAGCACCAGCACGACGTAAATGCAGAGCACGCCGGTGAGCATGGCCAGGGAAAAGCTTTCGAACAGTTCGGCCATCGCCTCGGCGTCGCCCACCGTGGTTTGCAGGATGCCCGGCGGCAGCTTCTTCAGCGACGGCAGGGCCAGCGCCTGTTTCTCGACTTCGCCCAGCGGCTGGCCGTTGAGCTCGATTTCGAAATTGACGTTGCGCAGCCGGTCGTAGCGGTCGATCTCGGCCGGCCCGCCGGTAATCGCCAGTTCGGCCACCGTGGCGATCATCACCTGGCCGTGCCTGCCCGGTACGGTGAGCCGCGACAGCAGGCCGAGGTCCTGGCGCGCCGCCGCCGGCAGCTTGACCACGATGGGCACCTGGCGCTGGGCGAGGTTCAGTTTGGGCATGCTCTGGTCGTAATCGCCGGAGGTGGCGATGCGCAGCACGTCGGCAATCGCCGCCGAACTGACGCCCAGGTCGGCCATGCGGCTGAAATCGGGTTTGACCACCAGCTCCGGCCGCGTCAGGCTGGCCGTGCTGGTGACGGCGCCGATGCCGGGAATGCTGCGCAGCTCGCGCTCGACCTTGGGCGCGTGCTCGGCCAGCAGGGGGCCGTTTTCGCTCGCCAGCACCAGGATGTACTTTTCGTTGGAGCCGCCGAGGCCGACCTTGTACTGAACACCGGGCAGGGCCAGCAGGGCGTTGCGCAACTCCTGCTCGACTGCCTGCTTGGTGACGCCGCCGCGGTCCTGGCGCGGCGTCAGGTTGATGGTCAGCGTCGCCTTGCGCACCTCGGCCGCGCCGCGCGGCATGAAGGGGTCGCTGCCCGCGGCGCCGCCGCCGATCGCCGTGTACACCATCTTCACGTGCGGGTTGCGGGCCACGATGCCACGCGCCTGTTCCGCCGCCGCGTGGGTGTCGCGGAAACTGCTGCCGGGCGGCAGCGAAAGATAGACCTGGGTCTGCGACAAGTCGTCGGGCGGCAGGAAGCCGGTCGGCAACAAGGGCACCAGCGCAAACGAGCCGACGAAGAAGACAGCCGCGGCAAGCAGGGTCAGCACCCGATGCTTGAGGCACCAGCTCACCCAGCCGACGTAAATCCCCATCCAGCGCGGCTCGTGGTGCTCGCGACGCGGCGGGCGCAGCAGGTAGGCGGCCATCATCGGCGTCAGCATGCGCGCCACCACCAGCGAAAAGAACACCGCAATCGCCGCCGTCCAGCCGAACTGGACGAAGAACTTGCCCGCCACACCGCCCATGAAGGCGGTCGGCAGGAACACCGCGATCAGGGTGAAGGTGGTGGCGATCACGGCGAGGCCAATCTCGTCGGCGGCCTCCATCGCCGCCCGGTAGGGCGACTTGCCGTCGCGCAGGTGGCGCATGATGTTCTCGATCTCGACGATCGCGTCGTCGACCAGGATGCCAACCACCAGCGACATCGAGAGCAGGGTCACGATATTCAGCGTGAAGCCCATCAGGTACATCACGGCGAAGGTCGGAATCGCCGACAGCGGCAGGGCCGTGGCCGAAACGAAGGTCGCCCGCCCGTCGCGCAGGAAGAGCCAGACCACCAGCACCGCCAGTACCGCGCCCTCAACCAGCAAGGCCATCGAGCCTTCGTAATTCTCGATCACCGGATCGACGAAGTTGAAGGCTTCGGTGACCACGATGTCGGGGTGCTCGCGCTTGAGCTTTTCCAAAGCGGCGCGCGTGCCGGCTGCGACATCGACTTCGCTGGCGCCCTTGCTGCGCGTGATTTCGAAGCCGACCACCGGCTTGCCGTTGAGCAGGGCCGCCGCACGCTGCTCGGCCACCGTGTCGCTCACCGTCGCCAGTTCGGCCAGCCGAACGCGGCGCCCGTCGACCAGCGTGATCTCGATCTGCCCCACCTCGGCGGCAGTCTGCACCGTGGCGATGGTGCGCACCGACTGCTCGGCGCCGCCGATATCGGCGCGGCCGCCGGAGGCCTCCTGCTGCACCTGGCGCAACTGGCGCGAGACTTCGCCCGCCGTGGCGCGCAGGGCCAGCAGGCGATCCGGATCGAGCTCGACGCGCACCTCGCGCGTGACGCCGCCGACGCGCGCCACGGCGCCGACGCCACGCACGCTGAGCATGGCCTTGGCGATGCTGTTGTCGACCAACCAGGACAGGGCCTCCTCGTCCATCCGGGTCGAGGCCACGGTGTAAGTCAGGATCGGCGCCCCGGCGACGTTCATCTTGGTAATCACCGGGTCCTTCAGGTCGCCCGGCAGGTCGGCGCGAATGCGCGACACGGCGTCGCGCACCTCGTCGAGCGCCTCCTGGCTGGGCTTCTCGATGCGGAACTCGACGGTGACCAGCGCGGTGCCGTCCTGCACCTTGGTGTAAATATGCTTGATGCCCTGCAGGGTGGCCACGGCGTTCTCTATCTTGCGCGCCACCTCGGTTTCCAGTTGCGCCGGCGCCGCGCCGGGCAAGGTGGCGGTCACCGTCACCGTCGGCAGGTCGATGTCCATGAACTGCTGGATGCGCATGTACTTGAAGGCCAGCAGGCCCGCCAGCGTGAGCAGCAGGAACAGCAGCACCGCCGGGATGGGGTTGCGGATCGACCAGGCGGAGACGTTCATTTCGCCACCGGGCCGCCCCAAGGCGGAAAGCGCCCCCCCTGGGGGGGCAGCGAGCTGGATTTGCGAGCGTGGGGGGCAATCATTTGCCTGGCTTTGCCTCGCTGTCTACCACGCGCACCGTGTCGCCGTCGGCGAGGAAGCCGACGCCGCCCGCTACAACACGGGCAGTCGGATCCAGTCCGGAGATCTCGACCCGATCATCGACGCGGCGACCGGGCGTGACCTTGAGCTGCTGCACCTTGCCGCCCTCGACGCGGAATACATAGGCAAAGCCCTCACGCAGCAGCACTGCCGCTTGCGGCACAGTCACGGCGGGCCTGACGCCAAGGCGGAACTCGCCGCGCGCGAACATGCCGGCGCTGATCCGTTGCGCCGCGTCGGCCGGCAGATCGACATACACCAGCGCGGTATGCGTGCGCGCATCGACCGTAGGCGCGACGACGCGAACCTTGCCTTCGATGTGCTCGCCGGCCGGCGTCGTCACCAGCGCCGGCGTGCCCGGATGCAGCCGCGACAAGTCAGCGGCGCCGACCTCGGCACGCCATTCGAGGCGGCCGCCGCGTATCAGGCGGAACAGTTCTTGGCCTGGCTGCACGGTGGCGCCGACGGTGGCACTGCGCGCCGAAACGATGCCGGCATCCGGCGCCAGAATTTCGGCCTTGGCCTTGCGCAGGCCGGCGCTGTTCTGCCGCGCCTTCGCCGCCTCGACCCGTGCCTGGGCGGTTTCGGCCCCTGCCTGGGCCTGCGTCAGCTGCTGGGCACTGTAGAAACCCTTGTCGCGCAACTGGCGGGCGCGCTCCAGGCTGGCGCGCGCCTCGGCCAGCGCCGCTGCGGCTTCGGCGACGCCGGCGCGGGTCTCCGCCAGCTCGCTATCGACGGTCTCCGGCGCGATGCGCGCCAGCACCTGGCCGCGCGCCACCACGTCGCCGACACTGGCGCGCACCTCGACGATGCGCTGATTGGCGAGCTCGGGACCGATGATGGCCTCCTGCCAGGCCGCGACATTGCCACCGGCGGTGAAGGTCTGCGGCCAATCCAGGGTTTGCGGCTGCACGATGGCCACGCTCAGGGCTGGCTTGGCGGCCGGCGGCACCTTGGCCTCGGGAACAGTTTCGCCGCAGGCGGCGAGTACGGCAACGGCCGCCAGCAGCATCCGTTTCATGTCGCCTCCCCGGTCGCCAGGCCGCGCAAGGCGATATCGAGATGCGTATCGAGATAGCTCTCCGGATCGTGGCCGCCGCAGCCGCAGGCACCCAGCGAATAGCGCCAGATCAGCAGCATCAGCACCGGAGCGAAGATGACGTCGATCGCAGTCTCGACATCGACGGCACGAAACTCCCCGCGCTCGATGCCGCGCCGCAGGACGCGGCGCATCAACTCCCGGCCGCGGGTGATCACGGCTTCGTTGTAGTAGGCCGCCAGCTCGGGGAAATTGCGGGCCTCGCTGATCATCAGCTTGGGCACGCCACCCAGGGCGCTGCTGCCGATGCGCTGCCACCACTCGCGAATCAGCGTGCGCAACAATTCCGCGCTGCCGCCTTCGAAGGTGTCGACCAGCCCGGCACCGGCTTCGAGGATGGGCACGATGCCTTCCTGGATCACGGCCTTGAACAAGGCATCCTTGCCGTCGAAATAGAGGTAGAGCGTGCCCTTGGAGACGCCGGCGCGGGCCGCCACGTCATCCAGCCGGGTGGCGGCAAAGCCTTTCTCGACAAAGAGTTCCAGCGCCGCAGCGGTAAGCTCGGCGGGGCGCGCTTGCTTGCGACGCTGACGGGGGTGGGCGAGGGCTTCCATCAAATCAACTCAAGTTACTGACCGGTCAGTCAGTATCTCAGGCTTGAACTTCGTGGTCAACCCCGGAACAGGGGGCTCCGCACTGCCCGGTGCGGTAAGCTGTGCTACGGACAAGGCAAAGCCATGCGCATCGAAGAAGACCTCAAGCTGGATTTTCAGGACGTGCTGATCCGTCCCAAGCGCTCGACGCTGACCTCGCGTTCGGAGGTCGACATCTCGCGCGAATTCGTCTTTCGCCACTCGGGCCGGCGCTACCACGGCGTGCCCATCATCGCCGCCAACATGGACACGGTCGGCAGCTTCGAGATGGCGCGGGCGCTGGCCCGCCACCGTCTGGCCACGGCCCTGCACAAGCACTATGACGAAGCCGCGCTGGCGGCCTTCTTCGGCGAACTTGCCGACGATGTCACGGTGTTCTATTCGATGGGCATCACGCGCGAGGACTACGACAAGTTCCACCGCGTCAAGGAGGCGGCGGGCAATGCCATTTCCTGCGTCTGCGTCGATGTCGCCAATGGCTATACCAAGTCCTTCGTCGATTTCCTGCACACGCTGCGCGCCGCCTACCCGGCGATCACCATCATGGCCGGCAACGTGGTCACCGGCGAAATGGCGGAAGAACTGATCCTCGACGGCGCCGACATCGTCAAGGTCGGCATCGGCCCCGGCTCGGTGTGCACCACGCGCAAGATGACGGGCGTGGGCTACCCGCAGCTTTCCGCCATCATCGAGTGCGCCGACGCCGCCCACGGCCTGGGCGGGCTGATCTGCGCCGACGGCGGCTGCACCTCGGCCGGGGACCTGGCCAAGGCCTTCGGCGGCGGCGCCGATTTCGTCATGCTCGGCGGCATGCTCGCCGGTCACGATGAATGCATGGGCGAAATCGTCGCAGAAAACGGCGAGCGCAAGATGCGCTTCTACGGCATGAGCTCGCGCGCGGCGATGGACAGGCATGCCGGCGGCGTCGCCCCCTACCGTGCCAGCGAAGGCAAGGAAGTGCTGCTCGACTGTCGCGGCCCGGTCGACGCCACGGTGCAGGAAATCCTCGGCGGCGTGCGCTCGGCCTGCACCTATGTCGGCGCCCACAAGCTGCGCGAGTTGTCCAAGCGCACCACCTTCGTCCGAGTCGCGCGGCAACTCAACAACGTCTTCGGCCAGTCGTGAAGGCTGCCGCGCTGCCGCGCCTCGCCATCGTCACGCTGCTGCTGGCGCTCGCCGCCTGCGGCGGCAAACCCAAGGAAGCCGTGCTACCCGCCGGCGCCAAGGTGCTGGCCCTGGGCGACAGCCTGACCGCACCGCACGGCGTGCAGCCGCAGGAAGCCTGGCCGACGCTGCTGGCGCAAAAGACCGGCTGGCAGGTGATCAACGGCGGCATCAGCGGCAATACCAGCGGCGACGCCATGGCCCGCCTGCCGGCGCTGCTGGAGGAACACCAGCCGCAACTGGTACTGGTTACCCTGGGTGGCAACGACATGCTGCGCAAGCTGCCGGCAGAGCAGACCGTCGCCAACCTCAGCCGCATGCTGGACATGGCGCGCAGTAAAGGCGCGAAAGTCGTGCTGCTGGCCACGCCCAAGCCCAGCCTTGCCGGCGCGGTATTCAACAACCTGTCGGCGGCCGACTTCTACGAGGATGTCGCCAAGGAGAGAAAGGTGCCGCTGATCAAGGACGCCCTGCCCGAGGTGCTCTCGGACACGGCCATGAAAAGCGACCAGCTGCATCCCAACAGCGCCGGACATGCCAAGCTCGGCGAACTGATCCACGCGGATTTGATCAAGATCGGCTTCGCGCGCTGAGAGCCCGCTCCGGCGCAGGACCGCACCGCCATGAATACGCTCTATCGCTCCCATATCGAAATCTGTCGCCTGCTCGAGGCGCTGGCGGCCAGGCGCAGTTCCCTGTTCGTGGAATTCGACTCCAGGACGGTCGGGTCGCGCATCCTGCGTGTCAATCCCGACGAGGGCCATTTCGACTGCGCCTACGGCACCAACAAGCGGCAGAACGGCAGGATGCTCAAGGCGACTTCCCTGAAGCTCACTTCGCACCTCCAGGATGCGGACCTGGTGTTCGAGGTTTCGAATCCCGCCGAAGTCGAATTCGACGGTCAACCCGCGGTTCGCTTCGCCCTGCCGGACGTGCTCGTTCGCTACCACGGGCGCAAGGCACCGCGCTTTTCCGTCGCCGGCGACGCGTCCCTGCGCTGCATCGCCGATACCGCCGGCATCCTGCCCTTCGAGGCGCACATCATCGACATCAGTCACGACGGTCTCGGCGGAATTGTCTTCGATCGCGATATCAGGCTCGAAGCGGGCGCGGTGCTCAGATGCTGTCGCATCATCACCCATGACGGCAAGGCGGTAGTCGCCGACCTGGAAGTGCGCCACCTGACCGCGATCACGCTTGCGGACGGCAGCCCGGCGTTGCGGGCGGGCTTTCGCTTCATCCAGGCACCCGCCGAAATACCGGAGCTGATCAACTTCTACAACCAGGAATTTGACTAGGGTCTGTTCTCATTTAGTCGGCGCGATGCGCCTAAATGAGAACAGACCCTAGCCCAGCCCTGCCCGTCATCACAATCAGATAGGGGACACGTTTCCGCATGGCAAACCGTTACGCCTGCCAATGTGATGCGATATCATCAGCGCATCACATCATCACTCCATTCCAATGCGCACCACCCTCGATATCGAAGACGATGTGCTGCTCGCCGCCAAGGAGCTTGCCCGACGCAGCGGTGGCAGCGTCGGGCAGGTTATCTCTCGCCTGGCAAGGCAGGCGCTGACGCAGGCGCCGGCCTCCGCCACAGCCGGGGTCAAGGAGCCTGAGGCCACCTACGGCTTTCGTCCCTTTCCGGCGCGCGGCAAGGTAGTGAGCAACGAGCAGGTCGACAGGCTGCGCGACGATGAAGGCATTTGATGCGGGCGCTGCTCGACGTCAATGTGCTGATCGCGCTGCTCGACGGCGCGCACCTTCACCATGCCCGCGCGACGGACTGGCTGCGTGAGCACATCCGTGCCGGCTGGGCCTCCTGCCCGCTGACGCAGAATGGTTGCATCCGCATCATGTCGCTGCCGGGCTACCCGAATCCGGCGCCGGCCGCCGCAGTCGCGGAACGTCTGGCGGCCGCCACGGCGACCCGCCATCACGAGTTCTGGCCGGATGCCGTCAGCCTGGTCGATGCCGGCAGAATCGACTGGGGCTCGGTACTCGGCAGTCGCCAGGTCACCGACGTGTATCTGCTGGCGCTGGCAGTGGAGATGAATGGCTGCCTTGCCACCCTGGATCGTTCCGTGCCGCTGCAGGCGGTGCGCGGCGCCAAGCCGAGGAACCTGGTCGTAATCTGACCGCGCCGCCGCTGGCAACCCTGCCGCCCTGCGGGTTGCATTTGCCCCCCCTTTCCAGTAGTTTCGGCAATTCAGCCGGCCCTTCCGGAACCGAGACAGCCCCATGAACGCCAACGAGAAATTCATCGCCGCCGACGCCCATGTCGACGCCGCCGCGATCGCCCCCCTGCCCAATTCGAAGAAGACCTACATCGCCGGCAGCCGCCCCGACATCCGCGTGCCGATGCGGGAGATCGCGCAGACGCCGACCGGCGACACACCCAACCCCTCGGTCATGGTTTATGACTGCTCCGGCCCGTATACCGATCCGACAGTGAAGGTCGATATCCGCAAGGGCCTGGCGGCCCTGCGCGCCGGATGGATCGCCGAGCGTGGCGACACCGGGGAGCTGCCCGACCTCTCCTCCGAGTACGGTCGCCAAAGAGCCATCGACGCGGAACTGGCCGGTCTGCGCTTCGAACTGGGTCGCCGCCCGCGCCGGGCGCTCCCTGGCCGCAACGTGACGCAGATGCACTACGCCCGCGCCGGCATCATCACCCCGGAGATGGAATACGTCGCCATCCGCGAGAACCAGAAGCTCGACGGCCTCGACGAGCAACTGCGCCGCCAGCACCCGGGCCAGAGTTTCGGCGCCAGCATCCCGCGTGTGATCACGCCCGAGTTCGTGCGCGACGAAGTCGCCCGCGGCCGCGCCATCATCCCCAACAACATCAACCACCCCGAATCCGAGCCGATGATCATCGGCCGCAACTTCCTCACCAAGATCAACTGCAACATCGGCAACTCACCGCTGGCCTCGACCATCCAGGAGGAAGTCGACAAGATGACCTGGGCGATCCGCTGGGGCGGCGACACGGTGATGGATCTCTCCACCGGCAAGAACATCCACGAAACCCGCGAATGGATCGTGAGGAACAGCCCGGTGCCGATAGGCACGGTGCCGATCTACCAGGCGCTGGAAAAGGTCGACGGCAAGGCGGAAGACCTGACCTGGGAACTCTTCCGCGACACCCTGATCGAGCAGGCCGAGCAGGGCGTGGACTACTTCACCATCCACGCCGGCGTGCTGCTGCGCTACATCCCGATGACGGCCAAGCGCATGACGGGCATCGTTTCGCGCGGCGGCTCGATCCTCGCCAAGTGGTGCCTCGCGCACCACAAGGAGAACTTCCTCTACACGCATTTCGAGGACATCTGCGAAATCATGAAGGCCTACGACGTGGCCTTCAGCCTCGGCGACGGACTGCGCCCCGGCTCCATCTACGACGCCAACGACGAGGCGCAGATGGGCGAGCTGGCGACACTCGGCGAACTCACCCAGATCGCCTGGAAGCATGACGTGCAGGTGATGATCGAAGGCCCCGGCCACGTGCCCATGCACATGATCAAGCACAACATGGACGAGCAGTTGCGGCTGTGCGGCGAAGCGCCCTTCTACACGCTGGGCCCGCTCACCACCGACATCGCGCCCGGCTACGACCACATCACCAGCGCCATCGGCGCGGCCATGATCGGCTGGTACGGCACGGCCATGCTCTGCTACGTGACGCCCAAGGAGCACCTCGGCCTGCCCGACAAAAACGATGTCAAGGACGGCATCATGGCCTACAAGATCGCCGCCCACGCCGCGGATCTCGCCAAGGGCCATCCGGGCGCGCAGGCGCGCGACAACGCGCTGTCCAGGGCGCGCTTCGAGTTCCGCTGGGAAGACCAGTTCAACCTCGGGCTGGACCCCGACAAGGCGCGCGAATTCCACGACGAAACCCTGCCGCAGCAGGGCGCGAAGCTGGCCCACTTCTGCTCCATGTGCGGGCCGCACTTCTGCTCCATGAAGATCACCCAGGACGTGCGCGAGTACGCGGCGAAGATCGGTGTCTCGGAACAGGAAGCGCTGGCCAAGGGCATGGAGGTCAAGGCGGTCGAGTTCGTGCAAAGCGGCGCCGAGGTTTACAAGAAGACGGCCTGATCAATGAAAGTCGGCGCTGACGACACGGCGATTTCCAGCCAATGAACTGTCGTCCCGGCTGTGGCGCCTGCTGCATTGCGCCCTCGATCAGCACGCTGGCCAAGCCGGCCGGCATTGCCTGCGTCCATCTGGCGGCGGACTTGCGCTGCGCGCTGTTCGGCAGCGACCGCCGGCCCTCATGTTGCAGCGGCCTGCGGCCCTCGGCCGATATGTGCGGCGCGAGCCGCGACGAGGCCCTGGCCTGGCTGGCGCGGCTGGAGGCCGATACCGCCGCGTGCTAGACTCCGCGGCCTTTCCGGCCCCCTGCGCATCCCCCTGACATGGATTTCCACCCGCTGCTCCAGGCCCTGATCCTGGGCCTGGTCGAAGGCTTTACCGAATTCCTGCCCGTCTCCTCGACCGGCCACCTGATCCTCGCCGGCGACCTGCTGAAGTTCAACGACGAGCGCGGCAAGCTGTTCCTGATCGTGATCCAGGCCGCGGCCATGCTCGCCATCTGCTGGGAATACCGCGCGCGCTTCGGCCGCGTCCTCGCCGGCCTGGGCAGCGACCCGGTGGCGCGGCGCTTCGTGCTCAACATCGCCATCGCCTTCCTGCCGCTGGCGGTGCTCGGCCTGATCTTCGGCAAGATCATCAAGGCCACGCTGTTCAACCCGGTGGCGGTGGCCAGCGCCTTCATCGTCGGCGCCTTCATCATCCTCTGGGCCGAAAAGCGCGAGCACGTGGTGCGCGTCGATGACGTCGACCAATTGACGCCGATCGACGCCCTCAAGCTCGGCCTGGCCCAGGCCTGCGCGCTGATCCCCGGCACCTCGCGTTCGGGGGCGACCATCATCGGCGGCCTGCTGTTCGGCCTCTCGCGCAAGGCGGCCACCGAGTTCTCCTTCTTCCTCGCCGTGCCGACGCTGATGGCCGCCAGTGCCTACCAGGCCTGGAAGGAACGCCAGCTGCTGGTGGCCGACGACCTGGGGCTGTGGGCGGTCGGCTGCGTCGCCTCCTTCGTCTCCGCCTTCCTCTGCGTGCGCTGGCTGCTGCGCTTCGTGTCGACCCACGACTTCACTATCTTCGCCTGGTACCGCATCGCCTTCGGCATCGTCGTGCTGGCGACCTGGCAATTGGGCGTCGTCGACTGGAGCGCGCCGTGATCCTCTACCTTCACGGATTCACCAGCGGACCGCAGTCCAACAAATCCCAGGCCCTGGGCGGGCGCATGCGCGAGCGGGGCCTGGGCGACCGCTTCCTCGCGCCGCAACTGCCCGCCGCGCCACGCGAGGCCATCGCCCTGGCCGAGGACCTGATTTCCCGCCATGGGGTGACGACGGTGATCGGATCGTCGCTTGGCGGCTACTACTCGACCTGGTTGGCGGAGAAATTCGACCTCACAGGCGTACTGGTGAACCCCGCCGTAGTCGCCCACCTGTCGCTACAGAGTTACATTGGCCCGCAGCGCTGGCTGTATACCGGCGAGAGCTTCGACTTCACCCTGGACCATGTCGAGCAGTTGCGCGCGATCGAAGTCCCGGTCCTCGCGAAACCGCAGCGCTTCTGGCTGCTGGTCGAGGAAGGCGACGAAACCCTCGACTACCGCGACGCCGTGCGCCGCTACGCCGGAGCAACGCAGACCGTGCTGCCCGGCGGCGACCACAGCTTCACGCGCTGGAACGACTACCTCGACGACATCATTGCGTTTGCCGGGCTAAAGTGAGTCACCCAGCTGTCACACCGGAAAACACCCGCATCGGCATCCTCGCCGGCATCAGCGCCTATGTGATCTGGGGCCTGGTGCCGATCTTCTTCAAGCAGATCGTCGAGATCCCCGCCGTCGAAATCATCGCCCACCGCGTGGTCTGGGCCATGCTGCTGATGACGGCGCTGATCGGTTTCGGCCGTGGCTTCGGCGACGCCCTGCGCATCGCCCGGCAACCCGCCCAGTTGGCCCGCATCGCGCTGGCCTCGGCCTTGGTGATCAGCAACTGGCTGACCTTCGTCTGGGGCGTGAACAACGGCCACATCGTCGAAACCAGCCTCGGCTATTTCATCCTGCCGCTGCTCAATGTCGCGCTCGGCGTGCTGGTGCTGAAGGAGCGCATGCGCAAGCTGCAATGGGTCGCCGTGCTTTGCGCCGCCGTCGGCGTCGCCATCGAGGCCACCCGCGCCAGCGGCCTGCCGTGGATCGCCCTGGTGCTGGCCGGCACCTTTGGCATTTACGGCCTGTTGCGCAAACAACTGCCGCTCGATGCCGCCAGCGGCCTGTTCCTCGAAACCGTCTGCATGACCCCGCTGGCTCTGGCCTGGCTGGCCTGGAGCGGACAAGGCCATTTCGGCGGCAGCGGCAGTCTGTCGGCGAGCGACCTGTACCTGGTCGCCACCGGGCCGGTGACGGCGATTCCGCTGCTGCTGTTCGCCATCGCCGCGCGGCGCCTGCCGCTGTCGATGATGGCCTTCCTGCAATACCTGGCGCCCACCCTCGCCTTCCTGATCGGAGTGCTGCTCTACCGCGAGCCGCTCGATGCCCAGCGCATGCTGAGTCTGGCCGCGATCTGGACCGGGCTCGCGGTGTATAGCGTCGATTTGTTGAAAGCCGCGGCGGCCCGCACCGCGGCAGCCCTGCCGTGAATTTCGATGTCGCCCAGTTCAAGCGCATCGAGCGCGCCGGCTACGACAGGCTCGGTGAGCGCTATCTGGCCGCTGCCACCACGCGCCATGAGATCGCCACGGCCCTGCTCGATGCCGCCGCACTGGCGCCCGGCCAGCGCGTGCTCGACCTCGCCAGCGGGCCCGGCCTGCTGGCGCGTGCCGCCGCCGTGCGGGTAGGCGACGCCGGGCTGGTGCTTGCCAGCGACATCAGCCAGGGGCAGCTCCGGTGCTGCCCTGACCTGCCGCGCGTGGCCGCCGACGGTGAAGCCCTGCCCCTGGCCGATGGCGAGTTCGATCGCGTGCTATGCGGCCTGGGCCTGATGTTCTTTCCCGACGAGGCGGCCGCGCTGCGCGAAATGCGGCGCATGCTGCGTCCCGGTGGACGCGTCGCCTTCTCGGTCTGGGGGCGCGCGGCCGAGGTCCCCTTGATCGAATGCGCGCTAGCCTGCATCCGCCGGCTGCTGCCACCGCCCAAGGTGGCGCGGCCCTCGATCTTCCGCTGCGGCGAGCCGGGGTGGCTGCAACGCCGTGTCGCCAGCGCCGACTTTCACGACATCGAGATCCGGCCACTGGATTTCAGCGTCACCTTCGCCGATGCCGCCAGCTACTGGCAGGGCTTCCTCGACATCGCCGGCGGCGCCAACGAGAGCCTTTCCCGCCTGCCCGCCGAAAAACTCCAGGCGCTGGCCGCCGGCGTGGCCGAAGAACTGGCGCCCCATGCCGGCCCCGAGGGCTACCGACTCACCAGCACGGTGCTGATCGCCAGCGCCCTGCGCAGTTAAGATTGCCCCGATGAATATCCTGTTCGAAGAAGACGGCGTGTTTCGCGCCGGTTCGGTGCTGGCCGACAACACGACCTCGCTGCAGGTGGAGCTGGCCTCGGGCAAGCGCGCCAAGGTCAAGGCGGCCAACGTGCTGCAGCGCTTCGCCGCGCCCGCCCCCGGCGAGCTGCTGGAGCGCGCCGAAGCCGAGGCCGAGACCATCGACGTCGACTTCCTCTGGGAGGTCTGCGGCGAAGCGGAGTTCGCCTTCGACGAACTGGCGGCCGAGTACCACGGCGCCAAACCCGATGCGGTACAGGCGGCGGCCGTGCTGCTGCGCCTGCATTCGGCGCCGATGTACTTCCATCGCAAGGGCCGCGGCCGTTTCCGCAAGGCGCCGCCCGAGATCCTGCAGGCCGCGCTGGCCGGCCTGGAAAAGAAGCGCCAGCAGGCGCTGGCCATCGTGCGCATGGTCGGCGAACTCAAGGACGGCAGGTTGCCGCCCGAATTCGCGCCCATCCTGCCGCAACTGATCTACAAGCCGGACCGCAACCGCGGCGAAACCAAGGCGCTCGAAGCCGCCTGCAATGAAACCGGCAAGTCGGCCGCGCGCCTGTTGTTCGACGCCGGCGCCCTGCCCTCGACCCATGAATACCACCTCGGCCGCTTCCTCTTCGAATACTTCCCGGAGGGCAAGGGCGGCACCGGTTTCCCCGCTTTCGCCGCACCCGTGGAGCCGCCCGATCTGCCGCTGGCCGAGGTGGCCGCGTTCAGCGTCGACGATGCACATACGACCGAGATCGACGATGCCTTCTCGGTCACCGCCAAGCCCGAGGGCGGCTGGCGCATCGGCATCCACATCGCCGCGCCCGGCCTCGGCTTCACGCCGGAGTCGGACCTCGGCCGCATTGCCCGCGAACGACTGTCGACGGTGTATATGCCGGGGCGCAAGATCACCATGCTGCCCGAGGCCGTGGTCGAGCATTTCACGCTCGCCGCCGGCCACGATGTGCCGGCGATCTCGCTCTATCTCGACGTCGCCGCCGATTACCGCCTGCTCGGCCACGAAACCCGCATCGAGCGCGTGCCGGTGGCGGCCAACCTGCGCCATCACGACATCGAACCCGTATTCAATGCCACCACGCTCGCCACCGGCCTGGGCGACTTCGCCTGGCGCGACGAGCTCAATCTGCTCTGGGAATTCGCCCAGGTGCTGGAAGCGGGGCGCGGCAAGCCCTCGGACAACGGCAAGCGCAAGGACTACAACTTCATCGTCGACTGGACCGCCGACAGCGGCATCGCCACCGAGCCGGGCAAGGGCCTCGTCACGATCGAGGAACGCCCGCGCGGCAGCCCGCTCGACACCCTGGTCGCCGAACTGATGATCACCGCCAACGCCACCTGGGGCGCAATGTTGCGCGACGCCGGCATCCCGGCGCTGTACCGCGTGCAGAGCGCCGGCAAGGTGCGCATGAGCACGGTCGCCGCCGCCCACGAAGGCCTGGGCGTCGATTGCTATGCGTGGTCCAGTTCGCCCTTGCGGCGCTATTGCGACCTGCTCAACCAGTGGCAACTGCTGGCCCTGCTGCGCGAGGAAAAGCCGTTCTTTCCGCCCAAGTCGGCCGACCTGCTGGCGGCCATGCGCGATTTCGAACTGAGCTATGCCGCCTATGCCGAATTCCAGCGCGGCATGGAGCGCTACTGGTGCCTGCGCTGGCTCTTGCAGCAGGGTGCCGGGACCGTGGTCGGCCGCGTGCTGCGCGAGTCGCTGCTGCGGCTGGAGTCGATTCCCCTGGTCGCCCGCGTCCCTTCGCTGCCGGAAACCCCGCGCGGCACGGCGGTGCGCCTGAGCATCGAAGGCATCGACCTGCTGGAGGCCGAAATCCGCCTGCGCTACCTTGAGCCGGCGCCCGAATTGGCGGCCAATACGGGCTCTGATGAGCCCTTCGCCGAGGACGGGGAGCAAATGGCGGCAGAGTAAAATTGTTCGGCCCATGCCACGCCTGCCCAGCCTGCCACGCCTTGCCCTGCCCGCATTGCCGGCCATGCCCTTGCCGGCTTTCCTGGCGGCCATGGATCCACCGCGACGCAACCTGACGCTGGCCTTCGGCATCTCCCTGCTCTTGCATGCGGTGCTGCTGGTAGTGCGCTTCACGCCGCCCGACTTCATCGACAAGGCGCGCGAGCGGGCGCTCGAAGTCATCCTGGTCAACAGCAAGAGCAAGGCGCGGCCGGACAAGGCGCAGGCCAAGGCGCAGACCAATCTCGATGGCGGCGGCAATGTCGACGCGGACCGCCGCGCCAGGACGCCGCTGCCGCCCTCCCCCAATACGCGCGAAGGCAACGAGCTGAACGAGGCGCAACGCCGGGTCGCCGAACTCGAAGCCCAGGCGCAGCAGCAGATGACCCGCCTCAAGGGCGATCGCTCGGTCAGCCTCGAACGCGGCAAGCCGGAGCCGACGCCCTCCGCCGAGCCAGTCCGCTCGGGCATCGACCTCGCCAGCAGCGCCATGGCCATCGCCCGCCTCGAAGGCCAGATCGCGCGCCAGATGGACGAGTACAACCAGCGGCCACGCAAGAAATTCATCGGCGCCCGCGTCGAGGAATACCGTTTCGCCCAGTATGTCGAGGACTGGCGGCAGAAGATCGAGCGCATCGGCAACCTCAACTATCCCGACGCGGCCAAGGGCAGGCTGTACGGCAGCCTGGTGCTGACCGTGGTGATCAAGTCCAATGGCGACCTCGACCGGGTCGAGATCGCCCGTTCGTCGGGCCAGAATTTGCTGGACGAGGCGGCACGGCGCATCGTGCGCATGGCGGCGCCCTACGCCGCCTTTCCCGAGGCCATCCGGCGTGACACTGACATACTCGAAATCACCCGCACCTGGACCTTCACCAATGCCGACCGCCTGCGAGCCGACTGAATGAGCGACCACTACGCCGTGTTCGGCAATCCCATCGGGCACAGCAAGTCGCCGCGCATCCATGCCCTGTTCGCCGCGCAGACCCGGCAGGACATGAGCTACGAGGCTATCCTTGCCGACAAGGATGGCTTCGCCGCGGCGGTCGCGGCATTCCGCGCGCGCCACCACGCCGGCGCGCGCGGCGCCAATGTCACCGTGCCCTTCAAGGAGGAAGCCTGCCGCCTCGCCACCACCCGCACGCCGCGCGCCGAGGCCGCCGGCGCCGTGAACACACTGAGCTTCGACGGCGGCGAAATCCTTGGCGACAACACCGACGGCGCCGGTCTGGTGCGTGACCTCAAGCACAACCTCGGCTGCGATCCGGCCGGCCGTCGCATCCTGCTGCTGGGCGCCGGCGGCGCCGCGCGCGGCGTGATCCTGCCGTTGTTGCTGGAAGGCCCGGCGGACTTGCTGATCGCCAACCGCACCGAGGAAACCGCGGCGCGCCTGGCCCTCGAATTTGCCCGCCTGCCGGCTTGCGCGGTCGGGATCAAGCCGGACGGCTGCGGCTTTGCCGGGCTTGCCGGACGCAGCTTCGACCTGGTGATCAATGCCACCTCGGCCGGCCTGGCGGGCGCCGTGTTGCCGCTGCCGACTTCCGTGTTCGCACCACGTTGTGTTGCCTACGAAATGCTCTACGGCCGCGAAACCGCCTTCATGACGCAGGCGCGCGAGGCCGGTGCGCGCGTCGCCGACGGCCTGGGCATGCTGGTCGAGCAAGCGGCGGAAGCCTTTTTCGTCTGGCGCGGGGTGCGGCCGCACACGGCCCCGGTGCTGGCGGCACTCCGGAACCCTTCGTGATATTTGAGCGCAGCGAACCAATCAGTCGCCCCCGCCCGGGCGGGGGGTGGGGGGTGGGGGCATCCAATTTTCCATGGCATTGCCGGATGGCAAAGCCATGAGTCCGGCACCGCGCTGGCTCAAGCTCGGGCTGGCGGCGTTTTTCGGCATCCTGCTGCTTTGGCAGGGTTGGTATCTGGGCTGGGTGCTGTGGTGGAAATGGGCCAACCCCATCAACACCAGCTTCCAGAACCAGCGCCTGGCCGAGGCGCGGCAGAAGAATCCGAAAGCCGAGCTCAAGCGCCAGTGGCTGCCCTACGCGAAGATTTCCACCCACCTCAAACGCGCGGTGATTGCCGCCGAGGACGACAAGTTCGTGGACCACGAGGGCTTCGACTGGGAAGGCATCCAGAAAGCGATGGAAAAGAACCAGAAGCAGGGCAAGGTGGTGGCCGGCGGTTCCACCATCTCGCAGCAACTGGCAAAGAACCTGCTGCTGTCGCCGACCAAGTCCTTCCTGCGCAAGGGCGAGGAGGCGATCATCACGGTCTGGATCGAACTGCTGTGGGACAAGCAGCGCATCCTCGAGGTGTATCTCAACGTGGTCGAATGGGGCGAGGGTGTGTTTGGTGCCGAAGCGGCGGCGCGCCGCTACTTCGGCATTTCGGCCACCCAGCTCGGCGCCGAACAGGCCGCGCGCCTGGCGGTGATGCTGCCGGCGCCGCGCCGTTACGAGCGCAATCCCTATTCCGCCTACATGAACGGGCGCACCGAACTGATCCTCGGTCGCATGGGCAACGCCTACGTGCCATGACAGTCTAGAATTCGCCCATGTCGGAAATCCTCACCCCACCCGCCGAAGACGACGCCGAAGCGCGCAGCCGCGCCGAGGAGCAGGAGACCCTGCGCGAGGTCGAGGATCTGGTTCGTCGCCAGGAATGGGCCGCGCTGCGCGCGCGCCTGGAACCGTTGGCACCGGAATCCGTGGCGCGCATCCTCGATGCCCTGCCGCCGGACGAGAGCGTCCAGGTCTGGGATCTGCTGGACAAGGAGCAGGGCGAGGATGTGCTCGACGAGATGTCGGAGGCACTCCAGGAATCGCTCGACGAGGAGCCCGACGAGCCGACCACCGCCGCCGCCGGCGACCTGCAGGGCACGCAGCAGGCCAGCGAAGCCACCCGTCGCCCGGTGATGATCAATGCCTTCGAACTGAGGAACGGGCGCCTGCGCCAGGTCCAGGTCGACAGCAAGGAAGACCTCGCCGCCACCGCCCCGATCTGGGTGGACCTGCTGGCACCGTCGAAGGAGGAACGGCAGTGGATCGAGGACGTCTTCGGCCTCGAACTGCCTGACGCCGACGACCTGACCGACATCGAGGAATCCGCCCGCTTTTACATCGAGGACAGCGGCGACGTGCATATGCACTCGGACTTCCTGCTGGACAAGGAAGACGAGTCGCGCAACGTGCCGGTGGCCTTCGTCCTGCACAACAACATCCTGTTCTCGATGCGCGACGAGGAACTGCCGGTGTTCCGCCTGCAGCGCCTGCGCGCGCGCATCCAGCCGGGCTATGTCACCGACGGCAAGGATGTGCTGCTCGACCTTTACGACGCCGACGTCGAGTACTCGGCGGATGCGCTGGAGGACATCTACGCCGAGCTGGAAAAGGTCAGCCGCACCGTGCTGACGCCGCAGGTCACCGACGATGAAGCCGCCGAAATCCTCTCCGACATCGCCAAGGAGGAGGACCTCAACGGCCGCATCCGCCGCAACGTGCTGGACACGCGACGCGCGCTGTCCTTCCTGATGCGCAGCCGGCTGATGTCGACCGCCCAGCACGACGACGCGCGCCAGATCCTGCGCGACATCGATTCGCTGGACGGCCACACCTCCTTCCTCTTCGGCAAGATCAACTTCCTGATGGACGCCACGGTCGGCTTCATCAACATCAACCAGAACAAGCGCGTGTCCAAGCTGACCACCATCAGCGTGGTGTTCGTGCCGCTCAACATCATCGCCGGCATCGGCGGCATGAGCGAGTTCTCGATGATGACCCAGGGCATTCCCTGGCCCGTGTCCTACGGCGCTTTCATCGCCGCGATGGGCCTCGTCGGCTGGGGCACCTACGTCACGCTGCGCTGGCTGGAAACGCGCCGCGCTCGGCGCCTGCTGGCGGCCAACCGGGCGCGGCGCGAAGCCTGATTATTTCGTCACGAGTTTGAGGCCGAGGATGCCGGCCACGATCAGGGCTATGCACACCAGCCGCGCCACCTCGCGCGACTCGTTGAACAGAAGCATGCCGAGGATCGCCGTGCCGACAGCGCCGACTCCCGTCCATACCGCATAGGCCGTGCCCACCGGCAGGGTCTTCAGCGACCAGGCCAGCAGGATCACCGACGCCGCCATCGCCGCCAGGGTCCAGGCACTCGGAATCAGGCGCGTGAAACCCCCGGTGTATTTGAGGCCGATGGCCCAGGCGATTTCGCACAGGCCGGCGACCAGCAGCACGGCCCAAGCGGCGGGTACGCCCAGCGTCGGCATCGCCGTGTCGCCAGCGCCGACTCTCAGCCGCGGGCGAAGATCGCCTCGGCCGCGGCCACGGTCGCCGCGATGTCGGCCTCGCTGTGGGCGGCCGAAACAAAGCCGGCCTCGAAGGCCGAGGGTGCCAGATACACGCCGGCATCGAGCATGGCGTGGAAGAAGCGGTTGAAGGCTTCCTTGTCCGAGGCCATCACTTCGGCATACGAGGTCGGAGGCGTCGCCGCGAAGTACACGCCGAACATGCCGCCCACGGACTGCGCGCTGAACTTGACGCCGTGCTTCGTCGCCGCGCCGGCGAGCCCGTCGACCAGCGATTTGGTGCGGGCCGCGAGGGCTTCATAAAACCCGGGCGCGGCGATCTTCTTCAGCGTCACCAGGCCCGCCGCCACCGACAGCGGATTGCCCGACAGCGTCCCGGCCTGATACACCGGGCCCAGGGGCGCGATCTTTTCCATGATCTCGCGGCGACCGCCGAAGGCACCCAGCGGCATGCCGCCGCCGACCACCTTGCCGAAAGTCGACAGGTCAGGCGTGATGCCGTACAGGCCCTGGGCCGAGCCGGGGCCGACACGAAAACCGGTCATCACCTCGTCGAAGATCAGCAGGGCGCCGTGCCGGGTGCACAGCTCGCGCATGGCGGCGAGAAATTCCGGCTTGGGTGCGATCAAATTCATGTTGCCGGCCACCGGCTCGACGATCACGCAGGCGATGGTCTGGCCGTGTTTGGCAAAGGCGTCCGCCAGGCCCTGGGCGTCGTTGTAGTCGAGCACCAGGGTGTGCTGCGCCAGGTCGGCGGGCACGCCGGCCGAGGACGGATTGCCGAAGGTCAGTAATCCGGAGCCGGCCTTGACCAGCAGGCTGTCGCCGTGGCCGTGATAGCAGCCTTCGAACTTGACGATCACATCGCGGCCGGTGAAGCCGCGGGCGAGGCGGATCGCGCTCATGGTGGCTTCGGTACCGGAGGACACCAGGCGCACCATGTCCATGCTCGGCACGCGCTGCACCAGCAATTCGGCGAGTTCGATCTCGGCCTCGGTCGGCGCGCCGAAGGAAAGACCCTTTGCCGCCGCCTGCTGCACGGCCGCGACGGTGTCCGGATCGGCGTGGCCGAGGATCAGCGGCCCCCAGGAGCCGACATAGTCGAGGTAGGCCTTGCCATCGGCATCCCAGATGCGGGAACCCTCGCCGCGGGTAAAGAAACGCGGCGCGCCGCCCACCGAACGGAAGGCGCGGACGGGTGAATTGACGCCACCGGGAATGGTCCCTTGGGCGCGGGAGAAGAGGGCTTCGTTGCGTGACATTTTCAGGGACCAGGGATCAGAAAGCAGTATGCGACAGGCTGTTTGCCCGACGCGGGCGGCTCAGGGCATTGCGGCGAAAAGATTCTGGTAGGCCTCGGCGCGCGCCTTGATGTCCATGGCATCGAACAGGTCGCTGACCACGGCCAGCGCGTCGGCGCCGGCCTCTATCAGCTGCGGCGCGTTTTCCAGCGTGACGCCGCCGATGGCGACCACCGGCAAGCCGAAACGGCGCGCCTGGCCGAGGATTTCCAGCGGCGCGCGAACGGTGTCGGGCTTGCTGCGCGATGGGAACATGCTGCCGAAGGCGATGTAGTCGGCGCCGGCCCTGGCGGCCTCCTCGCCGAGCGCCAAGTCGTTGTAGCAGGAAACGCCGAGCAGGCGCTTCGGGCCCAGCGCCTCGCGCGCCGCCAACAGCGATCCGCCCGGCGCGTCGCCACGACCGAGATGGGCGCCGTCGGCGCCGATCTCCACGGCCAGCCAGACGTCATCGTTGATGATCAGGCGGGCGCCGGCACCATGGCAAATGCGCAGCATTTCAGCCGCCTGGGCACGGCGCAAGGCACGCGGCGCAGCCTTGTTGCGGTACTGGACGTAGGGCGTGCCGCCGTCGAGCGCGGCCTTCACCAGCGCCGACAGGCGCGGCAACAGCATGTCGTCGACCGTGACCGCGCACAGGCCGCTGACCTTCACGCCCGTCCCCCAGTCGCCAGCTTCGCGCGCCGTTCAGCCGTCCGCGGCATCGTCCTCGTCCTCCCTTGACCAGAATAGCCGATCCGGAATGAATTGTCCCATGCCCGGCCGGTATCCGGCGGACAAGGTACGCCAAGTGTACTCCTGGGCACCTTGCACCGCGTCGCCGATTTCCGCGCCGCAGGCGAGATAGGCCGCCACCGCCGAGGCCAGGGTGCAGCCGGAGCCGTGATAGCTGCCGGGCAGGCGTTCCCAGCGATCGCTGCGGATCACGCCATGGCTGCCGTAGAGGGTGTTAACCACCTGCGCCGTTCCTTCGTGGGTGCCGGTCACCAGCACCTGCTCGCATCCGGCATCGAGCAAACCACGCGCGCAATCCGCCAATCCCGCTTCGCGCCGGTGGCCTTCGCCGACCCCGAGTTGCTGCGCCAGGCGCCGCGCTTCCAGGCTGTTGGGGGTGATCAGCGTAGTCTGCGGCAGCAGCAGGCCGATCATGGCCTCGATCATTTCTTCGTCGGCAAACTGGTCGCCACGCCCGGAAGCCAGCACCGGATCCAGCACCAGCGGTATCGCTGGGTAATCCGCCACCACCTCGGCGATCGCCGCGATCACCTCGACGCTGCCCAGCAACCCGATCTTGAACGCCGCCACCGGCATGTCTTCCAACAGTGCCCGCGCCTGGTCCGCCACCCAACCCGAATCGATGGGCAGCACACCCTCGACTCCGGTGGTGTCCTGCACCGTGATGGCGGTCAACACCGACAGCGGATGGCAGCCCAGGCTGGCCACGGTCAGGATATCGGCCTGGATGCCGGCGCCGCCGGTCGGGTCGGAAGCGGCAAAACTGAGCACGGCAGGCGGTGCGGTGGCGGGGGCGGCAATCATCGGGCGCGGAAGCGTTCCGGCAGGAAAGGAAAGGGAACGGCCGAATTTTAGCCGATGGCCTTTGCCCGCCCGGAAGTCGCCCGGCCTTCACAAAATTCCCACAGGCGGCCCTATTGCCTGCGGAATATGCGCCAAGGGTGCTTTGCAAGCGCAAGAATCTAAGTATGATTACAACTTGCAGTGCTTAGCTGAAGAACATTGACAACATGCGGGCGGGGGATGAATGGCAAACGCCATGGCGGCAACTTGTGACGGCACCAGCTTGCGCCGGCTTGTACTCCCGGGATTCGAACCGTTGATTCGGCTTGGAGTAATGTGAGCGGGACACCTAAGCTCTCCGGCATCAAGGTAATGGTGATCGACGATTCGAACACCATCCGCAAGACCGCCGAGATATTTCTGCTGCAGGCCGGTGCCCAGGTGGTTCTGGCGGAAGACGGATTCGACGCGCTGGCGAAGATCAACGATCACCAGCCGCACGTGGTCTTCTGCGACATCCTGATGCCGCGTCTGGACGGCTACCAAACCTGCGCACTGATCAAAAAGAATCCGAAATTCTCCGCCACGCCGGTAATCATGCTCTCGTCGAAGGACGGCCTGTTCGACCGCGCGCGCGGCCGCATGGTCGGGTCCGACGAGTACCTGACCAAGCCCTTCACCAAGGACAGCCTGCTCAAGACCGTTGCCGACCACGCTGGTGGCGGCTGACCATTTTCCAGTTGCGAGGAATACATCATGCCCATCAAGACCATACTGATCGTCGACGACTCTCCCACCGAGCGCCACATCCTCTCCGAGATGCTGACCGGCGCGGGCTATCAGGTAAGCACTGCCGAAAGCGGCGACGAGGGCATTGCCCGCGCCAAGCAGATCAAGCCGGATCTGGTGCTGATGGACGTCGTGATGCCCGGCACCAACGGTTTCCAGGCTACCCGCGCGCTGTCGAAGGACGAGGAAACCAAGAATATTCCGGTCATCATGTGCACCACCAAGAACCAGGAAACCGACAAGCTCTGGGGTATGCGCCAGGGCGCCCAGGACTATGTCACCAAGCCGGTCGATGGGCCGGCGCTACTGGCCAAGATCGCTGCGCTCGGATAATGGCAAAACGCATCAGCCTGCGCGAGTTCCAGCAGAACCTCTCCGATCGCCTGGTGTCGGCCCGGCGCGGCGAGGGCGGCAATGCCCTGCTCGGCATCGAGTCGGGTGCCGACGAGCTGACGGGTGGAAGCCGCTGGCTGATCGATCTGGCCGACTCCGGCGAGGTCACGCCGCTGCCGGAACTCACCCCGGCGCCGCTGACCAAGCCCTGGTTCACCGGCATCGCCAACATTCGCGGCGTGCTCTACAGCGTGGTCGATTTCGCCGCCTGGCGCGGTGGCGCGCCTACGCCGATCAACGCCCAGTCGCGCCTGCTGCTGATCGGCGCCCGCCAGGGCATCAACAGCGCGCTGCTGGTGCGCCGCGCCCTCGGTTTGCGGCCGCAGCTGGAAATGCGCGCCACCGGTGAAGTGCGCACCGGCATCGGTGAAACCGCGCCCTGGCTGGGGGGGCGTTTCAAGGATGCGCAGGATGTGGTCTGGACCCAGTTGCGCATTCCTGCCCTGCTGGCCGATCCACGCTACCTAGATATTGCGCTTTGAGCGCACCGGAGAGGAAAGACCATGGCCTTCAATCTGCCCTTCAAACTGCCAAGCTTTGATCGAAGAAAGCCCAGGGATCCCCGCGCCGGCGGCGGCGCGGCGCCGATGATCGAAAGGCGTGGCCAAGGCAAGATGCCCCTGATCGGGCATCTGGCCATCGATACACAGTTCCGCATCCTGGGCAGTGTCTTCCTCATCAGCCTGCTGATCTCGATCGCCGCCATCTTCATGCAGGTACAGGCCACGGCACGCGGCACTACCTTCCTTTCGGTGGCCAGCCATATTGCGCCGCTGACGCACCAGATTCCGAAGGCGGCGCTGGCGGCCATGGAAGGCCAGAAGGACGGTTTTTCCGAACTGCGCGAAGCGCGCGATTCCTTTGGCAAGTTGCTGGAGAGCCTGCTGGAAGGCGGCGAGATCAAGGGCGTCAAGGTTGCCGCCACCAGCCCCGAGGCGCGCCCGGCGCTCGACGCGCTGCGCGAGGCCTGGGTCAAGCAGAACGATGCCATCAATCTGGTACTCGCCAGCGAAAACCGCCTCACTGCGATCAACCGGCTGGCGGTCGAAGCCGCGATTCGCGGCCATGCCATGACCGAAGCGGCGGAGGCGGCCGGCGGGCGCCTGCCCATGCTGACCGAGCGCATCCTGCGCGGCGCCCATCAACTGGCCTGGGCTCCCGGCTTCGACGAAGCCGTGGCGACGCAATTGGCCAAGGACCTCCCCACCGCACAGGAACTCGCGGCCGCCGAATCGCCGCTGGGCCTCGGCTTCAAGGCGATGATGGCGGCGGTGCCGGCCCTCAGCGGCGAGCTCAAGCCTCTGGTCCAGGCGCGCAAGACCGGATCGGGTCTGCAGAACGGATTTCGCACCATGGCCGGTCACGCCGATGCCCTGGTCAATGCCTACGAAAAGGAAATCGCCGAACAGGATTTTTCGTCCTTCTCGGCAGCGATCTTCGGTTCCTTCGCGTTGCTGATGCTGGTACTGATGGTCAAGGCCTTCAACGACGAAGGCGTGCGCCGTTCCGGCGAAGCCGAACAGCAGCGGCGCATTGCCGAGGCGGAGAAAGATGCCACCCAGGGCGCCATTCTGCGGCTGATGAACGAAATGGGCGACCTGGCAGACGGCGACCTCACGGTGCGCGCCACGGTATCCGAGGACATCACGGGCGCCATTGCCGACTCGGTGAACTACACGATTGAGGAACTCGCCGTACTGGTGCGCGGCATCAACGACGCCGCCGAGCGCGTGACCAGCGCCTCGAACGCTGCGCAATCCACGTCCAACGAACTGCTGGCCGCGACCAAGGTGCAGTCCGAAGAGATCATGAGCGCCAACGCCACGGTTCTGGACATGGCCAAGTCGATGGAAGCGGTGTCATCCTCGGCTCTCGAATCCGCCCGCGTCGCGAATGCCTCACTGGAAGCCGCGCGCAAGGGCTCCTCGGCCGTGTCGAACTCGATTTCGGGCATGAACGACATCCGCACCCAGATCCAGGAGACATCGAAACGGATCAAGCGCCTTGGCGAATCCTCGCAGGAGATCGGCGAAATCGTGGAACTGATCTCGGACATTACCGAGCAGACCAACGTGCTGGCCTTGAACGCGGCGATCCAGGCGGCATCCGCCGGCGAAGCCGGCCGCGGCTTCTCGGTAGTTGCCGAGGAAGTGCAGCGACTGGCCGAACGCTCCGCCGAGGCGACAAAACAGATCGCAGCCATCGTCAAGACAATTCAGACCGACACCCACGACGCCGTGGCGGCCATGGAATATTCGACGCAGGGCGTGGTGGAAGGAGCCAAGCTGTCCGATGCCGCCGGCCAGGCGCTGTCGGAGATCTCCAGCGTGTCGCAGGATCTGGCGCGCCTGATTCAGAAGATCTCCTCCGATACGCAAACGCAGGCCGACATCGCGACCAAGGTGGCCTCGTCCATGCAGCACATTTTGCAGATCACCGGCCAGACCACCACCAGCACGCAGCAGACCGCCGTGTCGATTGGCGAATTGACGGAACTTGCCGCGGAGCTGAAGGGTTCGGTCTCCGGCTTCAAGGTTTGATACACCGCAGCCCGGGTCCAACCAACAACAACCAGCCCTCATGAGCGTGGAACTGGATATCGGCCCGCTGTCCTGGGTCAAGGGAGAAATCGACCTTGCCCTCGAACGCGCGGGCGAGAGCCTCGCGGCCTGCGCCGCCGACCCGGCGGGCAACGGCCTGGCCAAGGCGCGCGCCAGCATGCACCAGGCGCACGGTGCGCTGGCCATCGTCGGCCTCGAAGGCATCACCGAGTTCGCCGATGCCATCGAACAGTTGCTCGCCGCGCTGGGCGACGGTTCGGCCAAGGATGCCACTGCGGCGATAGCCGCCGCGCAAACGGGATTCCAGGCCCTGCGCGCCTATCTCGACGACCTCATGGCCGGCCATCCGGACCAGCCGCTGAAACTGATCGGCGCGTATTCGGCCATGGCTGTGGCGCGCGGACTGGCGGCACCCGGCCCCGCCGCCCTGTTCTTCCCCGATCTGACGCAACGCCCGCCGAAACGCGAAAAAGATCCGCCCGCCCTTGCCGCCGAGGCCCTCGCCGCAAGGATCAAGGCGGCGCGCCTGGGCTTCGAACGCGGTCTCCTGAAGTGGCTCAAGGGAGAATCCAGGGGCGCTGCCGAAATGAAGGTCTCGACCGCGATGATCGAGATGACACGCGGCACGCCGGCGGCGCGTGCCTATTGGTGGGTATCGATCGGCGTGCTGGATGCGATGGCAGCCGGCGGCCTGCCGGATGCCGGCGAAGCCAAGCGCTTTGCCATGCGCCTCGGTGCCCTGGTCAAAAAGCTCGGTGAAGGGCAAACCGAGGTTCCGGAGCCGGCACTGCGCGAGGCGCTCTACTTGGCCGCCTGCGCCACCGCGGGGGGCGATGCCCTGGCCGTGGTCCGCGCCGCGTATCGGCTGGAGGGCATGGTCCCCACCGCCACTCCATCCGAGACCGAGCGACTGCTGCCTGTCATCCGCCGCCTGCGCGAGCTGCTGACTGGTGCCAAGGACGACTGGAACCGGCTCTGTGCCGGCACCGCCGCCGCGCTGCCGCCATTTCACGAACGCACCGCAAAGATCGCCGAAGAAGGTGCCGCCACCGGCCAGGCCGATTACCGGCGGCTGACTGCGGCCATCCTCGACAGCGCCGACCGCCTGCGTCGCGATCCCTCGCGCCATAACGAAACGATGGCGCTCGAAATGGCCACCGCCTTGCTGCTGGCCGAATCGGCGCTGGAGAACTTCCAGTCCCTCGATGCCGATTTTGCGCATTCGACGGATGCCGTGATCGAACGCTTGGCGGCGGTCTAACGCGGCGAGGAACTGGGCATGCTGGAGCTGCCGCACCTCGACGCGATGTCGCGGCGCGCGCAGGAGCGACTGCTGCTGGAATCGGTGGCGCGCGAAATCAAGAGCAATCTCGGCAGCATAGAGACGGCGCTCGACGCCTTCTTCCGCGACAGCGGCAAGCAGTCGGGTCTGGCAGCGCTGCAAAAGCCGATCCGGCAGATCCAGGGCGCCCTGCTGGTGCTCGGCCAGGATCGGGCCAATGCCGTGCTGGCCGAATGTGCCGGCGCCATCGAGCGCTTCGCCCAGCCCGGATTCGCGGCACGTGCCGGCGAATTCGAGGAAGTGGCCAAGAAACTCTCGGCATTGGGATTCTTCGTCACCCAGTTGCAGGGCGGCGGCGCCGACATCGATGCCATCCTGGCGCCGCCGCCACGCCCGGCTCCGGTGCGCAAGGAACCCGAGCCCGTCGCTTTGGCCGCGGTGGAAGCGTTGGCTCCGGCACCCGCCCCCGAACCGCCTGCCGCGCAACCCGTCGCGCCGAAGATTCCGCAGGCCCTCGCGTCGACTCCGGAGCCCGAACCGATGGCGGTGCCAGAGGTGGCAGCGGCCGAGCCGGTCGGCGTGGAGGACGAGCTGCCCGACTTCGAAGTCGAAGGCTTCGCAGCGCCGGCCGAGCCTGAGCCACCCGCAGCCCCACCTGCTGCTGTCGCGGCCCCGGCGCCATCGGCGGAGGCCGAACGGCTCATCGAGGCCAGCGAGGAAGATCTCGATGCCGAGTTGCTGGGCATTTTCCTCGAGGAAGCCAACGAGGTTCTCGGCACCATCAAAGCGAACCTGCCGATGCTGCACGCCGCGCCGACCGACAACGAAGTGCTGGTCACGGTCCGCCGCAGCTTCCACACCCTGAAGGGCAGCGGCCGCATGGTGGGCCTCGCCGAGTTGGGCGAAGCCGCCTGGGGCGTCGAACAGGTGCTCAACGCCTGGCTGCACGATACCAGGCCCGCCAGCCCAGCCCTGCTGGAACTGCTCGACCAAGCCGCCACGGTGTTTGCCGACTGGGTGGTACAGCTCGAAGGCGGCGGCAGCCGGCATCACGACTACGCCGAACTCGCCCATCGCTGCGCGGTGCTGAGCGGAACCGCCGAGGAAGCACCGGTCGCCGTGGTACCAGCGCCGACTCTTGTGCCGGAAGTCGCGCCACCCCAGGCGGCGGAAGCGCCACCGCCGGCGTTGCCGGAGGCGGAAGCTCCCGCCACCCAAGAGTCCGAAACAAGCCTGCCCGATCTGGCCGAGCCCATCACCACCGCGACCGAAGCCGCCGAGTCCCTGGCCGACACTCAGGCACCGGAGCTGCCAGCGATCTCCGAGCCGGTGCAAGATACCCAGCCTGTACCCGAGCTTGGGCTCGAAGCTGCGCCCGAGCCCGAGCCTGCGGTCGAGCCGGAATCGGCCGAAGTCGTCAGCTTCCCGGCACCGCCGCCGGTGCACATCGGCGAGGTCGAAGTATCGCCGGTGCTGTACAAGCTCTATCTCGACGAGACACGCGAACACGTCACCACCTTGCAGGCCAACCTGGGTCAGGAAGCCGTGCCGGGCAACGAGGTGATCCGCGCCGCCCATACCGCGGCCAGCATTTCCGCCGCCACCGGCATCCTGCCGATTTCGGGGCTGGCCCGCGCGCTGGAGGATGCACTGGGCCGCCTCGCCCTGCTCGGTGCCACGCCGACCGAAGCCCAGCGCTACGTGTTCGCGCGTTGCGCCGGCGCCCTCGAAGGCATGCTCGGCGCCGTTGCCCAGCGCCGCATGCCGGGCGAGGAACAGGATCTCACCGAGGAACTCAAGGCAATGAGCCCGGCCATCGAGCCGGTTGCCGAAGTTCCCGCGCCCATCGTCGAAAGCCTGGGCGATGCCGCCACGCCGCTTGTAACGGAGAGCGCTCCCGCCACCGAAACACCGGCCGCAGCGGCGGCCCAGCCGGTGCTGCCGGAAGTCTCCATCACCGCCGCCGACCGCCGCGCGGCACGGATGGAAGACGAGATCGACGTCCAGATCCTGCCGTTGTTCCTTGACGAGAGCGTCGATCTGATGCGCGACATTGGCGAAAGCCTGCGCCAATGGCGAACCGACCCGAACAATGCCGAGGTGGCAAAGTCCTTGCAGCGCTATCTGCACACCCTCAAGGGCAGCGCGCGGATGGCGGGCGCCATGGGTTGCGGCGAATTGCTGCACTCGATGGAAGACCGCATCGATCAGGCCGTGCGCATGAAGTCGGTGCAAACCGCCACGCTCGACGGCCTCGAAACCTCCTACGACCGCGCGGCGATGCTGATCGAGCGCCTGCGCAACCCCGGCGCCGCCAGCGCGGAGCCGGAACCCTCCAGGCCCGAGGTGACGGTGGCCTCGGTATCCGTCGAAACCGCCACCGAGGCGCAGGCAGCGGCGGTCGAAGCGCCCACACCCCATCCGGCCGCCTCCGCCCGGCAGGGCGCGGGCGCCGCACCGTTTGTACCCACCGCCCAGGTACAGCTGCGGGTACGCGCCGACCTGGTCGACCAGCTGGTCAACGAGGCCGGCGAAGTCGCCATCGCCCGCGGCCGCATCGAGGGCGAACTGCTGGCGCTGAAGGCGTCGATGCTGGACCTGACGGAAAACATCATCCGCCTGCGCAAGCAGCTGCGCGAGGTGGAAATCCAGGCCGAGTCACAGATGCAATCGCAGCAGGCGCTGGCCAGCGAGCGCTCGATGGAGTTCGATCCGCTCGAATTCGACCGCTTCACGCGCTTCCAGGAAGTCACGCGCATGATGGCGGAAAGCGTGAACGACGTCGCCACGGTGCAGCAGAACCTGATGCGCAACCTCGACCACGCCAATGCGGCGGTCGCGGCCCAGGCGCGGCTCTCGCGCGAATTGCAGCAGCGCCTGATGGGCGTGCGCATGGTGCCCTTCGAGAGCATCGCCGATCGTCTGCACCGGGTGGTACGCCAGGCCGCCAAGGACACCGGCAAGCGCGCCAACCTCGACATCCGCCACGGCCAGACCGAACTTGACCGTTCGGTGCTGGACAAGATGGGCGGGCCGCTGGAACACATGCTGCGCAACAGCATCGCCCACGGCCTGGAAAGTACCGAGAGGCGCAACGCGGCGGGCAAGGATCCGATCGGCCAGATCACGCTCTCGCTGGCCCAGGAGGGCAATGAAATCGTGGTCTCGATCAGCGACGACGGCGCCGGCCTCAACCTGGAGAAGATTCGCCATCGCGCCATCGATCGCGGCCTGCTGGCACCCGATGCGCTGCCCGACGAGCACACGCTGACGCAGATGATCCTGCAGTCCGGCTTTTCCACCGCCGACGAAGTCACCACCCTGGCCGGCCGCGGCGTCGGCATGGACGTGGTGCGCAACGAAACCGCCAGTCTCGGCGGCCGCATCGAGATCTCGTCGGTCAGCGGCAAGGGTGCCACCTTCCGCGTCTATCTGCCGCTGACCCTGGCCGTGACCCAGGTGGTGCTGGTCACCATCGGCAGCCGCCACTATGCGGTGCCGTCGTCGATGATCGAGCAGGCCACCGAACACCGCCCCGCCGCCGCCGAAGAAATCCGCAAGACAGGCAGCACCGAATGGCTGGGCAATCCCTATCCCTACCACTACCTCGGCAAGCTGCTGGGCGACCCGAACGCCATGCCGCCGCAGGAGCGCCGTCACTGGATACTGCTGATCCGCGGCGGAACCGAGCGAGTCGCGCTGGAAGTCGACAGCCTCTCAGGCAACCAGGAAGTCGTGGTCAAGGCTGTCGGACCGCAGTTGGCGCGCATTCCCGGCCTGGCCGGCGCCACGGTGCTGGCCAACGGCGAGATCGCGCTGATCCTCAACCCGGTGGCATTGGCCGCGCGCGTGGCGGAGCGAGGCAGCGCCCCGCCGGTGGTGGCGATCGCCGCGCCCGCCGCCGAGGCGCAGGCCATGCCGGCCGCCCTGACCACCACCACGGTACGCAGCGGGCCGGTATCCACGGCAGCCGCGGCAGCCGTGATGGTGGTCGACGACTCGCTGACGGTGCGCAAGATCAGCGGTCGCCTGCTGGCGCGCCACGGCTATCACGTGCTGACGGCCAAGGATGGCGTCGATGCGCTCGAGCAACTGGCCGATGTCATGCCCGATGTCATGCTGCTGGACATCGAGATGCCGCGCATGGACGGCTTCGACCTGGCGCGCAACATCCGCGGCGACAAGCGCCTGAAGCACATCCCGCTGATCATGATCACCTCGCGCACCGCCGACAAGCACCGCCAGATGGCAATGGAAATCGGCGTCAACCACTATCTCGGCAAACCCTACGACGAAGACGACCTGCTGAACTGCATCCGCCAGTGCATCCCCGGCAGACAGTGACCAGGCTCGCCACGGAACCAGGTAAATGAGCACTCCGAATCGCCCCTTCAGGATCCTCGGCATCCAGCAGATCGCCATTGGCGGCCCCTCCAAGGAGCGCCTGAAGAAACTCTGGGTCGAGATGTTCGGCCTCGCGGTGACGGGCAATTACATCAGCGAACGCGAAAACGTTGACGAAGACATCACCGCCTTGGGCAGCGGCCCGTTCAAGGTCGAGGTCGACCTGATGCAACCGCTCGATCCGGCGAAAAAGCCGGCGGTCAACGAGCCGCCGCTCAACCACGTCGGCCTGTGGGTGGACAAGCTGCCGGAGGCGGTCGAGTGGCTGACGGCGCAAGGCGTGCGCTTCGCCCCGGGCGGTATCCGCAAGGGCGCCGCCGGCTACGACATCAGCTTTCTCCACCCCAAGGCCAACGAAGCTTTCCCGATCGGCGGCGAAGGCGTGCTGATCGAGCTGGTGCAGGCCCCGCCGGACGTAATCGACGCCTTCGCCCGGATGGCCTGACAGCCTCCGGCGGGCCCGCCTAGCCGGTAAACATCCGGTAGGTGTTGCGCCCCGCCTCCTTGGCCGCATACATCGCGCGATCGGCGCGCCGTAACAACTCCGCCGCGGTTAAATCGCCGCCGCCGAACAGGGCCACGCCGACACTGACGCTGCACTCGATGGGCATGCCCAGCACCCGCATCGGTTCGCCGATGCCGGCCACCAGCTTTTCCGCCATGCGTTCCGCATCGGCGGCGCCACCGACGCTGGATAGCACCACGACGAATTCATCGCCGCCGATACGCGCCACGGTATCCACTTCGCGCACGGCGGCGCGCAAGCGCCCGGCGAGTGCGCGCAGCACTTCGTCGCCGATGGGATGACCGCGGCTGTCGTTGATCGCCTTGAAATGATCGAGATCGATCAGCAGCAGGGCCACCTGGCCGTGGCTGCGGCGGGCATGTTGCATCGACTGCTCGAGGCGGGCGTCGAGCAACAGGCGGTTGGCGAGGCCGGTAAGCACGTCGGTATGGGCCAGCGCCTGCAACTGGCGCTGATTCTCGCGCAGCTTGGCGTTGAGCGATTCCAGTTCCCCGGTACGCACGGCGACGCGGCGCTCGAGCTCGGCTTCCGAGCGTTGCAACGTGGCGACCAGTTCCTGCCGGGTGGTGATCGCCTCGCCACGCGCAATGTCCTTCTCCCGCTGCAAATCGTTGATGCGCTCCGCCAGCGCAAATGACAGCAGGACCATCTCCACCGCCGATCCGATCTGTATGGCATAAAAACTGAGGAAGGTGGTGGGCAGCAGGTCGAGGTTGCGCAGGCCGACTACCACCACCCCCAGCAGCAGTGCGGTCCAGGCCAGGATGAAAACCCTTGCCCCCGCCTGCCCGGCGCGCCAGCAGCGAATCCCGGCCAGCACCGCGATCAGCGCAAAACTGACCCCGGTCAGCGAAGTCATGATGGCGGCCAGCCGATAGGGCGCCAGCAGCGGCGCCACCGCGCACAGGGCGAACAGGCCGGCGAGGCCGAGAATGGCGCCGTCGAGGCGCGGCAGGTTGCGCCGGGTTTCGAGGAAGCCGCGGGTGAACAGGGCGCCAAAGAAGCCCGTCGCGGCAAACCCGGTGGAGAAAGCCAGGTTGCCCCACACCGGCCAGTCGGGCCAGAGGAACTGGTTGCCCAGCCCGTTGAGCGACAGCTGGCCGATCGCCATGCTGATGGCAAACAGCACATAACTCAGGTAATTGTAGTCACGCAGCGTAAACCACAGCAGCAGGTTGTAGACGGCCAGCGCCAGCAACATGCCGAAATACACCGCCAGCATGGCGTAACTGGCAAGCGACTCCTGCCAGAAGGCCTCGTGCCGCCACAGGCGCACGGGTATGGTCAGCGTGCCCTCGGACACCACGCGCAACCAGATCGCGCCGACTCCGCTTTCATCGAGCCGCACCGGGAAGACGAAATTCCTGTGCAGCAGCGGGCGCGCGGCGAAGGGCAGGCGGTCGCCGGCCACCCGGTGTTCGCCGCCGGGGCCGAAGTACTCGATGTTGTCGAGGGTTGGAAAGGCGACGTCAAGCAGCCAGTCGCGCACGGCCTCGGGGTCGGCGGCAAGATCGATGTGCAGCCACCATGCCGAGGAGGAGTAGCCGAAGTTGATCGCCGCGTCATCGCGCACGCCCGACGGCCGGAATTCGGCGGCACGGCGCTGGACATCGGCCAGGGTCAGGGTGCCGGCGGCGTCTTCCAGCACCGAGATCCGCGGTGCGAGCTGTACCGACTGTGTCTGCTGGGTCAGCCGAACGGTGGCGGCACTGATCCCGACCTGGCCCGAGAGGCAGAACAGCAGGAAGATCAGCACGACAATGCGTGGCACGGCACGCTCCGAAGGAAGCTTGGGCAAATTCTAGCCGATTGGCCACTTACCCTTGCCACGCTGCCCAAGCCCAATGTTCCCTACAATACCGCGCTCGCCCTTGCTCCGTCCCGGAAGGAACTCCATGCTTGCACGCCTGTTCGCCGGCCTCGCTTGCCTTGTCGCCGCAACCTCCGTCAGCGCCGACGATGCCGTTCCGAATTTTGCCGCGGACACGCTGACCGGCGACTGGGGCGGAACACGCAACGCAGCCGCCAAGAACGGCGTGCTGTTCGAGGGCCTGGCGCGCATCGATGCATTGCGCAATCGGGGCGGCATCGGCAATGGCGGTCGCCACGTCACCCATCTCGACTTCAAGCTGAAAGTGGATCTGGAAAAGGCCGTCGGCTGGAGCGGCGCCAGCGCCATGGTCAATGTGCTGAGCAACGGCGGTTGGGGGCCGAATGCGCGTTTCGTCGGCTCGCAAATGGGCGTCAGCAATGTCGAAGTGGGCGCACCAACCACCACGCGCCTGTTCCAGGCCTGGCTACAGCAAAGCCTGTTCGACGATCGCCTGGCGGTACTGGCGGGCCTGTATCCGATCGACAGCGAGTTTTTCACCATGGACTCGGCGGGGGTGTTCATGGGGCCGCAGTACGGTACGCCGGCCGACCTGGCCTTGACGCGCGGCCCCTCGATCTTCAACAACTCGGCCTTCGGCCTGCGCGCAAAATGGAACATCGCCAAGACGGTGTATGCGATGGGGGCGGTGCTCGACGGCATCCCCAACGATCCGGCACGGCCGAAGCGCACGGCGATACGCTTCGCCAAGGGTGACGGCAGTTTTTCCATCGGCGAAATCGGCTGGCTGCCGCAGGCCGACAACGACAAGTTCAAGGGCCACGCCAAGGCGGCGCTCGGCCTCTGGGGCTACAGCAGCAAGGTGAATGACCAGCGCGACACCGATGCCGGCGGCAACCCGGTGCTGCGTTACCAGCGTGGCGGCTATGTCCTCGGCGAACGCACGCTGCTGCGCCTGGGCGGCGGCGATGAACGCTACATCTCCGGCTTCGCACGCTACACCTGGGGCGATGGCGACTCGACGGCGGTGAAGAACAGCCTCAACCTCGGCCTGCACCTGAAAGGACCGCTGGACGCGCGTCCCGACGACGTGCTTGGCTTCGCCTGGACCCGCGCCGGCATGTCGCGAAAGTGGCGCGACGTGCAAACCGTGCCCGCCGCCACCAAGGCCAGCGAAGACGCGCTGGAGATTACCTGGCGCTTCGTCGTGACGCCCTGGCTCTCGGTCCAGCCCAACTACCAGTACGTCCGCCATCCCGGTGGCGGCGCCGCGCCCAACGCCAGGCTGATTGGCGCGCGGGTCGACGTCGCGCTGTAAGCGAATCGGCTTCAACAAAGTCCATTGATGGCAAATTCAAACTCGAACGCCATGCGAAAGGTCGGCGCTGGCGGAACGGCGAAATGGCGTCTGCTATAGTGCGCGCCATGCGTTTTCTGTGCGCCCTCCTGCTCGCCATTGCGATTCCGTTCAACGCAGCCTTCGCCGCGGCCGCCGGCGTCTGCGACGCACTGGAAAACGCGCCGCTGCATGGCGCGCATTTTGGTCACCACGGTCATGCGCATGACCACGACCACGATGCGCCCGCAACGCCCGATCCGGCGCAACCGGGCAGTGACCACAATCATTCGCACGTGCATCCGCTGTTTTCCCCGATGCCGCCGGCAGCCATCGTGATCCATCGCCCCATTGCCGCCGGCGTGGCCCCACCCCTGCCCGATGACGCTTACGTCTCGGCGCTTTCCCACCGCCTCGACCGTCCGCCGAGACCAGCTCCCGTCGCCTGAGCCGACGGGACGATCTGCCCCACCCTGATTCAACGCCCCGACCGGCACCGGCCGGCTGCGCGTCCCGTCGATATCTCGTTTCCATGTCACGAGGATGTCGATGCGAATTCGTCGAATTTCAGCCGCAGCACTGCTCGCTCTCGCCGCCGGGTCGGCGATGGCGGGCCTGACCGAAGCCGAGGCCCTAAGGCTGGCGCTGGCGCGTCCCGAGCTTGCCGATCTGCAACAGGCCCGGCTTGGCGAAGCCGATGCCGATGTCCTGGAGGCCGGCACCTGGCCCAATCCCGCGCTCGAACTGGCGCGCGACCGAACCGGCGCGAGCCGCGAAACGACCTGGCGCATCGCCCAACCCATCGACCTCTCGGGCCGGCGCGGCCTGCGCACCGAAGCAGCGCGGCATCGGCTGCGCGCTGCGGAGGCGGACAACGCGGCCCAGGGCGAGACGCGCCGCGCCGAGGTCCGCCGCATCTTCCATGAGGCGCTGCGCCAGCAACTGGCCGCCCGCGCCGTAGCCGCGTGGGCCGCGCGCTTCGCCGACATCGGCAGGATTGTCGACAAGCTGGCCAGCCTCGGCGAGGTCGCCGGCTATGACCGACGTCGCCTGGCGCGCGAGCGGCAAAGCGCCGAGGCAAAGCTGGCCGAGGTGCGCGCCGAACTCGAACGCGCCCGCGCCCGGCTTGCCGCGCTGATCGGTCGCGAGCCGGGGGCCGAACTCGACGACCGCCTGTCGCCAGAGCCGCCGCGGCCCCTGCCGGTCTTGCAGGCCCGGCTCGCGGCCCGTCCCGAATTCGCCGCGCTGGCGGCGCGCGCCAAGGCGGCGGAAGCCGACAACGCCGCAGCCCAGAACCAGTTGCCGGAATTGACGCTCGGCATCGGCGGCAAGCGCATCGATGACGGGCCGCTGCGCGAGAACGGCAATCTGCTCATGCTGTCATTCACCCTGCCGCTGTTCGATCGCCAGCAAGCCAGGGATCGTCGCAGCGCGGCGCAGGCCCAGGCGACGCTGGCCGAGCTCGGACTTGCGCGTCAGCAGGCTGAAGGTGATCTGCTCGGCCTGCATCGCCAGACCACGCAACTGATCGCCGCCGCCACGCGCTACCGCTCTGAGGCCGTCGCTCCCTCGGCGGAACTGGTGCGTATCGCCGAGACTGCCTACCACGCCGGCGAATCGACCATCCTCGAACTGCTCGACGCCTACAGGGGCGCGCTCGACGCCGAACTCACCGCACTCGATCTCGAAGCCAAGGCGCGCGGCGCCGGCATCGAGCTCGATCAACTGACAGGACAGCTTCCGCAATGAACACCCGCACGATCACCTTGCTGACCGTTCTTCTCGCCGCCTTCGCCCTTGCCGGCTGCGGCGACAAGAAGCCCGCCGCCGATCATGGCGCACCGAAAACCGCCGCGCATGACGAGCACGGTCAGGAACCGGAAAAGCTCACCGACTTCTCGGACAAGACCGAGCTTTACCTCGAATTCCCGCCACTGGTCGCCGGCCAGGCGGCGAGCTTCGTCGTGCACCTGACGCGACTCGCGGACTTCAAGCCGCTGGCACAAGGCAAGATCACCGTGGTGCTTTCCGACGACGAGCGCTTCGTCAGCGACGCGCCGACCATCGCCGGCATTTTCAAGCCGACCGGCACGCCCAGGACCGCCGGCGAACGCGAGTTGAGCCTGATCGTCGAATCCGAGCTTGGCACCGTGAAGCATGAGCTTGGCCCGGTGACGGTGTACGCCGACGCCAACGCGGCGGCCGCGGCGCATGGCGGCCACGACCACGGCGATGCCGGCATTCCCTTCCGCAAGGAGCAGCAGTGGAAGATCGACTTCGCCACGGCCGAAGCGACCAAGGGCCAGGTGCGGCCCTCGGTGACCGCCACCGCAACGATCAAGGGACAGCCCGACCATGAGGCGCGGATCGTCGCCCCGGCGGCCGGCGTCATTCGTGGCCCTGGCGCCGCCGCCAGCTTCCCGCGCGTCGGCCAGGCGGTGAAGAAGGGGCAGGTGCTCGCCTACCTCGCGCCAAGGCTAGGCGGCGACACCGACCAGGCGACACTCGACGCCGCCGCAAGCAAAGCACGCATCGCGCTCGACCAGGCACGGCGCGAGCGCGAGCGCATGGAGGCCTTGTTCAAGGATGAAGCGGTCGCCGAGAAGCGCCTGCTCGAAGCGCGCGCCAACGAGCGCCAGGCCGAGGCCGAGGCACAGGCGGCGCAGGCCAGGCAGGGCCAGCTCGGCGCCATTGGTGGAGCGAGCGGCATCGCCCTGCGTGCGCCGATCGGTGGCGTCGTTGCCGATGTCGCCGTGGCGCCGGGTGCCTTCGTCGCCGAGGGCACGGCGCTGCTGCACATTGCCGACACGCGCCGTCTGTGGCTCGAAGCGCGCGTGCCGGAAAGCGAGGTCGGCAAGCTCGGCGCCATTAACACGATCAGCGGCGCATCGTTCACGGTCGACGGCTACGCCCAGCCCTTCGTCATCGAGGCGGGCAGGAACGGCAGGCTGATCGCCGTCGGCGGCGTGGTCGATGCCGCGACGCGCACCGTGCCGGCGGTCTTCGAGTTCGCCAACCCGGACGGCACGCTGCGCCTCGGCATGACCGCCAAGGCGCGCATCTATGCCGGTGCCGCCACGGCGGCCGTGCTGGTGCCGGCCGGCGCCGTGCAGGACGAAAGCGGCACGCAGGTCGTCTATGTGCAGACCGGCGGCGAAAGCTTCGAGCGCCGCATCGTGCGCACCGGCGCGCGCGACGGCGACCGCGTCGCCATCCTCGACGGCGTCGAACCGGGGCAGCGCGTGGTCAGCCAGGGCGGCTACCTGATCCGCCTGTCGACCTCGATGTCGGCGGCCGTTGGCCATGCGCATTGAGGCAAAGCGATCATGATCGGACACATCATCCAATGGTCGCTGCGCAACCGGCTGTTCGTCGCCGTCGGCGCCCTGCTGCTGCTCGTCTGGGGCGGCATCGAGGCGACACGCACGCCGGTCGACGTTTTTCCCGACCTCACCGCGCCCACCGTCACCGTCGTCACCGAGACCGCGGGCATGGCCCCGGCCGACATGGAGGCGCTGGTCACTTTCCCCATCGAAACCGCGCTCAACGGCGCGCCAGGCGTGCGCCGCGTGCGCTCCTCGACCAAGATCGGTTTATCGACCATCACCGTCGAGTTCGCCTGGGGCACCGATGCCCTCCTCGCGCGCCAGATCGTCGCCGAGAAGCTGCAACTGGCGCGCGCGGCGCTGCCGCCCGGCATCGAGGCGCCGATCATGGCGCCGGCCGCCTCGGTGATGGGCGAAATCATGTTCATCGCGCTGGCCTGGGACGATGCTGCAAAAGTCGGCGCTGGCGGGACGGTGACCCTGAAGCAGACCGCCGACTACGTGCTGCGCCGACGCCTGCTCGCGGTGCCCGGCGTCGCCGAGGTGCTGCCGATCGGCGGCGACTTGCAACAGTTTCAGGTCACGCTCAAGCCCGAACGGCTGGCGGCCTACGGCCTGACCATAGCCGAAGTCGTGAAGGCGGTGACCGGCGCGAACAAGAACGCCGCCGCCGGTTTCTACGCCGAGAACGGCCAGGAATACCTGATCCAGGGCATCGGCCGCGTGCGCACGCCCGAGGATGTCGCCGAGGCCGTGGTCGCTGTCAAGCACGGCCAGCCGGTGCTGGTACGTCACGTCGCCGATGTAGCGCTCGGCAACGCGCCGGTGCGCGGCGTCGGCTCGACCAATGGCAAGCCCGCCGTGGTGCTCGGCATCCAGCGCCAGCCCAGCGCCAACACGCTGGCGCTGACGCGCGTGCTCGACAAGACGCTGGCCGAGATCCAGTCCGGCCTGCCGCAAGGCATGAAGATCGAGACGCGCCTGTTCCGCCAAGCCGACTTCATCGAGACCTCGATAGCCAACCTGCTGGCGGCGCTGCGCGACGGCGCGATCCTGGTCATCGCCATCGTCTATGCCTTCCTGATCTCGATGCGCTCGACGGCGATTACCCTGGTGGCGCTGCCGCTCTCGCTGCTGGCCTCGGTGCTGGCGCTGAAAGGCCTCGGCGCGACGATCAACACCATGACCCTGGGCGGCATGGCGATCGCGCTCGGCGCGCTGGTCGATGACGCGATCATCGTGGTGGAGAACATCGTGCGCCGGCTCAGGCAAAACCACGCCAAGCCGATGGCGCAACAGGAATCGACGCTGCATGTCGTCTATCTCGCCACGCGCGAAATCCAGGGCTCCATCGTCTTCGCCACGCTGATCATCATGCTGGTGTTCGTGCCGCTGTTCTTCCTCTCCGGCGTCGAGGGACGGCTGATGGTGCCGCTGGGGCTGGCCTACGTCATCGCGCTGTTCGCCTCGCTCTTGGTATCGATCACCGTCACGCCGGTGCTGGCCTCGCTGTTCCTCGGCACGTCGCGCGAGGTCAGCCAGCCGCGCGAACCGCGCTTCGTCGTCTGGCTGCATCATGCTTACCAGCGCGTGCTCGAAGCCACGGTGGACCGCTGGCGCGCCATCGCCGCCGTCAGCGCGGCGCTGCTGGTCGCAGCGCTGGTCGGCCTCGGCTTCGCCGGCCAGTCCTTCCTGCCCGACTTCAACGAGGGCACCCTGACGGTGGGCGTCGAAACCCTGCCCGGCACGGCGCTGGCCGAATCGGCGAAGCTGGGTCAGCAGGTCGAGGAGGTGTTGCTGTCGCATCCGGAGGTGATCGCCACCGCACGGCGCACCGGCCGCTCGCCGCTCGACCCGCACGCACTCGACGTGCATCAGTCGGAGCTCGAAGTCAGCCTGAAGATGAAGGGGCGCAGCAAGGAGGCTTTCCTCGCCGCGCTGCGCACCGACTTCGCCAAGCTCGCCGGGGTGCAGGTCGTCGTCGGCCAGCCGATCTCGCACCGCATCGATCACATGCTCTCCGGCACGCGCGCCAACATCGCGGTGAAAATCTTCGGCGCTGACCTGCGCGAGCTGCGCAAGCTCGCCGAGCAGGCCAAGTCCGTCATGCAGCAGGTGCCGGGCGCGGTGGATGTGCAGCCCGAGCAGCAGACCGACGTGCCCTTCCTCAGCATCAAGTATCGACGCGATGCGCTGGCGCGCCACGGTCTGTCGGCGGCGGAACTGTCGGAGAACATCGAGGTGGCCTTCGCCGGCCTCGAAGTCGCCAAACTGACGCAGGGGCAGGCCACTTACGATCTGGTGGTGCGCTACGACCCGGCCACGCGCGCCAATCTGGATGCCATCCGCGCCACCCTGGTGACCACGCCCAGCGGCGCACGCCTGCCGCTCTCCGCCCTGGCCGAGATCGAGAACGACCGCGGCCCCTACTTCATCAACCGCGAGAACGTGCAGCGCAAGATCGTCGTCATGGCCAACATTGCCGGGCGCGACCTGAAGAGCGTGGTCGAGGAAATGCGGGAAAAGGTGGCCAAGGAAGTCAAACTGCCGCCCGGCTACCACATCGAGTTCGGCGGCCAGTTCGAGTCGGCGGCGGAAGCCGGCCGCGTCCTGCTGCTGCTTGGCGGCGCCGTGGTGGTCGGCATCTTCCTGATGCTCTACCTTGCCTTCCGCAGCGCGCGCGACGCCCTGCTGGTCATGCTCAACCTGCCGCTATCCATCATCGGCGGCGTGGTCGGCGTGTATCTCGCCGGCGGGGTAGTGACCATCGCCTCGATCATCGGCTTCATCACCCTGTTCGGCATCGCCACGAGGAACGGCGTGATGATGATCGCCCACATCCATCACCTGGTCGAACACGATGCGGTGAATGACGTGCGTGAAGCCGTGCGGCGCGGCGCGGCGGAGCGGCTGACCCCGATCCTGATGACGGCGCTCGCCGCCGGCCTGGCCCTGGTGCCGCTGGCGCTCGCCGCCGGCCAGCCCGGCTCGGAAATCCAGGCGCCGATGGCCGTCGTCATTCTCTGCGGCCTGCTGAGCTCCACCGTGCTCAACATGCTGGTGGTGCCGGCGCTCTATCTGCGCTTCGGTGCGATCCGCGATGAGATCGCCAGCGGGCATGTGCTGCGCCGCCGCCGTACCGATGTCATCAATGAAGCTTGATTTAACAAGGAGAAACCCATGAAGACCACCTTGCTTACCCTTTGCTGCACTTCCTTCCTGCTGGCACCCGGCGCACATGCGGCCGACAAACATGGCCACGACCACGGCCCGCGCCACGGCGGCGTGGTGCAGGAAGTCGGCGATATCGCCTGCGAACTGGTCGTCAAGGCCGATTCGGTGACGCTCCATGTTCTGGAGCACGACAAACCCATAGCCACGGCCGGCGCCAAGGCCGAAGTGACATTGCATGGGGGCGGCGGCAAGACTAGCGTCGCGCTGGTCCCGGCCGGCGAGAATCGACTTACCGCGAAGGGCGAATTCAGGACCGGAGTCGGCGCTCGCGCCACGGCGATCGTCAGCCTGCCGGGCAAGGCGGACGCGAAGTTCAACTTCCGTCTGAAGTAGGCGGCACGCACACAAGCGGAGAAAGGCGAATGTCGACCTGCTGCAACAACACCTGCGCCGACGCTGGCGGCCAAAACCCGCGCTACCGCCGCGCCCTGTGGATCGCGCTGATCATCAACGCGCTGATGTTCGGTGTCGAGTTCGCCGGCGGCGTCGTCGCCGGATCGGTGTCGCTGCTCGCCGACGCCATCGACTTCGCCGGTGACGCGGCCAACTACGGCCTGTCGCTGGCAGTCCTGTCCATGGGGCTGGTCTGGCGTGCCCGCGCCGCGCTGGTCAAGGGACTGTCGATGGGCGCCTACGGCGTCTTCGTACTCGGCAAGGCCGCCTGGACCGCCCATGCCGGCGCCGTGCCCGAACCGCTCACCATGGGCGCCGTGGCCCTGCTGGCCCTGCTCGCCAACCTGGCGGTGGCGGCGATGCTCTATGCCTTCCGCGACGGCGACGCCAACATGCGCTCGGTCTGGCTGTGCAGCCGCAACGACGCGATCGGCAATCTCGCCGTGATGCTCGCCGCCGCCGGCGTGTTCGGCAGCGGCGCCGGCTGGCCGGACTGGGTCGTTGCCATCGTCATGGGCGGCCTGGCGCTATCCGCCGCCTATGCGGTCGTCGCTCAGGCACGAAGCGAACTGGCGAGTACCGCACACACAAGGAGATAGTCATGAAAGCGATGCATCTGTTTGCCCTCATCGCCAGCGGCACGTTGCTGAGCGCCTGCGCAACGCATAGCCACACGCTTGTCACGCAGGAATCGCCGGGATTCCTGCGTGGTGAGTTCGCACATGCCGACGAGCGCCGCCTGGTGCTTGAAAGCGCCACGCAACGCTACGAGGCCAGCGGCTTCGAGGTCCGGCGCGACAGCAATCTGGCGGAACTGCAACGGCGCTTTCGCGGCAGCGACCCGAAGCATTGGGAGCGGATCTTCGCCGGTCACGACAAGGAACACGAAACCCTGAGCGCGGAAGCCGTCGCCGTCGCGAGCGATGGATCACGTCTGATTTGCCGCCTGGTATGGACCGTCGGCGCGACGCCCGCGGGACAGTGTCGGGATGCCGGGGGCCGCGAGCTGCCGATACGCTTCGAGTAGGCGAATCGGATTCCGCTCCACTGCCTCGAACTCCGAATTCCGCCGCTCGTGGTGTTGGGCAGCGCCATGGCCGGATCGTGGCTGGCATCCACTCTGTGGCCGCCGCTGACCCTGTTTGCATATGGCGCGGCACGCAGCATTGCCGCCCAGCGGAAGACGGACATCAGTTTCCACCTGTACTGGAAAGCCGGCGCCGGCGGGATAAAAAATTGTGTATCAATTAAAACATTGTTGTTATACCATTAACAGCAATGAACTACTTCGCCCTTTTCCTCACCCTCGCCACCCAACAGTCCGCCGGCCGCATGCGCGTCTGGCGGGCGCTCAAGGCATTGGGTGCGGCCACGCTGCGCGACGGCGTTTACCTACTACCTGAAGGCGCCGGGCAATCGCAGGCGCTGGAAGCGATCGCCGCCGACGTGCGCGGTGTCGGCGGCACGGCGGAGATCTACCGCCTCGACGGCCGCGACGAGGCCGAGCGGCAGCGGCTCGTCGCTCTGTTCGACCGCCGCGGCGAGTATGCCGAACTGCTGACGCGCATCCGCCGCGCCGACAGCGCCGACGCCAAGGCCCTGCGCGCGCTGCGGCGCGACTTCACCGCGCTGGAGGCGATCGATTACTTTCCCGGCGAGGCCCGGCGCCAGGCGCAGGAAGCCATGGCGCAGCTCGAAGCCGCCGCCAGCGGCGAGCCGCGGAATGCGGCGGGCAGGATCCGCCGTCTCGCCGGCGCCGACTTTCAGGGTCGCACCTGGGCCACGCGCAAGCAGCTGTGGGTGGACCGCATGGCCTCGGCCTGGCTGATCCGCCGCTTCATCGACAGGAAGGCGGAGTTCCTCTGGCTGGACAAGTCGACGAAGTGCCCGAAGACCGCGCTGGGTTTCGATTTCGACGGCGCCGCCTTCAGCCATGTCGGCGGCCTGGTCAGCTTCGAGGTGCTGGCGGCGAGCTTCGGCCTGGATGTCGACCCGGCGCTGGCGCGCATCGCCGCCATCGTCCATTGCCTCGACGTCGGCGGCGTGCCGGTGGCCGAGGCGGCCGGCATCGAGGCGGTGCTGGCCGGCGCGCGCGCCGGTGCCCGCGACGACGACGCGCTGCTGTCCATGGCCGGCCGGATTTTCGACAGCCTCTACCTGAATTACCGCAAGGAGTACTCCCATGAATGAATCCGCCGCGCCGCCGGCGCCGACTCTGCCCACGCTGCCCGCATTGGGAGAGGCCTTCCCCTACTGGCTCAAGCTCGGCTTCATCAGCTTCGGCGGCCCGGCCGGGCAGATATCCATGATGCATGCCGAGCTGGTCGAGAAGCGGCGCTGGATTTCCGAGCACCGCTTCCTGCATGCGCTCAACTACTGCATGCTGCTGCCGGGGCCCGAGGCGATCCAGCTCGCCATTTACATCAGTTGGCTGATGCACGGCCTGGCCGGCGCCATCGTCGCCGGCGTGCTGTTCTTCCTGCCGGCCTTCGTGCTGCTTTCCGTGCTGGCGGCGATCTACCTCAATTTCGGCGACCTGCCGCAGGTGGCCGGCATCTTCTACGGCATCAAGCCTGCCGTGGTGGCGGTGGTGCTGTTCGCCGCCTGGCGCATCGGCTCGCGCGCGATCCGCAACCGTTTGCTGGGCGGTATCGCCGCACTGGCCTTCGCCGGCATTTTCGCCTTCAAGATCGACTTCCCCTGGATCGTGCTCGCCGCAGCGATCCTCGGCGCCGTCGGCGGCAAGCTGGCGCCGGACAAGTTCAAGGGCGGCGGCGGCCACGGTGCCGCAGACAAGTCCTGGGGACCGGCGCTGATCGACGACCACACGCCGCCGCCGCCGCACGCCGCCTTTTCCTGGGGCAAGCTGATCCTGACCCTGACCGCCTTCGTCCTCGTCTGGGCGGCGGCGATGGCCGCCGCCAGGGGCTCGGAAACGCTGTGGGAGATGGGCGAATTCTTCAGTGGCGCCGCCTTCCTCACCATCGGCGGCGCCTATGCCGTGCTGCCCTATGTCTACCAGGGCGCGGTCGAACATTTCGGCTGGCTCACCGGGCCGCAGATGATCGACGGCCTGGCGCTGGGCGAGACCACGCCGGGACCGCTGATCATGGTCGTCACCTGGGTCGGCTACATCGGCGGCGTGACCAAGGCGGTATTCGCCGACCCGGTGGCGGCGGGCTGGGCCGGCGCCGCGGCGGCGACCTTCTTCACCCTGCTGCCGAGCTTCATGTTCATCGTCGTCGGCGCGCCGCTGGTCGAGGCCACGCGCGGCGAGCTGAAATTCACCGCGCCGCTGACCGGCATCACCGCCGCCGTGGTCGGCGTGATCCTCAACCTCGCCGTGTTCTTCGCCTGGCATACCTTCTGGCCCAAGGCAACCGAGACCGCGCCCTTCTCCGGCCCTTTCGAATGGTTGCCGGTGGCGGTCGCCATCGCCGCCTTCCTCGCGCTGGGGAAGTACAAGCAGGACATCATCCGCGTAATCGCCGCCTGCGCGCTGCTCGGTCTGGCGCTTTCCTTTGTGAGGTAACCGGAGAATGAAATGGATCACCCGCGAGCGCCCCAAGATCGACCGCATCGCCTGCCCCTGGCTGGTGGCGCGCTTCGTCGATGAATCGCCCGAGTTCCTCTACGTGCCCGGCGGCGATGTCATGCGCGTTGCGGCCGAGACCGGCGCGATCCCCTACGATGTGCCGAACGTCGAGCTCGGCCACCACGGCGACAAGTGCAGCTTCGATGCCTTCATCGACAAATATCGGCTCGACGATGCAGCCCTGCACGAGCTGGCGCTGATCGTGCGCGCCGCCGACTGCGATGCCCACCACCTGGCGAAGGAGGCGGCCGGCCTGCTCGCCATCTCGAAAGGGCTGTCGCTCAACTTCGCCGACGACCACGAGATGCTGAAGCACGGCATGGTGATCTACGATGCGCTGTATGCCTGGTGCGCCGATACTCCGTTGAAGAAGGTCGCCCGGCTGCTGGGATTGAAGTGATCCTACCCCCCGGCGCCGCGGCCGAGGCGCGCCTGCTGCTTGCCGGCCGCGCGCTGCGAGCCTTCTGCGACGGCTATGTCGCCATCCTGCTGCCCGCCTACCTGCTGGCGCTGGGCCTGGGCGAGTGGGAAGTCGGCGTGCTCGGCACGGCGACGCTGCTCGGTTCGGCGCTGCTGACCTTGGCCCTTGGCCGCTGGGGCCACTATTGCGACGCCGGCCGGCTGCTGCTGGCCGCCGCCGCGCTGATGACGGCCACCGGCCTGCTGCTGGCCGGCCTGTCGGATTTCTGGCCGCTGCTGCTGGTCGCCTTCGTCGGCACCATGAACCCCGGCTCGGGCGATGTCAGCGTCTTTCTGCCGCTGGAGCAGGCACGCCTCGCGGCTTCGACCGGGGGCGAGGCGCGCACAGCGTTGTTCGCGCGTTACACCTTCATCGGCGCCTTGTGCGCGGCGCTGGGTGCCCTGGCCAGCGGACTGCCCGAGCTGGCGGCGACGGGCGCCGGCCTTGACCGCCTGGCCGCGCTGCGCCTGATGTTCGCCGCCTACGGGCTGGTCGGGATGCTGGTTTTCCTGCTCTACCGCCGGCTGCCGGCGCAGGGCCAGCAGGCGCAGGAGACAAAGCCGGCGCCGCTGGGCGCGTCCAAACCCATCGTCATCCGGCTGGCGGCGCTGTTCGCGCTCGATGCCTTCGCCGGCGGGCTGGTGCTCAATTCGCTGCTGGCGCTTTGGCTGTTCCAGCGCTTCGGCCTCTCGCTCGCCGCTGCCGGCGCCTTCTTCTTCTGGGCGGGGCTGTTGACCGCGGCCTCGCAGCTCGCGGCGCCCTTGGTCGCGCGGCGCTTCGGCCTGCTCAACACCATGGTGTTCACCCACATCCCGGCCAACCTGGCGCTGATCGCCGCGGCGCTGGCGCCGACTCTCGACGCGGCGCTGGCCCTGCTGCTGCTGCGCGCGCTGCTGTCGCAGATGGACGTGCCGACGCGCGCCGCCTTCGTCATGGCCGTGGTGACGCCGCCCGAACGCGCCGCCGCGGCCAGTTTCACTGCCGTACCGCGCAGCCTGGCCGGAGCGGCGAGCCCGGCGCTGGGCGGCGCGCTGTTCGCCGCCGGCTGGCTGGCGGCACCGCTGGTGGCCTGCGGCCTGCTCAAGATCGCCTACGACCTGGCGCTCTGGCGCGCCTTTCGCGCCGTCGGCGCGCCGGCCTCTCAGGACTGATCCGCAAACTGGATTTCGATGGTGCTGTGGGCGATCTCTTCATGGATCGCCAGGCGCTGGCGCAGGCCGGCCGGCGTCAGCGTCACGTCGCGTGTCAGCACGCTCAGGGCGCAGGCGTAGGAGGTCTTGCCGACACGCCAGACATGCAGGTCGGTGATGCGCGTATCTTCGCTTTCGACGACTTCGCGGATTTCGCCGACCAGCGGATGGTCCATTTCGCGGTCGAGCAACACCTTGCCGGTTTCCGCCAGCATGCCTCTGGCCCAGCGCGCAACGAGGACGGCGCCGACGATGCCCATCGCCGGATCGAGCCAGGCCCAGCCATAGAGCCAGCCGCCGGCCAGGGCGACGATGGCCAGCACCGAGGTGGCGGCATCGGCGATGACATGCAGGTAGGCCGAGCGCAGGTTGAGGTCGCCGCCGTGATCGTGGTGGTGATGGTGGTGGTCGTGATGCCGATGGTCATGCCCGTGCTGCGCATGGGCGTGGCCGTGCTTGTGCGAGCGGCCGAGGATCCAGGCGCAGAGGAGGTTGACTGCCAGCCCGGCGACAGCCACCGCGATGGCCTCGCGGTAGTGGATGGGCTGCGGCGCCACCAGGCGCTCGACCGAGCCGGCCACCATTGCTACGGCAACCACCAGCAGCAGCACCGCGCTGGCGAAGCCGCCGAGTACCTCGATCTTCCATGTGCCGAAGGCGAAGCGCGGGTCGCCGGCATGGCGCCGCGCCGCCGCGTAGGCGAAGGCCGCCAGGCCGATCGCCAGCGCGTGCGAGCTCATGTGCCAGCCGTCGGCCAGCAGCGCCATCGAATTGAACCACCAGCCGGCGAGAATCTCGATCGCCATCGCAGCCAGCGTGATCCACATCACCCGACGCGTGCCGCGCTCGGCGGCCGGGTTGCCGGCGTCGAAGACGTGCGAGTGCGTGAGCTTGGGCGTGGCGTGCGCTGTCATTGGGCAGGGCGAACGATGGCGATGCCGCGAGTTTAGCGACAGGGATGACGGGCGGCGGCAAATATCGCCCTGCCGCCAGCGCCGTCCCAAAGGGATACCGTCTCCGGCGCGGCCGGAGACATAACTTTTTACTTGAAGCCGATGATCTGCTGATCCACCGAAAGGCTCTCGCCCGCCTGGGCGAGCAGTTTGTCCACCACGCAGTCGCGCTCGGCTTTCAGCACATTCTCCATTTTCATGGCCTCGATCTTGGCCAGCACTTCGCCGGCCTTGACCTCCTGGCCAACCCTGACCGCCACCTGGGTCAGCAGGCCGGGCATCGGCGAAAGGAGGAACTTGCTGGTGTCGGGCGCCGCCTTGACCGGCATCAGCGCCAGCAGGTCTGCGGCGCGCGCGCTCATCACCTGCACATCGGCTTGCAGGCCCCAATGGAACAGGCGGTACACCGAGCCGCGACGCTCGACCTGCATGCAGATCGGCTGGCCGTTGAGCGTGCCGCGATAAAGGATGTCGCCGAACTGCCAGTTGGAGCGGATCGCATAGCTGCCGCCGGCCAGCTCGATGTCCCAGCCGCCTTCGGCCGGGCGGATGCTGGCCGGATGGCGCGCGCCGTTGTAGAGCACCACGTAGTCCGCTACCGGCCTGTACTCGTGGCCCGGCATCTGCCCGGTGATGGTGGCGTTGCGCGCCAGATATTGGCGGTGGATCGCGGCAGCGGTGGCGACCAGCATCAGCGGGTCGTCGTGCGGCACGTCGGCGGCGTTGAAGCCCTTGGGATACTGGTCGGCGATCAGGCCGGTGTTGAAGTTGCCCGAAGTGAAGCGCGGATGCTGCATCAGCGCGGCCTGGAAGGAAATGTTGCTGGCCACGCCGCGTATGACGAACTCGTTGAGCGCATCGCGCATGCGGGCGATGGCCTGGTCGCGCGAGGCCGCGTGCACGATCAGCTTGGCGATCATCGAGTCATAGAACATCGAGATCTCGCCGCCCTCATAGACGCCGGTGTCCACGCGCACGCCATTTTCCGCAGGCGGCGGCACGTACTTCACCAGGCGCCCGGTGGAAGGCAGGAAGCCGCGGAAGGGGTCTTCCGCATTGATGCGGCATTCCATGGCCCAGCCATTGATCTTCAGGTCTTCCTGCCTGAACGCCAGCTTCTCGCCGGCGGCGACGCGGATCATCTGCTCGACGAGGTCGAGGCCGGTGATCAGTTCCGTCACCGGGTGCTCGACCTGCAGGCGCGTGTTCATTTCCAGGAAGTAGAAGCTCTTGTCCTTGCCGCCGACGACGAATTCCACCGTGCCGGCCGACTGGTACTTGACCGCGCGGGCCAGGGCCACCGCCTGCTCGCCCATGGCCTTGCGCGTGGCGGCATCGAGGAAGGGGCTGGGCGCCTCCTCGATCACCTTCTGGTGGCGGCGCTGAATCGAGCATTCGCGTTCGTGCAGGTAGAGCGTGTTGCCGTGGGCGTCGCCCAGCACCTGGATCTCGATGTGGCGCGGTTCCTCGACATACTTCTCGATGAACACGCGGTCATCGCCGAAGGCATTCTTGGCTTCGGTCTTGCACGACGCAAATCCTTCGTGTGCCTCCTGGTCGTTGAAGGCCACGCGCAAGCCCTTGCCGCCACCGCCCGCCGAGGCCTTGATCATCACCGGGTAGCCGATGCCCCTGGCGATTTCGACCGCCTGCTCCGGAGTATCGATGGCGTCGTTGTAGCCGGGAATGACATTGACCTTGGCCTGCAGGGCCAGCTTCTTCGACGCGATCTTGTCGCCCATCTGCTCGACCGAGTAATGCTTGGGACCGATGAATATGATCCCTTCCTCCTCCAGCCGGCGCGAGAACGTGGCGTTCTCGGAGAGGAAGCCGTAGCCCGGATGCACGGCTTCGGCGCCAGTCTGTTTGCAGGCGGCGATGATCTTGTCCATCGACAGGTAGGATTCCTTGGACGGCGGCGGCCCGATGCAGACCGACTCGTCGGCCATGGTCACGTGCATCGCGTCCTTGTCCGCCTCGGAGTACACGGCGACGGTCTTGATGCCCATCTTGCGGGCGGTCTTGATCACGCGGCAGGCGATCTCGCCGCGGTTGGCAATGAGTATTTTCTTGAACATTTTCTAGAACCTTTCACCACAGAGACACAGAGGCACGGAGAAGATCCAGAACACTGCCTTTGCAGTTCTCTGTGTCTCTGTGCCTCTGTGGTTAATGGTTTTCACAGTGGAATATTGCCGTGCTTGCGCCACGGATTCTTGATGTCCTTGCCTCGCAGCATGGCCAGGCTGCGGCAAACGCGCTTGCGTGTTTCGTGCGGCATGATCACGTCGTCGATGAAACCGCGCGCGCCGGCAACGAAGGGGTTGGCGAACTTGGCCTTGTACTCGGCTTCCTTCGCCGCCAGCTTGGCCGGATCGTTCTTGTCTTCGCGGAAAATGATTTCCACCGCGCCCTTCGGCCCCATCACCGCGATCTCGGCGCTGGGCCAGGCGAAGTTCACGTCGCCGCGCAGGTGTTTGCTGGCCATCACGTCGTAGGCGCCGCCGTAGGCCTTGCGCGTGATCACCGTGATCTTCGGCACCGTGCATTCGGCATAGGCGTAGAGCAGCTTGGCGCCGTGCTTGATGATGCCGCCGTATTCCTGCGCCGTGCCCGGCATGAAGCCCGGCACGTCGACGAAGGTGACGATGGGGATGTTGAAGGCATCGCAGAAGCGCACGAAGCGCCCGGCCTTGATCGAGGACTTGATGTCCAGGCAGCCGGCCATCACCATCGGCTGGTTGGCGACGATGCCGATGGTCTGGCCTTCCATGCGGGCGAAGCCGATCACGATGTTCCTGGCATGGTCGGGCTGGATTTCGAAGAAGTCCGCATCGTCGACCGCCTTGAAGATCAGTTCCTTGATGTCGTAGGGCTTGTTGGCGTTGTCCGGCACCAAGGTGTCGAGGCTGTGGCCGAGGCGGTCGGCCGGATCGCTGGTCGGCCGCAGCGGCGGCTTTTCCTTGCTCGACAGCGGCAGGTAGTTGAAGAAGCGGCGCAACATCACCAGCGCCTCGACGTCGTTGTCGAAGGCCAGGTCGGCGACGCCGCTCTTCGAGGTATGGGTCACCGCGCCGCCGAGTTCCTCGGCCGTGACTTCCTCGTGGGTCACGGTCTTCACCACCTCGGGGCCGGTGACGAACATGTAGGAGGAATCCTTGACCATGAAGATGAAGTCGGTCATCGCCGGGCTGTACACCGCGCCGCCGGCGCAGGGCCCCATGATCATCGATATTTGCGGGATCACGCCGCTGGCCATGACGTTGCGCTGGAACACATCGGCATAGCCGCCGAGCGCCGCGACGCCTTCCTGGATACGCGCGCCGCCCGAGTCGTTGAGGCCGATCACCGGGCAGCCGACCTGCATCGCCTTGTCCATGACCTTGCAGATCTTCTCGGCGTGGGTCTCCGACAGGGCCCCGCCGAACACCGTGAAATCCTGCGAGAAGACGAAGACCATGCGACCGTTGATGGTGCCGTAGCCGATCACCACGCCGTCGCCGGGGATCTTCTCCTGCTCGCCCATGCCGAAATCGACGCAGCGGTGCTCCTTGAACATGTCCCATTCCTCGAAGGTGCCGTCGTCGAGCAACAGCTCGATGCGCTCGCGCGCGGTGAGCTTGCCCTTGGCGTGCTGGGCGTCGACGCGCTTCTGCCCGCCGCCCAACGCGGCGCGGCGCCGCTTTTCGTCCAGTTGGTCGATGATTTCATGCATGGTGGTGTGCCTCCTTGAATCCGGTGTTCAGAAAAATCGGTTGAGCATGGCCAGCAGGCGGTGGGCTGCCGCTGACGGAGTGACGCTGCCGGCCTCGACCGCGCGCGCCAATTCCGGCAGCGCGGCCTTGATGCCGGCGTGCTCGCGGAAGCGCACATGCAGGCCATCCTCGATCTGCTGCCACATCCAGGCCAGCGCCTGGTGCCGGCGCCGCGCGGCGAAGTCGCCGCTGGCGGTGAGCGTTGCGCGGTAGGACTCGATCGTGGTCCAGAAGGCTTCGATGCCTTCCTTTTTCGCCGCCGAAAGCGTCAGCACCGGCGGCTTCCAGGCCAGCGTGGTCGAACGCAGCATGCCCAGCGCCAGTCGCATCTGGCTAGCCGCCGCCTGAGCCGCGGCCGGGTCGAGGTCGGCCTTGTTGAACACCACCAGGTCGGCCAGCTCCATGATGCCCTTCTTGATCGCCTGCAGGTCGTCGCCGGCGTTGGGCAGTTGGAGCAGGACGAAGCAGTCGGTCATGCCGGCCACGGCGGTTTCCGACTGGCCGACGCCGACCGTCTCGACAATAACGACGTCGTAACCAGCGGCCTCGCACAACAACATGGCCTCACGCGTTTTGGCAGCGACGCCGCCCAGGCTGCCGGACGACGGCGAAGGGCGGATGAAGGCCTCGGCGCGCTGCGAGAGCAGCTCCATGCGCGTCTTGTCGCCAAGGATGGAACCATGGGTTACCGAGGACGAGGGATCGACCGCCAGCACCGCGAGCTTATGGCCATGCCCGATCAGGTACATGCCCAGCGCTTCGATGAAAGTCGACTTGCCAACGCCGGGCACGCCGGAGATGCCGATGCGGATGGAATTGCCGGTGTCCGGCAGCACGGCGCCGAGCACGGCCTGCGCCCGCTGCTGGTGGTCGGCGCGGGTCGATTCGACCAGCGTGATGGCCTTGGCCAGCGCGCGCCGCCGCCCGGCGATCACACCCTCGACGAGGTCGCGGTCTTCCGTCGACAAGCCCAACTCCGCGGTCGGCACCATCACCGTGTCGTCAGCGCCGACTCTCAGGCGGAACCCGGCAGGTGCGCGGCGCGGATCGCGCGCAACACCTCATGGGCGCAACTCGGGATCGGCGTGCCAGGACCGAAGATGCCCTTCGCCCCTGTCTTGAACAGGAAGTCGTAATCCTGCGCCGGGATCACGCCACCGACAAAGACCACGATGTCGCCGCCGCCCTGGTCCTTCAGTGCGGCGATCAGCGCCGGGACCAGGGTCTTGTGCCCGGCGGCGAGCGTCGAAACACCGATGGCATGGACGTCATTCTCGATCGCCTGGCGTGCGGCCTCTTCCGGAGTCTGGAACAGCGGGCCGACGTCGACATCGAAGCCGAGGTCGGCAAAGGCCGTGGCCACCACCTTGGCGCCACGGTCGTGACCGTCCTGGCCCAGCTTGGCGATCATGATGCGTGGCCGGCGGCCTTCGGCGGCGGCGAATTCATCGGTCAGTTCGCGGACTTCGTCCAATCCGGGGGAGTCTCCAAAAGCGGCACTATAAACCCCGGATACGGTCTGGTTGGTGGCGCGATGACGACCCCAGACCTTCTCCAGCGCATCGGAAATCTCGCCGCCGGTGGCGCGCAGGCGCGTGGCCTTGATCGCCAGGTCGAGCAGGTTGCCGGTCTTGCTGGCGGCGGCCTCGGTCAAGGCCTCGAGTGCGGCCTGCACCGCCTTGCCGTCGCGGCCGGCGCGGATGGTCTTGAGGCGGGCGATCTGCGAATCGCGCACCGCCGAGTTGTCGATCTCGAGGATGTCGATCGGCGCCTCTTCCTTGAGCTTGTACTTGTTCACGCCGACGATCACGTCCTTGCCGGAATCGATGCGCGCCTGCTTCTCGGCGGCGCACTTCTCGATCTGCAGCTTGGCCCAGCCGCTTTGCACGGCCTGGGTCATGCCGCCCATCGTGTCGACTTCCTCGATGATGGCCCAGGCCTGGTCGGCAATGTCCTGGGTCAGCTTCTCCATCATGTAGCTGCCGGCCCAGGGGTCGATGACATTCGTGATGTGGGTCTCTTCCTGGATGATGAGCTGGGTGTTGCGCGCGATGCGCGCCGAGAACTCGGTGGGCAGCGCGATGGCCTCGTCGAGCGAGTTGGTGTGCAAGCTTTGCGTGCCGCCGAAGACCGCCGCCATGGCTTCGATGGTGGTGCGCACCACGTTGTTGTAGGGGTCCTGCTCCGTCAGCGACCAGCCCGAGGTCTGGCAGTGGGTGCGCAGCATCATCGACTTCGGGTTGGCCGGCTTGAACTCCTTCATGATCCGCCACCAGAGCAGGCGCGCGGCGCGCATCTTGGCGATTTCGAGGTAGAAGTTCATGCCGATGGCCCAGAAGAAGCTCAGGCGCCCGGCGAATTCATCGACGTTCATGCCAGCGGCCAGTGCGGTCTTGACGTACTCGCGGCCGTCGGCCAGGGTGAAGGCCAGTTCCAGGGCCTGGGTCGCGCCGGCCTCCTGCATGTGGTAGCCGGAGATCGAGATCGAGTTGAACTTCGGCATGTTCTTCGCCGTGTAGCCGATGATGTCGGCGATGATGCGCATCGAGGGCTCGGGCGGGTAGATGTAGGTGTTGCGGACCATGAACTCCTTGAGGATGTCGTTCTGTATGGTCCCCGAGAGCTTTTCCTGCGATACGCCCTGCTCCTCGGCGGCAACCACATAGCCGGCGAGGATGGGCAGCACGGCGCCGTTCATGGTCATCGACACCGAGATCTTGTCCAGCGGGATGCCGTCGAAGAGGATCTTCATGTCCTCGACCGAATCGATGGCCACGCCGGCCTTGCCGACATCACCCGTGACGCGCGGATGGTCGGAGTCGTAGCCGCGATGGGTGGCGAGGTCGAAGGCCACCGAGACGCCCTGGCCGCCGGCGGCGAGCGCCTTGCGGTAGAAGGCGTTGGAGGCCTCGGCCGTGGAGAAGCCGGCGTACTGGCGGATGGTCCAGGGGCGTACTGCGTACATGGTCGCCTGCGGGCCGCGGATGAAGGGCGCGAACCCCGGCAGGGTATCGGCATAGGGCAGGCCCTCGACGTCCGCCTTGGTGTAGAGCGGCTTGACTGTGAGGCCTTCCGGCGTCACCCAGTTCAGGCCGGCGACGTCACCGCTCGGGGCCGACTTGGCGGCGGCCTTGGCCCAGGCGTCGATCGAGGGGATGCTGACTTCGGGTGCCTTGCTCATGGTTTGTCCTTTTGGTTACGGCCGCTGCGCTTGACGCCGATGATGCCGGCCTTAGCCTGCACTGAAGCTTCGTTGTCAACGCGCTTGACTTCCTGCCGAAGACGCATGATACTGCATCCATAATTATGAATGCAAGAACTGCTTCGAAGATTCTGGTTCTCCCGGCGCTCTACGAACAAGTGGCGGAACGCTTGCGTCAACGCATCTTCGCCCATGAACTGCAACCCGGGGCCTGGATCGACGAACAGGCACTCGCCCTGGAGTACGGCATCAGCCGCACACCGCTGCGTGAGGCGCTCAAGGTGCTGGCCGCCGAAGGCCTGGTGGTGCTCAAGCCGCGGCGCGGCTGCTATGTCACCGAATTGTCCGAACAGGACCTCGACGAAGTTTTCCCGGTGATGGCCGTGCTCGAAGGCCAGGTTGCCGAACTTGCCGCGCGCCGTATCACCAGCGCCGACTTTGCCCGACTCGCGGCGATTCACGAGGACCTCGAAAAGCATGCGGCCGCGAGCAACGCCGACCGCTTCTTCGAGGCCAACCAACGCTTCCACGACGCCTTGCAGGACATCGCCGGCAACCGCTACCTCGCGCAACTGATCAACGATGCGCGCAAGGTGATCAAGCTCACCCGGCGCGACTCACTGCGGCTCGAAGGCCGGCTCAAGCAGTCGTTGGCCGAGCATCGCGGCATCCTCGATGCCTTGCGCGAGCGCGACGCGGCGGCAGCGCGCGAGCGCATGCACGACCACCTGCTCTCGGGCCGCGCCGCGCTGGCGCGGCTGGCCAGCCACGGCTGAAGCTAGGGCGCGGCTCAAACGCCGTGCTTGCGCAGCCACTCCAGCAGACGCTTCTGGATGGGTCAGAACTCGATGGCATCGACGATTGCCTTGATGCCTGCCAACGCACAGCCATCATCGGCTTCGCCTGTAGGCGCGCCCGAAACGCCAATGGCTCCAAGGACGCTCCCCCCGGCTTCGATCACCTGGCCGCCGCCTGCGGCAAGCATTCTCGGCAGGTTGCGCAATCCGCTCATCGGACGCCCAGGCTGGGTCTCGGCGGCGACAACAGCTGTCGAGGTGCGAAAACTCGCCGCTGTCCAGGCCTTGTTCGAGGCAACTTCAACCGTATGGGCTCCGGCATAGCGATCGCGCAGCAAGACTTGGGTGACGCCCGATCTGTCGGTTACCGCCACCGCCACTTGAAGCCCCTGCTTGCGGCATGCATCCTGGGCCGCGCGTGCGGCAGCAAGTGCGGTTTCCGGAGTCAGCGACCTGAACTGGAACGTGCCGTCTTGCGCAATTGAGGACGTCGCAGCGACAACCAGTACGGGGGCTAGCCATTTTCCATATTGCATGAATTGTCTCCTTGGGTTGTGGCGACGAGAGTCGTGTTCCGGGATGCCATCCCCGTTGATGTTGACCGGGACATAAAATACCCCGGCACGACATCTATTTCAATGAGGACACCATGAGCACGCCGCCGATCAGCCGCTACCCCGTACCCACGCTGGACGACCTGCCCGAGGACATCCGCGCCCGCATCCTGGAGGTGCAGGAAAAATCGGGCTTCGTGCCCAACGTCTTCTTCGCCCTGGCGCACCGGCCGGCCGAATGGCGTGCCTTTTTCGCCTATCACGACGCCCTGATGGAAAAGGACAGCGGCCTGACCAAGGCCGAACGCGAAATGATCGTGGTCGCCACCTCGAATGCCAACGGATGCCAGTACTGCGTCGTCGCCCACGGCGCCATCCTGCGCATCCGCGCCAAGAACCCGCTGGTCTCCGACCAGGTGGCGACCAACTACCGCAAGGCCGACATCACGCCGCGGCAGAAGGCCATGCTGGATTTCGCCATGAAGGTGGCGCTGGATTCCGCGGCGATCGGCGAGGCCGACTACGCAAGCCTCCATGGCCACGGCTTCAATGACGAAGACATCTGGGACATCGGCGCCGTGGCGGCCTTCTTCGGCCTCAGCAACCGCATGGCCAACATGACCGGGATGCGGCCCAACGACGAGTTCTACCTGATGGGGCGGGTGCCGAAACAGAAATGAACAGGCCGCCCGCGGGCGGCCTGTTCAGCTGAAAGTCGGCGCTGGCGACACGCCGGCCACGATCCTTCGTGAATCCTCAGATCTTGCACTCGGCATCGGCCCCCTTGCCGATGCCCTTGCCCTCGCCCTTGTTCTGCGCAATCGAACTCGGCATGGTGACCTGGATGCCTTGCTGCGGCGGAACCTGTTGTGGCACCGAGCTGGAATTGGCGACGAAACCAAACTGGCCGGCGTTCAACTGCACCGTGCCGGCCTTGTTGGTCATGGCGATCGAACCATTGGTGACATCGACATGCAAGCCGTTGGGCGGCGGCTTGCCGCCCGTGGTCGGCACGCCACCGCAGTCGTTCTGGCAGAGCAGGGCACCGAAGTGCGTGCCGCGAATGCCGATGGTCGCCGTTTCGGTCTGGAAGGTGACCTTCTCGCGATTACGTTTGCCCACCAGGCCGGTGACGGCGCGCAACCCTCCCTTGAACATGTTGATCAGGACGTTGTCACTCTCGGGCTTGGCGGCATTGTAGGAATAGCTTTCGATCTTGAGCTGGCTGACCGGCCGCATCACGACCTCGGCGCCATCGGAAAACTTGATGCGCGCGTAAGTCTCGGTCTCGGTGCTGAGCGTGTCACCCTCAAGAATCTCGGACTTGACCGAAAGCAGCTTGCTGCTGCCATCGGCGCGCTTGGCCGACAGCGTGCCCGAAAGGTGGGTGATCTGTCCCGCGACTCCGGCGTGGACAAGCGGCGTCCAGCCCACCGCCGCAACAAGCGCGCCAGCGACAAGATAGGCTTTCACGGAATCAGGACGAGCACTGGGCGACTTTTTTCTGGGCTGGCTTTTCATCTTTCTTTTCTTCCTTGGCTTGGTCCTTCTTGTCCTTGTCCTTGTCCTTTTCCTTCTCGTCCTTCTTCTCGTCCTTGCCGTTCGACGCGGTGGTTTTGCTTTCGGACTGGGATTCGGTGGAGGACTGATCCCCGGATGTCGATCCGGTTCCGCTGCCGCCGGAGGTCCCCGACCCATCGCCGCCCGTGCCACCCGAAGTCGTACCTCCCGAGGTAGTGCCTCCCGACGTCGTTCCCCCGGAAGTCGTTCCCCCGCCCGTATCGCTGCCGAAGGTACCTTCGTTACCTCCTGTGGTACCTATCAGGCTGGATGGCGGTTGCGTCGGGTCGGTCTGTCCCGTGGTGGGCGGCGGCGGCGTGTTGCTTTCGGTCGGCGACTCCGTCGCACTGGCTTTTTCCGTGGAGGTGACAAGCTCATTCACCACCTGGGAGCTACTTTGCGCCGGAGCAACAAAAGTCAGATGCAAGCCATTCGTCGCCGTCGCCGGCGTGCTGAGATTGCCTACGAAAAGCCCGCTGCCGGCACCGGACACGATCAGGCCGGGCGTGGTGCGTGCCGAGAAATCGAGGTAGATGCTGGTAGTGGGGCTCGCCGTATCCGCCAGCAGATAGGAGCCATTCAGCAGCGACAAGGTTGAACTAGCCCCCGTCAGCTTGAGAATGATGTCGTTTCCAGCCTCGAAATGGGAAGCGTTGTCGAGCGTGATGTCACCCGAGACAAATCCCGTGATGTTGCTTGTCGCGCTGGTGGCGACCAAGGCCCCCCCGTAGCTGCCGTTGATCGTGCCTAGGTTGAACTCGATCTGCCCGCTGGTGAGAACCTTGCCATTCAGGTTCAGGCTGCCGGTGCCCAGGGTCGAACCACGCAGCAACACATTGGCGCCGGCCAGCTTGACCGTTTGGACACCGCTACCCAGGTTGATCTGCGAACCGAAGACCAGGGCGTCGCCGGTCGTATTGACCGAGCCATTGACCAGGTTGACTGTCGGCGCGGCCAGCGTCGCCGAACCTGCCTGAACCGGGCTGTCCACATGGATGGCACTGCCCGCCGACAGGCCGAGGCTCGCGCCGGTGGACAGGGGCGCGGCCATCGTCAGGTTGCTGCCGGCGCCGAGCACCACGCTGGATGCCAGGAAATTCGCGCCGCTGTAGCTGAGGTCGTGCAACGGCGCGGCGATCAGGACATTGCCGGCGCCACTGGCGGCATTGAAGCTGTGGTTCGCCGTCAGGGTCAGCGGCGCGCCGGTCTGCTGGTAATTGATGGCGGCATTGGCGGACGAATTGTCCGTGAGGTTCATGAATATTGGCGTCGTCGCGCCGGGATTGGTAATCGCCACCCCACCGCTGCCACTGTTGTTCACCATCGCATTGATGGTCGCGGCGTTGACCAGATTGGCGACGATGGGACCGCTCGCTTCCAGGTTCACGTCGCGCCCGTTCGATGTCAGCGAATTGATCGCGATGCCCATGTTGGCAAAGGCAGTTACCGGCCCGCTGCCAGGCTGGTCGTAACCGGCCCTGATCGTCACCGGCGCCGCACCGCCGGCAACCACGGTGCCAAGCAGGTTTACATCGCCGGCCGCAAAGACGTTCAGGCTGGTGCCACTAGCCGTGAGCGTTCCGGCGGAGGCCGATTGGGTCACGTGGCCCGTGGTTCCGTCAGGGAAATCGCCGTGGTTGGCGAACAGCCCGACATGGTTGCCGGCAATCACGCTGGCGCTGCCGATGATCACATTGCCACCGTAAGCACTGGTCTGCATCGGGCTTGCGGGTGCGAAGAAATTGTCGACGCCAGCGAAAAGATCGAGGTTCATCGGTGAAACGATGGTGCCGTGCGTGATGACATTGCCATCGGCGGCCAGTGTCAGATTCGCGCTGGCATAAAGATTACCGCCGGCTTGAAGAATGCTGCCCGCCGATCCCGACGCCCCGATGGCATGGGCATCGAGATTGCCACCGTAGGCCGCGACATTGCTGGCCACGCCGAAATTCAGGTTGCCGCCGTAGAAGGGCGTGAGGTAATGCCCTGATTTGACCAGCACCGCGCCGCCGGTGGACTGCACGCTGCCGTTGATCGACACGATACGATCGCCCTTGATGCTCACATTGCCCGCGCTGGTCAGGTTGCCGGCCTGCGTGACTCCGCCACCGGAGGAAAGGCTGCCGCTGGCGAAAAGCCCGGTCAGGCCGCCGGAACTTATCGTGCTGCCGGCGGCCAGGACCAGGTTGCCGCCGTAGCCACTGGGCATTGCCGCGACCCCGTTCATGCCGGCCTGGATGTCGACCGGCCCGGAAGCTGAAGTCAGGCTGCCGACGAAATTGACGTTGCGTCCGCCACGCAGAGTGATACCGCCAGTGCCGGCATTGCCGATCACCCCGCCACCCAACGACAAATCACCGTCGAAGCCACTGCCGGCGTTGGCCAGCAGCGTGACGCCGCCGTAACCCTGCAACGTGCCGCTGCCCACCGTCAGGTTGCCGCCGTAGCCGGCCACCATCGTGTCGCCGGCGGTGACGTTCAGCATCCCCGTGCCAGCCGTGAGGTTGCCGTTGAGCGCGACAACCGTGGCGCCGTAGATGGTGCCCCCGGTCTGCGTCAGGTCGCCCTGGGCAAGGCTGCCGCCCTTGGCCAGCAGGTTCACTCCCGTGCCGGCGTCGGCCGTGAGGCTGCCGCCTATGCTCAGGTCGCCACCGTAGCCGCTGGGCATGGCGATGCCGTTCATGCCAGCCTGGATGTCGATGCCACCGCCGGCGTGGATCGGGCCGGCCAGCGTGGCGTTGCCACCGCTGCGAATGCTGATGTTCGCTCCCGCCATGCCGGCGTCGAGCGAGCCGCCGGTCTGCGTCACGACCCCTTGTCCGCCGGTGGCGTTGTTGGCGATCAGGCCGATGCCACCGTAGCCGGCGATGGTGCTGGCGTTGAGGTCGATGTTGCCGCCGTAGGCGTTCACCGTCGGCGCCATCGTGCCAGTCACGCCCGCCTGGATGTCAATCGCGCCTGGCATGGCCGAGGTCGCATTCAAGGAAGTGGAAAGGTTGACGTTACGCCCGGCGTAAATCTTCACACTGCCCGTCGGACCACCCGCCGTCACCGAACTGCCGGTCACGCTGATGTCGCCTTGGGTACCGGTCGCGTTGTGCGCAGCAAGCGTGACGCCGCCGTAGCCACTGATCGCGCCCCCGGCGCTCAGATTGCCGCCGTAGGCGTTCGGCATCGCGGCGAGGCCATTGACGCCGGCCTGGACATCGACCGTGCCTGCCATTGCCGAAACTACGCCGGAAAGATCCACGTTTCTGCCGCCGTGAACCACCACGGCACCCATCCCGGCGCTGCCAAGTGCACCGCCCATCTGAGTGATGTTTCCTTCCATACCGGTGGCGTTGATCGCCAGCAGCGTGACGCCGCCGTAACCCTGCAACGTGCCGCTGCCCACCGTCAGGTTGCCGCCGTAGCCGGCCACCATCGTGTCGCCGGCGGTGACGTTCAGCATCCCCGTGCCAGCCGTGAGGTTGCCGTTGAGCGCGACA